>NZ_JACJRV010000012.1 GCF_014697475.1 Nostoc sp. FACHB-152
TTAAATAGAGCTTATTGCGAATAAATGCTCTTTTTCTTTTACCACAAATTGCTACACTCTTTGTAAGATAAGCATTCTAGACCATTTTGTCCCCCCGCAAGTTAAGAACCCCTCTCCAAACCTCTCCCCCACGGGTGGAGAGGCTTTGAAAATATTATTTTTTCGTCCAAAACTAGTAAGATTTTTGCCCCTCTCCGCGTCGGAGCGAAAAGTTGAGCCAGTGCGTTGGACGGGTTTCCCGGCTTAAAGCAACTGGTGTTGCGCGTCCGGGTTTCCCGGCGCAAAACTTTTCAAGACAGAGGGGTTGGGGAGAGGTTCATCGAATTCACGTTAATATAACTAAATTTGTAGTCGTACTATATATTATGTAACGATTACTGAAGTTGATACTATATTTCAAAAGGGCAACGACGGGAATTGCACCCGCATCTCCTGGTCTACTCCAAGGAATTCTACTGCTTGAACTACGTTGCTGTGGCAGCGAACCGAATCAAACGGTTGTCTCCCGCCTCGACTGACGAGCGCTTTACCATTAAGCTACACTGCCAGAAATTACCAATCTATTTCTCTATAGTCTTTAAATAATTTAGCAAAAGGTGTTTTACCTTGGTTAATTCCTAAATAAATTAGATCACAAATACGTGCAGCCGCATCCGCGACATCAAAGGGAGGAACAACGCCGCTTTCTTGCATGGATTTTGCTTGATGATAAGGCTGTTGGAAGCTAATCCATCCTGGATCTACGGCATTCATAAAAATACGATGTTTGGCATATTCTTTGGCACAGGTACGAGTCATTTGATTGAGTGCGGCCTTGGCCATATTGGTGTGGGGATGTCGCCAAGCTTTGTCAACATCATTAAATCGTCCTTCCATTGAAGAAACATTAATGATGTATTTATTAGTTGGTTTGCAGTTACTCATTAATTGTTTGAGTCTACTGTTGATGACAAATGGAGCGATCGCATTAATTATATGTACTTCTAATAATTCTAAAATACTTACTTCATCATCCTTCATCAGCCAGCTATTAAAAGGGCGCAAGTCTAGCTGTTGCCCATCATCGGTATACTTTCCTAAAGGGAAAAAAGCCGAATTATCTATGCTGTCTTCAGGAATCAAAGGAATTTGAGAAAGCAAAGCAGAACTTTCTGCAAAGGTTGCTGCTTCTGTACTAGCTAATAGTGCAGGCTTGTCATTATTAACTGTATGATTATGAGCTACTAACAGTTGTAATTCTGGTGGTAATTCTTGAAGTGATAATGATTCAAACTCAATTAAATGACGATAAAATTCAGGCGGACGACGCACCGTTTGTGCTGCATTATTGATAATAATGTCGAGCCTTGGGTAAAACTTGCAAATGTGTTGCGTAAATTGTTCAACACTTTGAAGATGGCGCAAATCAAGTCCGTAAATATGCAAACGATGTTGCCATTCTAAAAAATCTGACTCTGCTGCATACCTTTTCGCCGTGTCATGAGGAAACCGACTTGTTGCTATCACAGTTGCACCATCTCGCAACAGTCTCAAAGCTACACCATAACCAATCTTAACTCTAGCTCCGGTAACAACGGCAATCATACCTCGTAAATCGGCTGTTTGCTGACGTTTGCTAAAGTTTAGATTTCCACACTCAATGCAGATTCCAGTGTAAAAGTTATGGCTTTGCAAATAAGTTTTCTTACAGACAATGCAACGTGGTGATTTGTTCATTCGTCATTTTTTGTATTACTGTCTACTTATGGTTAATTAGTCTTCTTAATCAATCAATAAAAATTAAATTATCCCTCTGGAATCATTTTGCTAGTGATTGGTTATAAGTAAGAATATTAACTTTAAAGTTGACAGTAAGACAAAGTTGAGAGACTAATATACCCGACCTCTTTGAGAAGTCGGGTATATTTATGTTTATAGATTCTATATAGGACTCATATTTGATTTGGGAAAAAAATCAGTACATTCAGACAAGGCTTCTTTCCTACTCCCTGTCTACACAAGTCAATTTGCAAATCAAACCGGATTCCTAGATATTATTTAAGTGTTTGAAGAATCTTCTCCTGGAAAAATATCATTGATACCGATAACCCAGGGAATACCTTGGTTGACTGGCGAACTAATGCTGATTTTAGCTTGGTTGGCAAAACATTTTAATTTATCAGCTAAATAGGGAACAGTCATCATAATATTTTGATAGCTTTCGATATCATGACAAACCATGATGAACATCAAAATGCCGCTATTGATTTTGAAATACCAGTGACAACTAGATAATAAAACGCGTACTGTGCGATCGCAACCTAAAAAAAACCGTTTTTTGATTGTTTCTTCTAGTTGGCTAAGTAATAATTCACTAATTATTGTTGTTCTATGTGTAGGTAAATCATCAGGAGAAAAATATGGTTGATTCATAGAAATTTGCCCTTATTCAAAATTGTCAGCACGTTACCTGGCATAACCTGAATAATTTTTCTCTGCTTGTTTTAGCATCACATTCAGTTTGCGAATTATGTCAGATATTCAAAAAGGCTAATCAGATATCCATTCACTCCTATACACCTCTTTATACAATCGACATCGCTTATTTTTTATTTTCCACAGATTTCTTTAGTATTTTCTCTACAAAAATAAATATATTGCATTTCTTCTTAAGAAAGAGTATTTAAGAGAGAAAATAAGACAAAAGAAAGAAGACATATATAGAGCAAAATCTCCTATATATGTCTTTTACAAATGTTGAGAAATATAAAGTAATGAATCAAGTGAGAGAATTATTACCTAACTATTAGTTATTGGAAGAGAATTCCTCCCCCAAAGTTTGCCCCCTGGGAAAAAGTTACTAGTGGGCAATTTGCGACCTGACTTCCACTAAATGTGTAAAGGGTGCCATTTTCATTTATGCCATTACCATTTACTAATCGAGATCCCACGCCGAATGGGCCTGGTTGTTCTTCGCCACTTATGCCTACAGAAGGTGTAACTGGGCTTCTTGAGACAGCTTGCCACCTATACAGGTTAGTACCTTCAGAACTTCTAGAACCAAAAGTGAACTGAACTGGCGCTCCATTAATTTCTAAAGTATTGGTATTATCAAACTGAAAACAGGCTTGAGTGTTACCCCCGCCTTGCTGGGTAATTGTGACTAAATAGTTTTTTCCGGCTACTTGCGCCTTTGCTTCTGCGGCAAAAACTGCCGTTACTCCAGCAACACAAACTAAAGTAATACTACTTTGTAATAATCTATTGCGTAAATTTATAGTTTTCATCTCCCATCTCCTCTGAAAGCACTTGTGCAAACTAATACTTGAAATTGGCAAATAGCACAATTTGTAGCTTTTTGGCACTGTTATGGATGGGTTCCTAGACTAATGTAAAAACTGAGGACAGAAGCTCTAGATTAGCTGCACTAATACTTCTATAACATTACCAAATTAATCCACAAAGTAATGCTTGTTGAAAACAATGGATACTTTAATATCATGCATTCAATAACTATATTAGCTAAGTAATGTATGGTAAAGATATAAGATTTATTACAAATACTTTAAGACTAAACAGCAACCGAATTTTAAGTAAGAGGGGAAAATAGTATCCTAAAAGGTTTATATGCAAGAGAACTTATTATAAATTCTTTATTTGATGTCTCACTATATTTGTTTTTAGAGATAACTAATTAATCAATTTGTGAATATTTGCTTCCCAATTTGCACCATCAAAAGGCACAATTTCAAAGTTACCAATGACATCACCATCTAAACATCGTACATTGACATCTACACAATCAGGATGGCTGCGGGGAATATAAAAAGAATGTATTCCACAAATGCTACAAAATTTATGTTGGGCAACTCCGGTATTGAATTTATAAGTTGTTAACTTATCTTCGCCTTGGAGCAAAGTAAACTTATCTTGCGACACAATTAAATGTAAAAAGCCCTTTTTGCGGCAAATTGAGCAATTACAGTCATCAACTTTGTGTTGATCAACTATTACTTTAAAACGTACTGCACCACAATGACAGCCACCTTCGTAAGTGGCTATTTTTTGAATTTCTTTTGCCATAATATTTTAGATTTAGCAATTAGCGTCGTGCTTCTAATCTTGCAATTCGCTGCTCTAGAGTATTGACTTGTTGTTTTAATTCAACCACTAAAGTTGCTAGTCGGTCAAACATTTGATCGCGTTGTCCTTGTGATATGTTACCTCTACCAGTGGACTGTCGTGGTGTAAGTGTGGTTCTTGCAGATGAAGGCAGACGGTTGCGGCCAAGTTGAGATTCTATTTGGTTGAACTGAGACTCAAGACGATTAAAATCTGCTTCTAAGTTGTTGAGGCGAGATTCGATTTGCTGTGATGATGCAGTATTAGAAAATAAGCCGCCCCAAAGAATCAATACCAACACCACAGCTAGGGTTAGTACTTGTATCTTTTTCATTTATTTATCAGGTTGCAATTGAGAAAATAGTTGTTGCCAATTGATAACACTAGCCTGATTTTCCCCTTGCTTTACTTCAAAGGTGACGTTATAGGCTTGACTTTGTTCTAACGCTTGTACACAAAGTTCGGCTACATCCTCGCGGCTGATTTTGCCGCGAATATTATCACCTTGTTCAAAGATGAATTCTTGACCTCCTGCTTCTTCAGTTAAGGCGCAAGGCCTAATAATTGTGTAGGGAATACCACTTGCTCTTAAGCTGTCTTCACCTTTTAATTTCCAGGTTAAAATACCTCCCAACTGGTCATTTAATCTAACTGCGGGTGGTTCTTCTGCTAAATTAATACCTGGTCTTCCGGGACGCGTTACACCTGCGGAACTGACGAGAATAAATTGTGGTAAAGTTTTGCCGTCATAAGCTTTAATCCATTCCACCTGCAAACTAAAACCACCGGGTGTAAAGTTAGGATTTAATGCACCATCATATTCAAATTTGCTCAACATGAGTTGAAATGAGCTAATTCTACTAGCATCTAATAGTGGAGCATCTTTAACAGTTTTTGCTCGAAATACAGGGGTTAATTCAGTAAAGGGAATGCGGATATTTAGCCAAGTGTCTGCTACGGTGTCGAACGAATAGCTATAACCTAACCCATCCCAAGTTGCATCTGGACGCAGAAAGATTTTATAACGTTGACCATCACCTTTAACGCGTAATTCTACGCCTGTATAACCAAATAAATTAAATGGTGGGTCAAAATTTTTGGTTCTCACAGAAGCAAACCCTCCGGAGTTGGCTGTGGAAACATTGCCAGCAAACACGGCCTTATTTTCTGTGATTTGAACATTACTAGAACTGACACCACCCATCACGACATCATCTAGCGCACCCCAGACATTTTTTAATTCGGCTGAGGGGTGGGTAAAATCAAATATAAGTTTTTCATTAGCTGCGGTCAGATATTTAGCAGCTGCTTCTACTAAATTTTTGACCCCTTGATATTCAACGTTTTCGGGTGTGTCGCCAACGATTTCAGGTTGGTAAAATTTAATGCCTTGATAATATTTTTCTCTATTGGCTGTGTCTCCTTCTACTGGTTGGACTCGCACGGCTGTACAACAAATCACGGCTTGAATATTAGCCATGAGTAAAGCGTTTAAAGTTTCGGGTTTGGTAATGTCTGCAACTACTATGTCAACATCATTACCAAGAATTGACCGTGCTTTTTCAATATCTCGCACTAAACACCGCACTTGATAACCACGTTGTTTAAGTCGCCCTACAACTCTTTTACCAAGTCCACCCGTTGCACCTGCTACTAGTATTACACCCACATTTTTTCCTCCGTCAGGTCTGGCTTGCTTATCTTGGGGACGACCTTGGATGAGTTGCTTGATGCAATTAAGAAAGGGAATAACCTCAAAGTAAGACAGGGTTTCGATAAACCTGCCTAAGTCCCATTGAGAACGATTTTTGTCACTCACAATTGCGTCCTCATTACTTGTTTACTTGTTACATGATATCGGCTTTACTCTCAATTATTTGAATGTAGTTACAATTAGGCCAAATCTTTTATTGTTTTGGCGATCGCCTAAAAAAGCTAAAATACTTACTTAAATGTTGCTAATCATACAAAATATTACTTATGAGCCAACTAGAAAAAGCTCAAGCTGAATACGCAAGTTTTCCGCAAGAGTTTCAAAGTGTCATCATTAGCACTATCAGTCAGGAAGGTATACCTAATAGTAGTTATGCACCGTTTGTGATGGATGAGGCTAAAAATATTTATATTTATATCAGTGACTTGGCAACTCACACACAAAACCTTTACGCTAACCCGCGTGTAAGTGTTTTATTTATTGATGATGAAGCAAAAACTAATAACATTTTTGCCCGTCGCCGCTTAAGTTTTGATTGTACTGCTACTTTAATAGCGCGGGATACAGACACTTGGAATACAATTGTTGACCAATTTCAAGAACGCTTTGGCGAAATGATTGCAGTGTTTCGAGGTTTGACTGACTTCCGGCTTTTCAAACTTACCCCAAATGCAGGTCGTTATGTTGTGGGTTTTGGAACTATTTATAATATTAATGAGGATAACTTAAACGAACTAATTCAGGTTACTAAAGATAATGCTAAGTGAAGGAAATAGGGAGTAAAGCTTAGAAATGAAAAGCTTTCATTTTCTGGTTTTATATATACCCTAATTTATTTCACACTTCACACTTCATACTTCATACTTTTTATGCTTCAGTTTCAACCTCCTGGCTTTGGGCATAAAGTTATTCATATTTCCTTAGGTGCAATGGTTTATTATACTCAGACATCTGCACCTTGGTTAAATGCTGAGACTGAAGATTTACCTCCATTGCTATTTCTGCATAACTTTGGGGGTGGGGCTTCTGCTTATGAATGGTCGAAGGTTTACCCAGCTTTTGCGGCAAAGTATCGAATTTTAGCACCTGATTTAATTGGTTGGGGTGAGTCTGCACACCCTGTGCGCGATTATCAAATTAAAGATTATCTTAGCGCGATCGCAGAATTTATTACTCAAACTTGTCACCAGCCTGTAACAGTTGTTGCGTCTTCTCTCACGGCTGCTTTAACTATCCGTTTGGCTATTACTCAACCGCAATTATTCCAATCGTTATATTTAGTCTGTCCTTCTGGCTTTGATGACTTTGGTCAAGGTGCTGGACGCAGACTACCACTTTCTGTAATTAATACGCCTTTGGTAGATAGTTTAATCTATGCGTTGGGTGCGGAAAATGAATTGGCTGTAAGGAACTTTCTACAAAGTTTTCTGTTTGCGAAACCCGAACGCGTCTCTCAAGAGATGGTAGAAGCTTATTTAACCTCTGCACAACAGCCTAATGCTAAGTTTGCAGCCTTGGCATTTTTGCGGGGTGATTTATATTTTGATTTGAGTTTGTATATTCAACAGTTAACTATCCCCAGTGTATTGTTTTGGGGTGAAAAGGCACAATTTACTTCTATTAAATTAGGGCGGAGGTTGGCGAATTTAAATCGTGAGGCTATTCAAAAATTTTATGCGATCGCTGATACTGGGGTGCTGCCGCATTTAGAATTACCAGAAATAATTATTGGTCTGTTGCAGCAGCATTTAAATTAGTATAGTTTTGCATATCTTTAAACTGGAGTTTAGATTAACTTCTTTTTTTTAATCCCATTTTTTTGTGAAGCTGCATATATTTACCCCCCGGCTGTCGCCATCCTTCTTGGCAAGCTACCGTGTACACCGCAGCCCTTGCCAAGTGGGGACTACAGGAGGGTCTTGTTATGTGCATCTTCATACAAAATTGGTATAACCCTTTTCTAAACTCCAATTTAAAAAGATATGTTAATAAAAAATAACCAGCAATTTAAGCGCAATTAAGAGACATTCTAACAACGGGCAAGAGCAAATTTAATGCGATAGCCCCTATCGATTCTAATGCTGGTTTGCCCTCCTGCCGCTACATCTCTCGCACGAGCTATCAAATTTGTGTTAACGCCAAAAACTGAATTTACTGGCCCATTACAAGCATTAATTGCATCTGGTCTAGTAGATGCATTTTTTTGCCATGTACCTGAAAAGCCCGACTCAAACTTGAGGTTTGGATCATTAGTAATTGGCACAAGTTTGCCTTGAAATAAGATTCTAACGTTTAACTCAGCACTGCCACCGTTAGGTACACTTGCAGAACCAAAATAGTTGAGGTTGATGGGTCTGACTTTGTATCCAGCAGGCACATTCAACCCAACTCTCAGATTGCAAGATTTTGATACAACACTCGGAGATGTCGCTACAGCCTCAAATTGAGGTAAATTTACAGACAAAGTATCTCCGTTTAAAACTGCTTGGGAAGTTCCTGACGGACAGCCATTGCCAAGGAGAACTAATGAAATATCATTAAACTTAAATCCTGATGTTGAGTTAAGCGTTTGAACTGGTGTTTGGGCTGTTGCTTCAGCTAAACCTATCAGATTTAAACTCAGCAATGTCAAACTAGAAATAAGACTGCTTACAAGTTTCATATCAAATACTTTGAATCTATCAAAGTTAATTAGATTTGTGTCCAATATTTTCAAGGCAGATATCGAAAGATTTCTTCACTGTATTAGAAGAAATCTTTCGATAACTCGGTAAACTCATATCTTGCACGCCTGCGACTTAAGTCGCGCAGCGCAAGCGCGATAGGCGGACTACCCTGCGGGAAGCCGCTAGCGCGTCTACGTTTGTATAGCCGCGAATTCCATTCGCTGGGGTTAGGCGCAAGATGTGAACAAAGCTGCTTTTGAGGCAATGCAGTACTTGTCGGTTAAAGGCAATCAGGCCAGGAAAAAGAGGAAATCAAAAATTTTCGCTCTTATCTTTTAACCTTGTTCAAGATTGTTAACCGAGTAGTATTGTGTTTGAGAGCGCAGCTTTTGGGAAAAATTAAATGCATATTAACTATGCAGTAAAAAACTAACAAGCAAAATAAGCAAACTTAATCCGGTACAATACAGGGCCGAGTCCTGTATCAATTGTATCAACTCGGATTTGAGTTTCTTGATTGGCAGCTACATTTCTAGCTCTTGCTGTCAGACTTGTATTGATACCAAAAATCGAACTCACTGGTTTATTACATGCATTGATGGGTGCTAAGTCAAGCTGAACCTCTTTTGTCCAAACTTTGGAAGTACCAGCAGCAAAAGTTTCGTTTAGATTTGGAATTACAATATTCCTACCTTGAAAAAGAAGTCTAACGTTAACTTCAGCACTGCCTTTATCTGGCACATCTGCAAATCCAACATACGTGATGTTAACTGGCTGAACAGTAAATCCAGAAGGGATATTAAGGCCTATTCGCAGATTGCATGATTTTGATTCAACTAGAGGAGACAGAGCTTTAGCTTCAAATTCTTTGAATGTTATAGAAAGAGTATCTCCATTCACAATCCCCTTTGCGGTTTCGTCTGGGCAACCGTTTCCTAAAAGAGTTACTGGAACTTCTCCATCTTCAGTTTGCAGAAACGTAATTCCATCTGGTTCAGGAGTTACGTCAGTTTGAGCCTGTACTTGAGTTAAACCCGCAATATTTAAACTCAGTAGTGTCAGACTGGAAATAATAGCAGTAGAAATTTTCATACAAAAACTCCTCAAAAATGTGTATTTTTCCGGCATATTCCAATACAATTCAATTAAGGAAAGATTAAGTTACATTTAACCAAATTAATTGATTAAACCTCTGGCTTTATCCGCATAAACTAGCGGATAAATACTCTTAATTGAAACTGTATTTTTATATGCTTAAAGGGTTTGTCAACTTAGTAATAAAATTCTAAGCAAACAAATATTACCCAGCAGCTTGTTTGAAGTTTTGGGTTTCACATCTGTTCTCAATTGTGTTCAATACGCTGTGTTTGAAGTAAACAAAATCGATAACAGCACCAAATATCTAGTTATTTAATTAGCTAGTAGCGTATTTAATTTATTTGAGAAAGCTATTAAGATGTTGCTCCAAGAATAAATCCCCTCTTAGGTAGATTTCGTCTATCTAAAGAGGTAGATTTATATGATTTGTCCTCACAAAGATAAAAGCTAAAATATATTTTGAAAACAAATAATAAAATTTAATAATATTAATTTTAATAAATATATTTGTAGATATTGTTAATAATAAAAGATGAAGATAACCTTAATAATATTTTTATTCTAGCAAATATTTTTAGCCTGCAAGACAAATAAATCGCTCTTGTTATTAAAAAATTATAAACAAAAGCGATCGCAAATAAATAAAACTATATACTTTGAGTCTTATTAGATATTTCTTCTGCGGTTCCTTTTAAACGGGTGGCTAAACTTTTGCGGACACGTTCACTTTTGCGAACACCACCAGCCATTTCATATTCAATACTGTCTTTACCATACTTAAAAGCGACCCCAATTAGCATTTTTTCTAAAAGGTCGCTTAATTTTTTTTCTAACTCTTGCATCTCTATTTTAGAAGAGTCAATCACAGTTAGAGCCGTATTATAAGCTTCAATTTTAGTACGATATTGCTCTATTAATTGAGCCATATTTTGTAAATTGCGATTTTCGCCAAAATCCATAGTTGGATCAATTGCTTTGAGTCCAGAAGTCCGTAACTCAGCTTTTTCTAAAGCGCGAGATGTACGTTTTTTACGAGACATAGTGATGCTCCTCATCGATGCTTTTAAAGCTAGTTTGTCTTAATTAAATTGCTTTTTGCGTCAGTATTTTTAACAAAATATTGTAATTTTTAGATTTTAAGTTGTCAGTAATATTTCTTGTATGATGACTTCTAGAACACCAATTTAGTAATCTTGAAAGAACCTCTTCTACAAGGCTACGGTTTACACACAAGTCAAAAAAAACTCTTTGAGTATGGTAGGTGCGTTATGGACGATAGTTCTAACGCACCGCAAATCTGGGGCGGTGCGTTACGCTGGCGCGATAACACACCCTACAAAATTTTTTAAAGACAAAACTTAGTGTTGTAACAACATCAACTTGTGATCTAACGACAGAACTTAGTGTTGTAACAACATCAACTTGTGATCTAACAACAGAACTTAGTGTTGTAACAACATCAACTTGTGATCTAACAACAGAACTTAGTGTTGTAACAACATTAACTTGTGATCTAACAACAATTAAAGAGACGTTGCAATGCAACGTCTCTACATCTGGGTTAATGCATCATAATTTGGCGGCTTAAAATACTCATGACTTCGCCGGGATTAGTGGTTGGTAGCAGTGGACTCCAATCACCAACACTGGCGTAGCCAATTACTTGCAAGTAGTTAATTGTACTGGTGACAGCTTTAGGAGAACCAATCAATAGATGTTTAATCGGTTCGCGGTGGGGAAAGGACGGTTGAGAAAATTGATTAGGGATGGGTGAATTGAAATCTGCGCCCAAGAACTGCGCTAATTTTGATTGGGCGGAATTTTGTAATTGTGCCATCATTGTATTTATACTCCGATTCTGGGGTTTAAATAAAGGCGATCGCTTTCTTCTTCGCGGGATTGGGCGATCGCTTTTATCGATTTTGGGGTTTAGATAAAGGCGATCGTTTTCCTCTTTGGGGAAGGGTGCGATCGCTTTTATCATGTTTAAATATTAAAGTATAATTTTATACTTGTCAATCATGAATGCAAATATTTTTATTGTTAATTCTCAATTTTTAACAGCAACAAATAATCTTGTATAAAAAACTTAGAACCCCGATTCTTTAAGAAGTCGGGGTTCTATTTGTTTACGAATAATTTAGATCTGCTATAGAGCAGGAGGTGTAATACCTAGGTCATAATTTTGATTTTATTTAATGGAATAAAACAGGTGAGTTTCTTGTCAAGCCGAGAAAATATTCTTTCCATATTGTAATTGAAAATTAGTAAGTGATTATTAGTTTATTACAAAGTATTTGAATTAAAATACATTTATTCTCCTATGATTATCCTCATAAATACTATTTTTTTTATAAGTAAAATTGTTAAATATGAACAGATAAATGTAATAATCGCTGTTAATGGAATACTATAAATAGGATTTCCATAAGAAGCACTTAGAAAAAAGCCAAAATTACCATTTTCTAATAAATTTAGAAATACTGGATGAACTAAATACATACCTAAACTAGCTGAACTGAGTGACCTAATTATAGATAATAATATTTCATTTTTAGCAAAAGCAGACATGGAAGTATAATATTTAATTAACACAAAGGTTGAACAGGAAAAAATAATAATATTTGGCGATAAATATTTATAAAAATAGTCAAAAAAATCACCATAATAAACAGTGAATAAATGCGTACCAACTATAGTAATACATATGGAACATAGTGCTAAAATTGTAGCTACAATGGCATATCTTTTTGTAATTGTTTTTTTACCTAAAATTAAACCTATAACCAGGTATCCAGAGTAGCCCGAAATCGATGAAACATCTATCCAATTAGTTATATTTAATCTTTGTGCTATGGGAGGAACTGAAACAGCCAAGAACCATAATCCTATGTAATAGGAGAGCAATTTATTATCAGCATATTTTACAATTAGTTTTAATAAAGGCAAATATAAATAGATACCTATTAATGCATATAAAAACCATAGATGAGGAGCAGCAGGACTTACTAAGAGACTGATAAGTGAAGAGAAGGAAATTGCCTTAATATCCCCTTGATAATAAAATCTCCACAAAATATAAAAAATTGACCAAGCAACAAGTGGAATTAAAATTCGCTTAAACCTTTTATTAAAGAAACTTTTAAATGTTTCTTGCTTTTCGAGTAAAAGATAACCTGAAAGCATGAAGAATAAAGGAACACACATCCTTACTGCTGAATCATAAATGTTTCCTATTATCCAGTATGAATCAGGTATTTTTTTAAATTGGTAAAGCAATGGTGCGGCTGAATGTAGAAATATAACACAAAAATTTGCTATAACCCTTACATAATCAACCCATATTAACCGATTTTGAAATTTTGAATCCATTTTGCTCCATTTTGAGTTGTGTAACTTAGAACTATTCTTGAATTACATTACAGACTGATGCAAAAGCAATTGCACTAAAAAGATTTTTGTTTTTGATTTATTGAAAGCCATTACTTTGAAGAGGTTTTACTCCATCAGTGCCTTTTGTATCTAATAATGCTATATTGCTTATTTGTGCAAAAGCAATACTTATAGCAATAACATGAGATGTACCTGTGATTGCTGTTGAATTATTTGCGAAATTTACACTAACACTGCTATTTTTACTACAGCATATCAACAGCAAAGAGTAGATAAATAGTAAAACAGTTTGATAAGTAATACTTTCAGCACGCCTAAAAGCGATCGTATTTTTCCTAGATGCATGACTGACATCTGTTCAAACTTGGAGTAAGGATGTATACACCCTTACTCCTCTATACCAATACACCTTTGTCCAAACCCTTGATTTTCCGTATCACTGCGTAAGCCCCAATTTATGTTGGATTCAACCTTTTGTCATCCAATGCTACGGAATGTGTTTCATAAGAGCAACCTCACTGGCGGTGCTACTACCCGTTATGAATGAAACAAACAAGTAAAATCCCTTCCTTATTGGCTGTTGCCTATTGCCTGTGTTTCTTGAAAGTTAGTCAACAACAGGTAATCCTGCCAGTGCCATTGCCACTTCTTCAGCACTATATTCAGTATCAACCAACTTTCCTGCTTGGTAATCAATGTAAGCTTGCATATCAAAGTGTCCATGACCGCAAAGATTAAACAAGATAGTCTTGCTTTCACCTGCTTCTTTGCAACGCAACGCTTCATCAATTGCAGCTTTCACGGCATGGTTCGCTTCTGGTGCTGGTAAAATTCCTTCGGCTCTTGCAAAAGTTAAACCCGCCGCAAAGCAACCAAGTTGATATTCTGCACGGGTTTCTACTAATCCTAAATTGACAATATGACTAACTAAAGGAGCCATACCGTGATAGCGCAAACCGCCAGCGTGAATGCCTTCTGGCACAAAACCGCTACCTAAAGTGTGCATTTTAGTTAATGGTGTTAGCTGTGCAGTATCACCAAAATCATAAGCATATTTGCCGCGAGTTAACGAAGGACAAGCAGCAGGTTCCACAGCGATGATTTGGATATCTTTTTCTCCTCGCAGTTTCGCACCAAGAAATGGAAAGGCAATTCCCGCAAAGTTACTACCGCCACCTGTACACCCAATGACAATATCCGGGTAATCTCCTGCCATTTCTAATTGCGTTAATGCTTCTTGCCCAATTACAGTTTGATGTAATAGTACGTGATTGAGAACACTGCCTAACGCATATTTAGTGTTTTCATCCCCTGCTGCTACTTCTACTGCTTCACTGATAGCAATACCTAAACTACCTGTACTGTTAGGATGTTCTGCTAAAATTTTACGTCCCGCTTGAGTTTCATTGCTAGGGCTGGCTACTACCCTAGCACCGTAACTCTCCATTAATGCTCGGCGGTAAGGCTTTTGTTGATAGCTAACATTCACCATGTAAACCAACACTTCCAAACCAAACAGCGCACCAGCAAAGGCTAAAGATGAACCCCACTGTCCGGCTCCAGTTTCGGTAGTTAATTTTTTGACCCCAGCTTGTTTGTTATAGTATGCCTGAGCAACCGCAGTATTAGGTTTGTGACTTCCCGAAGGACTAACACCTTCATATTTGTAATAAATTTTGGCTGGCGTATCCAAAGCTTTTTCTAGACGACGCGCCCGATAAAGTGGAGTCGGTCGCCATTGACAATATATAGAGCGTACTGCATCAGGTATCTCAATCCACCTTTCTTGAGTAACTTCTTGTTCAATCAAAGCTAAGGGAAACAGAGGTAATAAATCATCTGGTGTAATTGGCTTACCTGTACCTGGATGTAAAACTGGCGGTAATGCTTGCGATATATCAGCCTGGATGTTGTACCAAGCTGTCGGCATTTGGTCTTCAGTCAGAATATATTTAATTGTTTCCATATCTAAGATTTAATACAGCAAAGTTAGAACTTTTTTTATTTTCTAAGAAAATGGCTATTTGAGAAGAGAGAAAAACAATCTGATTAATTGTTTTTGAGCTAAAAATAAATCATTGAATTTTTGAAATTTCTTAATTTGTAATAAAAACATTTAGTTATACCAATTTGAAAAAAGAATGCGACACATAAATAAGACCCCTCCCCAACCCTCCCCTTGGCAAGGGGAGGGTGCCGTCAGGCGGGTGGGGTATCTGTCGCAAACATTATTTGAATTGGTATTATTTAGAAAGCGATCGCTTCTCATTAACAACCTGCGATAAAGACAGTCGGGGATCTCAAAATATTTCACCTTGTATCAAAAACTATAAATTTTGCACCAGGCGGAGTAGTTTATATTTTCATCGCACACAAAATTCCGCTTATGCGTCTGACCTCACTAGATGTTTTTCGTGGCATCACCATAGCTGCTATGATTCTTGTCAACATGGCAGGAGTTGCCGATGATGTTTATCCTCCCTTGGCTCATGCTGACTGGCATGGTTGCACACCAACAGATTTAGTCTTTCCTTTCTTTTTATTTATTGTTGGTGTGGCAATGACATTTTCTTTGTCAAAATACACCGCAGATAATAAACCAACTTCTACTGTATACTTGCGAATACTTCGCCGTGCAGCTATTTTATTTGCTTTAGGTTTATTATTAAACGGCTTTTGGAATAAAGGTGTCTGGACTTTTGACTTAAGCAGCATCCGCATCATGGGAGTGTTGCAACGCATCAGCTTAACTTACCTGTTAGCTTCCCTGGCAGTTCTCAACCTCCCACGCAAAGGACAATGGATATTAGCCGCAGTCTTACTCATCGGTTACTGGCTAACCATGATGTATGTTCCAGTTCCCGAATATGGTGCGGGTGTGTTGACACGCGACGGTAACTTTGGTGCATACATAGACCGCCTAATTATCCCTAAAGCACATCTGTACGCCGGCGATGGTTTCAAAAACTTAGGCGACCCAGAAGGACTTTTCAGCACAATTCCAGCCGTTGTTAGCGTTCTCGCTGGTTACTTCACAGGGCAATGGATACGTAAACAGCCAGTGCAAACACGTACAAGTGTAGGGTTAGCTTTATTTGGTATTGGTTGCTTAATTCTGGGTTGGGCTTGGGGTTGGGTATTCCCGATTAACAAAAAACTATGGACAAGTTCTTACGTTGTTTTTACCAGTGGTTGGGCGTTACTTTTATTAGCCGCTTGTTACGAACTTATCGAAGTGCGATTAATTAAACGCTGGAGTAAACCTTTTGAGATTATGGGCTTAAATGCGATCGCTCTGTTCGTTGCATCTGTGTTACTAATTAAAATCTTAGTCAAAACTACCATTGGCACAGGCGAAACTGCCCCCAGCACCTTTAACTGGATTTATCAAAATATATTTGCATCTTGGGCAGGAACTTTCAACGGTTCATTATTATTTGCCCTGATTACTGTATTCTTATGGTGGGGTGTTGCCGTACTCATGTATCGCCAACGCTGGTTTCTCAAAGTTTAAACTCCGCACGTCTGCGTGAGGTTCTCATACCATTTCACAAAAATTTGATGCCAACAAAGCATCAAGAAGAAAATCCCAACTTGTAATAGAAGCGTGGGATCTAAGTTATGCGGACGCAGTTATCTTCACGTCAAAAGCAGATACAGATTCTTAAAAGCTCACAATTTACATAGGAGCTATATGGGTACAATCACAACTAAGGATGGGACGCAAATCTATTACAAGGACTGGGGTACAGGACAGCCTGTTGTCTTCAGTCACGGCTGGCCACTGAGCGCAGATGCTTGGGAATCGCAGATGTTTTTTCTCGCCTCCCACGGTTATCGTTGCATCGCGCACGACCGTCGCGGTCATGGACGGTCAAGCCAACCGTGGCACGGTAATGACATGGATACTTACGCCGACGATTTAGCGGAGTTATTCGAGGCACTGGATCTTAATGATGCGGTGATGATTGGACACTCCACTGGTGGCGGTGAAGTGGCGCGCTTTATTGGAAGGCACGGCACCAAACGCGTTTCTAAAGCTGTGTTGATGGGTGCAGTACCGCCACTCATGCTGAAGACAGAAGCGAATCCAGGTGGACTGCCCATTGAAGTTTTTGACGGTTTTCGAGCCGCGTTTTTAGCTGACCGATCGCAATTCTTTCTAGATGTACCCAGTGGGCCATTCTTTGGTTTCAATCGCCCCGGTGCCAAAGTTTCCCAAGGGTTAATCAATTCTTGGTGGATGCAGGGAATGATGGCTGGCCATAAAAACGCCTATGACTGCATTAAGGCGTTTTCAGAAACAGATTTCACCGAAGATTTGAAAAAGTTTGATGTGCCAACATTAATCATTCATGGTGATGACGATCAGATAGTGCCGATTGGTGCTTCTGCGCTTTTGTCTGCAAAGCTTGTCAAGAATTCGATTTTGAAAATCTATCCTGGGGGAGCGCACGCTCTGGGTGACACGAGCAAGGAACAGGTCAACGCCGACCTGCTGGAATTTATCAAATCCTAATCCGGCTGCAATACTATTCGGTTAAGCATTTTTAAGTTGTAATCTGGTTTTGGGAAAAGGTTAAAGGATAAGGGTTAAAGGTTTTCTTCTACTTTTTCCCCTTCCCCTTTCCCCTTTAACCGAAAGGTATTGGATATGGATGCGTAGATGTGAGACATCAAGTAATTGTCAGACCTGTTTGAAAGCCAACTATCCCAAGGAGTTTAGCACTCATGGAAACCGCAGATGTGATTGTCATCGGCAGTGGTCAAGGAGGCATCCCACTAGCGGCTGATTTTGCCAATGAGGGACGTAAAGTTGTCTTATTTGAGCGAGATGCTTTAGGTGGCAGTTGCATTAACTATGGCTGTACTCCTTCCAAAGCGTTCTTAGCCGCAGCTCATGCCGCAGGGCGATCGCGCCAAGCCCAAAAATTAGGCATCCACACAGAGGTTACAGTGGATTTTCCGGCTGTCATGGAGCGAGTTCGGGGAATCCGCAGCAGCTTTAATCAGGGAGTTCGCCAGCGATTGGAAACTGCTGGTGTCAAAGTCATTTGTGCTGAAGCTGCTTTTGTCGGTGAACGGACAGTCAAAGGTGGAGATGTTACCTTTCAGGCTCCTCTGGTAATCATTAACACAGGTACGTCATCGCTGATTCCTGATATTCCCGGACTTGCGGGAACTCCCTACTTAACTAACCGTAACTTCTTTGACTTAAATACCTTACCACCCCGTTTATTAGTGATTGGAGCCGGTTATATTGGCTTAGAATTGGGACAAGGACTAGCGCGGTTAGGCAGTCAGACCCACTTAATTGTGCGGGGCGATCGCGTCCTGGGACAGGAAGAGTCTGATGTCAGTGAAGTCTTAGCAGAAGCATTAAAGCAAGATGGGATTCAGCTCCACTTTGAAGTCAATGTGAATCACGTCGCCCACGAGAATAATCTGTTTAATTTAACCCTAAGCAATGGCGAACAACTCCAAGGGGAAGCGTTGCTGGTGGTAATTGGACGTAAACCGAATACCAGTGCATTAAATGCAGCTGCGAGCGGAATTGAGCTAGACGATCGCGGGTTTGTCAAAATTGATGACCAGTTTCATACCACCTGTGCTGGAGTATATGCAATTGGCGATGCTGCCAAACAGCCTGCCTTTACTCATGTGTCGTGGGAAGACTATCGCCGCTTAAAAGCAATTTTGTGTGGAGAACACAGAACAAAGAGCGATCGCGTCCTTGGCTATGCAGTTTACACAGAACCCCAAGTGGGGCGAGTGGGGATGACCTTAGAACAGGCTCAAAAACAAGGCATCAACGCCCGTGCTGTCACATTACCCATGAGTCAAATTGCACGTGCGATCGAGTGGGGGCATGACCTCGGATTTTATCGTATGGTGATTGACAGCGACACAGACAAAATCTTAGGAGCAACCCTAGTAGGGTACGAAACTGCTGAACTAGTCCATGTATTTTTAGATTTGATAGAAGCAGGCGCAACTTGGCAGTTATTAGAGCGATCGGTTCACATCCATCCTACATACGGTGAAGCTTTACCCAGTCTGGCACGGTTGCTGCTGGGAGAAAATATGCCAGGGTGTCCAAATATGTGAAGATGCTTTATTAATCATGCCAAAATGATGACGACAGATGCGGGCGATCGCCAGAAAGCGAGGGGTAAAATTACTCCTCTACATTAAAATCCACCTTATCGTAAATATCCCCAAGCAAAACCTGACAAGGAATAGAAGCAAAACTTAACAGCACATCCGCATCGTCATACTCAGAAAATATCCACTTATTATTTTCTGTTTTGAAATACTGCTCAACGTGCATTTTATACTGGTCAATCAAAATATATTCTTGAAAGCTGGGAATTGTCCGATAAGCAGCAAACTTTTCATCGCGGTCATAACTTTTAGTGGATTTTGATAATACCTCAGCAATAAATACTGGATTAACTAAAGTGTCTCGTCTTCCTTCTTGAAATTCTAAAGGAGTTCTCACCACCATTACATCAGGATAAGTAAGAATTCGGCTGTTAGGTATCCATAGACGCTGGTCTGTAACAAAGGCTCGATAAGGCTGACGTTTGAGAAGAAAGTTGATTGTACCACCTAAATTAAGCGCAATTTGACTGTGATCTGGTGTTCCGCCTGCCATTTGAATAATTTGCCCATCAATATATTCATGTTTTTCTTCTGAATTAACCTCTAATTCTAGATATTCTTCAAGCGAATAATAGCGTTGTTCTTGTAGCTGCATAATTCAAAATAATGAGTAATTAACCGCAGATAAACGAGGCAGTGTGTTGGGCGGCTTTGCCGACTTATAGCAACTGCCGTGCGATAATTTATCTGAGTATATCTGTTGTTTTGATTTAAGTTAAATTAAATCAACACTTGCTCTGCTTCTACATTATTCATTTGGTCAAGAATGCCCCAAAGTGCTTGTAACATTGGCTCTAATCCAGTACGAGTCACCGCAGAAATTACAAAAACAGGAGCATAAGAAAGATGATTCAATTGAGTAGCCAACGCATCTAAATCAACCGTTTCTCTATCAACTGCGTCAATTTTATTCAATGCTAAAATTTGCGGACGCTCTGCTAAACCTCGTCCATAAGCTTCCAATTCTTGTTGAATTGTATTGTAATCTCGGATGACATCATCACTAGTGGCATCAATCAAATGTAACAATACCCTTGTGCGTTCAATGTGACGTAAGAAATCATGTCCCAACCCTGCACCTTCAGCTGCACCTTCAATTAATCCGGGAATGTCAGCAAAAACTGTACCATCACCACTAGGTTTCCGCACTACACCTAAATTTGGCACAAGAGTAGTAAAAGGATAATCGGCAATTTTTGGTCGTGCTGCTGATAAAGAAGAAATCAAAGTAGATTTACCTGCATTTGGCAACCCAATAATTCCAACTTCTGCTAATAACTTCAACTCCAAACGGAGCATTTTGCTTTCCCCTTCTAAACCAGGGAGGGCGTATTCTGGGGCGCGGTTACGGTTGCTTAAAAAATATTGATTTCCTAATCCACCTTTACCACCTTTAGCAATTACTAGGGTTTGTTCGGGTTCAATTAAATCACCGATAATTTCCTCAGTTTCCACATCATAAATCGCTGTACCGCAGGGAACTTCAATAATTAAATCTTTGCCAGATGCACCAGTACAGTTATTCGGGCCACCTCGACCACCGTTTTCTGCCTTAAAAAGATGGTTATATTTAAAATCCAATAGGGTTTGGAGATTTTCTACAGCCTTAAAAATTACAGAACCACCCCGTCCGCCATTTCCACCAGAGGGGCCGCCAGCAGGTACATATTTCTCTCTACGGAAGGCGACAATACCATCGCCGCCTTTACCTGCTTCAACTTGAATTTCTACTTGGTCAATGAATTTCATATTTTTTAGAGTGCTGAGTTGTGAGTTTTAAATTATAAGTTTTTTAATCAATGATTTATCTTTATTCTCACTTTTTAACTCAGCAACGCCACTTGCTTCAACGGAGGGAACCTCCGCAACGCAGTGGCTCCTCAGCACTTAAATATATGGCGTAACATCCTCACCGCAGTCATCTGCCAAATAGGAGAGGGCGCGGAAACGTAAACCGACTAGTTGCTCATAAAGTGGATTAATCTTACATAAAGGTGGTATATGGACAATCTTGCGGCCAAATAAAGTGACATCACGTTCAAAGGGACATTGAGAAGGAATCATTTTACATAAGAACCGAGCAACTCTGGGGTCTTGGATATCTAGTCCATCTAACCAGTCGCGCAGGGGGTGAAGTGGATCGTGTGGTATACCTACAGGTACGGCTGGGGGTATTACCGCCCAATCTTTGTGTTCTAGGGTATGGCGCAGGGCTTCGATAATATCCTTTGGCTGTTCTAAAACTACACAAAATTTGTGCAGCAGTTCATCTTCACTAGCAGAATATGTACCATCAGCGATCGCTACCATTACAGCAGTACGTAAAAAATTCTCGGCTGCTGGTGTACCTTTACCCAAAGCTGCGGCTAATTCCTCTGGTGTAATTACCTCTAAAGACTGCCATTTTAGACTAGGTGCTAATTCTTCTTTAGTGAGACTGGCAATTAATTGCTGTTCATGGTCATCAAAGTCACCATCTGCCCAGGCAATTGTTAGCAGTCCACGTAACCAAGCGGCAATTTGTTCGCTACTGTATGGGGATGTAGCAACACTTGTCATACTTACGCCTCAAACTTTTCTCGGTCAATACTAGGCTACCGTGAAGGTAGCTAATTGCACAGTTAGCTAACAGGCTTTTAAGATTTGCTATTTTTTTGACTACAGGCTTGAAGCGTTAGCTTCCTGATTACACACCTAAAAATCTTGAGAATATTTCTACTTAAATTTGGCTCGATAGCATGAACCTATGTAATGGAGATATTTACAAATTTACGGCTTTTGAGTTTTGCAATATCACACTCAAACCATTGAATATGATACATTGGCTACTGCAAATTAATCTCAAATAAGTTGAAATTTATCAAGAACTATCCTCAATATGTAAGCCTAAGCCAACCTCTATCACCATCAGCAAGGGTTGTTTATCGATATCTTTGCAAAACTGATAGTTAGTTGGAAATTCAACAGATGCAGAAATCGAAAATTAGCAATTAAGGTATCAGCAATGTTTTATTTTGGCATTGAGCATGAAGTTGCGTTCTTAAACCAAGAAGGAAAGTTTGCAGATTTTGACCATACCAAGTTTGCAGACTTCAATCAAATTGTAGAAAAATTACCTACCTACCCCAGCGACTATCCTCAACTGCGTGTAGGTGATGCTGGTATTAAAAAAAAGAGATGGTATATCGAAGGTTTTGAAAGATTTGCTGATTCTGATCAACCAATTGATTGTTTAGCTAAAGGTATTGAAATTAGAACCACAATACATTCTAGTATTCAAGGTGCAGTGAATGAATTATCAGAAAGTTTCAATTTACTGCGGGAAGTAGCAGCGAGTTATGGTTACTCAGCAGTTTTAGCTAGTTTTAACCCTTATAAAACTGTTTTTGAACCTCAACCTCCACTAAACGAGTTTGAAATCAAACAACTACAAGCTTATCCCGACGAACAAACCGCTAATATTTATATGGTTAGCTACGGGCCAGATTTAAATATTTCTGTGGCAGATATGGCGACAGAAGATTTAATTGATATAGGCAAAAAGTTAACTTATTACAGCCCTTATATTGTGCCTTTTACTTTTAGTTCTCCTTTTTATAATGGAAGTTTATGGGAAGGGCTTTCAGTCAGAACGTTTATCAGAACAGGAAAACGTTCAGCAACACTAGTTTTTGTTGAAAAGCAAGAACAATTAATTCATAGTGTGCCATCATTAACCAAAGTTGCCCGTATTCCAGCCGAAGTTGGACGTATCGAGTTTAAAGCTTTTGATAGTTGCGATGACTTTAATATTTATACTGCGTTACTAGCATTATTAAAAGGTTTGGTATTAGACAAAACTTTACAGGGTAGAGCCACTATACCCGATGCAAGTTTACATCAGATTTCTGCCAAAGAAGGTTTTGATCATAAAGATATTTTTGCTAACGCCCATAAAGTTTTACAAGCTTCGGAAATAGCCCTTACTAATGACCCAGATGTTAATTTGCTTACACCATTAAAATTAATGCTGACGAAGCGCAGAAGCAAATCACATGAATTAATAGAAATATTTCAACGGGTAGGTTCTATAGAAGAGGTGTTACGACAAACTTATTGACTCGACAAAATTAATGTAGGGTGTGTTACGCCCCAGGCTAACGCACCCTAAGACTACCAAAAGAACTTTATAGTGAATAAACGAGTCAACACATTAATCAAATACAAGTCTTAGATTTTATAAACTTGTCATGACTTGAGCTAATTCATTAGATAAATTAGTTGCCGATATCTGTGATTTTGTAAACAAAACTCCAGCCAAAAAGTAATACTCTCCAGAGTAAAAAGCCATTTTATGTTTTTTTAATTCTTCTATGTGCTTTTTAACTTTTGGTTCAGAGCTATAGTAACCAAACTGCAAGGGTAAAACGACAAATTTATTCACGCTATAGCCGTTGTCTTCTGCTGTTTTGATGGTACTAATTGGGTTAGAATAGCTAGAAACTAAAACTAACACATTTTCGTAATCTAAAGATAAAAGCTCGTTGGTAATTGATGCTCCATCTATGCCACCAAATAATAAAGGCATATAAATATCATCATCTGGGGCAGGAAGATATGGCGGGTTAGCTACTAGATAATTAGCTTGAGGTTTATCAGAGTTAAATAAACAGGAATTATGAATAATATATTTATCAGTCAAATTATACTCATCTATTGTTAAACTTGCAGCTTTCCAGGCAGAAGTATTTAATTCATATCCTTGAATTAATCCTTCAAATTGATTTCTTAGCAATGAGTTGATTACCGGGCTACCATCGCCAGAACCAAATTCAACAATAGATTCAGGATTTTGACAATCTCTGAGGACAAAATTCTCTAAACAGTTGGAATAGAAATTAGATTCTTCTGGGCAAAAAAATACGTCTTTCATGTTAATGTTCTTCATCCTTAAGGTATAATTTATGAAAGAAAAACTAGTATTGAGCTACATCAAAACAAGCAAAACTTGCTTTAGTGAGCAACTAGTCACTAAAGAAGAATTGGCAGCTAATAATCAATTAAAAATGCAACAAAAGAATTTGCTATTTTTAATTTTTAGATTTAGGGAATAGATAGAGTAGCTTGTTCAGTTGTCTTTATTGATTGCACAACAGCTTGAGCCGCGCGATCGCTCATTAATTTCTCTTGGTCATATCCTAGTAATAATTCCCACGCATCATCGGCATACTGTTGGGCTAGAGGTAAAGCTACACTGTCTAACATCCATTGACCGTGACGTTCGTCTTCTCTAATATGCAGTTCCCAATAACCCATCGCTGCATCTGACAGTTGTAGTCGTTGCGCTGCTGCCAGATAATTTTTATATGCTGCTGGGCCTGCTACTTCAAAATAAGTTAATGCGCCGCTATAACGCAGAAAATAACGTTTGCGTTCCGTTGTTAAAAAGTTCTGATTAGCGCAAGCTAAAACTTCCCAAGGTACTAAATCAAAATAACCTTCTGGTTCGGTGTTCATACCAAACTCGGCTAACATTTGGGCAAAGAATGTTGAGTGCTTCCGGGATAACCGCCCATTGCCGTATTCTTCTAATAGTACACGCACCAAAGTACACTGTACTTCATTCGCCGCACCGCCTAAAATCCGCGACAGGCGACTACCTTCAACTAAGCCATCAAATGAACCAATAGCTAATAAATGACGATAGCCTACCTCACTCATCTGCTCTCGAATGTAGCGACTTTCGGGTGATAATGGCGGTTCTAAATCGGCGGCGGCGCGTTCAATTAGTGCTTGTTTAACATTTAATTTTTGTAGTGCTGGGACATCAATTTGAGCTAATTCCCAAGCTTGCCAAGCAGCTTCAATTTGATTACGACAGCAACTTAAATAAAGCGATCGCTCATTATCATAATTACGCAAATCATCGTACCAAAATAGCTTCAGCCGATTAATCCAATATAATATTCGCTGAAGAAACAGGTGAGCGCGATCGTCACCATTGCTATTTTCATAGGCAGCTTTAATAGCTGTAGAGATTGCTTGTTCAACCTCTCTGGCTTTCGCTGCTTCCTGATTCAGTTGATTATCTAAATCATTTATTGCCAGTAGTTCTAAAAATAGCTGTTCAGCACGGTCGTATTGAATATTTTTCTCCTTAGCTTGTGGAATATCTACCACAGCCTCAAAGTTAGGTAATGTAACTATATTGCTTTGCATGGAATATTAGATAGCTTTGCCAAAGAGTGAAAATATTTTCATCTCTAATATCTAAATTTCCATATTTAAGCTTTCTTTACTTCTTTCTAGAGTTATAAAGATATATTAACTCTAGAGACGCAGAAATTGATTCAGTCTAAAAATTTTTCTACTTCTTGCATTATCTTTTTCTATTTCTCAATCTTTAATTTAGAGAAAAAGCTTTTGTTCTTTCACATTACCTCAATGTAAAAATCAAGTTTTTGACAGCTTACTACTGTGGTGTTTCTCCGACAGAATTCATATCTTGATGTGGCGGAATCTGTTCTAAAGGAATTAATGTTTCCATTACCGATTTAACAATTGGTGCAGCAACCGTAGAACCATAAGCGTTTTCACCTTTCGGCTCATCGACTATCGCCAAAATGACATAACGCGGAGCTTCCACTGGTAAAACTGCTACGAAACTTGTAATTCTAGCACCAGGGATATAACCACCATTGGGGCTAGCTTTTTGGGCTGTGCCTGTTTTACCCCCAATGCGATAACCTTTAATTTTTGAAGGTTTACCAGTACCTTCAGAAACGACAGTTTCCATCATTTCCACAACTGCTTGGGTGGTTTTAGGGGAGAAAATCTGACGTGGCGCAGGGAGCGTCGGTGAATAATGGATTTTGCCTTGGCTATCAACTAGCCCCTGAACTACATGAGGTGTAACTAATTTTCCCCCATTAGCCAAAGCTCCGTGCAGTTGTACTAGTTGTAATGGTGTGAGCGAAAAACCTTGGCCAAAAGATGCTGTGGCGGGTTCAATTGGCGAAGAAATAAACTGTTGTTGACCTTTAAGGGAACCACTGACTCCGAAAGGCAAATCTGTTTCTAGGGGTTGCCCTAAACCCAGACGTTCTAGCCAAGTGTAATAAATCGATGGTCGCATTCTTTGGATGATTTGTACCATCCCGATGTTGCTGGAATTTTGCAGAATTTGAGCAATATTAATCCGCCCGTAACCATTGTGTTGGGCATTTCTAATTACACGGTCAGCGACTTTAATATAACCAGGGTCATTAAATGTATCATCTGGTTTAATGACACTATTTTCTAATGCGATCGCCACATTCAATGGCTTAAAAGTTGAGCCTGGTTCATAAAGATCTGCCACTGTCCAGTTTTTGAACAAGTCAATTTTCGCTTTGCCGTATTCATTAGGGTCATAGGTAGGCTGAGATACAAGCGTTAGTAAAGAACCATCTAACGCATCCATGACAATTACCGCTCCACGTTTGGCGCGAAATTTCTGCATCTGTTCTTTAAGAGCGGTGCGCGCCGCCCTTTGCAGACGAGTATCAATAGTTAGTTGCAGTTGCAAATCATCAGAATGCAGAAAACCATCAGAGGCAGTATCTGGCATGAAAGTCCCGTTACCAGAACGCATCAACCGTACTTTCTGTACAGAACGTTCTAGCAACTTTTCTTGGCTGTATTCTACTCCCGCCTGACCACGACGGTCTAAATCGACGTAACCCACAAGATCGGATGTTAAATCTCCCTGTGGGTATAAGCGAGAGTATTTAGGAGTTAATTCTAAACCGTTTAAACGCAAAGCAGTCACGCGATCAGCGATTTCTTCTGGCAGGTTTGGAACCAGGATAATTCCACTTTTGCGGCTTTGAAATATCTTAACTAAATCAGCTGCATCTTTATCTATAACTGGCCCTAACTTTTGGGCTATTTCTTCATTAGACTTGTCAAATAACTTGGGATGGGCATAAACAGTATATACAGGCCGGTCAACAGCCAAAACAATGTTATTGCGATCGATTACTAAGCGACGAGGCACAAAAGGACGCAAACTCACCATTTGTTGATTACGCGCCCTCTGGGTTAATTTTTCTCCTTGAAGAATTTGTAAATTATATAAATTCACAGCTAGACCTAACCCAGATGCTATTAATATGCCCCATACAATCAACAGTCTGACTTTACTGCTTTTTATGGGTTCTTGTTTATTAGGGTTAAGCTTGCCCATCAATTCTTGTTTGGACACTTTCTGCCGCTTTGTCACTGCTGGGCGGGAGTTTTTGAATTTTAATCTACTTGATGACTTCTGCATCGGCTGAGTCCTTTGTTATTTGTCATTAGTCAAAAGTCAATAGTCATTAGTCAAAAGTCAATAGTCATTGGTCAAAGGTCATTTGTTATTCTCCCTTGTCTCCCTCTGCCCCCCTGCTCCTCTGCATTCATCACGAAGTCTCTAATATCCTAATGGCAAGGAGGTTGGCTGTAGCTTTGGAGATTTTGGTTTTGTTTCAGTCGGTGTCGGGTTAGGAGTATTAGATGCTGAAGGTAAAAAAATTGTCCGGTCTGGTGTAGGTGATACCAATCCCGTAGTCGCCTTTTCTGCTTCCTCAGCCATTTTGTTTTTCAGCATGGCGTTGGTTGTTGTTAATTGTCGCTCATTGCGTTGCAGGTTTTGCAGACGACGGAAATCTTGACTCCACATTTCTTGAGAATAGACTGTCCAACCATAAATTACGAGAGCTATTGCAACTAACAAAAACGTCACAATAGAGGAATAACGATGAATAGTGTATAAGCGCAGCAACCAAGTGGGGAAAGCTTCAGCCGTAGGCACAACAGGTAATTTTAAAGAGTCAGACTGAGAATTTGGCTGCACTGTTTTTGGTTGGTTTTTGCTGGGGGACACTTTTGGTTGTCCTACTTTTTGTAACCCATTGTTGGCAGAAACCGATGAAATTTTTGCAGAACGTCGTTGGCGTTGAGGCGAAACGACTGGATGTAGCTCTGATGATTTGTTGTGCTGGGCTGAACCTCGACGTGCAGAGCGTCGCCTCTCTACAGTAGGGCGAGAATTTTGCCAGAACCAAATGCCAGATGCAGACACAGCTGATTTACGAACGGCAGCCATAAATTTTCTTAAATAGGAAATACTGTATTTTAGTCTGTTTGTTTATTTTTGCTCAGGTGGAAATTGCTTTTTACGCAAGCACATGAGCATAGTTTGCACTTTATACCATGTGAGATGTTGTTTGCGGTAGCTAGACCAATTTTGACATCCCTTGGATATCAATACGGTTGGATAAGCATTTTGAACTTAGAATTGGTTTGGGGAAAAGGTTAAAGGGTAAAGGTTAAAGGTTTTTTCTTCCCCTTTCCCCCAACGCCAAACCCCTTTAACCAAACCGTATTGCCTTGGGTATTGCAATAATCGTAATCAGATTTTAGCTATTGAATAAATTGACATTTTATGTATTTCATCTCAGTATGGCAATACGCAGTAAAAACCAGCACTCATGTGCGATCGCCTGATAATATTTGAGATAATAGCTTGGTAAGAAAAGTTAAATAACCTCACTCATCGCTCTGTAGCACAATCATTAACCCACACATAATCATTCTTAAGTATTGTTTTTAAATATGTCATAGCTAGGTGTTTAAAAAACTAGCAGCAAATAGGTTATCGTATTCAAGAGGCATAAAATTTTGATTGCCACAATTGGTGAAAGAGGAGTTATGAAAACAAAAATCTTCGGTTTAGCTTTAATGTTAAGTTTGGCGGCAGTTTTGGGAGCCTGTGACGGTGGCAGTACCCCAAATAATGGTACAACAACAACAACACCCGCAGAGCCAACAGATACTGGAGCTACCCCTACTACAACAGCACCCGCCGCTACTACAACAAAACCTGCAACAACAACACCTACACCCACTACATCACCCTAGTTCTTAGTCTGAGATCAAGACTAATACAGGTAATCAGTAGTGCGATCGCTACAATTGCTTGAGTTAATCAATGCTTAAGGAAAGTATTAGTATTCCTAAACATTAGATGCTAAACTCAAGCACAACTTTAGATATCTGTTCAAATTCAACAACCATGCTCGGACACTGGTAATAGCGGTTTAAACCGTAACCCAGTGTCCATTTAAATTTTTAGCTGATGTTGCTACTTTAAAATCAGACAGCCTCTTAATCTCTGCACTTATTGTTAGCCCAGCAGTTTCTACCCTTGCATGAAATACTTCATACTCATTATTTTTCTTGCCTAACCTATCTCTCCTACTTCGTCACTGATGAGTCGAAATTAAAAGAGAAGAAATCAAAATTAAATGCCAAGATTTAATTAGAATTTCTTTTATTTGCGTGCTGACTTTTGAGGTGAGATAGGGAAATGGGGAGAGTAAAAGCTACCAGGCGAAAAATGTTTGCTGGTTTAGGTATTAGTATAAGTCTTGGTGTGTGGTTAAGTAGTCATTGGGGAGCAGCAGTTATCGCATTACCACCACCAGAAGATACTCCAGAAGAAATATTACGCACCGAAATAATTATAGATGCGCGATCGCCCATTGATGGCAAACCTGTAAGTGCTGCCGAGTACATAGAAATACAAGCCCAGCTACAAAAAGTCCCTCCACCGAAATTAGATCCTAGAATACGGGAACAGTTCTTTCTACTGCGTATCCGTAAAGCCCTGCTTCAATTCTTCCCATTTTTAGATTTTTAGTTATTTGTCATCTGTCATTGGTAGCGTGTTACTGCCTTTTATCCTTACCCTGCCCATACCTATCTGATGTACTATAACGGTGGCGACAAAATGCAAATAAATGTAAAGAATATATATAGATATAAAAAAACTCTGTTTACTTATTCACTTTATTCAACGTAGGTAGCTTCATGTCCATAGCCACTATTGCTCAGGAACAGGTTGACCGCATCGTTTGGAATCAACATCAAGATCCGTTTGAAATACTTGGTTCGCATCTCATAGAACAAAATGGTAAAAATATTTGGGCTGTGCGCGCCTACTTACCAAATGCCACCCAAGCATCGGTAATCGTTCCCCAAGAACGCAAAGAATACCCAATGCAAGCCGTACATCATCCGCACTTTTTTGAATGTACGATTGAAACCCCAGAACTGGCAAACTACCAGTTACGAATCAAAGAAGGAGACCATGAGCGAGTCACCTATGACCCTTATGCTTTCCGTTCTCCTCGCCTGACGGAGTTTGACTTGCATTTGTTTGCCGAAGGCAATCATCATAGAATTTACGAAAAGTTAGGAGCGCACCCTACAGAAATCAACGGTGTCAAAGGTGTTTATTTTGCTGTTTGGGCGCCCAACGCACGTAACGTTTCCCTACTAGGAGATTTCAACCTTTGGGACGGACGCAAACATCAAATGCGTAAAGGCCCCACAGGCGTTTGGGAATTATTCATTCCCGAAATAGGGGTAGGCGAACATTACAAATACGAAATCAAAAATTTTGAAGGACACATTTACGAAAAATCTGATCCTTTCGGTTTTCAACAAGAACCGCGTCCAAAAACAGCATCTATCGTTACTAATTTAGATTCCTATGAGTGGCATGACGAAGACTGGATGGCAAAGCGTCGTCATACCGACCCACTAACTCAACCTGTCTCTGTTTACGAAGTACACGTAGGTTCTTGGTTACACGCTTCTAGTGCTGAACCGCCCAAATTACCAAATGGTGAAACAGAGCCTGTAGTTGTTGTTTCTGAACTTAAACCAGGTGCGCGGTTTTTAACTTATCGGGAATTGGCAGACAGACTAATTCCCTATGTTAAAGACTTAGGTTACACCCATGTAGAACTATTACCCATTGCCGAACATCCTTTTGATGGGTCTTGGGGTTATCAAGTCACTGGCTACTATGCACCTACTTCACGTTTTGGTAGTACAGAAGATTTCATGTATTTTGTTGACCAATGTCATCAAAACGGCATTGGGGTAATTGTCGATTGGGTTCCTGGTCACTTCCCCAAAGATGGGCATGGTTTAGCGTTCTTTGACGGCACTCACTTGTACGAACACGCAGACCCCCGCAAAGGTGAACATAAAGAGTGGGGGACTCTGGTTTTCAACTACAACCGCAACGAAGTGAGGAATTTCTTAGCCGCCAATGCCCTGTTCTGGTTTGATAAATATCACATAGATGGCATTCGTGTAGATGCTGTGGCTTCTATGCTGTATCTCGACTATTGCCGTAAAGAAGGTGAATGGGTAACTAACCAGTACGGTGGTAGAGAAAACTTAGAAGCTGCGGATTTCTTACGTCAGGTAAATTATCTAATTTTTAGTTATTTTCCAGGTACTCTTTCCATTGCAGAAGAATCGACATCTTGGCCGATGGTTTCTTGGCCAACCTATACAGGCGGTTTAGGCTTTAACTTGAAATGGAATATGGGCTGGATGCACGATATGCTGGATTACTTCAGCATGGATCCTTGGTTCCGCCAATTCCATCAAAATAACATTACCTTTAGTATGTGGTATAACCACAGCGAGAACTTCATGCTGGCGTTGTCCCACGATGAAGTTGTACATGGTAAGAGCAACATCATCGGTAAAATGCCCGGTGATACATGGCAGAAGATGGCCAATGTGCGTTGTTTGTTTACTTATATGTTTGCTCACCCAGGCAAAAAAACCATGTTTATGAGCATGGAAATTGGCCAATGGAGTGAGTGGAATGTTTGGGGTGATTTAGATTGGCAATTGCTACAGTTTGAGCCACATCAACAATTAAAACAATTCTTTAAGGAACTCAACCACATTTACCGTTCTGAACCATCTTTATACACCCAAGATTTTGCACGGGAAGGATTTGACTGGATTGATTGTAGCGACAACCGCCATAGTGTTGTTTCCTTCATCCGCCGTGACAAGGATTCTGATGATTTTATGGTAGTGATTTGCAACTTTACACCCCAACCTCATTCTCACTACCGCATCGGTGTTCCAGAAAAAGGATTTTACACCGAGATATTTAATAGTGATGCCCGTCAGTATGGCGGCAGTAACATGGGCAATTTAGGCGGTAAATGGACAGATGATTGGTCAATGCACAATCGTTCTTATTCGTTGGATTTATGTTTGCCACCTTTAGGTGTGTTGATGTTTAAATTGGATAAAGAGAAAACAGCAGCAGCATTAAACTCTTAATAGAAAGGGTGGGTATAGTCCCACCCTTTTTTTATTTGCCGTGATTGAAAAGTAAAATTTTTAGACAACGATCGCACCAGTATTTTAGCTCTCAGCGATCGCTTATCCCACACGCAAACATTACCAATAAATGTGACTACTCACTTATGCACAAACATAACGAATAATAAGTTATGTACATTTATTAAGTAATTATTGGTCGTCTTATGCCTATTAAAGTTGGAGATACTGCCCCTGATTTCTCTTTGCCTGCTCAAAATGGTTCAACAGTTAGCCTGAGAGATTTTCGTGGTCAAAAAGCTGTTGTGTTGTACTTTTATCCCAAGGATGACACACCTGGATGCACAGCAGAATCTTGCGCTTTTCGCGATCAGTACGAAGTATTTAAAAATGCTGGCGCAGAAGTAATTGGTGTCAGTGGTGACTCTAATGAGTCTCATCAGCGATTTGCCGCCAAGTACAATTTACCATTCACTCTGTTGAGTGATAAAGGTGATCAAGTACGTAAGCAATATGGCGCAACCGCCGCTTTTGGTTTATTTCCTGGGCGCGTGACTTATGTCATCGATAAACAAGGAGTTGTGCAATATGTGTTTGATTCTATGTTCAACTTTCAAGGACACGTGGAGGAAGCGTTAAAATCTTTGCAAGCCCTAAACAAATAACCGCTAACTAACGCAGATAATTATCAACAATCAATGACAATTATCGTTGTTAATCAACGGTTACTAGCTATGCTGACGCAAGCTGCTGATGGGGGAGATTTACTAATTAACTAAGGGGAAAGGAGAAAGAGAAAAGGTAAAAAGCAAGTGGAATTATGGGCAAGGAGTTCATTTTTTTCCCTTTAGCCTTTAACCTTTTCCCGTCTTTTTATTTAGCTGAATGTGATTTCTCCTGCATAACTATATTGTTGTGGGCTACCTTACCGTTTTTGCCGTTGGTGTGACCGTTGTTATTGCGGGGTTGAATTACGCCGTAACCACCGTGGTTGCGTTCGTAAATCACGTTAATTTCTCCGGTTTCTGCATTGCGGAACATATAAAAATCATGCCCTACTAGTTGCAGTTGTTCCAAAGCTTCTGTCAGAGTCATCGGTGGCATGGAAAAATATTTTGTCCGAACGACTTCACCAGGTAATTCGGGAGTGCGATCGCCAATTAAATCTGGTACTACTGGTTCTGGTACTACTACTTCATTAGTAGGTTGAGCCTGAGTTTTCTTATCTTGCCGCCTTTCTTTATATTTGCGTAATTGACGGGCAATTTTATCTGCAACTAAATCAATGCTGGCATATAAGTTTTCGCTGCTTTCCTCGGCACGGATGACACTACCATTTGCAAAGATGGTGACTTCTGCGGCTTGTCTAGGATTAATTCGGGGATTGCGAGCTACGCTTAGGTGGACATCCACTTCATTTGTAATGTTCTGAAAATGACTAACCGCTTTTTCTATCTTCTGATGCACGTAATCCCTAATTGCGTCGGTGATTTCAATATTTTTGCCGTGGATGACAAGCTTCATGTAAACTCTCCCGCTATATATTATTGATGTGTGATGTGAGTTTGCTTTGTGTGAAAGGAAGTTGCGGTAAGGTCTATCACTGCCGCCAAAACAAATTTTGTTTTATCATTTACTGCTGAGTTTGCTCTAACTTTACTGCTTGTAATATTCACGCGTTCCCTTAATTAATATCCTCAGTGGATGTCTGCGCTGGTTTCCTTTTGTTGCAAAACAATTGGATTGCTCCGCCGAATGATTAGCTGCGTCACTTTGAGCAACTTTTAACTTAACTATCTTGTACATTCAAGCAACTTATATGTTGTCTCATATGTTTGCTTGTTATTAGTTGATAATACAACTTGTTGTACTTGTTTCATTTAGTTAAAGGTGCAAACAATATTATTAGAGTCATCAGCCAGTTAAATCTTTCTTCTTGTTTTGGCGTGATGCTTATTGCAGAGAATTCCTCCTAAGACCCTTGAGGTTAGTTATATATTCAAACTAGCACTTTGTATTTTCTATAGCTGGTTCCCTTGATGTTCCTTTAAAATCCTTTGCATAGCTTGACAATTGTTGATTACATCTGTCCAAGTTGAAATATATTTCCCTATTTATCCAGTTGATTTTTGGCACAATCCATAGTATGCAACAATCTGTTAAACGCTGTTTGCTATATAACCAAAGACTGATGCCTTACATAGAGGCTCATGCATGGCAGCGATCGCTTCTGTCCAAACGGATTCAAAACCCCAGCCTTGATGATGCGTTAATCTTGCTAGAGCATCCCCCTGTTTACACATTAGGGCAAGGAGCGACACCAGAATTTCTCAAATTTGACTTAAGTAACAATAATTTTGATGTGCATAGAGTTGAACGCGGTGGCGAAGTAACTTACCATTGCCCTGGTCAACTAGTAGGCTATCCAATTTTAAATCTGCAACGTTATTGTAAAGACTTACATTGGTATTTGCGTCAACTGGAAGAAGTGATCATTCAGGTGTTAGCAGTTTATGGATTAACAGGCGATCGCCTGACGGGTTTTACTGGTGTATGGTTGGAAGGTCGCAAAGTTGCGGCGATTGGAATTAAAGTTAGCCGTTGGATTACCATGCACGGTTTTGCTTTAAACGTTTGTCCTGACATGACAGGCTTTCAACATATTGTCCCTTGTGGTATCGCCGATAAACCCGTAGCTAGTTTAGCCGAATGGATTCCCGGTATCACCTGTGACGAAGTGCGTCCTCATGTTGTTAAAGCTTTTGCGAAAGTATTTGATGTTGATGTGGTTGAATCTATCTGTGAATGACAATTGGATAGTTTTTCACATTTAATTGCCATTCAAATACTAATTTCATTTTTTAAATCTACTTTGGTTTTATATTTACCCAAGTTAGAATATGTTAGTTACTTAATCAAACGACAAATTTGATACAACACTCAACTCCAATTTTGCGCGTGGAATCTCTAATCAATTCAAATATATCCGCCCCTGCAATAAGTTCCCTAAGACAACGCGACTGGAAAGTTTTGATAGAACTGTTTGAAAGGGAAGATAGCGACGAAATTGAAGCTGACATCAAAAGCAACTTACACTTGATGATACCCGAACCATGTTGGGAAGATGACCCCTTTGAGTTCTTACGTGAGTATCTTTAGTGCTGAGTCATTGGTCATTTGTTATTTGTCTACACACTTCATACTTTACTGAGGCGGCTAAGAAAATTACGCAAGCGATCGCATTGCGGATTGGTGATCACTTCGTAAGCGGGGCCTTGTTCAGCGACAACACCTTGATCTAAAAAAATAACTCGATTGGCGACTTCTCGCGCGAATTGCATTTCGTGAGTGACGACTACCATTGTCATTCCCTCGGCGGCTAATTGTTGCATAACTTGTAATACTTCACCAACAAGTTCGGGATCTAAAGCACTGGTAGGCTCATCAAATAGCATAATCTGCGGATTCATACATAAGCTACGGGCGATCGCAACTCTTTGCTTTTGTCCTCCAGATAGTTGTTCGGGATAAGCTGAGGCTTTATCAAATAAACCCACTTTTTCTAAATATAAACCTGCTAACTGCGCGCTTTCTTTCGCTGTTTTCCCTAAAACTTTACGTGGCGCAAGGGTAAGATTTTCTAACACGCTGAGATGGGGAAACAAGTTGAATTGTTGAAAAACCATTCCCACTTGGGTTCGCAGTTGTCTTAGTTGTTGATTGTTGAAATTAAATTGAGATAATTCAATTCCATTAACTGTTAACTTGCCATGATCAATAGTTTCTAAACGGTTGAAACACCGCAGTAAAGTACTTTTACCACAGCCGGAAGTCCCAATCACCGCTACAACTTCCCCGGAATCGATTTCGCCTGTGATACCTCTAAGAACTTTTAGAGAACCAAAATTTTTTTCGATATTTTCAAAAATAATGATAGGTTGAGAATTTTTCATTGCTTGTGTCAACTGCTTTAGAGTTGATTGTATGCTTTTGAACTAACCGCAGAGGGGAAACAAATGAAATGGTTAGATTAAATTTTAGACATTGGTGGCGTGGGTTGTTGCTAGTTGGTTTGTGTTGTGCGTTAATAGCTGGCTGTAGTGTGAATAATAGCACTAGTAAAACTCTGCGGGTCGCCACTGAACCAGCCTTTCCGCCGTTTGAGTTTAAAGGACAAAACGGTGAATTGCAAGGTTTTTCTTATGATTTGATGAATGCGATCGCTCGTGCGGCTGGCTTTAAAGTAAACTTTCAAAGCATCCCTTTTGATGGCATTATTCCAGCAGTGCAAGCCAAAACCCTAGATGCAGCGATTAGTTCGATCACAATTACCGAGGAACGCGCCAAAACAGTTTCTTTTTCCCGTCCTTATTTTAAAGCAGGGTTGGCGATCGCTATTCAAGAAAACAATCAAGACATTACTAGTTTAGATAGTCTCAAAAATAAAAGGCTTGCTGTGCAAATTGGTACTACTGGCGCAGAAAAAGCTAAAAGTATTCCTGGAGTGCAAATTCGCAGTTTTGATTCTGCACCTTTAGCACTGCAAGAATTAAGTAACGGTAATGTAGATGCAGTAATTAACGATGCACCTGTAACTTTATACGCCATTAATACAGGCAATCTTCGGGGAATTAAAGTTATTCAACAATTAGTAACAGAAGAATATTACGGCATTGCAACTGCCAAAAACTCACCCAATTTAACTCTCATTAATGATGGTTTAGATAGGATATTACGAAATGGAGAGTATTCGCAAATTTATAAAAAATGGTTTAAATCCGATCCGCCAACATTACCTACTAAATCTCCTTTTGAAAATCAGGCTAATAATAACGCAGCTAATATATTCATTTCATTGGGGATAATTTGGCGTGCTTTTCCTACCCTTTTACAAGGTGCGTTAGTAACATTACAACTAACGATTTTATCCGTAGTTTTAGGTTTAGTTGGTGGTTCTTTAATGGGCATTATCCGCCTTTCTCGGATTAAACCTGTACGTTGGTTAGCACGGGCGTATGTAGATTTCTTTCGGGGTACGCCTTTGATAGTCCAAATGTTTATGATTTACTTTGGCATACCAGCGATCGCACAACAACTAGGCTTCACCTTTAATTTTAATCCTTTCGTGGCTGGGGCGTTGGCATTAAGTTTAAATAGTGCTGCATATATTGCAGAAATTGTTCGCGCTGGGATTCAATCAATTGAACCAGGACAAACCGAAGCAGCACAGTCAATCGGTTTAAGTTCGGTAGAAACCATGCGCTACATAATTTTTCCGCAAGCTTTTCGCCGGATGATTCCACCTTTAGGCAATGAGTTTATCAGTTTATTAAAAGACACCAGCTTAGTTGCAATCATCGGTTTTGAAGAACTATTCCGCAAAGGACAGCTAATAGTAGCAGGTAACTATCGCTCCTTTGAAATTTACTTCGCCGTAGCCTTAGTTTACTTATGTTTAACACTTCTTTCTTCTCAAGCATTTAGCAAATTAGAAGTATGGATGAATCCTGTAAAGCGTAAATTGTAATTAGAGCATTGATAAAACACCTTAACTACTATAGAAAAACTCCGCGTACCTCCGCGCTTCCCTCAGCGTTCCTTTGCGTTTCAAATCCCTCCCAATTTCACTAAGAATTAGCACCACGAAGACGTTCAAGATTTTCCCTACATATAACTGTATGAGGATGATTAACACCTAATTGTTGCTCATAAATTGCCAAAGCTTGGAGATACAAAGGTTCTGCTTCGGCGTACCTTCCTTGGGATTTGTAGAGATAAGCCAAGTTGTTGAGGCTAGAGGCAACGTCGGGATGTTCTTCTCCCAGCAGGCGTTTTCTCATTGCCAAAGCTTGGAGATACAAGGGTTCAGCTTCGGTGTACCTTCCTTGGGAGTAGTAGAGTGCAGCCAAGTTGTTGAGGCTAGAGGCAACGTCAGGATGTTCTTCTCCCAGCTGGCTTTTATACAGTGCTAAAGCTTGAAGATACAAAGGTTTGGCTTCAGCGTACCTTCCTTGGAAATCGTAGAGTAGTGCTAAGTTGTTGAGGCTAATGGCAACGTCGGGATGTTCTTCTCCCAGCAGGTGTTTTCTCATTGCCAAAGCTTGGAGATACAAGGGTTCGGCTTCAGCGTACCTTCCTTGGGAGTAGTAGAGTACAGCCAAGTTGTCGAGGCTAGCAGCAACGTCGGGATGTTCTTCTCCCAGCAGGCTTTTATACAGTGCTAAAGCTTGAAGATACAAAGGTTCGGCTTCGCTGTACCTTCCCTGGAATTTGTAGAGATAAGCCAAGTTGTTGAGGCTAGCGGCAACGTTGGGATGTTTTTCTCCCAGCAGGCGTTTTCTCATTGCCAAAGCTTGGAGATACAAGGGTTCGGCTTCAGCGTACCTTCCTTGGGAGCCATAGAGTGCAGCCAAGTTGTTGAGGCTAGTGGCAACGTTGGGATGTTCTTCTCCCAGCAGGCGTTTTCTCATTGCCAAAGCTTGGAGATACAAGAGTTCGGCTTCAGCATACCTTCCTTGGGAATCGTAGAGTGCAGCCAAGTTGTTGAGGCTAGTGGCAACGTCGGGATGTTCTTCTCCTAAACGGTTTTTTACTGTCGATAAACACTGCATATGCCAAGGTTCTGCTAATACATACAAACCCTGTGCATTATAAAATCTACCTAAACCAACAAACACCCAAATTAAATCTTCATCTCTCAGCGCATCTATGAAATTTTCGGCAACTTCTTGGAGATGGGGAATAGCATCTTGCACTGAAGCGATAAATTCCAAAGTCATAGTTTGAGGAATTTCTTTTGCCTTTGCTACCATTGCTGCTGCAAAAGCTTGTTTGAGCTTGTTATTTGTGTTTATTTGAAAAAATTTCTGATGTAGCAACTTATTTAGAAATTTCTTAAAAAAGCCTATTACTCCTTTAGGTTGCTCTATCTTTAATGTTGTATTTAGTTTTCCTTTGAGAAACTGCCGAATTAAAGGATGAATTTGATAACAAGCATCTTTATCTTCTAATCTTTGAATGAGATGACGCTTGTAAAGTTGCTTTCTGGCTTCGCTCAGATCTGCCTCTGCCCAATTTAGCAACTCACTGGTAGATTCTACCAATTGCCAAGGTATGACATTAGGAGCAAATAAACTCAACAAAGCACCCACAAGCTGAGTTTTTTCATCTAGTTCTTGCCAGCTTAATTCAAAGGCGGCTTTTACTCCTAGCTGTCCCTGTTCCAGTGCTTTATCTTCTAAATGTTGCGTCTTCAAGCGTTTTAACATTTCTGCTAAAGATAAATCTGGATCTTCAGCTAAATACTTTCCTACTAGTTCCAACCCTAAAGGCAAATATCCCAGCCATTTACACAATTCTTTAGCCGTTGTTTCTTCCCGTTGTATCCGTCGTTGTCTTACAAAAGCAGTTAGCAGTTCTAACGCTTTGATATGCGGGAGTACATCTAAGGAAATTTCCTGCACAAAATTGGGGTTGAGGTTGCGTAACCGGGTGGTGATGAGTACCCGAAAACGGTTCGCTGTCGGCTGTATTTCTTGCAGATGCTCTAAATTAGTGACATCATCTAATACTACCAACACCAAACCTTCGGATGGTTGCCAATGCTGCCAACACCACCGCGCTTGTTCTTGAGGGTTCAGCAGTTTTCCACCTAATTTTTCAGGTATTTCTTGCCCAATGTACAAGCCATAAAATTGCACAATGCTGGTTGCTAAATCCGATTCTCTCCCATTCAGCCAACAGATACCGCCAGGATAATCAGCTTCATGTTTTAACGCGTACTGGGTTGCTAATTCCGTTTTACCGACACCACCCATCCCAGCCACCGCCGAAATTGCCACTTTCCCCGACTGCTGCAATTCGTGATGTATCTTGGCAAGTTCATTTTCTCGCCCAACAAACTTGATTGCGCCTTTGCGAATTAAATTATTGGGGATATTTGGTGGAGAATTTCGCTGTGATGACCCAATATTAATTGTTGGATTGTGAATGTTAGTCTCGCCACCCTTGATGTTTATCCCTTGCCAATTCTCGCTGGTCATTTGCTGCCAAAGTTTAATGTGGGATTACTGATAGTATTCTCTCCACCTTTAATATTTATACCTTGCCAATTCTCTACCGTTGTCGGACTTTGCGCTTTAATAGCTGCGGTTAACTCTGCAATAGCCTTTTTCAACTCAGGGTTATCTTGTGCAGCAGTGTTGACTTGATTTCCTAAAGCTTCTACAGCCTCCTTAATTTCCGGGTCTGCCTCTGCTGCTTTTTTTACATCTTCTACTAATACAGCTTCACCAATATCTTCTCGTTCTCCTGGTGGTAAAGCTGCTTGTGCGGCTGCGGTTTCTAAAGCTGCTGCTGTTGCGGGTGATTTAGCTTTAATAACTTCCTTAGCTTTGTCATAAATTGCATCTAAAGCTTTTTCCGTTGACCAATCAACGAATTTATTACCTATTAAAGCTAGAAGCGCGATCGCACCGACAGTAATTGGTTCCATATAATTTGGTACGATATTAGACAATTAGAAGTAATTATAGTTATTTTTCTCAGTAAGCTTAGGTAGACAAAGGTAAAAGCTTAGTTGTGCAACAGTTTTTTGCCGCCAATCACGATATCTCTCATTCTCAGCCGGAATCTAGAAATAGTTTTTTAACAATATATTATGCGTTTGAGGTTTTGAACTTCATTAATGAGTCTTTTAGCTCCTTTAATGAAGCTTGGAACTCCATTAATGAGCCTTGGAACTCCTTTAAAGAAGCTTTTAGCTTCTTTAATGAGTCTTTAATACTCATGAATGAGCCTTGGAACTCCACTAATGAGGCTTTTAGCTCCTTTAATAAGCCTTGGAACTCCACTAATGAGGCTTTTAGCTCCTTTAATAAGCCTTGGAACTCCATTAATGAGGCTTTTAGCTCCTTTAATGAGCCTTTGATACTTGTGAATGAGTCTTGATGCTTAAACTATCAATTTTTTCTATTAAAACTGCGATACTCCCAAGGATTGGTAAACTGAGTATCACCCCAAATCCCGACTTTTTGCTGCTGTGCTTGTGCTTCGGCTTGCTGCACTATTTCTTTACTAGGACATTTATTTAAATAAGGACGATATACCTTAGCTAAACCTTCGCGCAATAAAACTTCCTGTACCAAAGTCCCATCTTTTAAGCGAACTTCCGCCACCTTTCTGCCATAGCGATCGCTATCTGTAATATTCAAGGTGACGTGATCGCCTGATTTCTGTACTAGTTGTTGCAAGCGTTCCTGTGCTTTTGCACCCCAACTAAATTGATTGCGATCACTACTGCGTCTACTCTCCCTTTCTCTTTTAGAATGGGGTACTTCCGGCGCATCCATACAAGCAAAGCGCACATTAAATTTATTTCCTTTCGCATCCTTAACAGCTAACGTATCACCGTCGCTAACTCTCTCAACTAAATCGCCTGAAGGAGGAAACAAGCGATCGCAACTCCCCAAACCCAAAACCAAAATACTTATACTCAGCCAAATCCCCAATTGTCTCATCAACTTCTGCATCCAAACTCACCTAACTCTGATGCATGATATTAGCAATAGTTGATTTTGGCAGCAACTCTCAATCTTAAGTAACTAATACCAATTCCCTGTAAACTTGCACTAAATATTTACACCTGTATTCCTTAGCGTTCTACCCTTCGGGAAGCCACTTCGTGTCTATGCGTTCTTTGCGGTTCGTTTCAAAAAATTAATTGTATCAGTAGAAAAGCTTGCATATCATTATATTTTTCTTCATTAAATAACATTACAAAATTGAAATATGGTATCCAATCAAACAAACATGAATATAAAATCGGACTCAATCTTTATATATACAAAATCCTTTGCTATCAACCAGCAATAAATTTGTTATGAAAAGAAATCAGAAATACCTATTATTTGCTTTTACTAGTGTTTCTTTATCTCTTGGATATTCCAGCTTATTCGCCACAGAAATTCATTTACGAAACGAATCATTAGCGCAATCAGAACCAACACAAAACGTCAATGAATACTTAGAAAAAAATAAACATGAAAGTTATAAATTTTTAAAACAACGATTAGATGCAGCGATTGAAGATGCCAAAAATCCGCAACCAAATGAAGTAGTTAATAAGCTTTGGGAATTAACACCCAATAACCCAAAAATCAAGACAAGAGAAAGAAACGGTAAAACTGAATTTTTAATGGTGAGTTGGAAATATGTCAAAAACCCCAACGCAGATTGGAAATCAGGAACAAAAACAATAGATTATCAAACTTGGTTAACTGTATTTCCTGAAGTTAAAGACTTCTGTAATAAATGCAAAGGTATAGGTATTAATATTCCTGGCAATATTATGCTATCGCTGAGGTTACAGCAGTACTTAGGATTAATTTTAAATCGTAACTCTAATAAAACTCATTTTGTAGAAATGTGGGTTAAAGCCGAAGATTTAAGCAGACCATGTATTAACCCAGAAATAAATAACTCTAGTTGCCAAGTTTTACCTGTACCTGTGCCGAAAACTAACTCTGTTTTGTATGAGATTTACAAAAATTCCTACTCAAATGACAAAAAAGAATATTATCCTTGGACAGGGTTAGGTTACACCTATGATTGGGGAAATCCTCAAAAGCCGCACGTAGGTGCTAGCGAGTTTCTCATCAACCCCACCCCAGCCAAGCCAATAGAAGTAGAGGTTGTCTCAGTCACGCCAACGCTGGAATATTGTCATAATCAAAACTTAAAATAAAAGAGACGTAAAATTTTACGTCTCTAAATAAGATGATGTAGCGATCGCTATTCAATCAAGTTTTATTTTGTTGAATTAGAATTTTCTCTTCTTTCCCTAACTTGTCGCAGCGTTTGGATTAGCGTTTGATTAGGTTTCTTAGAAGAAGATAGTTGATTTCTCTCAGTCTCTGTAGATGATGGTTTAACAGTAACTGACGGTGTTGGTTTAATATTATTAGCTGCCGGTGTAAACAATGGCAATGGTTTAGCAGTAGCCAATGGAGTAGGCGTTGGCTGACTACTATTGTTTACGGGTTTAGAAAATTGTGGAGTCGGTTCTAATGATGGTGTGATTCCTGGAGTCACCCCAGCAGTCTTGGTGCTATCTTGAAAACGCAGGCTAAATGGATAGCGGCTAATTTGTTGATTACCCTTCCAAGATTTACCCTTTAAATATTGTATTGATTTCAACTTCAGTGCAGGGGAAAGCATTTTATCTTGGAATTTGAGATCCAACACTTTACCTTCTGGATCAACTACTAAAAAGCCTAAAACTGTACCTTCGACACCTGCTTTACTCACAGGAACCGTATCACGGATGACGGCTTTTTCTTCCGAATTGGGATATTGCTGCTGAAGTGCTTTTCTCAGTTCTGCGTAAGAATCAAGTTGAGCAATTTGCGTTTGGTCTGATGCTTTTATCGGCAAATTGGGTGTATTGATTGGTTGGAACTTGCGAATATTAGTTGTTGATGTTGTAATATTTCCAGTCTGAGAATTTGCAGCAATATTACTTGCAGAAGTCAGGTTTTGATTACCCGACATATTATTATTAAACTGCGTAGGTTGTGAAGTAATACTGTTATTTGCAGTTGTAATATTTGAGCTAGCAGCAGTATTTGGAATTGGACTATTCGCCAAATCTGAAGGTATCTTCGCAGAGGGTAGTTCTGGTAATTGTTGTACTGGTAGTGGTTGCCGTGTTTCTGGTATTACTTGCTTGTTATCAAAATTAGAAGGAACGACTGAAGTGAATCTTTGGCTATTAGCTTTCAAATCAGAGTTGTCAAATCGAAAATTTTGTTTAGGAAGCTGTAACGACTGCCTTGTAGGTAATGAGGAGATGCGATAGTTATTAGAAGTTGTCGGTACAGGTGGCAATACTGGTTGTGTATAATACCCGCTTGGGGTTGGAGGCAATGGAGGTGCTACCAGACCAGGATTGTACAAGCTAGATGAAGGTACTTGCGGTTGTAAAGCTAGTTGCTGTTGGTTAGGAAATTTCGGCAGTTGTGGTTGTACGCCTACTTGAGGTGCGCCTGGAGTTTGCGGTAAGCGATTTTGATCAACTTGGCTTAATTCCAAAACGCCAACTGATCTTGATGCACTTTCATCTTTCGGTTTACTAGAATCTACTGGCATCAAAGGAACAATTAATGCTATAGCACCATGAATACCAACTGAGGCTATAGCTGCTATTCCAGTAGGCTGGCTTAAAATTTCTGGTATATTTTTTAGTATGGAGACGTAAGACATAGCTGTTATCGTTCACTCGGCTCAGTTGCTGTTAATTAGAAAACCAGTTTTATCTAGATCGCAAAAGTTGCGTACCACTAAAGATAATAACTTCTTACACTAAAACTCAACACGGCAATCTCACACTCTTATTGCAGTTTTTAATCTTTGATAATGACGCAATTTTATCTTTTCAAGTTGCACTTGCTAATCAGGCTTAAGGATTGTTACTAGTTGATTAAGGGTTATTTCTCAGATATTTATACGAAACAAACTGACAGTAACAATAACTATCAGTACTAGCGATCGCATCGGTCTGAAGATATAATCATCTTTTTTTTTCAGACTAATTTATGAGCTTAATTGCTTTTTAGTCAATCGAGCTTGTGTTGTAGATGCTTAGTTTGCTTGTACATAAATCGCATATAAGTGACATCTTACCACATAAGCAAGTTTAAAACTGTGACTAAATTTGCTGTTTTTTCAATACATTGTGACAACCAAGACACTTATAATTCATGATGTTTTGATTGCAACATCTCATTCCAAAACCTTCTCAAATTGATTAAAAATGCCTTTACCTACAGTTATTGTCCCTGGATATTTAGAAAGCGCGATCGCCTATCTTCCCCTAGAAAAATCCCTACAACAATTGGGATTTCCTACAGCCACAGTCCCACTACGACGACGCGACTGGTTTCCTACCGTAGGCGGCAAATCTGTAGCCCCCATTTTACGACTGTTAGACCAAACCGTGAAAAAAATCTTGCAGGAATCTCAAGGCACCCAAATCAACCTAATAGGACATTCAGCCGGTGGTTGGATTTCCCGGATTTATTTAGGCGAAAAGCCCTACTCAGCACGTGGCGAACTTAACCCATCTGTTTGGAATGCTCACCCACAGGTTGCAACTCTAATTACTCTAGGTACACCCCACATTAGCCAAGAACGCTGGACGCGCTGGAATCTTGACTTCGTGACTAATAACTATCCAGGGGCATTTTATCAAAATGTACATTACGTATGTATCGCTGGCAAAACCATCTTTGGGCAACGGCGGCCTGGTAGTTGGTTTGCATACAGCAGTTATCAGTTAACCTGTGGACAAGGTAACACCTGGGGAGATGGCATTACTCCTATTACCGCCGCCCATCTGGAAGGGGCAGAAAATCTAGTTATTGAAGGAGTGAGACACTCGCCCAGAAGCCCCGGAATTTGGTATGGCTCCCCAGAACCGCTAAAAGTTTGGGTAAAGTATTTAATTTGAAAATTTTATATTTATTTGAGAAATGTAAAAATATTTATATTAAGTTAGTTAAAATTAATAAAAATACATACTTAATAAAGAACAGGAGGGGTGAACCATGCAAACCACCCAGTTCGATAGAATTTTGCGGCGACTCGCAACGATAATATCAGTCGTAATTCTGAGCCTGTGCTTGATTTATACAACCACTGGCATTTTACTGTCTTTTTACTACGAACCAACAGCAGGTGGTGCTTACAATTCCTTGAGAATGATTAACACGGAAGTGCCGTATGGTTGGTTATTTTACCGAACCCATGAGATTGCAGGCAATGCCGTAATTGCGATCGCCCTTGTACAGGTTGTAGTGATGTTTTTAGGGCGACAATTTAGTAAGAGTTGGCTAGTTGCCTGGGTTAGTGGTATTTTCCTCACCCTCAGCACCATCGGCCTAGATTGGACAGCCATGATTCTCGACTGGACACAACTAGGATACTGGCGTTTCAGCATTGAACTGGGAACCATTGAAGCCATTCCCTTTATCGGTGGGCAATTGCGAAATATCCTCACTGGTGGAGGAGCGATTAGCAGCTTAACAGTTGAACATCTTTATGCCATCCACAGTTATTTGATTGCGGCTGCTACCTTAATTTTGGCTGTAGTGCATTTATTAGCCCTATTGTGGCAAGAACAAGAAATGTACACAGCAGATAAATTGGATCAATTTCCCGAAGCTTCACTAGTAGAGAGTTGAGCCAAAGTCGGTACAGGTATTTCTTCCACCTCCGCTAACTTTTCTACAACCAAGGGGGTGGATTGACTTGCACCAGACAAACGTTTTAAAAGATTTGGTCTGGGATCGTGCAATAAATAGATAATGCGATCGCCTACTTCCCACTCATGATTTGCTGGCATCACTTGTAACCGTTCTTCTCGTTCTAAAAGAAGCGGTATCAATACCCCAGTCCGAATCTTTTCTTGGATGCGCTCTTGCTGAATATCAAAATCTGCTGCTTCTAACGTAGTTGTCCCCAACTTCACGCGTCCTTCGTTCAGGTATTCATTCCAAGTTTTAATTGTTAAGTCGCTAATAAAAGCTTGGTTAACTGTCTTTTGATTTCCAGAATTACTCGCCTGCGGATCACGCGGATACACTGCTAACACACGCGGAGGCTTAAATTCCTCAGCAGCGCGTTGCGCCAAAACAAAATTGACTTCTCCATTACTCGTCATCGCCAAAAAAGTTCCCATAGAAGCCAGTCCTGCTTCTTCCAAAACACCAGTGTCGAGCGCACTGCTAGCTATAACGCGGATATTTTGCTCGGCTGCTTTTTCGCAACGTACTGCATCTGTGTCAATCATCACAACAGATTCTTCTCGTTCTTGAAAGAAGCGTGCAATCAACAAACTCAAAGGATTACAGCCAACAATTACTATTCCAGTTGCATCCTTAGAGGTAATTTGCAACAACTGAGCAATTCCCCCAGCTGTTAAACCCTGACAAACCACTGTCATGATGATGGTGAGAAACACCAAAGCTTTAATCGCATCACCACCATTCATCCCACGTTGCGTGAGGGAAATGGCAAATAATGAAGCCACAGAAGCCGAAACAATACCTCTAGGAGCCACCCAGCTTAAAAATAATTTCTGCCGCCAGTTGAGGTTACTGTTCCAAGTACAAGCCAAAATGTTAATTGGCCGAACCACAAACATCAGTACTAAAACAGTTAATACACTACCCCAACCTAAAGCAAAGACACTGGCAATCGATAAATCAGCCGCCAGTAAAATGAAGAGTACTGAGACGCTGAGAATCGTTAACTGACCTTTAAAGCTACGCAATAAACGTTCTTCTGGTACAGAAGAATTGGCAAAAACTGCACCAGCGACAACAGTAGTCATCACTCCTGATTCAGTGCGAATTGTCTGCGCTAGAGAAAACAGACCCCAAAGTATTGCCAAAACAACCAAATTTTTTAACTCAAACGACAGCAAACTAGCACGTTTGAAAACCCAACTCATCAAGTAACCGCCAACTGCACCAATTGCTGCACCCACGCCCAAACGCATCATCAAACCTGCGATCGCATTCACAGGATCAGCATCGTTATTAACAATCGTATCCAGAACAACAAAGGCGAGAATAGCTCCTACTGGGTCAATTAAAACCCCTTCCCCTTCTAAAAGCGTTGCTACTTGTCGATCTACATTGATTTGCTTGAGAAGCGGCCCAACCACTGTTGGCCCTGTCACCACCACTATAGAAGCGTAGAGAAAAGCTATATTCCAAGGGAATTCACCCAACCAATGAGCCGCCATACTCCCCCCTAGTAACGTGATCAGCGTTCCTAGGGTAACGAGCAATTGCAGACTCACAGAAACTCTACCCAACTCTCGCAAATCTAAATTCAGTCCACCTTCAAACAGAATGATGGCAGTCGCTAGAGCAACAATTACTTCCAATCCCGTACCTAAGGTATGTGGGTGCAATAACCCCAAACCATCAGAACCGAGGAGAATGCCCAAGAATAATAACAAGACGATGCTCGGTACGCGCAAATATGCGGCCATTACTTGGGCGCTAATACCTGCTACGACGGCGATCACCATCTGTAAGGTGATTTCAAGAGATGCTTCCATGTTTTAGATTTTGAGCGATAAATTTCAAAATCTTGTGTAAAGAAGTGTAAAGTTTACTTTTCCAGAGTACAACATTACACCCTTTTCCATTGAATTGCGATTTTCTTCCATACTTGGTTTTGTGGAATACTCTATTGTCCACTAGTTCCAAAAAAAGTGGTACTTTCTCTATCATTATTCTCCCCTGCTCCCCTGCTCCCCTGCTCCCCTGCCTCTTCCTGCTCTTTCTGCAATAAAAATTCTTTTTTTGCAAAACCTGTTGACATCATTCTGAAAATTGGTTAACTTATAAAAGGTTTGATTGCGATGCCCCCATCGTCTAGAGGCCTAGGACACCTCCCTTTCACGGAGGCGACGGGGATTCGAATTCCCCTGGGGGTACTTTTACAAGGCATCATCAAACTAAACCAAAGGTTATATCCTAACCGCAGTCTTATGCCCCCATCGTCTAGAGGCCTAGGACACCTCCCTTTCACGGAGGCGACGGGGATTCGAATTCCCCTGGGGGTACTTTAAATAAATCATGTATGTCTTGCATGTCGCAAGTAATATATACCTATTAGCATCAAGCTTTCCCGTTAAGAGTTGATTTATGAGGAAAGCTTGATAAACTTATCTAGGCGAACTCTTCTACACGCTGATAAATCGCCAGTAGATTTAACTGTAAATCCTTGCTCAGGCGGCGTTCGATAATTGTGATTGGCATAGTCAGTTTCGGCCAAACTTGGATTGTGTAGCAAAGATTAGTTCCTGTAATTCCATTTAGGGAGCAAGGTTCTAGGCTCCAACTTCCAGAAAAGCCTTTAAAATCTCCCTCAACCATGCGGAAGGTAATTTCTTTAGGAAAATATTCTTCCAAGTCCAAGACTACACGCGCACAAAAATTGAAGTTGAGTAACTTTTGAGAACCTACTTGCTCAAGTCGAATCCCACCATTAGGATGTTCCAGCAAACGACTCTTGGCAAGATTAGGGATGAAATCAACTAAAGCTTCATAATCGGTCAAAATTTTCCATATCCGCTCTATGGGATGAGGGATTTGGACTTTAGCAGTAATTTGTCGTTGCCGCTCTGCTATTTTCTCGATTTGGACAGCCACAGGGGGCAAATTAGCTGTATCAACAGCCGCCAAATTGTTTTCTAGGCTCGTGTCATCACTAGCGGCGTTAAAATCAATGTTCGCTGTGGAATTGTGTTGTTCAGTCACGGTGAGAATTATAGTTCGCTTTTGTCCGAAAATTGGGGCAGGGTGAGAGTAAAACAAACTTGGCTGAGTTGAGAATCTGGAATTGGCGTACTTTCAACAGCGATCGCCCCATTCAAATGCTGCACCAGAGACTTAGCCAAAGCAAGTCCTAAGCCTGTTCCAGGAGTCCATCGTCCACCTTTGCCACGACGGAACCTATCAAATATATAGGTGGCTTCTTCTTCCGAGATTCCCCGACCTGTATTAGTCACTTTAATGATAACTTGATCGACAAGTTGCTCAACTCGGTGACAGGCTTGCACATGAATAATACTTTCATGCTCTGAGTATGTACAGGCATTTGTTAACAATTCTTGCAGAATCCGGTTAAAACTTTCTAATTCAGTTTGGACTGCCAAAGAATCTTTGGGTAGATCCAAATCTATAGTTAACGCTTTAGCTGCAAGTTTTGGCTCAAGATTAGCTGCTAAAGCTTGAATTCTATTATTTAAATCTATAGTTTCAAATTGCGGACGTTCTTGCTGAGACTCTAATTTCTGGAGTGTCAACAAATCATTAATTAAGTTAATTTCTTTAGTACACTCTTGCTCTAAGATATCCATGTATCTTGCTTGTCTGTCTGCTGAGATTCCTGGCAAACGCAAATTTTTGATCGACATTTGCATATTTGTCAGTGGATACCGTAGGCGATCGCTCATGTTGCTCAAAAATTCATCTTTGAGATGATTGAGTTCTCGCAGTTGCTCAACGTACTGCCGTGTTTTTTCGTGCAATTTTGCTTGCAGTTCCAGGCTACTTTGGAGTTTTGCTGTGCGTTCATCAACCAAAGTCTGTACTTGCCGCAACGTCTGTGATTGAATAATGGCATTGCTTATTTGAGCGCACACCATTTCCACTAAATTTAATTCTGCCGATTGCCAATTACGGGCTGTTGCTTGCTGTAGAACAATAAACCCTAAAATTCTGCCTTGATTTTCTAACGGTACTACTAATACCGCAGGCAAAGCATCGATAGCAAACAGTGGCGCGACAGTCAAAGTCTCCTGAACATCCGTATAGTCATCAATAATTACGGGTTTTCCTGAGTCTGTGAACACACGTTGACACAAACCACATTCAGAAATTAAGAACGACTGAGTTTCAGATTCCGATTTACCGTTGTGATAATCTTGGGTGTTGCGATTCCACTCAACAGTTACGTTAGCCTTAGCTTTGGGAATCTGTTTTTTAGCTTGGGTTCTAAATAAAGGATCTGTATATTTGAGTAATATTAATAAGCCTCGGTCTGCCTGTAAAGATTCAGCAGTTGAGGAAATAGCTAACTTGAGCATTTGATTTAACTCTAAGTTGCTACGACTTAATATAGTTAACTGCTTGATTAAACTTTGATATTGATCAGTCTTTTGGAGATGCTGCTGTTGCGACGCGATTAACTGTGCTTGTGCTACTTGAGAGAATGCGATCGCACAAGATGACTCGACTAACTTTAATAGTTGTTTTTCTGCATCACTCCAATCATAGGGTTGGAATTGAATTAGACTAATCACACCATTATTTTGACCTGCAAATCGAGTCGGGATTGCCAAAACGGCTCTTATTGGTAATGGTAGGTTTTGACCTCCAACTATCAAACTATTGCGAATCGTAGAAATGTCATCAATAGTGAATGGTTCAGCCGCACAATGTAATACCGGCAGATCCATCAATAAATGTTCGTTTGACAACATTTCACTGGAGTTTGGCATCGCTAGATACTCATCAGCACACCAATGTACAGCTGTTGCTTCAGCAGAAACTTCGCTGGTAACTGTAACTAAACAACAATCAACTTTGAAGGCCGAGCCTAGCAATCGAGCAATTTCTTGCAGTATCAAAGTTGTTGCTGAACTGTTGGCTATGATGTGGTTGATTTTTTGTACCAAATTAAAATTTGGTTCTTTCTGATGCTGCATCAGCTTGAGTGGGTATGATTGTAGTCGCTCTAGGTCATCCGGGTAATGTTGCGGCAATGATAAATGCTTTTTCATCCCTGGCACGCTTTTGGATAATGACCCCATATTATAAACACCCAATTTCTTGGCATATGATTCACCGTTAGTTATGTCACTGCACTCTCATGAGTTATAAATCTTTTATTAAAGACTTTCTCTAACCTGTTATAGCCCTTTTCTCTTTCAGATGAACAAGTTACTGGTATATTAGACTAATTTATACATTGGTATGAAAATATCTAAAATCTACTAAAGTTCTTCCTACAGATAATTTTGGGATTTTTTACAGATCTAATATGACTAACTTGAGAACACGATAGCTTGTCTGTAACTATACATAAACCGTAATTTCTCTAGAATTAAGATAATAACTTAAAGATAAATACCGCATTAATACGGTTTGGATATTAGTTTTAGTAATATTTATTGCTGATCAATTTACTTAAGGTTAAGTAAACTTCTTTGGGCTGTCCAAAAGTTAAACTCCATTATGACAGAGCTTCAGAAAAAACTCTGATACTTCTTAGGGTAGTTTCGTAAAGGCTTTATGAAGGAGCATTTCCAACTTATTCATAAATTCGTCAGTTTTTCAGGCAAGGTAGAAGCCAGAGCATAAAATAAATAAAAATTTTTTAATAGAAATAAAAAATTTTTAATTTTTATTAAACAAATTTACTCACACTAAATAATGAAATCAGTCTAGTTACCATGAGTAATCATGAGAAAGTACGCAGTAATAGCAAAAATCAAAGGGTGTAAGGTGTGAGTCAGCAAAATTTATATAACCCACACTCTTACACCCTATCTCAACAATTAACCTTTGTGCGTTAGCCCTGATAACTAAGCTGCCTTGATTAGAATTAAAAACTATCCAGCCAAACTCTCGACACTGAGCGGAACCATATCGCCATTCCTCGTTAATCCTAATAACATTGGTTGTTGAGGCTGAATCAATTGTCCTGTCAGTACACAACGTTCTTCCTGTTGAGCGGTGGCGGCTATACTAGCTCGAATATCGGCTCGTGAAAATCGCGGTTTCCACTCACCGGATTTTTGTTGAACATAATTCCACAGAATATCGCGGATGAGAGCTTGATACCCCTGATTGCCGGCTATATCTTTGAGTTTATCTTTAAGTTCTCGCTCTAACCGAATGCTGGTAACTTCCATATCGGTGGTTGGGGTGCGGGTAATGGTATGCATGACTTTTTCTCCTTAAAGGTATGGACAGGATAGTAATACAAGTGTAGTATGTTTAAAGGAATGTTCAATAGGTGAAATTTTCTGTGAAATCCCTCTATCCCATCTCTATCTCTACTTCCTTGCGTCATACCAACTGCCGATCCAGTTGGGAATCGACGGCTATGGGAGTGGAGTATTTATTTATGGGTGATGCTAGCCGAATTCATGGCCTAGCCAAAGAGGATAAATATGATTTTGATTTTAGAAATCTCGGCATAGGCGTGCTGAATGCACAACCACAACTGAACCAAAGAAGCGGGAGGTACAGACAAAAAAATACTGTACCGATATAAGACCAGAAAAGTTTTGGTTTATTACCAACCCCCGCTTCACCCAAATAAGAAGCGGGGGTTTTTTGATAAGGAGTGAAGCTGTGACGATATCTTCTAGGCGCGGCGCGAACGCAATGCAAGTGTTAGAGCAATCCGTAGTCGTATTTTCGCAAAATTACTTGCCACTATGTTGTGTAAATATCAAACGAGCGATTGTGTTGTTAGTAACAAATAAAGCAGAACCACTTGATTTTGCGGCGGATGGCGGATGGCGAGTTCATTCACCCAGTCTAGTAATTGAGGTACCAAAACACATTCGTTTGAAAATTGGCTCTAGTGAGCGGACATGGAAAGTACCACCAGTGAATCGGCGGGAAGTTTTGCGACGAGACCATCACACTTGTCAGTATTGCGGTAGCGGCAAACGCCTGACATTAGATCACGTCATCCCAAGATCAAAAGGTGGTTTACACACTTGGGATAACGTAGTCACAGCTTGTGAAAGATGTAACTCCCGAAAAGGCGATCGCTCTTTATCTGAAGTTGGAATGCAGCTACGGAAATTACCCAAAGCACCAATTCACCCGGCGATCGCTTTTGCTGAACAGTTCTGGACAAATGTGCAAGCAAACCTGGAATAACAGGAGAGCATAAGGAATGCTGAAATTAACTTACACCGAAAGGAGCTTTTGTTTAGAGTGTATTCCTCAGTCACTAGAGGAGTGGATATCACAGCGCGTAATTTTCGCCATGCGAGTTGGACAAAATTTTTGTATCGAACCAAGTTCTGCTTCCTTTTTGCTACCTGTTGATCTGCCAGGGGTAGAAGCACTTAAGGCTGAGGTGAAACGAGATGATCGGGAAATCATCGCCTTGTGTGTCTGCGATAGCGAATATGTGGAAGTGACACTGCGGGGTTCTTGGCTAACTAATGGTGCTGAGGATGCTATAGGTGTGTTCATCACTACAATGAGCGATCGCACTGAATTCTTTCTGCACAAACTTTGGCAAGAAGCTCAAGCTTGCGCCTCTGTGATGAGTGAATAAAAAAGTGTGAAGTATAAAATTTCATCTTTTATACTTCTACTCTCCGCTTTTTTCTAACAGTTCAGGAATTGTCACAAATCTGTAGCCTTGCTGTTTCAGCCCGGTGATAATTTGTGGCAATGCTTGTACTGTTCTGTGGCGATCGCCACCGCCATCGTGCATCAACACAATAGCTCCTGGTTTCGCGCCTTTCAACACATTATTCACAAATGCTTGTGGTTTGGCATGAGGATCAGTGTCGGCTGAAGTCAAAGACCACATGACTACAGAATATTTCTGGCTTTTCGCATAAGCAGCTAATCCGTTGTTTAAAAAGCCGCCAGGAGGTCGAAACAAAGTTGTTTTGACTCCTGTTGTTTTGTAAATCAGATTAGATGTGCGGTCAATTTCGCTCTTAGCGGTGGCTTCATCCATGCGTTTATACCAGTGATGCCAAGTGTGGTTCCCGATAACGTGTCCTTCAGCTACAACTCGTTTGGCAAGTTCAGGATTTGCTTGTACAGCACTTCCCACCCAAAAGAATGTTGCCTTAATATTATTTGCTTTGAAGATATCTAGCATTTGTAAGGTTGTTTTTGGCCAAGGTCCATCATCAATAGTTAAGGCAATAACTTTCTCTTTATTGTTGGGTTCTACTTTATATAAGGTTTTTCCTTGAAATCTAGCTGGGATACTAACGCTCGACTGTTCTATTTGAGTTGATAACGGTAGTTGAGCATCAATTTGAGCTTGTACCCAATTATCTAGAACTTTTGCCGTCAAGAGTGTGCTGATTGACTGGTGAACGGTTAATTGTGGAATCGTACTACAGGCTGTTACAAAAAGGGCGATCGCCACAAAACCAAATATTCTGCCTCGCTTAAGGTTTTTATCTGTCACATCAGGTTCCTAAATATTCAGCCCATCATAAGCTTGTAGTTTTACTTCGTACAGAGGTTAATAAGTTACAAGCCTAGCAATATATACCTTTTCAGCAATTTTTTAAAAATTTTTCCTCAACCCCTTGACACCTTTTGTAGTATTTATGTAGCATAAATGTAGTGAGGCGAAAGACAAAGCTTCTTAAAGGTAAAAGTCATGTTCTACATCCAAATACAGAACACTTACTGGAACAGACAACCAGTAAACAAAGGCTCTCCTACTTCTAAACAATTTGAGGCAGAGGCTATTAACGCCAAAAGGTCTAAATTGGCTAAGGCAAAAACCGCCGAATACATCAGTAATACACAACAGGTTTATTACTTAGAGCGTCGGTTATTTGGTTAACAGTTTTTCTCAATCAAAGTAATTTTTCTGAACCTTGAAAACTGAATAAGGAATGGGCAAGTTCACCAAAAATCGTCTGTGCCTATGAGCCTAATCAATAGGCACAGATACCAAATATGGGAGTATAGCTCAAATGGTTAAAGCGATCTTCACTCCAGCGATAGGTTACGAGTACCCTGCGGGAAGCCACCCAAAGGGTGTCTACAATTCTCGTTGCTCCCGTGTAGCCTTGTGGACGACTAGATAAGTCGCTGTGCATCTCAAGCATAGAGAAGCGGGTGCAATTCCCGTCAAGGCTCCCAAACGGCTGAGTAGCCAAGTGGTTGAAGGCATTGGTCTGCAAAACCGACATCGTGAGTTCGATTCTCACCTCAGCCTTTGGTTCATTGCAGCGTAGCTTAACGGTAAAGCCCTCGGCTCATAACCGAGTATATGCGGGTTCAATTCCCGCCGCTGCTAATGCAGGGATGGTGTAACGACAACACCTCGTGACTCCAAATCCGATGTTCTAGGTACCCTTCGGGAAGATGCCCGTTAGGGCATCTACAAATCCTAGTCCCTGCGTTCTACTCTTGCCCCCGTGGACGAATGGTTAAGTCACTGCTCTTTCAAAGCGGAGATGCGAGTTCAATTCTCGTCGGGGGAATTATGGGTCGATGGCCGAGTCTGGTTAAAGGCGACAGTCTGTAAAACTGTTCTATTTTGTTCGCAGGTACCCTACGGGAAGCCGCTATCGCGTCTACAAATCCTGCTCGACCCACTGTGGAGAGGTGGCTGAGTGGCTCAAAGCGTCCTCCTGCTAAGAGGAAACGGTTTAACGACCGTCGCAGGTTCAAATCCTGTCAGGGGTACTAAGCTCCCGTGGCGGAACGGAAGACGCACTAGACCGAGGATCTAGTTTTTTGCAGGTACCTTTTGGGAAGCCGCTACCGCGTCTACAAATCCTGTCGAGAGTACCAAAATCAGAGTATGCCCTTGTAGCCCAACCGGAAGAGGTGCTTCGCTTAGAACGAAGAGGTTGCAGGTTCGACTCCTGTCAGGGGCATTGGTGAAATGCGGGGATGAAGCAAGAGCGGCTTAGAGGTCTCATAAGCCTCATATCGGCAGGTGCAACTCCTGCCCCCGTCACCAAAATTTAGTGCTGGTGTAGCTCAATTGGTAGAGCAACTGACTTGTAATCAGTAGTTTGCAGGTTTAACTCCTGTCACCAGTTCCAGAATGCGATCGTGGTGTAACGGCAGCATGAGAGTCTTCCAAACTCACGGTACGAGTACCCTGCGGGAAGCAAGCTACGAGTCTCGTTGATCGCTCTGAAACTTGCGGGTGTGATGTAACGGTAGCATCTGAGTGCGCCACATTCAGCGTGTGGGTTCAAATCCCTCCACTCGCTTGCGTAGTCCTGTAGTTCAAAGGTAGAGCAATTGCCTTACAAGCAATAAGTTGCAGGTTCAACTCCTGCCAGGACTACCAATTAATGGGAGTGTAGCTCAATTGAAGAGAGCATCGAGCTTCTAACTCGAAGGATGTGGGTTTGAGTCCTACCACTCTCGCCTATGGGTCTGTAGCTTAATTGGGAAAGCACCTGGCTCGCAACTAGGAAGATGTCGGTTCAATTCCGACCAGTATCCACCAAGATTATGGGGTCATAGCTCAAATGGCTAGAGTGCCTGCCTTGCAAGCAGGAGATTATGGGTAACCTTCGGGAAGCCGCTACCGCGTCTACAATTCCCATTGATTCCACTGATGGTGTCTGAAGCCAAAGCGATCACGGCACTGGTTTGTGAAACCAGTCATAGCGGGTTTAAGTCCCGTCAGGCACCCCTAAATGGAAGTTGTCCGGCATAGACGAGGAAACCGCCTTGAAAGCGACTGCGGCTAACACTGTCAAGAGTTCGATTCTCTTAGCTTCCGTTAAATTACCACCTGAAGCCGAAAAGTGAGGCGCTGTGCTGATAACACAGAAACAGGAGGGGCAGTACCTCCCTGGTGGATTAACTTCCCACTTCCTTATTCATGATTCATGGGTGGTTGGCATAGCGGCTGTGCAGCGGGCTTTTAATCCGCTATAGAGAGGTTCGACTCCTCTACCACCCACTTTCAGCAAGAAGGCAATAGTCAAGAGGGAACGGGCAATAAGGAAAAAACCTTTTTTGTTCCCTTTTGAAAGAAATCAGAGACTCCACTATACGCAGTCTCCATTGCCCGTTCTCTGTTCGCAATTCCCTTGTTACTTAACCTCTACAAAGAGTCTATATGCTGCTGTACTTTTTGTGAGAGTGGCTGAGACTCGATGTGCTGAGATAATTCATGGGCATTTTGGTAGCAAGATAGTGCCTTCTTTTTGCGTTTGGTTGTGGCGTACAATGTACCCATATTCAGCAAAGTCGAAATTTCTCCCAAGCGATCGCCTAATTCCTGATAAATGGCAATGGCTTGTTTATAAAATTTCATTGCCTGCCAGTTATTTCCTATACGACTATAGGTATACCCAATATTATTCAGGGTTGTGGCTTCGCCAGCGTGATCTTTAAGCGATCGCCGCGACAAAAATACTTGATAATACAGCAGCAGTGCTTGTTTAGGTTGTCCTAAATCACTATAAATAGAAGCAATATTATTCATTGTGGTTGCTTCACCAACCAAATTCTTAGATGCTCTTTGAATAGAACGTGCTTCTTGCAAAAATTCTAGAGCCTGTTCATACTTGCCTAAAAGACTATAGGCAAACCCAAGACCATTCAAAGTTGTCGCTTCGCCAGAAAAGTCTCCTAACAGTCGCCGCATCTGGAGAATTTGGTGCTGTAATAACAACGCTCGTTTTGGTTCTCCCAATTTGGTATATATCAGGGCTACATCGTTGAGGCTAGAAACTTCACCCTGAAGGTCTTGCAATTTTCTAAAAATTACTAAGGCTTTATCGAGATATTTCAGTGCTTGGGAAAACTTTCCAAGACGGCTGTATGTAGAACCCAGATTACTCAGGGCAGTGGCCTCTGCTTTTTGATTGCCTAAGTCTTGAGCAAGCAAAAGTGCTTGCTCAAAACACTCTAATGCTCTTTGAGGTTGCCAGCAACCAAGGTGAGCTAAACCAATGTCGTTTAATGTGTAACCTTCTTTAGCGCGATCAGAAATTGATCTAGCTAACTCTAGATTCTTCATTGCTAGAGCGAGAGATTCTTGAACTTTACCTTCGTGGTAGTAGCGGGTTGCTTGATTACGACGTTGTTCCCACTCTTGGACTGGATTGAAAGTTTGCGTCATTTGACCTCAGTTGCACTGGAGATAAATTAGGCAGGCTCTTTTTGAGCAAACACCCTTAGGAGAGAATTTTCTTGAGGATGCCCACATTTAAGTTAAACATTATTTTCTTCCCTAAGATATAGGATGTAAATAGTAAATTGTGGTATATTTTTCAACTTAATTAGTAAATACTATCTAAAGCTGAGATAATAGGTTGATTTATATAGCTTGTAGTTGCAAATTCATAAACCAAGTGAGCTAATGAGGTCTATTAGCGTAAATATGCATAATCAGCGTAGTTTTCGCTAATTTTTAAGGTTAACTTTGCTTTTGTCAAAGTCATACTCTCAGAGCTTTTACGGGGCGAGGTAGTTACCTGTTCTTCAAATTCCTGAATTTCACAGTTTTATTGATACTGAATTGACACTGGTAGCAGTTTTATCATCTGAAATAGTAGCGATCGCTGTGATTCAGGCTAAATTTAGATATGAAATTGCTTGATGACGCTCATTATGCAAGTTTTATACTTTGATTCAGTTGTTTGAACTATTACTAATTAATAAACCTTTTGCAATATTATTTTTGTAAGAGAAGGAAAAGGTTTTTCTGAGGTGCTTGTATCTTTTAGTCACTTCTGCAAGAAGAATCAGATTTGGCGATCGCAAGTAATGCCCATTTAAGGTGAGACAATTATTGAAATCCCTTGTAATCATTGAGAAATGATTACAAGGGATTTCATATACATGGCACAAGTTATTTTGTTCTTTTTCCCTATGAGCGTTCAATTAGAGCAATAAATCGCCAAATTTATCCATATTACACGCTCTACCTACAGATTGATTTTATTAATAACCCAGACGCGCTAAAGTTCACCCTAGAGGTCGATCCCAAAGTAGGATGATTCCAAGTAAATATAAGTTAGGTGAACTTGATGGCATGAAACATTGTGAAAAATGCTAGCAATTAGATTGCTAATGAAGCTTATTAATAAGCTCAATTACAGCAATTCACAATGTTGATTCTTATTCAAAGATTAACCTCGAAATAACTAAGGGCGAAGCCTAAACTAATCATTATGTGCCTAATTTTTTTAATTAGGATACAAGCTTCCCTGAAAAATATAACTTATTTCTTGTTAACGCTGTTGTAGAGGATTTCCAATGAAGAATATGACTTTTGTACTATCTCTATTGCGTCCAGTACGTTTTTTAGTTGTAGCTTTTACCTGTGCATTATTGTTGATATCTAATGCATTTCCTGCTTTTGCAATTGAAAGCTATCAAAGCAATCCCACTGAAGCTACTACACAACTGCTTGAAACTCAAAAGAAAACTGACGAAATTGGTAGATCTGCACCTCCTGGATTAAAGAAAGTTCAAGAAGAATCCAATAAAGGTCTTAATGAAGTTCAAGGTGATGCTGATATTGATAAAATGAAGCGTCCTGAAAATTCCCAAAATGCAACCACAGTTGAAGAAGAAATTCAAAATGTGCTAGAAAAAGTTACAGGTAAAAAGTAGAAAGTAATAATACTTTTTAATAAAGAATGAGGTACGTTGTTTAAAAAAATAAACAACGTGCTTCTTCCTATTTATATATTTTTACTTAAATAAAAATGATGTCTGTTAGAAGTTATAAATCAATAACATCTTAAGTTGTAATTAATCATGCTGATGTAATCTTTCCTATGGTTGATGTAAAAGAAGTTTTATTTCTGTGAACTTAGTAGATAAGTCTACAGAGGAATTAATAGCGATGCGTGCGATTAACATTGGTTTGACAGAAGAACAACGTCAAGGTGTAGCAAATCTGTTGAATCAAGATTTAGCAGATGCTTATTTACTTTTAGTTAAAACCAAAAAGTACCATTGGGATGTTGTCGGCCCTCAGTTTCGCAGTCTGCACCAACTTTGGGAAGAACACTACGAAAAACTAACAGTAAATATTGATGCTTTAGCAGAGCGGGTTCGTGCTTTAGGATGCTATCCTGTTGGCACAATGGAGGGATTTCTCAACATTGCTAGTCTTAAAGAACATTCTGGTGACGTTCCCACAGCAACAGGAATGGTAGCTAACCTTGTGGAAGACCACGAACAAGTTATCCGCAACCTAAGAGAACATATAGATCAGTCTAGTGAAGAGTTCCATGATGAAGGAACTGCTGACTTTTTAACTGGACTCATGGAAGAGCATGAAGAGATGGCATGGATGCTACGTTCATTTATTGAAGGCCAAGAATTACAACCAAATGGAACAAACCCAGCAACAGGAAGTAAAACTCCTATTGGCGTTTAATTAAGAGCAGATTTATTTCACAACCTAAAGTCTGAAAACAGTCGGTGGTCAAAACTGTTATTACCAAAGGCTAAGATGAGCATGGTGTTTGGTTCAAAGCCAAGGTGAGCATTTAGCCTGTTCTCAATATCTATTTCTCGGCGGAAATTAGTACGAAATCATGGGGTGACTGGAAGTTTTCAAACATTTCCAGCCACCTTTTTTGTCTCTTGAATGGGTGCTGAAATTTATGGTTATTCCCGAAACTTGAGAATGTGTTTGGCAGTGACTTGTGGCTGTTCTAAATGAGGAACATGACCTGAATCATGAATCCAAACTAGTTGACTGTGGGGAATTGCGCGTTTAAATCTTTGAGCATCTGTCGTGCCTAAAATTTTATCGAATTCGCCCCAAAGTATTAATGTAGGTGGCTGAATCTGCACTAGTTTCTTAAATCTAAAAGCACTGTAACCACCACTTTTAGTAAAAGCAATTAAAGCTAAATGCCAACTAGGCATTTCTAGGTGCAATCCAGCACAATATGATGCATCCAACGAAGCCAGACTGGGGTTTTTATATGCAGCACGAGAAATGCGATCGCGGACTTTCGGACTACGCAAAAACTGAGTTGCCCAATTATCCAACGGTGGAAACATAAATTTAGCTAAGGATGAACCCGCCCGTAACCCAGCACTGTCAATTAACACCAGTTTTTTTACTACTTCTGGGTAAGTGAGGGTAAAATCAATCGCGGCTGCACCCCCCATAGACGCACCTACTAGAATTACAGGCTCCTTAATCAGGGTTTTCCAAAAATAATATAGATGGGTTTTAATGGCAACAGGACTAAATTGTATGCCTGCAAGTCTATCAGTAAAGCCAAATCCCAATAAGTCCACTGCCCAAGTTTCATTGTTTTCTGCTAGCAGTGGCAACAGTCTGCGAAACTCTAATACAGAACTGTCGAAGCCGTGAATTAATAAAATAGGTGTGCCGCCACTGCCTTGCTTAACATAGGTTGTGGTGATTGGTTGATTAGATAAAGGAGTTGCGATCGCTTGACATTGGATATTGCGAGCTAGTGCGATCGATTCTGGTTCTGTTAATTGCCCAACTGCGGCAGGTAAAAAGCTTGGAAACATAGGCTATAGTTTACAGCACCCAACTACCAACTTGAAGTTTATTACTCAACACTAGTAAAAAAACTGTCCGCAATGTCACAACTGGTCAAAACCCTCGTAAAATATATATCACTTCTATTATTGTCTCAGGAGCTAATGCCATGCCAATGGCGGTTGGCGTAATCGAAACTTTAGGTTTTCCTGCTGTGTTAGCCGCAGCAGACGCAATGGTCAAATCTGCCGCAGTTACACTTGTATATTATGGTCAAGCGGAAAGCGCTCGCTTATTAGTTGCTGTCCGGGGACAAGTTGCTGAAGTTAAAAGAGCCGTTGAGGCAGGAATTGCCGCAGGAGAACAAGCTCATGGTGGTCAAGTTATCACCCACTACATAGTTCCCAATCCCCCAGAAAACGTGGAGACAATTCTACCTATCCACTTCACCCAAAAATCTGAGCCTTTCCGAATTTTCTAAGCGATTTCGCCATTAAAATTTGTAACGAAGGTTTCTACAATTAATCTTGTATCGCTACATAAGTTTATTCATATCAGGAGATTGCTAATGTCACTACAAGCAGTTGGTGCGCTGGAAACTAAAGGTTTTCCTGCTGTGCTTGCGGCAGCAGATGCTATGGTAAAAGCTGGACGAGTTACCCTTGTGGGATATATCCGAGTAGGGAGCGCTCGTTTCACGGTTAATATTCGTGGGGATGTATCAGAAGTCAAAACTGCTATGGCTGCCGGTATAGAAGCAGCCGAAAATGTTCATGGTGGCACATTAGAGTCTTGGGTAATTATTCCCCGTCCTCATGAAAACGTTGAGGCTGTTTTGCCTATTGGTTATACCGAAGCTGTGCAACAATATCGAGACTCTGTAGAAAATCCAATTATCAGGTCTTCTAACGGTCGATAGAGTTACGTTGATCAGCTATTAATCAAACAGCTAAAGTCAAAAGTCTACAGTCTCAGCGTTAATCGATAATTAATGTTTGATATTTGACTATTGACTTTTGGCTAAAAATAATGTTTGAATTTCTTTTTTTAAATCTGGATTTTTACTTCCCCCAAGTGCTGTATCCAGCAATTTATGGGTTAGCTCTCAGGAAAACATAGTAGTTTTACATAGACTTTGCAACTTTAATATAATTTTCATAAAATTCTCATAATTTCTAGCGGTATGCTTAGAGAATTGTATTGTTAGCGATCGCTTTGCTCGCTCGACACATATTTAGAAGTAAAAAATTAAGGAGTTAACTAGCACTTTCTGATCTCAGCAATAAAAGCTACACAGAATAATCAGAAAATTGCATATTATCCAAGGAAAAACTCTTAAAAGCGAAACTTATCTGGGTAATATCACGTCAGAACTGGAGTAAATCTTTGTAATTGTTTTACAAAAGCTGAAAATTAAGCTTTTGTGGCTGAATGCTGATTGCCAGTTTATCGTTACTAGTTGGAAGTAGGTGTATTCTGTGAACTTTTTAAGTATGATTTACAAAAATTTAGATTTTATTAAGATGGCAGAAATTCAAAATACCATAATTTCTAGCACATAAAACATAAAGACAAAAACTGCAATTTAGAAATTTCTGCATAAAGTTCAGGAATAAAAACGTAATAACATATAGACTCGCAGAAATGTCTTGATAAAGTTAACCGATTCCTGAACAAATGTTGGCCGACATTTTAAGTGCGATATATGGGGGTTGTGATGGAAACTGTAAAAATGAGGTTCGATGAGTGCAATCCTACTATGGCAACCGATGCGGAAACACTAAAAGAGTACTGGCACAGCCGTATAGCTGAGGAATACCCAGATCAAAGTGCAACTACGAGAGAGAGTATTGTTCGTTGGCTGTTAGGAAGTGATTTAAAGCGGTTTGAACTATTTGAACCTAAAGAACTTGAGATTGCCAAGCAAGCGATGGAGTATCGCTGGAAAATTTTATGTCAACGCTACTTAGGAATTGGTAGAGAACGGGCTTATCGCAACTTAATCACAAGATTGGGAAGTTTAGTTTCTTTACGTAATAAGATTCAAACTTGGGTAGCTTTAAGCCGCGATCGCCAACGCAGTGTAATGGATGTATTACAAGAAGTCATCCAAGAATTACTGCAAAACGATACCTATATGCAGCAGCAAATGACTTGCATCGCCGAATTTACCACCGACAGAAGGCTGCAAGATACACTACTGTTTGCAACAATAGAAGAGTATGCTTTACGACCAGTACGCAATCAACCGTTGCTGGTGTATCGTTTTGTCAATTACCTCCGTCGGACTGGGCGTGGTGGTTTAACTCAAGTTCCTGGTAGTGACATGGTGAGATTAGTTTCCGAAGAAATTCTCACCGATGACAGTGATAGTCGGGTTAACTTGGTAGATACGCAAGCGATCGCCGAATATCAAGAAGCACAACAATTAGAAGAACAACAATCACTGCGGCAATCAGTCCAAAAAGCCTTTGAAGAATACTTACAAGAAAATCTAGAACCAGAAGCTGTAGATTGGTTGCGACTGTATCTCCAAGGCAAATCTCAAGATGAGATTGCCAAGCAACTCAAAAAACCCATCCGCGATATCTATCGCCTGCGCGAAAAAATTAGCTACCATGCAGTGCGTGTATTTGCCCTCAAAAATAAACCAGAACTCGTAGATAGCTGGCTGTCAACTTCCTTGGAAGAACATAATCTGGGATTAACACCCAAGCAATGGGAGCAACTTTATGAAAAAATAACTCCTCTTGGGCGGCAGGTACTAGATTTACGCAAAGCAGGTGAGTCCATCGAAGCTACAGCCCAAAAGCTAAAACTCAAAACCCATCAAGTAATGGCAGAATGGACAAAAATTTATCTCGCAGCCCAATCACTGAGAACTGAAGAATAAGGAGAATAACTAGCGATCATCGTCATCAATCACAGTCAGTACTATCATTAGGTAAAAATCAGTTGATTTGGGAATTCGCGGGACGCAACTGGAAAAGCTTTTCAACCAAGCAAAAATTCCGCCTGCTCCCATACCCATTTAACTGGATATCTTCTTACGTAAAGTAATTAATTTAACTTTTATCAAGGTAACAAAGTATCTTTATTTACTGCCAACTAAACTTAAAGCAAAATAAAATATAAGAAAACTTTCAGTAATCAAACTTATGTTGTCTTCAGAGGACAAACCAATTGATACCGGAGCAAGTGGGCAACAAAGAAAATCCAACACAGTTATTAACTTAGAGCAAGAAAGCGATCGTCAACAGGTATTTCAGCTAATCGAGAGTCTATTGTCCTTTGAAGCTTGCCTATACCACCAAATTTTGCCCTTTAAATTAGAAGACAACATATTAACGCTGGGTATGGTTCATGCTCAAGACAGTGGCGCACTAGATTATGTGAATCGCATCTTGACTTATATTAACTGCACGATGATAATTCAAGAACTTGATAATGAAAGCCATCGCAGTCTACTATCTGCATACCTTAACTATAAAAATACGCTTGGCTCAGACATTAAAGCAATTAATCATCCAAAAGCCGACACCGCCGCAGAATTAGAGCAACTCACACAAACAGGCATCATCTCATCTCACCAGCAACCACCATTATCTGTACTAAAGCCAACAGAAACTGCTCAATCTGCTCAAAAATTAATAGATTCTCCTCTCCCAGAACCTACCACCTTAACAAACAAGACAAAAGAAGATATTGCCCAGGAAGCAACACTCGCGACTAACTTAAATATTTCGCCAGTACCAAACCCTGAGTTAACCACTACTGTAGAAGTGCTATCATCACTTCCACCGAAAAAACTACTCGAAGAATTATTAGGGCGAGTTCTTGGTGGAGGAATTGGTCGTTTGTATTTAGAAAGACAACCTTATAAAGGTAAGATTCTTTGGAGCGATAACGGTGTTGTACAGTCTGTATTAGATAAGTTACCTCTCTCGGTTTTTCAAGGCGTACTTAATGAATTAAAGCGATTTGCTGGGCTACCTACCACCACAATTTCGGAACCAAAACAGGTAGAGAAAGAATGTTTATATCAACAAAGCCGTGTGTTATTACGCCTGCGAATTATGCCAGGAATTTATGGTGAAGAAGCCACACTGCAAGTTTTGCGGGGAGCCGCCTTAAAGTTTTATCAACAACAACACTTAGCTCGTCTTAGCCGTGATGTTTTGGGAATTTCTCAACAACTAACTTATAAATTACACGAATTGCATCAAAGGCTATTACTCAACTCTAGCCTGACATCAGAGCAATCAGATGCTTTAGTTGCTTTAAATCGAATCTTAGAAGATTTAGATCAACAAGTCAAAATACTCACAACCAATAACGATTCTGAAGTAAATAATAAATAAAAATTCTGTCAGTAAAACCTCTGATTCCGATCCCCTACAGAATTGTTATGTTGTAATTGAAGATTAGACCAATACCAAAAAAGTATTGTATAAATAATTACTTTAAAATTATGGATTAATACTATGGTTGCGGTTTAAAACCTTATAGTATTTAACTTAATTTTCCGTTATTAAATTCATATTTAATGATATTTCATGCAGACAGAGGTTTTTAGTGAACTTTTCCCTTTATTGAGTACAGCCAACCCACAAACTTTAGAATGGCTGTTCAACGTAGCAATTGAACATGAATATCCAGTTGGCAGAGCTGTTTTAATGGAAGATGCTTGGGGTAACGCAGTTTACTTCGTAGTATCTGGATGGGTTAAAGTGCGCCGTACTTCTGGAGATGATTCTGTTGCTATAGCAATTTTAGGTAAGGGCGATTTTTTCGGAGAAATGGCAATTTTAGATGAATCTCCACGTTCAACAGATGTAATTGCTCTTTCGCCCGTGAAGCTGCTAAGTATTTCTAGAGAGCGTTTTATTCAAATTTTATTTAAAGACCCACAATTACATCATCGAATGCTGCAACTGATGGTGCGAAGATTACGGCAAATTAATCAGCGATTACAAATCCGTTCTTCACCTCCCGCCGTCAAACTGGCTCACACTTTAGTCAATTTGGGCGAAAGCTACGGACAAGAATCACCGCAAGGCAAAGAAATTTTCAATATTCCATTTAAAGATTTGGCAGAAGTGACAGAAATTGGTGTAGAAGAAGCCACTAAAATTATGGAAAAACTACATGAAAAAGGTTGGATTACCATTGATCGTGTTAATAACATCATTTACTTAGTTAATTTCAAACAATTGATGAATTTGGCAGGCAAGGTCTAGTTTTGTCTTGGGTGTCAAGTCATCAAAGTTCAGATCTTAGAAAAAGGATGTACCCAAACAGTAACCCTCATCCCGGTACTAAAAGCCTTCCTAATACCAAAGCTATCATTTGAGCCAGGAATCTGGTATAAATTTTGCAGCACTGGCTGGAGCTTCATCCTTGAGGGAAACCCGACTTATTCACCTTCAAGAAACACTCACTAAAGAATGGTAACAAAGCCACCTGAATCTAGCTAAACTCCTTTGTAACGCTATATTAAATTTATGAGATATCAGGCAGAAGCACCAGACTCAACTTTTAGTCCGGTGCAGAGTGTTAAGTATTGAGTAATTAGTTTTAAAATTTAATTTATGGGCAATTAATTAAGAAAAGTTTTTCCGACTCGACAGTGCTGGAAACGCCTATTATATGAGAAAAAGATATTTATCATATGAATAAAAGTTGCCTAAACTCAGAGGCATTCGCCATACGTTATTAAATTAATTAACGTAAATTTTTGCAAAATCTTAGTTTAAGGGTATTTTGTTCTTAGTTCTTTACAAAGTTCTACTATTGACTATTAACTTTTGGCTATTAACTATAAACTCATAACTTATCACTCCTGTCTACTACTACAAATGACTGAAGCAACAGCACCTCGTCTCGAAATCGGCGTTAAAGAAACCGTGCCGACGATTCATTACTCGGTCGCAATGCCCCAACCAGAAACACATCTGTTTGAAGTTAGCTTGCAGCTTGTGAATCACGCATCCCCAATACTAGACTTAAAAATGCCTGTATGGACACCAGGCTCTTACTTAGTACGGGAATATGCTAAGAATTTACAGGATTTTGCAGCTTTTGCTGGTGATGAACCATTGTCGTGGCGCAAACTAAGTAAAAACCACTGGCAGATAAACACAGACGGTATTTCTGAATTAACTGTGCGTTACCGCATATTTGCCAATGAGTTATCGGTACGAACAAACCACTTGGATAGTACCCACGGTTATTTCAACGGGGCAGCCCTGTTTTTTAGGCTTAGAGGTTGTGAAAGTTTACCAATTCAAGTTACGATTGTGCCACCGCACCCTGAGTGGCGAGTGACTACTGCCTTACCTTCAGTTGAAGGACAGGCATATACATTCTATGCTGCTGACTTTGATACTCTTGTAGATAGTCCCTTTGAAATTGGGTATCACGAGTTATATCACTTTGAGGTGCTAGGAAAACCCCATGAATTGGCTATCTGGGGCAAAGGAAATTATCAAGTACAAAGAATAATTGCTGACATTCAGAAAATAATTCATGTAGAAGCACAGATGTTTGGCGGCTTGCCTTATGAAAGATACGTGTTTCTGCTGCACTTATTTGCCCAAGCCTATGGTGGGTTAGAGCATAAAAATTGTTGTTCGTTAATTTATCAACGTTTTGGTTTTAGCTCACAGGATAAATACGAACGTTTTATGCAATTGGTAGCCCATGAGTTCTTTCACTTGTGGAATGTCAAACGCATTCGCCCAAAAGCTTTAGAAGTTTTTGATTACGATCGCGAAAACTATACATCTTCTTTGTGGTTCTGTGAAGGAACTACAAGTTACTATGATTTGATAATTCCTTTGCGGGCAGGAATTTATGATGCTAGGTCATATTTCCATAACTGGGGTAAAGAAATTTCTCGATATCTGACAACGCCAGGACGGAAAGTACAACCTGTGGCTGAGTCAAGTTTTGATGCTTGGATTAAACTCTATCGTCCAGATGCTAATAGCAATAATTCGCAAATTTCCTATTATTTGAAGGGAGAAATGATTTCTTTGCTGCTAGATTTGCTGATTAGGGAGCGTTATGGCAATCAACGCTCTCTTGATGATGTGATGCGGCAAATGTGGCGGAAATTCGGTATACAAGAAATTGGTTATACTTCAGCGCAATTGCAGGAAGTAATTGAATTGATCGCAGAAATAGATTTAACTGACTTCTTTAACCGCTATATTAATGGTACGGAAGAGTTACCTTTTAATCAGTATCTAGAACCTTTTGGTTTGCAGGTAATTGCAGAGCAAGAAGAAGAACCTTACTTTGGTTTGAGGTTAAATACTGAGAATGGTCGAGAAATCGTTAAGTTTGTTGAATTCGGTTCACCTGCACAATTAGCAGGAATTGATGCCGGCGATGAGTTGCTGGCTATTGCAGGTATACGAGTTACAGGACATCAATTGAGCGATCGCCTCAAAGATTACCAACCAAACGATACAATTCAGGTAACAGTTTTTCATCAAGACGAACTACGTACCTGTTCTGTCACTCTTGCTGCACCACGCCCTAGTAAGTATCAAGTAGTTCCAGTAAACAATCCTGATGCAAGGCAAAAAGAAAATTTTGCTGGCTGGTTGGGTGTGCCGTTAACCACTCTTCGTTAATGCAGTTAGTTTTGAATGTTAGTGAATATTAAGTAGTAACCAATAGGGGCGCAAGAACTTGCGCCCCTTACTTTAGGAATGCTGTATATGTATCCACAAGTTACCACTAGCAACCGTTTTATTTTCAAGGCAGGTCTCTTATCGGAGAAGTCAAATGGAACGCATATGTTTCGTATGTGGAGAAAATAGCGTATCCTTTTGATTGGACTGCACAAACCGTGCAATAATTTCTACTTAATTATTTGTGATGTACTTATAAAGTCTTTTACCGACTTAGTGGATAAGGCAGAATTATGAATTTATCAGTTAAGCAACTACTCAAATGGCTAATTTTAACTCTGCTATTTCCTCTATTGTTTCTCAATGGATGGTTATTATTGCGTTTTTTTGAATATTTTAAACCATTGGTTACAATTTTTATTTTAGCTTCTTTGTTTGCATTTATTTTAAATTATCCTGTTTCATTACTGGAGCGACGAGGAGTTAAACGCAACTATGGCGTAACACTAGTTTTTGCATTAGCTACTTTGATATTAATAACTTTAGGGCTTACCTTATTGCCGATAGTTTCCGAACAATTTAATGAAATGGTTAAATTACTCCCTCAAAGGATTGATTCTACTGAGGCAAAACTGCAAGGCTTGAATGATTGGGCTTTCAGCCAAAGAATTCAAATAGATTTTAGCCAAATTTTTACAAAAATTACCGATAAAATTCCTAATGAATTAGAGTATATTTCTGATAAGCTCTTAAGCATTATTATAGATACAATTGATAGTATTTCTGAATCTTTAATCACAGTAGTTTTAAGTTTTTACTTTTTATTGGATGGCCCAAGACTTTGGGAAGGTATCTTTAAAAAAATACCTTGGAGTTCTGCCCAACAGGTAAGCAAGTCTATTCAGCAAAACTTTCAAAATTACTTAATTGGCCAGTTAAGTTTAGCCTTACTGATGGGTGTTTCCCAAACATTTATGTTTTTATTGTTTCAAGTGCAGTTTGGGTTGCTATTTGGGTTAGGAGTAGGAATTCTCAGCTTAATTCCGTTTGGGGATGTAGTTAGCCTAGCTATTATTACTTTAATTATAGCGACACATGACTTTTGGCTAGCAGTAAAAGTGTTAGTAGTAGCTGTTATTATTGATCAGTTAATTGACCAAGCGATCGCGCCTCGTCTCTTAGGCAGTTTCACTGGGCTTAGACCAATTTGGGTGTTAATTTCTTTATTAATCGGAACTTATATAGCTGGTGTATTAGGGTTAATTATTGCTGTACCTTTAGCTGGTTTTATTAAAGATGTTACCGATGGCTTTTCTCTATCTAATAATTTCAATCATGCTGTTGTAGATGAAGATGCTATATTAACGCAAGAATCGACATCTGCATAAATTCCAAATATTAAATACCTTTAAAACCCATCTCGTTTTCTATTTGTTGGACTTGTGTAGAATTTACCTTATCTGTAGCAAGAGGGCGACGAGTTTGACGCAAAACTCCAATTTGGCTGATTAATATCCCAACTAAAATTAGACTACCGCCTAAATATTGAGCTTGAGTTGGGGCTTCATCTAGGATGAAATAAGCGGCTAAGATACCTGCAATGGGAGTAAAAGAGCCAACTAAAGAGGCTACAGATACCGTCGAAGCTCTCAAACCTTTAAACCAAAGTGACTGACCTAAAACGACAATTACTGCACTATACAACAACATCCATTGCCACAAAAAAGGCGAAAATGCATCCATGAAATGGTGACTACCATAAAGTAATAAAGCCACAAAGAAAAATACGATAGTACCTAACGCAGTGCGAAAAACAGTGAAGATTCCTAAAGGGATATGAAAAAGATATTTTTTACCAATCACTGTTGCAACTGCTGCTGCTATTGCTCCTACTGTTGCTAAAACTTCACCTATACCTAGATTAAAGCCTGCCATGTTCATCATGTTTGGCCCAGGAGGCTGAAGTACTATAGTTAAACTAACACCAATAAAAGCAGCGATCGCTCCAATAATTTCCCAAAGATTTACCCGTTCTTTTAACAACCAGATAGATAAAGCCAAAGTCAATGGTGGCTCTAATCTACCAACCAAAATAACATTGTTGACATTGGTTAGTGCCAGTGCTTGGAAAAACAAACTAGGAGCCAAAGCTCCTGATAAAATGGCTACTACCGATAGCACTAACCAATTATTCACCGATATTTGCTGCAATACTTTTTTCTTCCACTGTCGTCTATAAATGATTAGCATAACCAACAAAGCACACAAGTTTCCCACAAACAAAACATTGCATAGAGAAATAGGATTTCTCCCATTTATTAAGTTTTGAGAACCAATTTCTGTTAGCTTACGGGTAACTGCACCAGATGCTCCAAAAATTAAGACTCCTAGCCAGAGGTAGACTTGGTTAGGAATTTTGTTCATGAAACGCTGCCATCTTTTCAGACTAGTCACAGCAAGACCATTTGTAATAAAAATAATTTCAACAATACTAAATTTTCGAGCTTAAGTCTATGTGAACCCAGCCTGAGTTAGACTTAAGAATTAGATAAGATTTATTCAGACATAAGTTTCTGAGAAAATGCTGAATTTAAACTGAATCTTCATAACTAATAAATTCAGGAAATTTCTGCCTGATATTCACATAGGTTTCAGTAGCATCTGAGATGCTTTGGATAGTTACAAAGCTCAAACACAAGCAAGGAATTTACAAATGAAACTCGCTCCCTCATTGCTTACAGGTGTTGCTCTAGCTGGTTTGTTGACTGTTTGGGATGTGCCACTTCAGGCGGTCAACCCTTCGCTAGTTCAAGTGTCAGCTGCTGAAAAGAAAGATGCTACAGGTTTGACTGTGCAACAAAAAATTGACTTGCTGAGTAAAAATAAGGGTCAGTTTGGTAGTGGAGATCAGTTACGTCGTTTCTTTTTTGGTGATTTGGAACCGCTTGCAGTTCAACCAGGCGGTGCAGGTATGGTAGTTAACCTTTATAACAAGACTAATAATGTCACAATTGCTTATTGTGCTACTTATGATGTGGTAGTAGCAGTAAAAAAAGGCAAAATCAAGGAATTTGCTGCTGATGAGGTTAAGTAATTTTTATTACAGCTAGCTCCTATCAATAGCAATCATATCTAGTCAGATTTAGATAGCCAACTCCTTAAATAAGTTGGCTATCTTATTATTTAGCAGTATTTGACATTTACTTAAATATATTCAAAATCTAAATTAATTAAAATATTAATTTATACATAGATAGCAAATAAGCACATACTATAAAAATCATATTTATCTAGTCACAAATCTACAAAGTTACCACCAGAACATAATTTTTTGATTTCAAAACCTGATAACATAAACAGGACAAAACCCAGGCTAACAAATTTATAGCTCAAGCTTGTTAGTAAATTAAATATAGAAATCCGGTTTGATTCCTGAACATACTTGTGTAGAGAGGCAATAGGTAATAGGGAACAGGAAAGAAGGAACAAAGGTATACTGAGTTTTTTTCCCAAATCAAATATGAGTCCTATATATTTAAAAATATTTTTATGTCATTAATTAGAAAAACTGATAACTAATAGATTTACAAGAATAAATTTTAATTTTTGATGTCAATTAAAAACTAGATAATAGGAAAGCTTCCTGAAAAGTTATCGATAATTCTGTGCAATTAAGGAATCAAAGAATGGGTCAGAGACCACAAAGATTATTAGCTTCTGGAGCAACTTTATTACTATTTGGATTGAGTATTGTTAGTTTCAGCACCCTGTTGACCAAGATAGAAACCGTTACAGCAAGAGAAGTAAAACAAAGACAAGCCACAAGGAGCAATGCTTGGTTAGCAGCTTCTTTTCCTGTAGAAAACTTTCAAGCATACACATCTCCCTTTGGTTATCGCCCATCTGCTACGGGTGGTGCAAATTGGGAATTTCATGGAGGCTTGGATATAGCTGCGCCCCAAGGCAGTTATATTCGTAACTGGTGGGCAGGTACAGTAATTAAAGTTGCCGATCGCACTGCTTGTGGTACTCACATAGTAATTAAATCTGGCGAATGGGAACATACCTATTGCCACATGGAAGGTCATGTCGAGACAGCTAATGGTCGGCGATATTTGATAGACCGTGCTGGTGGAATTCAAATTTGGGAAGGTCAAGTAATTCCCACAGGAATGAGAATTGGTCGAGTAGGTATGACAGGACGCACCACCGGGCCTCACCTTCATTGGGGGCTGAAATATGCAAATAACTATGTAGACCCTGCATTAGTGTTACGAGAAATGTTTACTCAGCAGCAAATTGCTACCAGAGAGTCAAAAATCGTTATTCAAGAGTCAAAAAATAGGGGTGATTCTGGTTACTAATATTTGAAACTGGGGGATTTTTATCTCAAAACTAAAACAGTTTATGAATAAGTAGGTCGTCGTGAATATTTATCGTCAGGATAAGGCAGGAGGCAAGAAGCAGAAGGCAGAAGAGAAGAGGCTTTTAGCTTAATTAATCTTTCGTAACATAGTTAGGTTTTTTCTCACCGACTTACTTAATGCAACTAAACCCAGGTAGCAAAGGACTGGTCAATTCATCCTGACTATATAAAGTTGTAGCTATTCTTAAAACGCCTTGCTCTCGTCGATAAACTTCTACCTTCTGCTGCCTGCGGTCAAAAATCCAATATTCTAGGACTCCTTGCACTGAATATAGCTTGAGCTTTGCTTCTCGATCACGCTTTTCATTCTTTTCGCCTTCAGACAACACCTCTACTACCAACTCTGGTGCGCCTGTCAAATGTCCAGCATCATCTAAAACTTGAGCAAGACGCTCATGACTTGCCCAAACTACATCAGGAATTACATTATCAGCATCAGAAAAAATAATCCCTGGAGTAATTGCTGGTTCTCCCAGACCAGTCTCGTCTGCCCAAAGTTTTAATACTGTCCCAACATTGATACAAACCGCCTGATGCTTCCAATGTGGCACTCGTGTCACAAACAATTCCCCATCAATTATTTCATAGCGATGATTGCGATCGCCCTTAAAGAGTGATAAGTCTGCTGTTGTCCATCGCACTTGACTTACTGGTGTGCTATTCATCGAAACTGCTAAGGGGATGGTTTTCTAAATCATAAATAATGTAGAGACATTGCACAGCAACATCTCTACAAATAGGTAAATATTACAGCTTTAATTAGGTACTGCAAATTTTTCGTCACTTACCTGAGCCTGGGTATGCTCACTGACAATTTTTCGGAATAGCTCACCTTCGATTGTCTCCTGTTCGGCTAACAAATCTACTAAATTTTCTAAGGCTACGCGATTCTCTTGCAATAATTCTTTGGCCTTTTGATAACAAGAGTTGATAATTTCACGGACTTGAGCATCAATCTTGGCGGCAATTTCCTCAGAATATTCTGATTTGTTCATCCAGTCGCGTCCTAAAAAGACCTCTCCACTCTGATTTTCTAGAGATAAAGGACCTAATTCAGACATACCAAATCGTGTGACCATTTGCCGAGCCATACTTGTGACTTTTTGCAGGTCATCTCCTGCGCCTGTAGTTACCTCTGGCTTGCCAAAAACAATTTCCTCAGCAGCGCGACCGCCTAAAGTTGATGTAATTCTGGCTTTGAGTTGCGAACGAGAAATTAAGCCTTGTTCTTCATTGGGTGTAAACCAAGTTAAACCCAAAGCTTGTCCTCGTGGGATGAGTGTCACTTTCTGCACTAAGTCATGGTCTTTGAGCAAAGTACCAACTAAAGCGTGTCCGACTTCGTGATAAGCAATTAAGCGTTTGCTCTTGCTGTCTACTAAGGGAGTACCTTCCATCCCTGCAACTACTCTGTCTACCGCATCATCTATCTCTAGGATGGTAATTGCATCTTTGCGTCTTCTGGCGGTGAGAATAGCTGCTTCGTTGAGTAGGTTGGCTAAATCTGCACCAGTAAAACCAGGTGTACGCCGGGCGATCGCTTCTAATGATACACTCTCGTCAATCTTCTTATTTCGGGCATGAACTTGCAAGATTTCTAATCGCCCTTTTAAGTCTGGTGCATCAACAATCACTTGTCTGTCAAAGCGTCCCGGACGTAACAAGGCTGCATCCAAGACATCAGGACGGTTGGTTGCCGCAATAATAATAATTCCTGTATTGCCTTCAAAACCATCCATTTCGGTGAGTAACTGGTTGAGGGTTTGTTCCCGTTCATCGTTACCACCACCAATACCTGCACCCCGTTGTCTACCAACTGCGTCGATTTCATCAATGAATATTAGACAAGGTGCATTTTCTTTGGCTTTTTTAAACAAATCACGCACACGAGATGCACCAACACCAACAAACATTTCCACAAATTCTGAACCGGAAATGCTGAAGAATGGTACACCAGCTTCCCCGGCGATCGCTTTTGCGAGTAAAGTTTTACCTGTACCTGGAGGCCCAACTAACAACACACCTTTGGGAATACGTGCGCCTACAGCCGTAAATCTTTCTGGCTGTTTTAAGAATGTGACTACTTCTTCTAGTTCTTCTTTGGCTTCTTCTACCCCGGCTACATCTTCAAATTTCACACCAGTTTTGGCTTCCATTTGAAAACGCGCTCTAGATTTACCAAAGTTCATCGCTTGGCTAGAGGCATTTGTAGAACGGCGCAAAAAAAGTAACATTAAAGCTACCAAAGGCAAAATCCACATCAAGTTGATCAATAGCCCGACAGCTGCTCGACTGTTAGCAGAGGATACTTCACCAAACTCGACATTTTTCGCTTTGAGTTTGTTAATTAATTCTGGATTTTGATTTAAAAGCCTTACTTGTAGAGGTGGTGCATCTGGCTTTTGCCCTTGGAGATAAACTTTAGCTGTCTGTTCAGTTTCGTCTAGTTCTACTTTTTTGACTTCGCCTCTCTCAGTTCTTTTAATTAGCTCACCATAATCTATTTCGCGCTCTGCTTTTTGTGCCAGGGCAGGTGTACCGCCGACAATACTTGGCAACATCATTAAACTGGCTAATAACGCCCCAGACCAAGCAACTGATTTTGGCTTTCGCTTCTTATTGGTTGCGCCTAACTCTGGTTTAACCATAGTTCCTTGTATTATGGGCGATCGCTGTTGCATCAATGCCTTTCTCCTGAAATTTTTCATATCAATTACCTTTTATCTGCTGGCATGAGCTTTGCGCTGGATTTATGCCTATTCTTCTAGCAAAAATTGCAATAACTGGAATTGAGTGTTTTTTATCTAGTCTAACTTCTACACAAAGCTATTCTCTACCTCTTTACCCATGCTACTCAAGGAATCCTCCTTAGTGGGATAAATTATACCCCTGGGAAAGATGAAGTTAAATTAATCCTGGCGAAATAAGCTGTTAATCAGCTAATTTGCCGTTTAGACCGCAGGGGAGCCAGCGCGTTGGGGAGACAGTGCCGTGGGCGGGTTTCCCGACTTGAGGCAACTTTCGTCGGCTCTGCCGACTTGTAGCGACTGGCGTGAGCAGGGGAGAGTATTTTTGCTATTGATTCATAATTTTAATAGTGCAGTTTGTATGCTGAACAACTTATCAGCACAATTTCTATTGTTTAGCTACATGAGGTTTACCCTGATATATCTCGACCAATTTGACTACAAGCTAATAAATCGTTATTATAATACACATAGTCATAATGAGTACGACTTTTAGTAAATATTTCTGTACTAGCTAATTATTTGTAATGGATGGGTGAATTATGGTAAAAATTGTTGGCATTGGCGGTAGTTTAAGACCAAATTCCTATACGCAGCTAGCTTTACAAGTAGCAGCACAACGGTTAGAAGCTATAGGTGCAGAGGTAGAAATTTTAGATTTGCGGCAATTGCAACTACCATTCTGCAATGGTGAGAAAGAGTATCCAGAATATCCAGACGTAAAAAGATTGCGTGAGACAGTAAGTGGTACTGATGGATTGATTTTAGCAACCCCAGAGTATCATGGTGGCGTTAGTGGTGTGCTAAAAAATGCCCTTGATTTGATGAGTTTTGAGGAACTGTCTGGAAAAGTCACAGGACTGATTAGTGTTTTAGGGGGTCAATCTAACAGCAACGCCCTCAATGATTTACGGCTGATCGTGCGTTGGGTACATGGTTGGGTAATTCCCGAACAAATTGCCATTGGGCAAGCTTGGGGTGCTTTTAGTTCCGAAGGTAAGCTTGTTGATGAAAAATTGTCTCAAAGATTTGACCAATTTGCACAAAGTTTAGTAGATAGCACTCGCAAATTGAAAGGAATCAATTAATTAATAGGGTGGGCAAAATTCTGCCCACCTTATTAATTAATGATGATGGTGGTGATGATGCTCAGTAGAGTGAGGATTAACTGTCAATGCTTCCTCTGACAATAACTGTGCAATAAAAGGATTTGCCCATTCCGCAGCCATTGCTAAGAATTCTGCATGGTCGTTAACACAAGCCATCTGCACATAATCCACACCAGAGTGCTGTTTTTCTAAAGCATGGATAATGTGATGCACATCTAACAGAGTTTCGTGGTTTTCTGTGGCGAAGCCGATGGGCATAAATATGATGACTTTCGCACCTAATTGAATTAGGTTTTTAGCAGCTTGTTCAGCGTTTGGCTGCGTCCATTCAATTAAAGGTGTGTCGTGATTTAGCCAACCCACTGAGATTAAGGGATAACGATTAATCAGTTTATCTCTAACTAAATCATACAGTGCTTGACTTTCGGTAATCCCAGAGGTAAATCCTTTCGCTTTGTGGGGACAACCGTGATTCATTAACACGATGCCGATTTGCGAAGGTAGGTAAGTTGCGGCAAAATCAGCGTTGATTTTTTCCTCAACTAGATGCGCCATCAAGTCAATGTAGGCGGGTTCGTTGTAAAAAGAAGGAATATAACGCTGGCCTTTCACCCAGTGTTCTTCTCCCTCAGTCATTTCAGCTAAGGCATTATTTACTTGCTCGATCGCAATTCCACTAGTAAAAATAGAATCAACAACCAACAACGGGTAAATTAGTAGCTTGTCAAACCCTTGGTTGTGGATTTCTGACAAAACCTGCTGAGGAAGAAAAGGCGCACAGAAGTTAAAAGCTTTGAAAACTTGAACGCGATCGCCCCACTTAGCTTGTAAATTTTGTTCAATACCTGCCCTTTGCTTTTCAAAGATGGCATTGTGTGGCGAGATGAAATCGTGGTGTGTATGACCCCATTCATGGCGGTCAAATAGTGCCAAAAGCTTTGCTAATGGCGGATATATCCAAGTTGGGACAGGCGCAAACTTTGCTGTTAGAAGATTTAAAGCCTGTTCGTTATAGTTAGCGAAATCTTCGTAGCTTTCAACTTCACCATAACCCATGAGCAATACCGCTACACGGTCTTGGCCTGGTAGATGCTCGTGGGTGTGTTGCAATTTTTCTGGGGTAGCAACCACAGTAAATTCCTCAATAGATACCAGATAATAAAGTTAGAAGCTCTGTAATAGCTTCTATGTATTTTTCTGGATCATAGACCATTATCCCTTCCGGGGGGATAGGATCACTAGAAAATTAACAACAATATTTCAAAAGACATACTTAAGCTGATTACTAGATACTGAGTAGCGAAATATCATTTCTCAGTATTCTAAAAAAGTATTTAAAGTTTTATGATGAATGCAACATTTTGCAAAAATCTCCTACTCATGTTGCATTTAAAGTATTTTTCTATTATTGTGTTCAGCTAAAAAATTTAGATAAAAGATTCATTGAAATAGAAAAAACTCAAGAATCAGAGTGTTAATGTTAAAACCAAAGATAAATGAATATCATTATTTGCCCTGGAATTCATGATCCGGAATTAACCCAAAGCTTTATCTCAAGTGGGTTAGGGATAGATTTTGATAACACAAGCAGTCAAAGGATCATGGTTTTTCCAGAAAATGGATTTTTGGCTTTATCTGCACCTCATATTGTGCATTTTTTAAGCGATCGCCTAAAAAACAAACTAGACTCACCAGTGATATTTATTAGCTTCAGTGCTGGGGTAGTAGGTGCAATAGTTGCCGCTTGGAATTGGCAAATTTTAGGAGGGCAAGTCAAAGCTTTTATTGCTATAGATGGATGGGGAGTGCCTTTATGGGGGGATTTTCCAATTCATCGCTTGAGCCATGATTATTTTACACATTGGAGTTCTTTGCTACTGGGTAGTGGGCATAATAATTTTTACGCAGAACCAACAGTTGACCATCTATCTATGTGGCGATCGCCCCAAACTGTTCAGGGTTGGTGGGTAGACTCCTCTGTTGAGGTTCCTCGTCAAAAAATGCGCTTAACTGCTGCCGAGTTTTTGCATTTGTTAGTAAAACGCTATGAATAAAAATAGTCCGGAAAACAGCGTAGGCAATCAGGAGTGAGAAATAGAAGAGGCAAAAGAGCAGGGGTGCAGGGAGCAGGGGAGAGGAATTTTCCCTCTGCCCCCTGCCCCTCTGCCCCTATCCCCCTGGCTCGCTCTTTCCCACCTTTCCCATCTACCCTAGTCAATATCATTGAGTAACTAATGTTCCCAACTGAACCTGCTGCTGTAAATAATGGGTTTAGCGCACTGCTAAAAAACCGCAATTTCATGCTCCTGTGGATTGGGCAATTAATTTCCCAGTTGGCAGATAAGGTATTTTTCGTTTTGATGGTTGCTTTACTAGAAGTCTACCCGCCGCCAGCTGGATTAGCAGAAAACTCTATGTACTCAACCTTAATGGTGGCATTTACAGTACCCGCAATTTTATTCGGTTCGGCGGGTGGTGTATTTGTAGATCTGCTGCCAAAAAAGGTGGTGATGATTGGCTCTGATATTGTAAGGGGACTATTAACATTGTGTCTGCCCTTGTTACCAAGGGAATTTTTTATTTTGTTAGTTCTCACCTTTGCCATCTCCACCGTTACCCAGTTTTTTGCACCCGCAGAACAAGCCGCTATACCCTTATTGGTACGTAAAGAGAATTTAATGGCAGCGAACGCTTTGTTTAGCAGCACCATGATGGGAGCTTTGATAGTTGGTTTTGCAGTAGGTGAGCCGATTTTGAGTTGGGCGAAAAGCTTGATAGGAGAAGAATACGGCCAAGAAATCATAGTTGGTGGGCTGTATGTTCTATCGGCAGTCATGATGCAACCGATTAAGTTTAAAGAGCATAAACCTCATCGGGAACAGCGCACCTCCGTCAACCATTGGGCTGAATTTACAGAAAGTATCCGCTATCTCAAGAAAAATCGCTTGGTTTTAAATGCCATGCTGCAACTGACAACTTTATATTGTGTGTTTGCAGCTTTAACAGTACTGACAATTCGATTAGCAGAAGAGTTTGGTTTAAAAGAGAAACAGTTTGGCTTTTTCTTGGCAGCAGCAGGGGTAGGAATGCTACTGGGTGCGGGGATTTTAGGACACTGGGGAGATAGATTACACCGTAAGCCCTTACCCTTAATTGGATTTTTGGCGATGGCGGTAGTGTTAGGAGTGTTCACATTCACCCATAATCTTTTGCTAGCACTGGGACTTTGTGCATTGTTAGGTATAGCTGCTTCTTTAATTGGCGTACCGATGCAAACTTTAATTCAACAGCAAACACCACCAACTATGCACGGTAAGGTATTTGGTTTTCAAAACCATGCGGTAAATATTGCTTTATCAGCACCTTTGGCAATTACTGGTCCCTTAACTGATGCTCTTGGCTTGCGTACTGTATTGGTAGCAATGAGCATTGTAGTTGCAGGCGTTGGTGTTTGGGCGTGGCAAAATACACGCCGAGTTTTACAGGATGTGATTTAATCAGCCACAGTGGTTGATTGTCTATGATTAAAGATAGTTAGGTTTACTTACGAAGTATAAGTAGAGCAATTTCGAGTTTATATTTTGAAAATAGCGATCCCCAACAGATTTATTGTTTTGTAACCTCTATCTTCTGATTGATATTTAAAATCGATAAGCACTTAATCTAACTTTTCAATTAAAATGAAATGTTAAATACAGAATTGAAGCGTCAACTTAGCTATTATCTGAGGTTCGACCGTGACCTTGAGCTTGCCTTCCCCGATTAGTCCCGCAAAAACTGAGAATCAAAACCAGTCTGCTGTTGTTCAATCGCCAGTTGTCACACCCAAGCGCGCAACTGGTGGTTTCGCTCTACTGGACAGCCTCCTCCGCCACGGCGTTGAATATATTTTTGGTTATCCTGGTGGAGCGATTCTGCCAATTTATGATGACCTTTACAAAGTGGAATCAACAGGTGCGCTGAAGCACATTTTGGTGAGGCACGAACAAGGCGCAGCCCATGCCGCAGACGGCTATGCCCGTGCCACTGGGAAGGTAGGAGTGTGCTTTGGTACTTCTGGCCCTGGTGCGACAAACTTGGTAACAGGTATCGCTACAGCCTACATGGATTCCATACCGATGGTGATTGTGACCGGACAAGTACCCCGAAAAATGATCGGTACAGATGCGTTTCAAGAAACCGATATCTACGGGATTACTTTACCGATTGTCAAGCACTCTTATGTAGTGCGCGACCCGAAAGACATGGCCCGAATTGTGGCTGAAGCATTCCACATCGCTAGCACTGGACGGCCAGGCCCAGTGTTAATTGATGTCCCTAAAGATGTGGCTTTTGAAGAATTTGATTATGTACCTGTAGAACCAGGCACAGTTAAGTTACCGGGATATCGCCCGACAGTTAAAGGAAATCCTCGCCAGATCAATGCGGCAATTAAATTAATTAAAGAAAGCCGGCGACCACTGCTGTATGTTGGTGGTGGTGCGATCGCTTCTAATGCCCATGAGCAAGTTAAAGACCTCGCTGAGTTATTTAATATTCCTGTCACAACCACATTGATGGGGATTGGCGCGTTTGACGAAAATCACCCGCTAGCCTTGGGTATGTTGGGGATGCACGGCACAGCTTATGCTAACTTTGCTGTGAGTGATTGCGATTTGCTGATTTGTGTCGGCGCAAGATTTGACGATCGCGTCACTGGTAAATTAGATGAATTTGCCTCTCGTGCTAAAGTTATCCATATCGATATTGACCCAGCAGAAGTTGGTAAAAACCGGATTCCAGAAGTACCTATCGTTGGCGATGTCCGCAACGTCTTGGTTGACTTGTTGCGACGCTGCAAGCAATCAGGTATCAAAGCCACACCCAACCAAAACCAAGAATGGCTAAATTTAATTAACCGCTGGCGCGAAGAGTATCCCCTAGTTGTTCCCCAACACGCCGACAGCATCTCACCCCAAGAAGCAATTAGCGAAGTCGGTCGCCAAGCACCCAACGCCTTCTACACCACAGATGTCGGTCAGCATCAAATGTGGTCGGCTCAATTCCTCAAAAATGGCCCACGCCGTTGGATTTCGAGTGCTGGGTTAGGAACAATGGGTTTTGGCTTACCTGCGGCCATCGGCGCGAAAGTGGCCTTCCCAGATGAAGAAGTTATCTGTATTAGTGGTGATGCGAGTTTCCAAATGTGTTTACAAGAATTGGGGACTGCTGCACAGTATGGGATTAATGTCAAGACTGTAATTGTGAACAACGGTTGGCAGGGGATGGTGCGTCAGTGGCAACAAGCTTTCCACGGCGAACGTTACTCTTGCTCAAATATGGAAGTCGGGATGCCAGATATTGAGTTTTTGGCAAAAGCCTATGGCATTAAAGGCATCGTAGTGAAAGAACGCAGTCAACTCAAAGATGCGATCGCCGAAATGTTGGCATATAACGGCCCCGTAATCTTGAATGTTCACGTCACCAGAGATGAAAACTGCTATCCAATGGTAGCCCCTGGTAAGAGCAACGCACAGATGGTAGGTTTACCCAAGCAGCCACCAACAAGCGCGGTAGAACCCGTGTGTTGTAGCCACTGCGGTAGTATGAATGCTCCTAGCCATAACTTCTGCTCTGAGTGTGGCACTAAGCTGTAAAAATTTCTGAAAAATTAACTTCCTTTTTACGCAGGAGAGTACGTCTCCTGCGTTTTTTTATGGACAAAAGTTTACATAAAAAAATCCGACTATCTGTGTGATCTCGGATTTTTGTGGGAAAGCTAATGAAGAAGCAAGTTCAGCATTGAAAATTGCTTTTTCAATCAGTAACCAACTTTTCACAGGATTTTTATGCCAAAACGTTTGCCCAGAGGCCGTAGTGCTAGTTCAGTTGCTCTAGAACCAGAAGTGGCGATCGCTATTATCGGTCTATTTTCCGCAGCTGCTGATGAAGGCATTACCTCAACCGAAGAATATGCGTTGAGTGAAATGCTTGAAAGTGTTAGTCAGTTTGAAGATTACACTGACGAAGATTTTGCCGAATTAGGTGAAAAAGTTGCAGCCCTCATCGAGGAAGAAGATCCAGAAGAACTAATTGCCCAAGCAATTAATTCTTTACCTAATAAAGGTTATCGAGAAGCTGCATATATCACCGCTATTTTGGTAGTGGGTATTGATGAAGAAGTATTTGACAGCGAACAAGACTATATTTCTGAACTTCAAGAAGCCTTAAATATTTCTGATGAACGCGCCCAAGAACTCATCGATGAAGTATTTGGGACAGAGGAAGAAGAATGTGAAGATGAAGACGAAGAATAGTTTTTTTTGGTGCTGAATTTTTAATTTTACTAGCAGTGAGTGAAGCGATCGCTTCACTCACCTTAAACAGTGTTAAATTCCCATCTCTACCAACTTCAGGGTGCTTTCTACGTTTTTCTTGAGCGTTCGTTTTCAGTTAGGTGCAATATAGTAGCCATATTCCAGAGAGTCGAATTTACTGTGCAGATTGAGTTGGTGATGGTTTAGAACGCTGCTGTTTGTAAAAACTAACTACTTTTTGGACATAAGTACCAGTAAAGCCTCTGTTGCAGCCTGTATAAGTGCCTGTCATCCACCAACAAGCTACGCTATTTACAGCCGCAATTTCATTATTTTTAGTTACTTGGTACTGCTTGTTTAACTCACGGCTAGTGATGCAGGAAATTATTTGGCGGGCGATCGCAGGGCTATTTTCAAACTGCGTTGGTGTAATTTCTTTTTTAAGGCAAGATTTTGACCAAGCTTTGACGGTTCCAGGCTGGACTTGCCATTCGCTATAAAGTCCATCATCTTTTTTGCCTGTTTGGGGCGCAGCCAGTCGTAGTGCTTCTACCATTGCTGCGACTTGATTATTAGAAGGTTGTTGTGCTTGGGCTATAGATAATGACTGTCCAATGCTAAAACTAATAAGCATTGCACCAATTAATAATCGCATAAGTTTCTCCTCATCACTCTGGACTCAGTTTAAGACCAAGATGTAGGATAATACATTTTTTTAGCAGTAGGACTCATATCAGCCCTGGTTGATTTTTACTTAAGTGTCATCACTATACTCACTTGTAAGAAATTCAAGTAGATATTTTAAATTATTAGATCAATTAATATAATTAGCTTAATTTATTAGCTATATTTCAATTTTAAAACAAACAAATATTATTTGTGAGACTTTTACTATCTCATTAAAGTATAAACTATTTAAATTATTTTTTTATTCAAAAAAAGTGTTTATCAACACTTCCTTTAAATTTAAAAATGTATAAGCTCTAAACTGAAAAACAAAGATAAATAGCAATCATTTCAGAGATATAGCAGTCCTAAATAAGATTCAAACAAATCTATTGCCTATTGCCCTCATAAGCAGTTTGTCAATCCAATAAGATTGCTATAGCTAAAAAAATAAATATTTTTTCTTCAACCAACTAGAACACCAATTTCCGACAGCCAAAAATAGATTGGTTGAATTAGTGCAATCTCAACTTTGAATACTCAATTGGTGTTCTAGGAGGTTAATAGAAAAACTTCCAATTATCTTACTTGCTTAAAGAGAGTAAGACTCAGAACTTAAAAGCTAAAACTGACTAGAAAAATTACAAAACATGAACAAGCCATTTCAACCACAACGCCGTACAACTTTAAAGCGTATTTTCCAATATTCTGTACTGGGACTATTTGCTTTATCATCTCCGTTGGTGGATAGCCTTGTGCAAAGCACCCAAGCGCAGACAAACGCTAAAGTAATTAACTTGGCGTATCAAAGTTCTGGTGATCTTGTCAAATCCAAGAAAGTTGTTGAGCCACGTTTCAAAGCATTGGGAGTAACTGTGAATTGGGTTGGGCCATTCGCAGCAGGGCCACAATTGATAGAAGCGTTGAATGCAGGTAAGGTAGATATCGGTAATGTAGGAGAGACACCTCCAATATTTTCCCAAGCTGCACGCCCAGGTGTCATCCCTGAAGTTGTCTATCTTACTGGACGTACACCCACTAATGGTCAAAATCAGGGTATTGTGGTGAAAGCTAATTCTTCCATTAAGAAAGTAGCAGATCTTAAAGGTAAGAAAATTGCTTTTCAAGTAGGGTCGAATGCACAATATTTACTAGCAAAAGCTTTGAAAGAGTTAGGGTTAAAATTTAGCGATATTCAAGTTGTTGCTTTGACTCCATCTCAAGCCCGCGATGCCTTTATTCAAGACAAGGCTGACGCTTGGGTGGGAGGCGATCCCCTTTTAGCTGAAGTGGAAAATACGACCCCAATTCGGGTTCTAAGAAATGCAGCAGGAATTAATACTCTCAACGGCTTTTATATTGGCAGGCGTAATTTTGTGACCCAAAATCCGCAATTGGTGCGAGTGTTTTTAGAAGAAGCACAGAAAGTAGGAGAAGCGGCTGAAAAAAACCCAAGCGACTATGCCAAAATCTTAGTTACTGAACAGAAATTAGCCCCATCAGTTGCAGATAAGGTGGCACGTCGTCGTACTTATAAATTGAGAAGACTGACTCCGGCTATCATTGCCGAACAGCAGGGCGTTGCTGATTTCTATTTTCAAGAAAAAGTCATCTCGCGTAAAATTGATATCAAAGAAGGCATTCTTGCTCCGATATTATATCAAGCTATCATACCTGATAATATTCCTTAAACAGGTAGAGGTAGGTTTATTAGGCTATTAAGTTAGCGATATCTTTTACGAAGACGTGAATACCAAGAGCGGCTCGCACTCTTGGTATTCACGTCTATTGGAGTTGACCTTGGGAACAGGAATGCAAGGCTGTTGTATATAGCTTATTGAAGAAAATTTGTACCTCATTCACTTGCAATCTGCTGTAAATAAGGGGAATACAAACCGCAGAAGCGCAGAGTTCGCAGAGGAATAAGAGTTTCAGAGAATAATAGCAATAGCCAACTTAGTTAGAGCATTGGTAAATGATAAAACTTAGATACCAAAGCACTTTTACCTCTGTTGCTTGTCCCCTGCTATGTTGCGTAAGTTCTCACTAAGTTTAAAACATCTCGAATAACCCCTCATCTAATTCATAACCTAGCATTTGCGCCATAGATTTCAGCCGTGATGTACTGGGAATCTCTTGCTGTTTTAACCAATCAGTTAAAACAAATATTTTGTGCATCAAAAATATTTCTAAAGCTTCGGGATTATATTGAATGCCTTCTTTAGAACTGAATTGGTGCGGTACAAGCATGGCGGTGTAACGACCCAATTCTCCGGCTTTCCAATCTAGTAAAAAAAGCAACCAAGGATATTTGGCATCTAGGCGGATAAACCACAGCCGTAACTCTGGAACTTCTGAAAGTTCGCGGGGGTCGCCAGGTTCTAGGGGGTAATCGATATCAAAGGTTAACTGCTGTTCATAGGTAGCAACTCCTTCTTGCAGCAGTTGTTCAATTACCGTTACAGCCGGTGACAAATCTAATGTGTTAATTGAGTCAGTGTTGAGTGCGATCGCAATAGTCATAGTAATTTGTGAATGGTAATTGCTACGTCTATAAAAATAGGAAGTATGAATTTGATTCAGCACTCAGTATTGTATTCAATTGTGGTAGTAAAGCTGCAAAGGCTTTACCACGATGACTAACTGATTTTTTTACCTCTGGTGTCATTTGGGCAAAGGTCAGCTGCTTTTCGGGAACGTAAAACACAGGATCGTAGCCGAAACCACCTTCACCACGCTGTGCGTGAAGAATTTCTCCACGACAAATACCTTCACATTGCAGAACTATCTCACCATCAGGACGCGCGATCGCAACTGCACACATAAATTGTGCTTGTCTATTAGTTTCGTTACCTAATTCTTTGAGTAGCCTAGCAATTCGGTCTGCGTCGGTTTTGCCATAACGCGCCGAAAATACTCCTGGCGCACCATTCAAAGCATCTACCTGTAAGCCAGAATCATCTGCGATCGCCCATTTCCCTGTAGCTTTGGCGACTTCGGATGCTTTTAAACAGGCGTTAGCAGCAAATGTATCGCCTGTTTCTTCAACTTCTAGGTCTTCAGGTTTAAGAGTTAATTCCCAACCAGAACTTGCTAGGTAAGCTTGCATTTCACGCAATTTACCTTGATTGCTTGTGGCGACTACGAGTAGTTTTGTCATATTTCAGTTAACAGTTAACAGTTAACAGTTAACAGTTAAAGGTGATAACTGACAACTGATAACTGTTAACTCATTTTACTCTGCCCACTGTCTTGCCCAATCAAGAGTTTGATGTACTTGTTCGATTGTGGGGGCTTCGCAGTAGAGGCGCAGAACTGGTTCAGTACCGCTAAAGCGAATCATTAACCAGCTATTGTCAGCGAGGCGGAATTTATAACCGTCAATTGTTTGACAATCAATTACGGCTTTACCTGCAATCTCGGTTAAGGGTTGAGTTTGTAGTTGTTGTAAAAGACGCGATCGCACTTCCATACTGGCTAAGGGCAAATCAATGCGATCGTAGGCGGAGTTAAAATCTGTTTGCTGTTGCAAGTGGCGGTAATATTCGCTCAAGTCTTGCCCAGATTCAACAATTGCCTCTAGGACATACAATGCTGACAGTAGTGCATCCCGTTCTGGAATATGGCTACCATAGCCAATACCGCCAGATTCTTCACCACCCAGCAATACTTGCGATACTAACATTCTGTCAGCGATGTATTTGTAGCCAACAGGTGTTTCAAACAGTGACAAGTTGTGCAACTTTGCCACGCGAGGAATTAAGTCAGAACCACTAACTGTTTTAATGATTTCACCTGTAAAGCCACGCCTTAAGGTTAAGTGGTCGATTAATATCGGAATTAATATTTGAGAACTTAAGAAGTTGGCTTCTTGATCTACCGCCGCGATGCGATCGCAGTCTCCATCAAATACTAAACCAACGGTTAAACCTGATTGATTGGTTTGGCGGTGATTTTTGATGACTTTAAATAGTTCAGAAAGATATTTAGGCAATGGTTCCGGCGCACCACCACCAAATAGGGGGTCGCGGTTGCTGTTGAGTTCTTTTACCTGATCGCCTAATAGTCTCCCTAGTCCGCTAGCAGCCGCCCCGTGCATAACATCAGCAAATACAGTTAGCTTACCAGAGGCGATCGCTTGCCGAATTTTGGCAATATCTACTTTCCCTTCTAGCCCTGCGGTGTAACTGGGCCAAGGGTCAAACTTTTCTATTTTGCCAGGGGTCTCTGCTATCGGTACTCCTGTGGGCAACAGTGCTTCTATCTCTTTAGTAATTTCTGGTGATACCGAACCACCAAAATAACCCTTGACTTTTAATCCTAAATATGGGCCAGGATTATGACTAGCTGTAATAACTAACGCGCCTAAAGCGTTAAGTTGTTTGGCAGCCCAACTAAAAGCTGGAGTTGGGGCGTAGCTTTCACTTAATAAAACATCAAATCCTACAGCAGTGACGGCATTGGCGACAGCACGAGCAAAGTCTTCTGCCATAAATCTGCGATCGTAACCGACAATAATAGTTCGGCTACCAACTGTGGAATAATATGTATCATATAATACTTTGGCTGCAACTGGTGCTACTAGGGCTAGGCGTTCAAAGGTGAATTCGTCACCAATAACGCCCCGCCAGCCATCTGTACCAAATTTAATTGAGCTAGCTACAACTGGCATCGGGATATCCTATCTGTCCATCAGAGGATTCTAGCATTTGTACAGTTTATAAAGTAAAAAAAGAGTCTAGTGAAGGGGAAGAGGCAATAGGCAATAGGCAATAGGAGAAAGGACGATTCTATTTTTAGTCAGTGACAATACTGCTAGTGCGGTTACATGATCAGATTTCCGATTTTTTTAAAATGTCGAGGATCTCTTAGACTAAGAACTAGCGGTGTAAATAAATATTTTGAGTAGTAGTAGCCGCAAAAAGATTTTTCGGACAATGCTAATTAAACTCCCTAAATTTAGGGATGTTGATAGGTAAACCTATTGTTACAATACTTAACATACTCCATTCGACTGGTGGCTTTCTTGATGATGGTTAAGACACTTCCCCCGACTTCCCAATCGATTGAGGGCGAACTACAAGTAACTGAAGTGGTATCAGACAATGGTACACAAACTTTGGTTGTGCGTAGCCCGTCGTTAATTAAAAATGCCGATTCTGAAGCAATTCTATACAATCCTGTAGATGTTGCGGCACATTACCAAAAGAGACCGTTGCAAGTGTTGCAGCGAATTACGACGGTATTGCGACCAACTCTGGCTTTTGTTTTGGGGTTGTGGTGGGACAGCAAACGGGGAATTGTTGTGAAAAACGACCGTCGCCGCGCGGTGCAGTTGCGGGAACTGCTGACAAAGTTGGGGCCTGCTTACATCAAAATTGGGCAAGCTTTGTCCACCAGACCGGATTTAGTACCGCCTGTTTTCTTAGAAGAGTTAACTAAGTTACAAGACCAATTACCGCCTTTTCCTAACGAAATAGCATATCAGTTTATACAAGAAGAACTAGGCGCACCACCAGAAGAAATTTATACAGAATTGTCACCCCAGCCAATTGCGGCGGCTTCTTTGGGACAAGTTTATAAAGGGAAGCTGAAAACTGGTGAAGAAGTTGCTGTGAAAGTGCAGCGTCCTGATTTGCGAGAGCGCATTACGATTGACTTATATATTTTGCGCCGCATTGCTGGTTGGGTACAAAAAAATGTTAAACGGGTGCGGAGTGATTTAGTTGGGATTCTGGATGAATTAGGCGATCGCATTTTTGAAGAAATGGATTACATTCATGAAGGCGAAAATGCGGAACGCTTTTTTCAACTGTACGGACATATGAAAGATGTCTATGTACCGAAAATTTACTGGGAATATACCAATCGTCGCGTATTGACGATGGAGTGGATTAACGGTACTAAATTAACGCAGACAGAAGAAATCAAGGCGCAAGGCATAGATGCGCGTTATTTAATTGAAGTGGGTGTGCAGTGTTCTCTGCGCCAGTTGTTAGAACATGGATTTTTCCATGCTGACCCCCATCCTGGTAACTTGTTAGCCACAACCGATGGGAAATTGGCTTACCTAGACTTTGGGATGATGAGCGAGATTAAACCACCGCAACGGTATGGTTTAATAGAGGCGATCGTTCACGTAGTTAACCGTGATTTTGAAGGTTTGGCTCAAGATTACGTCAACCTAGAGTTTTTATCACCAGACACAGACCTCACACCAATTATCCCCGCATTTGCCAGAGTATTTGCTGATGCTCAAGGCGCAAGTGTAGCGGAACTCAACATTAAAAGTATCACTGATGAACTTTCGGCGTTGATGTACGAGTATCCTTTCCGCGTTCCTCCCTACTACGCGTTAATTATTCGCTCTTTGGTGACACTCGAAGGGATTGCTATCTATATAGATCCTAATTTCAAAGTTCTCAGCGAAGCTTATCCTTACGTTTCTAAACGCCTGTTAACCGACCCAGCACCACAATTAAGAACATCACTACGAGACTTACTGTTTAAAGAAGGCAAATTCCGTTGGAATCGTTTAGAAAATTTGTTACGCAATGCCCGGAATAATGAAGACTACGACTTTAATTTAGTATTAAATCAGGGAATAGATTTCTTATCTTCTGAACGTGGTTCATTTATCCGTGACAGATTGGTAGATGAATTTGTCAATAGTGCTAATGCTTTAAGTAAAAATGTTTTGCATAACTTCACCTACTTGTTGCGCGAAAGAGTAGGCTTAACCGCCATTAACGAAACACCAGCAGCAACAGTTGAACAAGAACAAACCTTAGAGCATATCAAACGGATTTTGCAAATTCTGCAAGAAACTCGCGGCTTTGACCCCTTAGAGATGGCTCCGCGATTGGTACAATTATTAGTAAATCCTGGTGTGCAGCAATTGGGTCAGCAAATTGGGTTGCGGTTGGTGCAGAAGTCTTTAGCCCGATTAATTCGGGAGTTGTTAGCCGCAGAAGATATCGAGCAAATGAGAAAGGTTAGTTAACATCAGTATCTCATCTGGCAGGAAGGGCGATCGCTCCTAAGCTAATAATCACTTAATTTGTTTGTTGAGACTGCAAGGGAGCCGGGAAGCAGAGGAGCAGGGGAGAAGATTTGAAGCCCAAAATTTCAATTGTGCAACTTTTAAGCACAAAAGCTTCCATCTTGCCAGTTAGCCACGATAGGAGTATTAAGAATATCTCATGCAGAGTGAATGAGGAGATTTCCATCTTTCACTCTTTTTTTATCCCTATCCGGTGATATTAAAAAATTTTTATTAAGTATACCAATTCAAATAATGTTTGCAACAGATACCCCACCCGCCTGACGGCACCCTCCCCTTGGCAAGGGCAGGGGTCTTATTTATGTGTCGCATTCTTTTTTCAAATTGGTATTATTAGACCGCTTGCAAAAGTCCAACTTTTAAATTCTTTCTTTGTGCCTTTGCGCGACGGCAGTCGCTACAACGGGGAGACAGCCGCGTGGGCGGGTTTCCCGACTTGAGCGGACTGTCGTGGGAACCCCCGCAACGCGCTGCCTCCTCTGCGTGAGACAAAAAAATATTTATGCAAGAGGTCTATTGATAATTCAACATAGCAGTTATATTTTTATTGCAAGTTTAATTAGCAATTAAACTGACTAAAAACTCCATAAAAGTAAATTTATGCATCTCATGAAAACTATCTTGAGTCGAGTAGTAATCATCGGTACTATTTGTGTTGCTCCTCTTAAGATATTAGCAGCAGAAACTCCCACTGCTATATTTCATGCTTTTGATCAAACATATAGCGAGATTGAAAAGTTTGTTTGTGAATTAGGTAAGCAAGGGTATTCTCATATTCAAACTCCGCCAACGCAGAAATCTAACCCCAGTACACAATGGTGGGCGCGCTATCAACCTGTAGACTATAGCGTGATTGAAGGTAGAGGTTCTGAAGCAGATTTAAAAAAACTGATTGATAAAGCCCACAGTTGTAATGTCAAAGTTATTGCTGATGTTGTTTTCAATCATATGGCGAATTTGGATGGCGATGAAGATTTTGAAGACTTAACTAAATTTCCTGGTCTTTCTGTCAGTGATTTTAATTCTGCTTCAGACAGTCCAGGGAAAAAACCTTGTGGAATTGACTATAGCGATCGCAATAGAGATTCAGAAATTAATTGTTGGTTAGGCGGACTTCCTGATTTAAAATTTACTGACAATGTAAAGAAAATTCAAAAAGCTCATTTAAAAAAATTACTCGATTTGGGAATTGATGGATTCCGGTTTGATGCAGCCAAGCATATGCCAGAAGATGTTGTGAAAGAGTACATCAGCTATGTTGATAGAGAAAGCAAAGGAAAAACTTGGAATTATTTAGAAGTAATTTCAGATAGTGATACTAAGGCAGAAGATTATAACGCGATCGCATCTGTGACAGATTTTATTCTTTACAACTCGATGAAAAATGCCTTTACTTTTGGTGGAGATTTAAAGTCGCTGCGAGTTCCCACAGCTGTGAATGATCCCCGTAGCGTCACCTTTGGCAGAAATCACGATACTATCAGCGAACTTAACACCTTTGCAATCAATCCCTACAGCGATCGCACTGACTCTTATTTAGCCACAGCTTATGTACTAGCCAGAGAAAGTGGTACTCCTCTAGTGCTTAACTGGGATAATGCCGATGCTCCTTTTATTAAATATGGAGTCAAGTTCCGCCAGATTATGCGTCAACGGGGAAATGAAGGCAAAAACGTCAAAGAAAATGTTTTGGCTGCTGTTAATAGTTCAACTGTGTTGCTGATGGAGCGAGGTAGTGAAGGATTTTTTGTGGTCAATAAAGCAGAGAACCAATTTAATATCCCAGCATTGGATTTAACCCTGACTAATTTAGAAGGATGTTATCGAGAACTCCGTAATAATTTTACCGTTGCTGTTGAGCGTCGTAACGGCAAAAAATTTATCACTCGTTGGGGAACTCGCAATAGAGGTGGTATGGAAATTCAAAGACGCGATGCACTCTACTTTATCCGAGAACCTTTTGATCAATGCTAGACAAGTTAAAAGGCTAATATCATGTCCGCTTGATTACTTACTAAAACCGATGAATCCCTCCCCGTCAACGGCTACCGTGTACACAATACGGTTCGGTTAAAGGGGAAAGGAGAAGAAAAAACCTTTAACCCTTACCCTTTAACCCCTTCGGGGTGACGCTCGCAAGCTCGCTAACGCTGCGCTAACGCCAGTCGCTCATGGGGGAAACCCCCAAGACCGCGCTGGCTCACCTTTTCCCCAAACCAATTCTGAGTTCAAAATGCTTATCCGAACCGTATTGGCATGACATCCGCAATATCGACATCGGTTGTTACTAAGTCTTCACTAGACTCAAAATACACTACATGGAAGTCGTCTTTTTCTAGTTCTGCGTGTAAGCGCAATATTTCTGTCGATTTACCTCGGCGATCGCTCACTATGCTACTTAACATACATAGCCATAAGATGATACTTGGATCTAACCTCTGACTCTCAGCATTTATCACCCTAGAGAGAATAGGTTAAATCAAATAATAATGATAGACTTTTTCAATAAATTACATAGTTTTGTGAACGTCTTAGCTAGTTATACTACCGCTAGTGGCTATATATCAGGCTTTTCTAGCTGAGTTTACAAGCTCAGTTCTAAACTTGACTATTCCAGAAGGTTAAGAGAGACTAACTAATGACAGACGTGATGACTTATTAAAATAATAACTTTTGTTAATTTTCTGAGATATTTATATTGAGAGATGGAACATTAGTTAAAAAATGGCAATTTTGTATCTAAGTAACAATGTTCCGAGGACAAGCTTTTTAGCATTGTGCTAAGGAGTACAGTCCAAGCTTACTATCGTGGTTGGCCAAAAGCATGGAGACATTAGAATTCATAATTTATCCAGACGGTCGGGTACAAGAGAAAGTCACTGGCATTGTGGGTGCTTCTTGTGCTGAGGTTACAGCAGCAATTGAAGCACAGCTGGGGCAAGTACTTAGTCAAGAGCCAACCTCAGAATATTTCGCTAATAATCAGGTACAACAATCTAACCTAGCGAATACCCAAGCTACTTACAGCGAATGGTAAGTTTTCTGTCCAACAGTTTATTGTCGTCGATTTACAACCACCATGTCACACTTTAGCCAAATTAAGACTCAAATCCGTAACCTTGAATCCTTAAAAGATGCGCTAACTGAATTGGGCATCGACTGGAAACCCGGCCCTCGTGAGGTACGTGGCTATCGCGGTCAAACCCATCCTGCGGAAGTTACCATTGAGCAGGAAAATGGCTATGACATCGGCTTTAGATGGAATGGCAAGGAGTATGAATTAGTAGCTGATTTACAATACTGGCAGCAAAATCTGTCTGTAGACGGTTTCTTGCGTCAAGTAACTCAGCGTTATGCTTTCCAGACAGTTGTGAAAGAAACTGCAATGGCAGGCTTTCAAGTTACTGAACAGCAAAAAAATTCAGACGGTTCTATTCGCTTAGTAGTACAACGCTGGAGTGCGTAATGGCTGACTTTCTGCCTTTGCCGGATGAACAGGATGATAACCGTTCCGGTTTGGAACCAGAGTTAGGCGGTTTTTTGCGGGATGACCCAGAACGTTCTGGTTTGGAACCTGAATTAGGTGGAGTGTTGCGGCAAAAGGGTGTTTATGTTGACGAAATCACCTGTATTGGCTGTAAACACTGCGCCCATGTTGCGCGAAATACTTTTTACATTGAACCAGATTACGGGCGATCGCGCGTAATCCGACAAGATGGGGACGCGGAAGAAGTTATCCAAGAAGCAATTGACACTTGTCCGGTTGATTGCATCCATTGGGTAAATTATACAGAACTAAGAAAGTTAGAAGATGAGCGCAAATATCAAGTGATTCCTGTTGTAGGCTATCCGGTAGAACTGGCAGTTGCCGCTTCTGAAAAACGGCGGAAAAAGCAAAAACTCAAACACAAAAAATCCCGTTATTAAAATAAACAAATTAAATAAATGTATTACAGGACTGGTTCAGCCAGTCCTTTTATTTTTCAATATATTTTTTGCATGAATGTTGGAGAGGAAGAATTTTAAGTCTCACGCAAAGGTGCAGAGGCGCAAAGACTTAAAGACAACTAACTTTTTGAGTAAGAAGTCTCATCTAATTATTGCCAAATTTTTTGCAGATTGAGTACAAATCCAGGTAACACATTTTCACCAGAAAAGGTTTTAGGAGATTTTAGAACTTCCACCTGTGGGCTTATATCCACTTTGTGTCAAAAATTATTAAATAATACTAATACTGTAAGCGCGAATTGCTGAATCAACTGTCGCAATCGTTAGTCCATGCTGTAAAGACTGACAGATTAACATTCTATCGAAGGGATCTTTGTGCAGTGCTGGTAAACTCGCAAGTTGAGTAACGCTACCTTCGTCTAAATCAAGATTTACAATTTGATGGCGATCGCGTTGTTTAGGAATATATATTTCAGGAGACTCTGGTAGTGGTAGCTTGCCCAATTGATATTTAATAATGCATTCCCATATTGAGACAACGCTGAGATAAATCTGGTTATCTGGATTGCGAATAGAATTTATAATATCTGTCGATAAACGATTATCGCTACTAATAAACCATAAAAATATATGAGTGTCTAAGAGAATTTTCATTTGCCTTCAAAAGCATTCAAAATCTCTTCAGGTAAAGGTTCATCAAAATCATCAGGTACAGTAAACTCTCCTGCACATAAACCGAAAGGTCGTAGCAGCTTGTTAGTGCTTTGAATTGGTTTTAGTTCAGCAATTTCTTTATCTGCTTGAATAATAATAAAACTTTCACCTGCCTCAACTTGATTGAGATACTTTAAGGGATCTTGTTGGATTTCATCAACTGTAACTTTCTGCATTTGAGATATTTCGGCGTAGCGGTAACAGAAGGATACACGGCCTAACTCGATTCTAAATCTCAGGCAGGCAATATGCCTGCCTTACAATAAATTAACTCAAAGCAGAAGTTAACTCACTCTGAGCTTGTTCTAATGCTTCTGGTAATTTACTGTCATCGCGGCCGCCAGCTTGGGCTAGGTTGGGTCTACCGCCACCGCCGCCGCCGCAGATTTTAGCGATCGCACCGACAAATTTCCCAGCCTGCAAACCTTTCTTGTTCACCTCTGGACTGAATGCTGCAACTATGCTAACTTTGCCAGCTTCCGGTACAGAACCCAACACCACTGCACCGTTACCGATTTTTTGCAGTAAGCGTTCCGCAGCAGTTTTCAAAGATTCCGGGTCAACGCCTTCGAGTTGGGCAACAATGATTTTATGGTCGCCTACTATTTGGGCTGTTTCTAGTAAGCTGTCTGATTTAGCGATCGCTAGTTGTCCTTTCAGCGTTTCTAGTTGCTTCTCGGCGTTTCTCAGTTCAGTTTGCAGAGTAGTGATTCTCTCTGGTAGTTCTTCGGGTTTAACTTTAAAGCGATCGCTTAAATCTTTGACTACTTTATCCCGAATATTGAGGTAATCTAATATCGCTGGGCCGGAAACCGCTTCAATTCGCCGCACACCAGACGCAACGCCAGCTTCAGAGATAATCTTGAATACGCCAATCTCCGCAGTATTACTTACGTGCGTACCTCCGCATAGTTCCATCGACACGCTAGGAAAATCGATGACGCGGACTTCTTCTCCGTATTTTTCCCCGAACATGGCAACAGCACCTCTAGCTTTCGCTTCAGCTAAGGGTAATATTTCGATTTTTGCGGAGTGGGCTTCAGCAATCCAAGTATTCACCTGTTCCTCAACTTGCTGGACTTCTTCGGCTGTCAAAGCACGGGGACAGTTGAAGTCAAACCGCAATCTGTCAAAAGAAACGAGAGAACCAGCTTGAGATATGCCTTCATCAACGATTTTCTTTAACGCAGCTTGCAGTAAGTGGGTTGCAGTATGGTTAGCTTGGGCGCGACGACGACAAGCGTTATCAATTTGGGCGGTAACAGTATCACCTACACGCAGGGTTCCGCGTTCAATGCGTCCGAAGTGAACGAAGAAATCAGATTCTTTCTTGACATCTTCAACCCGGACTACAATACCATCGCCTGTGATATAACCGCGATCGCCTATTTGTCCCCCAGATTCAGCATAGAATGGGGTTTGGTTGAGAACGATTTGCACATCTGTTCCCACTTCAGCTTCCTCTTGGGCGATTCCACTTACTAGTAATACTTCTACTTTTGCTGTCGTCGCAGGTTGAGTATAACCCAAGAACTCAGTAGCGTGGATATGTTCTGCTAGTTTGTCGAGGGAACCTTGCACAGTTAAATCGATGGTTTCGTGTGCAGCTTTTGCACGTTCCACCTGCTTTTGCATTTCGACGTTGAATCCCTCAACATCAACGGTGAGGTTGTTTTCCTCGGCGATTTCTTGAGTAAGTTCTAAGGGAAAACCGTAGGTATCGTACAGAGTGAAAGCACTTTCCCCACTAATTTCGGTTTGTCCTTGCTGCTTCAGTTGTTGAATTATCTCATCAAGCAGTTTCTCGCCTCTATCCAAAGTTTTGAGGAAATTCGATTCTTCCCGTTCGAGTTCTGCTTTGATGGATGCTTCCCGTTGGCGAACATTGGGGTAAGCTGATTCCGAAAGAGCGATCGCAGTTTCCGCAACTTGGGTGATAAAATTTCCTGAAATGCCAAGTAATCGACCATGACGTACCACCCGCCGAATTAATCGCCGCAACACATAACCCCGTCCTACATTCGAGGCGCGGATTTCATCAGCAATCATGTGAACTACAGAACGTACATGATCACCAATTACTTTTAAAGATACTTTGATGTTCTCGTCGCTGGTATGATAATCAATGCCAGCAATTTGGGCTGCTGTTTTAATAATCGGGAAAATCAAATCTGTTTCATAGTTATTTGGCACTTTTTGGAGAATTTGCGCCATTCTCTCCAAACCCATGCCTGTATCTATATTCTTATTTTGCAGTGGTGTTAAATTCCCGGCTGCATCGCGGTTGTATTGCATGAATACCAAGTTATAGAACTCGATAAACCGGGTGTCATCTTCTAAATCAATATTGTCGTCGCCGCGTTCGGGGTGGAAGTCGTAATAAATTTCCGAACAAGGGCCGCAAGGGCCAGTCGGGCCAGATGCCCAAAAGTTATCATCTGCACCCATCCGTTGAATTCTAGCTTCGGGTACACCAATTTTGTCGCGCCAGATTTCAAAAGCTTCGTCGTCCTCTTCAAAGACGCTGACAACGAGGTTTTGGGGAGAAAAGCCAAAAACTTGTGTGGAAATTTCCCAACCCCAAGCGATCGCTTGTTCTTTAAAATAATCACCAAAGCTGAAGTTACCCAGCATTTCAAAGAAAGTATGATGCCGTTTGGTGCGTCCGACATTTTCAATATCGTTAGTACGGATGCACTTTTGCGATGTGGTTGCTCTTTTAAATTCGGGTGTGCGCTGTCCCAGGAATATCGGCTTAAATGGTAACATCCCCGCGATCGTCAGCAGCACGGTTGGATCTTCAGGCACGAGGGAAGCACTGGGGAGAATTTGGTGTTCCCGTTGGGCATAGAAGTCAAGGAATAAGGTACGAATTTCGTTACCGCTGAGGTAGGGATTAGAAGACATGGGTGAACTAAAGTATTAAGTATAAAGTTTGAAGTATGTAGACACCCTGCGGGTGAATTCTTGGAGGGTAGTGTCAATTTCAGCCTTCATCCTTTATGTGGACGAAGTATGCCGCACAAGACGACATATAACTATTAGGGTAGCTACTTCTGTAACCTGTATCTACTATTAGCCGTCATCAACTACTCACACCAGGAAAGAGAGTCAGGAGTAGGGATAGTGGTTAATTTATTCTCAAGCTAAAGCTTTTCACTGTTTTTAAGCTATACACCCATCGACATCAACGCTTACAACAAAGCATGAATATCTTTCTGCACTACTCTCCACTCTTAACTTTATTTTTGCATTTTGTTTGGTTTTGTTGCTAGTAATTTTTACTTACACTGATAACTTTAATATTATCGTATATTTCTATACTTGTATTATTGCTACCTTACTTTAGCTAGATGTGCGATCGCTCTATGAATGAAATCATTTATTTGTGAAGTATGCATTGAATATCTAGTGAGGTCAGTAATGGCATTAACACTAAACGTACCTAATATTGCTTGTGATGGCTGTGCTGAAACAATTACAGATTCTATCCGTGTAGTAGATTCAGATGCTCGGATTGATATTAATGTTCAAGCCAAAACTGTCAAAGTAGAATCCGCAGTTTCCGAAGAATCTATTAAACAGGCAATTGTTGCGGCTGGTTATACCATTGAAGGTTATCAGGCAGGTTGACTTAAATTTAATAAAATTTTTAGATCTAGACAGTTTTACTGTAATAATTTTATGTTAATGCTTCCGCCTAATAAACAGTCTGGAGTTGACGTTAAAGAATTTCGATATGTACAGTAGTACAAAAAAATGTATATAAATAAACTTTAAACTTTTTCTGTAAATTCACTAGTAGCTTCGCGTTTTTCAAAAAACTAACTTTTGATTAATTAAAATCTCAACAATTCATACAGCTAAAATACTGGCTATTTTAACTCTTGCTGGTTTTTGTAGCTGCTCATTGTTCTGTAACTCAAGGCTTTTTCCTGCATATAAAGCCTGATCGCCCTTTGTTACATAACATTGGCAATATTGATTAGCATCTAGGTTTTTACGGATAAGACGAAAATTTTATATTTTTTTTAACATTAATCTATCTCGAAAAATTTACTTATAAATAAAATCAATTTATCTATTTGATCGGGAAAATACGGTTATCTCTTTAACACTTAACGACTATATTTATAGTTGAAAAATTAAATGTAAATTCCGTATTTATACTGTTTAAAAAACCGCATTAAGAAAGGCATGAATTAGCAAAATCAGAGAGTTTACTGGGTATATTAGCGTCAGTATTAAAAAGATTAAGAGGATATTAAAATTAACAGTATCTTATTAATTTGAAGTTATGACTATCAAAGATGGGGAGAATTCCCCATAACAAGAATACTGACATATTCGTACTTGGAAAATACTAGGTAATTTTATTGTAAAATAAGGCAGCAATCACAAAAATGAACATTTCTATTCTGGTTTTTGGAAGAGATACATTTTTAACTACACTTCCCGATCAAATCCTTGATACAAGCGTTTTTAGTTTAGAAATCAATGCTGATTTTCATCAGGCTGTATCAAACATACAAATCAACCCACCTGATGTTATATTGGTGCAAGCTAGCCTGGATGGAAGCATAGAATTATGTGGTTGGTTAAAAAATCAACCACAACTATCTTGGGTATATTGTATTCTCTTTGAGGATCGTCCCTACGAGCTTGCTGCTAGAAGCCAGCAGGGTTTGGAATGGGAATGGGAAACTACTGCTACTGCACTAAGACAAGGTGCTGATGCTTATATTTGGCAAATGCTTGATGAAACGAAATATAACAAGTCACCAAGTGTAGCAGCACAACATCAATTAATATTATCTCAATTGAACGTTGGTTTACGAAAAGCGCAAAAGTATCGTGATTTAATGCGGACAAATGATTTATTATCAGCGATCGCATTAGCAGATTCGTTAACCGAAATTAGTAATCGTCGGGCTTTAGAATGGGACTTACCGAGACAAATTAAAAAATCTCGTACTCAAGGAGGCCCATTGAGTTTGATTATTCTAGATGTCGATTATTTTAAAAAAGTGAACGATACCTATGGACATTTAGTAGGCGATCGCCTGTTACAGTTATTATCTCAACGTTTGCGACACAACCTGCGTTCTAAAGACACTCCATTTCGTTTTGGCGGTGAAGAATTTGTCGTGGTTCTGACTAACACCACTGGCGATGAAGCAATGATAGTTGCAGAACGTCTAAATCGCATAGTCGGTGAACAACCATTTGCCATTAACGAAAACCTAACTATTCCTGTCACAATTAGCTTAGGCGTTGCTACCCTGCAACCCGATGATGACAATAAAGGTCTTAGCTTACTAAATCGTGCCGATCAATGTCTTTTAGATGCAAAAGCATCTGGGCGTAACCAAGCTGTAAGTTGGAAGCACTCTCCTTTTTCACATCTCAAGGCTGTTTCTTCGTAAATAAATTAGATATGAAAATAGATATGTGTACTTGTAAAGGCACTTGAGAGACGCGAGATTTCGCGTCTCTCAACGTCTTGCTAATAAACACCTTGTTTTCTTACAGAATACTTTAACTATTTCAACTTATACCAATTCAAATAATGTTTGCGACAGATACCCCACCCGCCTGACGGCACCCTTACCAAGAGGAGGGGTCTTATTTATGTGTCGCATTCTTTTTTCAAATTAGTATTAGTTAACATAAAATAACTGTATTAGAGTAAATATTGGGTTTGGTGAGCATTAATACACTCTCTTAATTTATCTAACTTGCTCACAAAATCATATCTAAGTTTAGCAAAAACCCATTTAAAACATCTTCCCCTGACACTGTTGGCGGAGATTCTAATATCTCAACATCTTTTCCTAGTCTATAAATCTCCACTTGTCGAGATTTACGATTAATTAAAAAGCCTAAACGCACACCATTATCTATATATTCCTTCATTTTTTCCTGAGTAACTTTCAAATTATCACTTGGAGAAAGTAACTCAATAACAAAATCAGGCACAATCGGCGGAAACTTTTCCTTTTCTTCTTCAGTTAAAGCATTCCATCTTTCTAACTTTATCCAAGCCGCATCAGGTGAACGATCTGCGCCGTTAGGCAATTTAAAACAAGTCGAGGAATCAAAAACTATACCCTGTTTATCTTGTTCGTTCCAAATCCAAAGTTGAGCAGTAATTCCTGCATTACGATTCCCCGTTCCTCCCCCCGTAGGTGGCATGATAATTAATTCTCCCGAAGCGGTGCGTTCAAATCTTAAATCGCGGTTTGCTTGACATAGCTTAAAAAATTGCTCATCTGTCAGTTCTAAGACTGATTGCAGATTGACGGTGAAAGCATTCATGGTAATGGCAGCTAATATTTAAAGCCTATAAACTATTTTATCCTCTCGGCGATCGCACCTCTGCACATTCCCACAGCGATCGCCTGTTTGAAAACCTAGCAGTTGATTAAGCTTTCACGCTCAGTGACCCACAGAATGATTATCTGTGTATATTTAATTTAGAGCAAAACAAGTATAAGCAGAATTTGAATTCATTAAAATTATGTTGCAATCAATCGAAGGCGTTTACAAAAACGGTAAGGTAGAACTTACAGAATTACCAAGTGATATTTCAGAAAGTATTGTAATTGTCACTTTTCTAGAGTCAAAAAAAACTCAACAGACAAACCAAATAATGCAGTTTGGGATGTTCTCTGGAAATCAACAATCAACAGAAGCAGATTTTCAAATTGCTGAATTTCATGGGGATGGTGATGATAGCTTAAACTGGTCATAAGTAGTTATGAAGTACGTTATAGATACTCATGCTCTTATCTGGTTTCTTGAAGGTAATACCCGCTTAGGTGCGAATGCTAAAGCTCTCCTTTCTCATCCTGATTCACAATTAGTTATTCCTGCGACTACTTTAGCTGAAGCTGTTTGGATTGTGGAAAGAGGTAGAACATCTATTCCTCATCCTCAAGATATAATTTCCGCAGTAGAAGCTGACTCTCGTGTGGTTATTTATCCACTTGATAAAGATGTAATTGCAATGACTATGAGCCTATCTGCTATTCATGAAATGCATGATAGACAAATTGTAGCTACTGCGTTACTTTTAGCAAATAACGGTGATGGTGTGCAGTTATTAACTTGCGACCAAAATATAACTGCTTCGGGTTTGGTTAGTGTTATTTGGTAGTTTCTAGATAAAGTTTATTGTAGCGATCGCGCTCTCCACAATCCTAATGCGATCGCTGATTCTATGATTACACTGTAGGCGATCGCCTGTTTGAAAAAATGAGCGATCGCACTCAACATTCCCAAATACGATCATTTATCGTGGAAGAATGGTACATTTTGATATTAATATCGAACCTAAAGCGTTTCATCGAATTACAATTGGTTTTGGAGCGAGTTTGTATTTACTTAGAATTTCCTTTGCTGTTTTTCTAGAGAAATTTTTTAATTTAAATTGTTCAAGAACTTTACTAGCTGACATCATAGATCGTAGAAACAAAAGATAAAATACTTCTTTCTTTTGATCCTGACTAAAGAATTGAACTTCTGCAATTTTTAAAAAAGCTGTAGCAATGTTTTCCCAAATCTCAATTTCTTTCTCTGGGTTATGATCACGGGATAAATCCATAATCCAAGCATCTACAGTGCGTGGAAAAACATCTGCAAAGATTTCTGCTATTATTTCGACTCTTTCTTTCTGTTCATCACTTAGCAAACTTGTTCCTATAGGAGAATAAACTACACTACTCATACTAAGCATAACCACTTCGCATGAGTCTTCAGCACAGTCTTCTAGGATATCAATCATTGGGATGTCAATAACAACTAGCTCATCAGTGGAGAACCCAAATACTTTATTAACTTCTTGGCAAACACTAAGGATAACTTTTTTTGCAACTCCAATAGGAATAATGAAAAACTCTCTATCCTTATTACTTCTATATGCGTTGAATTTTCGATGAATTGTCTTCTCTGCTATTTCACAATCAGCAACCTTACAAGCAAAAGCAATATTGAATGGTTCAGGAACTCCAGACGCACCACGATAAATTTCCTTTGCGCGAATGTCTGGTTCTCGCGTTGTCCTACCAATTTTAAGAATGTGACTTGCGAATGACCTGTTTTCTAGAGCGTATATGTAGCCAGGATTCACTCAAAGCCTCACGAAGTTTTACAAAATCTTTCTTACTATGATAGTTCATCCGTTCTATTTCATCAATGAATTACGCAACTTTTGTCACTCAAAATACAGCAAATTGTGTGCTTCTACTAAATGTAGACAGTTAGTGAACAGAAAAATCAGATAAGTGTAGAAGGTAAGCTATTACAAAAGCTTTCTTCTTCTACACCAATGTCATCACTTGCTCATATTCTTCTTTATGGCTTTGCAAAGCGTCCCAAATATCAAATTTTTGCTGAAGATTGAGCCAAAGTCTTGGCCCATTCCCTAAAGCTTTACCAAGACGGATTGCGATATCTACTGTAATTGATCTTTGACCATGAATCATTTCATTAACTACTTGATTAGATATCCCTAAAATTTCTGCAAATTTAGGGATATCAATATCTAAATCATCTATGATATCTGCAATTACTTCACCAGGATGTATTGGTCTGACTAATCTATCTTGAGTAATATCTTGCCAGTTATTCATAATCAATGACCAACCATTTAATATTCAACTGACACTATAAATTAGTGATAATCTTCAAGCTATATATTATTATAGGAAAATAGCGATGCCTACCACAGCACAGGCGTTGAAATGTTTTCAACTTTGCTGCGATCTTACCATCAAGTACTGCTCTATAGACCTGGTGACTCTGGATCAGCGCACTGGGAATGTAATTATTCTGGCAAAAGAAGAAATTAATCTTGAGATTAAGCCTACTGGAGAATGGGAGTTTGTATGAGTGTCAAACCAGACTTTGCTACCATGACCACAATTGAACTTCGAGCCTACATCATAGAGCATCGGGATGATGAGGAAGCTTTACAAGCTTACCTTGACAAGCTTCATCAACAGAAACCACGCTCACGGGTGTATAAACCTGAAGAAGATGTAGCTGAAGCGATCGCAGAATATCTGAAAGGTAAAATAAACAAGGAAATATAAGTTTCTCAGCCTGGAAGTTGTGACCACCTGTGTCTGTATGAAAAGATGTACCATCTCATTCCACATTCCCAAACTCGATACCTTCGGTAAGCTACGCTAACGCCTGTGTGCCAGGATGAGTGATCGCACTCTGCACATTCCTAATGCGATCGCCTGTATAAAAAACTAGCAATTGATTAAGCTGTTGCAAAATCTGTGAATTTTCTCACATCGGGAGGATGAAAAGCAAGCACAATATCATTGTTAGTTACACCTAATCTCATTAATTCAGTTGCTATTCCCTCCTCTGTATAGTCTTCCTCTATATAAATTTTTTCATTCTTAATCCGAACATGAACATAAGTATATTTAATTCGCTTGCTGCCTTGCCAATCTACAGCTAACCATAGATAATGGTCATGATTTTCATCAAATACTAAACTAGTTTCGTAATTAGTCTCAGGTGATTTGCGAGATAAATTATCATATTCAGTAAGCACTTGTTTAATTAACTTACGATACTCTGCCATTTTGTCCATAAAGTAATTTCCTCTCTTTCATTGTTAAAAACAATAAGTTTAATCTGATGAAGTTCTACAACTGCTTGAATAGATTTTCGTTGAAAGAAGCTATCAAAGATTGTATCTCTAATAGCTAGATATATATCATAATTTTTATTTGCTAATTGTAAAATGTCACGGTATAAAATATATTGACCCAAAGCATTTTGAAAATCTTTCATCAGAGAAGGGCTGATGAAGCTCTTGATTTCAACAACTATTTTCCGTCCTTCTTGTTCAGCTAGTAAGGCTTTTTCTACAAATAAATCAGCATAAAGTTCAGCATCTTCATACTGCAAAAAATAAGGATCAGCCGTAATTGTCCAGCCATCTTTAATTAAGGCATTTTTAACAGCATCATGGTAAATGTCCTTAGCTGGCATTTCTTTCTGGTAATCTAGACTAGATAAATTATACTAATTGTGCAGGCGATCGCATATTTTCTATACCCTTAAACAGTAATTTAACCTCTAGCTTATGTGCTTGTTCTATCTATATCCACTGAAATATTAGGGATCTTAATACTAGTATGCTTCTTCATCAAAAGTTGCAATTAATACGACCTCATTGGATGTTGTGATGCTTGTAATATTTCTGTAATGTTTTGAACGTGCAAACGTGCGAATAGATATCACTTCGCTATCAAATATATTAGTAAATTTACGACGCGCGAATAAAATAACTTCTCCTTCCATTTCTAATACAAGTCCTGGTCCATTTCCTATACTAATTGTATGAATACTAGAAACCAAACTTCCTAGTCCTTCGTATTTTCTTACATACGAAACTGTAGGAGCAGAAGAACCACTTCTCTTTAATCCTAATGCAAGTAGTTCACCATTATACGTACTAAGAAACAAAGCTTGAGAACTATTATGAACAAATTGCAAATCTTCTGGATCAATTGCATTTCCAGAGTTTAATTTTACGAATAGACTGTTTAAATCAAACTTATTTTGTTCTTCTAAATCTGTAACAATCCATTTTTCTTGTTCTAAGTTATTCTTTGATTCAATTACTTCTTCTAGAAATGCAGTTCTAACACTATTAAATAAAGTTGGGGTGACAGTTGTCGGATAATTGACAATATCAAAATCCAGCCAAGCAGTTCGCAGGGAGTATTCTGAAATATGTTTCTCTTGTCGACCATCATTAATTCCTAAATCAAAATCGTCTAAAAATGAGAACCATCCGTCAGAACCACATGAGGCATTTACTGTGCCATACTTAGCTGTTGTGTGAATACACTTTGCATCAGTGCGTTTTTTAGTATCATCAATTGGTGCAAGACTTTCTGATTCCCAGTCAAGATCAAGATGATAAAGCCCTGTGTTTGAACCAACATATAATCGACCATTATAAATATTTAAATCAAGTAAAATATCTGCGTTTATTCTCAAATCCCATTCAACAGCTTCTATAAAATCTGTATCAATTTCGATTGATAGTGATTGTATTTGCTCAATAGCTCTAAGGAATTCTGCTTTTCCAGTCTCATCATTTATTCTATGACGGAATCGCTCATGATCGATCCAATCATTTCTCAAAATAGCTGTAGGGCCATACTCTAGCCCAGCAGATGTTGATCGATTTGCAGGCATTTATTTTTTCTTTTTTGTCTTTCTAACAGATGTTATAAAAGGCACGGTATTACCGTGCCTCCTAACTTACTCTTTGTTGGTAAACTTACTCAATCCCCTCAATTCGGTCTTCAACTTCTTGGTACAACTCGCGGAGGCGGTCTAAATTCTCCTCGCTAGTTTCCCAATAACCGCGACCATTAACTTCCAACAATGTGGATACCATCTTGCGGAAAGAATGGGGGTTGAGGTTCATCAAGCGTTTCTGCATTTCTTCATCTTTGATGAAGGTTTCGTTCGCATCCTCATATATCCAGTTGTCCACAGCGCCGGCTGTTGCACTCCAACCCATTGTGTTTACCAACCGCTTGGAGAGTTCGCGTACACCTTCGTAACCGTGAGACAGCATACCTTCATACCACTTGGGATTTAACAATTTGGTACGGGCATCTAAGCGCACGGTTTCGGATAATGTGCGGACTTGGGCGTTGGCTGTGGTGGTGTCTGCAATATAGGATGCTGGTTTCTTACCATCACCGCGCAGACTTGCTACTAACTTAGTGGGGTCGGAGTCGAAGTAGTGAGAAACGTCTGTCAAGCTAATCTCAGAGGAATCCAAGTTTTGGAAAGTTGCATCAGCAGTTTTAAGGGTGCTTTCAAAAATCTGCCGGGATTCGTCCATCATTCCGGGGCTATCGGAATTGAAGGAGAAAGATTTCCGTTTCAGATACATTTCCTGTAACTCGGCTTCACTGTCCCAAGTGCTGTTTTCTACTGCCAAGTTAATATTTGACGAGTAGGAACCAGACGCATTGGAGAAGACGCGGGTTGCGGCTTGACGCAGATTAATTCCCATTTCTTCAGCTTGCTGCATGGCGTGTTTGCGGACAAAGTTCATTTCTAAGGGTTCATCCGCTTCCGCCGCCATCTTCACCCCTTGGTCTAGCAGATTCATCTGGTTGATGAACAAGTCGCGGAATACACCAGAACAGTTGATGACTACATCAATTCTGGGTCGTCCCAACTCTTCTAGAGGTATTAACTCCAGCTTATTCACCCGTCCCAAGGCATCGGGAACAGGACGTACACCCACCATCCACATGATTTGTGCTAGGGATTCACCGTAGGTTTTGATATTATCGGTTCCCCAGAGAACGCAGGCGATGGTTTCGGGCCAATTACCCCCGTTTTCGGCTTTGTTCCTTGCCAAAAGCCTATCAACAACGATTTTCGCTGATTGGACTGCGGCGGCTGTAGGAATTGATTGGGGGTCGAGGGCGTGAATGTTTTTACCTGTGGGCAATACATCCGGGTTACGGATGGGGTCGCCACCAGGGCCGGGAAGAACGTATTCGCCTTCTAAGCCTTTGAGTAATGCGCCTAGTTCGTTGTCTGCACAAACTTGTTGCAAGCAGAATTCTAAATACTCGAATAGGGGTTTCAAGGCTGAGGTATCAACTTTGGGATAGCCGGCTTTGTGCAGTGCCTCTACCCAAGGTTCCTTTTTGCCCATGTTGAAGAAATTCAACTTGGAAACTAGAGAAACCCTTCCTTCTGCGTCGGTTTGTTCTTGTACTAAGGCGCGGACGGCGGCGCGAGTAGCTAGGGTGATGTCTTGTAGAAGTTGGACATCTTCTAATACGCCCCGATCGCTATTTTTGTAAATTTCGTCAATATCCCGCCCCAGGCTATTGGCGATAATCCGGGGTAAGCTGAGAATTTCTTCTTCTTGGCGGTCTAGGCTGGCGATATTAACTAGGGTTGCGATCGCTTCTTCTGCACTTGGCGGTTTACCAATGACGTGCAAACCACAAGGTAACAACCGAGATTCGATTTCCATTAACTTGCGGTAGACGCTGCCAACGATATTATCCCGTTCTTCTGGGGTCATATCTTTGGCATCTGTTTCTGGCAAATTGATATCTTTATCCAGGTTGACAATGCGGCATTTATCCATGATCGTGTTGACGATGGGGATACCACGACCGCTATCTTTCAAGGTTTGGTAAGAAGCAATTAATTCGCTGAGTTCTTTCAACCCTTTATACAAGCCAGCGTTTTCTGCGGGTGGTGTCAGGTAAGAAATTGTCTCGGCGTAACTGCGGCGTTTGGCAATTGTCGCTTCACTGGGGTTGTTAGCGGCGTAGTAGTACAGGTTAGGAATTGTCCCAATTAAGTTATCGGGGTAACATTCGCCTGACATCCCCATTTGCTTACCGGGCATGAATTCCAAGGAACCGTGTGTACCAAAGTGCAGTACAGCATCAGCACCCCAAATTCTTTCTAGGTAAGTGTAGTAAGCCGCAAAACCGTGGTGAGGGCTGGCGGAACGGGAGAACAACAGCCGCATCGGGTCGCCTTCATAGCCAAAGGTAGGCTGAACACCAATGAAGACGTTACCAAATTGCTTACCGTAAACTAAGAGGTTTTGTCCGTCGCTGTTGAGGTGTCCTGGTGGTGGCCCCCAGTTTTCTTCTAAGCGTTGGGAATAAGGTGTGAGTGCTTCGTATTCTGGCACTGACATCTTATAGGCAATGTTAAGTTCCGGACTGGCATACTGTGCTTGTGCGTCGTGGATGACTTGTTCCATCAACTCTTTAGCGTTTTCTGGCAAGTCTTGCACGTCGTAGCCGTTGTTTCTCAACGCCTTCATGACTTCGTAGATGGAACCGAATACATCTAGGTATGCGGCTGTCCCGACGTTACCTTTATCGGGGGGGAAGCTGAAAACGGTAATCGCAACTCTTTTATTTAGTTTGGGTTTGCGACGAAGATTAGCCCACTTCAAAGCACGTTGCGCTACGGCTTCGATGCGGTCTTGGAGTGCGATCGCCTTTCCTGTCGCCCCATCTCTACCCGATAATATAATCGGCTCGATCGCGCCATCAAGTTCGGGAATGGCAATTTGTAAAGCTACTTGAATCGGATGTAAGCCTAAATCGCTATCTAACCATTCTTCGGTAGTTTGGAATACCAAGGGTAAAGCCACCATGTATGGGCGATTTAAGCGTTTGAGTGCGTCAATTGCCTTAGGATGGTCTTGTCTAGCTGGGCCGCCAACTAAAGCAAAACCAGTTAAGGATATGACAGCATCAACTAACGCTGTATTTGTAGTTGGTTCGTAGAAGTAAGCATCTACCGGTTTGGAAAAGTCCAAACCACCAGCAAATACTGGCAATACCCTTGCGCCTAGTGATTCCAACTCCTGCACCATTGCTACGTAATGGGCATCATCACCTGTAACTAGGTGAGTACGTTGTAATACTAGCCCTACACAGGGTGCTAAAGGATCTTTCAGATCTTGAGGGATATCCCTTCGGGCTGTATACCAGTTGAGATATTCCCTAACATCCTCATACATGGTTGTGGCTAAAGGATGCCAAATCCCCATGTCTGGATAAACTACTGGTGCTTGATATTCTAAAGATGCAACTTTTTGTTTTTCTACGCCTTTTAATACATATTTATCAGCCAGCATCAGCAAGAAGTTCTCCAGGTTTTCTGGCGAACCCCCCAGCCAATACTGAAAACTCAGCATGAAGTTGCGTGCGTCCTGTGCCTTATCCATTGGCAAGAACTTCAGTACTTGGGGTAGTGTCCGCAACAGCTTCAGCATTCCATCTTGGAATCCCGCACCGGATTTTTCTTTGCGTTTCCGCATGAATTGTGCGATCGCACTTTTCGATTGTCCCAACTGTGCCAAAGAGAAAGTACCCATTTTATTCAGGCGCATTACCTCTGGCATTGATGGGAAAACAACGGCAACGTCGAGATTATCGCGGTATGGTTCTACGGCTGCTACTACTTTCTGTGCTAAGTCTTCGATAAAAATCAGAGAGGCAATAAAAATATTGGCACTTTGTATCTCCCGTTGGAACTCCTCGTAGTTTTCGGGGTCGCGGAGTTCCTCAATTAAGTACCCACTGATTTCGATCGCAAGATCGGGACTGTTCGAGTTAATCGTGCGAACCGCTTGCGACAATGCACTCTGGTACTGGGACTCAAGCACGACATAGACCACCTTAATTAAATTACGTCCGCGCAGGTTTTCAGGCGCAATGTGTCTAATGGTGGACTTGACGTGGGTGAACATGCTTCCTCTGCTCCTTTGATGCGTGTTCTCTACTGGAAGTTCTTCAGCGGCCGAGACCGCTACAGGTTACTTCTTTTTTTCGGCAATAAGAGTTTTTTATCAGAAAAACCTTGCCCAGAGAGCATTTTGCCTGATTTCTGACACAAATTGATATAAAAAATGAAATATTTTTTTACAAATGTTGACAACTATCTCAGCAATTAAAGAAAATTTCGTAATATTTCTTTATACAGCGATTTAGCTATGTAGTTATAAATAATTATTTACCTCAACAATTTCAAGAAAAAACCCCTCTGTGTCACAGAGGGGAAATAGGAGTTGAATAAGTTAAAAATATGTACAAAATTAAGGCTGAGAACCAGGAGCATTACCATTAACAACAGCACTGGCTATCCAGCTATTAGTCCCAGCAATACGATACCAACGGCGATCTGGCCGGCCTGTCCAAATATCGGCTACAGAATCACCATATTTCCAGGCATCAAAATTAACTCTCACATAGCCACCCAATCTACCCACAATCGAAGCTGATGTAGAAGCAGCAGAACGCACATTCACCCCACCAGGAGCAGTAATGGCACTAAAATTCACAACTTTGATGTCAACAGGAGTGGAAGTAATAATTGATCTATTTTTGGAGATGTATGTCCCACTTGTCATAGTTAAAACTCGATACCCATCTACTACTAAGTTTCGATTGGGAAAATTGATATGAACATGAGGCCCTGTAGATATCGCACATTTAGGATCATTGGGAGTATCAGCAGCCACTACACCTATCTGGTCGCCTCTTCTGAAAAATTGACCTCTAGACAATCCTGTTGCTTTAACGTGCATTAGTGTGTAATCACCATCTGCCGAACGAAGCCAAATGGAATTATGATTATCTCCGCCTCTAGCTTGGCAAACGCTTAATATTGTGGAGTCAACGGGTGCCAAAACAGGAGTACCAGCACGAATAGCGAAATCCACAGCATTCCATTGTGCATTCCAGCCATCTTTATGAGAACCAGTTCCTCGGCTGATCGTAGCACTTGTACCGCCTTGCCAAGGTAGGCTCCATTCTGCTGCGATCGCTGGAAGAGTAATGGCTGAAGACATAAGAAGAATACCTGGAAACGCGATCGCTTTTAATCTAGCTGTGAATTGAGATGAAATAATACGCATTTGCATTTATACCAGAGAACTTTTCGTGATGTGCCACTATCTTGGAATACAAAATAAAAGTTCTCTAAGAGTAGAAAAACCGAAATACTCATCAAGAAATAATCAAGGTAAATCTTAGCGATTACTTCATAAATTTTGTAGTACATCTACTTGGTTTTTCCAGATAAGAAATAATCAATTATGTAAATATATGGCAGTTTTAAATATATCTTAAAAAAGAAAATACTTACTTTTTTTAAAAGTCATATACTTGGGTAAGCGCGAGTTTTATCAATTAAATAACTCGTATAGATTAGAGATTATATTGAAAGATATACATTTAGAATATAGTGAATAATAAAAGCTAGGGCTAATTCTAAATTTCAATAAATTGTGAAAGGTTAAACGAGATGAAAATAATTGATAAACTGTATCCCTAGACGATTTGATTGATAGATTATAAAATCTTTAACCTTCCCACACCATCCAAACTAGCATTCCTAGTAGTATTTCCACTGGATGTACAGCGTAATCATTCACATCAATATTTAAACTAGGCTCTATAGACTGGATTTAGGGTAAAAACCTTCCATTTTCAACCGTAGTTAAGTTCAAATCGCGTTTGACTTTTGCAAGCGAGAAGTCACTATAAGACATAATCAATCATAGTGTGTGCATAAAGTCACTGAGTTTGAGTATTATCTTGTTGAGCCTGTAATTTTTGAAGCTGCTCGACAGTTAAACCTGTAACATCAATAATGATTTCCGGACTAATACCTTTACTAATCATTTTGATGGCAATCTCTTGAGCTTTTTGTTCAAGGCCCTGTTCAATACCTTGTTCAATACCTTGTTCAAACCCTTCTTTAAGCCCTTGTTGCAAAATATCTTGATAAATCACTGACTCGCGCATAATATCACTCCGCAAAATTTTTTTAATCACATCTTTATTTAATACTAGCCCAGATAACACTGCTGTTGATGCGGCAACATTACTTCGGATTCTGGTATCATTGATTGCTTGAATAGCTTCAGCAACTTGTTCTAAAGTTCTTCCTTGATCATCCGTTTGACTTAAAGTTGCAAACGGTAACAAACCTGGAGAATTGAAAAATATTTCGGTTGGCTGTTCCCATAGTCGAATTACATTAAATCTGTGCCAGCTATTTTCTAAAACAAATTCAGTTTGATAAACAAGCTCAGAATCACTAGGCTGTAAATAAATTACAAACTGACGCATTTGCTTACGAGGAAACTTTCGATACACCCGTAAGCGATAATCACACATACGAAAGGGAATTTCGACTTTTGGTTTAGTTTGGAATTCGAGATGGAGGACGATTTCATCTGACTGCAACAAAATTAGTGCATCTGCACGTATTGGTTCAAGTGATAATTCAGATGGACTAAGTTCAGTAAGTGTAATTGGTTCATTGAGTAACCAAGTCGCAAAGTCAGTAGAAAATGATTCAGCAAGAAATTTGCAAACATTATCAAACATAGCCTGCAATTATGTAGGTATGATTGTGCGTCTATCAGTAACTGTATATCTCTTCACTATTAACTCATGACTCCAGTCGATATTCTCATTCTCTCCAATGGGCCAGGGGAAATCACAACCTGGGTGCGTCCAGTTGTGAAAGCATTGCGGCAAAAACTAGGAGATGACCGCTCTCAGGTAAGAATTTCTGTAGTGTTGTCACCTTGCCCGAATGCGAGTGGTAAGGAAGCTGCGATCGCTCGTTCTTACCCAGAAGTTGATAGAGTTCAGAAAGCAGAATATTTTTGGCAATTTTTGCTTTGGGGAAAAACTGCTGAGAATTGGGATTGGAGTCGTCGTGGTGTCGTAGTTTTCCTCGGTGGCGATCAAATTTTCCCTGTGATAATTGGTAAAAAATTGGGATATCGCACTGTAGTCTACGCCGAATGGGAAGCCCGTTGGCATAGCTTGATTGACCGCTTTGGTGTGATGAAGCCGAAAGTAGCTGAGAAATTATCTCAGAAATACGCCGATAAATTCACAGTTGTGGGCGATTTAATGCTAGAAGCACACAACTCACTCCCCACTCCCAACTCCCAACTCCCCACGCCCCACTTTCCCACCATCGGTATTCTTCCTGGTTCAAAACCCGCAAAATTAACTCAAGGGGTTCCCTTAACTTTAGCTATTGCTGAATACATCCACGCCAAAAAACCGGAAATTAAGTTCGTTATTCCTGTAGCACCGACGTTAGACTTAGAAACCTTAGCCAGTTTTGCAGATCCGCAGAAAAACCCTTTTATTAAAATTTTTGGCTCCAATGGTGCTGAGTTAATTCTTCCAGAAGAGAATCACAACGAATCAATCTCTACTAATAAACTACCTGTCCTGAAAACAATAACAGGTACAACAGTGGAACTGTGGAGAGAAACACCTGCCTATGGAATCTTATCTAATTGTTGTCTCTGTTTAACTACAGTTGGCGCAAATACGGCTGAACTTGGTTCTTTAGGCGTACCGATGCTTGTATTGCTGCCAACTCAACAACTTGATGCGATGCGTTCTTGGGATGGTTTACCAGGATTATTAGCTAATTTACCAGGAGTGGGTACAACATTTGCCAAATTAATTAACCGGCTATTTCTGCGGCGTAAGGGTTTACTAGCATGGCCGAATATTTGGGCGCAAGAAGAGATAGTTCCAGAATTGGTAGGTCAACTCCAGCCGCAAGAAATTGGCGAAATGGTACTAGATTTGTTAGCGCATCCAGAAAAATTAGAACAAATGCGGAACAAACTTAGACGTGTTCGTGGCGAAAGCGGCGCAGCGCAAAAAATAGCGCAGATTGTCTGCGAGGAAATTGAGAAGATAGCGTAAGCAATTACGAATTACGTTAGCGAAGCGGTAGCGAGCCTGCGAGCGTCATTACGAATTATCAATTAGTCAGACTGTCCATCACGCCGCCCCAGTTCATAAATGCCACAACCGATGCAGGCAAGTATACCCATACTAATTGCCCAACTGCGACCTAAGCTGATTTCTACGCCCCAGTTACATAAACTGCCTATGCCCAAAAACGGCACGATGCTAAATAATGAGGCGTAAAAAGCGTTTTGGGATTCTCTGGCTTTGCGAGTTTTTTCAAATTCTGATTGGCTAGTATAAAGCGATCGCTCGGCAAAATTAAACCAACGGTTTAACTGTTCAATCACCCATTCACTGAACGGGAAAAACCCTAAGTACAACGCTAACGACCACAAACTAGCACCAGCGATCGCAACGGTATCTAAATCAAAACGGAAAGGCAATATATCAGTCAGCATAGCTTGATCGCGTCCTGCAAATAGTCATCTTGGCCTTTTTTCAATGCCCAATAGACTTATTCAGCAATTTTAAGCATAAACGCTTACAGTATTTCAACTATCTAATAGCTTTATCTGAGTGTAGATCAGTTTTTATACTAAGTTGAGTTCAGAATTTACTCTGAGTAACTGAGACAATGCAGTTATCAACAGGATTTTCGTCTGAAAATAACATCCTCATAATTTCTTTATATTTATTTAGTACTTATGTTATTACTACCAAATTCAGCTCCCCAGATTGAAATGGCAAGTTGAATGATATTAAAGAACATAAATATGCAATATCTCTACCATTTAGCCAATGCTAGCCTGACACTGCGATTTGTAGAATACTTGATTTCTAGACCTTATTGTTCTCAAAGTATTGTCACAGTCATTAGCCAAGTTGATGGCTGGATAATCAATATAAAAATGAAATCTCCACTTCATCCTCAACAGGATGGAAACATGAGAGCTTTTTTGAGTGAATTAGGAGTAGTTTACTCCCCATCACAGCTCATAAATTTAGTGTTGACTAGCTTGGACACTGGAGCCTCTGTGGTTGATGTTATGCATCGCTATCAAGTTGCTATAGTTTCGCATGGGCTTCCTCAAAGCAGTGAGATTGAAGCTTTCCGGCAGCACTTTATCAATGGACTGGGTTACTGTCCCCAAAACTTAGCTTAATTCTCGTTCTACAACACTTGTAGAACGAGAATAATTAACTAAACTGCGAAGGGGTAGGATGCTTAGTTCTTCGTTGCTATTTTTACATAGCTCAAAAATAGTTAATTAGACTGGAGTCTACTCTGCCTCTGAGTGAGGGAAATCAGAGAGAGAATAAATAATTAAACTGGTAAAACTTCTGCGAAGTCCACTGTGATGCTAAAAATGAAGAAGAGGCGATCGCACTCAATCTATATCTACGAGAGAAAATTTCCTGCTATCACTATATCTGGTTCAGATTGTAAAAGCTCACCAGGTTGACAATTCAATACTTTGGAAATCTCGTTTAAGTGTTCTGGTTTTAATCTTAGTATTAAGTCAAACTTATGAATTCTGTACAATTGAAAACCAACCTAATTTTTTACATTTGCTGAATTAACTGCCGTTTTCTTGAGCCTTTCTATCCGGCGTTGGAGAACCTCTACACGCCCTGAATCTCCCAGGAAAAAGACGCAGCGAGTGCCTTCTGCGGGGGTTTTGAGACTGATGAGGTAGTCGGTGACGATGTTGTTGACACAAGCATTGCCGGCGGTGAGGGCTACACCGTGCTGTTCGCCCTCGACGGTCAGCAGGCTCGCGCCGAGCGTCTTGGCGAGGCTGATGCCGCCCTCGTGCGGGGTGGCCGGATCGCCAGTGACCGACACGACCAAGGTTTTAGGGAGTCCTTTGATGTTCTGGGCGTAGGGGTAGCCGAGGGTGGGTTTCACGCGCCAATGCTCACAGAGGTCACGGGCGTTGACGGGCCGGCCGGTGTCTAGGAAGGGCGCAACCTTGAAAATGTCGCGCGTCATTGCGCTCTCCTGCTCAGGCGTGTGGCGTTCCTCGTCAAGGCAGTTAATGGCCAGCAGGGACTCGTTGCCATTGCCGTAGCTACCGTCGGCACTGCGCTGGCTGAGGATATCGCGCAAGAACAGCAGGGTTTTACCGCTTCCGGCTTTGAGTTCGGTGATGGCTTTGATCACCGCAGGCCAGCCCGCCTCGTCGTAAAGCCCAGTGGTCACACCGTCAATTACGGCGGTGTAAGTGACCTTGCGTCCGTCTGCGGTGATGATCGGTTTATCAATCAGTGGCCGCACGATCTGCTGGAAGGCGGCGGTAGCTTGCTTGGGATCGGTGCCGAGCGGACAAGTCGGGGTTTTAGCGCAGAAGGCCGCCATGTTGTCGAAGGCACGCTGGAAACCCGCAAACTGGACGAGGCGACGCTCGGTGGTGCCGGTGGTGGGGTCGATCGCGCCGTCGAGTACCATGGCCCGCACGTTCTGTGGGAAGGTTTCAGCGTAAATCGCGCCGAGCCGGGTACCGTAGCTGGCGCCGAAAAAGGAGAGCTTGTCATCGCCAAGCACCGCGCGGAGTACGTCCATGTCACGGGCGACATCGCGCGTGCCGACGTGAGCCAGCACGTCCTCACCGCCGGAACGCTCGGCGCATTTTTGGTACAACTGACGGGTCTCGTGGTCGGTGTAGTCCTTGCCCCCAGAGTTGATCGAGTTGACCAACTTGTCGGCCTCTCGTTCGGCATCGGTGAAGCAGTCTAGGGCTGGTGTCGAGGCCGCAACCCCGCGTGGGTCGAACCCGATCAGGTCAAACTGCTTGGCGATCGGACTGTCGTCCAAGTCCTTTGCCACCATGACCGCGTAGCTCATCCCGGAGTAGCCGGGGCCGCCTGGGTTGAGCAGTAGGGAACCGATTCGTTTGCTCGGCTTGCCCTTCGCCGGTACGCGCAGGAGTGCAATCTGCGCGGTTCGCCCGCCGGGGTTCTGGTAATCGAGCGGCACCTCAAGCCGAGCGCATTTGAAGGTGTCGTTGGCGAAGTTTTTAGCGTCGGCATCCGTGGTGGCGTAGCCCTCGCACGAGCCGAAGGTCAGTTTCTGGTCGTAGAAGCGTTTCAGCTTTGCAGGGATAGTTCCTCCAGGCTCTGACGGGTAACCGAATGTGGGCTGGCCGCAGGCACTAAGAACCAGTATCACGGCCCCAATCATTAGCGAGCTTCGGACGTGGGGCTGGTGAGCAAGCATGGTTCTCCTCTTAGCGGTAACCGTTGGCTCTGAGGCGTGCGTGGGTAGGCCAGGATCTTGCTTGTGGTTAGAGAAAATGTGAGACATGGGGATAAACTCCTTCGAGCTAGTTATTGATGGGTTCAGGTATCAACGGGGTCATCGATTCCTTTTACGCTGCATTGCTGGTTTCATCCTTGATTTCGGTAAATGCTTTTAATTCGAGCATTTTGCCGCAGCGAAAGCACCAGACATCGCAGTACGAGTAATGAGTAGCCCTCCGGTCTTTGTCCTTCAGGGTGAGGTCGCCCAGTGCCGTGACGAAATCCCTCTCAGCAATTAAGTTCGCAACGATATTCAAAGGCGGTTCCACATACTCTGTTACCATCCATTGACGAACGACTTCTTTTCCGTTCAGGGCTTGTCGCCGACAAATGTCCATTCCATGTCGTCGGCGCAGAACGACAAGAATCCTTCATAGTTGCCTTGAGCGATCGCCGCGTTTGCCGCTTCTAAAATTGCTTTATTGTTCTCTGAAATCCGAATCTTTCCTCTGTTCAAAGCAACAAAGTGGTGTGAGTTGTTATGCTGTTGCCCCTCACTGGTTTACTTCTAGAGACTGGTAAACGGCTTACATTGAATCGCCTTCACATTTCGCAGATAGTCCAACTGTGGCTCGAAGTCAGTCGGACAGAAGACATAAACATTGTCCTGCGATCGGCTAATGACTAAACGGTAGCTGCGTGGAATCCCTTTAGAACTTTCGATCACTTCGATTCTGGGAATCACTTGTAAACTAACTTGAGCCAGGGATGGAAAATTGAACAGTAGGAGTACGCCGAACAGAATTGTGATTGCGGTTGTAGTTGTGATTTTGGTTGAAAAAATCTTTCGGTTCATTAGAAATCTTCTGTGGCTTATGGTTGTGTAATGTTCTGTTGTTTCCAGGGAAGTGGGGATCGATAGGGGTTTTCGTGCATATCCAGGACTTCCCAGGTTGTTGGATTGACTCGCCCTGTAACTGGGATTTTGTATCGTCTCTGGAGATCGCGTACCGCAGACGCTGTGACCGCACCAAAGGTGCCATCGACGATCGCCCCTTTTGGATTGCCTAACCTCACACCTGCGGCTCCTAAAAAGCCATTGTCTTGAAGAATGCGTTGTAACAATTGCACATTTCTGCCGCGATCGCCTTGGCGTAAGGTAGGTAAGGTTAAATCAGTGTAGGCAGTGGCGATCAGAATGGGGGAGGTTTGTTGTGGAGGAATGCTGTGTGCGATCGCTGGATGAGTGAGTGAACCTCCGAGCAATCCTGTCGCTATCGTTATGAATCTGAAAATGGTTTGAAGTTTCATGATTGTCCTCCTGATAGATCAGTTCTAGTTAGCATCAATTTTGTGTCGGAGTGATTGACAAAAAACTGGGGCTTATTCATGGTGTTCCTTGTGTAGTACGTTTGACTCTATCTCGCATTGCTGAAACGAGTTTGTTTCGGCATCATCCGATTTAGACACTAATGTTCAGAATTCACTTGCCATGTAATCACAATGATTTCCGCAAACGGTAAGACAAGTATTAGCCGCGAAAACGCTCCTAAAATGGCTTCCATCGTCCAGTTCTGACTCTGAACCTCCCAGATCATCGAAACAATATAGAATCCCATGACCAACCAGGGTAGAATTACTGCTGAATTCCGTCTGCGATAGAAGCGGATCGTCCTCTCGCGCCAAAATGGGAAGGTGCTGAGGAGACAAAAAATGTAGGAGGTTCCTGCACTGATGAACAAGCTTCTTTGAAGACCCGAAGGCAGGTTTGGGTATCCAAGTGCGATCGCCGTCAAACAAACTCCGAGCGCGAGGTACAGAAAAGTAAACAAGGTAAATCGTTTCATTATTTCTTCTCCGGTAAAGCTTATTCTCTGTACCAGATACGCACACATTGAAAGCAATTGATTGCAAGACCCTGACTGATCATCACTGGGTGGAAAGCATTACTGGTCGTCACTCCGTAGACATCATCACTTGTGCCTTCAATCCGATCAGGTAAAACAACAGTTTCAACATTGATCACCTGTATCGTTGTATTTTCAATCCACTGATTTACAGTACTAACAACATCAGAGAAGGATTCGTAATCGGAAGCTCCGCCGAAGGGCCCCCGTTCAGTAATCCGAGGTGCAAAATCTTTGCACTGAATCATTTGATTTACCACCTTAAAACTGTAGAGTTGAGCATCAATTCGAGTAGTGGGCATCGCCCACCATTTTTAAAACCTTTCACGGTAAAGCTTTGTGGGCAGTGCTAGCCCTACGAGATATATTCCAAAACTTAAGCCAACCTTGCCAGTAAACCCCTAAGAACAGAGGCAAAAGCATGAAAGCTGATATGGGCTAACATTGCAGCCTCTAGCGAATATTGCCAAAAGAGCCAGCCAAACGCGATTCCCCCAATCCCATTCAGTAACAACGCCCGAATAATCACAACTGGAGTGAGGGGAACGATCGCAGCAGTCGCTGGCAGGTGTAGTAGTCCAAATACCAAAGCGGCTAGAACAATCGCACCTTGGTATATTCCTTGGCTTGGCAGCGTAATGCCTTGTTTGAAGATTTTCCATGCTATCCAAACAAGCAGTGACATTAAGCCCCAGCGCATCAGAATTTCCTCAGTGATGCCGCCATAGAACATTGCTGTGAGCAAATTCAACCAACTTGGCACTGTATTATTGGCTGCCCGTAGCTCTTCAGGTAGGACAGGTTGCATCAACTGATCGAGCAACAAGAGAACGATCGCCGCCGCTGCACCCACACCCAAGCTCCACTTCATCTCAACGGCAAAAGATGGAGACTTAGCGGTGTGAAACACCCAATGATCAATCAAATGGGAGCTTAATCCAACACGATAGGCACAACCAATTCCGATTAGAATGCTGATTGCTAGTAGAATTGAATACTGTAGTCCTTGCAGAAGCATTAAAATCCCCAATGGTGGCACTTTTTCCAGTATTTCTGGCGACAGTTTCGCTAACTGTTGCTCGACTAAAGGAATAGACGCGATCGTAAACATCACAATTCCCACACTGCCCAATACAAATAAAATCCCGAATTGTTTCAGAATTGCCATTGGTTTAACCTCCAGATGATCCGTCCTATCAGCCCATGCCAGCAGCTACCATCACTGGAATTGTGGGCAAGTTGAAAACGACGTGAACAATGACAGCACTCCAGACCGAGCCGCTGCGGCGGAAGACCTCGGCAGTGGCGAGACCAGCGACTACGGCTGCGGGAAAGACGATGTTGATGCCGTGACCAAGGGCAAAGATCAAGGTGCTACCCACGACCCCGATGAACGAACCGTAGCGCAGCAGCGCGTTAGCGACGACACCCCGAAAGAGCAACTCCTCACCAAGAGGCGTGACGATTCCGAGGAACAACGTGGCTAAAACCAGGGATAGTACTCCGCCTCTGCCGCCCTCTGTGTACACACCCTGAACATTGTTGGTGTTCCCGGTGATCTGAATCCAGCCCAGAACTGCCAATCCCTTGAGTACGAAGGCAACCAATCCGACTCCGATCGCGATGAGCAGCCAGTGCTTAGAGACTGGGCGCACGCCAAAGGCGTTCAGGGAACGAATCCGCAATAGTGCTGCCGCTGCAAACCCGGCAATTCCGGCGATGCCAGAGAGCGAGGTGAAAACCAGTCCATAGATTACGGGGTCAAGACCGAGCCGCTTGAGTTGTGAACCAACCCCGAATCCGATGATCGCGAAGACGACGAGACCGACGGCGATCTCAAGCCAGCCGGGACGGGAAACCTTATTGGGCAGAACCAAGGACGCAACGGGGAGCTTCCCTGGCTTTTGTGGGTGGTTAGAAGACACTTTAGACATGGTGATGAAGTTCTCTGGTACATTTGCTGATGGTTTTACGAAATTATGAGATCATCGATAATCCTTCCGATGGCTTTGGGAAAGGGGTTCGGATGCCTCATCGCGTTTGAACACCCGGAAAACAATCACCAGGAAAACGGGAATCAGCACGAGAGAGGTGATGTCGTAGAATCTTGCATGGTACTCACTGATGCTGAACAGGGCTGGCGTAGTGAAGAAGCTTCCAGACCAGTTGAACAAAAGAAAGTACGCGATGTTGTTAGCGAAATGTGCGCCGATCGCAAGCTCGGTGGTGCCGTCGATCAATGAAACGATCGCAAACAGCAGACCCGTGCCGACGAAGAGTCCGAGGAACATCCCGATCCATCCGCCCTCCTGTGACTCTGGATTGGTGGCGTGCGGCAGCGTGAAGATCACAGCCGAGACGATCGCCAGAAACACGCGGTTCGACCAGATCAGGCTTGCGCCCTGCACGATGTACCCGCGAAAGAAAAGCTCCTCGGTGGTCGTCTGGATCGCAGTGATGACCAGTGCGATCGGTACAAAGAGCGCGAACGTCTTGAGGTCGGAGTTGAAGGAGAAGCTATCGGGGTAGAGGAGGTACTGCCCCAGTCCGGCTAGCAGCACCCACGGCACAAACCCAGCCACAAAGCCGTGACCGATGCGCCGCCAACTGATCTTCTCCCGCGCCGTGACGAGTGTCCGGGGATGACGCTGGTGGATGAGGGTGACGGCGATGAGGATTCCCGCGAGCCACACCGGAAAACCTGCCATGCTCACGACAAAGCCCCCCACCCGACCGAACGCGGCATAATCCAGCCGACCGAAAGCCGCGACACCCTCTTTGCCGCCGATCGCGAGCGCGACGAGCGCACTGGCGAAGTTGGCAACGACCATCCAGGCAAAGAGGATGATCATCAGCCCCAGAACATACCGCCACCACCGATACTTACCCCACCGGGCAGCCTCGACGTAAGTCGCGTCTTTCACTTCTGTTCCGATTCCCTGGTGTCTTTTGATTGCTTTAATCTTCATCTTGGTCTCCTTTACTCATATATATATATGTAGTACTTGGAAGTTAGCGAACCTGTTTTGCAGTCATTCCAGTGAGGCGTTTAAATTCAACAAAACAGGCAAAAACTAGCGAGCAAATGCGCGATCGCCGACTAGCACTCACAAACAAGTCAGGTATAAATAGAGCTTAGGGACTTGCTGCAACAATGGCTGTCATCAACTCTGTCATTTTCCAGCGTGCGGTATATCGAATGGTATTGATAAATAGGACTGGGGCAGTTGTCACTCCACTGTGTATTCCACTTTCGATATCTTCGTGGATGCGATCAACATATACTTGTTTAAACAAGTCTTTGAGAAACTGAGGAATATCAAGCCCCAAATCATTGGCGTACTCTACAAGATAACCGTTCTCTAACTTCTGTTGATAAACAAATAAAGTATCGTGCATTGACCAAAACTGTCCTTGGGCAGCGGCGGCTTCAGCGACTTCGGCGGCTCGTTGAGCATGAGGATGAATCTGTGTTTGCGGAAAATGACGGAAGATAAAGCATAAATAATCTTCTCCAAAAGAAGCACTCAGCTCTTGTTTGATTCCTTGAATCATCCTGTAAACGTCCGCACTTATAGAGCATTGATAGTCTCCATACATCACCAGCACGACCTTGGCACTCAGCACACCTTGCATCCAATCTTGAGTTGAAGGGGGTACAAGTAAAGAACTGTAGCTGCGATCATCGTTCATTTTTTTACGTTTGCAGCAAGTATGGAACTTTGCAATTGACTTGCTCAATCCATTGACTGCATCTCTATTTGCATACATTCAATATAGGAAATTGCCTTCAAGCTGTCTTCTATAGCGAGTTAAAATTTTTACAGTATAAATTGATAGAGCAATCATGCCATCGTGGAGTAGAAGGCTAGTTATAACTCAAGTTAGAATCCCAATTCTATCGAAAGTACATCCTATAAATTAACAATGCCGCGTTTAACGGCAACAGTTACAGCTTGGGTGCGTTCGTCCTTGACGTTGCCGTAGGCATCGCTCACATCTAACTAGCAATAAGAAGCGCCTCTTACAACCAGGATGAGTACGATCCTGGTTGCAAAATAGCGGGTTGAGGCATTGATATTTGCTGGCTTCTGCACTTAGTTGCGATCGCTGGCACGATCGATCAGTGCGTTTGAGGGCAAGCTCGGATCAAGTACCTTGCGCGCACTGTCAACCCCTACAACGGGCAGTGTACCCGGATCAAGCATACCGAGTTGAACCAATACACTCGCCTGATCCCAGTAGAGATGTTCGTGGGCTAGCTTGTCATCACGAAACTGAACAATTACTACCAATGCCACTTCAACCCGTTTAAGAGTCGGAGCAATGCCAGGTAGCATCCAGTCCATCTGGATGGTATGAGTGAACTTAAGTAGCATTTCATCGACGAGTTGATTGGTTCCGATTGTGCGCGAGACCGGAGTCAGCTCCATGTCCGGCGGCATCTGTGGAATGAAGTACTTGGAATAAAACTCGCGCAGTGCCGGTTTCCCTACTCCCCCAATCATTACCGGAATGCCGTTAACGTAAGCATCCTCAACCATCGTGGCGAGAGTATCTTCAGTGTTGTGAGCGTCAAACTCAAGCCGCAGATGCTCATCCCAGAGTTCTTGCAAAAACTTCTGGGCTGGTGTCAGGTTGCTAGTTGCCTTTCCATTTGCTTGTTCGTCTACAGATTGCTGTTTGACCATGATTGGATTCTCCTAGTTCTATCTATTTCAAAAGCTGGGATTGACAATTAGCTTTGGGGTATTTTGTAGCTCCATTACCGCCTCGTCCTTTTTTCCGAAATTTTGAAGACTTTAAATTCTTTTAAGGTGTGATGACACCGGACTCCTGAGAAAGCTAATGGGTTTCCTTTTAGCGTCTACTCTTCCCGGCGGAAAACTTCGGATATCAACCGTGTAAAGGCACCAGATTGGTCGTATGAATCAGGATTTGAGCGTTTGCGATCGCCCGCTTCCGTCCCCTTTACATTTCTTTAGAGACAGCCTCTTACCGCTCTCAAGGAGCATGATTTGCCTGATTGGATGCACTTCTATTTGCATAAACTCAATATAGGAAATCACCTTCAAGCTGTCTTCTATAGCGAGTTAAAATTTTTACAGTATAAATTGATAGAGCAACCATGCCATCGCAAAGTATAAGGCTGGCTATAACTCAAGTTAGAATCCCAATTCTATCGAAAGTACACCCTACAAACTGACAATGCCGCGTTTAACAGCAACAATCACAGCTTGGGTGCGATCGCTCACATCTAACTTATTCAAAATTCGATTGACATGAGATTTAACAGTGCCTTCACCGATACTTAAAGCAGCCGCAATCTCGGCATTACTCATCCCCTGAGCCAGTGAGCGGAGTACTTCTAGTTCTCGTTCACTCAGTTCAGGATTGCTGAGGCGCTGTACCAACTTTGCTCCCACATCAGGCGGAATATACTTCTGACCCCGATGAACGGTACGAATGGCATTCAGAAGCTCGTCAGGTTCAGTTTCTTTCAACAGATATCCTTTTGCGCCTGCCTGCAATCCCCGATAAATATCTTCGTCACTATCATACGTGGTCAGTACAATAATCCGAGCAGATTTAGCAGTAGCACAAATTGCACCGATGGCGGCAACTCCTTCCACTTCAGGCATTCGCAGATCCATGAGCGTGACATCCGGTTGGTGTTCCCCAAATAGAGCGATCGCTTGTTCCCCATTTTCGGCTTGGGCAATCACCTGCATCTCTGGGTCACGGTTGATAATCGTGGCTAAACCTTGCCGAAAGATAGCATGATCGTCCACAATCAGAACCCGAATGGTTATGGTTTGACTCATCGTGATGCTACTCTCGATTGACGGTAACAATCATCTCTGTTCCTTCTCCAGGTTGACTCCGAATCGTGAGTTGTGCGCCGATGCGCTCTGCCCGTTCGCTCATACCAAGTAAGCCAAATCCCTCAGAGGCTGGAATACTCCCGACTCCAAACCCCTGTCCATTGTCTTTCACGCGCAAGCAAAATCGATCGCGATCGTAGATTAGCTCCACTCGAATTTCATCAGCATTGGCGTGTCGAATCGCATTGGTTAAGGCTTCCTGCCCAATCCGCAGTAGATTACTCTCGACTTCAGTCGGCAGAGAATATACTGCACCCTCAATCTCATAATATAAAGTGGTATCCATTGCGGCAGTTCTGAGTTGAGCGACGAGACGATGTAGAGCGCTCTGTAGACTGCCTTCCTCCAAAAGCTGAGGACGGAGTGCTACTACCGATCGCCGCGCTTCAACCAGTCCAGTTCGCGCCAATTCTTTGATCAGGTCTAGGTGTGCCTCAGTTGCTTCTGAATCATCCGTTAGCACCTGTTTTGCCGCTCCCACCTGAGCCAGAATGCCTGTAAACGCCTGAGCGAGTGTGTCGTGAATTTCACGCGCCATGCGGTTGCGTTCTTCCAAAATTGAGGCCGCTTCTGCTCGCTTTTGCAGCGTAATATCTCGCGCTATCCAAATCACCTGCTCGTGCCGAATCGGTGCAATGCGCGCCGAAAACCAGATTTCTCGTTCAGCTATCCACTGGCTGTATTCAACTGTGAGTACTTGTTGGGTTCTCAGCACCTGCTGAATGTAACTCAGGAATTCATCAGCTTGTTCCGTAGCATAGATTTGATGCAGTGTTTTACCAAAATACTCCTCCCTATGCAACTCTCCATAGGACGGATTCCCTTTGATTGCACAGATCAATTGTCCCTTACTATTGAAGATACACATTGGATCGGGAATAGCTGAAAAGAGCGCTCGTAGCTCTGCTTCAGAGGCTTGCAATGCTACTTCTGCCTGTTTGTGATCGCTAATATCTGCAAGCACCCCTTCGATGTAGTCATCGTCTGCATTCAGATAAGAAGAGAAAAGCCCCCAAAACACTGTCCCATCTCGTTTTCGCATCTGTGCTTCAAAGCTTCGCACTTCCCCATCCCGCTTCATCACCTCAATGCCTTGTTGGCGATCGCTGGGATTGACCCAATAGCCTGTAGTGTGTTCAATTCCAATCATCTCTTGGGGTGAATCAAAACCAAATAGATCGGCAAAGCGTTGATTGGCATTGAGAATTAAGCCATCATCGGTGCGGGTTCGGTAGATACCAACCTGGGAGTTTTCAAAGATAGTTCGGAACTTGGCTTCACTGCGTTGTAATGCCTCTTCTGCTTGTCTACGCTGGGTGGTGTCATTGCCAACCGATAAGATTTCAACGACATCTCCCTGTTCATTGAAGATGGCTTGATTTGACCAAACAACCCAAACTCGCCGACCGTCTCGACACAGGTTTTCACCCTCGCCTTGCGGGTACGATTGAGGATTACGAAGTAAATCATGGACAAAGGGTTTGACATCGCGTCCAGAGATTTCGATGTCTGGAATGATTGTTTCAAATAAGGTTCGCCCTAAAATCTGATGTTCTTCATAGCCAAGAAGTTTTACCCCATAATCATTGATGTAGCGAATCCGTCCTTGCGGATCATAGCGAATGATAACGGAATTCGCGGTTTGTAGCAGGTTGCGATAATTTGCTTCACTTTGTCTCAATGCGGCTTCGGTTTGTTGACGTTCCGCGATCTCCTGCTGCAAAGCTTGAGTTTGTTCTTCTACCTTCCTTTCCAGTGTTTCGGAATAATCCGATAACCGTTCATATAACCGAGCATTCTCCAGTGAAATTGCTGCCTGAGCAATCAACAGTTTAAGGACTTGTAGGCGATCGCTAGTAAACACTCCGGTACTGAGATTGTTCTCTAGATAAAGTATGCCAATCAGCTGATTTTGCTTAAGAATGGGCATACACAAGAGCGATCGCGTTTGTTGGTTTTGAATATACCGATCAGTCAAAAAAGACGGTTCGCTGATTGCATCATCAAACACCAGAGTTTCAAATGTGCGTTCTACTGATTGGATGAGGGAGACAGGAATTGTTGCACAGCCAGCAACAGTGATCTTTTCTAGGTTACACTGTCTACTTCCACTGCACTGAGCCACAACAGTGAGCCGATCATCTTCCAGGAGAACCAGAGCGCCAGTTTCGGCTCCGGCATTTTCTATCACCACCTGCATCAACGTTGCAGTTAATTGATCGAGATGGATCGTTTCTGAGATGGCTTGAGCCGCTTTCATCGCCGCAGCCCAATTGATCGCCGCAGTCGGATGACGGATCGTTTCATCGGTCACGATTGAATGTGATTGCCGAACTAGGTTGGTGTTGAGGAGTTGTGGATAGCGTTTTTCTAAATCTTTAACTTTAGCGGTTGCGCCCCAGCGATCGTAGCAATATTGCGCCTCTTCTATGTAAGTTTGAGCAATTTTTGACCGCCCTCGCGCCAGATAATGTTTAGCCGCTAATTCATAGGCGAGTGCTTCTTCCTGGATCAACTCATTTTCAGCAGCCACCGCGATCGCTCGCTCGTAAAACTCTTCAGCCTCAAAAAATTGCCCTAAGACTCGCGCTTTTTCTGCCTCGACTAAATGAAAGTTACATAAATAATTCATGGGGCGTGTTCTGCCCATTTCTGCATCTTTTCTTGATTGATGTTAACACAATTTAGTACTTATGCCATAAGGTCAACTTAACTACACAAAGGACAAAATTTTAGCCAGTCTGGGATGAACCTATCCCACTAATAAAATTCTGTTAATCCAGATATGAATTGTGGCAAGAGCAACAAAAGCATTGAAACAGGCAGCAATCCTTTCCCACCGAACAACAAGCCTGCGGTATTTTCGTTGGAACCACGCGGAGTATGAGCTTAGTGATGTGCAGCCCTACGTCACAATTTAAGCTTTCAGCAACCAGCGATCGCTCATTCTCAATCAACGTTACTCGATTCAGGCGATCGCCATAATAGCTATATAATTTTTAAAATTAATTTTTAGTCTAACTAATTATTCTCGTTTTACACAACTTAAACCTGGAACCACGCTGTTAAAGCTACGGCTAATGCATCCGCAGCATCATCTGGTCTGGGAATAGTCTGCAAATCTAACTCTCGTGCTACAGCTGCTTGCACATCAGATTTGTCTGCATTGCCATACCCAGTTAAGGCTTGTTTAATTTGAGCCGGAGTAAATTCTACATATGGTAAACGGTGTTGTCCCAAAACTAACATGACGACACCGCGAGCTTGTGCTACAAGTATAGTGCTTGACATACGATAGAAGAACAACTTCTCGATCGCTACCAAGTCTGGTTGCAATTGCTGAATCAGGGTGTGCAAATCGTCAAACAAGGTACACAATCGCTGTCCCATTTCTGCATCTGCCGAGGTAGTGATCACCCCAAAGTCCAGCATATTAACTTCAGTGTCTTCTACCTTGTTAGGGCTTTGTTTGCAATTAATTGCGCCAAATCCTAAAATCGCTAATCCAGGATCTAAACCTAAAATTCGTTTTTCCATTAAAGTATTTTTGGTCAAGCCAGGGTATTGTTTTACTGTGAATACAGGCAACTTTGATGACTTGTTGTAAGTCTCAAAGCCTTGAAATATTCCATAATTACATACTTGGCGTTAAAACCAGGTAGTGTAAATTTTCTGTTAATCATTAGTTTGTAGCACTGCTTTAAATCAGGTATGTCAAATGGTTTTCTCAGACAAGCCCTCAACGCCCTGCAACAGCAGTCGCGCAGTCGCACATCTCATCGCGTTAACCAATGGTTTAAGTGGTTATCTCCAGGACTGTCGATCAAACGCTGGTTGCTAATCAGCCTTGGTGGTGTACTGCTGGCAAGTTTAGGGTTAGCAATATGGGTAAAGCTGACTCCGATTTTTTGGTTGTTGGAGTTGCTGAGGGGTTTTCTGGGAGTGATTACCAACATCCTACCCAACTATATCAGTGGCCCTTTGGTGTTGCTTTTCGGTTTACTTTTGCTGCTTTGGGGACAAACTCGCACTTTCGGTTCAATTACTGAGGTACTCAAACCAGAAGGTGAAGCTGAACTCATTGATGTTTTATTGGCACATCGCCGCTTGTACCGTGGGCCAAAAATAGTGGTGATTGGTGGTGGTACAGGACTTTCAACGTTGCTACGGGGATTGAAAATCTATAGTGCTAATATTACAGCGATCGTCACTGTTGCTGATGATGGTGGATCTTCTGGGCGGTTACGTCAGGAATTTGGAGTTTTACCACCTGGAGATATTCGCAATTGTTTAGCTGCGTTAGCAGACGAAGAAAAACTATTAACCGAATTATTTCAATACCGCTTTCGGGCTGGTGATGGGTTGACGGGGCATAGTTTTGGCAATTTGTTTTTAACTGCGATGAGTGATATTACTGGAGATTTGGAACGGGCTGTGGCTGCTAGTTCCAAGGTGCTAGCAGTGCGAGGACAAGTTTTGCCAGCAACGCTCAGTGATGTTCGCCTGTGGGCAGAATTAGAAGACGGTCGTCGCATTGATGGCGAATCGAACATTCCAAAAGCGGGTGGTAAAATTACCAAAATTGGTTGTATTCCAGCTAACCCGCCAGCGTTACCTGCCGTCATTAAAGCGATCAAAGATGCTGACTATATTATTATTGGGCCGGGTAGCTTATACACTAGTTTGATTCCTAACTTATTAGTACCAGAAATTGCTGCGGCGATCGCTCAAACAAAAGTTCCCCGCATTTATGTCTGCAACATCATGACCCAACCAGGAGAAACTCAAGGATATACTGTTGCTGATCATATTAGAGCCATTGACAATGCTTGCGGACAAGTAAAGCTATTTGATGCTGTACTAGTACACAAAAAGTCTCCTTCTCCCCAGTCACTCATCCGCTATGCACAGCAAAATTCTCATCCTGTTTTCTTAGATAGAGAAGATGTAACTGGCTTAGGGCGAAGGATTGTTTTAGCTAATGTATTGTATGAAGATGAAACTGGTGTTGTACGTCACAATCCCCAAAAATTATCAAAAGTCTTGTTGAAGTGGTACGGTGGCGCTCATCATGGAAAATGAGAATTTGTCCTTTGTTATTGGTCATTTGTTTAGACTAATGACTAATGACTAATGACCAATGACTAATTATGAAAATTTTGCTTACAGATGTAAAAGCAACCCTGGATTTGGGTATAAAACTCGGTCAAACTTTGACTCCTGGCAGTGTCATTTTACTAGAAGGAGATTTAGGTGCTGGTAAAACAACGCTAGTTCAAGGTATAGGCCAAGGTTTAGGAATCACAGAATCAGTTGTCAGCCCTACTTTTACTCTGATTAATGAATACACGCAAGGACGCATACCTCTTTACCACCTGGATTTATATCGTTTAGAACCACAAGAGGTAACGGCTTTGAACTTAGAAACCTATTGGGAAGGGATTGAGGTAGAACCAGGAATTATAGCCATAGAGTGGGCAGAACGAATGCCTTACCTACCAGATAGTTATCTGCTTTTAAATTTAACTTATGGAGAGGAAGGTAATCGTCAAGCCCAACTCAAACCCTTTAATTGCGATATTCCAGAATTAATTGCCAGCGTTTGAAAGCTTAATTTACATTTAGAAAAAATAATATAGAATATTTATTATATTGTGAGCAAGTAAAAGCTGATTAAATCATACTGCCCACAAAAAGTGTGAGCGGCAGAAACCACCGCTCATCGTCCATACTTGATTGATGTAAGTTGCGAGAGCTTTCAAGCTCAAGTTCTACTAACTGAACTACATAGACAAGTGTCCTACTCCAGTCAGCCTCACATGATTACAACACTATAAAATTTTTACCGATAGCCGAGGGCGGATTCTACACTCGTTCTATCTACCGCTACCACGTTCATCGAAGAAAATCACTAACATTGCTGCCTTCATTATTCAAAAATCAATGGAATACTGTTTAACAAGAGTCTGGTGATGACATTTACTGGCTAGCTGGCTACGTTGAGCTAAGTTTGGTGTATGCTCGCAGATGATATTGCCGTATATGTCCATAAGTATTGAATTGAGTGAGTCAAAGCAGCTGAATGGAACAAACCTCTTGAGGGTGATATTTAGCAAACTGACAGATTTTGAAATACCTGCGCTCAAGGGTCATCACATTCAAATCGGAACTGACCTTAACTTGTGATGAGATCAAATCATCTTTCTAAGCAGGCTCATCAGATGATTTTTGGTTAACCAGTCAATACTGGTACATTTGTTTAATCTGTTTGTACTATGTTTGTTTTACTGACCACCTACCTTTAACTACCTAAGTGAATTGTTTCTTTTAGTTGTTTAATTAGATGCTCGGTTTTTGTGACTAACTCCGTTTTATTGGCTGATACTGGGCGTTCTAGCCAAGCACTACCCGGAATACAAAACAATCAGAAGTATAAAAATTAGGATTTAAAATCGTACAAATTAAGTGCATATAAAATTTTTATATGTATAAAACAGAGTTTCCACAAAAATTTGCCCGTTTACTTAACCCTATTAATTCTCTTCCGTTTTAAGGTGAAAAATCCGGATAGGTAAACACAAAAAACTAGTTGAGAAACGTTAAATAATCTACGATCGCAATAGCTATCGTTCACGTTATCCTTTGAGCTAGTATTCCCAAGATAAAAACAAGATCTGCAAGCAAAAAGTAACTAATTATAAAGTTATTAGCCAAATTAATTTAAATTCGCTGCTCTACAAGAAAATCTTATAAATTTACCGAAAATAATTCATGAACCCCAAATATTTTTAACCAATTAACATAAGATTTATCCAAATTAAAATCGTATAAACACTAAATTTTTATTTTAAAAATATTAATTTTAGTATTTATACTTAGGTAATTTATTTAGGAGTGATAAAAATTCAATGGGTTATATGGCGTGATGATTGTGCTGAAGATTAATCACGCCATATAAACTTATACCGTTTCACTTTAAGTTTGATACAAATAGGGAGCAGGGGGGCAGAGGAGCAGAGGAGAAATGATTTGTATCATTTATTTGGTGAAATGGTATTAGCTATGTTCGCTTTTATTACACTTGGCTCGATGCAGCGTGTTTTTTACAAAAAAGTTAAAGCTTGACCACGCACATCCTGATTTACATAGCCTTGTTCATAAACAATTTGCCCACTAACAACAGTAATTACAGGCCAGCCTGTGAGGTTCCAGCCTTCAAAGGGACTCCAACCGCACTTAGTTAACAATTCTTCGCGTTGAACTGGACGGTAAGTATCCAAATTAACCAGCACTAAATCAGCATCGTAACCGGGTGCGATCGCTCCTTTGTTGGGAATACCATAACCTTTAGCTACAGCCTGAGACATCCAGTTAGCTACTTGGGCAACGGTACATTTTCCTTGCTTTGCCGCAGTTAACATCAATGGTAAGGAAGTTTCCACCCCTGGCATTCCTGAGGGAGTATTCGGATATTCTTGAGCTTTTTCGACTAAGGTGTGGGGTGCGTGGTCTGTGGCGATAAAATCAATTACACCATCACGTAAAGCTTGCCAGAGAACTTCATTATCGTAGGGCGATCGCAACGGTGGATTCATTTGCGCTAACGTGCCAATCGTTTCATAAGCACTAGTATTCAATAATAAATGTTGTGGTGTTACCTCAGCAGTTACCCAACTCGGTTTATTTTCACGCAACAACTGGGCTTCTTCGGCTGTGGACATATGCAAAATATGTAACCGACGTTGATATTGTTTAGAAAGTTTTAAGGCTTTTTGCGTGGCTAACAATGCTGCTTGATTATCTTGAATTTGCGAGTGAATCGCTGGGTCATGAATACCAGCAAATTCTTGCCGTCGCTGATTGATGCGTTCTTGGTCTTCGGCATGAACGGCAATTAAGCGATCACCTTGAGCAAAAATAGTTTCTAATACAGTATCTTGGTCAACAAGTAACTGACCATGCATCGACCCCATAAAAATTTTAATGCCCGGTGTCGGCTTCGCTGTCAGCAAATCTGGCAGAATCTCTGCTGTTGCGCCAATAAAAAGCCGTAATTCACCACACACTTGTTAGCCGCACGTTGCAATTTATCATCTAAGTCCGCCTGGGTAGTAGTCAGAGGGCGGGTGTTGGGCATTTCTAAAAAGGAAGTGACACCACCTTTGGCACAGAACTGGCTGTGAATAAATCTTCCTTATGTTCTAAGCCCGGTTCTCTAAAATGCACTTGGGGATCGATAACTCCTGGCAACAAAGTTAACCCTTGTGCGTCAATTTCTTTGGTTGGGGAGGCTGAGGTAATCTCCGGTGCAATTTCTACGATGAGGCGATCGCGTGTGAGTACGTCCCCTACAATAAATTCACCATTGGGTAGGACAATGTGAGCGTTGCGAATTAATAAACTTTGTGAAGATGACATGAGATTAAAAAATTTCTAACAAAGACTCATATTACGGAAAACTCTACTCTTAGGTTAAACTTGGTTACATTCTTCGGCATAACTTTTTGCAGCTGATTAAAAAAAAGTTTATTTTTAACTTATGAATCTGCCTGTGAAAATGCCAACATCAACTAGAAAAATCTAATTTTCTCGTTAAGATTAACAAATATAGTATCCCTGAGTCAGTTAACTACTTACACTTTTCCTTACTTCAGTACTTTCATGCAAAATCAAGTGTCTGATAATAACTCTAGTCAAAAACCCGATAATTCCTGGATTGCCGAGCTAGGTAGAACAGTTGTATTAAGTATTGTTCTCGCTTTAGGCATTCGTACTTTTGTGGCCGAAGCTCGTTGGATTCCTTCGGGATCTATGGAACCCACTCTGCATGGTACTCAAAACCAGTGGGAGGCAGACAAGATTATTGTTGATAAATTGAAGTATAAGTTTGCTACCCCGCAACGGGGAGATATTGTTGTCTTTTCACCTACAGATGAACTTAAAAGAGAACAATATCACGATGCTTTTATTAAACGTGTAATTGGCTTACCAGGAGAAACTGTAGAACTTAAGGATGGTAAAGTCTACATCAATAACAAACCCCTCGACGAAGAAAGCTATCTCAGCCCTAACCAAACAACAGTAGTTGATGTTTGCAATTCAGCACAGCAACCTGCTTTTTTAGCAAAACCGCAAACAATCCCACCAAATTCTTACTTAGTATTAGGTGATAACCGCAATAGTAGCTATGATAGCCGTTGCTGGGGTGTTGTACCTCAAGAGAATATTATCGGTCGGGCTGTCATGCGCTTTTGGCCGCTAAATCATGTTGGTAGCATTGATAAATCACCGCTTTATCCTTAACCCAATCGTGGTTGAATGCCGCATTTAGCCAAAATTATCATTTACCCAATCAAGTCCCTAGATGGGGTAGAAGTTACGCCAGCCAAAATTTTATCTAGTGGCGCGCTGGAATGCGATCGCGAGTTTGCCATTGTGGACGAACAAGGTAAGTTTGTTAATGGCAAACGCCATGCCAAAATTCATTTACTGCGATCGCAATTTAATATCGCAAACAGAACTATCTCCCTGCAAATTCCCGATCAAGATTTGCCGAGAGTTTTTCATTTGGATGATGAACGGCAAAAACTGGCAGCAACTTTGAGTAAGTTTTTTGGGTTTCCTGTGAGCTTAGTACAAAATCCTGTCATGGGCTTTCCTGATGATACTGATTCCCCTGGCCCAACGGTGATTAGTACGGCAACTTTGGCAGAAGTCGCTTCTTGGTTTCCCGATGTAAGTGTTGAGCAAATGCCCCGTCGGGTACGTGCCAATATTGAAATTGACGATGTACCACCGTTTTGGGAAGATCAATTATTTGCTCAATCAGATCAGTTAGTCTCCTTTAAGGTGGGAGATGTGCTGTTTTATGGTGTCAATCCATGTCAACGTTGTATTGTGCCAACACGTCATCCTGAGTCAGGCGCAGCTTATCCAAATTTTCAGAAGATATTTGTTCAACAGCGCCAAGCTAGTTTGCCCAAGTGGGCGAATTCATCGCGTTTTAATCATTTTTATCGCTTGAGTGTCAATACCCGATTGCCCTTATCAGAAGTTGGCAAACTTTTAAATATTGCTGACGAAGTTAAAATTTTATCGGGTCATAATTAATATTAATTTAATATAAAACTATTGACTTTTGAATACCTACGCTTAACAGTCAATAAGAAAAGATATGCTATTTAGATGTACCACAGCTTAGTAACTCATTACATATAGCAACCCTAAAGGGGAATTAAACAAATCTATTGCCTATTCCCTATTGCCTGCATCTAAGAGCAGTTTAGAAATTAAATAGGATTGCTATATCAGTCTGCTGTTAATAGCGATCGCCTATTTTATAAGATTTCAATATTAGTCATAGTTACGACCAATTCTGGCTACGGAAAACCTGTGCTAAAAATAGACTTTAATACATTCCTAGACTAGATCTAGCAAATTAAGATGTTATAACAAAGTTTAAGGATTTAGTCTAGGAATAAATTTGCCAAAAGTATATGTATATACTATTTTACAAAATTACGTCTACGCTTGAATACATCAACAAATCAATGATCGCTGCAAAATGGTTAAGTAAATATACTTATTTAATTATCATATTACTTATCTAGAGTTACTAAATACTTTCAACTCGAAAATCACTGGGAACTACTTTTAGAAACAAATGCAGTTGTTTCACATAGGCAACAACAACTTTGTTAACCTTAAAATTAAATTTATCAGTGTATAACGGTTAGATAACTGCAATATTTTGCCCAAAGAAGGTTCAGTAAATTCTGGGGTGTGCAAAATATATATTTACTTTACAAACAATTTACTAAATCAAATTTAAATTTAAGAACGCAAAGTCTACGCTCCCAGCTTATAAAGATGGGATGCAGATGTAGTAAAACTTGGTAAATCCTTGTTGGCATGAATTTTCCGATTTTTCAGCGAGGTACTAAGTAACTATCAGTTTGAGAAAATGATGAAATTGATTAGAAGCAAAGCATAATGAAATACGAGCAATTAAATCCTGATAAAAAAGATATTTTAATTATTGACGACCGGCCAGACAACTTGCGAGTTCTCTCTTCACTACTAACAAGGGAAGGGTATAACGTTCGCAAAGCCTTAAATTGGCAAATGGCTTTTATTGCTTGTCAAACAGTACTACCGGATCTAATCTTACTTGATATTATGATGCCGGAAGTTGATGGTTATGAAGTTTGCCAACGTTTTAAAGAATGGGATTTAACGGCAGATATTCCAGTAATTTTTATTAGTGCTTTAGATGATGTTTTTGATAAAGTCAAAGCTTTTAGATTAGGAGCAGTAGATTATATTACCAAACCCTTTGAGTTTGAAGAAGTTATTGTCCGAGTACAAAATCAACTAGCTCTCAGAACAGCACAGCTAGAAGTAATCAGACTCAATACCGAACTAGAGGAAAGGGTAAAACATCGTACTTGGGAATTAGAAAATACTCTCCAAAAACTTCAAATAGAAATCGCATCTCGGCAACAGCTGCAAGACAAATTATTAGATATAGTTCTGCATGATAATCTGACTGGATTACCAAACAGAGTGTTATTTATTAGACGATTAGGCAAAGCACTTAATTTTGCTAAACAAGATTCTAACTATCAGTTTGCTGTACTGTATTTAGATTGCGATCGCTTTAAAGTTGTCAATGACTCTCTAGGCCATACTGTAGGAGATGAATTAATCATTGCCATTGCTCATCGCCTGCAATTATGTCTCAAGCCAGGTGATACCTTGGCAAGGTTAGGTGGAGATGAATTTGGCATTCTTGTGGAAAATATTATCGATATTAGTTCCGCTATTCAAGTTGCCGAAAGAATCTTACAACAGTTTTCTATTACCTTTAAATTATCTAGATATGAAGTGTTTATGAATGCGAGCATTGGCATTAATTGGGGTAATAAATACTATGAAAAACCAGAGTATTTACTACGTGATGCTGATACAGCAATGTATAGAGCTAAATCTCTCGGAAAAGCTAGATATAACATTTTTGATCCTGCCATGCATCAGGAGGCTATTCAACTTTTAGAGATAGAAAATGACCTACGTAGGGCTATCGAACGCCAAGAATTTATCATATATTATCAGCCAATTATTTCCCTAATTACAGGAAAAGTTTCTGGATTTGAAGCACTGGTGCGTTGGCAACATCCAGTGCGTGGTTTAATTCCTCCTTTGGAGTTTATGCCTGTAGCAGAAGAAACAGGTTTAATTAGTGCTATTGATCTGTGGGTGATGCAATCAGCTTGTCATCAACTATATAGTTGGCAGGCGCACCCATCTGTACCAAAAAACTTAACTATTAGTGTTAATTTAAGCGCAAAACTTTTTACTCAGCCTCACTTAATAGCCAAAATTGATCAAATTATTTATGAATCAAAAATTAATCCATGTAATTTAGAATTAGAAATTACTGAAAGTGTCATTATGGAAAATAATGATATAGTCAGAACAATTATCGAACAAATTAAAATGCGGCAGGTTAAGTTAGTAATGGATGACTTTGGTACTGGTTATTCTTCTCTTAGCTATCTCCACAGTTTTCCTATCAACTCACTAAAAATTGATAAATCTTTCATTGGTAGAATGCACTTGCATCAAGAGAACATGGGACTAGTACCAGCAATCATTAGTATTGCTGAATCAATGGGAATTACTGTGACTGCCGAAGGAGTCGAAACACCAGAACAATTAGCAAAATTAAGAAACCTAAACTGTAATTCTGCCCAAGGATACTTTTTTTCTAAACCTCTAGAGGAAAAATCTATTCTCAATTTTATTGCCGCAGCACCTCAGTGGTAGAGGCTAAATTTGCAAATCTGCTTCTCTATTGTAAAGATTGCTGCAAAAGTCATGAAAGCTGAGAAGGCGATCGCCAATAATGACCCTGAGATAGATGAATCTGTGCAATCGCTTCTGTTTAACTATCAAACTTGTAAATAATCTGGTACATAACCTCAGTATTAATCTCGACAACATATGCATAAAAATGAAATTTATGATTTTTAATAAATAAAAATTAATAAGTACTAGCTAAAAGTATCTCAGAGAATCTTTTGCAGTAGTAGGTTGACAGTCACTCTCAAAAGTGGGAGCCTGGGTACTCATAACTGAGAATCAGGAAACCAAAATTTTTTATTCACTAAAGACTTCTATTTTCAGTTACATAAAAGCATAATAGAGATGTGACTGATCTGTTCGCCCCTTTACACTCATTGAAACAAGGTAACTGGTTCAAGCTCATCTGTGGAGCCAGCTATCAACATCTGCCAGCAGTCAGAAGTTTATCATTAGCCTATACTTTGGCTGGTGCTGACTGCATAGATGTGGCAGCTGATCCAGCTGTGATAGCAGCAGCCCAAGAAGCACTGCAAGTAGCCAAAACTTTAGCTAGAGAAGCTCAAAAACGAGGCTTTAGCTATAGAGGCAATTCACCGTTTTTAATGATGAGCTTGAATGATGGCGAAGATCCTCATTTTCGCAAAGCTGAGTTTGACTCAACTAAGTGTCCCGCCCATTGTCCAAGACCCTGTGAACGAGTTTGTCCAGCACAAGCGATCGTATTTAACCGCAGCCAAGATAATTTTTCAGGAGTTGAATTTCAGAAATGCTACGGTTGCGGTCGTTGCATACCATTGTGTCCATACGATATAATTTATACTAGTTCACATATGTCAACACCACAGGCGATCGCGCCAATGGTGATGTCAGAGGGAATAGATGCCATAGAAATTCACACAAAAGTAGGTCGGTTAGCAGAATTTCAAAAATTATGGCAAGTAATTTCACCGTGGGCTGAACAACTCAAGGTAGTAGCTATCAGTTGTCCTGATGGCGAAGGCATGATCGACTATTTACGTGCAATTTATGAAATTATAATTCCACGACCTCAGACCATAATTTGGCAAACCGATGGTCGGCCCATGAGTGGTGATATTGGAGATGGTACCACTCTAGCCGCAGTCAAATTAGGTCAAAAAGTTTTGTCAGCGAAGTTACCGGGATATGTGCAATTAGCAGGTGGCACTAATAGCTACACCGTTGCTAAGTTAAAAGCAATGGGACTACTTAAGGAAGCAAGGGAGCAGGGGAGCAGGGGAGCAGGGGAGCAGGGGAGCCAGTACGTTGCGGAGGTTCCCTCCGTTGTAGCAACTGGCGAGAGCAGAGGAGAGAACTTACTCCAGAATTTCTCCTCCGCCCCTCCGCCCCTCCGCCCCTCTGCCTCAGTTGCTGGGGTTGCCTACGGAAGCTACGCCCGTGTATTGCTGTCGCCAATTCTCGATCAGTTAGAGGATAAGGAGGTGAATAACACCAATGTCAAAGCGACTGTCCGCCTGGAAGAACAACCAGACTTACTCTGGGAAGCTGTAGAGCTTGCCCATTCTCTCGTTTCCCAGCTCAAGTCATAGCAGGAGCGTAATCGCTCGTTCGTTATCTCTCAAAACGTCACATTAGAAAGCATGACGATTAAAGACGATCTCCAAAAGTTATTAGACATCTTGCCCCAAGACTTGCGACAAGTACTAGAAAATCATCCTCAACGAGATAGTTTAGTTGAAGTTGTCTTGGATTTGGGTCGTCGCCCAGAGGCTCGCTTCCCAAATCAAGCTGAGTATCTGAGCGAAATACCTGTAACTCAAGCACAAATTGATGATTGCATTCAGCGAGTCGGAACCTTTGGCGGAGATAATCGAGCAGGAATTGAGCAAACTTTGCATCGCATCAGTGCTATCCGCAACCGCAATGGCAAGATTATTGGCTTAACCTGTCGTGTCGGTCGTGCGGTATTCGGCACTATTGGCATGATCCGCGATTTGGTAGAAACTGGTAAATCCATCCTTATGCTGGGTCGTCCAGGTGTGGGGAAAACTACCGCCCTACGGGAAATCGCCCGTGTATTGGCGGATGAGTTAAATAAACGAGTAGTAATTATCGACACCTCCAACGAAATCGCTGGGGATGGTGATGTTGCCCATCCTGCCATTGGTCGTGCTAGAAGGATGCAAGTAGCTCATCCAGAACTTCAGCATCAAGTCATGATTGAGGCAGTAGAAAACCATATGCCAGAAGTCATTGTCATTGATGAAATTGGCACAGAACTGGAAGCCTTAGCAGCTCGTACCATTGCCGAACGAGGTGTGCAATTGGTCGGTACTGCTCACGGGAACCAAATTGAAAACCTGATTAAAAATCCTACCCTGTCTGATTTGGTTGGAGGTATTCAGGCTGTGACCTTGGGAGACGATGAAGCAAGAAGGCGCGGTTCGCAAAAGACGGTGTTAGAACGCAAAGCCCCTCCCACCTTCGAGATTGCTGTTGAAATGTTAGAACGACAGCGTTGGGTAGTCCATGAAAGTGTTGCTGACACAGTAGATACTTTATTGCGCGGACGGCAACCAAGCCCACAAACGCGCACTGTGGATGATAACGGCAAAGTAGCAATTACTCGGCAGCTATCTGTTGTCAATGGCCGTGGCGGTGGACAGCAGTTGGCAAGCGGTGGGGAAGACTCTTTCTCGTCAGGGCGGCAATCTGGCAGCTGGCGTTCATCAGGACAAATGGTAGCCCTGCCACCATTGACTATAGAGCGAGAAAAGGTTGGACAAAGCGAGTTTGACCGCTTGCTAGATGAATCCTTTAACTATTCGGATGCGATTGATTTTGCTGCTAGCAAGAATGCTGGGCCAAACGGGGAAGATTTGCCACTGCACGTTTACCCGTATGGAGTTAGTCGTCATCAGCTAGAACAGGTAATTAGTGTGTTGACTTTGCCTGTGGTCTTGACAAAAGACATCGATACTGCTGATGCGATTTTGGCATTGCGATCGCACGTCAAAAACCACGCTAAACTACGGCAAATGGCTAAAGCCCGTCATGTACCTATCCACATGATTAAGGCTAGTACCATTCCGCAAATTACCCGTGGACTGCGACGGTTGCTCAACATCGACGACCCAGAAATCGCTGATGACCGCGAATTGCAACTGTTCTTGCACAGTGGTAGCGATGACGAAATTGATGCCCTTGAAGAAGCCAGACTTGCTGTAGAGCAAATTGTCATTCCTAAAGGACAACCAGTGGAGTTATTGCCCCGTTCTCCTCAAGTCCGCAAAATGCAGCATGAGTTGGTAGAACACTATCGCCTCAAATCCCATAGCTTTGGCGAAGAACCTAATCGTCGCTTAAGGATTTATCCGGCGTAATTAAGATGGGTGTAAGGGTGTAGGGGTAAGAATTTTATTCACTTACACCCCACACCCCTATACCCCTAGTTTCAAGGTGCTAATCGACCTTTACCTAAACGCTGCTTTTCATACCATTGTGCGATCGCTGGTACCCACTCTGCAAAATGAGGCCACATTAATTCGCACAGCTTTTGAATTTCTAATTGAGCATCTTTTTTATTTCTCAGGTCGCAAAAATGCAAAAACGACCTGACATTAAAGCTCACTACAAAATGTTGGCGATAATCAAAAGGTACTATCCCTCTAGCGTGTTCTTCAGACATCCCAGCTTGGAAACTAGCCGTATATCGCTTCGCCGCTTCCCGACACCAGTCTAAATCCGCCGCGCGCTGCTCTGGAGAATAGTAATATTTTTTGCCTTGTCTATCTGTGTAATGACCAACAGGACGCAGATAAAATACGTCTTCTATGTCTTTTTTACCTTCTAGTACCAGTATAAATTGTTCACCCGTATACCTAAAAGATTGAACATCAAAACTCACGCCGACCCTGTGAGTCCGGGCTTGTTGCATGACGCTGTGCGGAAAATAACCGCAGTTAAACACAATTTGGGGATGTTCTAGCGGCCCGTAGTGTCCCCGTTCTCCTGCTAGAAGTCGCTTAACGATAACTTCGCCGCATTGTGATTCCGAAGGCCATGAATCTCGCTCATCAACTACAAATGCGTCGGTGTAGTCCTGGTGCATTGCAGCATAAATTACTTGCTGCGGGTTTGGTGTTTTGGCAATAACCTCTACTCGGAATCGATGCATGACTTTTCTCAGATGGGAAACGAGGAGTAGAGCCTGTTTTTTCAACATGGCTAGAAACTCAATCCACCATCATATATCTTTGGGCTGACTCATATACTTTACAAAAGTTTATTTTGTTTGTTACACTTCTTTACAAGCAAAAGCAATTGGGGAAAACTTCATGAATATCAACGGTTCCATTGTTGACGATCAGGGAAAAATGAATAATTTTGCGGTTGAGCCAAAAGTTTATGTAGATGAACAAGGCGATCGCACCGGACTCACACCCTACGCAGAACTGCTTAATGGTCGTTTAGCCATGATTGGCTTTATCTCGCTGATAGCATTAGAAGTATTCACAGGGCATGGCATATTTGGTTTATTAAGAAGCTTTTAACAATTAAATTTTTAAAACGCAATTTTTTTATACATTTATAGAGACGGGAAATTTCCCGTCTCTAATTTTTTGCAGGGTAAAAGTATCAGGTGAATTATGGTATTAACTGCTTCAACAATGTTATCTTTACGCACTCAAGCACCAGAATTTCATCTACCAGAAGTAGTATCTGGTGAGACAATTTCACTATCCAGTTTTGCAGATAAAAAAGCACTGTTGGTAATGTTTATTTGTCGGCATTGCCCATTTGTAAAACATATCCAAACCCAATTAGCACTGTTAGGAAAAGATTATTTCAATAGTGATTTAGGCATTGTGGCTATCAGTGCCAACGATGCTAAAAACTACCCTGATGATGCACCAGACTCATTAAAAGTCATGGCTAGAGAATTAGATTTCAAATTCCCGTTATGTTACGACGAAACTCAGGAGACAGCAAAGACGTATACAGCAGCTTGTACCCCTGATTTTTTCTTATTTGATGAAGAGCGTAAACTTGTTTATCGCGGTCAACTTGATGATAGCCGCCCCAGTAATGGTAAACCAGTAACAGGAGCAGATTTACGCGCGGCTATTGATGCGGTGTTAGCGGGTAAATCAATTACAAGCGAACAAAAGCCGAGTGTTGGCTGCAATATTAAATGGAAATCTGGGAATGAACCCAGTTATTTTGGATGAGACTAAGCCTGGCTAGAGGTTAGGGCTTAGAGAAGAAAGTTTTTTAGGTTTGATTGTAAAATTTTCTGGTAAATCGCTAACTTGAAAAATTGCTGAATGCTAAATACAAAATCTTAATCTCTAGTCCCTATCCTCTAGTCTCAAGTCTCTAATATTTATTGTTGATGTCTGTTTGTATCCCAAGCATCTGTATTAATTTCGAGTTGTTTTTTGGCACGCTTCAACTGTTTCCATAAAGCTTTAATTTGCTGATAAGCTTCTTCTGGAGATAGCTTGCCATTTGTTTGCAAATTACTAATATAGCTGACTCTTTGAGCAAACTCTTGTAAATTAGCGTTAAAAACTAAGTATTCTGGTTTGAATTGACCATAATAACAACTGCGTGGGTAAAGAAAATCTGATAGATTCGATAGAAAATCTGATTGCTCCGCCATAACTATTTACGATTTGTAGAATGCTATAGAAAATTAGCAGATGAGCAACTTTAGCACATCTACTTTAAGGACAAAGTAGGCACGGATACATGGATAATGAAACGATGTCAGGGAAGGAATAATGCAGCGAAAATATACCAATAAAGTTGGTATTAATTTTAAACTAACTAATTCCGAAAAAATGTAACAAAAATTACTTTTTTTGATGCCACAGCTAATGCTAAAGGCTTAGTAAGCTTAATACACCCTCCAAGATAATAACTGGGAAAAGATTGTATATATACCAATACCGTTGCCAAAATAAGAGCATGAAGAGGTAGGGCGTTTCGTAGTAGAGTTGTTGTCTCTCACAACGACAACTCAAAAACCACTAGTCGCCCATGCC
>NZ_JACJRV010000120.1 GCF_014697475.1 Nostoc sp. FACHB-152
TTAAATAGAGCTTATTGCGAATAAATGCTCTTTTTCTTTTACCACAAATTGCTACACTCTTTGTAAGATAAGCATTCTAGACCATTTTGTCCCCCCGCAAGAGTTGTACGCCTAATACATTTGATTATGTATCAGGGTTTTGGCAAAATCATAAAACTTTTCCCTAACTTATTTATCTTCGCCCCTAAGCGTTTGCTAATGACTGAAACTGATGTTAAATAAAGTTGGGCAACGAAATGATGAATAACAACGCAATCATACAAGACTTACCAAAATTGACGCGTCTACAAAAAAGTAGTCTGGGTCTTTTGATATTAGGATTAGTTTGTTTTTCTAGTTGGTTTTTTTTGAGTAAAAGACCTACACAGATACAGGCAAATAGTTATAAAGCTGTGCCTGTAGTCGTAGCTCAAGTAAGCCAAGCAACAATCCCTCTAGAAATTCGCACTACAGGAACAGTTGAGGCATATTCTACTGTATTAATTAAATCACTAGTTGATGGGCAACTCACAGGAGTTTACTTTCAACAGGGTCAGCAAGTCAAAAAAGGACAGTTATTATTCAAAATTGATCCGACACCTTTTCAGGCAGATTTAGATCAAGCACTCGCCAAACAGGTACAAGCGCAAGCACAAGTCCAGCAAGCGATCGCTAATCTGCAACAAGCCAATGATCAAGTAACTCAAGCGAAATCTACACGGGTAAAAGATGCAGCCGAAGCACGTAATGCTGATACGGAAGCAAAGCGCTATACCCATTTATTCCAACAAGGAGCCGTTACCCAAGAACAAGCACAGCAATATCGCACCAGTGCGGATGCAGCCGAAGCAACTGTATCTGCTGATCAAAGTGCAATTCGAGAAGCGATCGCGGCTGTGGGTTCAGCCAAGGCAAATGTACAGAATGCTCAAGCCAATCTCAAAGCGGCTGAGGCGGCTGTGGCTAGTGCTAAAACTCAACTGGCTTACACTACTATCTATGCACCTATTGATGGGCAAACAGGTAATTTACAAGTTAATCAAGGTAACTTAGTCAAAGCTAACGATACCACCGGCTTAGTCGTAATTAACCAAACTCATCCTACTTACGTTTCTTTCTCCATCCCGCAACAGCAATTACCAGAACTCAAAGAATATCTAGCAAAAGGCAAACTAGAAGTTGATGCGTTAGTGCCAAATAATTCCGCACAGCCAATAAAGGGTGAACTCACCTTTGTTGATAATACGTTGGATACCACAACCGGAACGATTCAACTCAAAGCTACCTTTAGCAATATCCAAGGACAGCTATCACCAGGAGAATTTGTAGATGTGGTGCTGAAATTGACGCAGTTACCTAATGCAATTATTGTCCCTTCTCAAGCATTACAAACTGGACAAAACGGGCAGTATGTGTATGTTGTGCAACCGGACAAAACAGTAGCAACCCGTCCGGTGAAAGTTGGGGATAGCGTAGGCAAAGAAACTGTGATTAATCAAGGATTGCAACCAGGCGAACAAGTCGTTACTGATGGGCAATTCAATCTTGCGCCTGGTGTATCTGTTGCTATTGAACAATCTTCTAATAAATAGCTGTAGAGACGCGCTGTGTTACGCCCTTACAAAACTAAAAACCATGACAAATATTCCTTCCTTGTTCATTCGCCGCCCAATCATGACCACTTTGGTGATGTTGGCAATTCTAGTGTTTGGGCTAATGAGTTACTTTATACTACCCGTTAGCGACTTGCCTAGTATGGATTTTCCCACAATTGCTGTGTCTGCTAGTTTACCAGGAGCTAGCCCGGAAACGATGGCGGCATCGGTGGCAACGCCTTTAGAACAGCAGTTTTCTACCATTGCTGGGCTTGATTCCATGAACTCCACCAGTTCTAAAGGGAGTAGCCAAATTGTTCTGCAATTTGATTTGAGTCGAGATATTGATGGTGCAGCCCAAGATGTACAAGCGGCGATCGCTCAAGCAACTAAGCAATTGCCTAGCGATATGCCTAGTCCTCCATCCTATAAGAAGGTAAATCCAGCACAGCAACCAATTCTTTACATAACCCTGAGTTCTAATTTAGTCCCACTTTCGGATATAGATAAGTATGCAGAAGAGACATTAGCAGAACGTTTATCAATGGTTGATGGCGTAGCGCAGGTATTGGTTTACGGTTCTCAAAAATATGCTGTTCGCATCGAAGTTGATCCCCAATCGTTGAAAGCCAAAGGGTTAGGTATTGATGATGTTGCGAAAGCGATCGCTCAAAATAACTCTGATTTGCCTACTGGGAATCTCTACGGCAATCACAAAAATTATACCGTGGAAGCTAATGGTCAATTGCTTAACGCTGACGACTATCGCGGCTTGACAGTTGCTTATAGTAATGGTGCGCCAGTACATTTGGGTGATTTGGGTCAAGTGGTTGACAGTGTAGAAAATGATAAAGTTGCCAGTTGGTATTTTGCCAAACAAGGCCAGATTCCCCAACGTTCAATTATTTTGGCGATTCAACGTCAGCCAGGAACCAACACTATTGAGATTGTTGATGCAGTCAAAACCTTGCTGCCGAATTTGCGATCGCAAATTCCCACGGCTGTGAATATGGATATTTTCTACGACCGCTCACAAAATATCCGTGACTCAGTGAATGATGTTAAATTCACCTTATTACTCACCATTTGTTTAGTGGTGTTAGTCATCTTTTTATTTCTGCGGAATCTCCGGGCTACTTTAATCCCTAGTGTAACTGTACCCCTATCTTTAGTAGCTACCTTCGCAGTCATGTTAATGCTGGGCTTTTCCCTCGATACCCTTTCCCTGATGGCGTTAACCTTAAGCGTAGGTTTCGTAGTAGATGACGCGGTGGTAGTGTTAGAGAATATCGTCCGTCATAGAGAAATGGGCGAAAATCGTTGGCAAGCGGCCATCAACGGTTCAACAGAAATTAGCGGCACAATTATTTCCATGACTTTATCTCTAGTAGCCGTCTTCATCCCCATGTTGTTTATGCCGGGTATTTTGGGAAGGTTATTTCATGAATTCGCCGTCACTATTGCAGCCTCTATTCTAGTTTCTGGTTTGCTTTCCCTCAGCTTAACGCCGATGTTATGCAGCCGATTTTTGCAACCGGAACATCACCAAGCAGAAGAAGAAACTGAGAACACAAATCAGAACTTTTCCCTACGTTTTTACGCCTGGAGTCTGCGAAAGTCTTTGAAATATCACCGTACAACGATGATTCTCTCCGGTGTGATTTTGTTGGCGACAATGTATTTATTTGCGATCGCGCCGAAGGGCTTTCTTCCTAGTGATGATAAAGGATTGATTCTGGCTCAAACCCAAGCAGCGCAAGATATTTCCTTTGAAGATATGATTAAGCACCAAGAAGCAGTAGCCCAAATCATTCGCAAAGATCCCAATGTAGATGTACTGAACTCAATTGTTGGGACATCAGTGACGGGGACGGCTGGAAATAACACTGGAATTATCGTCATCCGCCTGAAACCAACTTCCGAAAGACATCTCAACGCCGATCAGGTGATACAAGAATTGCAACCAAAAGTATTAAAGGAACCAGGAATCAAAGCCTTCTTAATCAATCCACCAACCATTAATATTGGTGGTAAGCAGACAAACGCCCAATATCAGTTTTCCTTACAAAGCACCAACTTACAAGACCTGTATAAATATACGCCAATTTTGCAAGATAAACTCAGCAAAATTCCGGGGTTGCAGGATGTCAACAGTGATTTGCAAATAGATAATCCCCAGGTGAATGTACAGATTAACCGCGATCGCGCCAATGCCCTTGGTTTAACTACCCAACAAATCGAAACAGCCTTGGGGGATGCCTATGGTACCTTGCAAGTTTCCACGATTTACGCTCCAGATAATGAGTATGAGGTCATCCTGGGACTTTTACCACAGTATCAAAAAAACCCGGATGCTTTAAATCTGCTATCGATTCATTCTGCTAATGGTCAACTCGTTCCCTTAAATGCAGTGGCTACCTTAACTACAGGTGTGGGTTCATTAACAGTCAACCATCAAGGACAACTCCCCGCCACAACTATCTCCTTTAACCTCAAGCTCGGTGTATCTCTAGGAGAAGTAACAGACAAAATTCAACAAGTAGCCCATGATACCTTACCTGCAACCATTAGTACCAGCTTCCAGGGTTCAGCCCAAGCTTTTCAATCTTCAATTGCTGGACTGGGATTGTTGCTGTTGGTGGCAATTTTAGTAATTTACATTGTGCTGGGAATTCTCTACGAAGATTACATTCACCCTTTCACAATTTTATCTAGCTTACCTTCGGCTGGGTTCGGCGCACTACTTACATTGATGCTATTTCATATTGATCTCAACGTTTACGCCTTTATCGGCATCATCTTGCTAGTGGGTATTGTCAAGAAAAACGGCATCATGATGATTGACTTTGCAATGGAAACCCAACGCCACACAGATAAATCCCCCCGTGATGCCATATACGAAGCCTGTTTAGTCCGCTTCCGCCCAATTATGATGACCACAATGGCAGCTTTGATGGGTACATTACCCATCGCCCTTGGTTTAGGTGCTGGTGCAGAGTCACGCCGACCTTTAGGGATGGCTGTAGTAGGAGGATTGTTATTTTCGCAACTGCTGACACTATATATTACTCCAGTGTTTTATACCTACATGGAAGCACTGCGAAGAAAATTGGAACACCGCAATCACGATCAACATTTACAAACATCGTAGGGTTGCATAGCAACCCCTACCATTCATTATTTAGGAGATAAATAAATGCTTCCTCTGTTTCAGGCTTATCCACGATTAAAAGCCAAGCTTCCTTATGTATCATTAGCTGAATTACCAACTCCAGTACATAAGCTACATAAGTTAGAAAAGTCGCTGAATGCAGAACAACTTTACATCAAGCGGGATGATCTGAGTGGCTTGATCTATGGTGGTAACAAGATTCGCAAATTAGAATTTCTGCTAGGAGACGTTCTTAATCAAAAATCAAAGCGGGTATTGACGTTTGGTTTTGCTGGGTCTAACCATGCCCTAGCAACAGCAATTTATGCTCATTCTCTTGGCATCCGCACAACTTCAATGCTAATGCCTCAAATGAATGCTCAGTATGTGCGGCGTAATCTGTTGATGAGTCATTATTATGAGGCAGATATTCATCAGCATCAGACACAACTAACACTCTTGATTAACACAGCATACCAACTTCTTCATTACACATTAAAAGAAGGTCGTATACCTTATATTATTGCCCCTGGAGGGTCTTCACCATTAGGTGCGATCGCCTATGTTAATGCAGCTTTTGAACTCAAAGAACAAATTCTGCAAGGTCATATACCTGAACCAGATTTCATTTATCTGCCGTTAGGAACTATGGGGACTGCTGTAGGACTTGTTCTCGGCTTAAAAGCGGTTGGACTTAAAACAAAAGTAATAGCAGTTCTAGTCGTAGAAGCGCAATTTGCCAATGAAAAGAAAATGGTCAAATTGTTCAATCACACGAACTCACTCTTACACTCTCTAGACTCTACTTTCCCAATCTTAAAAATGACAGAAAATGATGTACTTATTAGACAAGAATTCTTTGGCGAAGAATATGCTCGTTTTACAAAGTTAGGAATGAAAGCAATCACTCAGATGGATAATCAGGAGAATATTCAATTAGATGGCACATATACTGGCAAAGCATTTGCTGCCTTAATTCACGATATTAACCAAGAAGATATCAAAGATCAGGTGATTCTTTTCTGGAACACCTATAACTCTAGAAGTTTACCTTTTGCTGGTGAAGATTTTCATCAGCTTCCTCAATCTTTCCACCATTATTTTGTAGATAAAGTTCAACCTTTAGACCAAGAGGAATTATTAGTCACACTAAAAGAGGTAAATTTTAGCGACTGAGTAATATGCAAACTTCAAATACCAAAACCAACTCCTTACTTCCCAGCAGTAGACGCTTAGAAGCTTTGAGCGATTGTGTCTATTCTATTGCCATGACTTTGCTAGTGCTAAATATCAAAGTGCCGAGTATTCCTGCCGCTAAAGTTGCCTATATTTTGCCAGAATTCATTTTAGGATTGACGAGCCGCTTACACGACTACTTGGTAAGTTTTTTGGTACTGGGTTCTCTTTGGCTGGTTAGTCATCAGCAATTTCATTACATTCGCAATGTTAACCGCACACTACTATGGATTAATTTGCTGATTCTCATGTTTATTACTTTAATTCCCTTTTCGGCTTCTCTAGTAGGGGAATATGGTAGTCAGCAGATTTCTGTGTTATTTTTTGATGGACATCTTTTAGTATTGAATTTATTATTTCTCCTCAATCGCTATTACGCTATTAATCGGAAATTTCTTGAACCAGGAATTGATCCTGTATGGCGCAAACGCATAGGTAACGCCGAAAGTTTAATTAATTTTGGGCTGATTACTTGGTCAATCGTTTGGTCTTTTTTTAGCCCTCAGTGGTCACAGTTACCTTTTTTATTGATGCCTTTTACGCCAATCTTGGCAAAAAAGATGCTAAACAGTTAAATAAAAATTAGTAATCTAGCAGATTATAGTAGATCAGGACTTACGCAAGAACTCTCTCAAACTCTTCTTCGTGTCCTACCCTGGCGGGAAGCCGCTAGCCTGCGGCAACGCTCCGCGAACGCGTCTAACGCGTTCTTTGTGGTTCGTTTCTTTATAAGTTTGCGTTAGTCCTGTAGATAAAAAAAGCACCATCCTTAATAAAAGAGATGACGCTTTTTTGTGAGATTAATAACTAGGCTGTGACTGGTGTACCAAAAAATTTCTCAGTGTTTTGTGGTTGAGTAAACTTTAGGTATTCAGAGGCAAGTGCAGGTGGTAATAATTCTAGGAGCAGTTGATTTTCAACCCAGAACTCAATTACTTTAAAAGGGCCGCGATCGCACAATTGTGTAAACCATCCTTCACGTTTAGCAATTTGCTCAATGCGTTCTTGATCAACAGAGACAGAAATTGCTGCATGAAACGGCGAAAGTTTAGGAGTAAATGAATCTTGAACGACATCTCGATTTCCAACCATAGGAGCTAATTGAGTTCCTAACGGATAAATTTCAACTGCCGTACCATGTTCATCGAAATCCCTGACAATGTACCCTCCTAAAATAGGACTGAATGAATAGACATTGCCATTCCAAAGTTCTGCTAAAGCCTGAGCAACAAGGAGTGGGTTTTTGACGGCGATAGAGATGTGGTGAATCATAGCTATATTTTTTGATGCTTGTCTTATTAAAATGCTTGTAAACCTAATAGATAGGTTTACAAGAATTTATTTGCTCATGCTTTGGCAAATAAATTTAATAGTTGTTATAAGTCAAATCATCAATCGTATCTTTACCAGCCGCGATCGCAGTATAATGTTTGGCTTGATTAATATCCATTTCGGCTCTGTTACGCCAAGAGATAACAGAACTGTTATCTTCTTCTCTAGATAAATCACTTTCGGCACTACGCAAGAGTTTATAAATCGCCTGAAATTTATCTCTATGGTTTAACGAAGTATCTATTTGTGGGTAATCATAGATATCTTTTGCATCTAAAACTCCTGCTACATCAATATCTTCAATGGCATAATGAACCTTTTGAGCCGCTATTTTAGCTGCTTGAGTGACATTATATTCATCAGGAGTTTCTAACATTAATTCAGCTTTACGTAGGTCACTGCGTGCATGAAGATAGTAGGGATGATAACCAGGAGTATCTGCTAAAGCAATACCGTGACCTAAACAAGCTGTTAGTAGTCCAGTCAAAAGACCAATTGCACTAATTTTACGGGTAATCATAATTTTGAATAGAGCTATTACATAGCTCGGTGAATTGACTTTCATTTATAGTGTCGGGTTGAAAAAGTCAATTTGGGGTGAAGATAGATAAGTTATTAAAAAGATAGCAAAGGGCGCACATCTGTGCGCCCTTACTGCTTAAATTTCTACAATCACAACCGCACCGTTTGGTTGATTATCCTCAATTGTAATTGTGCCACCGTGAGCCTCGGCAACCATTTTGCAAAATGCCAAACTCAAGCCGATTTGCGAATTACCATTAGTTAAGTTTCCTAATTCATATTGAGTGAAAATAGATTGTTGTAACTCTCGATTGATTCCTGTACCTTCATCCGTAACGCGAATTATTAGTTTTTGTAAGGAGTCATCAGGATAATCAATTTGCAATGTAATTGTGCTAGTTGGTGGAGATGATTGAATTGCATTAGTAATAAGATTGTTAAGTAAGCGATGAAATAATTCAGCGTCAATATTTAGCCAACGTCCTTGTTGAGGTAATTTAGTAATAAGTTGGATTTGCTTAGAGTTGACGATCGCTTGAAAATTTTCAACTACTACTTCTGCTAGTTCGTTAAGGTCTACTTCAACTGGATTTAATACCAGTTTGCCAGATTCCATTTTGGCTAAACGCAGTAAGCCATTAATAATGGCATCAATCTCTAGTCCGGCTGTGTGTACCATTTCAGCGCGTTCTCTATCTTTTGCTTCTAAATTACTTTGTAGTAATAAATGGCTACCCAACAACACCGTAGACATTGGTTGACGTATATCTTCCACCACAAGTTTAGATAAATCCCGTCGCAGGTTAACGCTGGCTTGCAGTGCGTCATATTGTTGTTTAATTCGCAACATGGAACGGACACGCGCTCGTAATTCTACCCCATTTATCGGCTTAGTCAGGAAATCATCAGCACCAGCCGCGAGCGATCGCGCTAAGTCTTCTTTTGAGTCTAAAGCTGTGACAATAATGATAGGAATTGGCTTCCAGTTAGAATTGGCTTTGATACGCCGACAAGTTTCAATGCCATCAATTTCCGGCATCATTACATCTAACAGGATGACATCAGGTAAGCTAGATGCCAATTGGCTGAGGACTTCTTTACCACTATTGAAGTAGGTCAGATTATATCCTTCGCGTCGTAGTAGCAACTCAATCACCTCAAAGCCATTAGGTTCGTCGTCTACTACCCAGACAGATTGTTTACGTTCCATAAAATTTATTTATTAATTACTTTAATAAACCGAACTTATATGAAAGTAGTCCTGAATAATCCAGGGAGAAACTTGACGATTGCTAAATAAACCTGACTACTATAAATATTTGTACATGGCTTAGGGATTAAGAAACGCGAATACTAGGAAACCTTTAATTATTGAGTAGGGCGTACATCTGTTCGTCCGTACAATCGATTAATTTGTACAAAGCTTTTTGAATAATTTGACCTTAAATTTTCGCTAAGTTATCTATCCTCACCCAAAACCTTTTGCCAAAAACCGAAACTTGTAATCAAGCAAAACGAAAAGCCTTGATTTACAAAGGAGTTTTGGGTGATGAAGACAGAAAACCACGATTTAGAAGACAACAACCTTCCATTAGCTGATGTTGATGCAAATTCACCAGCACCGCAAGTTGAGCGACCAACGCATCATCAATTGAAAAAATTTTTACCTTACTTAGGACTAATCTTTGCAGGTGCAGGAGCTACAATCATCAGTCTGCGTTTATTGCCGCATCCACAACCTTTACCTCCAGCACTGCAACCTTTCTTAAATGCAACAGCCAGCCAACCATCTGCAAACTCAGCGATAGATAAAGATTCTAACTTTATTACGGCTGTAGTTCGTCAAGACGGTTCTGCGGTAGTACGAATTGATTCTACACGCACAATCAAAAATCCGGCGGCTGGTATTTTAGATGATCCTCTAATTCAGAAATTTTTTGGCTATCAGTTGCCACAAGTGCCATCTCAAGAGATTGAACGAGGTATTGGTTCTGGTTTCATTATTGATTCTAATGGCGAGATTCTGACTAATGCTCATGTGGTCAACGGTGCTGATACGGTGACTGTGACGCTCAAGGATGGGCGCAATTTTAAGGGTAAAGTTATGGGTGTTGACCCAGTGACAGATATTGCTGTCGTCAAAATCCAGGCTGATAATTTGCCAACAGTCAAGCTAGGTAATTCTAATCAGTTACAACCAGGTGAATGGGCGATCGCAATTGGTAATCCTCTTGGTTTAAATAATACTGTGACTCATGGCATTATTAGTGCGATCGGTCGTTCTAGTTCTCAGGTAGGAATGCCTAATGAACGTGTTGACTACATCCAAACTGATGCACCAATCAATCCTGGTAACTCTGGCGGCCCCTTACTGAATGCTGCTGGCCAAGTAATTGGTATTAACACAGCAATTATTCAGAATACCCAAGGTTTGGGGTTTGCAATTCCAATTAATACTGCCAAAAAAATTGCCGCACAATTAATCTCCACAGGCAAAGTTAATCATCCTTATCTGGGGATTCAGATGCTCACGCTGACACCAGAAGTTAAACAACAAATTAACGATGATCCTAATTCTCCGATTAGTGTCGATCAATCTCAAGGCGTGTTAGTGGTCAAAGTTGCCCGAAAATCACCTGCTAATCAAGGCGGAGTTCGTGCAGGTGATGTGATTGTCAAAGCGAATAACCAAGCAATCGATAACGCTGAACAACTGCAACAAGCTGTAGAAAACACCCCTGATGGCAGTAACTTACAATTGCAAATTCTGCGTAATGGACAAACTCTCAACTTGAGTTTGCAACCGAAAGTATTACCTGGAAATGACAAATAAAACAGTCTGATTTAACTTTCATTTTCGCCTATTTTTTAGATAAAGAGCAAAGCTATGTATACTTTCGACTTCACTCATATTACGTCCCTATTTATTCCCATAATTGTATTAGTTATTTTGTTGGGAATTAGATATCAAGTCAGTCGTCATTTAGTAGGCAAACAAAACGCCGCTAGAGAAATACTTTACACTCTTCCGTGGCTTTTACTTGTATTCACATTATTACTCATTCCACAATTAACAAAGTACAGCAGGTTAATATTGGTGGGAATTTACGAAGTATATTTCTTAGGCTACTTGATATATATATCAACTTGGCACTGGCGTAAAGTACAAGCAGGTTATTGCCTACTAAATATTGACGAAATTTTTAGAAATAAACGCTTAGTTTGGTTGACTTTACTTAGCATAGCGTTAGGCAGTTTGTACTCTGCTTTATTTATTCATGAAGCATTTACCCAAGGTTCAATATATAACAACCTGAATCGTAAATATCTAGCAGAGACAATCCTGATCTGGTCTTCAGTAATCATTGTAGTTTCGCGTTACTTAAGTAAGTTTGAATTACGGGAAAACGGTATTTGTTACAGGTTTTCATTAGTGAAATGGGAAAACATTACTTCCTACAGTTGGGATAAAACGAAAAATAATACGTTGATAATTATCTTTCAACCTCGTTTATATCTTGTGAGAACATATTGGCTTGTGCCTATTCCTTTAGCCTATAAAGATACTGTCAATCAAATTCTCGCTCAATATTTGCATAGTCAAGGCAGTAAAAAACTTATCTTGCCTACAGGATTATCAGACATTAATTGAAATGAGTTTAATTTTTCATCTATAAAATTATTTTTTGATAACTTATTAGAGGCTTCACTTATGCAGAATAACACGCGATCGCCTCATAACCCTAAACCTTTCCGTTTCAATACAATGATAGTAGCTATTGTTAGTGCTGCCTTATTGTTAGGAGTTTTTCTTGGTGTCAGTCTAACTAGTGTTGCTAACTCTAACCCAGAAAATATTGCCAGTAGTGTTTATATTGATAGTGCTGCACCTGATGCAGATATTTGCGTTCAGTATGGTGCAAGTGCAATTGTCACAGACACTCGTGTCTTTCTCACTCTCAACCCTTTTAAAGTTTACGTAACACAACCGCGTATGCAGCCTGGATGTGTTTTACGCACTAGCGATTGGGCTATTTTACAACAAAGAAATCTGCTTACATCTCAACAGGTAAGTAATTGTAAAAATAGCTTAAATACTTTTGCTTACACTGGCAAGCTGGAAAATTCTCCACAAGTTTCCTGTGTTTATCCAAATGATGCTGCTGGCAATTTATTTGCACCTCAAGGGCAAACTGCTGCAAAATTTCAATAACTAGTAGGTTAAGAAATTATGTCTAATATTCATCAGCAAAAACAAAATTCATCTCAGTCAGAAAATGTATGGATTGAAGGTGCAAAAACTTTAGGTTTAAGCTTGATTTTGGCTTTAAGTATTCGTACTTTTGTTGCTGAGGCACGTTATGTTCCCTCTGGTTCGATGGAACCAACTATTCAACCAAATGATCACTTGATAGTGGATAAAATTAGCTATGATTTTAGCTCTCCCCGTCGAGGTGACATAGTGGTTTTCAAACCTACTAAAATATTGCAACAAGAGAATTATCACGAAGCTTTTATTAAGCGGGTGATTGGGCTACCTGGAGAAAAGGTAGAGGTAAAAAATGGACAAGTTTATGTTAATAGTTCACCTTTAAAGGAAAAATACATCGAAGCTAAACCGAATTATCAATGGGGGCCAGTGATTGTCCCAGCAAATTCTTATTTAGTTTTAGGTGACAATCGTAATGATAGTTATGATAGCCATTATTGGGGCTTTGTTCCGCGTCAAAACATCATTGGTAAAGCAATCTTTCGCTTTTTTCCCTTCAACAGTGTAGGAGAGTTGAATACACCTGCTTATACTGCAACCTCTACAAACAATTAGCATACCGCAGATATTATGCTCACAATCATTGTATTCCTTGAATTTTTGTTGGTAGTTTGCTTGTTATTAGGCTACGGGTTTATTTTGAAATTTATACATAATAAAATCCATACATAGCAGATATTTTGCCAACAATCAATACAGCTATTTTATTAATTAAAAAGGATATACCAACCATGACAAACTTACAATCTTTTACTTATGAAGTTGATAATGCAAGTCGGAAATATCTGGTTGACAGAGATAATATGTACTCCTATTTACAAGAGATAGGCAAAGTAGCTTTATTAACTCACCAGCAAGAAATTGTTTTGGCTCAACAAGTACAGCAGATGATGCATTTACTCAATGTAAAAAAAGAGTTAGCATTGCAATTAAAGCGTGAACCATTATTGCATGAATGGGCTGATTATCTCAATTTAACTATTGATACCTTGCAACAGCAATTAAATCAAGGACGACGAGCTAAACAAAAAATGATTGCGGCTAATTTGCGATTAGTGGTTTCAATAGCCAAAAAATATCAGCAACGAAATATGGAACTTTTAGATTTAATTCAAGAAGGTAATTTAGCCTTAGAACGGGGTATAGAAAAATTCGATCCAGAACGTGGTTATAAATTATCTACCTACGCTTACTGGTGGATACGCCAAGGAATTACACGAGCGATCGCACAACAAAGCCGCACTATTCGCTTACCAATTCATGTGTTTGAAAAATTGAACAAAATTAAGCGTGTGCAGAGAGAATTATCTCAAAAATTAGGGCGAGTTCCTACAACTGATGAAATCGCTACAGCCTTATCCTTAACACATAAAGAGATTAGAGAATGTTTATATTTTGCGCTTAAACCTATGTCTCTAGAATCACGAATTGGTGTACAGCAAGATTCAGAACTAATAGATGTTCTAGAAGATACAGGGCTAACTCCAGAAAGTTATATCGTCCAAGAATCTTTACAACAAGACCTGCAAAAGCTATTAGCAAAATTGACTCCTCAACAGCGAGAAGTTTTAACTCTCCGCTTCGGTTTAAAAGATGGAAATGAACTTTCTCTATCACAAATTGGTCAGCGCATAGGTGTAAGTCGAGAACGGATAAGACAAATAGAGCAACAAGCCCTCAAAGTCCTCAGACAGAATAAAGGAGACATCAGTATTTATATTGCTAGTTAATGCTAAATAACGTGAGTTCGATGAACCTCTCCCCAACCCCTCTGGCTTGAAAAGTTTTGCGCCGGGAAACCCGGACGCGCAACGCCAGTTGCTTTATGCCGGGGAACCCGTCCAACGCACTGGCTCAACTTTTCGCTCCGACGCGG
>NZ_JACJRV010000121.1 GCF_014697475.1 Nostoc sp. FACHB-152
CTGCATCAGTGAAGTCGCTGGAATACGCCATTAGCATTGGATTTTAGATGCTGAGGAGTACCTTAATTCAAAACCTCATAAGATGTCAAATGGGTTCTATATGCTTGGGAATGCTACATAGCTTTGAAGCTAGTAAGAATTACCATTGCTCCCTTTTTGCTTATTGCTGCTAAATTCCATAGAAAAAACCCTCATAAAAACTATGAGGGCATTAGTTTATATCTATGTCAGTTTTCAAGTGCGGAAACGTCTTTTACCCTGCTTTTGTAAAGCCAGTTTTTTGCGCTTGGATTTTTCAATAGGCGTTTCAAAGTGACGATGCTTTCTCATGTCTTGAAAAATCCCGGCTTTGGAAACTTCTCGCTTAAATCGGCGTAAGGCTGATTCAAGATGTTCATTTTCACCGACTATGATTTGGGTCATTCTCTCTCCTACTCAATTGAATTCATCAATGGCCTAAAAAATCGCTTTCTCAAATTTCCGGTTTCAAATTTTAGTAGCGTCCGCGTCCACCGCCGCCGCCATATCCGCCCCGGTTGCCACCAGAAGAACCTCTGTCTTCTCTGGGCTTGGCTTTGTTAACTTTTAAGTCACGACCCATCCATTCAGCACCATCAAGAGCTTCAATGGCAGCAGTTTCTTCAGCATCTGTTCCCATTTCCACAAAAGCGAAGCCGCGCAGACGACCTGTTTCCCGGTCTTTTGGTAATTGAACCCGATTTACTTTACCATATTCAGCAAAAACACCCTTAAGATCTTCTTCTGTAACTTCATAAGAGAGGTTGCCTACATAAATTGACATGGATTTTCTCCAAAATTATTAGTGTGTAGAGATTTAAATTTTGGAGAAAAGTCTGTAAATACCAAAAGGGTAAAGCCTGTCAATACTAAAAACAAAAATACTCACCAAATTAATTCTCTTTTTCTAGGATGACATAAAAGCCAATTAATCGCATCCAGTAAAAGGTTAATAAATGGTTAACCCTGATGTAATGAGGTAGCGATCGCTCGTAGTCAACAGCCTAGGCTTGCCACGCTACGGTTTTTGGGGCTGTCCCTTTCCCCACAGCCCGCCTTAATGGGGCTTTAGTTATGGGTTATCAAACTATTTTCTTTGAAAAAGCAATTGGTGAACTGGTAAGCGCACCCAATAAGCTATATATAAGTTATGCTGCAAATTTCAAATAAAATTATCATCCCTGATAGCGAACTCGAAATTAGCGCGATTCGTTCTCAAGGTGCAGGGGGTCAAAATGTCAACAAGGTGGCTACAGCTATCCACTTACGCTTTGACATTGAAGCTTCATCATTACCCGCTTTCTATAAACAGCAACTTTTAAAGCTCAACGACCGACGTATCACTCAAGAGGGTGTTGTGGTCATCAAAGCTCAAGAATACCGCAGCCAAGAACAAAATCGGGAAGAAGCTTTGCAAAGGCTCAAGCAACTCATACTCAGCGCCATTGTGTTGCCCGAAATACGCAAACCAACCAAACCAACTCGCAGTTCTCAAAAAAAACGTCTTGACAGTAAAACTAAGCGCGGACAAATTAAGTCCATGAGAAAGCAGATAATTGATTAAAAATAAAGGGATGTTGAAGAGTTAGTGATTACTCAAGACATCAAGATTTTCTTATTGTAATATGACTACATTACAAAATGTATTATACTAAAACACAATGAATCTCTTGTGTCCTTTGGGAACATGAAGGACATCTAAGACCCCAACTAGCAATACGGTTCGGATAAGCATTTTGAACTAAGAATTGGTTTGGGGAAAAGGTTAAAGGGTAAGGGTTAAAGGTTTTTCTTCCCCTTTAACCGAACTGTATGGCCCCAACTAGTACATTTAGTTGGGGTAATTTTTTTGTGGTAGTGATAGGTGCAAGTCTAGTGGTTAGGACTAACTCCGGATACGAAAAACAGTTACTTTATAATTGCAAATTGCTTTGACTTATCTGTTACCAACTGTTAAGTCATCTTGTGCGTAGTCAGAATGCAACATTTCACAATCACTTCAATTAAGTTTGACAGCTTGTCTTTTGACGAAGGTAATTCAATCAACTGACAATTATTAAAGATATAGCAATCCTATTCGATTTACAAACTGCTTATGGTGGCAGGCAATAGGGAAGAGGCAATAGGCAATAGAATTGTTTGCAAATGATTTAGGGTTGCTATATTGCCCAAATAAGCCCTGGTTTCAGAGGGAACACTCAATGAAAAGAATTATTACACTAATGCTGTTAGGCATCGCTATTTTCACATTTGTCTTCAACAGCCCAGCTTTGGCAGCAGATAGTGGTAATGGAGCTAAAATATTTAGTGCTAATTGTGCTGCTTGTCATGCAGGTGGAAAAAATTTAGTGAAGCTTGAAAAGTCTTTGAAAAAAGACGATCTAGAAAAGTATGGCATGAACTCAGCAGAAGCCATTATTGCCCAAGTAACAAATGGGAAGAATGCTATGCCTGCTTTTAAAGGTCGTTTAAATGCTAACCAAATTGAAGATGTAGCTGCTTACGTACTAGAACAAGCAGAAAAAGTTTGGTAGTAAGTCAAAATTCAGTTTAACAATTCGCGGGGCTAATTGTCCCGCAAATTCTATTGTTGCCGAAGTGGTCGCTCAAAGAAAGTAATAATAGTAATAATATTTATGTTTGACTTCTGGCGGTTCATACTCAGCTTGATAGTTGTATTTCCTCTTAGTTTTGCTGCTCCATCTCTACCAGTATCACCTACGTTGCTTACACAAAATCTAGCAATTGACTCTTTCAAATTAGGTGTGGAACAGATGCAGCAACGTAATTATGAGGAAGCGATCGCTCACTTTAATCAAGCAATTCAACAACATGAAAAAACAGCTGCTACTTACAGTAATCGCTGTCTTGCTTATCTTTATTTACAAGATTACCATACAGCGATCGCTGATTGCACTCAAGCAGTAAATTTTGCACCAAATAATATTGAAGCTTATCTAAATCGTGGATTAGCACATTATAGGCAAGGTAATTATTTAAGTGCCATTGAGGATAATAATCAAGCGATCGCTGCTAAACCAAATGAGTTTCGTGCCTATTATAATCGAGGTGTAGTGCGTACTGCCCTGGGTGATTATACAATTGCAATTAGCGATTTTAATCTGGCATTAGCGCAAATTCCGCAAGTAACCAATTTATCGTTTGCAGATATTTACAACGATAGGGGTTTAGCTCATTTTCAATTACATAATTTAGCAGCAGCGATGCACGACTTTAATCTAGCACTTCGTTTCAATGCTAACGATTATAGAGCTTATTTTAACCTAGGTTGTGTGTGTGGCCGTAATGGAGATAATACAGGTGCAGTCAGTAATTTTTCTAAAGTTATTAAACTAGATCCCACTAATGCCCAAGCTTATCTAAATCGAGGTATAGCTGAATCTAGTCTAGGATATCATCAAAGAGCGATCGCTGATTTAAACAAGGCATCTGAGTATTTTGAATACCACAACCAAAAAGTTGCCTACAATAAAACAATAGAACTACTCAAGCTTTTGCAAGAACAAATCCAACTTGCAGCAACAGTAGGTTAAGATAATCACGCTTCAACATTATTTGATTTCTCAACAATTACTGCAAATATGACAGTGTGTCGTTTGACAAAATTTTACAGTAACAGCAACAATACCGATTGGTGATTGTTGTTACTTGGTGTGAAACGAGACGTGAAAAAGAATTGTTGGTTGCTTGGTACTTTCCCGATTTTACTGATAACTTTACCTACTTACGCTATTGAGTCTGATATAAAAAATCAAGCGAGTGCTACATCAAATCAAGTAACTTCAGATATTCCCTATTTACACGAAATTAAATTAGCCCCTACAGATGCTCAATTACTAACTCAAGAAACTAATCTTGATGAGGAAGTTAACCCAGAAAATCAGCCGGAAGCAGAATCAATTCCGACTACTGACGAGGAAGTTAACCCAGAAAATCAGCCAGAAGTTGATACACAACCTACTGAAGATGCAGATATAACTATCGAAGTAATTGGAGAACAAGATACTCCTTCTGGCTCTACACCTGTTTATGTCATCGAGAAAGAAGAAATACAAAAACAAGGTGCTACCAGCGTAGCCGATATTTTAAAAAGAATGCCTGGTTTTGCGATTAATGATGTTGGACATGGTGCAGATATTCATACAGGCACATATTACCGAGGAGCTTCAATTAATCAGTCGGTATTTTTAATAAATGGCAGACCAATTAACAATAATGTCAACACTTATCATGGTGCAACTGATTTAAATAGTATCCCAGTTGAAGCGATTGAACGAGTAGAATTATCTAGCGGTGTTGCTTCTACTTTGTATGGTTCGTCTGCTTTTGGCGGAGTTGTGAATATTATCACCAAAGAAGGTTATGGTCAACCTAAAGCAACTGGTAGCCTAGAATTCGGTTCTTTAAACTTAAATAATCAACAGGTTAGTTTTGGTGGTTCTGTTGGTGATGCTAGATATAATTTCAGCTTTGAAAGATACTTTATAGATAACCGTTACCGTGTTCCTGTAGGTGCAGCTAACCGTGATCCTGAAGGTTACTTATTTAATGCAGACACAGCAACGAGTACATACTTTGGCAATATCGCTTTAGATTTAGACACTAGAAATACTTTAAATTTAGATGTTAAGACACTCAGCAGTCGTCGAGGTTTGATATATTTTGGTTTTCCATTGCAAAGAGACAGACTAGACCATGATGGGTTAAATTTTGGTTTATCTTGGAAAACTCGTTTAGGAAATGGCGATCGCTCAAATCTAACAACTACAATTGGTTACAATCAAGACTATTTCAGTACCTATGGCCCTACAGGTAACTTTTATCGTACAGGTATTTTAGATACACAACAGTTATCAGCTAGAGTAGACCATGAATGGCAATTGAGCGATACTAATAAATTACGCTGGGGATTAGATTTAAAAAACACAGACTTAAATGGTGATGTGCTGAGTACAAATCCCACTCGCATTGCTAATAACGAAACTGAAAATAAAAACGTATTAAACACAGCTTTATTTGCTGTTAATAGTTGGAATATTACTAACAATTTTCAACTAGATTTAGGACTGAGACAAAGTTTTGATGGAGAGTTTGGTAGTTATCTCAATCCTAGTGCTGGCTTACGTTATGCACTCACACCAACCATTGCCATGCGTGGAAGTTGGACGGGTGGACAGCGCAATCCTGGATTAGATCAGTTATATGTTTATGATACGGTTCATGGTTGGGAACCAAATCCTGATTTAGAACCAGAAACTGGCTCTTCTTGGACTGCGGGAGTAGATGTTAAATTATCAGAAAACTTGACAGGACAGTTTACCTATTTCGGTAGCAGTATAGATAATCGTCTAGGAGTAGTAGCAGGACGATGGGCAAATATTGGACTAGTAGATACTAATGGCTTAGAAGCAGCTTTACAACTCAAACTGAATTCTGGCTGGTCAACTTTCCTTAACTATACTTATACAGATTCCCAAATCAAAACAGGTACAGAAAGAGGTTTACAGTTGGGGATGATTCCTTATTCTGTACTTCAAGCTGGCGTTGGTTATCAAAATTCAGGTTGGCAAGCTAATTTGTATATGACATACAACAGTGGCGCGCGCCGAGCCTTTTTTAACAGACAAAACGACCAAATTACAGATTTTGTCCCATCTTTTGTGAATCTAGATTTTAGCGGACGTATCCCGATAGCTGGCAATTTAGGGTTAACAGTTTATTTAGAAAATTTACTAGATGAGCAATACGAGCGAGCAAATCGGATTTATAGCCCTGGATTTACCTTTCGCGTAGGGTTAAGTTCTAGCTTGTAGATTAGAATGGCTGATATATAATAATCCGGTTTGATTACTGAACATACCTTTGTAGTCAGGCAATAGGCAATAGGCAATAGCTTCTAAGGCGAATGGCACTAAGAAAAGCTGAAAGCTTGTGTAGGCAGGGTGTTGGGTGTGGGGTGTAGGGTGTAGGGGAAGATTAAGAAAACCAAATATCGAGTACGAACATAAATATTTTCCTTCTTCACTACACCCCACACCCGACACCCCACACCCGCTCATCCTTATAGGTAAAGGATTTGGCGTTATCTTAGTGCCATTCGCGTCTAAGGCAGATAACAATGTACTGATTGTTGAAAAAATCAAATACTAGTCCTATAGCAGTCAGTGTAGGAGATTCAAAAAAATCTATTGCCTATTGCCTCTTCCCTATTACCTACCCCCATAAGCAATTTGTAACTCAAATAGGATTGCTATATGAGAGCCAGAATTAACAATCAAGTGTTATTTCTCAACCACGAGGATTTGCCAGAGTTTAAAAAAGGTGGTTCTGTGGTAAGAAATTCTTATTTTTGGGCATTACGTTCAATTGCTGGTCGAGCTTCGCGTTACAGTGATTGGGAATATGAATTAGAAGTTTGGTTCGCACTCAGGCGAATGCTATTGTCGTTTGCTGAGTCTGGGTATTTAGGATATAGAGAAACCTTATTAGAATTTCCTATAGAAATGAGCGAAATTCCTGATGTACTGCGGGATGTATCAACTTGGGAATAGTAATGGCTTTCTCCAAAAAATAAAATATCTGTATAAATGAGTGATAGTATTTTTGCTAACGAAGCTAATAACACATGATTATGTGTTGTCAGAATGATACCAATCGAGTGTTTACCGATTTTACCCATAAATTTCTGTCTAGTAGGGAAACTCTGGGTTGAAAATACTTCTGGAATGTAAAAGTTTTGTATGTCGAAATCTGCAATCACAGTCACCGTCAAATTATTCGCTGCTTATCAAGAAGCCTTTGAAATGCCAGAATTAGTATTAGAATTACCGGAGGGTACGCCAGTAGAAGCAGTATGCGATCGCCTGATTGCAGAACGTCCAGAACTAGCTAAATGGCGCGACGTTACCCGCTTTGGGATCAATCTAATTTTTGTCGAACCTGATACCCTACTGCAAGATGGCGATGAGGTTGTACTGATTCCGCCTGTTAGTGGAGGGTAGGAAGAGGCAGGGGGGCAGGAGAGAATAACAAATGACTATTGACCATTGACTAACACTTGGCTAATTTACGCCCTGGGTGGGGGTTGGGGACATTTAAATCGGGCTTTGGCTTTGGGGAGAATTGCCGCAGCCCAAACAAACGTGAAAATTATTACTAACAGTCGTTATGCACAGCACGTTAGTAATGAAGGTTGCAGAATACATTGCATTCCTGATGACAATGATTTTCCTGTAACTTGTCAGGAAGTACGAGAAATTGTATTAAATACTGAATGCGATCGCTTAATTATCGATACATTTCCTAGAGGTTTAGGTGGTGAGTTGGCAGACATCTTACCGCAGATGCATTCTATAGCCCGGATTTTAATTCATCGAGATATTAATCCAGATTATGTAACTGCCAAAAATTTGCGCTCTTTTGTTGCAGAAAATTACGATCAAGTAATTGTCCCAGGGGAAGGAGAAGATTTACCCTTGGCTGACTTAGCGAATGTACAGCATACTGCACCTTGGTTAATTCGTAATGCTTGGGAATTAGCAGATAAAATGACAGTGCGATCGCATATTCTCAAAGTAGAGCCATCCATTAAAACTATTGTTGTTTGTGCAGCCGGGAACGCCTCAGAGTTGTCATTATTTGCCCAACTTACCCAGCGTTTACAGCAAAATTTCCTAGATTGTGCAGTCAGAATTTTAGCAGCTAATTGTCCCGCCAAAAATTTAGAAGATTTATGGATAAGTCATCATCCAGGGATGGAATGTTTAGCAGCTGCCGATGTTGTAGTCGGGGGCGCAGGATACAACACAGTTTATGAATGTGCAGCCTTGGGTGTACCTTTGGTAGCCTTTGCGTTTAAAAGATTGTACGATCGCCAAGCCAAAAGAGCCAAAAAAGTTTACAGAGTCACAACTATAGCAGAAGCAGTAACTACCGTTAGAACACTTCTAGAGAAAGTAGAACTAGCCAATCATTTATTTGTACCAAGTTATGTTAACGGTGCTGTACAAGCCGTAAATCATATCCAAGTTAGTTCAACCTACTTAGACACCTGATTACTTGATGTATAGTATCCAGTCATGTCAATTGGAAGAAATACGGAATTTTGCAGTCTAATCCATCTAATAGTGGTAGTATTTCCACTAATCACAGACCAATCCCCCGTTTGGGGCTGCTAGAGTGCGAATTTCCTTTCTAAATAATCAAAATTAGCAGTATTAGACCGATAAAGTCAGTCTAATAAATAGTCTTGCTGGCTGCGACAAAATTTGACTGGATGGCAATCCCATATTGATACCAGCCAGAATAACACTTTGTTGCAATTGACAGCCGACAGCAGCGAACAGAGCTAACCGCGTCATATAGCGCTTGTACTGAAGCTTCTGGGTCATGCTCCAACCTGGGGAATCTAAATTTTTAGGGAGAAGCAAAAAAATGCCAAAAAAATCTATTCAAATCAGGAATATTTTCAAGGTAGTGGCGGTAATTCTAGTCATACTGGGTATATACACTGCTCAGTCTGCTATGGCTGCTGATGATGGGAATTTTACAAACGCCAGTCTTCAGGGGAATTATGCCTATATCAACAACAATGCTGATGTTGCCAGTTTAGGGCCAATAACCTTCAACGGCAGAGGTGGACTGACCGTGGACATCCTAGCGAACTTACCATGTAACACTCCCGTCCCTAATTGTTCTAGAAGCATTAACGATGTTCCCCCAGTGCCAAATGGAACTTATTCGGTAGCAACAAATGGTACAGGTGTTGCTACGATCCCTTTCTCTACCGGCACAGTCGCATATAACTTTATAATCTCCGAGACTGAGAAAAAAGGAAGAATACTCCTAGCTACCAAGGTTTTTGCGGTTGGTCGAAAAGGAGGATTGTCAGGGCAGTTAATCGCTCCCACATGGAGCCGAATATCAGACTAAGAAAGGAGCAAGCGTAGCAAAGCAGAGTGAGCAAGATTGAAGTCTTGCCCACTCTCAGTAAACCGAAAAACTTCTTTAAGGCTCAACCGCTAAAAATTTGGGTATTTTTCAGGCTAGGAATTCATCGCCTAGCGGTTGAGCAAAAAACACTACCGTAATTTCCCTTAACGATCGCCAGAGTTAAGGCAGATTTGAGTTATAAGTTATAAGTTATGAGTTTATACCTGAACTGTTAAGCCATACCTGTACTAAATCGTGAATCTAAGCCGACTGATTCCAATTTTTGATAATTCCGTCGCTACCTGGGCATTAGAAGCGCGACTGCTGCGCTGGTTGACATTAATTTGGCTATTCGTTGGGCTAATTGTGCTGTATTCAGCATCTTACCCAGTAGCCGACGCACGTCATGGTGACGGATTATATTACTTCAAACGTCAGATCATTTGGGTTTTAGTCTCCTTAATTGGATTCAACTATATTGTGAATCTGCCGTTACGCAAAATTTTGGGGATATCCCATTGGTTTTTAGCACTGTTTTTGCTATTAATTTTCGTGACTTTAATCCCAGGGTTGGGGAAAAAAGCTTTTGATGCAGCACGTTGGATAGCCATAGGCCCAATTCCCCTGCAACCCTCGGAATTGATTAAACCCTTTTTAGTATTGCAAAGTGCGCGACTGTTTGGACAATGGGAACGATTAACTTGGCGAGTGCGCTTGACTTGGTTAGGGATTTTTTGTTTAGTCCTTTTAGGAATTCTCGCCCAGCCTAACTTGAGTACCACAGCACTTTGCGGTATGACAATTTGGCTGATTGCCTTAGCTGCTGGATTACCTTATAAATATTTGGGCGGAACCGCAGTAGGCGGAGTATTATTAGCCTTACTCAGTATTAGCATCAAAGAATATCAACGCAAACGGGTTATGTCATTTCTCAACCCTTGGGCAGATGCGACAGGTGACGGATATCAGTTAGTCCAAAGTTTGTTGGCTGTCGGTTCTGGTCAAACTTGGGGTGCTGGCTATGGCTTTTCTCAACAAAAACAGTTTTTCTTACCCATTCAAGACACCGACTTTATTTTTGCCGTCTTCTCGGAAGAATTTGGTTTTATTGGCGGTATAGTACTGCTGCTGATGCTAGTCATCTTCACCACTTTAGGGTTAATTGTCGCTCTCAAGGCAAAAAATCCTATTAATAGATTAGTAGCGATCGGTGTAACAGTTGTGATGGTGGGGCAATCTTTATTACATATCGGTGTGACTACAGGCGCGTTGCCAACCACAGGCTTACCCTTACCAATGTTTAGTTATGGTGGTAATTCTATGATTGCCAGCCTAGTAGCTGCGGCATTGCTAATTCGGGTAGCAAGAGAAAGTAGCGAAGCCGAAGTAGTCCCTTTACGTAGAACTCCACCTAGTAATGGTCGTCAGCGTCGGATGTTTTAGTGGTTCATGTCATTAAATTAGCTCCCCGACTTTTTCAAGAAGTCGGGGAGCTTGTAACTTCGTAAACCATCAAAAGCTTCTGGTGATAAAAATCGAACTTGAGACAGGCAACAATTATTAAATCTCCAGTCTACATTGAGAAAGTTGTGTATAAATGACCACTGTGATGAAATTTTCAGGGCGCTGCTTGTTGTTGGCTTTTTTATTGTTCACAGCCGCCTGTAACCAAACACGCGCCTCTTCAGAAGATGCGACAAAGGATGTAGAGATACCTTCGCCCCAGCTAGTACAGAATATTAGCCAGCCAAACAATCTCATCCCTACTGAATCTTTTTCACCCCAACCCATTCGCATCAATTTACAAAATTTACCAGCACCTTTCGCCACAGACAGCGCATCAAAGCGGCCAAAGGTAGTGTCTATTCCCCAAAATCCAGTGTTGCTTGTACCACAAGGATTTAAAGTCAATGTCTTTGCGGAAGGGTTGGATGCACCACGTTGGTTAGCTTTAACACCTAGCGGTGATGTGCTAGTAACAGAAACTAAGCAAAATCGCATTCGGCTGTTACGTGATAGTAACGGCGATGGTGTTGCTGATGTGCAACAAACATTTGCCAGTGCAGCCAATGGAGTAAATATTCCTTTTGGAATGACATTTACAAGTAATTATTTCTTTTTAGGCAATTCAAATGCAGTTTTACGCTTTCCCTACAAAGTAGGTCAACAGCAACTATCTGGTATGGGGACAAAAATTGCTGACCTTCCTGGTGGTGGTTACAATCAACATTGGACACGCAATGTATTAGCTGCACCCGATGGTCAAAAGTTGTATGTTTCTGTTGGTTCTGCTACTAATGTCAATGAAGAACCCTTACCAAGGGCTTCCGTGCAAATAATGAATTTGGATGGCTCCCAGCAGCAGACTTTCGCTTCAGGTTTGCGAAATCCTGTCGGTTTGGCTTTTCATCCCGTTACTAAAGAGTTGTACACCACAGTTAATGAACGGGATGGAATTGGTGATAATTTGGTTCCAGATTATTTGACCCGTATTCGTCAAGGGGAATTTTATGGTTGGCCTTATGCTTATTTATCACCAACCAACCTTGACCCACGGCAAATAGAGAACGGTAAAACTAAACGCCCCGATTTAGCAGCCCAGACACGCACTCCAGATGTATTATTTGAATCTCACTCAGCAGCTTTAGGCTTGCAATTTTATGACGGTAAGACTTTTCCAGAGAAATATCGTAATGGTGCTTTTGTAGCTTTTCGGGGTTCTTGGAACCGCGATCGCGGCACAGGCTATAAAGTAGTATTTGTACCCTTTGATGCAAAAAGTAGACCACAAGGCTACTACGAGGATTTTCTAACAGGATTTTTGCTTGACCCATCTATTCCGACCACTTGGGGGCGACCTGTTGGTTTATTAGTGTTACCTGATGGTAGTTTACTAGTGACAGAAGAAGTTAATAACCGGATTTATCGAATTCAATATACAGGCAGCTAACATGATTTGAGATTTTTAATTAGCTGAATGCGCGGATGGGTAGATGTAAAAAATTGGATTTAAGGAAAAATGCTTGTACTCTTTACCAGATAAGCGTTTGCACCACAATTCAATCAAAAGCATCCGCGCGCCTTACCCTGTCTGAGTTTCAGCTATTTTGCATCAATCTATCTAAACTTTTGAATGCTACAATCAGACCATCCGCGACACTGAACTTTGAAAACCACATAAAACCGTACTTTCAGCCTCCCGCAGTTGAAATTTCACTTAATCCCTATCAGGGATTGAAACCACGATGTTTCTATCGAAAACTCTTTTACAGACTCATGGAATGTTGAAATTTCACTTAATCCCTATCAGGGATTGAAACTTATAGGTGGCTTGCACTTGGCTATCCTCAATTGAGTTGAAATTTCACTTAATCCCTATCAGGGATTGAAACTTTTTGATGGTTACTATTTGCAATCACAAGAACCAGGTTGAAATTTCACTTAATCCCTATCAGGGATTGAAACCTTGATTAAGGGAGGAACTTTTTTCTACTCTACAGGGTTGAAATTTCACTTAATCCCTATCAGGGATTGAAACAGCGCGTGAGATAGTATCAGCAGTTTTATTCATAATGCGGAGTTGAAATTTCACTTAATCCCTATCAGGGATTGAAACGCTTAGGGGAGTATGTAGCAAATAAAGTCCCCGCAGTTGAAGTTGAAATTTCACTTAATCCCTATCAGGGATTGAAACGCAAAGGTGAACTTGGCTTGTTTTTTGGTGCGAATTCAATTGTTGAAATTTCACTTAATCCCTATCAGGGATTGAAACTTATTTTTTTTAATGGGCTGCTGGGGAGTTTTTAGTTGAAATTTCACTTAATCCCTATCAGGGATTGAAACGGTATCTTTCACCTAAGGCGGTAGATTATCTTGATAAAGTTGAAATTTCACTTAATCCCTATCAGGGATTGAAACGTATTTAGCTTGGCAAAGCACAAAAGCCTCGGAATTGAAATTTCACTTAATCCCTATCAGGGATTTCTAAATCAAACTATAATAATAGCGTCAGCCTTTAACGAGACTGACGCTATTTTTTTTAAATAAGTTCAGGACAAAATAACTAATAAATACGCCCTGAAGATTAATATAATTTCAACACAGTTACTCTATTAAACAGTACTGCGGCGAGTTAACAAATTCCACAAGAAAACGGCAATAATAGCACCCAGTACTGCGACTAAAACCCCAGGAATGCTAAGAGAAGGAGCCGCTAACGCAAAGTTACCCGTACTGAAGAATACTCCTAAGCTACCACCAATAAATGCACCGATGATACCTAACAAAATTGTTCCTAAAATCCCGCCGCCTTGATGACCGGGGTAGATGGCTTTAGCAATAGCACCAGCAATTAAACCTAAGACGATCCAAGCAAGAATGTTCATTGTATTTGTGTTTTGGTAAGGTTTTTTTCTGACACTTTCAGATTAACAAGTTCAATAGTTTTAGCCAATCTATCATCAGAATTAATTATGAATAGCCTGAAGGAATAGTAAAACAACTACCAATTCTTTTGATACAGCAACAGCCAACACAGTTAGGACATCAAGAGATAATAAAACTAAGACATCACAAGGCTTTTAACCCTGTTACCTCTCACCTATCCTCTGTCACCTCCGTTTTCATCTTTGTCGCTTTGAGAAGGTACCTTTTAACCCTGTTACCTGTCACCTATCCTCTGTCACCTACTATAGAACCCATTTGACATCTTAGGAAGAACCTGCAAGCCTCTTAATCATGAGCCTGATGAAGCAGAGGTTGAGTTTGGCAGTGGCACTAGCTAGAGTTCG
>NZ_JACJRV010000122.1 GCF_014697475.1 Nostoc sp. FACHB-152
TATTGACATTAAGTCCTAATAAGCGTCCTTTCTACCAACAAGGTCAAAGAGCTATGAGACTTATTCTGTCTGCATTCTAGCCCTTTTTGTAGCCCCTTAAGGTTTTTCGGCTAATATTACTGATTCTTCTTCTGTTGCAGGTACTGACGTTTCTAGCGGTTCAAACTTGACTTGGTTGTTTACACGGATATCTAACATTGCAGTATCAGTCATAAATGCACCTTCATAACCTGTACAATGCAGTTTTACTGAAATGCACCATTAATTAAATCGGTGTTTGTGCGGGACTTGTTAATGAGCTATCTTCATGACTCCGCACAATTGCAGTAGCTCTTTTCTACTCCCCATTCCCTACTTCCTGTCTACACAAGTAAATTCCCAAATCAAACCGGATTCCTATAATATCTTCAGTATCTTTTGCAAAACTCAATTAGTCCCTGATTTCAATACTTAGTTACATTTTTTATACTGGAATTTCCGAGTTCAATACGTTACAAAATGATAAGTTCTGATGGGACTAAATAAAATTCATTGATACGTGTCCATCTTAGGTTATAGTTGAGCTAGCTTATAAAGATTGATAGTTGATGGTTTTGAACAGCACTGCTACCGCAGATACAAGCTACAACGATGCGGCAATTGAACCAGATAATTCTGGCAAAGTTTGACAAGAAGATACATCCATATGCGTAGACGAGCGACCTTATCTTTATTTTTAGGAGTATTAACGAGTTCTAGCTGTTTTATCTTCAGCGTAGCGGCTCAAGACACATCTAATTCGCAGCAATCCTCGACTCGGAGTGAAGCTCAAGCTGCTAGTTGGTTTGAAGACCATCGCGCTCAACCAGCCGCTTTAAGAGCATTTGTACAGCGAATGCCAAAGGGTGGAGATATCCACAGTCATCTAAGTGGGGCTGTGTACGCAGAACACTATCTGGAGTGGGCTGCCACCGATGGGTATTGTGTGAATCCAAAGGCAGGGACTGTAGTTGAACCTCAGGCTTGCGGTCAAGACAGTAGCTATTTTCCAGCCTCAGAATTGTTCAACCGAACATCTGTTTATGATTCCCTCATCAATCGTTGGTCTACTCGTAACCTCCAATTTGCGGGAAAATCCGGACACGACCAATTTTTTGAGGCTTTTGCTGGTTTTGGGACAATATCAGACTCTGCCAGCCGTCGGGATGATATGGTCGCATCAGTAGCAAATCGGGCAGCTTCGCAGCATATAACCTATCTAGAGTTAATGCTTACAGTTCAGGGTAGTGAAGTTCGACAGCTAGGCCGTGAAGTTGGTTGGAATCAAGATTTGCAACAGATGCACAGTCAATTGCTCAAGCGAGGATTAACCGAGCTAGTAACACGCGGTAGCCAGCAATTGGCACAGTTGGAGGCTGAAGTCTCGAAAACACTCGGTTGCGGCACTCCAGCAGCACAGCCCGGATGTGCAGTGACGGTGCGCTATTTGCAGCAAACGACAAGAACAAAGGCACCCGTCGAAGTGTTTGCTCAGTTAGCTTATGCCTTTGAACTAGCTTCATCGGATTCACGGGTAGTTGGCATCAATCTCGTTGCACCAGAAGATCACCCGATTGCATTGCGTGACTACACCCTGCAAATGCAAATGCTGCAATTTCTCAAACGCCAATTTCCCAATGTTAAGGTCGCACTTCATGCTGGAGAGTTAACCTTGGGGTTGGTTCCGACTGAGGATTTACGTTTCCATATTCGGCAAGCTGTAGAAGTTGCACAGGCATCTCGCATCGGACATGGCGTGGATATTCTTTTTGAGGAGCGTCCTTTCGAGTTGATGGAGCAAATGCGACGACGCGGCGTATTAGTCGAAATCTGCCTGACCAGTAATGAGGTCATTTTGAATGTCCAAGGAAATCAGCATCCTTTTAGGGAGTATTGGAAAGCTGGAGTACCAATGACCCTGGCTTCCGATGATGAAGGCATATCTCGCATCGATTTGAGCCATGAGTATCTGTTAGCAGCAACAAGATACGGGCTAGGATATAAAGACCTCAAGCGACTGGCTCGCAATAGCTTAGAATATAGTTTCGCTCCGGGAAATAGTCTCTGGAAGTCGCCTGAGTTTAAGGCAATGGTTCCAGCTTGTGCCAGCGATACCCCTGGTAAAACCACTGTGTCTCAAGGGTGCGGTGCTTTTTTGCAAAAGAGCCAGCGTGCGCGGATTCAATGGCAGCTAGAGTCAGAATTTACTGGGTTTGAGTCGTTGCGGAACTGGCTTTGATGGATTTTCCAGAACAATGTAGCGCAAAGACTAATCATCAATCAGTAGCTTTCATATCCAGGACTTACACAAAATCATGAAAAAAAGAACCGCAAAGGACGCAAAGCTCAGGAAGTTATAAGAGTTTCAGAGGGTTCTTGCGTAAGTCCAAATATTATGTCTGGCTAATCAGTTCTGATTCCATACATCTGTGCAGAAACGACAAAACCTGTTACTAGCTCTAATTTTCCTTTGGCTTTGACAATTGCTGTATTAACAGTTGTACAGCCAAAGCTATTAACCCTACTGCTACGATCGCAAATATTCCACTGCCTAAGGCAACAATACCAACAACTAAGGTGCGTACCGCAGAGCTAATTTTGATGACTAGTTCATTACTAGAATGGACGGGTTTGCTGGCAAAGTTAGTAGCGATCGCAATCATCAGCGAATATGAAGCATATGCTAATCCACCAGAGATTGTGGCTCCTGTAATGCAGCGCAGTGGCGATGCTTGAACCTGTGCTGGCGTTTCTTGTGGTGTGATGTTTTGGTCGCTCATAAAATAATTAATTCGTAATTCGTAATTCGTAATTAAGAAAATCCAAATGTTTGACAATTAGTATCAGTCAGAAGTTAAAATCCCTAATTTTGATTACATAATCTCAAACTATTGCCTATTCCCTATTGCCTATTCCCTTTTAAGATGCTATCTGAATGCCATGTGTAATAGTGCGAGTCACAAACAATTCTAAATCTTCATCAGGAATTGCTTCCCTAAGGGATTGTTTAATTGCTTGGGCTTGTTCCTCAGACTCGACAATTGCAAACACACTTGGCCCAGAACCGGACATCATGGTTCCTAAAACTCCTGGTTGACTTGCAAACAGTTCGCGTAGTTGCGTGACTTGGGGATAAGTAGGTAATACAACACGCTCTAAGTCATTGTGCAACTTTTGGGCAATTTCTGTAGCATCTTTATGCATGATCGCTTTTACTATCTCACCTGAATGGACTGCGGCTGCACGTGCTGCTAAATCTTCGGTATCTCTAATATAGTTACTGCCAAATTCTTGGCGATAGGTTTTATATGCCCAAGCAGTAGAAACTTCTAGGCTACGATATTTCGCCAATACTATATATATATGATCTAAACTTGGCAGTGGCGCAAGTTGTTCACCTCTACCTGTGGCGATCGCTGTTCCACCTGCCACGCAAAATGGTATATCTGAACCTAGGGTAGCTCCCAATTCTTCAATTTCTGTTTGGGTGAGTCCCAAGTTCCACAGTAAATCTATTCCTACTAATACTGCTGCTGCATTTGTCGAACCTCCTGCTAACCCAGCAGCGACGGGGATGTTTTTCTCAACTGTAATTTCTACTCCCCCATATTTAGCCCAAGCATCAGGAAATTGTGTCGCCATTAATTCTGCGGCGCGATATACCAAATTAGTGTTATCTGTGGGTACTTGGGGGTGGTTGCAGTGAACGCTGATAATTCCTTCACTGATGGCGCGGACATTAATTCTGTCGGCGAGGTTGATACTTTGCAAAATCATCACTAATTCATGATAACCATCGGGGCGATCGCCGATGATTTCCAGATACAAGTTGATTTTGGCAGGGGCGATGAGGGTGTAATTACGCATTGGCAAAATAGAGAGTGGGGAGTGGGGAGTAGGGATGAGAGAATTTCCTAATCTCTAGTTTCTACTCCCAACTTATTAGCTAGAGTTACCCATTGCTGAGTGCTGATGTCTTCAGCTCTAGCTTGGGGATTTATTTCTAATTGTTCCAGTAAGTGGCTCAGGCGATCGCGGTCAATTACAGATTGCAAATTATTCCGCAACATTTTGCGCTTTGACCCAAAACCTAACTTTACCAGATTCTCTAATTTTCGCGGGTCGTTAGCAAGAATTTCTAACTGACGAGGACGCAACCTGACTACGGCTGAGTCTACTTTTGGCGGTGGGTTAAATGCACCTGCGGGAACAGTACAAATTAATTCACATTCTGCCAAATACTGTACTCTTACTGATAACGCTCCAAAAGTTTTCGACCCGGCTTTGGCATACAATCTTTCTGCTACTTCTTTTTGAATTAATAGCACTATGGAATCAAAGGGTGTGGGGTTGGGATTGGCGATAGTTCCTAATAATTTTTCGATGATTGGCCCGGTGATGTTGTAGGGAATATTCGCCACTACTTTATTAGAGTTTTGAAAATTTGGAAATGCTGTTAAATTGACTGCTAAATCTAACTCCAGAAAATCACCTTGTAATAGTAAAAAATTTTCTTTACTCCCCAACTCCTTTACTAGTAATTTACATAAATCTCTATCGATTTCCACCGCCACCAAAGCCTGTACTAAAGGTAGTAAACGACGAGTCAAAATCCCTGTACCCGGCCCAATTTCCAGGATGCGGTCATTTGTACTACACTCGGCTGCTTGTACAATTGCGTTGAGTGCCTTCTCACTTTTGAGCCAATGTTGAGCAAACTGCTTGCGCGGTCGTACCATTTATTTTTCTTTTCCTGTAATGTTTTGAACGTTTATCAAAAAATTCATTTCTTACTTTTTGCTTACTTTTAAATGTAAATTTTTATTACTAAATCACAGTTTTAGTTGCTAAAAAATACTGTTTATGATATTAAAATGAGCGATTACAACTTCACATTAGACTTCTTGCACGAATTTTAAGCCTCACGCAAAAGCGTAAAGATTTACGGAAAATTCACTTGGTTAGTAGGCACAATCTGATTCATGCAAGAGGTCTATTACTTATTGCGATCGCCTATTATCAACTGCTGTATTACTCACTTTTCTTAGTCCAACCCTAAATGCAGTTTGAGTGCAGCATCAACTAATTGCATTAACTCTTCATTTAAACTATTTACCATCTCTCCTACAATTCTTTGTTTAGAAATTGTTCGCACCTGTTGTGCCTGTATTTTAGAAGTTTTAGGTAAAGAGCTATCCTCTGGATTAAGTAACACTTCAAACGGATAAACACGCCTAACATTCGATGTAATTGGTAAAATTGTCACCATGTCAGCAGCATGATTATTTGCATCATTACTGACTATCAGCACCGGACGGCGTTTATTCATCTCTGAGCCTACAGTTGGACTGAGATTTGCATAATAAATATCACCACGCTTCATCTGCTAATCCATCCGCAATGGTAACATCCCAATCATCATCAACTTCAGTAGATGCGGCTCGATAAGCTTCTTCTAATTCCTGTTTTCTCAACAATTGCAGAGCCATTTCAATAACTTGAGAGCGAGATTTACAGCCTTTGGCTAGTTTATAACTTTCCACAAATCGCACCAGAGGAGCCGATAAGGAAATTGATAGTTTTTCAACCTGCATAGAGCATTACCAAAAAGTAGTAAAAAGTTTCTTACTTAATAGTAGTTTATCAAGTAGCATAGCTGTGTTCATGCTTTATATTTATTCTCTTCAGCGTGATACAAAATATTTATGCGACAATGCTAAGTAAAAACTGAGTATAGTATGTCAGATACATCTACAGACAGCATTTGGATTGTTACCGATGACACGCCGCAAATTTCAATTCCTGAAGGGACAAAAGGCGGAAATAACACACGCAGTTGGCGAGAAGAAGTTGTAAAGGAACCTACTAGCACTAAAGGCGATGCTGTGAAAGTTGATGCTCAAACATTAGAGCAGAACATGGCAAACTTTTTGCAAGTAGTAGGACGCTTGTTTAGCCGTGCAGAACAGCAAGCAAGTTCTAAAATGCAGCTAGAAGAAATTGAACTATCGGTAGAAATTAGTGGCGAAGGAGAAGTGAAATTAATTGGTAGCGGTGTCAAAGCTAGTGGGAAAGGTGCGATAAAGCTGACATTCAAGCGACAAGAACCAAAGTAGGATGGCGAAAAATTGGGCGATCGCCGTAGGCATTAACAGTTATGATTATCTGCAACCGCTAAACTATGCCAAGCGGGATGCAGAATTAATCCAGCAGTTTCTTCGCCACGAGGCGGGGTTTGAGAAGATTTACTATTTCTCTGATGATTCACCTGATATTGCAGGAAAATCAAGTCGTCCAACTCGCACTAACTTACTGCGAGTTTTACGACAGTTATTTGAAACCTCCTTCATGGGTGCTGGAGATAACTTTTGGTTCTTCTTTAGTGGACATGGAATAAGACACGCTGACCGTGATTATCTCATGCCTAGTGATGGCGACCCAGAAGATATTGCAAATACAGCGATACCCATTAACTTTGTCACCGAACGGTTGCGGCGTTGTGGTGCGGATAACGTTGTGTTGATTTTAGATGGTTGTCGCAGTTTGGGAACTCGTGCGGGTGAAGGTATTGGGAGACAGACAGCAGAGGAAGCACGTCAACAAGGTGTGATTAGTATATTTTCCTGTAGTCCCCAGGAATATTCTTATGAAATTGAAGCATTACAACAAGGTGCGTTTACTACGGCGTTATTAGAAGGGTTGGGAGTTCAAGGACAATACGCTACGGTGGAGAGGTTAAATCAATATCTTAATCATCGTGTGCCGGAAATTGTGCGTCAGCATAAAAGTACGCGGCAAACACCTTATATAATTGCGGAACCTGTAAATAAATCTCACCTGATTCTTGTACCGCGATATGCAACCCTGGCGGATATTGCAACCTAGAAATTCTGAGTAATGGGGAGAACATCATCGGATGAGCGACTATTTGAATCTTAGCGAAGCAGAACTACGAAAATACGTGATTGCCCACCCAGCCGATGAAGAGGCATTTCAGCACTATCTGAGCATTATGAGAGCGAAACCAGGCCGTGTAGTGGTCAGCACTCCAGAACAACTAGAAGCAGAATTGAGAAAAAGACTTGCTTCTTAACATGATGAGAAAGAATGATAGAGCGATCGCCTATTCTGTAGGTTGGGTGGAGCGACAGCGTAAACCAACTAATAGTACTACAAAAATTAACGCTGCAATTGGTGTTGGGTTACGGCACAATCTAGATTTACCGTGTTGCTGTCAATCTCTTGTGTGCGCCTCCACCCAACCTACTCGCTGAATACGTCATCCCAAAGCCGCTTTTGCATCCTTCACCATAACCATCAGTGTCATTGTTGCAACAGGCGACGCAATAAAACCACATCTCTCATAAAATTGCTTTGCTTCCTCAGAAATCGCATGAACTAAAATAGCCCTAATTCCTGCAATATCAGCAGCTTGTAATGTACGAAGTACGGCATCTCGCACCAAAGCGCGACCAATTCCTTTTCCTTGCCAGTTCAAATCTACAGCAAGTCTTCCTATTACCATAACAGGAATTGACTCTGGCATATTACGTCTGATTCTCCCTGGTGCGGTGGTGTTCAACACACTACCATTAGCAAGACAATAAGAAGCAATAACTGTTTGCTCAACTGTGACAACGTATGTGCGCGAAGCACCACTATCTTCGTTTTTTAACGCCCGTTTCTGCAACCATTCATCTAATTCTGCATTACCTGAGTTGAAATCTGCAAACTGATGTTCCCCTTTAATGGGTTGAGGTGGTTGTAATATTTGATTCGATTCGTTTACCACACTCATTCCCAAGGTGCTTTTTCACTCAGCAATTGACGCAGATTTTCATTGGCTGATGGTGGTGCATCAAGAATTGCCATAAACTCTTGGAATTGTTCATCATCTAACATAAAAAGTCTACGATCTAATAAAACTGCTTGGGCTTCTCGACAAGCAGTTTCCAACATAAAATCCGAGCGATTTTTACCTAGTGCTTGGGCGGCTAAATCAATCAAATCTCGTTGCGCTTGCTGTGCGCGGATGTTGATGGTTATATTACGGTTTTGATTTTCCATAATATACAATATATAATTTTGTATATACAATGTCAACACAAAGAGACGTTGCAATGCAACGTCTCTACATTTAGGTTATTGCATCAAAATTTGCCGCAATAAAATACTCATTACCTCACCTGGGTTGGTGGTTGGTAGCAGTGGACTCTAATCTCCGACACTGGCGTAACCAATCACTTGCAAATGGTGAATTGTACTGGTAACTGCTTTGGGAGAACCAATCAGGAGATGCTTTATAGGTTCTCTGTTGGGATTGCAGGTAGGTGTATCTAACTCTAATAATTGTGCCATCATTGTATTTATACTCCGATACTGGGGTTTAGATAAAGGCGATCGCCCTCCGGCCAAGATGTGTGCGATCGCCTTTATCATGTCTTCATATTAAAGTATAAATTTATACTTGTTAACTATAAATATAGAAATTATTGTTAATAATTCCCCGGTTTAAACGAGTAATTTATAAGTGCGATCGCCATCACAATTGTTCTTTTATCCAAGCACGAAAAGCCTTCATAGTAGCATTTCTGCCTTCAGTTTTACTTCGCTTTAAATATTCAGGAATAAGTTGAGCGATCGGTAAATTAGGAAAGGCTAGACTGTTATTAATTGTTACATATTTACCATTAATCAAGACATTAATTTCTAATTTATTACCTCGCTATCGCCACAATTCCGGGACTCCCAACAACTCATAATTATTAAACCGAGTCCGAGAAGTAATATCAATTTCAATAGCTAAATCTGGAGGTGGATCAACTGTTAAATCAATTCTATCTTTACCTCTAACAGCCGCTTCATTTTGGATGTAGAAGCAATCATCAGGTTCTACCCCAGCATCCATTTTTTCTTGGTCGAAAGCAGATTGCAGGTAAATGAACTACAGATGTTAAGAACAAAGCCATATACTAGAAGACTTCTAACCCTATTGCCTATTGCCTGTTGCCTATTACCTGCTGTATGGATAATCAAGTCAAACTTAGTTGGTTAATTAATCCTCAAGCAAAGCAAGTTGAAATTTATCGTCAAGGTAAACCTGTAGAAGTGCTAGACTCGCCTACACAATTATCAGGCGAAGAGATACTACTAGGGTTTATTTTAGATTTAGGAATTGTCTGGAATTAACTTAGTGTTGGTCTTTAAGATTGGTTAATCGGAATTTCAATGATAAACTCTGCACCTTTACCTAATTCTGAATTGCATGATAACTTGCCACCGTGCCTATCAACTATAATTTGGTAACTAATTGATAGACCTAATCCAGTACCTTTGCCTACATCTTTGGTAGTAAAGAAAGGGTCGAATAGTTTTGCAAGCGCAGATTGAGGAATTCCCCTACCATTATCCGAGATGCAGATAGCGACTCGATTACTATTAATAACTTCGGTACGGATCACAATTTGTCCTTGTTCACCTACAAAAAACTCATCTAAAGCCTCAATAGCATTACTCAAAATATTCATGAATACCTGATTTAATTGCCCAGGATAACACTCAACCAGAGGTAACTTTCCATATTCTTTAACTACTAAAATTTCTGGATGGTCTGGTTTAGATTTTAGGCGGTTGTGTAAAATCATCAAGGTGCTATCAATACCTTCATGAATATCTACTTGTTTAAATTCGGCTTCATCCAAACGTGAAAAGTTTCGCAAAGATAAAACAATTTCACGGATACGTTGCGTTCCTACCCGCATAGACTGGAGAAGTTTGGTTAAATCCTCTTTGAGAAAGTCAAGGTCAATAGCTGCAATTTCTGCTTGAATTTCTTCAGGTGGCTCAGTAAAATGTGCTTGATAAAGTTCTACCAGTCGTAACAAGTCTTGAGCGTATTCGCTTGCAGGGATAAGATTCCCATGAATAAAGTTAACTGGATTGTTAATTTCATGAGCGACCCCTGCAACCATATTACCCAAAGATGACATTTTCTCACTGTGGATGAGTTGAGATTGAGTACGTTGCAATTCACATAAAGCAAGTTCTAAGCTTTCGGCTTGTTGTTGTAATTGAATTTCAGCTTGTTTGCGTTCAGTAATGTCAGTTGACACACCTAAAATTTGCGTGACTTTACCGTTAGCATTGCGGTTAAATGGTGTTTCTCGACTATATAACCAACGCCATTGACCATTTGCTTGTCTGACCCGATATTCACATTCAACAATTTCACCATCACTAGCTACAAGTAAATTTTGATGATTATTTCTTATTATCTCTAAATCATCTGAATGAATAATAGTAAAAAGGAGATTTTCTCCCATTTTTTGAATAGTTTCGATAGAGTAACCAAGTATAGTATTAATTTCTTGGTTTGCATAAACATTGCGCTGTGCTTCTAAATCAAAAATGTAGAGAAGGTTAGGAGAAGAATCAGCAATGCGTTGAATAAAATGTTTACTGGCTTGAAGTTCTGCTTCAGCCTTTTTGCGTGCGGTAATATTCAATGTTGAGCCTACAAGCCGATAAATTTCACCATTGCTATTTTTTAGAGGATTAAGAGTAGTTAACCACCAAGTTTCATTACAGTCAAAAGTCAAACATTCTTCATAACTAATACTAGTACCAGCATCGACGCAGGTTTGATATCGCTGAGTTACTGCTGCACCTTCAACCTCACCATGTAATTCTTCAGGAGTTTTACCCACAACTTTGGCATGATTAAGACCTATAATTTGTTCTAATGCTGAGTTGCAACCAGCAAAACGAAATTCACCATTTTCGAGAACGTTGACTACAAAGATTAATTGTGGAAATCCATCATAAATGGTGCGTAAAAACTGTTCTTTTTCGTGGAATTTAGCTTCTGCTTGTTTCCGTTCGCTTATATCACGAGTAATGGTTGCCATACACAAAGGTTCACCAGTCTCATGATTCTTAATCGCAAACATATTATAGTCAACTGAGATAGCTTCTTCTGTTTGAAAGTTACGAAAACGATATTCTCCTTGCCATACACCGTATTCCATTACCGCAGGGATAATGCACTGCGTTAGGTATTCCCTATCTTTGGGGTATACATAGTCAAGAATACTGAAGTTTCTAGCAGTTTCTAAACTCTCAATCCCAACTAACTTTAGTCCCGCTTCATTAATAAAGATAGGTTTTCCTTCTAAATTGGCAAAACCAATAAAGTCACTGCTATTTTCAATTAGCGAGACAAACATTTGTCGTTCTTTTTCAGTTTGCTTGCGTTCTGTGATGTCTGTTGCAGTAACAAGTAGTTGATAGACTTTTGAGGAACTGTTAAAAAGAGGTGTGGCACTTATCAACCACCAAGTTTCTTGTTCATTAGCTAAAAAATATTCCTCAAAGAATATGCTTTTACCAGACTGCACACATTTTCTGTAGTATTGATTATAAAGATGTGCCATATCAGGCGGTAGTGCTTCTGTTACTGTTTTTCCCACAAAAGTATCAAGCGGTATGGGGGTTGTTCTCAACATTGCGGGATTAAATTTTGAGTAACGGAACTCTGTTCCATCCTCTGAAACATCTAGGACAAAAATACCGTAATCTACGCCTTCCCAGACACTTTGCAAAAACTGGGCTTGTTCTCTAAGTTGTTGCTCTGCTTGTTTCTGCTTGCTAATATCAATCAAACAACCATACCAAATAACTCCCCCATCTATTTGGCGTTCTGGTCGGGAAATAGCCTTAAGCCATTTCTGCTGACCTATAGGAGTGACATTCTGCCATTCGTATTCAAAATTTTGTAGCGTTGCAGCAGAATGAGCGATCGCTTGCTGTAAATTGGGTATATCTTCAGGGGAAACATTTGCAAAAATTAGAGAGGGATTATTTTGTAAGTCTTCTGCCTCTATTCCTCTGACTTCTCGACATCCCGAAGAAACATAGGGAAAAGCCATAGTTCCATCAGGGTAGAGACGGAATTCATAAAGCATCCCTGGTACGTTGTCTGCCAACTTCTGAAACCGCGCTTCGCTTTGGCGTAAAGCGGCGGTACGTTCTTCTACTTTCGCTTCTAACTCCTCATTGAGTTGCTTGAGGTCAGTTTCTGCTTGTTTACGTTCTGTGATATCTAAAAGTACACCACAAAAAATAACTTCCCCTTTGTCATTTCTTGTGGGAGTTGAGTCGCCTTGCCACCAGCGAATTTCACCGTTAGGTTTTATCAAACGTCCTTCGTAGTGCCAAGGAGTGGAATTTTCGACTGCATCAGTTGCTGAAACTAGAAAACTATCAAAATCTTCTGGATGTACAAGGGCAAAAAAGTTATTTAAATCCTGCATCATTTCGGCGGCTGTGATACCAGCAAGCTGCCAAATAAAATCGCTGATGTAATCTACTGTCCAAACACCATTACGGTTGGTGAACTGAAAAATTGCCCCAAATAGATTATTTGCAATATCTGTTAAACGTCTTTCACTATTGGCAAGGGCAATTGCAGTCTGTTTACGATGGGTAACGACTTCACTAAAAATAATAATGCCGCCAATTGCCCCAGAGTGGTTGTACCAAGGATGAATTTCCCACTTCATCCAATCAATAGTTCCATCGGCACGGGTGAAGGCACATTCTTCACATTTCTCAATTGCCCCTGCTAGACAGCGTTGGGAAACATCTGGGAAAATTTCATAGTGACGACCATTGATATCTTCATTACTTAAACCGTAATCTTCCCGCCAACGCTGGCTAACCAACAGGTAGCGCATTTGATTATCTAAGATAGCGATCGCAGCTGGTGTATGTTCAATAAATAAACCTATTTGCGCTGCGTTGCTCAATGATTCGGCTTGCTGATACTGGAAAACTACCTGACGTAACTGAGTTAGTTCTGTTTGCAGAGAGTCGTAAGTATTTTTATCTACAGTAATCAGATTGCCGGTCATAGTATTGCTGCTTGTCTATTGGGAACTGAGATTATATTTCCCCATTTCAGATCAACAAGAACAAGCTACTCTGCTCTTCTGCCCCGCCAGTCGCTACCCTGCGGGTTCCGCGTTAGCGAAGTCGGAAAACCCGCCCAACGCCCTGGCTCTCCTTGCGGTTTCAACAAGTAAATTAAGTGATTATTAGCTTACCTGCCTTCTTATACCATTTCACGAAATAAATGATACAAATAATTTCTCCTCTGCTCCCCTGCCCCCCCTCTTTCAAGGGCAGGTTTTTTGAAGAATCAGATGTTAAGATAAACCACCGTGACACCAAGCGGGTCATGAGCAAAGATTCGGGTTTAAACAGTTGGATTGCGATCGTTAGCCAAAAGCTACCACATCTAAGTCG
>NZ_JACJRV010000123.1 GCF_014697475.1 Nostoc sp. FACHB-152
TTAACGTGAGTTCGATGAACCTCTCCCCAACCCCGCTCCGACGCGGAGAGGGGCATAAATCTTCCTAGTTTTGAACGAAAAAACAAGTTTTGAAAGCCTCTCTCCTTGCAGGGGAGAGGTTTGGAGAGGGGTTTTTAGCATCCATCGAACTCACGTTAAGTAAGTAGGTGGGAAAAAACAAAACTATGTTAAGAAAGGTTAATCAGGCAAAAACCCTCTTTCCTTCTGCCCTCTGCTTCCTGCCTTTTCCCAACTACAAATATTTACGCCGTTCTACTTAACTCTTGAATAACATCTGTTGCTGGTCGTTCTGTTGTTGAATAGTATTTCTTTAAGCTCTCTGCTTCAGTTGAAGTTAGCGCTTGCGTGCTAAAGTTAGCCCATCTGCAAGTGCAATCAAACTTAGATCTATGCGATCGTCTTGAGATAACTTGCTGTTGAACTCACGAATAGCTATGGTAGATGAGTCCTGTAATTCTAATTGAGTCACTCTTCCAGACCACAATACGTTATCAATGGCAATTAAACCACCAGGACGCACTAGCTTTAACACCAATTCGTAATAACGATAATAGTTTTCCTTATCAGCATCAATAAAAGCAAAGTCAAAAGTTTCTGCCTGACCTTGTACTAAGAGATACTCTAAAGTTTCTGTTCCGGGAGCAAGTTGCAAGTCAACTTTATCTGCCACACCGGCTTTCTCCCAATAACGCCGGGCAACAGATGTAAACTCTTCACTAACATCACAGGCGATGATTTTACCATCAGGTGGTAATGCTAAAGCAACGCTCAAAGAACTATAACCAGTAAAAACTCCCACTTCCAAAGTTTTTTTTGCACCAATGAGCTTAACTAAGAGTGCTAAAAACTGTCCTTGTTCTGGCGCAATCTGCATATTTGCACGGGGATGGTGAGCAGTTTCTTGTCGTAACTGCAAAAGTATTTCTGGTTCACGTAGGGATACAGACAAGAGATATTCGTACAAATTTTGTGTCAAGTTTAATGCTTTACCAGTAGACATAATTTCTAGGAGCCTATGTTTGCTGCTGATCTGTGTGAATATTTTATCAAAATTACGGTAGATTGCTCGATTTATCGTAGTATTAGCTATACTTACTTATAGCCTAAATGTTACGTATGTTGCTCCAGTATTTATCAAATCGACTTATGAAGATGGTCAGCAGCTTTCTTCAGCATTATGAAATATTAAGAATTAAGACATTTACCTTATTCTTTACTTGTGGTTTAACTTTAGCTCTCGTCATATCTGCGTGTTCTGCCAACAACACAGATAACTCTGTGGCAACTCAGGCAGGCAACCCAAGCACTACAAATCAAGGTGTTGTGGTTCGGATTGGTTATCAAAAAGCCGCAACTATTCTTAGTGCAATGAAAGCACAACAAGATTTGGAAAAAGCCTTTGCAGCTAGTGGTGCTTCGGTAACATGGGCAGAATTTCCTTCTGGCCCGCCTATGTTAGAAGCCATCAACGCTGGGAGTATTGATTTTGGCTACACTGGTGAATCTCCGCCAATTTTTGCCCAAGCGGCGGGTAATCCCTTAGTTTATGTTGCTTACGATCCTTGGAGTCCCAAAGCAGAGGCAATTATTGTGCCGAAAAACTCATCTATTCAAAGCCTTGCAGACCTCAAAGGTAAACGAATTGCTGTGGCTAAAGGTTCAAATACTAACTACTTATTAGTCAAAGCCTTAGAAAAGGGAGGAGTAGATTACAAAGATATCAAACCAGCTTTTCTCCAGCCTCCCGATGCGCGTGCGGCGTTTGAGGGAAATAATGTTGATGCTTGGGCAATTTGGGATCCTTACTTAGCTGCGGCGCAAGCTGCTACAGGCGCACGGACTTTGACAGATGCAACTGGGTTAGCACCTAATCGTGGTTATTATTTGGCGGCGAAATCTTTTGTTGACAAGTATCCTGATGCTTTGAAAACAGTGCTGGAACAAGTCAAAAAAAGAAGTGACTGGGCAAAAAATAATCCCACAGAAGTTGCAAAATTTCTCTCCCCAGAACTTGGTATTGATGCTGGAGTTCTAGAAGTTGCAGAAAAACGACGGGACTACAATGTACTACCGCTAACAGACGAAGTAATTCGCGGACAACAGCAAATTGCCGATACTTTTTACAAAATCAAGCTGATCCCGAAATCTGTCAATATTAGCGAAATCGTTTGGAAAGGTTAGAGGCTAGTAATTGTAATTTCCATTCCCCATTCTCTACTCCCCACTTATGGATATTAATACTCAACGAATTAAAACAGATGTGCTTGTGATTGGCGGTGGTACTGCTGGAACAATGGCGGGTATTAAAGCAAAGCAAGCAAATCCTGATGCAGAGGTGCTGATATTAGAAAAGGCTAACATCCGCCGGAGTGGTGCGATCGCAATGGGTATGGATGGCGTAAATACCGCCGTCATTCCCGGCCATTCCACACCAGAACAATATGTCCGAGAAGTCACCCTAGCCAACGATGGCATTCTCGACCAAAAAGCCGTATATCAAACAGGCAAATTAGGTTATGAAGTCATTCAAGAATTAGAAAGTTGGGGTGTGAAGTTTCAAAAAGATGCCCAAGGCAACTATGACTTAAAACAAGTGCATCGTGTAGGTAAATATGTTTTACCTATGCCGGAAGGTAAAGACCTCAAAACTATTCTCACCCGCCAAGTCAAACGCCACAAAGTCAAAGTTACAAACCGCGTTATGGCGACGCGTGTATTAGTCAAAGACGGACGCGCTATTGGTGCAGTGGGATTTGATGTCAGAAACGGCGATTATATAGTCATTCAAGCCAAAGCTGTCATCCTCTGTACAGGTGCTTGTGGCAGATTAGGATTACCTGCTTCCGGCTATCTCTACGGCACTTACGAAAATCCTACTAATGCCGGGGACGGCTATTCAATGGCTTATCATGCAGGTGCAGAACTAAGTAATATTGAATGCTTTCAAATTAATCCCTTAATCAAAGATTACAACGGCCCTGCCTGTGCCTACGTTGCTGGGCCTTTTGGCGCACATACAGCCAACGCCGAAGGAAATCGCTTCATTAGTTGCGACTATTGGAGTGGTCAAATGATGTTGGAAATTTGGAAAGAATTAAACTCAGGGAAAGGGCCAGTCCAACTCAAAATGACCCATCTTGATGAAGATACAATTGCCGAAATTGAATCTATACTTTGGGCAAATGAAAGGCCAAGTAGAGAACGTTTTCATCAAGGTAGAAACGAAGATTATCGCACCCACGGCGTAGAAATGCACATTTCTGAAATCGGCTTATGTAGCGGCCATAGTGCCTCTGGTGTGTGGGTAAATGAAAACGGGCAAACCACAATTCCCGGTTTGTATGCAGCCGGAGACATGGCCAGCGTCCCTCATAATTATATGATTGGGGCATTTGTATTCGGTCGCATAGCCGGAACTCATGCAATTGAATATATACAAGATTTAGATTTTATCGAACCAGAGACAGAGTTTTTGGAAGCAGAAAAAGCCAGAATTTACGCTCCGTTAACGCGACCGAATGGTATACCACATACCCAAGTAGAATATAAACTCAGACGCTTAGTTAATGATTATCTGCAACCACCCAAATCAGGTAATAAAATTGAAATTGGTTTAAAACATTTTATCCAATATCAACAAACATTAGATTTAATGGGTGCGCGTGACCCCCATGAATTAATGCGTTCTCTGGAAGTACATTTTATTCGAGACTGTGCAGAAATGGCAGCCAGAGCATCATTATATCGTCAAGAAACTCGTTGGGGTCTATATCATTATCGCTTAGATTATCCTGATAAAAATGATGATGAATGGTTCTGTCATGTCAATTTAAAAAAAGATGAGTCAGGGCAAATGATATTGTTTAAACGTCCTGTAGAGCCTTACATTGTGGCAGTAGATACGGTTGAAGAATCATACAACGTCGCTGTTAAATAAGTTATATATTGAATATTTCAAAAAAATGTCTATTTATAATTATATTGGTAAACAATATTTCCAAACTCGCGTTCCTGATATTCGCATCGTCAATACAATAATTAATTTACTCAATTTACCAAAAGGTAGCGTTATCGCTGATATCGGTGCTGGTACTGGTGGTTACAGTGTAGCCTTGGCTAACCAAGGATTGTTTGTTTATGCTGTTGAACCTTCTATTGTGATGCGAATGCAAGCAGTTGTACATCAACAAGTTGAGTGGTTTACTGGCTATGCAGAAAACTTAGCTTTACCAGATAGGTCTGTTGATGGTGTTGTTAGTATTCTAGCAATACATCACTTTTCTCATCTCGAAAAATCTTTCCAAGAAATGCACAGAGTTATTAGAGATGGAACAATTGTTTTACTAACTTTTGATATTAGACTCGCTCAAAAAATTTGGCTTTATGACTATTTCCCATTTTTGTGGGAAGATGCTTTACGATTTTTATCTCTTGATGAACAAATTAATTTACTTCAGAAGAATACTAAAAGGCGTGTTGAAGCCATACCATTTTTGTTACCACACGACTTGTCTGATTTATTTGCAGCCGCAGCCTGGAGACGACCAGAATTATATCTTCAAGCAGAAGTCCGGGCAGGAATATCATCTTTTGCGTTAGCAAATCAAGATTTAGTAGAACAAGGAGTAAATGTACTTGCAGCCGATTTAAGTAGCGGAGAATGGAATAAAAAATATGGCGAGATTCAAAAATTGAAAGAGATTGATATAGGTTATCGTTTTATTTGTGCAACGCTTGAGCAATAATTATAGTTAACATATATGGTAAATAAAGTTGCTTTAGGTCAGCAAATAAAAATTAAAAAAGCTGAAACTAAAGATGCAGAACGAATTGCTATCCTTGGCGAACAACTAGGATATTCTCTGACAACTCAACAGGTAGAGCAACGCCTTGATAAAGTTAAAAACAATTATGACCATGTTATTTATGTTGCGACTTTAGCAAATGAATATGTAATTGGTTGGGCGCACGCTCATATTTGTGATTTACTCATTATGCCAAAGCAAGCAATTCTTTTAGGCTTAGTGGTAGATAAAGATTATCGTCATCATGGAATTGGACGTTATTTAATGCAGAAAATCGAACAATGGGCTGCTGTGAAAGAATGTGATGGTGTTATGTTGCGTTCTAATATTAAACGCAAAGAAGCACATTTATTTTATAAAAAAATTGGTTATGCCAATATCAAACAGTCATTAGCTTTTTATAAGCAGTTAATTTAGTAATAATGTTTAATGTCTAAATTACAAATTTGGTGAATAATGTTATGGCTTTAATCAATCAAAGAGTAGATGTGCCTGTAATTGTTGATGAATCGAAGTGTTTAGAAAAATGCACCGCTTGTATAGAAGTTTGTCCTTTAGATGTGTTGGCTAAAAATCCAGAGACGGGAAAAGCTTATATGAAATATGATGAATGTTGGTTTTGTTTGCCTTGTGAAAAGGAATGTCCTACTAATGCTATTACTGTGCAGATTCCTTTTTTGTTGCGGTAATTTATGTCGTTCTTAAGAATAATGTGAATTTTAGGCAGAGGCTCAGATAATACGAGTTTGAGATATTACGCAATGGGAGGATTAATGATGTCTGTAAGTGCTAATTCTGAATTAAATCAATGGTTGGAAATGTTGAGATCGCCTAATGTAAATGACCGCTTAGTAGCTGCCAAAACCTTACAACATCTTGGCGATGATGAAACAATAGACGCACTCATCAATGCTTTACAAGATGAACATATTGCTGTGCAAAAAATAGCCATATCAGCCCTTTGGGAAATTGCTAATCCTGTTGCAATTCCTGCTTTAATTCAATGCCTTAGTTCCGCAGATTTAGAGATTCGCACTGAAGCAGCATCAGCGTTAAACGAGTTAGTGACCCAAGATGATTTATTCCTGTTACTAGATAAGCTCAAGAGTAGTGATATAAATACACAACTAAATATTTTAGTGCTGTTGCGGAAAATTCATGATATTCAATCTTTATCGTATATTCTGCCATTTTTAGAATCAGATAATGGGGAATTAAGAGAAGCAGCAGTAACTACACTGCGATATATAAATCAACTAGAAAAATGTCCCCAAGCTTTGGATTTAGTTTTTGATGAATCATCTGTTGTGCGTCGTGCTGCTGCATTAACTTTAGGGCATTTACAAGATAGAGAAGTAATTACTAAGCTTAGTCACACACTCACTAATGACAGTGACTGGCAAGTACGTCGTAATGCTGCTCAATCTCTAGCTATTCATGCAAATAGTCAAGCGATTTTTGCATTAGAAGCTGCTTTAGGTGATGAACATTGGCAAGTTAGAAAAGCATCTGCACAAGCGTTGCAAAAAATTACAGATGTACAAGTCATGCCACAATTAATTCAAGCTTTAGCAGATGAATATGCAGATGTTCGCAAAGAAGCTGTAATTGCTCTTGGTAATTTAGCTCATCTTGATGTTATCATCCCTCTGCAACAAGCTTTGGATGACCCTGATAGGGAGGTTGCTATTCAAGCACAACGAGCGATTAACAAGATACCAACAGCCAAGGAAGAGAATACTTTTTTAACGCAAAGTAACGCTGAGTAAGCGCGGAGGGGCGCAGAGAGTTTTTTAAGTTAATTCGCTAGTCGTTAACTAAATTTTTTGAGAAAGTTGCAAATAATGGCACAATTAGAGATTAATTATTATCAACAAGAGGTGGTTGAATTGCTGAAACAGGTAATTGAACCAACTTTAAAAAATGACGTTGTTAGTTTAGGAATGGTGCGAAATTTTCGCATAGTTGATGACTACGTTTATTTGCGCTTATATATTGGTTCTCATCAGCAGCAGTTAAAACAGGAAATTGAATCTAAATTATTAGCTTTAACTTGGTGCAAAAAGGTTTATATTCAAGTTTGTACAATTCCTGGGGTAAAAACTACTCTAGGAATTTCTAGTGGTAAAGGAGGCGTAGGTAAATCAACAACTGCTGTCAATATAGCCGCAGCTTTAAGCTTACAAGGTGCAAAGGTTGGGCTATTAGATGCTGATGTTTATGGGCCTAATTTGCCGCAAATGTTGGGTTTAGAACAAGCTGACATTGATGTTATTCATACTCCGACAGGTGATAAGTTTTTACCGTTGGAAGTGCAAGGAATAAAATTGATGTCTGTGGGTTTACTGGCAGAAAAGAATCGTCCTTTGGCATGGCGAGGGCCTGTATTACACAAAATTATTACCCAATTTCTCAATGATGTAGAATGGGGCGAATTAGATTATTTATTAATAGATTTACCTCCGGGTACAGGTGATGCCCAAATTACAATTATTCAAGAAAGTCCAATTTGTGGCGTTATTTTAGTGACGACTCCTCAGCAAATTGCGATCGCAGATGTTCGCCGTAACATATATATGTTTCGTCAAGTCGGTGTTCCGGTTTTGGGTATTGTGGAAAATATGAGTTATTTAACTTGTGGTGATTGTGGTTCACGCACGTATATTTTTGGTAGTGGTGGCGGTGAACAACTCGCAGCTGAATTACAAACACCTCTGTTAGGACAAATCCCCATTGATTCGCGCATTTGTAGCGGTGGTGATACCGGAAATCCCATCGCAACTAGTGAACAAGCTTCTCCAGCCAGTGAGGTTTTTAGACAAATTGCGATAGCCATAGGCTTAAGCTTCGCTTATCGCACTTCACACAACGTTCAGTCAAATAGATAGATAATTAGGCAATTGGCAATCTGCCAAGCTTTTTTAAAATGAAAAATGAGGTACTAATATGAAATCATGATAATTTCACTAAATATTTAGAATTTAATCGAGTCTAATTCAATGAAGTCACTTTACTGTATCTTATATTTGTTATTTATCACTCACAGTAATTATTTATTTTGTGACTCATTATGGTAATAACGAAACATGAGCCGAAACAACTTTCCATCCTGCTGCAAATTTGTACCAAGTTTGGCTTTGTCGTCCCACACGTTCGACACCATTAATTATGCGGCGAAATTCTAAAGTTACGGTTGCTGTATCATTACCAAATGTGACAACTTTGAGATTGAAAATTTCACGTTCTATTTTTGGGTTCGGTCGAGAGGCTCGAAAGTTGCGAATTTCTTCACTACCATAGAGGTTTTCTGCAACACCAAACCGCACTACTTCTGGTGCATCCCAAAATAAACTATCCATCACCTCTAGATTGTTATTAGCTAGAGCTTCTTCATACTGGAGATATAAATCAGTTACTTCAGCGACAACAGCAGGGTCATTAATTGAAGTCATGATTGTTACTAAATTGCAATACGTTGATTATGCACTGTTTTGCAATCTTATAAGCTTAAATCATGATTTGTGATTTTTTAGTCGCCCAAGATAGCGAACATTAAAATCCGGTAGGTTCATAAGTCTACCGGATTTTAATTGTAATTATTTTAGGTGATCGCCCGGATTTATCGTTTAATTGAGTGCTGGTTCTGCTAACACTTTTTCAGATTTTTGCTTCAGGACAGTTGGTAAATCACTAGTTAACGGTTCACCTTCAACTATTTGCGATTTAAAACCATCAGTCCCAACTGGAATATCACCTGTAATAGTAGTGCGATAGAGTACGCGCTCAACTTCTAGATGATCCAAGTCTTGTGGGGCTAAATGCGAGGTGGCGCGGTTGTCCCAGAATGCGATATCACCATTGTTCCAACGGAAGCGGGTGATGTAGGCTGGTTTGGTGATTTGTTTGAAAAATAACTCCAGCAGCAGTTCGCTCTCTTGTTGTGACACATCCAGAATGTGCGAAGTGAAGCCAGGATTCACAAACAATGCACGTTCGCCAGTTTCAGGATGAACACGCACCACCGGGTGAATCGAAACCTGGGGATTAGCTGCAATGCGCTGGGCATATTTGCTATTGCTAGGTATCCGCAAACGTGCATTGAAACGATGCTCGGCTTTCAATCCATCTGCTAACTTCCGTAGAGGTTCTGATAGACCTTCATAAGCTGCGACTAGATTAGTCCACTGTGTGTCACCACCATAGCTAGGGACGTTAACTGCTCGCAAAATAGAACCCGCAGGAGGGTTAACAACAGCAGTTACATCAGTGTGCCAACGGCTTTCATAACTGGAACGTTGTAGACCGTTGCGGCGTTCAAAGCGGCTGCGATCGATTGGTAAGATTTGGGAAAAGCCTTCTATCGGTTCATCTTCGTGAGGATGCGCGTAGGTCACTTCACCAAAACGAGCCGTGAAGGCAATCTGTGCAGCGTGATCGATGTTTTGATTGCGAAAGAAAACCACTTTCCACTTCAATAGAGCTTTCCGAATTTCCGCAACTACGTCATCTTGCAGAGGACGCGAAAGATCTACGCCATTGATTTCAGCACCAGTGAAACCAGATGTCGGTTTAACTTCAATATGTTTGTATCCCATGTCTATTCTCCAAAATGTGATCTATGGGTGAATGTTTAAATTTCTTGCAGAAGTGGGAAAAGAAGAGGGGAAAAGGGCAAGGGGCAAAAGGCAAAGGAAGGCATCTAAATTTTTTACCTTTTACCCATTCAAACTCTGTCCCCCTAAGAGTGAGAAACTATTTTTGCAAGAACTCTTTTGTACTCGTCAGCTTTCTTTGGAAGGTTTTTATTTAGTCTAAGGAAGATACCAAAGAAGCATCTGTAGCTGATCTATATTTTACATTAAACCGATAGATTTATCGTAGTATAAATTATTAAGAAAGTTCAGTGAAACCTGTTTGAGAACTACTGAACTAATCCGGATAAAAAACGAATGTCCGCAACTCTATACTTTCTCTAGGCGGTGCATCTGAAGGGCTGCTGGGATCTTCAAAGGCTGTGTGGGCTGCAAAACGTGCGCGTCCGTCTTCAGCAGAGTCGAAGCATTTGATAAATAGAATCTCGTCCCTTCGCATTTGCGGAAAGTAGAACCATTGATGTTCTGGATTATACGTGACTGCGTAGGTTTCACCAATGCGATCGCGGTACACCAAGTCTCCAGCTACAAGGTCTGATGGTGCTATGCTTTGAGCATCACATACTGTCAATGGTGACTCTTGGATTGTGTTAGCGATGCCTCGCCAAACATTGATAATGGCAAACTGTTGTTGTAATAGCCTATCAATGTCTTCTATACCTCGTGCAGCTAACTCCAAACGCGCCCTTGTATAGCCAGATTTAGCGGTAAAGTCATTGTGTACGCGCTTCGCTGGTTCTTTAATATTGTTCTCACCCGGCTTTGATTGCGACGCATTACGCAGGGTGTGATCAAATATCACAACTTGAGAAGCACCAGTCAGTTCCTTTAATAATTGCTCTGCTTCTGGATAGTAGACTTGGCGGATTTCGTCTTCGTTATAAAAGTCGCGGACGTTTGTATTGTAGGCAGTAAATGCAAAACCCTGTTCATCTAGAGAGATTTTCTCCGAGATGGAACGAGCATTATAAATTGGCAGTTTGTAAGTCTGGAAAGTTCCGTTAGTGCGGGGAATTCCTGGTGGCGGTTCATAGGTGTAGTTGACAGGTTTTTCTGCCATCGGTATCAGATAGCTGAGGTTAGCTTCTACCGATGGCAAGCTGTAGGAAAGCGGTTTATCTAGAACTTGCTTATTTAAGCTCATAGGTTATACCTGTTTGAGAATTATAAAAGCTACGCAGATTTAGCTGACTCCCACCTTAGCTGGCTGTTTCCACACAGCATTGGCATACAGTGATGGCTCGAAGTCTGGTGCAACATTGTCACTAGTAATCCGGGCTTCGTGTAATGACCAGTCAGCAAAGAATAAGTCGTGGCTGATACGTGATACTATTGCTGGCACATCGCGCCGGATGCTTGGTACATCACCAATAGGCAGACCGAAACTGACGAAGCCAGCTGGATTGAACACATGGATATCTTTGAGGTATGGGGCATTACCAGGGACTTTCTCTAGATATTCATGGGCGTTGCCAAGGTAAGGATAAGTACTGAGTTGCTCGTTGTGCTGATCGCCTGGCGGTTCGTAGCGATCGCGCCACAGAGCAATATGATGTGCAAAATCAACAAGTTCCGGCCGCTTGGTTGGATCAACAAAATAGCCAGTCCCAGCGATCGCAAAATCGAACTCAAAAGTATCATTATTTACCTGAGCAACGATGCGATCGCCCTGAGCATGAGCCTCTTTCCACGGTGCAGATAGGTGCAAATGGAAATTAGAAAACGCAGTTACTCTCTCAATTGCATCTGGTGGTGGTGTCGAGCCAACTTGATTAAACCGCCAAGCTTGGAACCAACGCGCCGCATCAGGTAGTTGTGCATAGTTATAGTAAGCACCAGGATAACCCCGCACCCGAATCACTGGCAGAGATGCAATCTCAGACCTTCGTGCAAACAGGTGTACTTCCTTCGCACCTGATTCTAGTGCTACCCCTGCCGCATCGAAAGCCGAAGCAGCAGCACCCAGCACTGCTACATTTTTGCCGCGCAACTCACTAAAATCAATTTCATCAGAGGTATGTGCATATAAACTACGTGGGAGAGATGCTAATACAGGCGGGATATTTGCTCCACCAGTACCAGCTACACCATTGGCGAAGATAATCTTGCGCGTGGTTTCTATCTGTAAGATACCGTTTACTTCCAGATGTAGGCGAAAGAAACCTGCCGCAGGTTCAACTCGCACCAACTTCGTCTGATACCTAACGGGAATGTCTAAGAAATGCCGATACCAACTGAGATACTCAGCCCATAACACTCTGGGAATGCGATCAAGTGCTGTGTATGCCTCAACACCGTGCCGCGCCTCGTACCAAGCTTGAAACGACAGTGCTGGGATGCCGAGTTCTGGCCCTGGTAGATTTTTTGGTGTGCGTAGCTTTTTCATCCGCGCTCGCGTCAGCCATACGCCTGCATGGGCTTCGTCAAGAGCCGCATCAATAATTGTTACGCGGCCAATACCAGCACGCCGTAGAGCAAATGCAAAAGTACTACCACTGCCACTACCTCCTACTATCGTGACATTGTGGTCAATGCCTGGATAATCAGGCACCCAGTTTTCGGGGTCGGGGCCGATTAGGCGCAACGCTTCGCGTGCGGCAAAATCAGGGTCAGTCTTTGTTGTCATGTCGGTCTTTCAAGATGAAACGAGGTTTTACCGAGAGTAGTGCTTGGAGAGGAATAACTTGTTGTCTGACGCAAAGATACAGATGGATAAATTGCCTAATGTTCTCTATCAACCAAAGTCGGTTGCAGATATTCACTAATTGCTATGCAAAGAATCAAATAAATTAAAGGGATGTTGTTTTGTGAGCGATTTACCACAAATCGATGTAGTAATTTTACTCAGCAGATATAGCTTACATCTATTGATACAAAAAATATGTACTGACGATCACAATATTATGTAAAACTAGTAATTAGTTTATCTAATATTAAGATTTACAAATTGATAAGATAATCAATACGCTATAACTCTTGATAGATTGCTTGCTCACAATGCCCATAACTCAGAACAGCCCAAATCAAAGAAAGCTGTCATTGACTTGAGTAGTTGCGGAAGCCAGACCCATTTCATCTGGCGAAGCTGTTGGGGAGAGACACACCACTGACAAGCAACGTAAAGACTTTGAACAGCAGCCAGTCTATAGTCTTTTATCAGTTGCTCCCAATCATACCCAGACCTTGCGGGGGGACAAAATGGTCTAGAATGCTTATCTTACAAAGAGTGTAGCAATTTGTGGTAAAAGAAAAAGAGCATTTATTCGCAATAAGCTCTATTTAA
>NZ_JACJRV010000124.1 GCF_014697475.1 Nostoc sp. FACHB-152
TTAAATAGAGCTTATTGCGAATAAATGCTCTTTTTCTTTTACCACAAATTGCTACACTCTTTGTAAGATAAGCATTCTAGACCATTTTGTCCCCCCGCAAGAGATAAATTACTAAAATTGATCCAGCAGCGATTGCTAATTGCACATGATGTAGCCCGGTGGAAATGGAATCATAAACTTCCTATTGAGGATCGAAAGCGTGAACAAGAGTTATTATTAAAAGTTAGGCAACAAGCAACAATCTATAGTTTAGATCCCGATATGGTTGCAGCATTTTTTCAATCACAAATAGAAGCAGGAAAACTTATCCAATCAGTTGATTTTCAAACCTGGCAAAAGCAAGGAATTAAAGCTTTTCCTCACGTGCCAGACTTAAACCAAATATTGCGACCATCTTTAGATAAATTAAACACAGAATTCCTTTTTGCTTTAACAGAACTGACTCAATTTCTAGGTTGTCCGCAGATACAAGAATTAATAAAATCACGTTCCCAGGTGATTATTCAGGGAGATGGTATTGTCAAGCAAGTGCAGTCTATTGCAATTTCACCCCTACTCAATTTCAAAACTTCTTCTTGCAGCATTTAAAGAAATTACACTGCTGCTGATTGAGGTAAAAAATGAAGTTTATGGCCATTTAACTGCTCTTTCACCCTTACAGCAGAATTCAGAATCCAGAAATACAACAGGGTTCATACTTGCCTTTGGGAGTTAGTTTGTGTACTTCACAACCTTGAAATCTGTTGTAATTTTAATCCAACTATGTTGAGAAGTTGGCCAAGCCTCTCGGAACAAGAATCCCGATTCTACCGGTTACAGACTATGAACAACCCTGAAAATTCTCGACCACCCCTGCCACCTTTTGATAATGAATCCGCTATCCGAAAAGTCCGAATTGCGGAAGATGCTTGTAACACACGAAACCCTGAACTAGTATCACTTGCTTACACGTCGGATAGCAATTGGCGTAACCGCTCAGAATTTCTATCTGGTCGTGAAGCGATCGTCGAGTTCTTGAAACGTAAGTGGCTTAAAGAATTAGACTACCGTCTGATCAAAGAGCTTTGGGCTTTTCAAAACAACCGCATTGCTGTCCGGTTTGCTTACGAATGGCATGATGATTCCGGTAATTGGTTTCGCTCTTACGGTAATGAGAATTGGGAGTTTGACGAACATGGATTTATGCGATGGCGTATTGCTAGCATCAACGACCTGCTCATTCACCACAGCGAACGCAAATACCACTGGATACTAGGTCGTCGCACTGACGATCATCCCGGATTGTCCGACCTCAATCTTTGAGAATTGGATGGCATTTGCACTTAACGCAGCACTGATAAATTTTGGATATATCGCCAATACCGTCTAATTAGTTTTTCAATACTCTTGAACACAATGAAAATACTACTAAAGATATCCGCATTATTACTTGCTCTGCCTATTAGTGTATTAACTAATTGTTATTTAATAGCTTCTGCTGATTCTACAGCTGGCATCGTCTTGAGTACAAAATGCCAGGGTGGGTACAACATCAATATTTGGCAGAAATATAAGAACGGTGAACTGCTTTATCGCGCGACCAGTCATAATGGTAATTTAAGTTTGGGCAAAGGAACTAGCAAAGCGACAGAAGGTGTTCGAGTGTATAAGTTTCGGAGTGGAATTTATGAATACTGGGTGTGGGATGGCACGTTAGATAACCCGCAGTCTGGAACTTTAGAAGTGTATAAAAACAACCGTATCCTGATGAAACAAGCTTGTAGAAAAAGTTGAATCATCAGCGCAGGTGTTATGCACTTTTTTGAAACCCAGTTACGGCAAGTATCTTGAGTTACGATCGCTAAAACCTCTCAAGAAGCCAGTCTTTTTTGAAGTTCATAATACCTTCGAGACATTGTATTCACCCAATCGAACTCAAAAGATATGGAAGTGAACGTTCAACACTATGATGATATTATTATCGGCGGCGGCAAAGCGGGTAAAACACTTGCACCAGCGTTAGTCGCTGACGGACGTAAAACTGCTCTGGTTGAACGCAGTTTAAATATGATTGGTGGCGGGTGTATTAATATTGCCTGCATTCCTACTAAAACTATGGTGGCGAGTGCCAATGTGGCAAACACAGTGCGAAACAGTGCCGCTTATGGTGTTAAAGCTAATACACCTATCGTTAATTTAGCAGAGGTAATTCAACGAAAACGAACAGTTGTGCAATCTGCGCGTGAAATGAACTTGCACAATTTAGAAACGGCTCTGGATAAAAACTTGATCGTCGGCACAGCAAGGTTTGTTGCTCCCAAAACAATTGAAGTGACGACTGAGGAGGACACTCGCTTACTTACCGCCGAACGCTTGTTTGTTAATACAGGCACACGACCGTTAATTCCATCCATTCCCGGACTTACAGAAGTTGAGTTTTTGACAAGCGAGTCAATTATGGAGCTAGAACACCTGCCTGAACACCTAATCGTTCTCGGTAGTGGCTATATTGGTTTAGAGTTTGCCCAGGTGTTTCGGCACTTTGGCTCTGGCGTTACTGTCATTGGGCAAAGCGAGCAAATCCTGTCACAGCAAGATCCAGATATAGCGATCGCAGTTCAAACATTATTAGAACAAGATGGTATTGAATTCTTGCTGAAGGCGAAGGTGTTGAGAGTTGATCGCACTGGTAATCAAACCATCCTGCAAATCCAAGTGGGTGATCGTGAAATCACCCTCCAAGGGTCACATTTGCTCGTCGCCGTTGGTCGTGCGCCCAATACCGAGAGCTTAAATTTAGCTGCTGCTGGTGTAGCAAGCGATATACGCGGATTTATTCAAGTTAACGATCGCTTAGAGACGAACATTCCGGGAATTTGGGCGTTAGGTGACATCAACGGCGGCCCGCAATACACTCATATATCGCTCGATGATTATCGCATTATCAAAGCTAATTTAATTGATGGGAGCAACCGTAGTACGCGGGAGCGATTGGTTCCATCGTGTTTATTCATCGATCCAGAACTGGCTCATGTGGGTTTGACTGAAACTGAAGCACAGCAACAAGGATATGCTATCCGCGTGGCGAAAATAGATGCGTCAGCCGTTCCGAGAGCGAAAACACTCGGTCAAACTGATGGACTTTTGAAGGCGATCGTGGATGCAGATACAGGTCTTATTCTAGGGTGTTCCTTGTTGTGTCATGAAGCAGGTGAAGTGATTTCAACAGTGCAGATGGTGATGCAAGCTCAGATGCCCTATACCGTTCTGCGCGATGGTATTTTGACTCATCCCACGATGACCGAAGGGTTAAATATATTGTTTTCCAAATTGTAAAAAGACGGCAATTGCAGACCTAAGGACTTACCAAATAAACGACATTTCTCACTTGAAGAGAAAAAAGTAGATATAGCATGATTAGTAAAACATCTAAAATCGGTATTATTGGTGCAGGTAATGTAGGTGCAGACGTTGCAAATGCTTTAGTCTTACTCGGTAAATGTGTAAGGGTCGTCCTTTTTGATCGAACCTTATCAAAAGCTGAGGGGCAAGCATGGGATATCGAAGACAGTATTCCCCTACTTAAAGAGATGGAGATTATACCAACAAATCAGTATGAAGATTTGGCTGATTCAGATATCATTATTGTGACTGCTGGGGTGCAGCCAAAACAAGGACAGAACCGATTAGATACATTGAGCGACAATGCAGAGATTATACGTTCCACGATCAAAGAATTGGATCGAGTTGCACCGAATTCAATCATAATTATCGTTAGCAATCCAGTGGATGTACTCACGCGGATTGCGATCGCTACTTCTACCAGAGCAGAAAATCTAATTTTCGGTTCGGGAACGGTTCTTGATACTGCTAGACTGAGATATCAAATTGGAAAGCGGCTGAATGTTGCAAAACTTGACGTTCATGCTTATGTGATTGGAGAGCATGGAGACAGTCAATTTGTAGTTTGGTCTAGTGCATTTATTGGGGGAATTCTGTTAACTGAATTTCCCATACCACAAGGAGCAACGCTAGAACAAATTCAGCAAGAGTATGCACAGTTAACTCGTAAACGAGGCCATAATATTTTTGAACGCAAAGGAAATACAAGCTATGGTATATCAATAGTAGTTTGTCAATTAGTTGATACCATTTTGCGAGATGAAAAGCAGATATTTCCAGTATCGGCCAGAGCAAATTCTAACTATGGAGTTGGCAGTGAAGTTGTTCTTGGACTTCCATGTATCATTGGCTCAACAGGTATTGAGTACCAACTACTTTTATCAAGAAATGCTCATGAACAATGCTTATTAGAACAATCAGCCAACAAACTCAATGAAGCCCATAATTTTTTGCATTATTAAAATTAATTGGGTGCGGCTATGGTTGAAAACACAATATCCTGAACAATACCTTTGCCATCAAATAGAACAAGGCAATACATGAGTTAAATATCAGTAGAGACTACTTAGGAAATAAATAGCTTTAATTTCACTATTTGATGGACTGAAACTTAATATCCAGTGCTTGTTGATAAAAATAGTGACTAAAAGCTAAGTATACTTTCATTCTAAAGTTTGAGAACGTTGTCAATCAGGAACATTGTAATGATTAAGTTTTTAGTTCGTGTGCTGTTTGCTACATTATCGTTAACTGTATTTTTGAACTTATTCGCTTCTGTTGCCCTTGCACAAAGAACTTATGAGCCAACAACTGAATCGTTATCGAAGCATAAAGTTTCAGACTGGTTTAAGGATGCAAAACTGGGAATTTTCATCCATTGGGGAGTATACTCTGTACCTGGCTATGCACCACTAACTGGAGAACTGAACAAAGTTGTTGCAGAGCGTGGTTGGGAATACTGGTTTGAGAACAACCCTTACTCAGAATGGTATTATAACTCCATGAAACTTGAGAGCAGCCCTACTTATAACTATCATAGTGCAACCTATGGTGAAGCCTTCACCTATGATGACTTTATTCCCAGATTTAATGCAGCCATAACAAATTGGAACCCCTCGAAATGGGCAAAATTATTCTCTAAAGTGGGTGCGCGGTACGTTGTACTAACAACGAAGCATCATGACGGCTTTTTATTGTGGCCTAGTAAAACTATAAACCAGCCAGGGCGAGTGGCAACACGCGATATTGTAGGCGAACTAACACAAGCTATTCGCAAAGAAGGTATGCGTATGGGTGTGTATTACTCTGGTGGTATTGATTGGTCTTTCAAAGATACAACAATCACAGACTTCAACACGCTGGTAGGAGCAATTATTCAGGAAAAAGCCTATGCAGACTATGCGAATGCTCATTGGCGCGAGTTAATTGACCGCTATCAGCCATCTATATTATGGAACGATCTTGGCTACCCTATTGGGCAAGCGAATGAAATTATGGCCTACTTTTACAATCGCGTACCCGATGGTGTGGTGAATGACCGTTTTGATTTAGGTGGTCAGTTAGGGTTGCACTTTGACTTTTCTACACCGGAATATAGTCAACTCACAAAAATAGAACCAAAAAAATGGGAAAGTACAAGGGGTTTAGGCTACTCGTTTGGTTATAACCAAAATGATACTGATTTGAATATGATTTCGGTAGATGAATTAGTAGACTTATTTGTAGATATTGTTAGTAAAAATGGGAATTTATTGCTGAACATTGGGCCAAAGGCTGATGGTTCAATCTCCAAAGTACAGCTTGAAAGATTAGAAGGCTTGGGTAAATGGCTAGATGTGAATGGTAAAGCAATCTTTGGCTCGCGCTATTGGATACGAGCAGAAGATTTAACTCTAGAAAATATTCGTGTGCGCTACACAACAAATAAAGGAAAATTATATGCAATACTGCTTGATGAGCCAACGTTTGGGAAGGTTACTATTCCAGGAATAATTTTGCCGAAAAAAGCAAGTATTACGATGTTAGGTGTTGGAGGTAAACTAGAGTGGCAGCAGTATGGTCAGAATTTATCTATAATACTACCGCACAAGTTTTTAGTCAAAAAATCACCAGCCTACACATTAGAGATCAGATGTATGCCTCTATAATCTGATTCAGAAGTTAGAAACATCGTAAGGATTCAGGTTTAATATTGCGGAAGTAAAGAAGGGCGAGACGGAGAATTAATCAGGGCAAACGCAGTAAAACACGAGTTCAAAAACGTCGTCCCAAAGCTTACCCCAGATTGACCAAGCCCCGACATGAATTATGCAAGCAATTGCAGAGTGCTTAACCCTGTTCTGTCACTTTGGGAAAAGCCAATGCCTGAAAGCCCTTGAGAGCTTTACTTTTCAGTTTTTGGCTATAAATTTTAGTTTTTGTTAGAAAATAAAAGCTCAAAACTTTATTAAATCAACGTTTCAGAGTTTCGCTCCGATGATTGTTTTCCGCTAGTGACATAAGAGGGTTAAACCACAAGCCTTTCAGCTTTTCTTAGTGCCATTCGGGTATGGATGAACGCGATAACTACGGCTATGGATATTCCCCGGTTGGAGAACGCTTCTACGACCTCAAATCAGGTCGGCAGCAGGGTCAGATTAACATGATTGCTAGCTATCGAGATGATCAACTGATTGCACCATTCACCGTTGAGGGAGCGTGTAACCGTACTGTACTAAAGTAGGTATCTAAATTCAAACTTTAGTTTGAGACAAACTTCCACTGAGAGCTGGACGGGTTTATCCATCACTCGATTGTACAAAAATATCAACTTAAAGTGGACGACAACAGAGGGTCAATGGTCTATATTTAATCCATAGCAACATTAGCGCAGTTGGATTGTAAGGCTTAAGTTTGCTTAATACAAACCGAAACATGACTTACGACCGCGATAATAATTCTTTGTTTGTTCTATCTTTAACCCAAGAGCTTGAACATTTCGTCACGCTCTATATGTTCAAAAAAATCAATAGATTTCTTGCACGAATGTTATAAAATAAGAATTTTAAGTTTCACGCAAAAGCAAGGCAGCGAGCGCGTTGGGCGGCTCTACCGACTTGTTTGCCCAAAGTATTCCCGCAAGGTAGCGACTGCTGCACAAAGAAGTAAAGAGTTGCAGAAGATTCATTTATTTAGTTGCATAATCTGATTCATACAAGAGGCCTAATATTAGGAAAAAGTATGAGAAATATTTTATTAATTGATGAACATCCTGAAGCCAAAGAAATATTAATTAAATGCTTGGATAAAGCAGAGCCTGATGTCATTAATACAGAAAACGGTATTGTTAATGTTAAGTTAAAATATCAGACATTTTCTAATAACACTGAAAATAAAAAATCAAATGCTCATAATTCTATCTTTCCAACGATTCCCAGGATGCGCGAGGTTTTCGAGTTCATTGAATTGAATTATCATCAAAATATTAAACTAAAAGAAGTAGCTCAAGCTGTTGGTTATTCTCCAGCTTACTTAACCGACTTAGTCCGCAGAATTACTGGGAGAACAGTTAATAATTGGATTATTGACCGTCGACTAAAAGCTGCAAGCTACTTGCTTTTAGAAACTAATTATTCTGTTGATGATATTGCTTTGAAAGTAGGCTATCAAAATATCAATCATTTCTATTGTCAGTTTCGCAATCGCTATCAAAATACTCCTCGTGCTTGGAGAGCAGCACAGCGTTTTAAAGTAGCTGAAAAATAAATACAAGTATGACTAAGAACTATTTTTCCAAATTACAGACTTATTTAAATAAGTCTGTAATTTTCTTTTTAAAATGTGGAATATTTTATTTATGACGAATGATTTTTATCGAAAAATAATTAATTGCCAAGCCTATTTGCTCAAGATAATATATGTGTATGGAAAGGAAAAGAGATATGAGGAAAAAGCTTATTATCTCTTGATAAATCTGGAAATTCAAATATTATTTCTATGATGATTCATTAAAGACTTTCCTTCAATAAAAATCAAATTCTGAAAGGATAAAATCATGACAACTTATACAGCAACAACAAATGGTGCAACTGAACAGCTAGAATTGTTTTCCGAAGCTGATATAGAAAGCTTAGACTACGGTTCAGCTGAAGCAGGGATTGAATCTCAGTTAGAGGAAAACTTAGAAAGTGTATCTTTTGAAAGTGTCGCTGAAGATGTAGAAGCTTACATTGAAGGAGGCTTAGAGCGTCGTCCTCCTAGCAGTTTGGTGATTAAACGGCTGACGAAAATTTTTACCGCTTTAGTCAAAAATACTGTGAAAAAAATCAATAGTAATCCTAGAACTCGTGCCAAGCTGCAAGCGGCTTGTCGCAAAAGTCCCGATGCTGTCACTCAACTATTGACTCCAATCATTACCAAGGCATTGCCAACCTATTTCAGATGGTTGTCTGCCATCTTTGTTCCGCCAATTGTGGCTCGCCTTTTTCCTGCTATTTCCAAAGATGCTGGGTTGAAATCAGAGGAAATATCTGCTGCGACTGAAGGTGTAATTACGAGTTTTTGGAACTAGTTATGGTAGTCTCTGCAAACCGATGGAGGTGTTATTCTAAAGGGTCAAAAAAGACAGAAAATTGTTGATTTAAGTCTCCCTTGATACTTCGTTCAAACCCTGAAACCCGATATTCTTCAGTCCTCTACTCGTTTGCAAAGACTATCGTAGTTTTTTGGCTAAGTGATGCTAGCCAGTCTTACAAATCACAATTTTTGTTAGGACTACTGCTTTCACATTTCCTCAACCTTAATCTTCCCCTATTTGAGGCTACCGTGTACACACAAGTGGTAGCTGTAAGGGTTTCAGGCGTTATAAACCCCTTAAATTGTCATTACGAGCGCAGTGATAACGGAGCGAAGTCATCGCATAATCCCGTAATTAAAGCGATTGCTACCCTGCGGGAAGTCTTACGCCTACGTCGTTCTTCCTCGCAATGACAAGCTTCCAGAGCGATCGCAAAACCGAAAGCTAGACGGCGAAACCAAACGTTAGGTAGGATTTCCAGACTTGTGTGTACACCGTAGCCTATTTGAGGGGAGGAAAAACCAATTTGCTTTTTTTGATAGGTTTTACCTAAATAATAATCCACATAAATTGCTGATATTTTGCATTTATTTACCGCGTAAATAAATGTAATAGATGTGGTTATCTCGAATGTTTTCATTGCGTAAAGCTTAAATTAAACTTGTAAAACTACTCATCTTTTCACAATAAAAAATCATGTCAATATTAGCATCTGTTAATTCACTAGAACAGCTAGAATTGTTTTCTGAGGCAGATATAGAAAGTATAGAAGTTGAGTCATTAGAAGCAGGGATTGAATCTCAGCTAGAGGAAACCCTCGAAAGTGTATCTACTGAAAGTGTAGCTGAAGATATAGAAGCTTACCTGGGGGGAGATATTGAACGCCGTAATCCAAATAGTTATGTAATTCAACAGTTAGCAAAAGTATTCACTGCTTTAATCAAAAATGCGGTAAAAAAAATAACTAGTAATCCGAGGACTCGTGCCAAGCTGCAAGCGGCTTGTCGCAAAAGTCCTGATGCTGTCACCCAACTGTTGACTCCAATCATTACTAAGATATTGCCAACTCATTTTAAATGGATGCCTGCTATTTTTATTCCTGCAATTGTGGCTCGTCTTTTTCCTAGTATTTGCAAACAAGCTGGGCTAAAACCAGAAGAAATTCCAGTAGTAGCAGAATTTTGGGGGGCTTTGTTTAGGATTGGTGCTAAGTTATTGCCTTCGGCAATTGACTTTTTCGGTAAGCGAAGAAGAAGATAATTAAGCTGTATAACTTATATCTTGCAATATTTTCAATAGCCGTAGAGTGAGCAACAATTACAATGTAAAAATCAATTTTTTAGCCTCTATGTAAGCAGTACTTACCCTCTTATTTTTAAGGAGCAAATCATGATTTCAGAAGAAGATTTCGATTTCACAGAACAGCAACTAGAAAAAGCCGAACTTGAAATTAATGATAAATGGGGATCTGAAATTGAAGGCAAACTTGACCGCTTCTTAGAGTATCAAATTATGGATGAAGTTGACGATGTTAATTCAACAATACGTCAACGGGTAATGATTTATTACAAACCGACCAAATGCTTTGAGGAGTTCTATGAAGAGTTTAAGCAATTGGAAGAAATTTACCAAAAACGCAATGAAGAATTTGAAGTTGATGCCTTCGATGAGTTTGAAAGCTTAGTAAATCAAGATATTGAATCACTCATAGAGGATTTAAAACAAGAGCAGGCTTTTGAGGAACACCTGACATTAGGTGAAGCTGTCGTTGCTAATCTCACCCCTGCCCAAATTCAAAAATTCTCACAGCAAAGTAATATAGTCCGCTTGGAAGCTGATAAACCCTTGAGATTAGAACTAGACCAAAGTTCTGTAACTGTGGGTTTAGCCAATGCTAGAACTCAAGGGATAGTTGGTACTGGCAGAGGGGTGATTATTGCTGTTCTTGATGGCGAAGTTGATATTAACCATCCTGACTTGAAAGGTCGTGTTGTCCATAAGCGAAATTATACTAGTGAACCTTGGGGAAACCCCCACCCACATGGAACTCACGTAGCGGGTATCATTGCTGGCAATGGCTCACAGTACAAAGGTATGGCACCAGAAGCAGTTATTTGGAACTATAAGTTATTACCTTCTGAGACAACTCAATCGGGGGAAGGATTTAAAGGTGCAGATGCCATTGAAGATGTGATTAAAGACATGAAGGAAGGTGTAAAAGTAGCTAACTGTAGCTGGGGAGTTCCGACAGAGCTAGATGGTACTAATATTTGGGCAAAAACTGCGGAACGAGCCGCAAAATTAGGCTTAGTCTTGGTTAAGAGTGCAGGTAATAATGGTTCTGAACCGCGAACTCTTACCTCTCCCGCAGATGCTTTTGGTGATGTGATTGTTGTTGGAGCATCTAGCCACGACGGTACTCAAGTGATGCCTTTTAGCAGTCGTGGGCCAACTGCTGACAACCGACCAAAACCGGATATCCTAGCACCTGGCGAACAAATTGTATCTACTGTACCTGGCGGTAGTTACCAAAAGATGAGCGGTACTAGTATGGCATCACCTCATATTGCTGGTATAAGTGCTTTGTTATTGGAGCGTAATCCAAAACTCGAACCTTGGCAGATTAAAAAAATACTTATGGAATCTGCAAAACCACTGGAGTCAACCACTGACCCCAATGTCCAGGGCAAAGGTTTAGTCGATGTTGTCAAGGCTTTGCAGATGGCAGCACAACCTGCATCAGAAGAGAAACAGATTATCTACACCTCGGTAGTCAAACAAAGGAAGTTACTAGAACAACTAAACATTGCCGTGAAAAATACTAGCAAGGAAGTTATGCAGGGGGTAAAAGCTAGTTTGGTATCACCTACTGGTGATATTAATGTCACGGCTGCCGAACAAGACTATGGTAATTTGCGGATTGGGGCAGATGTTATCCGCAACTTTGAGATTGAAGTCTCTCCCAATGGCAAACCGAGTCAATACAATCTCTCTTTGAAGCTGAACTATACTACGTCCAGTGGTCAGAAAAAAACAGATTCGTATCAAATTATCCATCAAGTCCCAAGTCTGGCTAAATAGAGACTATTTCAACAGACTGATAATAAGTAAGAAGAGTGCAACCAGATGAAAGTTGACTTCCGTATCATTGCACGAGGCGCTGATAGCGGATACCGAACCGCCAGCCAATTGGTAATTAATAACCCAGAAGAATGGGCTTCGGTTTGGCAGCAACACGCCTCAAATATCATACCACCTCCACCTGTTCCCAGAGTGGATTTTACAGATAACCAAGTAGCTGCAATCTTTATGGGGGAGAAACGCACTGGCGGTTATTCGGTGGAAATTCTCTCAGTTGAGACCAAAAGCTCTGAGCAAGATGACCTGACATCGTTGGTAATTACAGTTGCCTATCACCAGCCTCAGCCTAAAGACATTGTTCCAGAGGTGATTACGCACCCATACCAGATAATTACAATTCCCCAACTTGCCGCAAACAGGGTTATGTTTCGACAGGCTTAAGTAAATACCACCCTTGTTAGCATCAAAATTTTGGCAGATTTCGCAAACTCGGCTTACATACGAACTCAATTTTTTCAGGAGTAAATTATGACTACACAGATAGTCGAAAATTTGGAATTGTTTTCAGAAGCTCAACTAGAGAGCTTAGAATTCCTACCAGAGGAATTAGAAAACATTGAATATGAACTATACCCTAACTTAGATAGTATCTCTTTGGAGGTAGTAGCTAAAGACCTGGAAACTTACTTCGAGGGATATGTTGAACAGGCAGGGTTGGAAGGGCGTGGTGGTCGTGGTGGTCGTGGTGGCACTCGTGGCGGTACTCGTCGTGGTACTCCTCGCAGTCGTGACTACCTTAGTCCATCTGAAAGAGATGAAGTCAGAACTATTACAGCCAATATTAGACCAGGCAATCCAGGTGGCAGAGTGTATAACAATGCAGGAGGTCATGGGGGTACTCGATTACCTTCCCTTGCAAAGGGGCAGGAGTATCGAGAGTACGATCTTGGTCAAGCTAATGATGGTACTCGTGGCAGGCATCGTCTCGTCGTATTGATTGGTTCAAACGGAAGATCCGTAAGAAAGTATTCTTAAGGGGCTACAAAAAGGGCTAGAATGCAGACAGAATAAGTCTCATAGCTCTTTGACCTTGTTGGTAGAAAGGACGCTTATTAGGACTTAATGTCAATA
>NZ_JACJRV010000125.1 GCF_014697475.1 Nostoc sp. FACHB-152
GCTAGTGGAGCAAAAGGCATCTGTAGCCGAGCATTTGTTGAACAATGTATTGGCAGAGCGTATTGAAGAATTGACCAACATATTTACTGCCCAACGCAAACTTAAGGGGGGCAATCGCACCGATAGAATTGCTGTGACTTGGGCGACTATACTGGCTCGGCGGGAGCATGGGGAAACTTTAGCGGCGAGCGCACTTGAATAACTAAGAATCAATGTATAGGCGGCGGTGGCTTTTATTTGGTGCAAGTGCCTCAACGTACCCGTACCCCTAGTTGTTGATCCCAATGAAGTGGTTTATCTGCTTTTTGCAGAGGTGATTCGGGGATTTTACCGACAGAAACACCGTATTTCCAATCAGGTGGACAGATAGCGATATAGCGTGCATAACCGCCTAAACCACCTTGAAATTTTGGATATCCAATAACCACTAATGCACCAGTCTCTGGAACTTGCTCTAAATTGGTAACACCTTCAGCTTGAGTATATCCATTCTTCAGTAGCCAAGCTTCTCCTTCTAAATTTGGTGTACTGTCAGTATCGAGTGGCTCATGTCCATGAAAGAGGATTTGACGCTGTAAATGCAAGAACTTGAGAGCTTCTAGCTTCACCCCAGGAAACTTAGTTCTGGAAGCTATATTCGGGTCTGACCATTGCTTAGACCAATCTGAGCGTACAAAAACAACAGAACCAGGAGGAATCTTGCCGTGCTTTTTCTCCCAATCCAAAATATCTTGAACAGCCAGGTGATAATTTGCATTTTTAGCAACCTGATCCTGAATAGGGATAACGACCAAAGGACGAATAGCATAAGTTGCAGGTAGTTCATCAATAGCTGGATAATCAGGATTCCAGTGAGCAGGTGGATCTAACTGCGTACCAAGCTGATCGGTAGATAAATCATAACGAGTTGCTTCAAAACCATCTTGTTTATATGTGTATGGTTTTCCGCTTTTAGGGTTGATAGTGGCTTGAAATTTTGACGGAGCAAATCCAGACCATACAGGCATTGAAGGCGTAATTGTATGAGTCAGGTCAACATATTTTGCGCTTTTAAGCGACTGTTGATAAACTTGCCACAGAGAAGGAATCTTGTGTGGTTGGGCTGCGTTTACAGAGATAAACATAACCACGTTAAATATTATTACTAAACATAAAATTGTGAATTTTTTCATTGTTTGAGTTGTTGTCAATAATTGGAAATAAGCTCGTTTAAAAAGCATATTATCGTTTTACACACAGATGTATATCTAATATTTAAAGTCAAATATTTACAGCGTATTACTTGGAAAAATCTTTGACTTTTTGTGTTATTTTGCTTCAAAGATTTCAGCTTGAAAAATTGCCCAGTATTGTTGCTCGCCATGATAATCAAGTTATCGGATTTTTACTTAGTTGGTCAAGGACATCAATACAGATACCGCTAATTACTACAATGTTGCAAGCTTATCCAGGCAAGGAAGATGCTTACTTATACGGCCCCATCTGTGTTGAGGAGACACTGCGTGGACAAGGTATTGCTGCGGCAATGTTTGCTAAGTTAAAAGATTTTTTGCCGCAAAAGCAAGGAATATTATTTATCAAAGCTAATAATGAACCATCTCTTCGCGCTCACCGAAAGATGGGTATGAAGCAGATGGCAGAGTTCACATTTGAAGGTATTAGATTTTTCGTGTTTGCCTATGATGGCTAAATGAGTAATGAAAGCTGACTGAAAAACTACTGGAGCTTATCTTTCTTTGAGTTGTGTATCTAATAAAGTTGATGCGACAGAAAGATGAAAGCTTTTACCCGCTTTTTTGAGGTTGAAATCTGCTATGAAACGTTTAATTTTAGGAAAATACTTCTGCTTTCTCTCAATCATTTCATAGACTAATTTTTTGATTTCCTGTTGCATCTCGATATCACCTCCAAATACTTCTGGTTTCAAAAGATTCTCAATGGTTTCTCGTTGCTGTAATTGAGGTAATAGAGAAGTATTCCAAGCAGTAACAGCTAATTCTAATAACCGCCTATGCGCTTCTAAGTTATTGGCCTCACCCATATAAGGTTCAATGAACTCTTCTAAAACCTCAGACATCTTTTCGGCTCCTTGAGGTTCGATAACTACCTGGGATATTGATTCCCCAAATTCTCCTTGTTTAACCTTCTGCGCCAACTGTTTTAAATTTGTCTGATTTTCTTTGTCAAGTTGCTTGTGTCTGAGCAATTGCTGAAATTCTTTAGATTGTCTAGGCATATCCGACAGTCTTTTTGAAAAAGTAATACCTTAATATTCAGATTACTAGATTGTTAGAAATTAGAACAATAGTAATCATAAAGTGGGTTACTGAAGCTATGAGTGTAAATTATAACTTGCTAGAAACAATATGGTTGCTGTGCGTATTTTGGTTGATTGTCAAGTATTTTGATTTAATCACGATGGAACAAAGTCTCTAGATAAACTTGTGCTACTTTGCGGTCGCCATCAGCATTCTGTAGCAGAAACAGTGAGACAGCAGCAGTCAATACCCGGTTCTCATCCCAACCAGGGTGTTGTTGTAAGTAGTCTTTGAGACACTCATGTAGGGTTTCGGGAATCTCTGTGAAGATGCTAACGGTTGCGTTCATAGGGTGAGAGGTTCTAGTAAATCAATCAGGGCAACTAGCTTTGAGTGGTGCAGCTAAAGGCTGTTGCCAAATAGCCTTCAACTACTGAACCAAGTTTATACAGTTGGTTTTTGCAGCTTACAGAACTATAGAAGCTAGTCGAATTATTGTGCTGCCAGAGGGGGTAGGTTTGTCAATACTACGAAATGTTAACTATCAGTACAGAAAGAATCAAGATTTACAACAGCATCAGAGTTGAAGATAGATTTTCGTTACTCTACTTAATTAAAACTCAGTGTCTAAGTTTTTCAGGAGCTATGAAATAAAATCCCCAGCCAAGAACAGGGTGCAGGGTGTAGGGTGTAGTGAAGACGGCACCTTTCGAGGCTTGTTACCCCCACCAATGCCATCGTCCTGTAAGAACGGGGCTTGTATCGATAGTGGTTGTTGGGACTATCCCTCTTCTGTCACTCTCCGGAATAAGCAAGTAGTTCAGGAGCTAAATCATCCAGGAGCATAATAGGGTTTAAATTGATTCATTGCTGCAATTAAATGATTGAATCCCCGCAATAAAGGTGAATTAGGGAAAATACTTAACCAGGGATAAATTAACCAAAACAGTAAAAGTGGTTGGATAATGAGACGCAGATTATTTAAAGTATTCTTCCAGCCGGATTCATGGTTCCATTGTGGATGATTGAAAAAATCAACATGACTATTTTCTTGTGCTTCAGTCTCAAGTTGACGAGATTGGTTTAAGCCTAAGAAGACTGGAGAATTTAAACTAATCATTGTATAAACACTAAAAATAATCTCCCACCATCTCTCAATATGTAGGAAATTAGTAAAACGATAATCTGTCCAGCCTAGTTCCTGTTTACACTGTCGAAATCCATATTCAACCCAGGTTCTTAATCCATATAAGTCACCTAAAGTCTTCTTCAAATTTCCTTGAAGATTCGTCATCACAATGGTGTAATGATTGCGCCGAATTTATACTCACTACTTTCGCTATTTCTGGTAACGATTTTCTTTTTATCGTTGATATTATCCCCATGTGTAAATATTTGAAGCACTCATAATTCCTGACTTCTTTAAATAGCTCTTTATACTCTGCACAATATTCATCTATGACCGCAACTGTTGGGTGAGCATCTCGACGTAAATGTTTGAGGATTTGTAATTCTACATCCATTGCCCTACTTCCCTTTCAGAGTTTTTTCTGTTCATCTTTTTATTTAGAATACCCGGAAAGTGACAGAAGAGGGGTAACTAAACTTCATATATAAAATCATTCTAACTTTAGGGATGTATCTCATCTGTTCAAAAAAAGAGCCAACCAACCTATTCCTTCCGCTGCCTTGCTAGATGATCATCTAGCTCATCTTTTGTTCTGAACCAAGGTATCCAACAACGTTGATCATCATCCCAAACTTTACCCGTCAATTCGCTCCAAGTCTTGTTGCCAAACAGACGAATTCTAGGCTTCTTGATATTTTTATTGACTGGACGCTGTATAGTCTCTTCGTGAATGACAGCACCATAATCAAAACGCCAATTTCTTCTTGGCCCGTCGCTATTACAGATATAAATCTGGTCGTCCATGACTTGCAGGGTACTGGCAATATCTGCCAGTAAGTTACCTTTACCCCGTTTCACGGTTTTACCCCCATACTTAATGCAGCCGAAAAAGTATGTTGGTAGCAAAAACAATTGGCGTTCTTCATCCATGAGAACTGTTTTTTTCCACTCATTAGGGCTATTACCTGCTACACCATCTTTTTCTTTAGCTTCTAATGGCAAAGCATCAACTCCAAAGTGGTGTATGGCAAGTGTTCTAGTTCCCTCAATTGAGACTTTTGCTTGCAGAATGTTGGCCATATTTTAGACATTGGGCGTAAATGCAGCAGAAATTACAGGCGTATGTTTCAGTTTTGAAACCTCCTTTGACTAAATGTTTTAGTTATTTGGGTTGATTGGCTAGTTGACTAAAATTAATCTTGAGTGGCGATCGCTGCTTTGATTCCACAGCAGCAAAGGAACACAGTGGCGATCGCCCAACCTTCCTAACATCGCCTTTTACTAGCGTTACCCCATATCGGCTAGATTTTTAATGCTGATGTTTGCGATCGGCGATCGCACCAATACCGTTTGTTTGGATCATTTAGATCGCTAGAAATCGATACTGTTAATTTCAAGTAGTTAAGTCTGGCTGTTCTAACCCCACATTGAAAATCAGTGTAAAACTGACACTAGGTATGAGTCGGTGCAGAACTTGTAGATGTGCTTCTGCATCGCTGCGGCGACGAAAACGAGCGACAATCTGGTTCTGCATATTAGGTAAAAGCCGGACTATACACCAAGGATTGAGCTTTTCAAGATAAGTCATAAAGTCCTCCTGGTAATATCTGCAATTTCCAAGACAAAAGCCAGCCTACTGTGACACAGGCTGGCAAGAAATATCATTTTGATATTGAAATTAAATGCAGTAGGGGCTGGTTGACAAATACCCTCATTTATCCTCAAACATATCTATAAACCCGCCCCTACTCTTCTGGAAAACACAGTTTCTGCAAAAGTTCTTCAGGAATCTCCTCAAAGTGTTCCAGCAGAAAGTTCATCAGTGCAAGGTGGCGTAAATCGGCTGGCATGGGACGGCGGTAGTTTTTACCTCTAGCAAACCAGCGTCGAACAGTGGACAGGGAACGAGAGCAAATCTGCGCCATTTCTTCGTGGTTCACTTGCCACTTGGTGTAAAACTGCTTGGGAGTCATGCCCAATTGGCAATAACTATAAAGTTGGATCAAATCTTGCTCTCGCTGTTGGAGTGGATGAGGATTCATAAGTGTGTCTCCTCGCTGATGGGTTCTAAATCTTCTTCCCAAGCAATATCGGCAGATGTCCAAGCAGCACTGGGGCTATCTTTGCTTAACCAAATCAGGTAGCACCAACTCCAGCAGCAGCGATCGCTTGCAAAGCTATAAAATCGACCAATGACAATACCCCAGTCAGTATCGCTTTCAGTGGAGAGCCAACGCAAGCGATCGCCATATAAAAATCTGGGTGTTTTGGCGACATCAGGAAAGTTAACGGGAAGCTCAATAGATGCGTCTGGGTACTTCAGGTTAATCAAACCTGGAACTATATCTTGGTGATTGTGGCGGATGAGATGGAGATAAGCCCCAAGCAATTTACCATTGATGCTCTGGGTTAACCCAGAAATCAGAATTGCAGCTAGAGTTTCTATTTCTGGCTGCTGGAGTTGCACCCAAGTACTATCAAAGTCTGCGTCAGAGTAGTTTTTGAGCTTGGCTAGTAATTCGGTGATGCCGAAATCATCTAAAGCTTGTTGATAAGCTCTGTGTTCATCTGTTTTATAGCGAACAGGGTTTAACATTGTATATGACTCCTGAATAGAGGGGCCAAAAGCCAGCGTCTGCCGTAGGAAAGTGGATCGCTGGCTTTTGACTTATCAGTAATTATACATAAATATAATGTATTTTTATGTTAATTTATGCGTCTTAGTGTGTTTAATATAAAAAGACACAAAATAGCTTATGATGTTGATATGGGAAAAGTAACAGTAACTATTTACATGGAAGAAAAAGACAAAGAAGCCCTGCAACAATTGGCTGATGCAGAGGAGCGTTCTTTGTCTCAAATGGCGGTGTTAATTTTGAAACGAGCGATTAGACAAGCTCAGAATGATGGGACGATTACACCCAAATAATTTGTAGTTGCTTGAAGAGGCGATCGCTTCTAAGTTGCGAGAGTGCTATTATCTAATACCAATTCGTACTTCTTCTTAGTAAATTAACTGGCAAGCCAAGATTCCAAAAGCAAAGTTTCTACTTGCTGAATCCGTCGAAAATCATTGTCTGTGGAAACTACAGTGAGATTATAGTGAATTGCCGTGGCTGCGATCCAAAGGTCATTATCTCCAAAACCAAGGGCTTGCAGGTTGAAGTTTCGTCGCTGGACTTTTTCTTTAGGCCCGAAAGCATTCACCAACTTGCCTTTGAGATTGCCATAAACCTCAGAAATTGAGAAATTGACGGGATAAATATCGATTGTGTCTAAAAATACTCTGACCTGCTGAAGATTGGCAACACTGCGATCGGATTTTGCTGCCATGTATAGGAGTTCTCCACATACTACAATGCTGGTAGCAATTCCTGCTTCGCTATGAAGCTGTAGTTGTTGGATCAGGTTAGAATCACCAAAGATGATGCGGCTACAATGATTGGTATCAAGCAAATACATTAAAACTCTGTTTGGGAACGGGTGTCATAAACAAGCTGAAGGCATTCCTCGAAGTCGTCTCCCTGCCATGTGTTTGCAAACTTGAGTAAATCTTTGGCTTTAGAACCACGCAAAATCGGCTCTCCCTCTTTTTGAGGAACTTGTTGAGATAAAGTCTGAGGTTTCTGTTCTCTGGTTTTGAGATATTCGAGATAATCAAGGGTTTGCTCTAAAATCGAATCTGGTACTGTTTCGATCGCTTCGATGAGTTTTGCTTTGATTGAGGTCATGGTTGGCTTGAGAGTTAAATGTCAGGGCTAATATCTTAATTTTGCCTTACCATCGGTCTACATATACTACTGTTGGCGATCGCCTGCAAGCTGATTGAATGCGAAACGCTAGGAAGTTATCAGGCTGTTAAAACTTGCTTTGCTGCGACTTCCATCAGTTTCTCGCTGCTATCCCGCCCTTGTTTCAATTTGGCTTCTAGGGTATCGCAGAGAGACATCAGGCGATCGCACTTCTCTACAATCCGTTTTTGTTCTGCAAGTGGTGGAAGAGGTATTAAAGTATTCTTGAGTTTAGTTCCATTAAAGTTAGCCTGTCCACACTGCTGTGTAATCTCTGGCTCAATCTGGGTCTGTCTAAAATAAGTTGAATTGAGCGCTAAATTAATAAAATCTGAAATTATATACTTCGGTAAAATTGAAATTCTTATGAGATAAGACGCGAAAGTATATTGATTAGTTTCCCCTTTAAATACTGCTGTCTTTCCTACTAATTCATAACTATTTGTTCGATTAAATAATAAATCACCTTCTTGTAAGAATAATCTTGGTAAATCTTTTATCTCGGATGACACATACTTTAAGTTATCAAATAAGAGTTTCCCATCGCGTATATTATTCATACGAAAAACAGGAATATCTCCACCTAACTCTGATGACTTTTCAGAAGTACCATATTCTATTAATTTTGATAATTCACCCAACCTTACCCAATTCCAATTTTCATTAACTTCATAAGGTAATTCAGAATCTTCAACTAGAGAAATCGGTTTATCTTTAGGGATTTTTTTATCTTTGATTAACTGTTCTTTCTGAGCCTTAATTTTTTTCAACAATATTGAAGCAGGCTCATCATTTGGATCTTGACGCACAAGTTTACCCTGAACTGCTAATTGCAAAATCGCCTGACGCAGTTTAGGAATTGTTTCAGGAACGCTGTAGAGTAGGTCAAAATTATTGCAAATGCGCTGCCAGTGTTGGCGGAACTCTTCGGGATTTTGGGAGGAGAGGAGTTGAGCGATCGCACTCTCATTCATCCTCACAATACTCTCTTGCCTTTGCTGCTGCCGTTTTTCGATTTCGTCGCAGATAGAAAGCAGGCGATCGCACTTCTCTACAATGCGTTTTTGCTCTGCAAGTGGTGGTAGAGGAACAAATAGAGATTTTAAAGAAGTAGCATTTACGTTTGGCTGTCCAGTACCCATTGATTTAGCATACAATTGCCTCCAATAAAGTGCTGAATCAAGAAATAGCTTTAAGTATTTGTTGGACAGCAATCTATTTGGAGTTACACGAATCAAGTATGATGCAAATACAGCTATTATCGGTAGAGATTCAACTAAATAAGATTTGCCTATAGTTCCGCCTGTACGAGCAATTAATAAATCTCCTTCTTGAAGTTTGAATTTACTTAAATTGCTTTCATCAATTTCACATCCCGGAACAGTTGTCCAGTTGACTTTATTGTTTTGAATGTCAGTTATTCGTAATAGGCGAACATCCTGTAATTCAGAACTTGCAGACGCAGTATATCCATAATGAATTATATCCCTCTTCTGTCACTTTCCGGGTATTCTAAATAAAAAGATGAACAGAAAAAACTCTGAAAGGGAAGTAGGGCAATGGATGTAGAATTACAAATCCTCAAACATTTACGTCGAGATGCTCACCCAACAGTTGCGGTCATAGATGAATATTGTGCAGAGTATAAAGAGCTATTTAAAGAAGTCAGGAATTATGAGTGCTTCAAATATTTACACATGGGGATAATATCAACGATAAAAAGAAAATCGTTACCAGAAATAGCGAAAGTAGTGAGTATAAATTCGGCGCAATCATTACACCATTGTGATGACGAATCTTCAAGGAAATTTGAAGAAGACTTTAGGTGACTTATATGGATTAAGAACCTGGGTTGAATATGGATTTCGACAGTGTAAACAGGAACTAGGCTGGACAGATTATCGTTTTACTAATTTCCTACATATTGAGAGATGGTGGGAGATTATTTTTAGTGTTTATACAATGATTAGTTTAAATTCTCCAGTCTTCTTAGGCTTAAACCAATCTCGTCAACTTGAGACTGAAGCACAAGAAAATAGTCATGTTGATTTTTTCAATCATCCACAATGGAACCATGAATCCGGCTGGAAGAATACTTTAAATAATCTGCGTCTCATTATCCAACCACTTTTACTGTTTTGGTTAATTTATCCCTGGTTAAGTATTTTCCCTAATTCACCTTTATTGCGGGGATTCAATCATTTAATTGCAGCAATGAATCAATTTAAACCCTATTATGCTCCTGGATGATTTAGCTCCTGAACTACTTGCTTATTCCGGAGAGTGACAGAAGAGGGATAGTCCCAACAACCACTATCGATACAAGCCCCGTTCTTACAGGACGATGGCATTGGTGGGGGTAACAAGCCTCGAAAGGTGCCGTCTTCACTACACCCTACACCCTGCACCCTGTTCTTGGCTGGGGATTTTATTTCATAGCTCCTGAAAAACTTAGACACTGAGTTTTAATTAAGTAGAGTAACGAAAATCTATCTTCAACTCTGATGCTGTTGTAAATCTTGATTCTTTCTGTACTGATAGTTAACATTTCGTAGTATTGACAAACCTACCCCCTCTGGCAGCACAATAATTCGACTAGCTTCTATAGTTCTGTAAGCTGCAAAAACCAACTGTATAAACTTGGTTCAGTAGTTGAAGGCTATTTGGCAACAGCCTTTAGCTGCACCACTCAAAGCTAGTTGCCCTGATTGATTTACTAGAACCTCTCACCCTATGAACGCAACCGTTAGCATCTTCACAGAGATTCCCGAAACCCTACATGAGTGTCTCAAAGACTACTTACAACAACACCCTGGTTGGGATGAGAACCGGGTATTGACTGCTGCTGTCTCACTGTTTCTGCTACAGAATGCTGATGGCGACCGCAAAGTAGCACAAGTTTATCTAGAGACTTTGTTCCATCGTGATTAAATCAAAATACTTGACAATCAACCAAAATACGCACAGCAACCATATTGTTTCTAGCAAGTTATAATTTACACTCATAGCTTCAGTAACCCACTTTATGATTACTATTGTTCTAATTTCTAACAATCTAGTAATCTGAATATTAAGGTATTACTTTTTCAAAAAGACTGTCGGATATGCCTAGACAATCTAAAGAATTTCAGCAATTGCTCAGACACAAGCAACTTGACAAAGAAAATCAGACAAATTTAAAACAGTTGGCGCAGAAGGTTAAACAAGGAGAATTTGGGGAATCAATATCCCAGGTAGTTATCGAACCTCAAGGAGCCGAAAAGATGTCTGAGGTTTTAGAAGAGTTCATTGAACCTTATATGGGTGAGGCCAATAACTTAGAAGCGCATAGGCGGTTATTAGAATTAGCTGTTACTGCTTGGAATACTTCTCTATTACCTCAATTACAGCAACGAGAAACCATTGAGAATCTTTTGAAACCAGAAGTATTTGGAGGTGATATCGAGATGCAACAGGAAATCAAAAAATTAGTCTATGAAATGATTGAGAGAAAGCAGAAGTATTTTCCTAAAATTAAACGTTTCATAGCAGATTTCAACCTCAAAAAAGCGGGTAAAAGCTTTCATCTTTCTGTCGCATCAACTTTATTAGATACACAACTCAAAGAAAGATAAGCTCCAGTAGTTTTTCAGTCAGCTTTCATTACTCATTTAGCCATCATAGGCAAACACGAAAAATCTAATACCTTCAAATGTGAACTCTGCCATCTGCTTCATACCCATCTTTCGGTGAGCGCGAAGAGATGGTTCATTATTAGCTTTGATAAATAATATTCCTTGCTTTTGCGGCAAAAAATCTTTTAACTTAGCAAACATTGCCGCAGCAATACCTTGTCCACGCAGTGTCTCCTCAACACAGATGGGGCCGTATAAGTAAGCATCTTCCTTGCCTGGATAAGCTTGCAACATTGTAGTAATTAGCGGTATCTGTATTGATGTCCTTGACCAACTAAGTAAAAATCCGATAACTTGATTATCATGGCGAGCAACAATACTGGGCAATTTTTCAAGCTGAAATCTTTGAAGCAAAATAACACAAAAAGTCAAAGATTTTTCCAAGTAATACGCTGTAAATATTTGACTTTAAATATTAGATATACATCTGTGTGTAAAACGATAATATGCTTTTTAAACGAGCTTATTTCCAATTATTGACAACAACTCAAACAATGAAAAAATTCACAATTTTATGTTTAGTAATAATATTTAACGTGGTTATGTTTATCTCTGTAAACGCAGCCCAACCACACAAGATTCCTTCTCTGTGGCAAGTTTATCAACAGTCGCTTAAAAGCGCAAAATATGTTGACCTGACTCATACAATTACGCCTTCAATGCCTGTATGGTCTGGATTTGCTCCGTCAAAATTTCAAGCCACTATCAACCCTAAAAGCGGAAAACCATACACATATAAACAAGATGGTTTTGAAGCAACTCGTTATGATTTATCTACCGATCAGCTTGGTACGCAGTTAGATCCACCTGCTCACTGGAATCCTGATTATCCAGCTATTGATGAACTACCTGCAACTTATGCTATTCGTCCTTTGGTCGTTATCCCTATTCAGGATCAGGTTGCTAAAAATGCAAATTATCACCTGGCTGTTCAAGATATTTTGGATTGGGAGAAAAAGCACGGCAAGATTCCTCCTGGTTCTGTTGTTTTTGTACGCTCAGATTGGTCTAAGCAATGGTCAGACCCGAATATAGCTTCCAGAACTAAGTTTCCTGGGGTGAAGCTAGAAGCTCTCAAGTTCTTGCATTTACAGCGTCAAATCCTCTTTCATGGACATGAGCCACTCGATACTGACAGTACACCAAATTTAGAAGGAGAAGCTTGGCTACTGAAGAATGGATATACTCAAGCTGAAGGTGTTACCAATTTAGAGCAAGTTCCAGAGACTGGTGCATTAGTGGTTATTGGATATCCAAAATTTCAAGGTGGTTTAGGCGGTTATGCACGCTATATCGCTATCTGTCCACCTGATTGGAAATACGGTGTTTCTGTCGGTAAAATCCCCGAATCACCTCTGCAAAAAGCAGATAAACCACTTCATTGGGATCAACAACTAGGGGTACGGGTACGTTGAGGCACTTGCACCAAATAAAAGCCACCGCCGCCTATACATTGATTCTTAGTTATTCAAGTGCGCTCGCCGCTAAAGTTTCCCCATGCTCCCGCCGAGCCAGTATAGTCGCCCAAGTCACAGCAATTCTATCGGTGCGATTGCCCCCCTTAAGTTTGCGTTGGGCAGTAAATATGTTGGTCAATTCTTCAATACGCTCTGCCAATACATTGTTCAACAAATGCTCGGCTACAGATGCCTTTTGCTCCACTAGC
>NZ_JACJRV010000126.1 GCF_014697475.1 Nostoc sp. FACHB-152
AAATCCTTATTTTAGCGTATAGACTAGGTAATTCGCGATGCTTGCATTTGCGCCTTATAAGCTAGTCACAAACAAGGTTTGATAGTTTTCGGAGATGTCTAATAGGCACAAGAGATTCAAAATTTTTGTAGCAGCTTTTATTTGCTCCAGAACCAATTCTTCACAATTTCCTCAACTTTTAGAGTTATATTCTGGTTTGCAATTAATTGTCAGGCGATCGCCAATCGGCTTAAAAGTGAGAGATTTAAATTAGCACACCATGTTTTTTGCGCTTATGCATCTCAAAACTAATATTGTCTCTTTTGTCTAAATAAATCATGGTGCTACCAAAGCAAAGTATTTGGGGATGTTTTTACTACTTTTGCCTCTGCCCCCCGCCCAAACAGCTTGGTGATTTCGTTAAATCAATTGCAGCACATCAATCAACCAGCATTGACAATTGATTTACAAAATAATTTGACATCATCACTAACTTGGCTGACTAAATCTAAAGTCATGCTTCAATTGCGTCGCTATAGTTTCACAAGAAGGAAACAGATGGAAACTAAACCAACACTCCCAGAAATTCTCCCTGGCTACCTGAACATTATGGGCTATGTTGATGAATCAGAAGTGAATGGCCCTGGCTGTCGTGCTGTCATTTGGGTGCAAGGTTGTCCCCGTGAGTGTCCGGGTTGCTTTAATCCTGAGTCGTGGCCATTTGAGATTAATCAACTAATTTCTGTAGATACTCTCGCGGAACAAATTCTGAGTAAACCGAATAACACAGGTGTGACATTTTCTGGCGGTGAACCGTTTTGGCAAGCACCTGCATTAGCGGCCTTGGCACGCAAACTTAAAGCTGCTGGGTTAAATGTTATGTCTTTTACTGGGTTTACCCTCAAGCAACTTCAATCTGACTCTGCACCACCTGGTTCTCAAGAATTATTAGAACAGTTAGATATCTTAATAGATGGGCCATTTGTAGAATCTCTAGCACTTAATTCTCCCAATTCTCCTGTTTCCTCCAGCAACCAACGAGTCAATGTTTTTAACCCCGCCTTAGCCGACCAAATTACTTGGGCTAGCGACCAAATAGAAATCCACATTCTCAAGGATGGTAGCCGCATCGTCACAGGTTATCGCGGTCGGCTGGAATTAAGCGATTGATAAATTTTGAGTAGCACATGAAAAATCACGACAATCAGCGTTTACTAAATAATGGTGAGTGTCAATAAACGGTAATTAATGTAGTAATTAATGTATGGTGTGTTGTCGCACAGCGCAACGCACCATTATGATATTTGGCGGTGCGTTAGCCTACGGCAAAACACACCTTACTTTCGAGTATTAGCTTATGCTTGCTTTATCCATAGATAAAATCAAAGCATTTGTAATAAACGTTTGAATCTTATTTATGAATGTTACAACGTTAACAAGAAAAGTTTGATTGTTCGTAACAAATGCTTTAACGTTTCTGATAAATGTTAAAGCATTGATAAGAAACGTTTAATTGTTTGTCACAAATGCTTTAACGTTTCTGATAAACGTTGGAATGTTAATAGCAAAGATTCGAGCATTTGTTACAAACGCTCGAATGTTATTTATGAATGTTGAAACGTTAGTGACTAATGTTTGATGTGAAGTGCGATCGCCAAATTGTAACCCTAGTGTGGCTTAATTGTTGATGGGTTTGGTTTGTGCAACTACATCAATTGCTTGTGAGATAGAAGCCTTTCTCGCAACAGGCTCAACAACCTGTCTGAAGAATTACCTTTATTTATTGCTGGTTGCTCCGCAGGTAGAAGAATTTAGAGCATGAAGTAGATACTATTGCAATGGTATAGCCAAGAGTTAGGTATAGATTATTTCTTGCCTGCTTGATGTTGTGCTGTCTTGGTGAGTTGGACAAGCTATAATTATGCGTTGGCAATTAGGTCGTCGGAGTACGAATGTTGAGGATAAACGAGGAGTTTCGGCTCCTGTGGTTGGTGGTGGAATTGGGGCGGTGGTGTTGGCGTTGATTGTAGCACTGTTAGGTGGCGACCCCAGGGTAATTTTAGAAGGGAATAACAACCCAAGCGATCGCACTGTCACCCAATCACCGCGAACAACAGCCCAAGACCAGATGTCTGATTTTGTATCTGTGGTGCTGGCTGATACCGAAGATACTTGGAACCAAATATTTCAAGAAAACGGCAACAGATATGTAGATCCAAAGTTAGTGCTTTATTCAGATGCAGTGGAATCTGCTTGTGGGTTTGCGCGTTCAGCAGTGGGGCCATTTTACTGTCCCCTAGATCAAAAGGTATATATTGACTTAAGTTTTTATCGTGATCTCAAAAATCGCTACCAAGCACCCGGAGATTTTGCCCAAGCATATGTAATTGCTCATGAAGTTGGGCATCATGTGCAGAATTTATTGGGAATTTCTGAGAAAGTGCGATCGCAACAAAGTCGCGTAGATCAGGTAGAAGCAAATCGGCTTTCTGTAAAGCAGGAATTACAAGCAGATTGTTTTGCGGGAGTTTGGGCAAATCGCGCCCAAAAGTCACGTCAAATTTTAGAGTCTGGTGATATCGAAGAAGCCCTGAACGCTGCTAGTAGTATTGGAGATGATCGCTTACAACAGCAATCTAAGGGTTATGTAGTCCCAGAATCTTTCACGCACGGCAGTTCTGCCCAACGAGTGCAGTGGTTTAAGCAAGGAATTCAAACAGGCGATCCGCAGCAATGTAATACTTTTGCAACAAGTAACAGGCAATAGGCAATAGGCAATAGGGGTAATGCCTGCGGCATTAAAGGATCAGAGATTGTTCCTGCGGTGCTTGGAGATAAAGGATAGGAAAATGTATTTCACTATTGCCTATTACCTATTGCCTATTGCCTATTGCCTATTACCTATTGCCCCCTGCCCCCTGCTCCCCTGCCTCCTCTGCCTCTTCTGACAAATTATCTCTTGCTTGGGTAGAGTCAGAAATTATCACTAACTCAGTTTCTTTCTTATGCTTATTTCCCCATTCATCCAAGACATCTTTGACTAATACTTCTTGCACCCAAATTTTGGCAACAACTGTTAAAGGGAGGGCTAAAAATAAGCCTAAAAAGCCGAAGAAGGTAACAAAAAATAGTTGAGAAATTAATGTCACAGCTGGTAGTAATGAAACCTGCTGCGCCATGACATAAGGTGTAATAAAATTACTTTCAGCTTGTTGAATAAAAAAGTAAAGAATAAAAACAGCTACAGATTTCCAGGGAGCATCTAATAAAGCGATCGCCATAGCTGGTATTACGCTCATGGTAGGGCCTAAATTAGGTATCAAGTTCAGAAATCCTGCCAAAACGCCTAAAGCCAAGGCTGCTTTTACACCCAAGAATGATAAGCCAATTACACTCATCAGCCCTACTACACTCATCGCAATTAGCGCCCCTGTTACCCATCCTCCTAATGAAACTTCGCATTTATCTAAAATGCCGTCTACGCGCCTTCTATAAAATGAGGGAAACACTCGGATAAATACTTTACGGTATGCTAAGGGATCGGCTAAGAGCATCCCGGTTAAAACTAGCACCAGTAAAACCTTTAGGACAGCTTCTAAAGAACCAGAGACAAAAGCAAAAGAACTCCCTAAAGCCCGATTTACTAAAGGCTGTGCTTGTTGAATTAAACTATTAACATCGGGAATATAGGGAACTAACTGGCTGGGAACTCTAGTTTTCATTTCAACCAGCCAACCATTAAAGCGTTCCAAACCTTGAGGAACACGATAAGTTAGTTCATTAAACTGCTGGGCAAAGGGTGGCACAATCAACCAGAAAAAACCCACAACAATACCAAAAAAGCAAACCACCGAAAGGAGTACGGCAAACCCACGCTTCATTCCCAAGCGTTGAAAACGTTTTGCTAATCGATTTAAGGTAGTTGCTAACACAACTGCGGCAAACATTAGCAACAAGACTTCTTTGATTTGCCACAATATATATAAAGATAGAACTATAGCGATTAAGCCGATCCATTGTCCAAGGTTCACAGGCTGACTCCCAGCTGTTTATGTGATGCTATTGTTTATTGATGCAGGCTGATTTTAACTTATAGTAGGGAACAAGAAACAGGGGTAATGCCTGCGGCTTTAGGAATCAGACATTAAACTTCTGTGCTTAGGAATAAGGAGATAAAAAAAGTTATTTAACTATTGCTTATTGCCTATTGCCTACTCCCTACTCCCTATTCCCCATTCCCTTTGCTTCTGTGTTTGAAATCGCCATAGTAAAGCGATCGCCATAACCACACTCGGCAGCAAAACTAAAATTAAGGCATTCGTCGCTGTGGCAGGAAGCGGTACGCTGGGTAGAACGTACTTAATTAATACAGAGAACAAAGCTGATAACACTAGTAGTTTAACAATAAAAATTAGCTGATTTTGCATAGTAGTACGGCTATTTACCTGTTTCTGTAGGGTATACCGGAATTTGGAGCAAACCCAATAGTCTCTACAATATTCATATAAATACACATCCCAGGGGCTAGGAGCTAGAGGCTAGAGGTTAGTATATTTTGCTCATTGTTAAATTTTTATTTCAACAACTTCAGCAGAAAATATTGCCTTATTAGTCATTGGTCAATTGTCAACAGTCAATAGTAATCAATTTTTTAACTATGGACGATTGACTCTGGACTTTTGACAAAAAATTAATCGAGGATACATCAAAATGCCTGTAGAAAAAAATAACAAAACCCCAATCAAACCGCCGAGAGTTAAGCAGTTTGGGGGTAGCTTACTAATTCTGTTTACTCTGTTATTACTGCTTAATTTTATTGTTCCTAGTTTTTTCGGCCCGCGCTTGCCGCAAGTACCTTATAGTGAATTTATTGCTCAAGTACAACAAGGTAAAGTAGACCGTGCGGTTGTAGGTGGCGATCGCATTGAGTATGCTATCAAAACTCAAACCCCCGATGGCAAAACTAAAGAACAGGTATTTGCTACGACACCAGTTGCACTTGATTTAGATTTACCAAAAATTCTGCGCGAGAATAAAGTTGAGTTTGCTGCACCTTTACCAGACCAAAATGGCTGGATTGGTACTCTGTTGAGTTGGGTTGCGCCACCGTTAATTTTCTTTGGAATTTGGGGCTTTTTACTTAATCGTCAAGGTGGTGGCCCGGCTGCACTTACAGTTGGGAAAAGTAAAGCGCGAATCTATTCGGAAGGCAGCACTGGGGTAAAATTCCCTGATGTGGCTGGGGTAGATGAAGCCAAAGCCGAACTCGAAGAAATTGTTGACTTCCTGAAAAATGCTACGAAATACACCAACTTAGGCGCGAAAATTCCTAAAGGTGTGTTGTTGGTAGGGCCTCCGGGTACAGGTAAAACACTACTAGCAAAAGCGATCGCCGGGGAAGCTGGCGTTCCTTTCTTCAGCATTTCTGGTTCAGAATTTATTGAATTATTCGTTGGTGTTGGTGCGGCGCGGGTGCGTGACTTGTTTGAACAAGCTAAACAACAAGCACCTTGTATCGTCTTTATTGATGAGTTAGACGCGCTGGGTAAATCTCGCGGTGGTGCTGGTGGATTTGTCGGTGGTAACGATGAACGCGAACAAACCCTTAACCAATTACTCACAGAAATGGATGGCTTTGATGCCAACACTGGAGTAATTATCATCGCTGCAACCAACCGTCCTGAAGTTCTCGATCCAGCTTTGCGCCGTCCTGGTCGCTTTGACCGTCAAGTTGTGGTCGATCGCCCTGATAAAATTGGTCGAGAAGCAATTCTCAAAGTTCATGCACGCAACGTCAAATTGGCTGATGATGTCAACCTTGCAACCATCGCCATTAGAACTCCTGGTTTTGCAGGTGCAGACTTAGCTAACCTCGTCAACGAAGCTGCATTATTAGCAGCACGAAACAATCGCCCAGCCGTCTTAATGGCAGATTTCAACGAAGCGATTGAACGGGTGGTTGCGGGTTTAGAAAAACGCTCGCGTGTACTCAACGAAACTGAGAAGAAGACAGTAGCTTATCATGAAGTTGGTCACGCCATCATCGGTGCGTTGATGCCCGGTGCAGGTAAAGTTGAAAAAATCTCCGTTGTCCCGCGTGGTGTCGGTGCATTGGGTTACACAATTCAAATGCCCGAAGAAGACCGCTTCTTGATGATTGAAGACGAAATTCGCGGCCGCATTGCTACCTTATTGGGTGGACGTTCTGCCGAAGAAATCGTCTTTGGTAAAGTTTCCACAGGCGCAAGTGACGATATTCAAAAAGCTACAGACTTGGCGGAACGCTACGTCACCTTATATGGGATGAGCGATAAACTGGGGCCTGTCGCCTTTGAAAAAACCCAACAGCAATTTCTTGATGGTTACGGTAACGCCCGCCGTGCTATTAGTCCACAAGTAGCGCAAGAAATTGACCACGAAGTTAAGCAAATTGTAGATAATGCTCACCATATTGCTTTGAGCATTTTGCAACAAAACCGCGACTTGTTAGAAGAAACCGCCCAAGAACTGTTGCAACGAGAAATTCTCGAAGGTGTAGATTTGCGCGATCGCCTCCAGCAAGCCAAAGCACCAGAAGACCTGACAGAATGGTTACGATCAGGTAATGTATCAACACAACCTTTGATGCAATCTGTACTGAATTAAATTTGCATGGTGTGTTGCCACAAAGCGCAACGCACCAAATTTTTTATTTCTTTGATGGGCTTGCATCCGTGTAGAAGCCGCAAGAATTTTTCCCCTGTGATTTTAATCATAAATCTTTCAGGAGGCACGGTATAAGAAAGTCTTTGGAAACGTATATTAAAAAATATTAACTTTTATTAAAAAGATATGTTATTTTTGTAACAGATTCCTGAAGCTAGAGCGTGCAAATGCTCTTGGCTCTGTTCTTTTGCTAGTTGTAAATCCAATAAAATTAGGTCTAGTAGATATGCCAATTACGATTGACTCAGCTCGTGGTATTTTCCCAGAAACCCTATCAGCTGATGCTGTACCAGCTACAATCGCTAGATTTAAGCAACTCAGTGCCGAAGATCAGCTGGCATGGACTTGGTTTGCTTACCTTGAAATGGGTAAGACAATTACTATTGCTGCTCCAGGTGCTGCTAGTATGCAGTTTGCAGAAGGAACTCTCAATCAAATTAAGAAAATGAGTTTCCCTGAGCAAAGCCAGGTGATGTGTGATCTAGCAAACAATGCAGATACACCCATTTGCCGTACCTATGCTACTTGGTCTGCAAATATCAAACTAGGATTTTGGTATCAACTTGGGCAGTGGATGGATGAAGGTATTGTTGCACCTATTCCCTCTGGCTATCAGCTTTCTGCCAATGCTTCAGCAGTGTTGCAAGCAGTCCGAGAATTAGATCAAGGACAACAAATTACAGTCTTACGTAATGCTGTAGTTGATATGGGCTTTGATCCCAACAAATTGGGCGACTATACCAGAGTTGCTGAACCTGTGGTTGCTCCTAAGGATGTGTCACAAAGAACTCAAGTCACCATTGAAGGCATTAATAATGAAACGGTGCTGAGTTATATGAACAACCTGAATGCTAATGACTTTGGGGCATTAATTGAATTGTTCGCACCTGATGCAGCTTTGCAACCTCCTTTCCAAAGACCAATCGTTGGCAGAGATGCTATTCTGCGATTTTTTAACGAAGAATGCCAAAACCTCCAATTATTGCCAGAGCGAGGCATTTCTGAACCCGCAGAAGATGGTTATACCCAAATCAAAGTTACTGGTAAAGTCCAAACTCCGTGGTTTGGTGCTGCTGTGGGAATGAATATGGCTTGGCGGTTCTTGATCAATCCTAAAGGAAAAATTTTCTTTGTCGCAATTGATTTGCTGGCATCTCCTAAAGAACTACTAAATTTGGTTCGCTAGAGAACTGCTTTGTGCAGATACAACTTTAATGATTGTGTGGGCGCTCTCTAGCCAAGGGCGCTCCTCTTTTTTAAAACAAATGGTGCAAGTCGATAAAATAAGTAACTGCGTAAATTTTAAGAGTGATGCAAGTGAGTGAAGTTGAATGGTCTACGACCGAGAAAGAGATAGCTAAATCAGCCTTTGAGAAAGCCTATGAGCGAGAAATTGAGGCGGTGATTCAAGAAGTTCGCCAAAGAGCCAGTGTGATGACACAGCCTAATGAAATGTGGCAGTTACATGATTTCTTAAGTGCTAGAAGACACGAGATAGATGGTAAATACGATTATAGATATTCAGTTTTAATCTTTGTCTTTGCTGGTTTGATCAAAGATGGTTGGCTGCATCTCGATGAGTTGCAGGGATTAGAAAAAGATAAGCTGACAAAAGTAGCAGCCCTTACACGGATGTAAGGACTAAACTTTGATAAATATTAGTGCGATCGCTGTTCTAGAATTGGCAAGTACCTATCCTAAACTAATTAAAGCGATCGCTTTTTTACATTCCTAATCTCGCCACAAGGCAATTCCGCCTAACAAACCCGTCACATTGGGTATAAGTTTCACATTCAGGGGTAATTGTAAATTCACCTTAACCGCTTCACCACCACCGATATAGAGATAATCATAATTAAACAAATGTTGCAAAGATGCGATCGCTTTTTCTAAACGCCTGTTCCATTTTTTTGCACCATACTTTTCTAACGCTGCACGTCCCAGTTGTTCTTCGTAAGTTTGCTCTTTACGAAATTGATGGTGTCCCATTTCCATATTCGGCACTAGTTTGCCATCGACAAATAAAGCCGAACCAAACCCAGTTCCTAAAGTAATTACTAACTCTACACCTTTACCGGCGATCGCGCCCATGCCTTGCATATCTGCATCATTAATTACCCGTACTGGCTTGTTTAAACGTTGCGATAATTCCTTTGCTAAGTCAAAGCCAATCCAACTGGGATGTAAGTTGACGGCTGTTTCTGTAACGCCGCTCCGCACCACACCAGGAAACCCCACAGAAGCGCGATGAAACTCACCTTGAGCAGCAGCTAAAACTGCGATCGCATTAATCACTACATCTGGTTTCGCTGGGGATGGTGTATCTACCCGCGCCCTTTCTGTCAGAGGAGTGCCTGTGATATCCAAAACCATAGCTTTGACACCACTACCACCAATATCAACCGATAAAGTGCGGATTGAGCCATTTTCATCAACCATAGAATTTTCCTTGTTTACTAATTGTTCTGTGGCTATTATGCGTCCCTGCTTCTGGTAATATCCTGATGTGTAGATAGTCTTCACAAGACTCAAAATTAAGATGCACAGCTTTATTCCCCCAGAACGCTTTTTTCCCTACTTAACTTGGACAGATATCCAAGCCATGCCTAATAAGGAAAATGTGGTGATCATCCAACCAGTAGGGGCAATTGAACAACACGGCCCTCATCTACCACTAATTGTGGATGCGGCGATTGGTGTTGGTGTTTTGGGAAAAGCCCTTACCAAACTAGATGCAGATATACCTGCCTATGCTTTGCCCACTCTCTATTATGGTAAATCTAACGAACATTGGCACTTTCCTGGCACAATCACCCTCAGTTCCGAAACGCTGACAGCCATAATTATGGAGGTAGGTGAAAGTATTTACCGGGCAGGGTTTAGAAAATTTGTGTTGATGAACTCCCACGGCGGACAACCGCAGATTATGCAAATGGCAGCGCGGGATTTGCACGTTAAGTATGATGACTTTTTAGTATTTCCCTTATTTACTTGGCGCGCGCCGAACATTACTAAAGAATTACTTACGCCTAAAGAAGCCAAACTGGGAATGCACGCCGGAGATGCAGAAACTAGCATTATGTTGGCAATATTACCCGAACAGGTGAAACTTGACAGAGCAGTTGCTGAGTATCCACCAGAACAACCAGAAAGTACATTAATTAGTTGGGAAGGTCAGTTACCTGTATCTTGGACGACGCGAGATATCAGTAAAAGTGGTGTGATTGGTGACGCGACAACTGCAACTAAAGAAAAAGGCGATCGCATCCTCGAATCTGTGTCTGATGGTTGGGTACAAGTAATTAAAGATATTTACACTTTTAGGCTACCTAGATAATCAATCTTTTTTGGCTAAAAACTAGCACCAGTATTAATAAGTTAAGAAGTTTTCTTGTATACACCAACTTGCTTCAAATAACAACGCAACATATCATATAAAATTGTGATCAAAATCACAATCCCCTAAAAATTTTAACCATATTATCTTTGGGGTCACTAGTACATATACATCTAATAACGTCTGTTTTGACGATCACTTACAGACTCAGAGATTACCAAAGATATATTATGGAATGTCAAAAGTTTATGACATCAACAATAACTTACACTTACGATGCTGCGGGCAACCTAATAGCCGAAAACAATGACAACAACGGTGATGGAATTTTTGACGCAGTTGTTACCTACGCCTATAAAAATATATCTTATGGCTTAGACTACGAAGCCGACGGTAAAGATGATAACATCGAAAGCTATACATATGATGCCAACGGTAACAAAACATCCCAAATCTCTGACTACAATGGCGATCGCATAGTTGATGAGATTAGAACCTATACATATGATGCCAACAGCAACTTAACCTCAGAAAGAGTTGACTACAAGGCTGATGGCAAAGCTGAATTGTTCAGAAGCTATACATATGATGCCAATGGCAACAAAACCTCAGAAAGAATTGACGATAATGACAACGGCAACGCTGAAAGGATTATCAACTATGATGCCAAGGGCAACAGAATTTCTGAAATCTCTGACTTTAATGACGACGGCACAGTTGATTCTCTCATCACCTATACATATAATGCCAAGGGCAACATAACATCATTTAGTAATGACTTTGACGCTGACGGCAAAGCTGATTATATAGACACCACAACCTATGATGTCAATGGCAACAAAACATCATATAGTGTTGACTCTAATGGCGACGGCAAAGCTGAACGTATCTACACCTATACATATGATGTTAACGGTAACAAATTATCCGAAAGTTTTGACAGCAATGGTGATGGCAAAGCTGAATCCATCACCACCTATACATATGATGTTAACGGTAACAAATTATCCGAAAGTTCTGACAGCAATGGCGACGGCAAAGCTGAATCCATCACCACCTATACATATGATGTTAACGGTAACATAACATCCCAAAGTTATGACAGCAATGGTGATGGCAAAGCTGACTATATCACCACCTATACATATGATGCTAACGGCAACCAGACATCCTACAGTTCAGACAGCAATGGTGACGGCAAAGCTGATAGAATCGAAACCCATACATATGATGCCAGAGGCAACCAGACATCCTATAGCTATGACAACAACGGTGACGGCAAAGCTGAATCTATTACCACCTATACATATGATGCCAACAGCAATTTAACCTCCCAAAGCTTTGACTATGACGGCGACGGCAAAGTTGATGAAAGTGCCACCTTTACATATGATGCCAGAGGCAACCGGACATCCGAAAGCCATGACAACAACGGCGATGGTAAAGCTGATGAGATCACAACCTATACATATAATGCCGAGAGTCAAAAGATATCCGTAATTCGTGACGATAACGGCGATGGCAAAGCCGATTACATCGGAAGTTTTACATATAATGCCAACGGCAAATTAACATCTGAAATTCGTGACGATAACGGCGATGGCAAAGCTGATTATATCAAAAATTATACATATGATGGCAACGGCAATTTAATATCTGATAGCACTGATACTAACGGCGACGGCAAAGCTGAGACTATTGCAAGCTATACATTTGGACGCGCATCCGCTAAGTATGACACAAACAACGATGGCGTAATTGATAAAACAGCCAGCTACGCCTATGACTTTAGTGGCAAGCTGATTTCTGTACAAATTGACAATAATCTTGATGGCATCGCTGATGAAGTAATTAGCTACAAATATGATGCCAATGGCAAATTAACCACACAACTAGTAGACAAGAATAATAATGGCAAAATTGATGAATCAACTTTTTATAGTTACGATACTAACGGCAGACTAACCGCCGAGATACTAGATAGCAATCATGATGGACTTGCTGACCAAGTTACCAGCTACAATTACAACGCAAATGGCAAACTGGCCTCAGCAGATATAGATAAAAACAGCAATGGCACTATAGATGCAGTTGTTAGTTATTTGTATAACCAGCAAGGTCAACTCCTCAGCCAGACCACCCAAGCTCAAACCGTAGCAGGTAAATCTTTATCCGGTGGTAAAGGTAATGACAAACTTAC
>NZ_JACJRV010000127.1 GCF_014697475.1 Nostoc sp. FACHB-152
TTAATACCTTTGATGAAAATCAATAACTATGGTCGGATTGTCAATGTTTCTACGGAAATGGCATCTTTGAGTACAATTGCCAGCGATTATTACCCACTAGCACCTTCCTATAGGCTTTCTAAAATTGGCGTAAACGGGCTAACTGTGCTTCTGGCTAAGGAACTCCAGGGTGATAATATCCTCGTTAATGCCTATTCTCCTGGTTGGATGAAAACCGATATGGGAGGTGACGATGCACCGTTTACAGCCGAAGAAGGAGCCGAAACTGCTGTCTATTTAGCAACCCTACCAGATGGCGGAGCGCAAGGACAATTTTTTGCCGAGATGCGGAAGTTTGGTGGCCCAATTCAATTACAGTGGTAGGTTTTGATGGAAACTTCAGTCTTGTTACCTCCGATATATGCCAATACACCCATAGATTTGGATCCTGCTAAAATCATTACCTCGTTTCCCGTTAATACTTTTTTAGAAAATTTGGCGATCGCCTCTGATGGCACAATATTTGTGACTAATCATGAGGCTGGCGAAGTTGTTCGCGTTACTCCAGATGGAAATAGGCAAATTCATGCTCTTGTTCCAGGCAAAGTCAGTGGTTTGGCTTTCAATGTGGATGGGAGTTTAGTTGTAACTGGATGGAATGCTGATTCTGTACCAACAGTTTCACTAGTTACCACAGATGGCGCAGTAGAAACATTGTTAACAATCTCAGAAGCGATATTTCTCAATGGTATTACCCCTATTTCTGACACTCAATATTTAGCAGCTGATTCTTACCGGGGTGCAATCTGGTTGATTGATATTGAACAGCGTTGTAGCATTCTCTGGCTGGAACATCCTTTACTAGCTCGTAGCAATTGGGAAAACGTCATTCCTGCTGCTAATGGTTTGAAGCGTTTTGGGAATTTCCTTTACGTTTCAAATACAGAACAAATGTTGCTGTTACGAATTAGGCTTGGGATGGCCAATGAACCTAGCGAACCCGAAATATTTTTAGAGCAAACTAATATTGATGACTTTGCATTTGACGTGGAAGGCAACCTTTACGGAGCCACCCACATTTATAACAGCGTGGTGAAGATTACACCAGATGGCAGTACAACTATTATTGCTCAAGCCGAAGAGGGCGTAATTGGTAGTACAGCAGTTGCTTTTGGTCAAACACACAGCGATGCCTTTGGCAACGTCTTCGACGAACTCACCGCTATCTATGTTGTGACAAATGGGGGAATGTTTTTACCGCCGCCTACAGGTATAGTTGCGGCTAACATTGTCCGAATTGAAGTAGGTAAAGTTGGATATCCTTTGCGGGGAGAATGACGGGAGCATTGCCCAACAAGCGCTAAGGAGTCACTTGGATATGGAACAAGAAGATCAATCTGTAACTGTGGTCATTTCACAAATTGTTAAACCCGGATGCGAAAGTGCTTATGAGGCTTGGTTAAAAGACATTACTGGCGTTTCTCGAACTTATCTTGGTCACTTAGGCACAAATGTGATTCGACCACAACTAGGCGTGCGCTCCGAATATGTAATTATCTTTCGGTTTGACAGCTATGAACATCTCAAGAAGTGGATAGAGTCACGTGATCGCCAATATTGGCTGTCGCAAGCTCAACATTTGGTTCAATCTGAACCTCATGTTCAACAACTGAGTGGGTTAGAAGCATGGTTTTCCCTTCCAGGTCAACCATTAAAGACTCCACCGCGCTATAAAATAGCATTACTCACTTGGGTAGTCGTCTATGTATTGATTAATTTGTTGAATCGGCTTTTAGCACCCTTGTTTGGCATATTACCTCCTTTGATGATTTCATTAATCGTTTCCGCAATTATGGTTATACTGCTGACTTATGTTGTTATGCCGAGGGTGACTCATCTTTTTAACTCTTGGCTATATGCGAAATCCTGAGAAGTTTTTCAAGTTAAAATGTTTGGATGTCTGCAATCAACTCAAATTCTGCTTTCACCCTTTGGATTGTCTGCTTTTCTTACAAGCGGTGCAGCAAATCCTGCACTTGGTCAACCCTTTCGGAGAATTCAAAATTCAAAACCCCACGGATGAATCCGGGGACTTGAAATAATGATGCTGTGCTTTTTTATGCTTGCATTAATAAATTAAAGAGGCAGTACTCGACTATGGGTTCAGACTCAACGGAAACCGTCAAAACTCTAACCTCTTCACTGCTACACGTCTACACATCAACATTTGTTTTGCCCAAAGCATCCCCAAGTGATCGTGAGAAATCTGAGAATCGTGGTAACAACTCACCTGTGAAAGTTTTTTAACCTAAGAGTAATCAGAATTTAACTTATATTAAATTCACACTTAGTTATTATAGTGTTTTATTTTTAGCTAAATTTCCAACTTTGGCTAGTAAAATTACGAGGTTAAGCGAACAATAATGTTATTTAATTTTGGGCGCAAAGTTTATCGTCATCGGTGGTTGACAGGATTGGTGATAATTTTCCTAATTACCTTCCACACACTATTTAGTGCAAAAGGTGCAACGACTGTTGAGGGTTTTGAATCTGGCTCAAAAAGTAGTTATGCCACAGCTGATGTCACCCTCAGTACAGGTGTTTGGAATTTAGATGATGCTTTGATTGGCAATCTTAGCAGTGATGCAAAAAGCGGCACACAATCTGCACGTATTCGCAACAGCGGTAAAGTCTCGATGAAATTTGACCGCACCACTGGTGTTGGCACAGTTAGCATTAAACACGCAAAGTTTGGTTCTGATGCTAGTACCAATTGGCAGTTGTGGTGTTCCGGTAATAGTGGAATTTCATGGTCACAAGTAGGTTCAACAGTCACAACCAGTTCCACAACCTTACAGACTGCTACTTTTACACCTAACATCTCTGGAACTTCTCGCTGTGAAGTTCGTAAAACCGATGGGACTACCAACAGAACTAACATTGATGATATTACAATTACCGATTACGGTACTTCAGGTGGCGGTAGTAGTACAAGCGTACATTTAACAATGGGTAATCCCAGTGGTGCCGGAACTGCCAATCTCAACAATTATTTGCTTGATAAAGCACAGTATGCAGTTGGGTACAACTGCTCGTTAGGACGAGCTAATTGGGTATCTTGGCAGTTGAATAGTAGTTGGTTAGGCTCAACGCCAAGACAAGATGATTTTCGTGCCGATAAGTAGTAAGACAAAATTAATTACACAAATTTCGGACTGAAACCTTTATTTAGCCTAAAACCTAATGTGTAAATATTTCTGTCCGATTACTTACTACTTTACCCGCAGGCTGCTATCAAGTCCAAGCTACCGATTTTAGTGGCAGTGGCTTTGATCGCGGACACATGACACCTTCTGCGGATCGGACTAATAGCGTCATCAGTAATTCAGCGACGTTTTTGATGTCCAACATGATTGCTCAAGCTCCCGACAACAATCAAGGAATTTGGGCAAATCTAGAAGATTATGCCAGAACTCTTGTAGGGCAGGGGAAAGAACTTTATATTATCTCTGGTGGGTATGGAACGGGTGCCACAGGCAGCAATGGCACTTTCAACACTATTGCTAGTGGTAAAGTGACAGTTCCCAATCGCACTTGGAAAATTATTGTTGTCCTAGATACTCCTGGGTCTGGAGTTGCTGGTGTCACAACATCTACAAGGGTCATTGCTGTTAACATCCCCAACACCCAAGGGGTTCGGACTGCTGACTGGAGAAACTACCGAGTTAGTGTTGACTCACTTGAATCTCTGACCGGATTTGATTTCCTATCACTTGTCTCAACCTCTATTCAGTCTGTCATAGAAGCACAAGTCGATAATTTGTTATAGAAGTTTCGACAATTTCAAAAACAAGCAAGTCTGTCTATATAAGGCTATATGGACAGACTTAAGTTTCAATAACCTTTGTTGAAATCCCTGCTAAATCTTTATCTAAAGTTTCACCAACAATATATACATCAATACTTCTTGTGCCTAAGCGATAAACCTTGATTTCATTTAGATTTTCTTTCAGTGTTTTGATAAGTGCTTGAAATTTTTTTACATCTTTTTTCTGTAATTCATTGTGATATTCTTTTTCAAAAGCGCAATTCCTAAAAAAATATTCTAATTCAACTTCTTCTATTGGTGAATCTTGAGAATGCCCTGTTAATTGTCGGATTTTTTGAGCGGTTATTGGTTCTTGTCCTTGACCCACCCATAAAACAATCTCAAAAGGATACTCTGACTCGCTCATCATTAGCAAGCCATGACTTGCTTGCTTTAATTTTTCGCTAATCTCGTTAGTCATTAGTAATACTCACTGGTTGTTAGCAACGCCTACAATTTATCACGTCTAGATTTTTGAAAAATACTCCTTTTATAGATCATCAAGATGCGATCGCTACAGTTCTCTACTCAAGAATGTAAAGAGCGATAAGCTTTTGGCGTATATCCTGTCCATCTTTTAAAGGCACGATGAAAGGCACTTGGTTCAGAAAAACCCAAGACAAATGCTACATCATAGATTGGGGTATAAGGATTTTTTAAATGTCGCAGAGCTAACTCTTTGCGAGCCTGGTCTAAAATTTGTTGGTAAGATGTACCCTCAGCTTGCAATTCTCGCTGTAACTGGCGAACACTAATTGCTAAACTGCGGGCAATGGTTTCTATCGAAGGTAAATTTCCTTTTAAGTGTTTGATGAGCTGTTCTGCGACTTTTCTTGTGTAGTCATACTCTCGATTCATTTCCTCCAGCATGGTTTGTGCGTGTTGTTCAAAGACACTCAGAAGATGGGAATTAGCCGATAACACTGACCAATTCAAGCAATTAGCATCGAAAATTATCCGATTCGTTGGCATCAAAAAATGTAAGCTTGTGGCAAATATGCGTTCATGTTCTGATATGTCATCAGGACGTGGATATTTAAACCAGACCGCATGAGGAAGAAGTGGTTTTCCGCTCAAAACTTGCGTCGCTGTCAGCAGTGATGCAAAGGTACTCTCAATCGCATATCGTGGTTGTTCTAATAAGTAGTTTTTTAAATCTTCTACAATGTCGCAGTCGCAAAATACCAAACCATCAGCCACAGAAAAATGAATGTATGCACCTTGGCTGAACAGCCTGGTATATCGAGATAATTTTTCTAGAACTTCCGCGTAGGTTTGACAATTTACTAATACATAACCAACGATACCAAAAGTAGCAAGATTGAAGGCTTCGCCCAAGTGTAAAGCAAAATTTTCATCTGTGCGCTTAACTACCTCTTGCCATAAAGCACTGTGCAGAGTTCCCGAAATCTGCTGGTCGGGCATTTTCAGTAACTCAGGGTCAATTCCCACTGCTTGACACAGGCACTCGCCATCAATTCCATATCTCGCTGTGGCAAACTGTACAATACCTCGCGTGATGTAAACGGAAAAAGTTGCTTCCTTCATAGTTCTAGATTGGCAATTGGCGTTGACTTCTCAGTTTTGTTGACGTGTTTAGTCAATATCTTGGCAGGATGTGTCAATTCACGATTGAGTAAAAAACTTATTGTTTAAGTGTGGTCAGTTAACGTTCAAAGGAGTTTTTGACATGAATCCTGCCATTTCCACACAACAACCACCAGAAGTAATTATTAATCCTGTGACTGGCGATCGCATGACTATTTTAGAAAGTGGTCAAGCCTATGCCAAAATTCGCTTTGATTTACCTCCCCATGCTAAAGGTAGTCCACTACACTACCATACCCGAATGAGCGAAACCTTTACTGTCCTAGAAGGTTTCCTAGAAATGGAATTTGCTCAACAAGGTAATCGCAAGACACTTTATGCAGGAGAGAGTTTACATATTCCCGCAGGTGTACATCACAGTTTTCATAATCCCTCTAATGATTGGGTAGCTTTTACCACTGAAAATTCTCCAGCTACTGGGTTTGAGCAGTTTATTCGGGGAATGTATGGCTTGGCAATTGATGGGCAGGTAAATCATGAAGGAATGCCTACCAATCTTCTGCACTTGGCTTTATTACTGAAAAAAGCTGACTTAGTAATTGTCGGTATACCGTTATTTTTACAAACCCTGCTCATCAATCTTTTACTAAGACTAGCTCAGGCAATGAAAACTGAACGCTCACTGGCTAAATATTGGAATCAAGGTGCTAAATGAATTATTTACGGGCAAAAAGCCCCTTATCAATCCACCCACTCTAGAACTAAATATTGGAATCAAGGTGCTAAATGAATTATTTACGTCTGGTCAAAATCACGGGAATTATCTTCATTTTGCTAGTTCTGTTGTTAAATGTTCCTTACATTTTGTTGATTCAAAATTTTGAGTACGATGATATTCTCAGAGAATCTGTAGACTATGTGCTACAAAAGTTTCAGACTGGTGGTGCCGGATTAATTCTCACTTGGTTTACCTTTGGATTTGCAGCTTTGTTGTTTGTTCCTGCCAGCATACTACTACACCAGATTATGGAGCGGGAAGATACACCCTACCTCAAAACCGCTACCTGCATGGGCGTACTTTCAGGAATACTTCAATCTGTTGGGTTAATGCGCTGGGTGTTTGTCGTTCCCATCTTGGCGAATCTTTATACCAGTTCAACTGCTAGTAGCGCAACACAAGAAGCTGTCAGTGTTGTTTATCAGGTAGTGCATCAATATGGCGGTGTGGTCATTGGTGAATATCTAGGTCAAACCTTGCTTGTTTTCTGGACTTTGGGGGTAGGGGTTGCAATGCTGCATTCATCGTTATTCAAATCTTGGATAGCTTACTTTGGTTTGATGACAGTTCCTTTGTTAATTCTGGGACACAGTGAACTATTCGCAACAGCCATGCCTTCATTACCAGTGTTGGAACTTACTCCTATAGGATTTATTTTGTGGGAAGTTTGGATATTCATGATCGGAATATCTTTGTTACGAGTACCGCCGCATCGAGTGTTTATGAACTAACCCTGGCTGACTTTTCGCTTTTGGCTCACTTACATCTCCTCCCTGCTATCCTGAAGAAAGGTGATTTAAGCGAGTTTTGTTACACCATTACTCTTTAAGGTTTCCATTCCTATAAAGGGATTTGGTATTTGGCAACTCGCTTGGAGTTGTCTATATTTTCTATCACACTCAACAGCTTCTCCTCCACAGAGGTCAAATAACCCCGCCTCAACTTCCCCAACGACTCCAAAAACCTCTGCACCGACTTCTCCAATTCACTAGAATATACTCGTGAAATGCGCTCACATATCTCCTGCATCTGTTAGCATTCATCAGGTAGGTAATTGAAAGACTTGAGATGCTGCACTCTAACCGTCAATTCTCCATCCCAAAGTCTCACGGTGCAGCTAAACTCACCAACATGAGTCACGATACCCTAACAACCACCTTTACATCTGAGTTTAGGATTGCTCTTTGCTAGGATTTACTCAACTTTACCTAACTAGGCTTTACCGCTTTGCCCCACCATACACATTTTGATTGATTGTGCTTATGAACGCGAGCGCGTGGCTCATGGTGGGCGGATTGATGGTTTCACCACTAGCATTGCCAGATTTCTCGATGAACGAGTAATAATTATTGTTCTGAGTAATTTAGAGACAGCCCCAGTCGCTAGAATTAGCAATGAAATGATCTAGCCGCAATTTTGTTTAGTCAGCCGTATGAATTGCCTCAACAACGTCAGGTGGTTGTGCTTGCTCCCGCCATTTATGAGGCGTATGTAGGAGATTATGAATTTGCTCCTGAGCTTGTCTTGACAGTGACAACCGAGGCTCAACGCCTTTTTGCTCAATTAACCGGACAGAAACAGTTAGAGATTTTTCCAGAGTCGGCAACCGAGTTTTTTCTCAAAATAGTTGATGCCCAATTGACATTCGTGGTAGATGAGACAGGCAAGGCTGTGCGTGTCATCCTGCATCAAGGGGGAATAGACCAAGTAGCAAACAGAATTGCTCGTTGAGGATCTGTTTCGCTCACTTTTACACTGACTCTTCCAATACACTCGGCTAATACGTAGAAGTTTTACGCTTGCCGTCACGCATTACACATCTGTTGCACCTGCTGACATTCCTATACTCGCTAATCAAAAGGCTTCAGAAGCATCAGCCCAACCCTCAGTTCGTCATCCAAGAGCCTAACAGTACAGATAAATCCATCACGCTAATATACTGAAAATTAAGTAAATTAATATACTAGTGTGCTATAAACGAGTGAGCCAGTAAACTATTAACACATTCAAACAAAATTCATGAATAAACTGTTTGCAACATTCAACATTTTGATGTTTTTACTACCTTCCACTGCTATAGCTAGTAACATAAATGAGGATTTATCCTTTTTCGAGACAAATAACAATTTAATCATCGCATTAGACAATAAAACTAATACTGCCTGTTCTTTTAATACTAAAACTAATTCAGTAGTTAAAATGTCGGGCGTTAAATTTACTAATACTCGAATAGTTGGAGCCTCTTACTGGTGGGGAAAATTGAGTGGTAATTTGAATCATTTCCTTGAGCCTAAAACCTGGAAAATTAAAGAAATTAAAGGTAAATGGAGCGATAACAACGTCATGCTGATCAAACTCCAACATTACAAAGATTACGCTGATTACACTCAAAATCTTGGCCCAACTTGTATTAAACAAGGCGGATTAAACGAAGTAGCTAAAAAGATGAGAAGGTAAAGTAGTTAACGTCTGAATTAAACTTATATTTTGCTGATTGAGCTTGTCAGGCATTATATAAATTGACAAAATGCTCTGGAGTTTCACTTTCCTCAGTTTCAACCCCAGAGCTTAAGATTGAGGTTTCTTGCACTACCTTGTCCCAACAACATGAACTCATTGCAGAAAACTGGTGCTATCGTTGCGGCACTCGCTCTCACCAGCACAGCCGCTTGGATTATCCACTCCATGAACAACTCACCAGCCTTCCCAGAGCAATGGGCAGTAATGGAAGTTACAGATGCCCAAACCATGACAGTTCGACAAACCAATGGCCACCAAATGCAAGTTCGGCTGTGTGGCATTGATGCAGCAGAGTTAGGTAATCAAGCCAAAGAGAAATTGCAGTCGCTCGTTGCTATTGACGGCAATCAGGTGACGGTCATTCCGGTGGCGAAAGATGAGCAAGGGCGTACCTTTGCAGAAATCATGGCTTATAGCAAAGATGGGGTTGAGGTCAGCTTTCAAGAAGAACTACTCAAGAGCGGCTTGGTTAAGACGCGTCAGTCTGGGGTGGAATGCCCGAACATGATCGCTTTCGAGAACGCCCAGAGGTTGGCTGTAGCATCAAAGGCTGGAATATGGAAACAATTGAAGTGACATTTTTTCTATGCGTGTTATAAGTGTACAAATGATTTTTGCTGAACTAGGTCAAGGATAAATCCATAAAATGTATCGCCCTGATTTTAAGTTTGTTGCATTTTCTACATTACTCGCCTCAAGCGTGCTTCTCGTCGGACTCAAACAAGATACAGCAGATATTACCAATGCACAGCTAAATGAACAGTCCGTACTAGCACTTAACTGGGTACAGCAATCAGGAGAGTACCAAGCTCTTACTTACCAAGCCTTTAATATAAGTCAACTTGTCTTCGACCAAGCCAAAGCTAAAAAAGTACGCAACCCAGCCGTGATTGTTGATATTGATGAGACAGTTATTGATAACAGTGCTTATCAAGCTGGTTTTATCGATACTAATAATAACTTTGAACCAGCAACATGGAACAAATGGGTAGCAGCAGCCAAAGCTAAGGCTGTTCCTGGCGCAGTCAAGTTTGTGAATTACGTCAATGACAATGGCGGCAAGGTATTTTTTATTTCTAACCGAGATAGGAGTAGTAAAAAAGGTAGTCAAAACAATGATTTAGAGATTGCGACTATCAATAATCTAAAGTCAGTCGGCTTTAAAGGTGCTAATACTACAACAGTATTGCTCAAGGGTAAGTTTACTAAAGTTATTGATGGGAAAGAAAACACGTCAAAGCAATGGCGGCGGGAAGCAATTGAGAATGGTAAGGCTGATGGTAAAAAATATACTGTAATTGCTCTGGTAGGCGATAATCTCAATGATTTTGATGAGACAGCAGGCAAGAGCAATCAAGAGCGACGCAATCATGTCAATAATAATCGTCAGCGTTACGGAATATTTAGTGCAGATCCCAAAAATAAAACCATTGAACCTGCATATATTGCCCTACCAAATCCTATGTATGGTAACTGGGAGACAGGACTTTATAATCCCCAAGCTGTTAAAAAGCAAAGTCCTTTTGAATTGAGTCCATCCGAAAAAAATCAACAACGCAAGAATTCTTTAAGTCGTTGGCTATCGAACAAATAATTAAACTAGATATCCCTAAAATATATTAATTTCTTTGTGTGGGTTTTACTGAGAATACCGTCAGTGCTAAACGTCCAGGGCGAGATCGCTCTTGTATGAGAATTATTAAATGCTGTTGGCGTAGTCGTATTTGCCTCCACGTTCAAGGGCGCGTTTGTAGGCAGGTCGCGCATGGATGCGTTCGATAAAATCCTTAATCTTTGGTCGGCTTGAGATAAGTTCGGCTTGTATAGCCACCAATTCCAGAGGAAAGCTCATTTGGATATCGGCGGCGGTGAATTCTGAGCCGACAAACCACGTATTCTTACCAAGTTCAGCTTCTATGTAATCAAAGTGAACCTTGATTTGGGGCGCGATAAATGCATCGTTTGCCCTGCTGTCTCCTGCCCCAAAACGGTTAAAGATGAGATTCATCACCAGAGGTGGCATTGCCGAGCCTTCTGCGTAATGCAGCCAATATGTGTAGCGCAGACGCTCTGGCGTACCGGATTCTGGGATTAACTGACCATTGCCATAGCGCTCTACTATGTATTCAATGATAGCTCCCGACTCAGGAACAGTTACTTCTGCATCTGTAATTACTGGGGACTTGCCGAGCGGGTGAACTTCTCGCAACGAAAAAGGAGCCTGCATGGTCTTTGAGTCACGTTCGTAAAACTTGATATCGTATTCAATGCCTAATTCTTCAAGTAGCCATAGCACACGCTGCGATCGCGAGTTGTTGAGATGATGGACAACAATCGTCATAGCTACTTTCTACCTCGAATAACGCATTTCTTGTTGGCGCATGGGCATCGCGTCAATTTGCTCAAAAATTGGTGTTGCCTGGACTGGTGTAGTGTCTTGGCGCTTAACACCACCATCTTTGCCTACCAAAATAACGCGAAAATTTTGTTGCTCCACCCCAAAGCGATTTCGCAAATTAGCAGCAGAAGATTCATCTATTAACTGTCCGTTGGCATAGCTTTTATCTGTGGCTAAAACCTGAACCAGAACTAGATCCCGCTCTGTAAAACCATTTTGGTGCTGGTTAAATAACTGCATCTGTTGCTGATAAGTACGGTTATTCATAGACGGTGCAAAGACTAGTAGCACACGGTTTTGCCATTTTTGGGAACTGAGGTTAAATGAAGACATTTTGATGGTATGGGTTGAACCTTGGACAATATCAGCAATGCTGACTGGCGATAGAACTATAGATGCGCTGAGGGTCAGGGCAATTAATACTGATTTATTCACTTCGGCGCTTGAGATAAGCATTCCATCATTTCAAACTATCATTAGTTTCCCCCCAAGAACTCTACCTGATGATTGAATCAGTGGAATGCTTTCCCTCAACAGACAGGCACTTGCTGATGATGGTAAAGAATTTGTGTTTCCCCCGGCTGTGGTTGTTGAACGGGATAAAACGGAGTGCGATCGCCTCCCAATCGCCCTCACGCGACCCCAACAGTTTCGTTGAAAGAGCGCACTATCGAAACAATCCCGTCAGCATCATCAGCCCCAAAAACCCCGTCCAACCCTTCGTAGTGCAGGTCGGTAAATGGTGGTTCATAGAGTAGACCTGGATCCATCACACCGTTTTGTGTCCGGTAATCAATGATAGTTTCCACAAAGCGAATCTGAGTAGCATTCAAGGTGTGGGCATTACCTACACCTGCTTTAGTGCTTTCCGAGCCAGCTTCACGTAAGTCTTGACCGTCTCAGGTTTCATCTCTAAATCCAGAGCGATCGCCGCTAAAGTTTCCCCATGCTCCCGCCGAGCCAGTATAGTCGCCCAAGTCACAGCAATTCTATCGGTGCGATTGCCCCCCTTACGTTTGCGTTGGGCAGTAAATATGTTGGTCAATTCTTCAATACGCTCTGCCAATACATTGTTCAACAAATGCTCGGCTACAGATGCCTTTTGCTCCACTAGC
>NZ_JACJRV010000128.1 GCF_014697475.1 Nostoc sp. FACHB-152
GCAAACGATGGAAATTGTGTTTGATGATTATTTGCCGCAATGGAATTACACTGCTAAACCACAGGTGACATAATTCTGGATTCTATTTAATCCGCATTCCTAAGTCTATCCCAATATTTTGACTAACTTGGGGATGTTTCTCAATCTCAGTTTCACACAGGATACTAGCAATATATTTGCCAGATGAAGTGCGACTAATAGTAACGTTGACAAGCTTCCCAGTAATGTCTTGGGATTTGTGGAACCTTACCCACCCTAACTTTGGAAGCTTTAAACGATTCTCGATTACCTGAATATTACCGTTGGTAAGATTGGTTTTATAAGACTGCTTGCAACCATACTTTTTTTTGAACTTGGGGAAGCCGACACCTTTTTTATTTTTAGACTTCTTCAAGTCAGCAAAAAAGTTTTTGTATGCTGTCTCTAAATTCTTGAGTGAGTTTTGCAGAGCAAATTTATCTACTTCCTTTAACCACTCAATCTCCTTTTTGAGTAGAGTTAGCTGTTGACTACAAGCATTGTAGTTTAAAGTCTTCTGCTCCGTGGCATATAACTCTTGTTTTAGTGCCAAAAAGCGGTTATACACATATCTGGCACAACCAATTGTCTTGTTGATTAAGACTTCTTGATTATGCGTGGGTATGAGAGTAACTTTAAATGCTTTTTGGATGGATGACAATTTCTTGAATTTGCTGAATATCATTCAATTTTAACATAAAGTATCACCTAATATAGAGCGCCTAACTCATGACTGGAAGTCACGAGTGTGCGGCTTGAAGACATCAAGAATCATTTTCTTAAATTCTTCTCTTGTCGCTTGCAAGTCGCGGAATATTTTGTCAGTAGGATAGAAGAATACCGACTGTTGGCGGCTGTAAAACCAAACTAGTTGATTGATACTATAGGTATCATTGCTATCAAGCAGGACGTAACTAATTTGTTGGTAAAAATTCTCTAGAGAGAAGGGACGCTTTTTGGCAGTTGTTCGTACATCGATGAGAGTATTTCCAGCAATTATCTGGCAATCAGCACCTCCAAGATATTCACTTAAAGGATATGAAGCATTGCAGGTAATATTTCCACTTACTTGATTAGCTACTGTTTGCCAGGTACGGGGTACAATACCGATGATTTGAGATGTATCTTGGATACTAGGAAGCCATTTCTTGAAGTATTCTGCTTCAAGCTGAAGAGATTTTTCTCCTTGTAGAAAAGGTTGAATAATCTCATGAATATTACGGCTACGAGCATAATTTTCTAATGCACCCAAGAGCATACACTTTAGAGCTTCTTCTTCAAGTGAATTTGAATTTGTAATGGAATAATCGAAGGCATATTCTATTTTGAGGGCTTTTGCTCCAACCTGAGCAAGGCAATTAGTAAACCATGTTTTATCTTCATAGATGCTTCCTAAATACTTGGCAAGTGCTTTGGCGATTGCACTTCCTACTAAGGGAAAATCTACTCCATCAATCGGTCTGATAATTTCTTGATTTTCTAATAGCTGGTTATGGTTAGTAATCATCTTGATGACTGTCTTGTTGAGTCTAGAGTCAAACCATCTCCTGATAGGTGAGTTTCTATTTTTTAATTCGGATGTTAAGCTCACTTTTTAGTTTTTTGTTTGAGATACTACATTGAGTATCTGCGTGAGCTTTACGTAGTAATTTTTGTTTTAATCGCGTTGCTGATTTAAGTAAAGAGACTAATCATTCAAAATCAGTGAAAAGTTTATGAAGTAAGCTTTTTAAATTTCGTAACTCGTACAAATTTGGATAAATTCTCAATTCAAGTTTTTATATTTTCAATGCGACTTTGCAAACTTGGTGCTAGACAACCTGGTGATAGTTAATTTACAATTCAACTTCTCTGGACTTGCTTTTAGGTGCAGCCGCAACAGTTTGCCGTTGAGGGGAGGGTATGTGTTCAGTTGGGGTATATTGCTGCCGAATTTCTTCCCCTCGCCATTGTTGTAAGTCGCTCATAATGTCTTTGAGGGCAACAAAATCGACGACTGTTTCTCCTTTCTTTTCAGCTTCATTTGTCTTATGGTTTAAAATCTTGAAGTACATTTCCCTCTGGTCGGCAATTGGTAACTTGCCGTCATTCTCATTTATCCGTTGAAGAATCTCTTCATTACCCTGGTTCATTGCCTTTCCCCAGTCAGGGCTACCATGCTTGACCATGTTCGCCCATTCCTCAGCGATATAGGGGTGAACTTTGACAGGCATATCACCAGCTGCTTGTATTACTCGTTCTTTGGGTGCGGCTGCGGCTGCGGGGGTAGATTGTTCGTTACCAAAGATGTGTTCCAGGTTGAGTTTGCTGGCGTTTTGGGCAATAAACTTAATTTGGTTGATATCGTACTCAGAGATATTCATTTTGCTGACTTCTTTGGTAATGCCGGCTTCGGTTTTAGTTAGGTCAAACCGGACAAGTTCCTGAGTACCTTTTTCTTCGGTAGTTTTAAATAATTGCAAGCTGGCTCGATTTTTTTCGGGGTTGCGCGAGCGCTTGATGGTAAATTCGCCTATTGTAAGTTCTTTCTTATCAGCCTGGATGAGGACATTATTCAGGGTGTGCAACATCTCATTTTGTTTAAATACTTCCAGCGTTTTAATCGTGCCGGCAGGTGCAAGACTCCCCAAGCTGTTTGCTACATCACGGATATCGGCATTGTTGAGGTCAGGTAGCTTGCCATTGTCACCTAAGTACTCTGCCACCATGAGAAACTCCTGACGTTCAACAGGTAACATCTCTGTAGGCTTTTTCGTGATTTTGGGTTCCTCTTTTTTGTTGAGTTTAAAATCCATCAAAGAGTTCTGCCACCCAAATAGTTCATCACTGCGGCGATGAATGCTAACAGTGTCTGCCTGTTGGCGAATCACAAATGTATCGCTACGGTAAATACGTGAACCATCTTGTTCAAGAGTGCCGTATTTTTTTAACATTGCGATCGCAGTTTCAGCAATGTCTTTATTTTCCCCGTTGTAACGTTCTTCCCGCGCTTGTTTATTATTAATTTGATAAATAGGTACTTCAACCTGACGCGCCCACTGTTGCGCTGCTGGCTCTACATCTTGAGAATTAGCTACTTCTTGATAGGTAAATTCAGGTGCATATTTTTTTCGATTATTAGTTGCTTGTTCCTCTGGCTCTTGTGCAAAAAACTGATTGGAAGTTACATTTTTATTTACCTCCTTAGCTTGATTTTGAGATTGATGGTTACTAGTAACTATCCGTTGAATTTGAATATTTTCTTCGGACTGTGCAATTTTTTCTTGAAGATTATTAACCACATCATCTTCAAAACTGTTATCTACCTCTATTTCAACAGATAAGTTGATTTCTTGATTGATAGACGAACTGTTTTCACTGTTTTCATCTTGTAGTAACTGTTGTGAAGTATTTGATTCGACTGCTTGAATGTTAGTTTCAGATTGTTTGCTGAGTATCTGCTCTACTGCTTCAGGATAGTTTTTGACTACAGGAGATTGATAATAATCTACATTTGGTGGGTAGTCAAATTGGGGTGGATTACTAATATCGATATCATCTAGAAAACCTACCGCAGCTTCCTCTTCTTCATAAGACAAATTAATTGGTGTGGTTACAATTTCAGAATTTAATAGTTGATTATCTTCGTTCAGTATTACTGGTAAATTGTCTAATGGTGGAGTTACTTCTGTTATATTTGGGTTTCCATCATCAAATAATAACTCTTTTGTATATTTATGATTGTTAATAGTGTCAGCAGATGGTGGTAGTAGCTTAAATAGTGGTTCACTTGCCACATCTATTATTTCATCTGGAGTAAGTATTTCAGTGACGAGATTAGTTGTACATTTACCTTCGCTATTTTGTTCGTAGATAACGATTTGTTTTTCTGAACCATCTGACTCTAGATAAGCTGTAATTTTCAGAGTATTATCACTTGTTTGCTGATAATCACTATTGAAATTAGGTATATCTTCTACTAATCTTGCAGCAATTGTTTGTGCTTGATAGTCAGTAAAAGGTTCAGTTTCTATTGTGTATTGACCTTCTAATAATAAATCGGGTATTAACACAATATTAGTTTCTTGATTGCTTTTTATACTTTGGCTGTTTAAATCTACCTTTTCCCATTTATATGCACCAGGGGTAGATTCATCAGGTACAAGATTGTAAATATCTTTGCCAACTTCAACTGCAATTTTACTTGCTTCTTGAGCTTCTTTGAGTTTTTCGAGAATTACTTTAGCTATCTTAGTAAGTGCATTGATTAGGCTTTTGCTTAATTCTCGACTTGTTTGAATTGCAGTATCGGCTGTACCTAAATATGATTCATTAATTTGAGTTTGTCTGGAGTCAAACATATATTAAATGTGGTAAAAATAATCTATAAATTCAAACAGCCAGATTGTGCTTTATAAAACCAGTTTGTCATTAAACTTAAAGTTTTTAGAAAAAGCTCTTGTACGCATCAACAGGCAAAGGTGCATTGCCAGCTTGTACTGGTGCTTGTGGGATAGGAAACTTCCGATCTACTTCCTTGACTCGTAAATCTAAATCTTCCTGCGTAGGTTTTTTCTGGGTACTTTTCCTAGCAAGCTCTTTGATGAGTTTATCCCAGTTAGCTTCATTTTCTTGTTCTAGTCCAATAATATATTTGGGAATTTTAATGTTTTTTAATAGTGGTACTGAACCTTCATTTTTATTACTATAAGCAGGGTTGATAAATAGACATTTACCAGGTGGTAATTTGAGGAATTGGGCTGGCTCAAATAGCTTGCGAGTCCGTTCTTGTTCGCTGATAGATGTGCTGGCTTTACCCCCTCCCGTTGAGCGAGATTTTTGTTTATATTTAATTTCCTCTTCACCTAAATATGCAGAAAATAATCGCGCTGATTCTTCTTCACCAGGATTAAAAACAAATTTTGTACCGCACGCGCCAAGGATAGCTTTAGAAATTTCTTTACCATAAATCTTTTCAAGCTGACCCATATTTTGCCAACCCAGGATACCGCAGAATCCTTCGGAACGAGATTCGTTAAGCCATCTAAATAAATCTGGAAGAAAGATACTTGGCAACTCGTCAAGACACACTACTAATGGGCCGTCTTCCTTACGTTTTTTGGCAATACTGCGGGAAACTACCATGTGAAGAATACTGGTCATCAGGGGGCTGACAGCATCGCGGCGTTCGCGGTCTAACCCGAAGATAATCATCTGTTTGCGTTTTACCTCTAGGGGCAAGGTTGTTTTACCGACAAAGCATCCCAATGTACCCCTTGCCATGAACCGGGTGAACATCAATGAAGCACTACCAGCAATACCCGCTACAGTTTTCTCTGAGCCAGCCGAGCTAAATAATTGACCAAAAGCTATTCTAATCCAAGGGTTTAGTTCGGCTGCCATCAAGCGTTCGACCATCTTCTCGCTTGAAAGTATTGCCGCAGCCGTCATAATATCAGCGCGATCGCCAAACTCTTTAGTTAGCATTAAAATAGCCTGGGTCAACTGGTCGCCGGCGGGGCCAAAGAAAGCATCCTCAGACGCATTACCTAACAGGCGGAAGTTTTTGTTAATTACCGTAGCTAACTGCCGTGCGGTTTCAGCATCGCTACTGTCGCGCAAGAAATCGATTGGGTTACATACCTCTGATTCGGGAAATCCCGGTGCAAATATATGTACGTCATACCCCTTGGATTTGGCATAACTGGCGATTTTGGCTTGACTGGCATACTTAAAATCGTATAATACTATACCAAAGCCTTGGTCAATTGCTGAGTAAATCATCGGGTTGATAGCCGAGAATGATTTACCGCTACCGGGTGCGCCAATTACAGCAGTTCCGCGTTGGACATCGGGTACATAAACTGGAACTCCGCCACCCCCCTTGGGTAATTTTTGACCCTTGTATTTATGTACTCCAATATATAAACTGGCACTATCACATTTAGGAGCGACGATTTGCTTGAGGGCTTTTTTCTTAGCTTGAGCGGTTTCCTTTGCTCCACCCCAATAGCTAGTAGCAAGCTTGCCTTTTTTACCATTACTAAAAAGCTGTAAAAGCAATAATAAGCCAATTCCCCCGGCCAGTGCCAAACCTTGAGTTGACATGAACTTATCTGTATACTTACTAAAGTCAGTATTGCTATTTTTATGAGCAGCTTTTACTTCTCTAACTGTCTTAGTTTTAGCAGTTGCAAATAGATAATTATTCATATTAATCTGTATTAATTGCATGAGGAAATCGAAGAAATATGCGGTGAAGTGAAATTGCATATTTCTTCATTAGTTATCTGGTGTGTCCTCTCCAAGTCAAAAGTAAAAGAGGATAAATTTTTCTATGATTGCCTTTTTACTTGTTAATTTTTAGGTACGGTGAGGGGCGTACCAAGGATAATTGGGTCTATCTCGCGGTAGGTGAAGAAGGGAACTGGGCCAATGAAGTAGGGCGAGCAACCCAAGTCAACCCATCCCCGTTTGCAGATACGGAAGAACATCGCGGTGGTGATACTGCCGTCCGCTTCGTTAATGTCCCAGATGACTTGTTTAAATGATTTCCCAAAAGGATGGCGACCTGTGGGTTCTTTGCCACCGTTGAGACTGCCCAAGATGCCAAATCCCCCTTTAACTTTTTGGTCTTTACCGGACATCCATTGTGCGCCAGTCACAATATCGCTTCCCGAAACTTCGATGTGACCGCACTTTTTCTCGCACGGGACATTAAACCCAGCTTGGTAACTACCACTTATTGACTTCCAACGTCCGCTTTCAAGCGAACCGAGGGGTAAGTCTACTTTGCCGATAAAGCTAACATCGGGGATGGGAACACTGGGGAACTGATCGAACGGTACATCAGCTAATCCCGGAACCTTGTTAATTGTTGTATTTTGCCAGTTAGTAAAGTCTTTTAGCTGTGCATCCTCAATACCAGGGATGCTGGTTAGTTTATATTTATCAAGTTTGACATACTCACCAAGTTCCACTTCTCCCAGTTGGGGATAATTGTCCAGCACTTCACCAACAGTTTGGTAGCTTGTGGTGCTGCCTGTAACTTTGGTTACTAGTTCTTGAATTGGTGGGATGGCTCCGACTTCTGAATCTTCTAAATTAGGAATTGCTTCGGCGAGGTCTTCGAGTGTTTGCCAATCGAGTGTTTCAAAATCTGACAGTTTGAGATTTTGAAGTTGAATGCCCGTGATGTCTGCGATATCTCCAAGCGTGAAATCTTCAATATTGAACTCAGTTGCTTCAAAATCACCCAGTTCCATGACTTCGGCAAGGCTTTGCCCAGCACTCCAGGTGCGTGTTTCCTTCATACCAGGGTTTTTGATATTAGGGAATTCGACGCTGCCAGCACCGCCAAACTTCATATTTCTGAATGTGATACTGCTCCAATCGGGAGTAGGTGCGCCATTGACGTATTTTGTTGCAACCGGCTGTGGCTGTTTGGTTTGTTTTGTCTTATCTATCGAAGTGTTCAAATTTGAATACTTCGATAGAACTGTTTGAGCTACCGCTTTTTCGCCGAATAAGAGACTGCCGATATTATAGCTACCTCCATATCGGATTAATCCGTGTAGAGCAAGCCCAGCAATAAGTCCTGCAACCATTAGGTAGCGTAATTTATTAAATTTTTCCATCCGATACTCAAGCCCTCGATTGGTTTTGTTGTGAGTAGTTTCCTGGCTTGCAGCTCTCACTGGTACGATGGCTACGCCCGCCGTTCGCGGAGCGTCTCGTAGAGAAGGCATCGCAGTTACCTCTGGTGTAGTATCTAAAATTTGGTTGTTAGAGGTGAGATTTTCGGTATACATCACTGGTTATTTAAAACTTGTTTTACCTGGATTTGTTGTTGTGAGAGGGTTATTGCGCTGTGGTGGTATTTCTAACAAGCGCTTTCCACCCAGTAGCATGAGTTTTTCAACCAATTGCATTGATACTCCGGCGGTGCTGGCGGCGACGACAAGTTCCTCTCCTTGCGATCGCAACTCAACAAGTTGGTTCAGACGCTTCCAGAGCTTGCTGTCTGTCGTAACCCACTGGTTTTTTAAGGCAACTTGCATCCCTTTGGCGATATGTCTGCTATCAGATAATGCGGTGTAACTGACCTTTGGTTTTACTTCTTCAGGTTTGCTGGGAGTATCGCCAATAATTTCAATTTGGCTGTACTCTGGTGTGCCACTGCCCGCTACAATCCGGAAGTGATAGCTTTTCCTTGTTGAGCCAGATTCGGTAATCACCGTCATGTGCGCCCCGTAAGGAGCTGGTGGTAAACCGGGGATTTTGACTTCCTCAATGCGGCGGATGTGAATTAGTCCAGCGCCCGTACTGTTACTAGAACACTTACCCAAACCTTCAAGACATCCGTCTACATCAAAAACAAACCTAGATGGGTCATCCAGCCAGATTTTCTTGATGACTTCTCTGGTGTTGTAGAACGATATTGATACCCCATGTCCGGGCCAGACCTTAACTGTCTGCAATTGGGCATTTTCTCCTGACACCTGGGACGCTGCAACTTGACGGATAGTACTTGCTAGTAGAAGTTGGTTTGGTGCAAGCACGGAGGTGATGGTAAGGCACCCACCAAAGGCGATCGCCCAAGGCATCCTTAAACTAAAATCGGCTATATCTCTTAGTTTCACAGTTTGATTGACCTATCGACTTTGATTGTGATTTTGGTGTCTTTAGGCACATACCAAACATTGGGACGGCGGTTGATTTCGTCAGTAGCACGTTCTGTACGCTTGCTGACTGTTTCGCCAAGTTTACCAAAGGCACCTTCAAGGAAAGCAGCTGCCAGGTTCCGGTTGTTATTGCGGCTGCGAGTTCTTGTCCCACCTAAAGGCAAATCTTCTGTGACTTCTTCATCCGGCTGGTTGATAATTTCCCCTACCTTGGCAAGACCTGCTATAGTTCCCAAAGTGGCATCATATTTGGCAATTTCAGATCCCTTGTCGTCGTAAGGTCTGGCGATTAGGGGCGAACCCGCCTCTCCCAAAACTGATATTGTTCCAGGTGATAGAGGATATTCTGTGCCGTCTTTGAGGATGGTCGTGACTTCGGCACGCACACCTGATGTGCTATCAACCGAAATCATGGCGATAGTTACCTGCGTTCCTGCGGGAATGGCTATTTCACCAGTATTGCTATAAAGCGGCTCGTTCAACCGGGCGACAAACCGTAATGTATTTGTATGCTCTTGGGAACGAGCGTTATTACTGGTTTGGGGCATAACGAGTGGAGTTACCAGGGTTGCACTTGCAAACGAACCGACAACTAGATACTGCGGTTGTGTTTCTTGGAGTATCTGCGCTTCTTCTGGCAAGTAGTTATTTGCAACTTGCTCAACTTGCAGAGTAGAGTTGTTTTCTTTATTACTAGCAAAACTGGATTCTACGGTCTTTTCTTTGTCAAGTTCTAAGCTAATTTGTGGCTCTTTTACCGAGAAGCTATAAATAACTGGCACGGATTGATTGTTATCTTTGTCACCAGTATTGCCATACTCAGAAGTACTATCATTTGTGGTTACAGGTTGCCAACGCGGGCGCAGTTCTTCAACTTGATTAGGAGTATTGGTAACTGTTTCGGTATTCTCGCTGCGTCGGCTACGGCGACGACGGGAGCGATTGCTATTTTGTTCTGCTGGGCGTAATGTTTCTTCAGTTTTACCTGTAACTTCTGGTAATGTTGTGTTTGTAGGTTCACTGACAGTGGTACTGGCTAGCATATACTCAACTCGACCAACCGAACCCAGGTTACGCAGGCGTTCGAGTTCGGCTATTGGATCTTTGGCGACACTCTGGTTGCTGGCAACTGTTTGTTTAGCAAATTTTGGCAGAGGAGCGCTAGGACGCAGGGGTGGTATTGGCTGTGAGGCGGCTACTCTACGTGTTGGTCTAACAGGTTCGGGTGTTTCTTCCCGGTATACACGTCTTCTGGAAGTAGGCGGAGTTTCTTGAGCAACTACCCTTGGTTGTCGAATAGAACGGGTTTTCTCTTGGTTTTTAGCTTGTTCTTCTTCAGTAGCTTCTTTTTTCTCCTCTTTGTCTCCCGTGTTAGCTTGACCATTTAGGGCATCAAGTTCTTCCTGTTGCTTGGCGAGGGCAAGTTTGGCATAAACATCGCCTTCTTTTTTCTCAGATGCAGCAACCGTGGGAGTTGGAGTAGTAGTTAATTCTGGCTTTTTGGCATTTTTACCACTCCCATTCATCATGCCGTTGAGGACAACAAATATAACTAGAAACCCAGCACCAAATGCACCACCAATAATTCCTAACCTTGACCAGGGAGATGTAACAAAGTCATGTTTAGTTTGGATTAACGCAGGGTCTTCTACTTCAGTTTCATCTTCTTCTGAACTATCGATTGGTAAAAGATTATTTACGGAAGATATATGTTTATTGGAAGCCTCATGCTCTAGCTGTAACATAGTTTTCTTGATTAATGATTTTTATTTCTTACCGAGGTTATAATCAACGATTTGAGTAATTTCTAAACCTGGTTCTCGTACTAAATAAATTTTTTTATCGAGTTCAGTTGGCTTATTTGGTAACTTGGGAGTATCAACAGCTTCGACAGTAATTGTTTTGTTAAAGGCGATTCCTTTACCTTGATTTTCATTTCTATTAAAGCTGACGAGCGTTGCGATATAATCAACTTCCCACTGTCCATCCTTAATTTTTCTGGGTTCAGAGATATGGCGAGTTACAAGTGAAACTTGAACTTCACCGTTAAATACACCACTTGGAACGATTTCTGCTAATTTCTTGAGAAAGTTTGCCCGGAAATCTTGATTTTCAGATAGTGCAAATGCAGCTTCCCAGGCTCTAGTAGGAATTTTTTTTCTACTATTTTTTGTTGTTTGAATATCTATTCCCCTATCAGGTTTAGTAACATTCTCGCCATTCTCTGTTGCTTCGATTATTCCGTTCCAGCCGAACATTTTAATCATGCTATCTGAGATAAAGCGTTTGATAGTTTCTGCTTCGCGTTCGTTGGGAGCAGCAAATTTACCAGGTGAAATAGACCCATCTTGGAGTTGAACAATCGTCATGCCTTTGACATGATGATTTGTACTAGCACTCATGCCAATATTTATTATTTGCAATAGGGTAGATAAGATAGTTCCTCCTGCTGTTACGGCGATCGCCATTGCAATAGGTGTGGAGGTAGATTGACCATAACTGAGGAGACGAGCTGGTTGAGATTTAGACTTAGGTTTAAGCATAATTATTTGTTAATTACTTTTTAACTTTGATTTTGGAACTAACAAATTTAGTGGCATTGACAGCAACCGTAGCAGTTGTACTTGCTCCACCTGTAGCGATTCCTGCTGCAATTTCAGAGCCAAATGCTACTGTTTTACCTAATCCTGTCCAAACAGCTATTCCACCACCTGCGGCTAATGCAGATGCCAGGATAGGAGAAACTAACCCAACAAAAAGCAGAAATATCATCGGTTGATTTTGTTCGGAATTAGCGATAAGTTGTCCGCACAAACCAATAATCATGTTGAAGCAGAGTTTCGCCATTCCAACGGTGAAATAACCAGTTAGCCAAGCGAAAATAGGTTTTGCACCAAAGGGGAGTAGCGAACCGCCTATTGCCAACGGGCCAAGTAGGGCAGTTAAAAGCATCGTGAATTCGATACCCCATTGGTAAGCGTTATTGAGGGCGAGGAGGATAACTGCGACAAATCCAGTGATCATCGAACCGATTGTACTGGTGATAGTATTACCAATCTTTTCGGCTATTTGACCAGGGGAGAGATTTTCGAGCGCGTCTTTAGCATCAGATAAAGCCTGAAGTGGATTAAATTCCCAACTACCGCTATCGGGGGCTTCTCCTTTAAATAGATCGGGCGCAGAGGTTTTAAGTTCTGCTTCTGCTTGTTGCAAGCAGGTGATTGAATCTTGCGTGTTACCAGGGATGGAGCGGCATCTTTCCATTGCCGCCCCTACTTGCTGCTGGAGGGCAATATTGCCGACTGCGCGGTTGAATGCTACTTCTAGGTTGGCTCCGGCAGCAGTAAATTCCAGGATGTCATTACAATACCTTAGCCAATTTACGAGGGTTTAATGCCTGTAGAAACGGGATGAATACGTCCTAAAGAAGTAAGCTTGGCAAAAATCTGGGTTAA
>NZ_JACJRV010000129.1 GCF_014697475.1 Nostoc sp. FACHB-152
TATTGACATTAAGTCCTAATAAGCGTCCTTTCTACCAACAAGGTCAAAGAGCTATGAGACTTATTCTGTCTGCATTCTAGCCCTTTTTGTAGCCCCTTAAGCTTCTACAGCTACTAAAGCTACTTTGTAAATATCCCATTTATTGTGTTCCTTTATTTTTCGTTCAATATCTAGCAAAACCCAGCCAGATGGAAGTGAGTTATGACATTTATCAATAACTGAACTGTTGAAGTTTGCATCGCTAGATGAAAAAGTCATGACTATACTGGGTTCTCTTGTTGACAATCTTTAACTATGCTCGATAAAGAATACTTTATTCCTTCTTAATATTTAGAGTTCCCAGTTTTGACCAAAAAATAACACAGATAAGACTTCTACCAAATCTAAATAGAGGTGCACATCATTAATTTATGGATGCAAACTTGGTAAATCTAGCTCAGACAACCTATAGGTATAATGTATTCTAATTTTTTAGATGTATAATTCTTAATAATTAGTGTTTCACTTGGCAGAGAAGATAAGAGATCAAGTCAGTCAAAAAACACCTGCTAAAGTTGTTTTTTATCCAACGAATTAAGTTTTTGACCACAACTTTATTGCATACGCATTAAATTTTGGTTTCAACTAGCCAAAATTATGCCAAAAAGTCAAACAAAGCCTACTAATTCTACTACTGAAGAAAGCACAGTATCCCAGTCTGAACCCCCTGAACAAACAGTTCAGAATAATACAAACATACAAAAGCGTAAATTAGCTATTTCTAAATTTGCAAATCCTGAGTACAATGCGCCGATTAGTAACATCTGCATCTGCCAAGTCATCAACCACATGGAAGCAGAAAAAGTTGGGTTGTTTATCAAAGATAAATACTTAGCAGCAATTAACTGGCAAGGACAAGAACCTACACACAAGCACACCTTCTCTAGCGGCACGCCAGAAATGGGAGTGTTGTTGCAATCGCCCAGGATGCACATTCTTGATGTTTCTCCCAGATATATTGAACAGCGCGATGACGGCAAAATTGTAGGAGTGTACGAATCACCTGATGGGTACGAAATGTACCAAGCACTTGGCAAAGATGCCGTAGTATTGAGACGGTTTTATTTGTTGCAACTTGTTGATGAAAATAATCATAACCTGCACTCAGTACCAATTGTCCTATCAATTAAAGGCGTTGCATCGTCAAAATTTGGCGAGGCTTATAAACAGTTCCAACGCGAACTAGAGGTTGCATTTGCCCGATTTACTAATGCAACTGTCGCTGAAAAACGTGCAGAGTTTCATCGCCTCGGTGTATTTCAACCCACTTTTACGCCATCTCTTGAACCTAAAGAAGCAGTCAATCAAAGAGATAAATCTTGGGTAGCAGTTGTCACTTCCTACAAATCACCAAACTCCGATGGAAGCGATTTTCTCGAATTCTTCTCAGAACAGAAAGAAATCGATATCCAAACAACGATGCAGGCAAATCCCGAATTCTCTCACCGCATCGGTAAAACATCAACTGTTGTAGCAGAACATAATCGCCTGGTAGGTGCAGCTGATATGCCAGTAGCAGCACTTCCTCCTAGTACAGCAGGTCAAGCTTATACAGCATACAGTACTGAGATGGAAGAACTGCCCTACTAAAAAAAACTATCTCATGTAACCGAAAAGGGTGCTAGAAATAGCACCTGTTAAAACATCATTTACTAAAAGCAAAGTAACAAATGAAACTAAGCATTGAACAATCTAAACTCGCAGAAATTCTAGAAACTGCTTATCTTGCAATTAGTCCTAAGCCTACTGACCCAATTTTAGGAAATATCTTACTGATAGCAAATGAAGATGGGATAGTATCAGCAACAGGAACAAACCTTAACCTCACAATTCATACTACAACGACGGCTAATGTAGAAACGTCAGGTCAGGTAGCACTACCAGCCAAACTATTAACTGACACTATTAACAATGTCAGAGGAGAAATTACCTTAGAGGTAGAAAACCAAGCCTGCATAATTACTCACAATAGCGGTAAATGCCGTCTGATTGGCGGAAAACCTGACGAGTTTCCAACTCTTCCCAAGGGAGAAAATCCAATAGAAGTAAATTTAAGTGCCAAGAAACTCCAAGCTGCACTTGAAGGGACACTGTATTGCACCAATGGTGACGAAACAAAGTTAGTTTTAACTGGTGTCAACTTCAAAATTGATACCAATAAGTGGCAAGCTGCTAGTACAAATGGTCACAAATTAGCACTAGTCACAGGAACACTTGATAGCGAATATTCTGAACCAATTGACTTTACTGTTCCAGGTAAGTCACTTGGCGAGTTAAACAAAATTCTCTCTCAAAGTGCCGATACAAGCGTGTGCAATATTCTTCTATCAAATAAAACTATTGAGTTTAGTCTTCCTAATACAAAGGTCATTTCCCGACTTTTAGAGGGAGAATACCCCAAAATCAATAGTTTGATTCCCAGAACATTTGAGTATGAATTTACATTAGAACGCAAGGGATTTGAGAGCGCACTGAAGCGGGTAAGTTATCTAGCTGAACGCAAGCAAAAGGTTGTCAAAATTCTCTGGGAATTGGAAGCTACACAGGCAACACTATACACTGAAGCTACTGATATCGGGGATGCAGTTGACTCGGTACTGATGAAACCAGCAACTAGTCATTCAGAAAACATCAGTATTGGATTAAATATCGACTACCTTATCGGAAGAAGTCATAAATAATACTCAGACTTCTCAAACGGAAAGCAATGGTGAAAACTCGGAAGTAGAGACATCAACACCTGAGGCTAAAGGTAGTAACAAAAGTAAGCCAAGTTCGCGTACACGAGCCAAGAAAGAGGCTGCTTCTGTATAAAGCAAACTCCCCTACCAGATAACTGGTAGGAGGAATTTCAAATAAATTATTGGAAAGAACTATGTACCAACCACTACATCTCAAATATCGTCCCCAGACTCTTAGTGAAGTTATTGGGCAAGAACATATCGTTCGCACTCTTATAAATGCGATCGCTCTCCAAAAGATTGCACCTGCTTACCTATTTAGTGGCCCCAAAGGTACGGGCAAAACCAGTACCGCCCGCATCATCGCTAAATCCCTCAACTGTCAATCAAGCAATGAGCCGACAACCAAGCCCTGTGGAGAATGCAATTCATGCAAGGGAATTACAGCATCTTCTTCTGTTGATGTAACCGAACTGGATGCAGCAAGCAATAGTGGAGTAGAACTGATCCGAGAGCTTATATCCACTATCCAGTTTGCACCAGTGGAGAGTAGATTAAAAATATTCATTATTGATGAATGTCATGCCCTAAGCAGCCAATCGTGGCAAGCACTCCTCAAAACCATTGAAAGCCCTCCCCGTCATGTAGTATTTATCTTCTGCACAACCGAGTTACACAAAGTTCCAGAAACCATTGTCTCCCGTTGCCAAAAGTTTGACTTTAAGAGAGTTCCTGCCTCGCTAGTTGCAAGTTACCTAGAACAAATATCTCACCAAGAAAGTATCAACATTGCACCATCAGCAGTTACCGCCGTAGCTAAAGCAAACAAGGGACATCTGCGCGACTCACTTAAACTTCTAGACCAGTTAACCTTACTAGATGAAGAGGAAATTACCTCTAACTGGGTTTGGGAACTATCAGGTACTATTGCCGAATACGATCTACTCACCGTCTGTGAAAATATCATCAAAGGAGAAATTACGGGCAATTTAGGCATTCTCCAAGATTGGATTGAATCTGGTAAACAGCCAACTGCTATCCATACAAGTCTTGTCAACTTCCTCAAAGACTTACTTGTGTGCAAAACTAATCCTAATGGCAGACATCTTACACAGCTAGAAGAGGACACCTGGGAGGAATTAGTAAGTATCTCGCTGTTGTGGAATATCGACCAGATCCGAAATGCGATCGCACTTTTAATGGCACGCCAAAATCTCATGCGGGATGAAGACGCGCACCTTTGGTTGGAAGCTACACTTATCGAGATAGTTCCAACCAACAAGAGTAGTCACCAATCACAACCCTGGAAAGATTGGAAAACTGCTCAAGATGCGATTAACTGGGCGAAAGAACAGTTACCCTACTTAACACAAGCGCAGTTACAAGAACACTGGCAAAAGCTGACACCTATTAATGGTAAAAAGGCACCTGCTTGGGTAGAAGCTGTCCAAAAACTGCAACAAAAACAATTACAGCAAGCTTAACTTTAAGGAGGGTTATAGCTATGGTTATAACCCTCTATTTATAGTTTTTTAGTAACAGTTAAAATGCTAAAACTACTAAAGAGATTAATATTTATTAAAATACTCTCATTTAGAAAACCTGCATCAATTCCATACATTTCTTTGAAAGTTCGTCTGCCCCTGACACAGATTCTACATCAATACATATAAATTCGAGATGTTCAACCTTCTCCCTCATGCGTTTATTATATAATAAGGTACGGTCTAAAAACTTTTGAATTAAGTGCTTTTTATCCTCACTTACATTATAAAAATCACTTTCACTAAAGATTCGGTAAGAGAAGAGTTGGTCACTAGCCGTAAGCCAAATCGCTTTAACACCATTTTCGCTAACTAAATTCGCTACAAATTCAGGCCATAATGCAGAGCCTTCAAGGATAAGGCATTCCGTTGATAAATCAGACGCATGAGAATGAACGATAATCTCGACTTGCGGTAACACATTTTTCTCATAATGCGACAATACATCTACAAAAAGAGCGTCAACAGACAAAGTTCCATAATGTTCTGCTACGTGTTCTGGAATAGCATTTCTATTTGCACCTACCCAAGGATGTCCAGGATGCCGAGCGAGTTTGTCTGTAGAACGATAACTCCAACCAAGCTTCGCCGCCAAAGATTGGCCAAGGGTGGATTTACCTACATGAGAGGAGCCACCAATTAAAATCACTCGTGTTTCATTGCTTAATTCATTCATAAGTACTGATGAACCATGCTTATTTCTGCATTTATTTAATAAAATAACCAAATGAACTAACATTTACTACCACAGCAGCATACGCAGTTAAGTTGATAGTTAAAAATTAATATCAATATGAATTAGGGAAATCTCTAATTAATGAATTATAACCACAGAGATTTTGTAAAAAAATCTAGAGGGATAATCGTTGTCGATAAAGACAAACTAAACATTTATTGGAAAGACCCCTCTCCAATAAAACCTTGGCAGCCCAAAATACAACTCAAGCCGTATCAGGAACTTTTACAAATATTTGTTGATATCGAAACAGCAGGAATCAACCCATTTGAAAGCCGTATTTATGCTATTGGTTGTATGGATTCAAGGGGATATTCTACTATTTTCATGGATATCTCAGAAGCTAAAATACTGACCAAATTTATCAACCATCTCAGTAAAAGAAATCCAGATGTCATTTTCACATATAACGGGATGGCATTTGATATTCCATTTATTATTACTCGATGCAACTTGCACGGTATAAAACACCCATTTCAAGTTGCATCCAAATCTCGGACTATTCGTACCGCCCAAGTACGGGGCGAGCCACTAAAAATTCAGGAGGTGTTCATCCGAAATAGCCAACACGTAGACATTTATATCTGCGTTCTGAGGTGGGATTTCATAGCCAAAAAGCTAACTAACGGCAGATCGCTCAAAAAGGCTGTATTGGACATGGGACTGCGCCAGAACACCAGGCTAGTTCTTCCCTATGAAGAAATCCTCGCTTGTTGGAAAGATGGCCCCAACAGTAAGGGATGGAAACGCCTGAAAGAGTATCTTGTGTACGACCTCGAAGACACCCGGCTAATTGCGAATAGACTTGTACCTTCATACTATTATGAAGCACTAATTGTACCGGAAATGAATCTCCAGCAGCTAACACTTGCTGGTAATGGTACTAAATGGGAGCGAATATTTGAGCATCATTATCCAGGTTATAAACCAAAACCCGATCGTAAGTACAAATTTCAGGGAGGGATGGCTTACTCTATTCCTGGACTGTATAGAAGGGTTGGATATGCAGATATTAGCTCAATGCACCCTTGGGCAATGCTAGATAAGGGTATTTGCTCAATTAAAGATACAGAACGTATTGGACTAAGTATTCTGCAATATTTGGTGAATGAAAAATTTAGGTTGGAACAACTTGCATCTGCTGGAGATATTGCTGCTAAGGAAAAAAGAGAATCCGTCAAGGTTTTAGCTAACTCCGAGTTTGGATTCTTCGGCACCTCTGAACTCGCCTTCAATGATATGGAGGCTGCTGCATTAGTTACAGCCTACAGTCGAAAAGTACTCAAGCTAATGATTGAAATTATCACTCGGCACGGTGGTACTCCTGTGGAAGTTGACACCGATGGAGTGTTCTTCACACATCCCAACCCAGAAGAGGTACGTAGTTTACTTCAATCTCAATTGCCCAAAGGAATAATTGTCAAGCTAGAGTTTATCGCTGACGCTATGTTTATCCCCGAACGGGGAACCAAAAATTACCTTTTATGGCTTCCAGACGGGAAAATTATCACTAAAGGCAACTGGCGCAACCGCGATCGCTCTCAACTGGAGAAAGAGTTTTCTATTGAGTATTTAACCCTGCTAATTCAAAATATATCAGCAGCCGAAGATTATTATGCACACATCAAATCCCAGATTTTCTCAAGGGAATATCCAAAAGAAAAACTTGCAATCACACGCAAAATTAAAGAGGGCGAAAAAGAAATCCTTAAACTAGGGAAACCTGGAGATGTAGTCACTTACTATTACGGAATTAGCGGCATAACTAATATCAGTAGTAATGAGAATTATTCACGTCAATACTATCTTCACTTGATTGAGAAAAGGCGAGAAGAAATTCTCAAAATAGCTGCTCCTGCAACACTAGAAAGTAACAAGCGTCAGTTATCTCTTTTCTAAATGAACAAAGTTGAGATTTTAGGTAAATTTTGAAGGCACTAAATATAAAGGTTTTTCAAATTCATACATTCTGATTTGTCTGTAACTAATGAAAAACAAATCCTCTTCTCGCAAGCCCAGGCTTAATAAAAAGCAAAGGGCTTGGGTAAACTCATTCCTTTCGTCTCATCCTAATGCCAGAGTTAGAACTATCTACGAATTGGATGGCGATCGCGTAGTTCAAATTGAGTGGTGGGAAAACACAACCCCAGTAATATTAGACCCGAAAATTTACATCCAAGGAATTATCAGCTACAACATGTGGGTTAAACTAAGAAAGTCTGGCGATCCCAGGAAAACAGCTGAGTTTTCTTATCGCATTACCCCACCAGAAAAACGAAGTGCATCATGGCACTTAACAGGTCAACTCTCTCTAGAACTCCCCCAATGTTACGAAGTTGCAGAACCAAACAACCCAGTTATCATTAAATCAAAAAGGAGAAATACTAAAACCAAAAAAGTTAAAAAATTTCTTCAATATACTCTTCCTCTATCAGAGATTAGTGTTCAACTTCATACTACAAATATAGAAGATGATGGTGTTACTCTATGTGGACAAGAAATATTACTAGAAAACACACCACACTTACATTTAGATACTGGTAAAGACACTAAACTTCCCGAAGCTATAGTCAAAATTCTCTCAGAGAAACAAGCCAGCTTAAAAGAATGGGAAACAGCTATTACACTATACGAGGTAACTGGTTCTAGTGGAGTAATAGAGTATCTTCAACAGTTAGATTCTTGGCGCAAATACTTGGGTAATAAACCAGTAGAGAAGCATATTGAGAAAGATTCAATTCAAAATTTTGTACAACCAGTACAAACTTAAGTAAGTGTTTACTGGTCACACATAATAAATACCAAGCAAGCAGAAAGAGTTAATACTAACTCTTCTTTTTTTTACCACTGCTTATAACTAACGCATGATGATTAGATGTTTATCTAATCTGTGATGCCAGTATACCTATACTACGGCGAAGATACCTATTCGCTCAACCAAAAAATAAACCATTTGGTGAATCAAAATGTTCATGCTGAATGGAAAGATTTCAACTACATCAAGCTATCTGGAAATGAGAAAAATATTGCTAGCAAGGTTTTTACTGAGGTTATGACTTTACCCTTTGGAGATGGTAACAAAATTGTTCATACAGACAGCGATCATTTAATTGGAAGTTTATCAAATCAGGATAATAACCAAGAACTTGAAAATCAACTTTCTCGAATACCTGCAAGTAACATTCTTTTAATCACTAGTAACAAAAAGCCAGATTCTCGCAGAACAGTAGTAAAAACTATCCTAAAATATGCTCAACAAGAAGAGTTTCCTATCGTTCCTTGTTGGGATAAAAAGGGGATAGTTAATTTGATAGGGAAGTATGCAGCTATCCATCAAGTTAAACTTACACCGGATGTGACTGATTATCTAGTCGAAGCAATTGGTAATAACACTGCACGAGCCGATAGCGAATTTGCTAAACTTGCTGTCTATGCAATTGAAAAAATTATTTCCCTTGAGGAAATAAAACAATTAGTTAGTAATCACAATACTGACTACCAAAAGCTTACTATTGCTATGTTAAGGAATCATTCAAACTTGGCAATAGCACAGGTGGATAAACTACTAGATAGTAATGAACATCCACTCAAAATAGTAGCAACTATTACGTCAATTTTTCGTACTTGGCTAATAACTAAAGCTGGCGTAGAAGCTAACTTATCTGACATGAAGATTGCAGAAATAGCCGAATTGAAGAACCCTAAAAGATTGTATTACCTCAAAGATGAAATCAAGTTTGTAGGCGTTCAAAAACTGAAAAATAGCCTTACCTTACTTTTACAACTCGAAACGGAACTCAAAAGCGGCACTAACAATTTAACTAGCCGAATTATCGAAATTTGCACGATATGAAAAACGACTTATTTACAGAAATCATCGGACAGCATACCGCCAAACTTCTACTAACTGAAGCAATCGAACGTAATCAAATTGCTCCCGCATACCTATTTAGCAACGAAGTTGAGGGAGTGGGCAAAGGAAAAATTGCTTTGGCATTTGCAAATGCAATACTCTCAAGAGGAAGTCGCTCCGCGATCGCAGGAGAATCTAAACATCTAGACATCTTACAAATCAAACCAAGCTATACCGAAAACACCTCCCAGCAGAAAGGTGTACCTGCTATTCGAGTAGAACAGGTGCGCGAGGTAATTGAATTTCTCTCAACTAGTGCAGTCGAGGGCAAGCAAAAGGTTGTGATTATCCACGAAGCAGATATGCTCAACCCTACTGCCGCTAACAAACTTCTTAAGACGCTGGAAGAACCTAAAACTGGAACGTTTATTCTGATATCATCCTATCCTCAAAAGCTATTACTCACTATCAAGAGTAGGTGTCAAATCATACCTTTCCAAAGGTTAACTGATGAGGAGGTTATTTCTGTCCTTAAAGACCAACAGATTGAGGCAACAGAAAAAATACTAGCTATCAGTTCGGGCAGTCCTGGTCAAGCGATCGCCAATATTAAAATGTTAGCTTCCATTTCACAAGAAATCACAAGTCAACTGGAAGTGCCTCCTGACGATATCCTCAACGCACTCAGTTTAAGTAACTCCATCTCAAGCTGGAATCACCAGACGCAGTTATGGTTGCTTACTTATCTGCAATACAACTGGTGGCAGAAATTAAAAAGCACTAAGCTACTAGCTAAATTCACCCAGGCAAGACAGCAATTGCTGCATCACGTTACTCCCAGAAGCGTTTGGGATAGCCTACTTCTGCCATAACAAAACCCACTCATTATCAAAAAGCACTGCCAGTTAGAAGTATTTCTAGCTGGCAGTATTAGTTTACACATAAATAATATGAACCAGCAGCACAGCTTATTCGATGTCGAAGAAACCATCCGTAACAGTAAAAGCCAAAAAGCTAGCGAAATATTAAACCCTAGCACTAGAAAGATACTTCAACTACTAACCAGCCAAGGGATTAATAAAGCTGTTACAGCCAGCCTACTCGATCTAGCAGGAGCAAGCCGTGAAATTGTTCAATACATCGCCGGGCCAGTTGTGACTCAGCAGAACGGCTGGCAACAGTCAATTCCCACTTGGGTTTGGCGCGCGATCGCAGTTGACAGATTAAATGCAGCTTTACAAGAGATAGACAAGGGAGAAGTAGGTAAACTCGCCTCTAGTAGCGAAGTTGTTGCACTGATGATGCCAATTGCTTTTGAAGTGCCGCTATCATCCGAATGGACAGATGTTTACCTCTGGGCAAGTTATGATGCCCTTGTCAGGCACAGACCTTTCAAGAATTTTAACTACGAAAACCTGTGGGAGAAGATTGGTACAACTCCGGTTTCGTATGACAAAATTCGCTCTGATTATGAAACCCTGGCTGCTGATATTCGTTCTCGTGTAGTCAAACACGCGGCGAAAGAGGGATGGGGTAAGAAGTCTTCAAATAACAACAAACACTCTGTTACAGCAACTTCAACTGAGAGTAATACTAAGATGGAGCAATTGTCACTGTTTTAATAACTAATTGTTAATACTTTTTTCAACACTCCTCCCAAATTCCTTCCTCTCTTTGTCCGTGAGAGGAGGAAGTTTTTCCTTGCAATAAAAATTGCCTAATTTCTGACACTGATTGACATAAATTCGTCTTGCTGAATCACTTGCCCTCAAGTCCTGACGCAAAAGTAATTTAAATGGTTTTTCATGCTCCTTCAATTCTTTTACTGCTACAAGAATTTCTGGTGATATGGCAGGATTTTCACAAAATGTAGAATAAACCCACTGTTTTTATGAAGCCTTAGAGCGCTTGCTTATTGGCTTTTATTCTTTCCTCCTGCCAAGTCTTCTGTATCAAACTTAAAGTGAAACGGGATAATCAGTAGATTCAGCCAGAGTGCGCCATTGTGCCGTTTCTTGCTCGACGTAAGCGTTTTTCTCAGCAATGGCTCGAAGGGTGTCTGTGCCGAGCGGCAACCGTAGCGGTGGCGTATCCGCATTCGCGAGTTGAAGCATCGCTTGAGCAAGCTTGGTCGGGTCTCCTGGCTGTTGATAGCTCAGTTGGGAGGCGATTTTACGAACTTTACCAACTGTCTCGGCGTAATCGGGAATTTCCATTGCAGTGCGCTGGAGTGAACTGCCATCGAGAAAATTAGTCCGGAAGTATCCAGGCTCGACCACCGTTGCATGGATGCCCAGAGGCGCTAACTCATCATGCAGCGCTTCGGTAATGCCTTCAACTGCAAACTTGGTTGAGGAGTAAATGCCCCACCCTGGAGTGGAGCGATAGCCCCCGATCGACGATAGGTTAATAATGTGTCCAGAGCGGCGCTGACGCATACTGGGCAATACGGCACGGGTCATGTTCAACAGCCCGAAGACATTCGTGCGATAGACTCGCTCAACCTCTTCGGCACTGGTTTCTTCGATGCCGCCGAGTACACCAAATCCCGCATTGTTGACTAACACATCGATCTGCCCAAAGCGTTCCAGTCCTGCTGCAACTGCCGCTTGCACCTGAGCCTCGTCGGTAATATCCAAACTGAGCGCCAACACATTTGGGTTCGACTCAAATTGATGCAGATCGGTCTTTTTGCGGGCGGTTGCAATTAATTGATCTCCTGCTGCCAAAACGGCTTTCGCTATTTCGGCTCCAATTCCACGGGAAGCACCTGTAATGAACCATGTTTTCTGAGTCATCTGTCTATCTCCTTTATTGCCTTATTCTTTCATTACCTTTTTGGTATAGGTTTATCTTAGGCTTTAAAACAAAGGTTATAAATACATAAACCTAGCAAGTTATTGCCTGATTTTCTCAAGCTAGGGGGTGAAACAGACAGTTACGCTCGGTGTACTGCAAATCGCAATGTTTTATCACTTCTCGCGCGGCGGTACGCGCCTCCAGAATTCATCGAAGGCTATCGAGTCAAAGAATGCGATGACTTTGACAATCTTTCCGTCCCGCATCTCCATGAACCAAGCGTAGGTGTTGCGATAGGGCTTACCGTCCACTGCTGTGGCCCTTAAGGGGCTACAAAAAGGGCTAGAATGCAGACAGAATAAGTCTCATAGCTCTTTGACCTTGTTGGTAGAAAGGACGCTTATTAGGACTTAATGTCAATA
>NZ_JACJRV010000013.1 GCF_014697475.1 Nostoc sp. FACHB-152
ATTGATAGCATTCATGCAGTATCGGCAGCCAATTTAGTACAACTTGGGACTGTTGCGAGTTTGAATTTGTCAGATATACAAGCGGTATTAACAGAGAGTGCGTTTGTAGCTAATGGTGCAGCTACTTTTACACTCGGTAGTAGTAAGTCTCAGCAGACTTTTTTGGCACTGAATGATGATGTCAATGGATTTTCGGCACTGACAGATGCGGTGATTGAAATTACTGGCTACAAGGGTAATTTGGCTTCTCTCGCTGTTGTTTAATTTTCAACTACACTTGATATTCAAAAACCTGCTGAATTTATTTATATCCAGCAGGTTTCACGATAAATAGGCATCAAAACTCTTAAATGTTGGCAAAACAAATGCAAATAAATGCTAACTATCTTGTTCTCAACTTTTTACGTTAGCTAACATCTTTTGTTACTACTTCACGCACACGATAGATAGGCCGACCTTGAGATTCGTGGTAGGTACGCATGAGTAACTCTGCTAATAGTCCAAAGCAAAATAGTTGCACTCCAGTCACAAATAACAGCACTGCCAAAATCAGCAAAGGACGATTACCAATCATTACACCCATTGCCAATTTGATAAACGTCAAATAAATTCCTAACCCTGCACCCAACACCATCGAGGTCAAACCCAATAGCCCAAAAACGTGCATCGGTCGAGTCAGGAATTTTTTCATAAACAAAATTGTTAACAAATCCATCAACACCCGAAATGTCCGGGATATGCCGTATTTACTGCGCCCAAACCGCCGCGCGTGGTGACGTACAGGCATTTCGGTAATTCTTGCCCCTTCTATATATGCCAAGGCGGGTAAAAATCGGTGCAATTCGCCGTAAAGATGCATATCTGCAACTAATTCCGCCCGATAAGCTTTCAAAGAACAGCCATAGTCATGAATATACACACTTGTCGTGCGACGAATCAGCCAATTAGCAATTTTGGAAGGTAACAATCGATTTACTGCCCCATCTTGGCGATTTTGCCGCCAGCCACTTACTAAATCGTAACCTTCATCTAGCTTTGCCAATAACATGGGAATATCCGCCGGATCATTTTGCAAGTCAGCATCTAAAGTGATAACTGCTTTGCCAACTGCATAGTTAAACCCAGCAGACATGGCGGCGGTTTGTCCGTAATTGCGCCGCAAAATTACCGCTTTTAAATCACTGCGAACTTGCGCTTGGGCTTTCAAAAACTCCGCAGAACCATCAGTTGAACCATCATCCACACAAATGATTTCATAACTGATTTGATTTTCAGATAAAGTAGATGCGATCGCCTCCATTAACAGAGGCAAGCTTTCCACCTCATCACGCACCGGGACAACTACCGATACATCGGGGACATTTGCCGACATCGCCCCATTCTCCTGTACCATTTTCCCTCTAATTAAGCCACTCCTCATAACTCTTTATGACCTCAACGCCTCTGTGGTTCGTAACTCTTCACAACTCTGCCAGCACCTCGTAGCTGCTGATAATATGACCGACTTACCTCATCTCCCTGTTCCGAGAGAACATCAATTCCAATCCCATTGCGTCCCTGTGCTTTGCCGGAACTATGGATATAACGACCATCACCCAAATAAAGCCCCACATGGGTAGCTTTTTGGGGTGTACCAAAAAAAACTAAATCGCCTGGTTGTAATTCAGCAATAGAAATCGCTTGCAAAAATGCTTCTTGCTGATAAGCATCTCGCGGTAGCCAAACTCCCACCGATGCAAACGCCGCCTGCATCAACCCAGAACAGTCATAATTTGGCCCCAGCGTCCCACCCCAAAGATATTCGTTATTGTGCTGCATAGCCTTGTGCATAAAAGCGATGACATTTGGCAGTAGTTTTTTAATCTCAACTTCCGAAAATGTTGCAGCCTGATAAGGTACAGTAGCAGGTTGTAATAAACCCAAATCGGAAACCGATACCCACCCTGGATAATCATCCTCACACAAATACACCTCAACTGCGGCATCTTGATGATTTGATGTTACCTGTAAATGTCGCCCAACAGCTGCTTGAGTTGCCAAGCGCGTACATTCAGGAGAATCATATAAATTGAGGTCAGCAAGACACTGGTATTCATTTGCGGTCAAATTGAAGATTTGGGATTCTGGATTAGAGAGCATTATTCAATGGTTTTCTTTAACAAAGACGAACAACTTGAGAATCTCGGTAATGGCATTTTAGAGGCAACTTGGGCCACATTTCCGACTTTAGCCCGTAATCAAATTGCCATAACATGGGTTGTGTACGATCCGCCTGTACCTGTAAATACTGGTGGCGCATTAACTCCAGATGCCTTTTGGAATCACTCAGTCCGGGGATTTACGTATCGCGGTGTTGAGCGAATTTACCCCGCGAGTGTGGTGAAGTTATTTTACTTGGTAGCAGCCAACGAGTGGTTAGAAAAAGGCATGATCCAAACCTCTAAAGAATTGGAGCGAGCCTTGGGTGATATGATAGTTGACTCTAGTAATGATGCTACAAGTTTAGTAGTAGATATTTTGACTGGCACTACATCGGGGCCAGAATTACCACCAGGGCCTTTTGAAACTTGGAAGCAACAGCGTTATATTGTTAACCGCTACTACCAATCTTTGGGTTGGGATGAGATGGAGACAATTAACGTTTGCCAAAAAACTTGGGGTGATGGCCCTTATGGTCGAGAAAGGGCATTTTATGGCGAGATGTTCGATAATCGCAATATGTTGACGACAAGTGCGATCGCTCGTTTACTACATAGTATCGTCGGTGGAGTTGCGGTTTCTAGTGGGCGATCGCAAGCCATGATGAATATTCTTAAACGCAGTCTCAACCCTGAAGATTTACCTCAAGATGTCGAAGAAGACCAAGTAACAGGGTTTTTGAGCGGTGGACTGCCTCAAAATGCTCAAATTTGGTCAAAAGCAGGTTGGACAAGTCAAGTTCGTCACGATGCAGCGTATATCGAAATCCCAGATAAACGCCCTTACTTACTAGTAGTGTTTACTGAAGGTAAAGCTAATGCTAAAAGCCGTGATATTTTACCCTTTGTCTCTCAATCAGTAGCAGCAGCCATTGGCAATCTTTAAAGCAAAAATTTTTAAGTTAAATTTGCTACTACAAAATCCAAGTATTCTACGTGGTATTTATGAAATAAACCGCGTAGTAGTTCACCACACAAACTGTGTATGGTGGTAAGCCCAGGAGCGAAGGAGAGGTTACAGTTCAATCTCCTCTACTTCCCTGCGACCTTAATGATAAGTCTTTAACCGGACACGGTATTACCACCTTCTCAGGATGTAGGAAATGATTTTCTGGTGTTAAAGTCGAAGTATTGCCCAATTTTACGAACTTAAACTGTAGAATTAGCGATTTTTAGCGGCAATATTTTGTTAGGAGTGAATGTGAATACAATCTTTTTGCGTAAAGGTGTTGTTTTTTTACCAGGTTTAGCTGCTTTTGCTGTTTTAGCCAGTAGTTTTTCGGCTATGGCCCAGACAGTAGATACTCAGCAGTTAACTGAGTCTTCTGCTACCGCCACGTCTCCCAATCAGGTAAATACCGAAGTAGAGACTGCAAACGAAAATCTACCTACCCTACCAGCAACAGAGTCAGGAAAAGCAGCAGATTTAAATGCGCCACAGCAATTTTCCAGTCCTGCCACTCAGGAAACTGCTAGTTGGTCTGTTCCTGGGACAGCAACAACCTCATCAGCGTCTCTTAAACCGGAAGTTGTCGAAGCTAATCCGCAACCCTCGGATGCAAAAGTTGCTCAATCAGATATTGATTTTGGTAGACCTACCCGTGGTGGCAGAAGTTACATTGGGGTTGGCGCGAATATTGGCTTAGGTGGTGGAGAGTCTTCTATAGGCGATGGCAACTTTGCGGTTCTCAGTAAAATTGGACTGACTAATGCGTTCTCTATCAGACCCGCAGCTTTGTTTGGCAACAATACGACAATTCTTGTTCCTGTTACCTACGACTTCTCTCTCCGACAATCAGATCCATTTAGCGAACCTTTAGCGATCGCTCCTTATGTTGGAGTAGGTGCAGCACTTAAAACAGGGGATGATTCCCAAGTTGCAGTCTTGGTATCTGGAGGTATTGACGTACCCCTCAGCTCACGATTCACAGCTACAGCTGGTGTCAATGCAGGATTCTTTGACCAAACTGATGTCGGTTTGCTGATTGGAGTTGGTTACAACTTTAGTAATTACTAAATAGAGGCTAGGGGTTAGAGGCTAGAGGCTAGGGAAGAGCGTTTTTCTGGTTTGATTGTGGGTTTTTCCGAATGCTCATCCCTAATCTCTAGCCCCTTTTTTAAACTAATCTCTACTCCCTAGCCCCTAGCCCCTTTTTTAAACTATTTAGGCGTAACTTTGTCAATGACGGTGATTTTGCCGTCATTTCCTACAGTCCAAACATCGTAGACACCAAGGACATCACCGTTAGCATCAACATCTACATTCCCGCTTGCTCCTTGGTAGTTAATCTTTTTCCCTTCTTTGAGTAACTTCAAGCCTTCACAGACATCAGTAACTTCTGTACCTGAGCCAGCAGAAACTTCTCGGATTTTACTTGATAGGCCCACACCTGAGTTATCTTTAGCTGCCTGTGCTGCCAAGACTAGCAAGGCTGCTGCATCCCAAGCTTGCGGTGCATATTCTCCTGGTGAACCGCCTTTTTTCTCTTTCCAGAGCTTGTTAAAACTTTCTAAGGCTTTGCCATCTGAACCAGGTACTGTACCCAAAGCTCCGGTTAAGATATATTTGCCATCGTCACCTTTACCTACTTGGTCAGGGAAGGTAGGTGATTTTACACCATCTGTTAGCAGGACTTGTACTCCCTTGGTTAAACCTTGTTGATAGGCAGCTTTCAGAAGTAAACTACCAGTTTCAGCATAGAGTACAGCTACTACTGCATCAGGTTTGCCAGCAAAAGCCGCAGCCGCTTCAGTGTCAAAGGTTTGGGCTTTGGGGTCGTACCGGACTGGCTTGGCTTTATTAACTACGGTTCCACCCAATTTTTCAAAAGTGTCTACAAATGCTTTTTCAAAACCGACACCGTAATCGTTGTTAATTACAACTGTCGAAACTCGTTTAAAACCTTTTTTCTTTGCTAATTGAGCTAATGCTAATGCTTGGTAAGTATCCGGGGGTGCAGTACGCGCCCAATAGCCTTTAAAGTCGCCTTTTTTAGCTTTATCTGTAAACACAGGGCTAGTGCTACCAGGAGACACCAGCATCACTTTATTGGGTACGGCAACGGAAACTGCCGCAGTGGAAACACTACTAGCAAAGGAACCAACTACACCAGCGACTTTATCCAGAGTTGCTAGTTTGGTCATCCCAGCCGCACCTGCTTTCGGGTCGGTTTGGTCGTCTACTTGTACGAGTGTTACTGGTTGACCGTTGACTCCACCACAAGCGTTGACGGTATCGACAAGCAAAGGTACAGAACCTACCATCTGCTGTCCGATGGAAGCCAAGTCACCTGTGGTCGGTAGTAAAGTACCAATTTTTAACCCTCCACCATTGCTTGTGGTGCTTGTATTGGCGGCTGGGGTGGCTGTACTTGTGGGATTGGTAGTACTGGAATTTTCACAAGCTGCCATGAGGAAGCCTGTTGCTATGGTAGCTACACTCAAGGCTAGGGCAGCAGTAATTCTTGGCATAATTTACTTTCACTCCTCTGATATTCAGGAGCCTGAAAGTAAGATTTAAACTGTATTTTCAGGTTAGCTCGAACTTAACAGGCTCCAAGTGATAAATAATAACATCCACCTTGAGGAGTAACTGTGTTTATCCTGAAATTAATATTTATTTACATACACACTATCTTGAGTGTGTATTGATTAATCGAAAACGGAGAGGGAGGGATTCGAACCCTCGGTACGGAGTTGCCTGCCGTACAACAGATTAGCAATCTGCCGCTTTCGACCACTCAGCCACCTCTCCAGGGTCACGAATATTTATGATAGCAGGTTTTTTGGGAAAGTCAAACAATTTTTTGTCAATAGTCGATGGTCAATAGTTATTAGGTTGTGACTATGGACTATTGACTATTGACTGTAGACTAAAGTACTTGCGATCGCATCCAAGCCAAAGGTAAGGTGCGTAACTTTTTCCATTGCGGCACGTAAGCACGTTGGCTGAACACATCATAATCGTTGCGTTCAATAACATCCAAAATTTGCCCGTATAGCATGGAGGCTGCCCAGACTGGCCAACGGGCATCGGGTGATAGATGGGTAATGCCTTGTTCAGCTTTGGTATAGAATTGCCTCGCCCGGTCAATTTGAAACCGCATTAAGGCACGCCAACGTTCATCGACTACACCTTGAAAGAATTCTTGCTCGGTGTAGTTAAATCGGTCTAGGTCTTCTAAGGGTATATATATCCGCCCACGCCGGGTATCTTCACCAACATCCCGCAAAATGTTGGTGAGTTGATTGGCAATGCCAAGTGCGATCGCTTCTTCTGTAGGATTATAGGGTTGTTTTTTCTGATCCCAAGGCGCTGTATTCGCTTCGGTATCTACACCCATAATGGCTGTTGACATTAACCCTACAGTGCCAGCCACACGATAACAGTAGAGATATAACTCTTCAAAAGTCTCGTAGCGGCTGCGATATAAATCCATACGCTGGCCAGCAATCATGTCTCGAAAGGGCTGAATGTCTAGTGGAAAGTGTTGCAAACTATCCACTAAAGCGACATCGTAACTTTCTTGTGGGTGTCCTGCAAAAATTGACTCCAGGTGCTGCTCCCATAGATCTAGGGTTTCTGGCGTGGTGATTGCAGATGCAGGCCCATCGACCAATTCGTCTGTACGGCGGCACCAAGCATAAATTGCCCAAACAGCTTGACGCTTTGCCGGACTCATCAGCAAAGTACCAAGGTAAAAGGTTTTGGCATACTTGGCTGTAAGTTGCCGGCAAAGTTTATATGACTCGTCTACAGAGACCAGCGTTTTCATGCGCGGGGGAGAATCAGGCAGTTGCAGCATTCGTTGCAGGCGGTCGGGTTAGCGTTTGTAGGTTTGAGGCACTGGCCTCTGGCAGCGATTCACAAATCGCCTGCGCTGTTAGCTTACCAGAAAGTACGGCCCCTTCCATACTGCCTAGGTAGCGTTGCATGGTGTAACTGCCACTCAGAAAGAAGTTGGCGATGGGAGTTTTTTGGGGCGGACGGTACTGTTGACGACCAGGAGTCGCTTTGTAAACTGAACGCGGCGTTTTCACTACATGAGATTTCAGCAGTTTGGCTGGATTTTCTTTCCCGAAGTGGTCGGGGAAAAGTTTTTCCAACTCTGTCATAGTTGCAGCAACAATTTCCTCGTCAGATTTACTAATCCAATCTTTAGCTGGAGCTAGAACTAATTCCAGCATTGACCGATCTGGGTTAGCGTATTCTCGACAAGTGTTGCTCATATCAGCATAAACGCTGAGGAGGGGCGATCGCGAAAAAAGTAGATGATCAATATCTGTGAGTTTGCGATTAAACCATAACTGGATGTTAATTACTGGCACACCTTCTAAACCTTCGAGCTTTTGGAAAAAATCCATTTGCTTCCAAGGTTCTGGCAACATGACTTTTAAAGGATCAACTGACATGGCTGATACGTAAAAGTCTGCTGTTATGACTTCATCTGGTGCGCCATTTAACCCGCGCAGCAAAAACCCTTTGACTGTGCCATCTGGGTTAAGCAAAATCTCTTTGAGGGGAGCATTCAGCCGAACTTCGCCACCGCGTTCAGTGATGTAATCAACGATTGGTTGACACAGCCTTTCTGTGGGTGAACCATCCAAAAATGCGATTTTAGAGCCGTATCGCTCTTGTAGGAAGCGATTTAAGGCTGTTAATAAAATTGTCGAAGAAACTTCATCGGGGTTGATAAAGGTTAAGGCTTTAGAAGCAGCAATAAACACGTCACTTGCTACACGCTCTCCAACGCCTTGCCTTTTTAACCAATCAGAAAAACTGTACTTGTCCATCTCCTCGACATACTTTTGACCGCGCACGATGGCTGGAAGTAGGCCAATAGCAAATCTAATCTTTTGCTCCCATGTCAACATATCGTTGTTGCGAAGAATCGAGGCAATGATATTAAACGGAGATGGAATATCGGGAACATCAAAACGTGAGAGTGTTCCGGGTTTTTCTGGTTGATTAAAAATTAGTGTATGTTGTTTCCACTGAAGGCGGTCTTCAATGCCTAATTCCTTAAGTAATTGCAGCATATTGGGGTATGCCCCAAAGAAGGCGTGTAACCCGGTTTCGTACCAGTCGCCGTCAGAGTCTTTCCATGCTGCTACAAGGCCACCCAATACATCTCGACGCTCCAAGACAATGGGTGTGTAACCTGCGTCTACAAGATATTTCGCGCAGGAAAGTCCTGCTAGACCAGCGCCAGCGATCGCTACTCGCATTTAAACCTACTGTTCTTCAATATTTCTTAATCGTTTTGTCGTTCTCATTATACGTTGCAATCCGTTACATTTAGCAGTGATTGTGCGATCGCTTGGCGAAAAAGTTCTGTGAAAAGGTGATAGGTGAGAGGTTACAGGTGACAGGGAAAAGTTATATAACCCCTTGTTACATTGGTGGATTTGTATACACAAGTATTTTTTTATAAAAATAGGTAAAAATTTATGCCAACATCACGGGAGTTAGAGTTATTTGGAAATCACTTGATTCTGGGGATTTCTGGAACGACATTAAGCGATGATGATAAACGGGCGTTGAGTGAATTAAAACCAATTGGGGTAATATTTTTTGCAAAAAACTTTCAAGATGGTGTTCCTTATGAAGTTTGGTTAGAAAGCTTCAAAGAATTAATCGACAAAATTCGAGAATATGCTGAACGTGATTCGATGTTCATGACATTAGATCATGAAGGTGGACGTGTAGTACGCACATCTTTACCTATTACTAGATTCCCTTATGCAACGCTCTTGCGATCGCAAGCCCGCGAAGTAGCAAAAGCAACCGCCACAGAACTAAAATCACTGGGAATTAACGTATCTTGGGCGCCTGTAGCAGATATTTACTCTAATCCTCATAATCCGATAATTGGGCCACGTGCCTTTGGGAACACAGCAGAAACCGCAGCGCAAGGTGCTGTGGAATATTACTTAGGGCTGCAAGAATCGGGAATTTTGGGATCTGCCAAGCACTTTCCGGGACATGGAGATACTAGTACTGATTCTCATTTAGAGTTACCAGTGCTGAATTTAACTGTACAAGATTTACGCGATCGGGAATTGATACCTTTCAAAGCCTTAATTGCAGCGCAAATTCCTTTGATTATGACAACTCATATATTGTTTCCCAAAATTGATCCAGATGTGCCAGGGACTATATCGCAACCTATTCTGAAAAATATCCTGCGGGAAGAATTGGGATTTGAGGGTGTGGTTGTGTCGGATGACTTGGATATGAAAGCGATTTCAGATATGTTCACCCAAAGCGGTACTGTTGCACGCGCCTTTAATGCTGGGTGTGACTTGTTTATTGTGTCGCGCAATATCCACTCATCGTCTATTGAAAGGACTTATTACATGGCGAAAGATTTTGCTGATTCTCTTAGTCAGGGTAGCTTGCAGGAAGTGGTAGTTACAGCAGCTAGAGAGAGAATTGAAAAACTACTAGCACAAACACCACAATATATTGTCCATGCTTTGGATAAAGCTACATTACTACGTCATGCGGAGTTAGCGATCGCTTGTACTTTCCAATAAAACTATTTCAAACTCTTTATTTAATGGCAGACTACTTGCGTACAGCTATAGTAGCAATTCACCAGTTACCTAACGTCCCTGAAACCTTGTGGCTGAGAATAATCGGTAGGGGAAACGTGCAGAAACAAGCAATTGATGAATTTAGAAGCACTTTCTCCCGATAACCCTTTCCGTAAAGCAGCATTAGAATTACTGTACAACTTGCAACAAAATTTACAATTTACGCAAAATCCAGATGAAGAAGATAGGGAGTTAGTTATGCGATTAGCACCACTTTATCAACAAGATAGAGAACAAGCTATACAAGAAGGTGAACGCTTAGTGGTGGAAAATTTACTAAAAGTTCGCTTTGGTGAATTAGATAATCAACTGCAAGCAATTATTGAACCTTTATTAGCTTTATCACCGGAAGAGTTTACTCCTTTACTGTTGCAGTTATCTCGTGAGGAATTAATTGCTAGGTTTTGTTAGGTTATACTAGATAAGGCTCGTAAATTTACTTTTAAACGCAGCGAAAAGTTGAGCCAGTGCGTTGGGCGGGTTCCCCGACTTGAAGCAACTGGCGTTGCGTGCGGGGGTTCCCCCCGTTGAGCAAACTTTTCAAGACAAAGGCTCGCGGAGGTAAACGCAAAGGTACGCTGAGTCTTTGTGCAATTTTTTTGCTAACTCTGAAATATAGTTTCAAAAATTACGAATTCCGAATTACGAATTAAAAATTATTTTCACATGACATCATCTATATTTGCTACTGAACGTCTTTTATTTACTCCTGCTAGTCCTGATAATGATGCAATACCCTTAATTTTTGCCTTTCCTAATGAGTATAGTGTGGGAATTACTAGCCTTGGTTATCAGATAGTTTGGGCAACTTTAGCAATGCGCGATGATGTGCAAGTGAGTCGCCTATTTACTGATATTCATGAACAACTTCCCAGACAGCCGGAAATTGTGGGATTTTCGATTTCTTGGGAATTAGATTACGTAAATATTTTAAATTTGTTGGAATCTCTAGATATTCCGATTAGGGCAAATTTGCGAGAGGAACCACATCCACTAATTTTTGGTGGTGGCCCAGTGCTAACGGCTAACCCTGAACCTTTTGCTGAATTTTTTGATGTCATCTTGTTAGGAGATGGCGAAAATCTGCTGGGTGATTTTATTGCAGCTTATAAAGAAGTTAGACAAGCTGATAAGCAAACTCAGCTAAAAAGATTGGCACAAGTACCAGGGATTTATATTCCGAGTTTATATGAAGTGGAATATCAAACACCTGATGGTGAGGTTAAGTCAATTCAGCCGATTTCTTCAGATGTTCCCGCCATTGTTCAAAAGCAAACTTATCGCGGCAATATTCTCTCAGCTTCAACGGTGGTAACAGAAAAAGCTGCTTGGGAAAATATTTACATGGTGGAGGTGGTGCGGAGTTGTCCTGAAATGTGTCGCTTTTGTTTGGCAAGTTATCTGACTTTACCATTTAGAACTGCCAGTCTGGAAAGTTCATTAATTCCAGCGATTGAACGAGGTTTAAAAGTAACAAATCGCCTGGGATTATTAGGTGCTTCTGTTACTCAACATCCAGAGTTTGAGGAGTTATTAAATTATATTAGTCAGCAAAAATATGATGATGTGCGGTTGAGTATTGCCTCAGTCAGAACTAATACGGTAACGGTGCAATTAGCCGAAACTTTAGCGAAACGAGACACGCGATCGCTTACCATTGCTGTAGAAAGTGGTTCTGATCAACTGCGCCAAATCATCAATAAAAAGCTGCAAAATGATGAAATCATCCAAGCGGCGATAAATGCCAAAGCTGGCGGACTCTCAGGCTTGAAACTCTACGGGATGGCAGGTATTCCTGGTGAGGAAGCCGAAGATTTAGACGCAACTGTAGCGATGATGCGGAGTATCAAAAAAGCTGCGCCAGGACTGCGGTTAAGCTATGGCTGTAGTACCTTTGTTCCGAAATCGCATACACCATTTCAATGGTTTGGCGTAAATCGTCAAGCAGAGAAGCGGTTGCAGCTTTTACAAAAACAACTCAAACCCCAGGGAATCGATTTTCGCCCGGAAAGCTATAATTGGTCTATCATACAGGCTTTGTTGTCGAGAGGCGATCGCCGCTTATCTCAACTTCTCGAACTTACCCGCGACTTTGGCGACTCCTTGGGTAGTTACAAACGCGCTTTCAAGCAACTTAAAGGACAAATCCCCGATTTAGATTTCTATGTCCATGCTAATTGGTCAACATCTCAAGTCTTGCCTTGGAGCCACTTGCAAGGGCCGCTACCGCAGTCTACACTACTAAAGCACTTGGATGAAGCGACCAGTCATTTCCGTTCATCCTCCAAAGAACTACAGCCCATAAGTTCATAGCCAAAAATTGAATGCAAACCACTGCTGAGTATTACTGCGCCTTTTGTGGCGAACCAAACTTAACCTTTATTGACTTGAGTGCTGGGGGACAGCAGTCTTATGTTGAAGACTGTCAAGTTTGCTGTAACCCCAATATCTTGTATGTCCGGGTTGACGAAGATACCCTAGATATCGAAATTGATACCGAATACGACGAAGGCTAAATTTTAGGTTTTGCTGTTCATGCTGCACTTCAAACATTCATCTGTAATTAATGCGCCCATAGAAGTAGTTTGGCAATTTCATGAAAGGCCAGATATCCTGCAAATGCTAACTCCACCTTGGCAACCAGTAAAAGTAGTGAGGCGAGAGGGAGGACTGGGAGTAGGTGCTATCACAGAGTTTAACCTGTTTCTTGGGCCATTACCTTTAACTTGGTTAGCGCGTCACACCGAATGTGAACAATATCGTCTATTTGTGGATGAACAAATATCTGGCCCTTTTGAAACTTGGATACATCGACACGAATTTCAGCCGGAAGATGGCAAAACTAAGTTAACAGATGCAATATCTTTCTGTATGCCAGGTGGAAACACAGTTGAATTTATCAGTGGTTGGCTAATACAAACCCAACTAGAGGCAATGTTCCGCTACAGACATTATGTAACAAAGCGAGAATGCGAGACCAGAAGCGGTAACTTTTGGTAGGCATTAGAGATTAGAGACTAGGAGACAGGGGTTATAATTTTTACCATCTTGGGTTTCTAGTTTCTATATCCTGTATTTTATTGGTATTAAGTCAAAATCGGTCAACTGGTAGAAGCCTAATCTATCTTGCAAGAGAGCCTAAAATTTCCCACATAGTTAATGATAGTAGAAAGACATTCAAACAAACTATCGCTGACTTTTAGGTAAAAAAAATGTTGGGAACATTTCTAATAACTGTAGCTACAGCACTGAGCTTACTAATTGTTGACTTAGTTGTGCCTGGTGTGAATATTGCTAACTTTCCTTCTGCCTTAATTGCTGCTGTAGCAATTGGCTTAATCAATAGTTCTGTGAAGCCAGTTCTTTCTACCCTCTCTTTACCGTTAAACTTCGTAAGCTTCGGAGCATTTTCTCTAGTTGTTAACGGTATCTGTTTTGCATTAGCAGCATTTTTAGTGCCTGGTTTTAGTGTTCATGGAATTATTGCGTTTATTCTAGGCCCAGTTGTTCTATCTTTGGCTAGCACCTTTATTGGCAACTACTTTGCGGAAAGAAACTTGTCTTTAACTGGCAACACTTCAACCCCTGGTGAATTACCTCAAGGAAACCCTCAGCAATAGTACAAGCCAAGTCAAAGCGTAATTCTGAATTAGCTTAATTCCGGAGACAGAGTTTGTAATTAAGTTAATTCCAGATAATGTAAATTAATCTAGTTAAAAAACTAACAGCAAAACCATGAAATTATTTCGTTATTTACTTGCCCTTCTAGTGCCTCCTTTAGGCGTTTTTCTAACTGTTGGTATTGGCCCAACGTTGGTAATTAATATTCTGCTTACCCTTCTCGGTTGGCTTCCTGGCAGTATTCATGCGATTTGGGTACTGGCTAAGAGAGAAGAAGCATTTAATACCGGAACTTACTAATTAGCTTCTTCTTACTCAGGCTAGATAAAAGCTTTCCATCTATCTCAGTACACATCTCTCAATAAGGACAGTAATTAAGGTGGGCTATATAAGTCCACCTTTTTTATTAAAGTAATATCACCGACTTCTTTAAGAAGTCGGTGATATTTTGTTCACGAACTCAGATATATCTAGTTTTTATCTGCTGTGTCTTTTTCTTTAAACAAATCAGCAGTTGCTAGTAATAACTCCCGCAAGGTTTGTTTAATTTGAACTTCTTTTCTAGCGATCGCTGTACCTGCTTTGCCTAGTTTATCTTCTAACTGCGATCGCTTTTGGGCGACTTGTGTCGCTAGAACTTCAGCTTGTGGACGCGCTTGGTTATACCAAGTTTTCGCATCTTCTAGATAACTTTGAATTTCTTCAGAACGGCCGCCATAACGTGCAGCTAAATTAGCTCGGACAATTGCTAATTGTGCTTGCAATTGGGCGTAGCGTTGTTTTAACAACGAAACTTCGTCACTATCTTTGATAGCGTTAACAGCCGAGTCAATTACGTTTTTGGTATCAGCAGTTCTTCCTGTATCTGTTTCTTGAATCTCTGCTAATATCACATCCACATCTTGCTGAAGCTTTTCTTCTTCACTATCAAGTTGAGATTGCAACCGTTGAAGTTCTGACTGAGTTTGAATGATATTTTCGTGTCTTTTTTGATTAACTCCTTCTAAAGCCCCCTCAATGGAAGCTGTCACTTCTTCTTTAATTTCAGAGCCTTTTTCTTGGAAGGTTTCAACAACAGCAGAAACCGCATCTCTAACCAGTCCGCGCAATTCAACTGAACCTTCTTTAAACTCAGAAGCAACTTGAGAAACTGCTGATTTCACAATTTCCCGAATTCGTTCAGTCCGTAACTGGCCAGTTTCTTTAGCTTGTTTCAAGTCAGATTGAATTTGTTCTTTGATATTTCTAACCATTTTCAACTCTGGGTATTTAGCTAATTTGGATAAATTTATTTAGTTTAGATTAAACATGGTGGTACACTCACATTGTGGCGTATTCTTTTAGTAATAGGCACTTCCTTTAGATAGAAAGGTGAGCCTATATCGCTATGAACATATTTATGAGAAGATGATCTTTAATTCATCATTTAGTTCAAACAATGGTTGTCACACAAAAACAAGCTATAACCCAAGTAATTAAATTGCTAAAAATAATCCAGTTATTATGTTTTATCCTTTTGTTATTAACCATTAATTTTACTTCACCTGCATTTGCAAACGATACAGCTAATGGCGCACAAATATTTAGCGTTCAATGTGCTGGTTGCCATATCAATGGCGGTAACATAATCAGGCGAGGTAAGAATCTCAAAAAGCAAGCTCTTAAGAAATATGGTATGGATTCAATAGAGGCAATTACAGCCATTGTCACCAATGGTAAAGGTAATATGTCTGCCTATAAAGACCGCCTCACTGAACAAGAAATTCAAGATGTTTCGGCTTACGTCCTTGAACAAGCTGAAAAAAATTGGCGTTAATTAATTCTCAATAAAACAATGGCACTACCCGCAGAAAGTCGTCTTCAATTTACTCCCGATTTAAACATTTGCCGGATATTAAATGGGATGTGGCAAGTCTCTGGTGGACATGGAAGGATTAATCCTCAAGCTGCAATAGAATCTATGTTCCAATATGTGGATGTAGGTTTTACTACCTGGGATTTAGCTGACCATTATGGCCCTGCTGAAGATTTTATTGGAGAGTTTCGCCGTCAATTAATTGCTACTAGAGGTAAAGAAGCTTTAGCTAATTTACAAGCTTTTACAAAATGGGTTCCTCGTCCTGGCAAAATGACGAAGAAATTAGTGGAGGATAACATCAATATCTCTTTGAGGAGAATGGATGTTGAATCTTTAGATTTAATGCAATTCCACTGGTGGGATTATCAAGATAAAAATTATTTAGATGCTCTCAAATATATGGCAGAGTTACAATCAGAGGGCAAAATTAAACATTTAGCTTTGACTAACTTTGATACAGAACACCTGCAAATTATTACAGATGCAGGTATTAAAATTGTTTCTAACCAAGTGCAATTTTCTTTAGTTGACCGTCGTCCTGAAGTGGCAATGGTGAAGTTTTGCCAGCAACATAATATTAAACTTTTTACTTACGGCACAGTTTGTGGTGGGTTGCTTTCAGAAAAGTATTTAGGTAAGCCAGAACCGGGAAGCTTTAATTTAGGTACAGTCAGCTTACGCAAATATAAAAATATGATTGATGCGTGGGGTGGCTGGGGATTATTTCAGGAATGGCTGTCTATGCTGCAAGAAATTGCTGATAAATATGATGTAAGTATAGCCAATGTGGCAGTGCGTTACATTTTAGATAAACCAGCAGTCGGAGGTGTAATTGTTGGTGCGAGACTAGGTATATCTGAACATATCGAAAATAACGCCAAAGTATTTGGTTTTAGTTTAAACCAAGAGGATTGCGATCGCATCGATAAAATCTCTCAGGAATCACAAGATTTGTATCAGTTAATCGGTGACTGTGGTGACGAATATAGAAGATAATTATTAATTCGTAATTATCTTTTATAGAATTTCTTTCCTTTCATACTTCATACATTTGTTTATGCCTAGCTAAAAGCTGAAGATACTTTTCGTTCGTCTTCGCCTGTAGCCATTTGGTTTTAAAAATAGCGGCTGATTCTGCTTTTATTGAGTCTACATCATAAGGTAATATTTCTTTTTTTGAACTTCCTTCGTCGGAAGTTTTTTTGTACTTTCTGCCAGTTTTATGATTAGCATAACGGCGCGATCGCGTGTAACCCATTTGGATGAACTTCCGCGCCATATCTGCTCCGACAAAATCATCCTGTGCGAGATATTCTAGAAAAAGCTCGTAGATTTTTTCACTCGACTCTTTAGCAATCTCAGGTGTTTTGAACCGCCAATAAGGTAAAATTTCCGATTTGTACGGTTCTACCAAAAGCACACCCTGTTCGCCCTTGCCAACACGGTATAATTCAGGATGTTTACGAAAATCGATTTTTTGGAAGTCTAAAGAATAATCAAAAGCCATAATAATTAAAGATAAACTCTCGCTTAGAGTTCAACTTCTATCCTAGTAAGGAAATTTATTCTGTCCTTTTATCTAACTGATGTATGAAAAATATCCTTGCTCCTGGACATTTGCGTAAAGTGCATCATATTGCCCTCAACGTCAAAGATATGCAAGCTTCGAGGCACTTTTATGGTGAGGTCTTGGGTTTGTATGAACTGACAGGTAAGGAAGTCCCTGCAACTTTGGTGGAACAGGTCGCCGAGGGGAAAGTTGCTAACTTCGTGACTCCCGACGGCGTAATTTTAGATTTATTTTGGACACCTGACCTAAATCCACCCCATCCAGACCCAGAACAGAGTTTTACTAGAGCTTATCATTTAGCCTTTGATATAGATCCGCGATTATTTGAGCAAGCTTTGGCAGTTTTGCAGGAAAATAATATAGCGATCGCTCATGGGCCAGTGACCCGTCCTACCGGTAGAGGTGTGTACTTTTATGACCCCGATGGTTTTATGATTGAAATTCGTTGTAATCCCCAATCTACTGGAACAAGGGATGATAGCAAAAGTATCTACCTACGTTAGCAGACAATGCAGATATATAAAGTCATCGAAGAAGCAATCACAAAACCACCAATTCCCCACGAACCATATAAACAATCTTTAAAAGCGTGGGCTATGTATTGCTTGCGTGATAAAGGTTTCAAAGTTATTTATGCTCAAAATGCCGATTTTGCGATCGAACCGAAAAATGGAAACAAGCTATATTTTAAAGTTACTAATAACCCAGAAGATGTAGATAATTCTTGTAATTGGATAGTTTGGGATAGTGTAAACAAAAGTGTCAGCTTGATTCCACTTCCATAAAAAATCTTGCAGCAAGCGACTGAAGTCGCAGCTACACAGACAAAACCTGCCTGCGCGGACTGTTATAAAATCTAGGGTTTGGAACCCGCGCAGGCGGACTTAGTTTGTATAGCCACGAATTTCATTCGTCGGGAGGGATGCAAGATACAATCTACAGATTATGATTGTGTTGCTTTCTCAAATACCATTAAATGCTGTTGGGGTAATAAATTTTTAGTTTCTCGCCACACTAAACCAACAGCTTGCATTTCTTTACGCACCTGTTTTTGTGTCATCTTGTGTAGACGTTTAATCATAATTAAAGGATTTTCGCCTCGGTACTCTACTAACACCACCCGACCCCTTGGTTTGAGTGCTTTAACAATTCCTTGCATCACTTCTTGGGGATACTCAAATTCGTGATAAGCATCAACCATTAATGCTAAATCAATACTTGCTGCTGGCAGGTTAGGATTTTTGAGAGTAGCTAAAACAGGCTCAATATTAGTAATGTGTTTTTCTTGTTTAAAAAACTCAATAATATCTAACATTTCTGGCTGAATATCTACAGCCAAAACCTTTCCTTGCGATAGTAACGGTGCAATACGAAAACTCATATAACCACTACCAGCACCAATATCTGCAACGACATCATCGGGTTTTAAATTCAGCGCGCTGACTATCTTACTCGGCTGTTCTTCTAACTCACGACTAGGACGTTCTAGCCAACCTGCGCCTGTATGTCCCATCACCTTGGCAATTTCCCGCCCTATGTAATATTTACCAATACCATCTGAACTATGTTTAGCTCTTTGTTCATAAACATTAGTAGAGGAAATATCTGCGAGTGCTGGGTTAATTGGTGTTAGCAGCCAGCAATTCAAAATTAAGAGAATAAATCCTATAAAAGATAAACAATTAAACTTACGAATATGATTCATTGATGACTTATATTTGCATGGTAGAAAAATACTTATGAATTGTACCAAAGTATGCAAATACCATTCCTAAATAAAAGTCCCTAATTTGAAGGGAATTATTTTAACTCATTTTTGTTTGATAAACCTTAACTAACCTATCAATACCTTTAAAACGGTAATCCCCCATTTCGTGAAAATCTAGGGGCTGTGACAACATTTGATAGGTGGCTTCACTAATGACGCATTCACCGGGAGGACAAACAGCTTCCATCCGCGCGGCTAAATTTATCGTAGCTCCTAATGCGGTGTAGTCAACGCGTTGAGAACTGCCAACATCACCGACAACAGCCCTACCACTATTAATCGCAATGCGTAATTGTAGGGGTTCCTGCCAAAAACCGTTGGCATTCAACTGTTGCAGGCGAGTTAGCATTCCTTTAGCGGCGGCGGTGGCGCGTTCGGCATGATCTACTAAAGGTTCGGGTGCGCCAAAAAATGCCATAATACAATCGCCAATATATTTATCTAAAGTGCCGCCGTAGCCAAACACTTCTTGCAGCATTTCTTCAAATAAATTATTTAATAATTGAGCGATCGCTGTTGGTGTTAATCTCTCTGACAATGCAGTAAACCCGACTAAATCTGCAAATAAAATACTAATTTCGCTCTCAGTCGTGGGCAAACGTCCATCTGGTAAACCGCCTACAGATATTAACTGCTGCACCACTGCGGGAGAATGGTAACGTTCTAGTCTATGACGTATGACTTCTTCTGTTTTCAACTTCTCTACTAATAGCCAACGTTGCACACTCGAAGCTACTAGATTTGCTAAAGCTGAAAAAAAGCTGAGTTCTTCTTCACCATCATCAGCCCAATGATAAGAAGAAAGATGGGCATCTGCATACAGAACACCAACTACTTTAGTTTCATCCCATAAAGGCACAGCCATAGCACTGCGAATACCTTTGACTAAAATACTGTGTTCGCCAGCAAATCGCTCATCTTTATGAGTATCAGCAGTTTGAATGGCAACTTTTTCTTCAAATACCTTTTGACAAATACTCCGACTAATCCAACTGCCATCAGCTGCTAAATATTTTTGTTCAGAAGCATATCTAGTGGCAGCATTCACCAATTCTAGGTGATTGCATCCATTCACATCAATCAATAAAGCTAAACGGTCAATACTGTCAAGATAACGAAAAACTACTTGTTGCACCTGAGAGAAAATTTCTTCTATAGATGCTGCTGCACAAAGATTTTTAGCTATATCTACCAAATCTTTCAGGCGGGCAATGCTTTTGTCTTTATTGTCAATTTCATTATTTCGGCTATCAGCTGCTATCCATTGCTGTTGTAATTGTTCAACATTTCGCAGAATTGTTCTCTGTTCAGCCCCTTCTGAAGATACTTGCTGAGACATCAACTGCATCGCCGAAATTGGTAACAGCACTTCTAGCTTCACGTTTCCCAGCCAAATAATATCGCCGTTCTGTAACTCTTTAGCCGTAGTCACAAAACTCTGATTTACTTGTGTGCCGTTTTTACTGCCCAGATCCTCAATTGCCCAGCTACCATTAGCCTTTTTTCGTAACAGGGCGTGCTTACGGGAAACTCCACCAAAGGGTAAATACAAATCACATTCTGGTAAACGACCAATAGTGAATTGTTCTTGATTCACTGTTACCTTTGTATCTGTCTCTCCCTGTTGTAAGCGTAATATAAGTTCAGTCATGAGTATGATTTATCTATCCTGGAAGCTGGGGAAGCATTTTGAAAGTAAAGAATACGCAGGATGAATTCTTTACCTTTTCTTTATGACACTGTTAATGGCAATCCGGCAACTGTATGTAGTAAATATTACATATTACTTATCTTCTCGTATTGCCAGCAATTATTGTGAGCCAGGTAGATGCTATTTCCCGTTTATATTGAAAAACTAGGCGGATAAGAGATTGCACAGAAGCCATTCAGAAAACAACGGTTATTTAGACCGAGTTCTGCCAAAAGTATTTTACATTACCGAGTTCTCTCCGGCTTACCACTCAATAATCTTAACTTCGGTGAATTTAACACAGACTAATCATGCCTTGATACTAGCTTTACAAAATCTTGATAATTGCTTGCATCTAAATTACAACAGGGAACAGGCAATAGGCAATAGGGTGGTAAGCTGATGGCCAAAGTTGCCAATCTACTGTTTAACAAGTTAGTTGAGGCGGGAGCAAAGTCATCATGATCATGAACACCTGATGCTAAACCCCTACACTAAAAGTAGGGGTTTTAAAATCTGAGGGAGATGTCTAGAGTGAACAGCAAGAATCAAGTTATCTTAGCCTTAGTTTTGAAAAGCGCGATCGCCTTTTCACCCTTGCTGCTGTCTGCTAGTGTAACTAGTGGACAAACTATACCATCCATCGCTAAAGAACAAACTGTTGCTCAGGTACTCTCAAATCAAGAGAGAGAAGAATTAAACCGACTACGAGCCGAACAGAAACTTCGAGAGCCTGTTCCATCTAATTTTTACCAAGCTTTTAATCGAACGACTGTTCTGATGAATGTCTGGTTAGTAATATTAAGCCTATTTCCTGTAGCGGTTATTGCCTTATTTTGGCTATTACGCAAAGTGGCAATTCGAGAAATTGTTGATCGAGCTATGTCTCAACTAGAAGGAATAGAAAAGTTACAAACTCAGATAACCATTGTTAAACAAGAAGCTGAAAATATTATTCAAGAAGTCAAAAAAATTAGTCGTGAATTAGAAAATGAATCTAATGCTTTACAACAAAAGATAAAACAAGAGCAGGAAAATTTATATATTTTTGAATCTGATATTTTACAATCTAAAAATAATATATTATCAGGTTTAGATATAGAAATAAGCAGTCTTAAACAAACTATCGAAAATTTAGAATCTGAATTTAACACCAAATTGCAGCAATTTCAGCTAACTGCTCAACAAAAACGAGATAAAGTTATTGAAAATTTAGGTAATTTAGAATCAGAGCTTGCATTACAAATTTCAGAATTTCAATTAAAAAATGAGCAAAATCAAAGTCTTAATTGGCAAACAATAGATAAGTCAAAAGATGATTTTATAGTTCAGATGTCTAATCTCACATCTGAATTACAGCAGCAAAAAGATGCTTTAATTGAAGAATTATTAAATTCCAAAACAGAATTTATATCTCATTTGGCTGGATTAAGAGTAGATGCTGAACAACAAAAGGATAGAACTAGCAAAAATATTGAGGAATTAGAAAGTAGCTTTAATTCTTATATATCGAGATTAGAATCTGAAAGCCAGCAGCAAAAAGATGATGTGCTAGGTAATTTAATCAAATTACAATCAGAATTTACAACACAACTGGCGCAATTACAAGCTGAAACTCAACAGCAAAAAGATAACGTACAGGAAAATATAGGAGAAATAGCAGAAACCTTTAAATTACAAGTATCAGAGTTACAAGTTGAAAGCCAAGAACAAAGAAATAATCTGTTAGAAGATTTGATCAGCTTAAATTTGCAATTTGCTACACGATTATCGGAATTACAAGCAGAGGTGCAAAAGCGCAAAGATTTAATTATTGAAAATTTAGAAAAATCTGGTTCAGAGTTTGCTTCGCAATTTTCGGAATTACAATCACAAGCGCAAAAACAAAAGTTATTTCTTTTAGAAAGATTAGAAAAATTAGAGACAGAGTTGGTTACACAATTGTCTGATTTACAGTTGGATGCTCAGGAAAGAAAAAACTTAATTCTGCAAGAAATTACTGAAAGTCAACCTCAAATTAATTCAGAGTCAACACCTCAGCCACAACCGGAAGTATCAGCAGTAGCTGATATCCAACAAGGTGATGATTTGTTTGCTCAAAAGCAATATGAAGAAGCACTCTCTTTTTACAATCAAGCCGTCACAGTCCAGCCAGGTAATGCTCTTGCTTGGTTAAAACATGGCATAACTTTAGGAAGATTAAAACTTTACAAAGAGGCGATCGCATCTTACGATAAAGCTATCAAACTTCAACCAGATTATCACCAAGCATGGTGCGATCGCGGCGTGGCTTTTGGTAATCTCCGCCAGCATAAAAAAGCTTTTGCTTCTTTTAATAAAGCTACGCAAATCAAACCAGATGACGGAACTGCTTGGTTAAATCGCGGTCTTTCCCTCATAGAGTTGGAAGAATATGAAGAAGCATTAGCTTCTTTTGATCAAGCACTAAAACTTCAACCAGACTCGCCTAAACTTTGGGATAAACGCGGTTACACACTGGTAAGATTAGGGCTGGATGATGATGCGATCGCTGCATTTAATAAAGCACTAGAACTTAAGCCAGACTATGCCATTGTTTATTACAACAAAGCAGCCTGTTACGCACTACAAAGACAAGCAGAATTAGCCGTTGAATGTCTGCAACAAGCAATTGAAATCAATCCCAGCTATAAGGAAGATGCTGCAAATGATATAGATTTTGATGAGATTGCTGATAATCAGCGTTTTAAGCAATTGATTGCTGGTTAAAACAGTGATCACAAAGATAAACACCTCATTCTTTACTGATAACTGATAACTGTTAAATATTAGCAAAACTATACCATGTTAGATTTGCAACTCAAATCCAGGTAAGACATCTTCTCCAGAAAGAATTGCTGGTATTTGAATAATTACTACAGCTTTTCCTAGGCGATAAATTTCCACGTTTCCATCTTGAGGATTAATCAGCCAACCCAAGCGCAGACCATTTTCTATATATTCTTGCATTTTCTCTTGAAGAGTTATCAGCCTATCTGTTTCCGAACGCAATTCAATCACAAAGTCGGGTACAAGTGGCGGAAACTTTTTTCGCTGTTCTGGGGTTAAAGCTTCCCACCGTTCTAATTTTACCCAAGCCGCATCAGGAGAACGCTTTGCACCATTGGGAAGTATAAATATAGTTGAAGAACTAAAGACTTTTCCTAATTTAGCTTGGCGATTCCAAATTTCTAAATCGGTGATGAGTTCAGCTTCTTGATTTCCGCTTTCTCCTCCCACTGGTGGCACAATAATTAATTCTCCTGATGCATTCATTTCAAGGTTTAAATCACTATTGGCAACACACAATTGATAAAATTGCTCATCGTTTAAATGAACAATTGGTTCTAGATTCAGCACAATAGTATTCATCTAAAACTTGCCTGATAGGTTTATTGTTATTATATTTAATTGTATTGTAATGTTAATTTTTAAACTGTTCAGTTTATCGTTTCCTCGGCTTTTTAAAAAAGTCGAGGAGCTTGTTTTTTATGAATGAATTATAAATGCTTATATATAATCTATACGTTCAGATTCATATCTGCCTTTAATTTCTTGATTAAAAAATTCACCAATAGAGTCAGCTGTATGTAAATCTTCCCAAGTTTCTGCCTCTACTTCTGAATATTGATAGACTGCACCATTTTGAAACTCAACTTGCAGAGTGCGATCGCACTCATCATATCCAACTGCGATCGCCATTGATGAGCTAACTGGTAACATGGCAATTGGTTCTTCCACTATCGGCAGTGTAGCGGTTTCTGCCACAATATCACTCAAGTGTTGCAGTCCTTCATAAGCTTCGACTGGCGCAGGAACTTCTAAAAACTCTAGTTCTTCACCTCGATCAAGTAATAACTGCAAATATCCGTCAGAATGAGCGATCGCTATTACACTGCTCAAGTCTATCTTAGATAGCTTCATTAACTTGGCTCTCCTGCTGATATATATAGTTGTAAAGTATGGAATTTTACGCAACAAGCAACTTATTAGTATTTTTGTACTATAAAATTAATAAATTGTCAAATTTTGCTTCTATACGAACAAGATCCCCGACTTTTTCAAAAAGTCGGGGATCTATCTAAGCCTGTGTATTATTTATTCACTTACTGAAGCAGGGATTTTTTGAGTTTGCAAGTAACGATAGAGGCGATTAACAGCGTTGAGATAAGCATATGCTGCGGCTACCACAATATCAGTGTCGGATGCTTGTCCAGAGAAGATTCGCTCTTGGTAAGCTAACCGAATTGTGACTGTTCCCAAGGCATCAATTCCGCCTGTGACTGATTGCACAGAAAACTCAATTAGTTGATTAGGAATCTGTACTAAGCGGTTCATAGCTTGATAAACTGCATCTACTGGCCCTGTACCGACACTTGCATCAGTGAGGATTCTGCCATCGGGAGTGACAACTGTAATCGTGGCTGTTGGACAAGTGCAATCACCGCAAATCACCTGCACGTGTTCGAGTTGAAAACCGCTTTCTACTTGAATCTGCGTTTCATCCCGCACAATCGCTTCTAAATCTAAATCAGATATCTCTTTTTTCTTGTCAGCAACTTCTTTAAAGCGGTTGAAGGCTTTGTTCAAATCTGCTTCGTTAAGTTCAAAGCCTAATTCTTTCAGCCTCGTGCGGAAGGCGTTGCGTCCAGAGTGCTTACCCAAAACAATCCGATTTTCTGGCAAACCAATAGATGCGGCTTCCATAATTTCGTAGGTTTGGCGATGCTTAATGATGCCATCTTGATGAATGCCAGATTCATGAGCAAAGGCGTTGGCTCCGACTATTGCTTTGTTCGGCTGAATCAGGATTCCAGTTAATTGCGAAACCAAGGAAGAGGTTTTGTAAATCTCCTGGGTTTTGATATTAGTTAAAGGTGCATCAGAATCAACAGGACGGCCAAAGTAAGGATTAAAGTAGTGTTTGCGTACCTGCAATGCCATCACAATTTCTTCTAAGGCAGCATTTCCGGCACGTTCTCCAATGCCGTTAATTGTACACTCTACCTGACGCACACCATTTTCGATCGCAGCTAAGGCGTTGGCAGTAGCTAAACCTAAATCGTTTTGGGTATGGATGGAAAGAATTACTCGGTCAATATTTGGGACGTTTTCACGAATCCCCTGAATCAAATTTCCCATGTCTTTGGGTGTGCAGTAGCCGACAGTATCGGGAATATTGATGGTAGTTGCACCAGATGCGATCGCTGCTTCCAATACTTGATATAAAAATTCTGGTTCCGTCCGACTGGCATCCATCGGTGAGAATTCTACATCATCTACAAAAGATTTAGCATAGGCAACCATTTCTTGAGCGATCGCCAATACTTCACTACGAGACTTTTTCAATTGATATTGCAAGTGAATATCAGAGGTAGAAATCATCGTATGAATTCGCGGACGCGCCGCAGGTTTTAAGGCTTCAGCAGCAGCTTGAATATCTTTACGGGTGGCTCTGGCTAAAGAGCAAATGATTGGCCCGTCCGGTGTTCCGACTTGTTCAGCAATGGTTTTGACGGCTTGAAAATCTCCCGGACTAGAGACGGCAAAACCAGCTTCTATCACATCTACACCAAGGAGTGCCAGTTGATGAGCGATCGCTAGTTTCTCTTCTACGTTCAGGGTTGCGCCTGGAGATTGTTCGCCATCCCGCAAGGTGGTGTCGAAGATAATAACTCGGTCTGGTTGAGATGCAATGCTCATAACTGTCTCCCGTGGAATTAAGGGAATGATGTTTTGTTACTTTGGATATTGTATACAATTTTTTGGATATTGTATACAATATAAATTATGAACTTAAATGATTTAGCTGCTAACTTGCTGCAACAACAACGCAGCACTCCTGATTTAATTGCCGATGCCTTGCGGGAAGCGATTCTGCGCGGCATTTTTGAAGAAGGACAATCTCTCAGACAAGATGAAATTGCCACGCAATTTGGTGTGAGTCGCATTCCTGTGCGGGAAGCGTTGCGCCAATTAGAAGCAGAAGGTTTAGTAACACTGCATCTCAATCGTGGTGCGATGGTATCGGTACTGACTGCAAGTGAAGCGCAAGAAATTTGTGAGATTCGCAGTGCTTTAGAAGTAAAAGCGATGCAGTTGGCAATACCGAAAATCAGCGCAGCCGATTTAGAAAAAGCAGCAGTCATTCTTGAAGCAGCCGATAAAGCCACCGATGCAGGTTTGTTAGCGCAACTCAACTGGGAATTTCACGCCACTCTTTACGCCAGTGCTGAACGTCCGCGACTATTAACGATGGTGAAAAACTTGCACGTGAATGTTGATCGCTATGTGCGCGTGCAGATGGTACAAATGGATTATCAAGAGCGATCGCAAAAAGAACACTATCAACTATTGGATGCTTGCAAAAAGCGGGACACAAAAACTGCTGTGCGCCTATTAAAAAAACATATCGACAGCGCAGGCGAACAGTTAGTTATGTATTTGCTGCAAAAATCTCAACAGCGATAGTGATGAAAAATAGGGCTTAAAGATTAGAGACTAGGGTCTAGAGAAGACAGTTTCTCATGTTTGATTGTAGATTTTTCTCATGAGTAGCTGACTTAAAAAAGTGCTGCCGGAATCAATTTTGAATTTTAAATTTAGGATTTTAGATTAGGAGCATTTTTCAATCTAAAATCGGTAATCCAAAATCTAAAATTTTTCTAGTCCCTAGCCTCTAGTCTCTTTTTATAATACTGACAAAAGCGAAAAATTAATGATGAGAACTCAATTTATCGTTAAATCCAGGGCTTAAATTACTTCAGAAGCCTGGTTACTCTGACATCATATTCAGTGCCTTTTGGATGTTCGCTTCTGGCCTGAACCCGTGCCATACCGTCGGCTTTTTGTATTGACTCTGCACTAATTTCGTATCTTGACGTTCCGCATTGATAGGTATTGTTGGGTTGATCGGCATATTCCTTAATATCAACCAACACCTCAAAAGTATGAACCATTGGAACCTCCTGGTGCATATTGCACACGGTGGAAATTAATCTCCAGTATATAAATCCAGACAAGTATCTGTTTTATAAGTCATACAATTCTTTATCAAAAATCACAATATAGTAGAATTAATAGTTAACATTTGTAACAGGATAATTACTATTTTTAAGCAGATATAGGACTCATATTTGATTTTTGAAAAAAATCAGTACGTTGTTACCTGCCTTCTTTTCTGTTGCCTATTGCCTATTGCCTGGCTACACCAGTATGTTCAGTAATCAAACCGGATTCCTATAGTTATGTACCTTATCTATTCTGGTGTAATTAGTGAGTAAGACTACTTATTTGCAAATATCTACAACTGATTCTTGAGAATTGATTTTTAAAATGCGATCGCCTGATAATTTGCGTTTAGCGATCGCATCCATAAATACGCCTTCATACCTAGCAATTGCTTGTTCAAAAGCATAATGCTCAAGGGCAAAATTTCTACCTTTCTTACCCAAATGCTCACCTAATTGTTGATTATGATAAAGTTCCAGAACTGCATCAGCTAAAGCTTCGGCTGACTCTGGTTCGACAATTATACCCCCGCCACTTTTTCTAATTGCTTTAGCCGCCGTGCCATTTGCGGGTACAGAACCAATGATGGGACGACCACTCGCTAATAGCAGGGGAATTTTAGAAGGCATATTAAAAGAAATCACATTCCGCTTCTGGACAATCAAACCCACATCAGCCGCCGCTAGCATTTGCGGGAGTTGTTCTCGTGGTTGTAATGGCAAGAGTAAAACATTATCTGCCCCACAGAATAAACAATACTGTTGTAATCTTGAAAGTGCGATCGCTTCGCCCGCAATTACAAAGCTGATGTCGGGAATATGACGCAAAAGTGCGGCGGCCGCTACCACAGTTTCTAAACCTTGGGTCAGGGCAATATTCCCAGAGTACATCACCACAAATTTTCCATCTAACTTATGCGTAATTTTCCAAGGATTATTCTCCTTTGGCAAAGGCTGAATGAAATTCACATTCACCCAGTTAGGAATACAAACAATTTTTTTAGCAGGTACTTGCTTGTTGACCAAATTTTCTAAAAAACCATCAGCGATAACGCTAATGGTTTGGGCATGACGATAGGCAAATTTTTCTAATACTTCGCAAAACCGGATCATCCATTTATTTGTCATTAACCCAACGCGCACAGCCGCTTCTGGCAGAATATCTTGGACATTTAAAATCACTGGGCAATTATATATTTTCCCCAGAAAAGCTGCTGGTAGGGTCACTAATAATGGCGGTATAGTGAGAAGAATTACATCTGGTTTTTTGCCTTTAATAGCTTGGGGAAGACTAGTAATAATAAAACTTAACTCTAACAGTAATCTATCGATTAAATTTGGTTTTGATTTAATTCGCAAGTAACTGCGTTGAATTGTCACCCCATTAATTTTTTCTGTGAGATACCACTTACCTTGATAATCCGGATAAATCTCGCGCTGTGGATAGTTGGGCATTCCTGTAATTACCCGCACCTCGTGACCTTGTTTTACCAGTCCTTCTGCCAGTTCAGTCATTAAAGGTGCTATGCCAATTGGCTCTGGATGATAATTATAGGAATAAATCAGAATCTGCATGAGTTAATGATGAATTTTGTTAAGTCCGGCTGAATTTATTTAGTGTTAATTTTAGATATTTAAATATTAATATAGGATTCGTATTTTATTTTTGAAAAAACTCAGTATATTGTTACCTGCCTTCTTTGCTATTGCCTATTCCCTAACTACATAAGTATGTTCAGTAATCAAACCAGATCCCTTATAGATAATATTGCTTCTTTTGATTGTCAACATTATTTTTAGTTTTAAATACAAATCGGCATTATTTAACCTCCAAATTATTCTTTAAATTAAGTTAATTTTTATGAAAATAGCATTTAATCTAAATATTTATTTAGCTGAAAGCTTTAACGTTTGGATAGAAGCAAGCATTTTTGATATTTAATTGTTACTCGCTATTTTTATCATGGCTGTAGCATTGTACTCAATAATCTTAATTTACTTACTGATGTTTTATTAAATCTTTAACTTTTAATGGAATGTTACATTTATCAATTAATTAAGTCAAAACTAGTTGAATTTACTGAAAAAACTTTTGTTGAATGAAGATTGAGCAGAAATTATATATGCTGGTTGCTAGATAAATTAGCATAATTACTCATCATGAAACATTGATACCAAGAGGTTTTTAAGCCTATTCCTTGTTACCTACTATCTAGCAATACTGTTTAATTTATAAACTTTATAAGAGAGTTAGGTAACAGGAAAAATTTTTACAGACAACACCCAAATTACAGTAAATAAATGCGAAAATATATCAGTATTTTGATTGAGTTACTTTGATGATTTATGCAGGCAGTTAAACGTTGAGGAAAGTTGTGATATCGTCAATAATTTCCTCTAAATTTTGGGAGATATCAACATAAAATGCCTGTGTAGCGGTTGGTTCCTCTAGGGTATCGAACTGACTGGGTAAGAGATCAGCTTTCATGAAATGACCAACGCGATCGCGCAGTCTTTGCTGAATCAACTCATAGCTACCTTTGAGGTAAATAAATTTCACCCGTGGATCATCGCCACCGAGAATCTGACGATAAGTAGACTTCAGTGCCGAACAAGCTAGGATAACATTTTTATCTTCTTGTAGCCAACGAGCGATCGCGCTTTGCATAGTCTGTAACCAAGGAGTGCGATCGGCATCTGTCAAAGGTTCTCCCCTAGCCATCTTTGCCAATGCTATTGCTGAGTGAAATAAATCCGCATCGCTAAATTCCCAGCCTGTAGCAGCTGCAAGTGCTTGACCAACAGTTGTTTTACCTGAGCCTGCTACTCCCATGACAATTACAATCATAAGTTCTTCAATTAAACCTTCACACCCACTTTGAGGAATTTCGTAACTACACGCTGAAATATCTCAGTTTATTCACATAAATAGGAGTGATTTTACTTTTTAAAGTATGTTAGAGTAATTCGCAAGTCTTAGGCTTTTATCACTTCGTGCAAATGTTAGTCGCCTCTAAAAGTTAAAGCTAACTTCATATATAGGACTCATATTTCATTCTTTTAAAAAATCAGTACATCGTTACCTGCCTTCTTTGCTATTGCCTATTGCCTATTGCCTGACTACACAAGTATGTTCAGTAATCAAACCAGATTCTATAACTAAAGAGTGGATACATTGTAGGAATTTAAAGCACAAGTTAACTTATGATATAAGAATTCTCAATGGTTAAAGCGTAAAGAACAAACGCTCTCTACTGTCTTAATTTGCTTCCTCTGATTTGGCACTTAAGCCGCGTATTTGTGGAATTTGGTAATGAAGAAATTAATTAAAGGTCTGCGTGAATTCAAATCTAGCTATTTTTCGACGCATCAATCACTGTTTGAGCAACTTTCGCTTGGGCAGAAGCCCAGAGTGTTGTTTATTACCTGTTCCGATTCGCGTCTTGATCCTAATCTAATTACACAAGCCCAGGTAGGTGAGTTATTTGTCATCCGCAATGCAGGCAACATCATTCCTCCATATGGGGCGACCAATGGCGGTGAAGGTGCCACAATTGAGTATGCTGTGCAAGCCTTAGATATTCGTCAAATTATTATCTGTGGTCACTCTCATTGCGGTGCAATGAAAGGGCTAATGAAGTTAAACAGCCTGAGTAAAGAAATGCCCCTTGTACATGATTGGCTGAAATATGCAGAAGCAACCCGAAGGCTAGTGCTAGACCATTATGGTCACTACAGTGGGGAGGAACTATTAGAAATTATGATTGCTGAGAATGTTCTCACCCAAATTGAAAATTTGCGGACTTATCCAGTAATTCACTCTAAGCTCTACCAAGGACAACTTAATATTTATGCTTGGGTTTATCATATTGAAACAGGCGAAGTCTTAGCATACGATCCCGATAGGCACGCCTATGTCTTACCTCAAACTCAAGTAACAGAATCAGAGGAAGAAACCCACCGCCTAAATCCGTTTCCGATTTGCGATGTGCCAAATGGTACGATCCATAAGCCAGAAACAGAGATAACACCTCCTCAAGTACTTCCCGTTTCTGCAAATGAGCGTTTTCCCATGACGCGCCTCTCTCCAGAACAGATGGAGCGAATTTATCGCGGCTCAAATTAGTGGTTAGCCAAGATAACTTAGCAGGGAAAAGGGTCAAGGGGCAAAGGTTTGTTCTTTCCCTTTTCCCTTTCTCCTCTACACCTATTTTCAACGTATAGCTACACTATCGCCTGGCACAGAAGGCCATCTGACTGTGAGAATAGTACACTCAGTCTCTGCAACCCAGCAATGTGGCTCACCTGCACACCAAAGTACGTAGTCACCCTCACGCTCTAAAACAATCTCTTTATTTTCAAATTGCAGGCGAAATTTGCCACTAATCAAGATAGAAAGAGTAGCAGCTTTGTGGTTTATTGCCCACTGAGTTCTTTGATCTCCTGCTTTGTGGACACCCCATTTAATTTCTAAATCTTGAGTCGATCGCGGGTCATCATCTGGGGTGATAAAGTGACCAATAAACCAACCCCAGCGATTTGCACCTTCAGTGGCGGCGTTACCATAAATAACTCTAGGCTGCATGATTCGATTCCAAAGAAGGAACTAAAATTTTTCCGGTGTTACCTGTATGGCTATACTGTTCTAGGACTTGATTAGCGATCGCTTTTCCTTCACCTAAAGCTACCAAAGCCACACAAGCTCCGCCAAAACCTGCACCAGTCAGCCTGGAACCAAATACGCCTGGGGTTTTCTGAAAAATTTCTACTAAAGTATTTAGTGCTGGTACAGACACTTCGTAATCATCACGCAAACTCGTATGAGATGCGTTCATCAATTCGCCAAACCGCTCAGGTGTGACACCTTCCAAAGCTTCCAAGACGCGGTTATCTTCTGTAACTACATGACGAGCGCGACGCTTTAGAGGTTCAGGTAATGCTTCTGTTACTTTCGCATCAGTTACATCTCGCAGTGCTTTTACTCCTAGTAAATGTGCTGCTTCTTCACACTCAGCACGCCGTTGGTTATAACCACTACTTGCCAGAGTTCGCGGTACACCACTATCTATAACTACAATTTCTGCTCCTGAAGGGAAAGGTAGTACACGGCGTTCTAGAGTGCGGGTATCTAAAAATAAAATATGCTCAGTATCAGCCAAGCTAGAAGCCATTTGATCCATAATGCCGCATTGCACACCAGCATAGTTAATCTCAGCTTGCTGCGCTAGTTGGGCGATTTCAACATCATCAATTGGCAGATTGAGGAGTTGGCGAATTGCTCTTAACGTTGCTACTTCTAACGCTGCACTACTTGATAAACCAGAACCCATCGGAACTGATGATTGGACATATACGTTTAGTGGTGGAACTGTGTGTCCTGCTTTTTGCAACACCTCAATACAACCAAAAATATATCTGGCAAATCCCGAAGGTGAATGATTAATTTCTAAAATGCTGACTCGTTCATTTAAATTTTCTGAGTAAAAATGATGATATCCATCATCACTATGACTTAGCTGTACAGTTGTTTGTTGCGGAATCGCTGTTGGCAGTACAAAACCATCGTTGTAGTCGGTATGTTCGCCAAGTAAATTCACCCTACCTGGCGCACTAGCTTGCGTTTGGGGTAGTGTACCAAATATTTGTGAGAAATTCATAGTTATTTTTTTAAGGAAGAGAGGCTAGAGACTAGGGTTAGAGGCTAGGTGAGTGTACCTCATCCAGATGTAAAAGGTGTATGGCAATTGAAGCAATTTTTAGGACATTTCCTCCTGATAAAATCCATGCACAAAGGTACTTTCAAGCCTGTTAACTGTTAACTGCCTTAAATCACCTTTTCAAAGGCACAGCACGTAATCTTCCTTCTACCTCAACGCTCGGAAAGTTAGGATCAAAAGTCAGGTTTTCTAGCTTGCCATCTTTGAGGATGACAAATGTATCTTCAACCTTTGCCCCTGGTAAACTAGGATTCCAAGCGATCGCTTTGTTTTCTGTCAATGACTCAGTTGTATGGGGAGTTGCTACAACCTCTCGCGCTAAATAGCCGGTAGTTCCTCCCTGATGATGTTGGCGGATAGCATCAGGAAAACCATGCCGTTCATAAGCTTGCGCTAGTGCATAATAAACTGCGTCGAGAGTCATTCCCGGTTGAGATGCAGATAGAACTTTGGCTTCGATTTCTCGCACATGACGATGTAGTTCGGCTTCATCTTGGGAAAGTTCACCAAAACAAACGAAGCGAGTCAAGTTAGCAAACAAACCATAGCCTCTCGCACAAAACACTAGCATTGCTTGCCGTCCTAGTTTTTCTGCTGTCGCTGTAGCATGACGATACAGAGGTAAACGTCTCTCTCCCGCTACCAATGTCACGGCTGGATGCAAACCTCTTGCCCATAATGCTTCTGCACCTGCACCCGCTAACTGATATTCTGTCCAAGTAGGTTGGGCAGCTTGGAGTACTTCTGTCATGGCTGCACTGGCTTTTTGTCCAACTTGGCGATATCTTTCTAGCTCAGTTGGCATGAGTACCCGTTTATATGCTACTAGAGAAGGTGGTACTGGTTGCTCTTGGGCTGTGGGGCGATCGCGCTTCGCGTTGTCGCAGACATCGCTCAGAACTATGCCCCCAGCAGTTGCATCCCGCACAAAGCTTTCACGAGTATCAGGTTCAGCCCAAGGGCTAACCTGCAATTTAAAATTACTGGGTAATTCCTCATCCTTTAAGCGTTGCGCTTCAATTTCATCTGTCAATATCCACGCATCTTGGCCTGTAACTAATACTTCTGCGACACCAGTTTCAGCAGTGAGCAACACAGTATGAGAAGCACCAGCCGTCGCCCAAGCAAACCAATCTGTCCCTCGCAGACGCACACCGCCCGCCTCAGTTTCCGAGATGGTTTGCCTAATTAACTCTAGTTTTCGAGAAACTTCCTCGTTCATAAAAAATAAAAGCAGATGAACACCGATGATTAATTATCAAAGCCATCTACGTCTTTCTGCGTCTGTCTAAGGTTTTGAACTGAGGTTTTTTGAGATAAATATACCTTTACTGTTTCTCCTCGGTAATTTTGTATTTCAGTAATTTTTATAGCAAATTAGGGGTAATTACTGAATCATGATAATATTTCTACCAATACCAGCTTTGAATGTTAATTCACGCTAGAAAGCTAAAAATGTCGTTTGGCAACTCAATTAGTTGTAAAGCATTGATTACCCTCTAACTTATTGTTTAATTCCTACAAAATATTGATTATGGAAGCAAGCTTTTTGAGTGCGGTTGTTTTACCGATAGCCTTAGCTATCATTATGCTAGGCATGGGTTTGTCTCTGCTACCAGAAGATTTTCAACGTGTAAGGAAGTATCCGAAAGCTGTCTCCATTGGCTTGATCAGTCAGGTAGTTTTATTACCTGTGATTGGTTTTGGTATTGCTAAATTGGTACCTATGCAACCTGTCATTGCTATGGGGTTAATGATCATAGCATTGTGTCCTGGTGGGGTATCCTCGAATGTAATTACATTCCTTGCTAAAGGTGATGTTGCACTCTCAGTGACTCTAACAGCTTTTAGTAGTTTAATTACAGTATTTACAATTCCGGTGTTAGGGAACCTAGCATATCAGCACTTCATTGGTCAAAGTGCGGCGATCGCTCTACCTATTGGTGCAACAATAGTACAAATTTTCTTGATGACGCTTCTACCCATAATCATAGGAATGGGTATGCGGCAGAGATTTCCCGAAATTGCGCGTCGTCTAGAAAAAGTAACTAGCCGCCTAGCAGTTGCTTTCCTGGCGATAATTATTCTCTTACTTGTGATTCGTGAGTGGAACCGTCTCCCTGGCTTTATTCTGCAAGTGGGAATTGCTGTAGTGCTGTTGAATACTATTTCAATGTTGGCGGGGTTTTATGTTAGCAAGCTGTTGAAACTCAATGCTCCGCAGCAAATCTGCATTGCCATTGAGGTTGGGATTCAAAATGGTACACTAGCGATCGCAATTACCGCCGGATTACTCAACAATCCTGATATGGCAATCCCAGCTGCGGTTTACAGTTTGTTTATGTATGTGACAGGTTTAATTGCTATTAATTATGGTAGAAAGTTAGCTGCAACTGCTGCTATTCAGCAACCTTTAGAAAGTAAGGTTTAGCATAGGACAAAATCTGGTATTTCTGAGTAAGAATATGAAATAGCCTCAGGCGGTTGACTAAATAATCTATATCTAGTTTTCTAACCAGTTCTCTAGTTGTAAGTTAGGAATATTAGTAAAATCTTTGATGTTATTAGTTACGAGAATATCATTGCGAGAACGAGCAACAGCAGCAATTAACGCATCTATTTCTCCAGTTGGTTTACCAATCTTTTTGAGTTCGCTTTGAATCTTGCCAAATTCAATCGCCGCTTCTAAGGTAAAGGTTTCTATTGGTAATAGCTCAGTAAACTGATGCAATATTTCCAGATTATTAACCACCTGTTGAGAATAGTAAATGCCTTTATAAAGTTCAGCAACAATAATTGTGGATAGATAACATTGGCTGAAGTAGCGATTAAATTTCTTAATTGCTTGGGGGTTTTCTTGAAGTAGTGCAATGCAAATGTTAGTGTCTAACAGATACATTAGCGGTTATCCTGATTATCAATTGAGTCTATGCTTCTACCTTGATAAGCATGGCGTTGTTGGTCGATGTCTGCAAATATTTCTGTTAAATCTGGTTGATTTTTCCACGCGCCAAATAATTTATTTAATCTAGCCAATCTTTCTTCTTCTGTTAAATTCAGTTTTGATTCTTGTATTGGCTTGGCAATCAATTCTACTTCTATAATTATTTCTGTTCCATCAGGAATGTTATTTATTTGCTCTAACAGTTCAATATTTTGTCCACGTTTAATACCTTTGACTTTCATGTTTATTTAATATTATATTTTTTAGATATTATAATTTTAAATCATTTTTAAATAAATAGGACTGACGCACAAGTATGAAAAAACGTAGATGCGTTAGCGGCTACTCTACCCTTCGGGAACGGCTTCGCCGAACGAGAACGCCTGATGGCGAACCCGCAGGGTAGGACGCAAAGGATACACAGTTATAAGAGTTTGAGAGAGTTCTTGCGTAAGTCCTTAGTACTTATGCATTGGCAAGCAAGACCACACTTAACAAGGAGTGTTTAAGTTGAATAGGTAGGAAATAGATTAAGCTTTTAGTAAAGCTACCAACTAAAGTGGGGCGCAAAATATGACACTTTCTGAGTTAATTCCTGCCATTCTTCAACTTTCTCCCACTGATAAATTAGAGTTATTCCGTATCCTCAAGGCAGAACTGGATACTAATGAGGATATTTCACCGCTCGAACCTTTCAAAATTTATAATTTACCAACTCCTTATAATTCTTTTGGCGTTGGTGCAGTCCTCATGGAAGCGATGATGACAGATGAGGACTGAATGGTATGCGCTTCAGATACTCAACCAGTGACTCATCCCAAAACGAATTTGATAGCTTGCCACGAATTCCACTGATTCTGCGTCGAGGAGAGAAGAGTGTGGAAGTTTTGGGATTAGTTGATAGTGGTGCAACTGTTAGTGTATTACCTTATGAAATTGGTATTCAGTTAGGTGCTATTTGGGAAGATAGTAAAGCAATTATTCAACTTGCTGGTAATTTAAGTAATCAATTAGCAATGCCATTTTTCGCTCATGCTGAAATAGGTAATTATCCTCCGGTTAGGTTAGCATTTGCTTGGGTAAGAAAAGCAAACATACCTTTAATTTTGGGGCAAACCAACTTTTTTCTGGAATTTGATATTTGTTTCTATCGTTCTAAATTGGAGTTTGATATAGTTCCTGTCAAATAAAATTTATGATTTCTGTTCGCTCACGAAATTTATTAATCTGTTGCAATTATTCAATGTTTTGACTGTCTTTTTTAAATTTCGGTTTTTATGAACAATAAGCGCATCCCTTATGAGATGCGCTTATTTTGATTAGTTTATTTTCCCTTTATACCGAAACTGGCATTTCGATATTTACAACCACCGCCTGTAATTCCTTAGCCTTTTCCTCTGGCAAAGCATCATTCGCAAACATCCCAGCCGCGAGTTCTGTTCCCGCCAAATATTTCAGCCTTTCGCTAGTGCGATATGGTGGGTAAAACTGGGCGTGTAAATGTGCTTCGGGATGGGCTAAACCATCGGTGGGCGCACCAAACCAAGCCATTAAATATGGGAATGGACGATTCCACAAGCCGTCATATTTGAGTGTGACGGTTTTTAATGCCTTGGCAAGTCCTGAACGTTGCGCTGGAGTCAGTTCGGTAAAACTGCTAACTGGCTGTTTAGGCGCAAGCCAAACTTCGTAAGGATAACGGGCGCACACTGGGACGAAGGCGATCGCCTCCTCATCTTGATATATAATCCGTTGATTGTCGGCAATTTCTTGCTGGATTAAATCTGGCAGTAAACCCCGCCCATGTTCTTGATAATACTCCTGTTGCATTGCCAACATCCGCGCTGGCACAGGTGGAACGAAAGGATATGCGTAAATCTGCCCGTGTGGATGGTGCAAAGTTACACCTACTTCTAGACCTTTATTTTCAAAGGGTAGGACGTACTGAATTTGCGGGTTGCTTCCTAATTCACGGGTGCGATCGCCCCACACTTCTAACAACAACTCCAGATGATCCAACTGCAAGGAACTGAGGGAAGCACTGGCATCTTGGGTAAACACTACTACCTCACAAGCCCCATTCGCAGGCAACGTCTCCACAATCATTTGAGGTGGATTGTTAGCTGTGAGATTCATGGAAGGAAAGCGGTTATCAAACACCGCCACATCATACTTCCCTTGGGGTAGTTCCGTGGGGAAATTGGGGTTGCTGGTAGGTGCGAGGGGGTTATATTCTGGGGGCGGCATGAATGTCCGCCCTTGACGATGACTAGCATAGGCTACCCACTCACCCCGCAAGGGATGCCAGCGCAAATGCGGATTTGCTTGCACTGGCTCATTACTAGGGCTAGGTGCTTCTAGCTGGTTAGAAATTGGGTAACGACTATATAAGGTGAGTTTGCGTCCGTCGGGCTTTAACAGCTTGTGGGAGTACATAATCCTTGTCCTGAGAGGGTCGCGGCACGGATTGCTTCAATGGGGAATTTGGGTGTGCGATCGCCGTACAACAACCCGTTAGCTTCTTGGAAGGTGTCTGTCAGTTGGGTGTAGCAAAATCCACTGAATAGCTCAATATCGTTGACCGTTTTCAGTAGATCGGCGTATTTCATCTGGAGTTCGGAGATATTAAAGCAACGCTCATAACCCCAAGCTTTATCTGCATCTGGTGTATCCGAGGGAGCATAAGCGATACCACCAAACTCGGTCAGCATCACAGGTTGTCCCTGATGAGGATAGTTATCCAGAGTGAGAATACGTCCGCCTGGACGGCTGCGCTCGAATAAGTCTGATAGCTGAACTTCAGGTCTATAACGATGCGCCAACTGTTGGGGCTTGGTTTCGTAATCGTGAATAGCGAGAATGTCTGTATCGGTACTTTCCCAGCCATCGTTGCCAATCACTGGACGAGTTGGATCGAGAGTCTTGGTCAGATGATACATTGCCAACACGTAATTGCGATGAGCCGCCGTTTCAACTAAATTCGGCACACCCCAAGATTCGTTAAATGGCACCCACGCCACAATACATGGATGGCTCACATCTCGCTTGATGATTTCTGTCCACTCGTGGGTCATTCTTTCCACCGCTTTTGGTGAAAAGCGATAAGCACTAGGCATCTCCTCCCATACTAACAACCCTAGAACGTCTGCCCAATATAAAAAGCGAGGATCTTCAATTTTTTGGTGCTTACGGACTCCGTTAAAACCCATTGCTTTGACGAGTTCGACATCAAGCCGCAAAGCTTGATCATCGGGGGGAGTCATTAGGGTTTCCGGCCAGTAACCTTGGTCAAGAACCAGGCGCAGATAGTAGGGACGACCGTTGAGCATAAAGCGATCGCGCTGAATACTGACGGTTCGCATGGCGGTGTAGGATGTGACTTCATCCAATAGCTGACCTTGATACCACAACTGAATATTGGCATCAATCAAAGTTGGCTTTTCGGGACTCCACAATAATTCATTGCGACAGTCATCAATTCCAGGGTCGCCCAAAGCGATGCGGCGGCTAACTTCTTCGTTTAAAATTTCGTAGATATCATTGGCGAGGATGCGATCGCCAATGCTCAGTTTCACCTTAATTTGCATACCTGGAAGAGGTCTATTACCTGCGATTCCAGCTTCAAAAGCAATGTCCCACCGCTCAAAGTCGGGAGTCCAGCGAATATTGCCTATATAAGTATTAGGTACACGTTCTAGCCAAACCGTCTGCCAAATACCACTGGTGCGAGGATACCAAATACTGTGGGGCTTTAATTGCCAATCTTGCTTACCTCTTGGTTTAGCTAAATCATGCGGGTCGTCTTGCGCCCATACTGTCACCTTGGTTGTGCCACTGTCGTTTAAGGCATGAGTAATATCCAGGGTGAAAGATATATGTCCACCTTCATGTTCAGCTATATATTGGTCGTTAACCCATACACGAGCGCGATAGTCAACAGCACCGAAATGCAACAGTAACCTGCCTTCGCCTTCTGGTGTAACGAATTCCCGTTCATACCAGCAGTTTGGGTGAAACCCCTGATCGCCTATACCACTTTTGGTAGATTCCGGGGCGAAAGGAACCTCTATATAATGTGACCAATCGGTAAGATCGCTAGGACGAATGCATTTACCCTCATCGTCATAGGCGAACTTCCATACCCCGTTTAAAGTTTGCCATTGCGATCGCTGTAACATCGGGTTTGGGTGTGCCGTTGTATTTAAAACCTGACTAGTGCGATCGCTCTGGATGGATTCAGCAGATAACTCAGTCTCTCGATTCTCCAAATCTAATAAATTGATCACTTTTCCTGGCTCCTGGTTCTTGACCATTCCTCTGTGTAAGTTAGATTCAGTCCAAAATGCTTGATTATCAGACGTACCAGCAGTTTTACTAAAAATTATTCTGATGAGTCAGGTTATTGTTTTGACTCATCACAAACGAACAATATATTTTTTTGTAGTAAGCATTTTTACTTCCATCAATTAATGTGACGAAGCATAAAAGTAGTAATAAACTTCTGGCTCGTGACATTATGGCACATATAGTTTCAATTTACGCCAGATAATTCCGCAAAATCTAAATTATTTTTCTCCAAAAAACTATCATCAATCACCCGCAAATTAACCTTAAAAAAAAGAAATTTGATAATGTAATTTGTTTACGTAAATCAAATTACATATATATTTTTTTTAATAAATATTAGTAATTTCTGCCAGAAAATCCAATAATACCGAACTTATTGGCACTATTTGATTTTTACAAAAATCAAGGCTGAGATTGAGGTACTTTGTCAACAACTATAGTTAAATGACAAAACCAGAATGCGGACAGTAAATTTATGATTTTGTCTCAGGTTCAGATTGGGATAATATTTTTATCGATTGTAATAGCCAAGACAGTTAAGACATTGGTCGATGATAGATCTATAACCTGTAACCTGAATTGCCATCACAGACGATAGTTAAGGCTAAAAAATAAACCATTATCTTGGGCATTATCACCCTGATCATCTAATTCTACAAAGGGAAAAGCATAATCAACGCGCAAATTTAATCCAGGAAATAATTCCCATAAAACTCCTAACCCTGCACCTGCCAGAAAATTTTGTCGCGGGAGCTTATTAGGATTATCTGATTGATTCCAAACCATACCCAAATCTATAAATGGAGTTAACTGGATTATCGGTTGTCCTGACTCGTTGCGCTGTAGGACAATTCTATCTTCAACAGAGAACCGAAATCCATTGTCCCCTGTCCTGACATTTTGCCGAAACCCGCGTACAGATTGCCCTCCACCAACTACAAATTGTTGAGAAGGAAGCAAACTATGGGGAGTAAGCTGAATATCTCCTTGTAATATCAAAATATTAGATTGATTGAGAAGTTGAACTCTTTGTAGTTGTCCTGTCCAGCTAAAAAAACGACCATCAGGAACAGGTGCATCATTGATAGTTGCGTTGAAAATTCCTAAACCGAAGTTAAATTGCGATCGCAATGCCCAAGCACCCTGCAAATCGCGTTTAATATAATCTTGTCCAAATTTAATTACACGGGTGCGACTATTACCATTTTGATCAGGGCCGATACCAAAAGCAAAGGGTAAATTATTAAAAATAAATGTCTGTCCATCTTGATGGCTATATGCCAAAGATAAAGCAAATTCTTCGCGGGGAGTTCTAATTAAAGGTTGTCGATAACTAATCTCATATAATTGGTTATTACCTTCAATACCTAAATCCTTAAAATCAGGCGCAGTCACCTTACTATTACTGGAGGTCACTTGCAATTGAATTGCCCCTTCCATCGGATTAATCGGTACGCGATAATTGAAATCAAATATCTGCAAACCGCCAGTCGTCGAACGTTGATAAGCTGCTGTTAACTCATCACCAATTCCTGTGGTATTGCGAGTACCAACTACTGCACCAAACCTTTCAGAACCAACACTTGGAGGAGAGTAATTATCCAGATTAAAGCTGCTAATTAACGCATTAGCTTCTTTAACTCGGACAACTAAAATACTCTGCCCTAACTTAGTTCCCGGTCGCAAACTGGCTTCAATATTGGTAAATAAAGGGTCAATTTTAAGTAATCGCAATTGGTCTTCTAGGGTTTGCCGCCTTAAAGGTGTAGTATTGCCTAATTTGACACGACTGCGGATATAACTTGGTTTTACTCTTTGATTGCCTTCAATAATAATTTGTTCAATACCCCCCTCAATTGCTTGAATGGTGACGATACCATCAATAATTTTTTGATTGGCGATAATTGCCCGCGAAGTAATATAACCTTTATCTAAATATAGTTGCGAAATTTCCTCCGCCGCACTTCGCAGTTGGGATAAAGTAACATCCCGATTTTCATATTTTTTGATAATTTGATTAATATCTTCACTAGAAAGAATAGTATTACCGATAACTTCGATTTTCTTTACCGGTATATTAATTTGTCGAGATTCTGGGTTATTTATAGGTGCGGGAGTTGGTGGAGTCTCTAGGCTGGGTTCATCTTCGTTAGGAATGGGGACAACTGTTGGTAGAGGTTGCGGAAACTTATGTTGGTTGGGATCTGAAAAAATCCCCTCGGAAGAGTTTTGAGAAAGCTGCGCTAACGCTGCGGTTGGAAAGATTATATATACACAACTAAAATAGACAAGTATTAATAGTAATAAATTATACTTACTTAATGCGGCATTGAACTCTAATTTCATTTATTGCAACCCAGATATGTGTAGCATCCAACACTATATCCAGACATTTCTAAACTAGCAAATTTTTGAGCCTTGTCGGCTAATAACTGATTCTATCTGTGGAGTCAGATTCGTAAATTTAATATAAAATCCTATATTATTCTCTACTACTTTGTTTGTAACTTTCCCATATATCTCAGCTAATAAATCTTGAGTATCTAAATCTAAAATAGTTAGTTTAATATTAGTTAATGCGTTAGGTATTTTATCTGCCACAATCAATCCACTTTGACTAGAAAATTGGATTAATTGTCCCACAAATTCGTCTTGGGATAATTGTTTGCCTTCCAACAGGGTAAATTTTAATAATAATGGCTCTTTTAGATTAATAAAATCTTCTATCTCTTCTAATAGAAAAAGATTAAAATTACCTGTGATTCCCTCAACATCGTATAGAGTCACTGCACTATCAAATCCCTTCATAAATGTTTCTATCTTTCCCTTGAATTTGATAATATCAGAAATCTCATTGTAAGTAGTTTCTGATATTAATATTTGTCCACCTGTTGTGCATGATTCTATGCGGGAGGCTAAATTAACATGGCTACCAATGGCAGTATATTTAATATGTTCTTCTGAGCCAATATTCCCAACAACTACTTCACCTGTATTAATCCCTATTCCCATTTGCAATTGGGGTAAATTTAACTCACGATTTTTTTGATTTACTGTTTCCATTGCTTGCTGCATTGCAACAGCGCAAGCGACTGCGCGTTCTGTATCATCTAGTTTCTGGATAGGTGCGCCAAAAAATATAACTAATCCATCACCCATAATATCGTTAATGGTTCCGCCATATTTTTTGATGATTTTATTCATCACACTCAAATATAAGTTAAGAAATTTTACTACTTCTTCTGGCGGTAATTTTTCTGACAGGCTGGTAAAGCCACGAATGTCAGATATTAAAGTGGTGACTTTGCGTTTTTCACCAACTAAATTTAAACCTTCGGGATTTTCTAATAAACTTGTCACTACATCATCTGTTAAGTAGCGTCCGAGAGTTTTTCGCATATCTGCGGCAGTTTGCGATAAGTATCCCATAACAGCGATCGCAGAACTCAAAAAAGCTATAATTGCCGGAATAAGAGGAATATAATAGTGATTTAAAAAAGCAAGATAAGCACTCAAGATTAAAATATTAGCTGCAATCAGTAAGCTGATAAAAACTTTCACTCTATCTAAAAATGAGCGAACTTGATGATTACGTTTTCGCCAAACTAAAACTGCACCGATGAATCCCCAACTACAAATCCATAAATATTCCCATTTATCATTCCAAACTTGAATTACTAGAGGCTTATCGAGAACTTGCGTAATAATTGCGCTGGTTAATTGTGCATGAACTTCGACACCTGGAGTTTGTTGTAATGTGCTGTAAGGTGTGGGAATGAAATCTCCTAAACTTTCTGCTGTACTACCAATCAAAATGATGCGATTTTTGAATAAAGATTGAGATATTTTATCTTCTAGAACTTGCTGGACGGAAACCTTGTTAAAGCTGCCAGCCGGACGATAACTTTTCAATAATACTTGATATCCTCCCGTATCAAGATTTATATAAATACCATCATTTTTTTGCAATTTGTTAAATATAGTTTTTCCTAGTTTAATTCGGTTGTCTGGAGTAATTTCTGGGTTTATACCTTGATTTTGCAGATATTGTATAGCTAAGTTCATACCTAGCGTTAAAATTTCTTCGCCTTTTTTGTCAGGTAAAGATAGTAATCCTCGGCGGAGTTTACCATCAGCATCAAGTAAAATGTCATTGGCTGCAACTTGTCCTAACTGTTTCAGTTTTGCTGGAGGTGCAACGCTAGGAATTCCAACTTTTTGAATGCCAACTAAATTTGGCGTTGATACAAATAATTTATTTAATTTTGCGGTTTCTTCACCTACAGGTAAATCTCGATAAATATCAAGTCCAATTGCTTGCGGTTGTTGCGCTTTAATTTTTTCTAATAGTTTAGTGATTAGTTTATCAGATAAAGGAAAACCATATTTTTGTAAGTCAGATTCCGTAACTTCAACAATAATAATGCGTTTATCTTGGGTAAGCGGTGGTGAAAGACGGACAAATTGATCAAACGCTTGCCATTCCCAACCTTGCATTAATCCAGAAATGCGAAGTAATATTAGTAATCCTGTTATAGTTGGTGCAGCAACAATTACACCGCGAAATTTCCAAGTTAATTGTTTAATATTTTTCCACATTTTAACCTTACTTTATTATTAATTTATAAATTTAAATTCCCAACCTATGTAATAAGTTGGGAATTGTGTTGATAATTTTTAGATTATTATTTCACTATGGGTATAGATGCGATCGCATCATTAACTTCCCCAGATTTCAAAAAACTTTTCCAATTAAAAGTTAGCAATCTGTTATGCGGTTGTTGTTGAAACAATGTATCCAAACTTATTAAAGCATCAAGCCAAATACCAGCTTCGGCGTAAATAGAAGGAAGGGTTTGTGGTGTGGCTTTACTAATTGCAGCTTGCAGTTTTGCATCTGGTTGAATGCGTTGTATCCATCCTTCAGCGAAACTATTTCCACCTGCATCATTATCTTTACTTGGACATACTAATGTAACTTTCCAATAGTAGTTTTTATTCAATTCTAGCTGGGGAATTTTAGGATCACGAAGATTGATGCGAACGATACTATTATTTACAGGAACTGGAAGATTTTGTTTTAAAAGTACTTGTTTTTTATCTAGCGATCGCAATTCTATATCTAGACTTTTAGCTGTAGATTTAGGTACATATACCATTAAAGTAGGATTTGCTGCGGTTGTCAGCCCAAAATTCTCTTTCGGTAATAAAGCTTTGACAAATTGCAGTTCTCGCTGAGTTTTTGCAATACATTCTCCACGAGTACCCCCAGATTGGCTGACACCAGGTGCTTTTGTACTAGGTGGTTTAAAACGAACTTGCGCGAGAACAGGTTGCGAGATTGTAGAAAACACCATTAATAATGAAATAAAAGCGGGATTTTTTTGGATTTTGAGCATAAGAATACTGTAAAAATATTGATGCTTTATTTTTTTTCTTGGATGCAAAAATCGGACAGCAGGCAATAAATAAACCCTGATTTACTAATTACAGTATTCCCAGTTTTAAGCGACACTTTACCCTCAGAAAGCCTCAAAATTTTAAGTTTTAGAAAATTACTGATCCTCTTCCATCCGTAATATCCCTTAGGCACTTCTATTATTTATAGGCTATATTGCACCAGAAAATATACCTAAAAAACAGCCTAGATACTTTCATCTTTACTTTTAGTTAATGAAAATTTGAGAATATATACTTATGAAATCCGCAAATTTCAAGCTAGCAGTAGCAGGAGCATTCATAAACCTTACCATTGCTACAACAACTAATATTGTTCAAGCACAATCAATCATTCCCGCCAATGATGGAGTCCATTCCCAAGTTCATATCAATGGAAATATTTACGATATTACTGGGGGATATTTATCTGGTGATGGTGCAAATTTGTTTCATAGCTTGAGTCAATTTGGTTTGAATCAAAATGAAATTGCTAATTTTGTATCCAAACCGAATATTCAAAATATTTTGACGCGAGTAAATGGAGGGAATGCCTCGATAATTAACGGCTTAATTCAAGTTACTGGTGGTAATTCAAATTTATATTTAATGAATTCTGCGGGGATTGTTTTTGGGAAAAATGCTAGTTTAAATATTCCAGGTTCATTTACAGCAACGACTGCCAATAGTATCGGGTTTGGCAATAATAGCTGGTTTGATAGTATTGGTAGTAATGATTATGCTGGGCTTGTAGGAAATCCTAATACTTTTGCTTTTACAACACAAATACCAGGAAGCATTTTGAATGCCGGAAACTTAGCTGTTGGTAATAGCAAGAATTTATCATTGTTTGCTGGAACAGTCATCAGTACGGGAAGTTTATCTGCACCCAATGGACAAATTACACTTGTATCAGTTCCCGGATACAATTTATTAAAGTTAACTCAGCAGGGAAGTTTAATAAACTTAGAATTTTCGCCAATTCAAAATTATTTAAATCATCCTCAAATTGAATCTATCTCCTTAGCGCAATTAATTACAGGTGGTAATGCGACTTCTGCCACAGATATAAAAGTAAATCCTGATGGTAGTTTTGATTTAATTGGTGCAAATATTCAAGTAGAATCTGGTGATGTAGCAGCCAAACAAGTTACAGCAGGAAACGCAGTTTTATCAGCAAGTAATAATTTGAAATTAGTTGGTAGTAGTATCCAGACAACGGGTGATTTAAATTTACTAGCTAATAATAATGTATTTGTACGCGATAACGTAGAGACATTAAATTTAACATCTCTACAATCTGGTAGTAATTTATATATTCAAGGAAATCAAGGTATTGATATTCTTGCGCTTGATTCTTCTAGTAATGGCAATAAACCATTTAATAGTGGCAAAAATTTAACACTAGCTAGTAATGGAATTATTTCTACCGACGCTCATTTCCAAAGTGGTGGAGATTTTAGTATTCGTAATTTAAATGGCAAAACTACAAATTTTATTAGTTCCTATGATCCTGTTATTAATGTTGGAGGTAATTACGCAGTTGGGAACTATACGGGTGCATCACTGCAAGTAACATCTGGAGGAAATATTACCTATGGAACAGTTGTTATTAATGGGATTGATCCTGCTGTTCATCCTACAAATCCCGCATTTTTCTTGAGTGCTGGTGGAACTATTACTAGTCCTGATGGTGTTTCAACTAGCTTAAGTAAGCTACTAGTAGATTTTCAAGCTGGTGGAGATATTAATATTCAAAATATTACCACTCAAGGCGGTAATATATCTCTTAATAGTATCAATGGCTCTATTAGTACAATAGAGCTTAGAAGTGAAGGCAATACTAGTGCAGGAGCAATTAATTTAACAGCTAAAAATAATATTAATATTGTAGGTAGTTTATATTCTGTATTTCGTGGCTCGGCTCCAAATGTGGGAAATGCTGGTAGTATTAACATCAACAGCAGCGCAGGAGGAATTACAATTACCGATAGCATTTATGCTTACAATCAAAACGGTAATTTTGGAACAAATGGTAATGTTACGCTCAATGCTTTTGGTGATATTGATGTCAATATAGCAGGTGCTGGAACTACTGGCAGATTAGTGAATTTTAACAGTAGTAATGGGAAAATTATCACTACATCAATTCAGTCAGATATTGCTAGCGGTTCTGCTATTTCTCTAAATTCAGCTAATGGAATTCAAAGCGATATTTCTAGTACTTTTCAAACTGCTGGCGGAACCTTCAATGCTCTTTCTTCTGGGAATATCCTATTAGGTGTTATCAACTCTACAGGCGGTAATGTCACTATAGATAATAGTACTGGAAGTAATAGTACGATTACTGTAGCTTCGCCTATTAATACCACATCTTCAGGTAGTGCAGCTGGTTCTCTCGTTGTGAAAGCACCAGGAAATATTACTCTCAACACTATTCAAGCCGACGGAACACAAGGTGGAAATGTTAGTGTTACCAGCACAGGTGGAAGTGTCACTTTGAATGGGGGAGTGGATGCTAGTTCTAGTGCTAACGGAACAACAGGCGGTGCAATTAATATTTCTGCAAATACGGGAATTTCTTCTAGTAGTGCTATTACTTCTCAGTTTCGAGGTGTGGCGACTGACTCTGGTAATGGTGGCGATATTGCAATTGATAGTAAAGCAGGAATTAATCTCTATGGGACAGTTATTCGCAGCGATCGCGCCAACGGTGGTACTTTAGGTACAAGCGGTGATTTAACTCTTCAAGCCACAAATAATATTCGAGTTGGTAATTTTGGCACGAATTCTTTAATTGGTAACAATATTGATGTTACTAGCACTACCGGAAATATTGATATTGTCTCGCAACTTCAATCTGATGGCGTTGGGGGAAGTGCAATTACATTGAATGCGCCGGGAACTGTGGCTTTGAATGGTGCAATTAATAATAATGGCGCAGATATTAAAGTTGGAGATGTTACCCCAACAAGTCAAATTACTTTTGGTTTTGCTGGTGATATTAATAGTAATGGTGGTGATGTACTACTCAAAACTAGCACACCCTTAAACCTTACCCGTAATATCATCACCAATGGTGGCAATATAACTCTTGGTGGTAGCAGCATTATAACAACCGGAGCGACACTAAACTCTAGTAGCACAACTTTAGCTGGCGCAATTAATCTGCAAAGTAGCGGTGATATTACTACTGGTAGCTTAATCTTTGGGGCAACTGATATCAATGGTATAGATAATGCTTTGCAAATAAATACACCTGGTAATGTCAATATAAATGCAAATCTAGTTAATAATGGCGCAGATATTTTAATTGGCAACCTTACATCAGCTAATACAATTAATTTTGGTACTGCGATTCCCTCAACTATTAATACTGATGGCGGTTTAATACTATTAAAAGCAAACCCATTAAATCTTAATCACAATATTAATACTGATGGTGGCGATATTACGCTTGGTGGTAGCAGTATAAATACTACTGGGTTCACGTTAAACTCTAGCAGCACCAACCAAGGTGGGATTATTAATTTAGAAAGTACAGGAGATATTACCACTGGGTTGTTAACTTTTGGTGCAACAAGTCCCACAGGTGTAGATAATGCATTACAGATTAATACATCGGGAATTGTTAACCTTAACAGTGGCATTAATAATAATGGAGCAGATTTAATAATTGGTAATATTACGGCTCCCAGTCAAATTAATTTTAATGGTATTAGTCAAGTAAATACTACTGGTGGTAATTTATTCTTAAACAGTTCCGGTGTTTTGAATATAGCTAAACCCGTTTCTACATCCGGTGGTTCTATAACATTACAAGGGACAAACGTTGATACCAGTGCTATTACTCTAGATGCAACCAACCCTGGCGGGACTGGCGGTGCAATTGATATTACTGCTACTAATGGCAATATTATAGCTGGTGAAATTATTGGCGATCGCCTGACAACAGCAGGTACAATTCAACTTAATGGTAACGTCACCACAACCAACGCTCAAACTTATAATAGTGCAGTTCAAATCAATGCTACTAATACTATCCTCACAACTACAAATAACCCCATTACTTTTAATAGCACTGTTGATGGACAAACATTTGCCAATAACTCTCTTACAATAAATTCAATTAGTAGTGATGTTAGCTTTAATAATAATGTTGGTTCAACTCAAGCATTAGGTCAATTAATTGTTAATAGCAGTGGTATAACTAATTTTAAAGGAACTGTAGATGCTGCCAGCTTAATTGTTAATGGTAATACAACAATTAATGCTAATGTCACTACACTGAATGCTCAAACCTATGCTCAAAATTTAACTATCAACGGCGCAAACATTATTCTTGATAGTATTAACGATGCAGATATTAGTTTTAATGCAAACGTTAACTCCAATGGTAATGTAACTGTCAATACTGGTGGAATCACTACGTTTGCTGGGACAGTAAATGCTCAAAGTTTAACCACTGATGTAGATGGTATAACCAAAATCCAAAATAACGTTATCACGGCTAACGGACAAAACTACGGTGATGCAGTTATTCTAACTAATCCATTAACGACACTCACCAATAGTGATAATGCAATTAATTTTAATAACACTCTTGATGGGCAAAGAACTGGTAGTAATTCGCTGATAATCAATACAAATAGTCTAGCTTTTGCCAGTGCAGTTGGCGGAAATCAACCACTTCAAGATATCACAATCCAAACTCAACAAGGGCTGACTTTCAATAACTCTATTTACACAAATAAGGGAAACATTACTATCAAGGCACCTGATATCAATACAACTAATATTAGTACAAATGGCGGCAATATTTCCTTAAATAGTAGCAGTAAAGTAAATACTACTGGAAACCTCGATACAACTTCTAGTAGTGGTAATAGCGGCGATATTATTATATTTGCACCTGAAGCATTAAATCTTGGCAGCCTCAGCACCTCTAACAGCAATTCAATTGCAGGTAAAATTTCCCTTACCAGCCAAAATGAAAGTATTACCAGTGGCGATTTAAATACTTCAGGAAATACCCAAGGTGGCGAAATTAAACTAATAGCTCAAACCAGTGTGACAACTGGAATAATTAACTCTAGTACCAGCAATGGTAACGCTGGAAATGTTAGTATTGACCCCATTGGCGATGTTGTTGTTAGTTATATTAATGCCCAAGGCGGTACTAATGGAATTGGCGGTAATATCGATATTACGGCTGGTCAATATTTTCGTGCTTCCGATACTTTTATAGACCAAAATGGCTTACTGGCCAGTATATCCACCGCCGGTGGTTTGGGTAATGGTTCATTTACTCTACGTCATTTTGGCGGATATTCAGGAGTACCATTTGATATTGGTAATCCTGCAACTAACGGTACAGCAGGAGAAATCACTACAGGCTTAGGAAATCGCCTCACTCTTGGACAATCTTTTCCTTATTTATATTCTCAAGGAACTGCACCCAACGAAATCCGTTTGATTACTGCGCCTGAACCTGTTATTCCTCAACCGCCAAATCAAATGACTTCCCGTTTTCCAGAAGAAACTCAACCAAAATCGCCAAATCAAATATCTGCACCAAATAATATAGATGATTTTGATATTGATTTAGGGATGGAAAAATTAGATGCAGATTTTGGTAATGATTTCAAAGATTATTTTGGTTTACCGTTTGATTTACCTCAAATTACTCTCGAAGAAGCTAAGGCAATTCTCGCTAATATTGAAAAAGAAACTGGGACAAAACCTGCTTTAGTCTATGTAAGTTTTGTACCAGATTTAACAAAAAATAACGCATCAGGAAAAGATACTGATCAATTAGAAATAATTGTAATTACTGCTAAAGGAAAACCGATTCGGAAAGTAATTTATGATGTTACTCGTGCTGAAGTGCTGGCAACAGTGAATGAACTTCGTGGCACTGTTACAGATAGAACTACCGAAGACTTTTTCTTACCATCGCAGAAAATATATAACTGGATAATCAAACCTGTGCAACCCGAACTGCAAAAACGGCAGATAAATAATTTATTATTTTTAATGGATGAAGGATTGCGATCACTTCCTGTTGCAGCACTCCACGATGGTCAAAAATTCCTCGTTGAAAATTATAGCCTTGGACTGTCCCCCAGCCTCAACTTGACTGATACTCGCTACGTTGATATTAAAAAATTGCAAATTCTAGCAATGGGTGCATCTAAATTTCAAGAACAAAATGCACTCCCCGCAGTCCCAGTAGAATTGTCCTTATTAACACAAAAATTATGGAGAGGAAATTCGTTATTAAACGAAAAGTTTACTGTTAACGGCTTGCTTTCACAGCGACGACAAACCCCATTTGGTATTTTACACCTCGCCACCCATGCCGAATTTAAACCTGGAGAACCAGGGCAATCATATATTCAATTCTGGGATAAAAAATTACAACTAGACCAAGTGCGGAAATTAAGTTTTAATAATCCCCCAGTTGAATTATTAGTATTAAGTGCCTGTCGCACAGCAGTTGGTGATACCGAAGCAGAATTAGGATTTGCCGGACTTGCCGCCCAATCAGGGGCAAAATCAGCAGTAGCAAGTTTGTGGTATGTCAGCGACGAAGGAACCTTGGCATTAATGACCGATTTTTATAGCCAGTTAGGAAATGAAAAAGTCAAAATTAAAGCCGAGGCATTACGACAAGCACAATTAGCAATGATTAAAGGACAAATTCGGATTGAAAAAGGTAAATTATACAGCCCAGCTTTGCCCACAGGTGTAGATTTACCTCCAGAGTTAGCAGAACAAGACAATCACAACTTAAACCATCCTTATTATTGGGCAAGTTTTACTATGATTGGTAATCCTTGGTGAACATCATCAGTTTTGGATATTTTATAATACAGCAAAGCGTTATTGGTACAAAATTCAGGGCTTACGCAGTGTGACGAATTTTTAGGATGCCTATCCGCACAGCAAACTTAACACTGTAAATTTGTGAAACTTTCTATATGAGACTTATACCATTTTAGATTTTAGATAATGAAATTGTAAAACACTTGTTGTATAACCGTTTGAGCCATCCATCTGTTGCCATCATTTTTCAAATTGGTATCAGAAGCAAGGACAGATCTATGCTATTATCTGCTGTTTTGCTCTCTTAATTCTCTAATTAACAGTTAAATAAATTGATAAAAACCTACTTGTTGGATTATTACTGAAAGTTTCAAGTACTTTATAAAAGCTTATTATGTATTTATTAAAAACTTCAATTATTTATAAAAGCTTATTATATTTACACGGAAAACTTTAAATAACTCATATTAGCTTATTAAAATTGTTCACTATTTATACTAATGACATATCGAATCAATTGATTAAATATATAAATATAGGAATTCTTGAGATTTGTGAAAAGAGAAAAATAGATAATATGGGTAATATACCCTAAAGTCGATTTAAAAACATATAGTACTTTTCACAAGTAAAATAGGTTCCTATTTTTAAATAAATGAAATGAGAATTCTTTTTTGTTATTTCTGGTAAACTTTATCTTTTGGATACCGTATATTTGAAAAATATTAGATTTATCTGCTATTAGCAAAAAAATAGAAATCTCATAGCCTAATATCTTTCACCACATCATTGATGATTAACACTGATATTTCGACACCTATCATTACTTATCTGAAACAATTAGAGAGTCAAGGAATTACTGACATAGAAATAATTTGTGAAAAATTATTTCAACAGCTTAATCGCCAAATTGAACTGGGCTTATATTCCAATGATAGGTATATAGAATTTGGTAGTGATGTTGCAGGAACTGTTGTTTCAGCTACGGGTAATTTTAAGGTTGAATGTATATTATGGTGTATCAACCACTATTTGGGATTAAATAGAAACGCGAATGTGATTAATAAAGTTTGTGAAGCAGTCAAAAAATTTGGTACTGGCTCTGGAACATCCGCTCTTTCAGGTGGAATGTCAAGCCTACATAAAGAAGTTGAGTTAAAAATTAGAAATTTAATTGGGAAAGAAAACGTCATCCTTTTTCCCACTGGTTATTCTGCTAATTTAGGTACCCTATCCGCGTTACCTGGAAAAAAAGATTTAATTTTGTTTGATAGAGAAAGCCATGCTTCCTTGATAGATGGAATTAAATTATCAGGAAAAAAATGGATGACCTTTAAGCATAATAATGTAAATGATTTAAATTTAAAACTACAAAAATATTCGCAAAATTTTGAAAATATATTTGTAGTAGTTGAATCTGCATACTCCATGAGTGGAGATATTGCACCTCTTAGAGAAATCATTGAGTTAAAACAAAAATATAAGTTTTTGTTGTATGTGGATGAAGCGCATACATTCGGGATTTATGGCAAGAATGGTGCTGGATACTGTAGTGAACTAGGTATTGTTGAGCAAGTGGATTTTATAGTTGCAACTTTATCTAAAGCAACTGCTTCTATTGGTGGATTTTTGGCAACAAAATCAAAATATCTACCTCTACTAAAATGGCGGGCAAATTCCTATGCGTTTCAAGCTTGTTTAACGCCATCGGATGCAGCAGCTATTTTAGCTAGTTTAGAAGAAATAGAGAATAACCCACAAATTGTTGAACAACTACATCATAATAATCAATATATGAGGCAAAGATTAACTAGTATTGGCTTTAATTTAGGCACAAGCAAAAGCCCTATTATCCCTATATTCATGCCAGACGAAGCTACATTAATCTCATTGAACAAAGAACTTTTTACCCGTGGGATATTTTCAGTATCTATTTTTTATCCGGTAGTTAAACCAAAAGAAGGGCGAATCAGATTCATTCTTAGTGCCTCGCATACAAAAGAACAAATAGATAAAACAATAAATGCATTGCAAGAACTTGGCATAAAATACAATATTATACCTCCGTCTCCATTGGCAGAGTGGCAAGATGATGGATATTCTTGGACGCAGACTCCAGAAAGTAGTTTAGTATAGTTATAACATTTGATGATTTGCTGAAAACTGGCAGTAGAGAAGTTTGTATTGCCATTGCTATTCAATGTATATTTTTACTTCCTAAATCTGCATTAGCAACCAAGATTCCTTAATAATCAGGGGTGCAGATACTCGTTGTATTGGCTCAATGCGATAAAAATACGCAAAATTTCAAAAACGAAATAGGCAATATCGTTTTTAAATATGTTGAGTGTTCCTTCTAGCAATCAAACCCCAAAAAATCAAGTTTTTTGGGGCTTTAAATTATTGAGTTATATTTAGCAAATAGCTTAAATATCTCGAATAAATGCCATCTCAGGCTTTTTTGAGCCATTTTTAATTTCTTTATTGGGAATTATAAAAATTTAATACCGCAAACAAAGGAAATAATGACAATAAGTTTAACAATTCCAGGTTATGACCTCACTGAAGTAATTTATGAAGGTCTGAATACGATTATTTACCGAGCTTGGGCGCAAAAACTACAGCAATTAGTTATCCTTAAAGTCCTAAAGGCAGAGTATCCCAGCTTAGAGCAGATGCTTCGGTTAAAACACGAGTATAGTATTACACAAGACCTCAGATTGGAAGGCGTGGTTCAAGTATATGAGTTAGAGACACATCAAAATCGCTTAATTTTGGTAGCGGAAGATTTTGCTGGAGTATCCTTGCAACAATTTCTGGATTCTGCAAAATTACCTCTGGAAAATTTTCTTAATATAGCCATACAGCTGACAAAATCCTTGGGCGCGTTGCACACTCATCAAATAATACATAAAGATATCAAACCCAGTAATATTATCATTAATCCTCAGACTGGGGTTTGTAAACTGACTGACTTTAGCATTGCTTCTTGTCTTTCTCAAGAAACACCTTTACAGTGCAGCCCCAATCAATTAGAAGGAACATTGACATATATTTCCCCAGAACAAACTGGGAGAATGAATCGCTCCGTGGACTATCGCAGTGATTTTTATTCACTAGGTGTCAGCTTCTATCAAATGCTTACAGGTCAGCTACCCTTTATTACTCATGACCCTCTAGAATTAGTTTACTGTCATATTGCTAAACAAGCAACTCCCATTGAGGAATTAAATCCAGCAGTTCCTACAGCTATTAGCCAAATAGTTATGAAACTGATGGAGAAGAATGCTGAAGAACGTTATCAGAGTTCGGTAGGACTGTTAGCCGATTTAGAAACTTGCCTTCACCAATTTAAAAATACTGGTAGAATAACAAATTTTATCCCAGGCCATTTTGATGTTCTCAGCCAGTTGGTCATTCCTCAAAAGCTTTATGGTAGAGAAAAACAAGTCAATTTATTGCTAGAGGTATTTGAGCGCGTAGCATCTACACAAAAAAATTCTGGCTCCCAAAGCACTAAGGAACTGATATTGGTTTCTGGTTATTCAGGTATTGGCAAATCGGCAATTATTAATGAAGTAAATAAACCTATCACCAGCCTTCGCGGTTACTTTATATCTGGGAAGTTTGAGCAATTCAAGCGAAATATTCCCTACGCTCCTTTAACTCAGGCTTTTGCTTCCTTAATGATGCAGCTATTAACAGAAAGTCCTGAGCAACTAGAATTATGGCGTAAGAAACTTTTAACAGCTTTAGGTTTAAATGGACAAGTTGTTATTGATGTAATTTCGGAAGTTGAATTAATTATCGGTAAACAGCCAAAAGTCCCAGATTTGGGGCCTACGGAATCTCAAAACCGTTTTAATCAAGTTTTCAAAGAATTTATTCGCGTTTTCACTCAAAAAGAGCATCCATTAGTCATATTCTTAGACGATTTGCAATGGGCAGATTCCGCCACATTGAAGTTAATGCAATTGCTGATGACTGATCCAGATACAAAATATCTGCTACTAATTGGTGCTTATCGAGATAATGAAGTTAATTCAACACATCCCCTCATTCAAACCATTGAGGAAATTAGTAATACCGGGACAGTAATTAATAACATTGTTGTTGAACCCTTAGATCTGACTCACGTCACCCAAATCCTCTGTGATACTCTCAAAGAAAGAAAAGATAACCCACAGGTACAAGAACTGGCATCTTTATTATTTAATAAAACAGCTGGCAATCCCTTTTTCCTAACGCAGATTTTGAAGGCTTTGTATCGAGAGCAGCTACTAACATTTGACTTTGCCCTAGGACGTTGGCATTGGAGTATAGAACAAATTCAGGCAATGGGAATTGCCGATTTAAGTGTAGTAGAACTGATAGCTAATAATATTTCTCAATTACCACTAGCAACTCAGGAGGTTCTCAAGCTAGCTGCTTGTATTGGTTCTTGCTTTAAGTTAGAGGTACTAGCTACTAGTTGTAAAAAATCCTCAACACAAATAGCCAGCGATTTATGGTCAGCCTTGCAACAAGGGCTGATTTTGCCTTGGAGTAATGACTATAAAATTCCTTTATTATTTGGTAATGAAGAACTCAAGAGTTTATATTTTGATGACTATCGCTTAGAGTATCGTTTCTTACATGACCGTGTACAACAAGCAGCATACTCGCTAATTCCTGATAGCCAAAAGCAAGCAAAGCATTTAGAGATTGGAAGATTACTACTCCAGAATATATCGCCAACAGAATTAGTAGATAATATTTTTGATATTGTCAATCAACTGAATAAAAGTGTTGATTTAATTCAAAAGCATCAAGAAAAAATTCATCTGGCTGATTTAAACTTAATGGCAGCAAACAGAGCCTTGCTTGCAGCCGCGTTTGAACCTGCCTATAACTATTTTAGTCAGGGCATATCTTTACTACCAGTAGACTGTTGGCAACAGCAATATCAATTAACGCTAGGGCTTTATACAGGTGCGGCCCAAGCTGCTTGCTTCTGTACAAAATTTGTGGAGATGAAGGCTCTAGTTGATGTTGCCTTGACTAAAATTGACAATATCAACGATAAAATTAAGATATATGAACTGTTAATTCTTTATCACCACACTCAATCTCAGTTCAAAGAAGCAGTCTCAGTAGCATTGCAACCATTAGCCTTGCTAGGAGAGAATTTTCCCGAAAGTCCCGACACACAAAGCTTTATAGATGCCTTCACCCATACGCAAAAATTAATTGCAGAAGTTGGTTTTGAAAATCTCGACAAACTACCGTTGGTAAGTGATTCCAGCAAAGCGGATGCTATGAGGATTTTGTATCGCGCCCTCAGTCCAGCTTTCTTTGCAGTACCGGCGATGTGGGGATTGATAGTGTGTCGTTTGGTGGATCTCACTATCCAGTATGGTGAATCGCCTTTAACTGCCTATGCCTTTGCCATGTTCAGCATCATGCTGAATAGTGGTATAGGGGATATTTCCACAGGAACTAAGTTTGGAGATTTAGCAGTACTCATCGATCAAAAGCAAAAGAGTTCTGAATATAAAAGTGCTTTTTCTAATATTTACTATGGGCTTGCCCGAAATTTCTACAAACCTGTTAAAAGTTCTATTAAACCGCTAATTCAGGGTTATCTCGGTTTTGCAGATAATGGTGATGCAGAATATAGTGCCTACTGTATTGTCAATGCCTATTTCTGTTCTATTTTGGCAGGACAACCTTTAGAAAAGGTACAAACAAAGTTTGATAAATTTATCAAACAAATTGTAGAGTTTAAGCAAGAGCAAGTAATTAACCAATTGTATATCTGGACTCAAGTTATTCATAACTTGACTGGAAAATCTACTCACAAGAGTCTACTGAAAGGCGATCGCTTTAATATTGAACCGATGTTGCCACAGCTGATGGCTAGCAATAACTTCAATACTGTTAACTATGCTAACATCGCTCAATCGATGCTCTTCTATCTTTTTGGTGAGTATGAACTGGCGCATACCCATGCAGCCCAAACCGAACCCTATCTTGGTGCTAGCGGTGGGAAGTTTCTGATTTTTGCTCATAATTTTTACTATTCTCTGAGTTTGACAGCACTGTATGATTCCGTTTCTAAGTTAGAGCAAGGTCAGTTTTTAGAAAAATTAGCCTTGCTACAGGCAAAGATGAAAAACTGGGCTGACCATTGCCCAGAGAACTTCTTACATAAGTATCTGTTAGTGGAAGCTGAAATTGCCCGCATTACTGGTCATGAACTAGAGGCGATGGATTATTATGATCGGGCGATCGCTTCGGCTGAAGAACATGGATTTATCCAAAATCAAGCTTTAGGAAATGAATTAGCAGCCAAGTTCTGGCTGAGTAAGGGCAAAGAAGATTTTGCCAAAATATACATGACTAAAGCTTTCTATAGCTACATCCGGTGGGAAGCTATAGCAAAAGCACAGGATTTAGATGAACGTTATCCACATTTAATAATTCATAGTGAAGATGTTCAGATTCTAAAAACAGATATCACCATTTCAAAAACCAGGACAAGTACTGCAAAAACTACAAGTAATAGCAATGATATTTTGGATTTGGCTACAATCATCAAAGCTTCACAAACCATCAGTAGTGAAATAATTTTAGATAAGTTATTAGACAAAGTTTTAAGTATAATTATTGAAAATGCTTCTGCTCAAAAAGTTTGTTTAATGTTAGCAAAAAACAATGAACTCTTTATAGAAGCAATTAGAACTCAAGAAAATACTACTGTTATTTTACAATCAACCCCAGTCATAGCCAGCCAAGATATCCCTATCTCTTTAATTAACTATGTTGCCAGAACTCAAGAGCCTTTATTACTAGATGATGCTATTTCTATGAGGATTTATCAATCAGATCCTTACATCCAAAAGCATAAAAGCAAATCAGTTTTATGTACTCCTATTTTGCATCAAGGTAAATTCATTGGTATTTTATATTTAGAAAATAACCTTGCTAAAAGTACATTTACACGTGAGCGCGTCAAGATTTTAAACTTCATAATATCTCAAGCTGCAATTTCTCTGGAGAATTCTAGATTATATAAGCAAACACACGATTATGCTACACAATTAGAAAATTCCTTAACAGAACTCCAGGCAGCACAACTACAACTAATACAAAGTGAAAAAATGTCTGCTTTAGGTAATTTAGTTGCAGGTATTGCTCATGAAATTAATAATCCAATTGGTTTTATTTTAGGTAATCTACAACCGGCAAATGAGTATGTGCATGACTTACTATCGCTAATTGATCTATACCAACGTTACTATTCCCAACCGGCTGAGGAAATTACTAAAAAAATCAAAGCTATTGATTTTGAGTACGTGCGCGAAGACTTGCCAAAATTAATTACTTCAATGCGAAAAGGGATAGATTGTATTTATGAAATTAGTGTTAGTTTACGTTCTTTTTCGCGTTCAGATACAGAAAAACGAATTTCTTACGACATTCATGAAGGTTTAAATAGTACATTATTAATTCTTAAACATCGTTTGAAAGCTTCAGAAACACGTCCAGCGATTGAAGTAATTAAGGATTACGGAAAACTACCACTTATATCTTGTCTTCCGGGACAACTTAATCAGGTATTTATGAATATACTTGCTAATGCAATTGATGCATTGGAAGAATCAAATATTGAGAAGACTTACGATAAAATTGTGGCAAATCCGAACTGTATTACAGTCACTACTAAAATAGAGGATAACCCAGAATTTGTAACCATAGCCATTAAAGATAATGGTTTGGGTATGACTGAAGAAGTTAAAGAAAAGATTTTTGACCATTTATTTACAACTAAACCTGTAGGTAAAGGAACAGGCTTAGGATTAGCTATTACTCGCCAAATTATCATCGAAAAACATCGTGGTCAAATTGAGGTTAATTCCATAATCGGACAAGGAACCGAATTTATCATCCACTTACCAATTGGCTAAATTTACAATTGCTTGTTTGTTAGGAAGCTGGAGGATGACCTGCACTAGCGTAAGTTTTGATTTGTTTGATATAACCTGAGTCCGGCTCTGACGCGTGCTTTTAACTCACTTACTTCAATAGGTTTGCTCAAAAAATCATCTGCACCTGTATCTAAGTCCTCAACTCTGTCTTCCACAGCTTTGCGTGAGGTTAGCAGGATGAAAAAAGTCGTTGATAGGGATGGTTCAGATTTAATTTTGCGGCATAATTCTAAGCCATCCATTTCATCCATTTGCCAATCAGAAATGATGAGTGCCGGATGATGCTTATAAGCTTGTTCTAATCCTTGTTTTCCACTGGATGCCAGAATTACTTCATATCCCTGAGATTGCAGAGCTTGTTTTAAAACTATTTGGATAATGCGGTCATCATCAATTACTAAAATTTTGAATTGGGAATGCGATATTTCAGACATTTCTCACAGATATTAAGATATTTATAAATGGAATTTTATAGTTAATAAAGATTATGCAGAGCCGTAATCACTTTTTTATATTCGCTCTCTAGCTGAGAAATCAGGATAGAAACTTGCTCTAAAGATTGGTTTGGGGCTGCATTTTCTAAGGTTTCACAGAGGTTTCCCAGGTTAACAGCACCAATACTCACACTAGGCGATCGCAAAGCATGAGCCGCTTTTTGTAATTTTATTCTGTCTCCCACAGCAATGGCATCTTGAATTATCTGCATTCGCATTGGAGTATCTTCAAAGTAAACCTGAATCAATTCAGTTACTAAATGCTTACCTTCGCTACCTGCCATGTTTTTTAGTTCTTGCAGAAAAGTAGGGTCAATTACCTCTTCTAAATCAGATTCTAAAGATGTATAGGGTAATGCAACTTCAGCTATATGTATTGGCTCAGAAGGCTCTGAATTTTGATGTTGCTGCTTTTTCAGCACTGCTTCGAGTGCCTCAAGACGAATCGGCTTACTGACATAATCATTCATCCCGACCCTTAAGCATTCTTGACGGTCTTCAACACGCGCATGGGCAGTCATGGCAATTATCCAAGGTTGAGCATGAGGAGAGAATTCCTGACGAATTCGGATAGTTGTTTCCCAGCCATCCATTTCTGGCATTTGGATATCCATTAACACAACATCATAGATTTGGCGTTGCAAGGCTTCTAGGGCTTCACACCCATTATTGGCGACATCCGCCCGAAAACCCAACCGCTCTAGCATCTTCAGAGCAATTTTCTGATTGACTAACACATCTTCAACCAAAAGAATCTTCAGTGGCAAACTTTGGGCAAGCTGGTCATCAATTGTTGGGAAATTTGATGTCGGTAAGCGGGAGTACGAAGGAATGGTAATTTGAGTATCGACTCTTCGAGTAGACCAGCTACCACGCACAATTTGTAAGAGCGTATTGTGTAGTTGATACTGTCGTACAGGCTTATGCAAAAAGGCCGTAAACTCAGAAGCTACTTGCTTAACATCTAAAGTTTGCTTGCCTTTAAAACTTAACATCACCAAGGATAAATCCTGCTGTCCTGGTATAGCCCGGATTTGAGCCGTCAAATCAAGGATATTCAGGTGAGGACTATCGATGTCCAATATAGCCAGGTCAAACCCCTGCTGTTGCATCAAATCCAAAGCAGCACTTAATTTTACAGGTTGGACACTGATTCCCAAGCTCTGAAGTTGCCAAGTTAAGCATATGTTTAAATGGGCGTTATCGCCTACCAGCAGTAATCGCTTACCGACAAGTTCGGGATATATGTTGCTAGAACTGTCAATGGTAGAAGGATCAACTTGCAGCATGAGGGTGAAGTAAAAAGTAGAACCTTTGCCAGTTTCACTTTCCACCCACATTCTGCCCCCCATAATCTCGCTGAGACGCTTGCTAATCGCTAATCCTAAACCAGTACCGCCATAACGCCGAGTCATGGAAGCATCGACTTGGCTAAAGGGTTTAAATAGTCGATCTAAGAGATCGCTAGCTATGCCAATACCTGTATCGCTAACTGCAAACAGAAATTCATAATATACATGATCGCCATCTGTGGCTGCTTGTGGAAGCACCGGCTGCACAGAGATTTTGACAGCGACTTCTCCAACATGGGTGAACTTGACAGCATTGCTGACTAAATTCCAGAGAATCTGGCGCAAGCGGGTAATATCACCAATAATGAGAGTTGGTGTTTGTGGCTGCAATTGATACATCAGTTCGATGCCTTTTAAGGCTGCTTGCGGAGCCAGCAAATCTAAGGCTTCTTCGACACAAACTTGCAAATCAAAGGGCTGTTCTTCTAACTCTAAATTGCCAGATTCAATCTTAGAAAAGTCGAGAATGTCATTGATAATAGTTAATAATGCATCGCCACTGTTACGGATAGTTTCTACATAGTCGATTTGCTCAGGCTTGAGGCGAGTATCTAAAAGTAATCCAGTCATACCAATGATCGCATTCATGGGAGTGCGAATTTCATGGCTCATGGTGGCGAGGAAATTACTCTTAGCCATATTGGCAGCCTCAGCTGCTTGTTTAGCAACACTGAGTTCTTTGTTTTGCTGTGCTAACAGATTGGCTTGCAGGGTTTCCTGTGCTAGAAATTGGGCTTGGGTGAGGGCAATACCCATTTGATCAGCTAGATGTTTGAGAAGATCCAGTTCTAATTCAGTCCATTGTCTAGGGCGATCGCACTGATGAGCAATCAATAGCCCCCACAAATCTTCCCTGACCAAAATCGGTACGACCAAATTGGCTTTCACCTGAAATTGCTTTAAAAATTCTACATGGCAAGGTTGTAATCCTGCTTGCTCTACATTGGGAATGACACTAATTCGTCCTTGACGATACAAGTCTAGATATTTATAAAAACAAGGATCGTAAATATCCTGTTCTAAGGTAGCTGACCATCCTGAAATTACCGCCTCCTGCACAACTTTGCCAGAACCATTAGAGTTAATTTGGAAGATTAAAACGCGATCAGCCTGCAAAATACGCTGAACTTCCGTTACTGTTGTCTGGAGAATTTTTTCTAGTTGCAAAGATTGACGAATTTCTTCAGTAATTTGCTTTAGTAGCAGAGCGCGTTGGTACTGATGCTGTAGCTCTTCTTCTGCCTTTTTGCGTTCAGTAATATCTAAGTGGGTTCCCACCATTCTCAGGAATTTTCCTGAGAAATCGCGGTTTACCAACTTACCCCGATCAAGAATCCACTTCCATTTTCCTGATTTCGTTAAAAAGCGCGCTTCTGCCTCATAAAAAGGTGTAATACCCTTGATGTGATCTATCATTCGCTGTCGCATCAAGCGTCGGTCTTCTGGATGAACCAACCTATTGATAACTTTAATATCGTCTTCTAGTTCGTCTGGATGATAGCCCAGCATCGTGTACCAGCGTGGGCTACGATAAATTTCTCCAGTTGCTAAGTTCCAGTCCCAAAGCCCTTCTTCTACTGCGTCGAGTGCTAACTTTAACTGTTCTTCACTTGATCTCAGGTTATTTTCTGATTGCTTTCTGAGGGTAATATCACGATATTTCCATAAATGACCATAAAATTTGTTATCAACCACAATGGGTGCATAGTCTTGTTCCAAGATTCGCCCATCTTTGAGTTGCCATTCTTGATGGGTAACTATTCCGCCAACGCTCAGGATTTCATCTAAGCGTTGAATAAATCTTTCCGGCTCAACAAAAAGCTGCTTGCTCGCTTCAGATGCTTGCCGACAATCTATGCCGTTTAAAGCTTCGGGAGCCACTGGAATATTAAATAAATTACAAAACTCTTGATTTGCCAGCACAACATTTCGGTTTTCGTCTTCTAGCAAAACACCAATTTGTAAACTTTCAATCAGAGTTCTGAGCCTATAAGCTGTGGCTCTTAATTCTGCTCGTTGTTCTGTGAGTTTCGTGGTGAGTTTTTTGGCATCTGTCAGCGCGGAATTTTTGGCTTGTAACAGAAATAAATAATCAGAAACTGAGTCATATAAAGGAAAATCATCGATGCTCAGTTCTAGCTTTTTGAGAGCAGTAATTTCTGTCATCCAGGGAGAGCCAAGAAATATCAGATAATTGCTATCTTCCGCATATACTATTTGTCCTTTCAGCTGCATTTCTTTGTGGAGAGATTGCAGGAGAAAAAGCGATCGCGTTTGTTGGCAAATAGCTTCAAAGCTAACTGGACAGTTGGGACGATTGATTTTGAAATGTTCGTCTAGGGAACTGTTGAGGATTGAAATCGGTTCTAAAATGCGCCCCAGTACTTCACCTACCTGAACAATCTTCATCTGCCGATCAATTACCAGATGGAAGGGAAACAACGCCGCAAATTGATCAGCACTAAGACTGAATTGATTTAAACCAATAGCATGATTATTGGTCATTGGACTGGGAATCTGAGTATTTAATAGAGAAGATATCGTGAGGATCTCCTTGCTCACGAAAATTAGTTTGGATAACATCCACATTTGTGTGAAAGCGTTTTCCCAATCCGTGCAGTAAACCAATTACCATTGGGGCTAATCCTTTTCGATTAGATTGATAGTGGAGTTTCATAGAGTGATCGTTTTGATGCTCACACTCAAAAGATGGAGGGCAAAGTTCGGAAAAACTCAAACCCACTCTGGCATGAAGGTTGTCAAGATTTTCTATAAACTGGGGTAACGAGGTTCCGGCACTGGCTAAAAGCTCTCCATAGCCTTCTTCGGCAGTATAATTAACCCAGTATTCTCCAAAGGCTTTCAGAATTTCGTGTGCAGGTGTATTCAATACCTCACAAGCAGCTTCAACTAAACGATAGGTAACATCGTCAGCATAGCTATCCATACCAATAAAAAAGTCAATATCTTCAAGTTCGGCCTTTCGCTTGATAGTTTCCCAAGTATCTTCACCGTGGTACTTGCAAACCATGTCTTGAATTGCTTTGTTAACTAAACCATACATTGACTTAACTCCTTTGTGCAGAAAAACAGTAAATATACTTTGTCTAACCTGAGAAAGTTATACCAATTCAAATAATGTTTGCAACAGATACCCCACCCGCCTGACGGCACCCTCCCCTTGGCAAGGGGAGGGTTGGGGAGGGGTCTTATTTATGTGTCGCATTCTTTTTTCAAATTGGTATTAGTTCAGTTTATAAGAAAAAATTAAAAACAACTGGGTCTAGTCTTCACTCAACGCAATATCCAACTAACAAATAAGCTGCTGGTTATTACATCAACGCAAAAACTAGACCCAGTATAAAATTTTAGCCAACTAGATTTTCAATCTTAGCGTCGGCTACCGCCACGGTAAGGCACTGCACTCATATAATCAATATCAAATGCAGAGAGTTTTTGGCCGTAGTTACCACTTGGATTGATGGCTGCTGCCAAATCTGCAAATTTGCGTGGATCGCCTTCTGCAAGCCGTTTTTCTTGGAACTTGCGGGTGTAGAATTTGTCCAAAGTAAAACGCCAGTCGGTTTGAACTGTACCTGCTTTTTCTTGGAAGTCTTCGCCGTAGCGAGGTGTAACCAAGTTGTGAGGACGACCTTCTAAGCGTTTACGTTGGTAAGGTACGGTATTTTCGCCAAAGCTTTGGCTGTATTCTTCGCTGTCTAATAAAGCATCAACAAAGCCACCAAAACCTTTGGTTCCAATTACAATTGACCAAGCGATTTCTTCTTCTTTGTTGTAAGCAGAACGACCTAATAGACGTTTGAGTGTAATGTCAACTAAACGGTAGTTGTTGTTAACTGAAACCACCAAACGATAAAAGGCTTCAGATTTGGCTAAACCACGGATAAAGTCACGCACGGAGATTGCGCCAGTTTTGAGTTGAGATTCTAAAGTTACTTGGCGGTTGAACTTCAGAATTTCATGTTCGCTAAAAACTTGGCGGTAAGCTGCCCAAATAATGTTTTGGATATCAGTATAAGAACTGACATCTTCTATACGATAGATATAAGGTGTATTTTCATTTTGGTCAGCGATACCAAAGCTTTTAACCCGGTGATTTTGACTGCTTGGTTTGTATTGAAGTAATGGCAGTGCCATGCTACTTTTTTCCTCTTATTAACAGATTACGCAGAGATTTAGCTGGTTACAAATGAGGAGGCTGATCGCTCAAATCCTCACTCATGCTTTATCTATTCTCCCGCATATAGGTTAGAAGCCAGTATTGATTCCTAACCAATTTAGTACCAGCAAGAAAGTTATTCCTGCGGACATTACTAGTAATACGCCTAACAGTGCCGCGCCATCAAGGTTTTGGTTAGATATATATGACAAGGAGCGATAACGCCCAATGTTAACAATACCTGCTCTGTCTCGATAGTCAGCACCATAGCGGGGAGTAAAGCTGAATGGTCGGTCTACAGTCATGCGTTTGCGCTGATAGGGTACAGTGTAGTCACCAAAGGCTTGAGTGTATTCTTCACTGTCAATCAGAGCATCGACAAATCCATTCCAACCGCGAGTGGCGATTTGAATAGACCAGGCTATTTCTTCTTCCCGATTATAAGGAGCGCGACCCAACAAACGTTTCAGACACATTTCTACCAGCCGATAGTTATTATTTGGTGTAACAACTAACTGATAAAATCGCTGTGATTTAGCCAAACCTCGGATAAAATCTCTAACCGTGATTGACCGATTTTTGAGTTGGGTTTCTAGGGCTATTTGGCGGTTAAATTTAAGAATTTCCTGCTCATTGAAGACTTGGCGATAAGCTGCCCAAATCAGTCTTTCAATTTCACTAGGAGAGTTAGCTGTTTCTAAACGGTAGATATAAGGTGTATCTTCGTTTACATCTGCCGTACCAAAGCTACTAACTCTTTGATTTTGAGTTGTGGGTTTGTATTCCAGTAAAGGTAATGCCATACTAAAGACCGCCTTCATAATAAGGTTGGCATCTTATACCCAGTCCGTCTTAATTACTGATCATTTTTCATGATGAGTATTTAAGCGGTAAAACATTTAGAAGGTTGTCAGTTGGCTTTTGCAAACTTTGTTTCCTTCTTATACCTTTATCAAACCACTGAAAAAAACGCCCTTACCGCACGGGGAAATTAGCACTGGAATTGATGGACACCGCAATACCTTTGGGTACGGTTTCTCTGGTGGTGTCGGGAATTTTGATATTGGCAATATTAACTGGTGTGTAGCTAACTGTTCTAATGCTGAGGGAATTAGCCAACGCCAAGAAGTTTTTGATGTCGCCTTCTATATAACGAGCGTCTTCTAGCTTGTCGCGCCAATAATTGTTGTAGCGAGGGGTAACTAGGTTAAAAGGTCTATCTTTATAACGACGGCGTTGGAAAGGAACTATGTTTTCGCCAAAGTTGGTGATATATTCGTCAGAATCAATCAAGGCATCAACAAAACCATCCCAACCAACAGTTGCTATTTTGATTGACCAAGAAATCTCTTCGTCTTTATTATAAGGCGCACGACCTAAAAACCGTTTCAGGGCAATTTCTACTAAACGGTAGTTAGAATTAGTCTCGATTACTAATGTGCGAAAAGATTCAGATTTAGCTAAACCTCTAATAAAGTCACGCACAGTAATAGCACGATTTTTGACCTGAGATTCTAAGTTGCTTTGGCGGAAGAATTTCAGGATTTCGTGTTCGCTGAAGACTTGACGGTAGGCTGCCCAAATTAATTCTTGAACGTCACCACTGTCAGCGCAGTCTTCTATACGGTAGGGTCTAGGGGTATTTTCGTTGGGAATTTCGTAACCAGGGACGCGCTGGTTTTGGGAACTGGGTTTGTATTCTAGTAAAGGTATTGCCATAATTTTAAGGTTTGGTCATTGGTCATTGGTCATTGGTCAATAGCTGACTGTTAACTACTGACTCTTTAGGTTGTGCGGTTACCGGGAAGATAACGGTAAGGCAGTGCAACGGCTGTTGGTTTAACTGTTGGTTGCGGAGTACCAACTTCACGGCTGTTGTCGGGAATTTTGATGTCTTTGATTTGGGAGACAACCGAAGCGGTTATGCGTTGATAATTACGTTCGCCGGTAATCATGTTCCCAGCCATTGCTAAGAAGTTGGTGGGAATGACGCGACGAATTTCTTCTTTAGAGGCATAACCTGTGGTACGTGCGCTGTAGAAGGAACGACCACCTAAGAAGTTCATGGTCTGGCGATCGCGCCAGTAATTGTTGTAGCGTGGGTTAACTAAGTTAAAGGGTCTATCTTTGAAGCGACGGCGTTGGTAAGGTACGATATCATCGCCAAAGTTTTGTTGATATTCGTCGCTGTCTAGTAATGCGTCGATAAAACCATGTAGACCTTTGGTGGCAATGACGATTGACCAGGCAATTTCCTCATCTTTATTATAAGCTGCGCGTCCTAAGAAGCGTTTTAAGATGAGGTCAACTAAACGGTAGTTGGAGTTAATGTCTGCTACCTGTGTCCGGAAAACTTCAGATTTACCCAAGCCCCGAATAAAGTCCCGAACTGTAATTGCTCGATTTCGCAGTTGCGATTCTAAGAAGGTTTGGCGATTGCTTTTGATAATTAAATGTTCGCTGAAAATTTGCCGATATCCTGCCCAGATAATCGCATCAATATCTTGATCATCAATAGCAGCCGATAAGCGATAAATAGTTGGGGTATCTTCGTTGGGTACTTCGTAACCTTCTACCCGTTGGTTTTGTGAACTTGGTGAATATTCTAAAAGTGGTATTGACATATTTACTTTTACCTTGTTTTATGGTATTTAACCTGGACTGTTAACCATAAGCTAGTTGCACACGAGCGCGGACTGCTTTTTCGGTATCGGTTGTGAGCATTTCTCCCAGTCTGGCGGAAATAGGCTGTTGCAAATCGCTATTTTGTGCCAAGGCTTGTAGCCCAACAACAGCAGCATACCGAATTGACCACTCAGAGTCTTGAGAAATAAATACAAGTGTTTCTAAGGCTCTTTTGGGGGCTGTATGGCTTTCAGGAAAATCTAGCTTATGCCAGTGCAAGTTTCCTAAACCTTTGGCAGCAGCACGGCGGACACTAGGGGCAAAGTCTGTAGCAGCTGCACTGATTAATAAATCCAAAGCACGAGGGTCAGCGATCGCCGCTAATGTGCGAATCGAATAAGCCCGCGCGCCATAGTTGTAATCATCAATTTGTGATATCAGCTGCGGTACTGCCACTTCTCCCATTTCTGTGAGGGCAGTTGCCGCTACCGTTGCGGCGGCTGGGTTGTTATAACCAAACACAGCAATTAAGGTAGGAATTGCAGCTATATCTTTTGTTGCTGCCAAGTTCTGCACTGCTGTCACCATTTTTGCTGGTGTGTCTGCTAGGGCGACGGCACGAATTAGTTCATCAGTCATTTGTGAATAATCAGTTAGTCAATAGTCAATAGTCAACAGCCATTACTTTTGACTATGAACTATGGACTATTGACTATAAGAGTGAATCCATCAAATTCATTACCCGAATTGCGTCATCAGATATAGATAAACTATCTAACTCATCTGTAAGCTGATGCTCTAGCAATCCTTTGAGGGCAATAAGTTTGAAGCTATTTTCGACTTTAGCTTGAGCGATCGCTTCTGCTGCTGCCAAATACCCAATTGCACCCAAATCCCCTAAGACAACGCGGCGTAATTTCAGATCGTCTGTTACCAACAACATTTGCACTAACCTTTCTCCGTAGATGGGGTTTTGTGTGAGTTGGTACATAGCTCTGGCTGTGGCGCATTGTACTCGTGGTAATGGATGCTCTAGGAAAGGTTCTATGAGTCCAATTGCCTCAGTTGCGTTAATAGCTCCTAAGGCTTCGATGACTGCTTCGTAGGGCTGGGTTAGATGAGGGAGTCCCGGTACTTGCACGGCCTCGGCTACACCCCCATCTAACATTTTGATGAGTGCGGATGCGGCAGAGCGATCGCGTAACATTTCCAAAGATTGGGCGGCTGCTTCACGCACATAGAAATCAGAACATTCTAGGCATTCAATTAAGCTCGGTACTGCTCTGGTATCACCTAACTTACCTAATGCTCTAGCTGCATTCCGCCGCAGAGGATAACCTCCGAGTTCTGTTCTATCAGCTTCATCTTGTAATGCTGCAATCAACGCATCTACAGCGTCTGCTTTTTTAACCCGGAACTTGCCCAGCCACCAAGCTGCATAATAGCGGAGACTTAAATCTGGAGATTGCAGGTTAGCAATAGCTAGCTCTGGTGTGAGCTGTGGCCCGTTCTCTGCGGGAAATTCTTCCCCACTGGGTTCTATCATTGCCAGAGAATTATTCCTCTTCAGCAGTTAAAGGCTCAATCTTGACGATTTTGCCACCCAGACGGGTAATTCTTTGGTATTCTTCGTTCATCCGGCTGTATGGCACTGTAATAAATACACTACCGCTATTGCGAATATTGTATTTATTTTTGTCAGTTTCGGAGTTTTGCCGCAAGCCTACAACTTCGTAACGGAATACCCGGCTAGCAGATGAAGAAACGCTACTAGCACCAAGTGTGGTTTGACCGAACATTACTTCTATATCTCCTGTTTGGTTGAAAAATCCCTATTGTCGGCTTTGCTGCCACCAAGCTCTTTTATGCTGATGTAATGCTGACGATTTTGCCGCCTTGCCGATGAATTTGTTGGATTTTGTCAGAAAGCCGCTCGTAAGGTACGATAAAGGCTGTACTGCTTCTTCTCACGCTGGGGTAGCCGGGAGAGCGAATTCCGGTAACTTCGATGCGATAAACACGATCTTCTTCTCCTACGGCGTTGCCTAAAGTCCGTTTAGGAGCGACATCGTTTGTCGCACGATAGCCCCAGTTATCATTTGAACCCGAAGGCCCAACAATTGAGGAAGCTTTGTTGCTAGCTAATTCTTGTGCTAGGCGTGATTTTTTACCTTCAACTTGGGCGCGATCGCTATTTGCATAGCCTCGGTATAACCGGAAGATGCGGTTAAAACCTACTGTTTTCTGCCCTGGTTGAGTTTCAAAACCACGATAGTAAGGTACGATGCTATCGCCAAAGTTGTTTTGGTACTCTACAGAATCAATATAAGAATCAATTTCTGCGTCGTAGCCTTTTTCTTGATACAAGTCGAGGTGATAAACAACTTCTGACTCGTCGTAAGGAGCGCGACCCAACAAATGTTTGTAGTTGAGTTCGATCAAACGAGTTTGGAAGCTGTTATAGAAAAACTTGCTTTTGTAGAGTTCTGATTTGGCAACGCTACGCACAAACTCCCGCACTGTCAGGTTTCCATCCCGCAGGAGTGATTCTGCGCTCTTTAGGCGTTCCGATGCCATGATGTAATCATTACCCAAGACTTGCCGATATACGGCACGAATCACGGCTTCGACTTCTTCTCTGCTGGCGTTGGGGCGCAGTTCAACTCGACGTGCTTCGCTGTAAGGCTCTGTTCCTAGCCTAGATGCTGCTGCTGTAATTGCCATTTTTTATCCCCCTATTGATGTTCGGCTGCTAGTGCCGACTGCTTGCTCAAATAAGCCTTCTATTTATCCCTAGATAAAACTATGCCCGGAGCCAGATCCAACTGCTAGGTGATTCCATCCAGCACTTGCATCCCTCTCCGGGCAGAAAAACTATCTAGCTTAGAGCGTTGATAGCGTAGTCGATGTAGGTGTTAGCTTCGTTAGCAGCTTGACCAGATAAGCCATGATTAGCTTTGATGTGCTTCAGAGCTTCTACATACCAGCTAGGAGACAAATCAAAGGAGCTGTTGATTTCAGCCAAACCAGCAATCAGGTATTCATCCAAGGGGCCAGTACCACCAGCTACCAAGCTGTAGGTGATGATCCGCAGGTAGTGACCAACGTCACGAGCGCACTTGGATTTACCACGGCTGTCAGCAGCAAACTGAGGGCCAGGGGTTTGGGTGGTGTAAGGGAATTTTTGGTAAACAGCTTGGGTTGCACCATCAATCAAGCGTTGAGCGTTGGAGGTCAAACCACGAGCAGCTTCCAAGCTTGCAGCAGCACGTACATAACGACCGTTAACAGCTTGTAATTCGGTGTTGCCTAAGAAACGTCCTTGGGTATCAGCAGCTGCGATAGCTTCGGTAATTGGTGTTTTAACCATCTTTTCAAATCTCCTTGGTATTTTTAGTCTTTTTTACCTGGTAGCCAAATACTTTCGTATTGAGACTTTTTGACTGCTATTAACCAACAGCAGCAGCAGCGCGATCAAAGTAGCTAGCTACTTCAGAGATCAATTGGCTGCAATCACCTTTGGTGATACCGTTAGGATCGTTAGCGATCGCAATAGCTGCATCTTTCATCTTTTGAACACCAACAGCTACGGAAGAACCAGGTGTACCTAGAGCTTGGTAAGTTTCACGCAAGCCGTTCAAGCAGCGATCGTCCAGGACACTTGCATCACCAGCCAAAATAGCGTAGGTTACATAGCGCAAAATGATTTCCATGTCGCGCAAGCAAGCAGCCATACGACGGTTGGTGTAAGCGTTACCACCAGGAGCGATCAATTGGGGTTGCTCTTCAAACAAAGAACGCGCAGCGTTGGTAACGATAGCAGAAGCGTTGCTGGTGATGCGGTTAACAACATCTAAGCGCTTGCTGCCTTCTTTAACAACGTTAGAAAGAGCATCCAATTGTTCGTTGCTCAAGAATTCGCCTCTAGCGTCGGCTTGAGAAGTTACCTTGGTGAATACATCTAATGTCATGGACTCTAATCTCCTAATTCCTTAGTTGAGAGATGTCTCGATTAAAACTGGTAATGTTTTATCAATTCAGGATGGTTTATAACAGACCAAGTACCGATTTGTATTTTCGCCGCTCTCAGATTCGCCTGTTACTTCATGAAGAAAATTATGAGAACCAGGGTTTGATTTATGAGAGACTAGCAAACTTTACGAATTGATTGTCTTGTTTATGTTCTGTCTGTTATTGACCCCTACAGCTTATGTTTATACAACGCTATAGATCCTTTATTTGTTACAAATTATGAATAAATAAGTTGCAGGAATAAGAACCACCTCAAATCCTTTACATACAAGGGCTTTAACTGAGATAAGAAGAGATTTTTTGTTACATAACTTCATATTGCACAAATTTTTCAGCAAATTCCAGTGGGTTTAATATTTTCTTAATTTTTCTGTAACCCTTACCTAGCAAGATATTGCCGTTTTACATTAGATTTTGCTTCCGGAAGGTTATTGTGAAGAAACATAAAATAAATATTTCGCAACATTTTTGTGAGTGCTTGTTTTAGAAGCGAGGGAAGAGAAAAGGGGGATAGGGTGAGTATTAACACTCATCTCTAGTAGTCTGCCAACCCAAAATTGTTAGGTGAGGGCTGGGGAAAGGGGAAAGGTTAAAGGTTAAAGGAGTAAACATCTTTTCCCTTTACCCCTTGCCCTTTACCCCGCCAAGAAAACTTGGCGAACTACTAGGCCTCTTGATTTCTTAAGCCAAAGCTAAAGTCATACGCGATCGCACCACTAAATCTGCCTCCCCCGCGATCGCATTTTTTAAAGCAGTCTTAGCTTCAGGCGTGGCTATTTCTTGCAAAGACACCGCAGCCGCATAGCGCAGTCCCCAATCTTCAGGTGAAAGCACAGCCCAAATCAACTTTTCTTGAACAAAGCGAATCACTTCTGCATCTTGAGAATTGCTAGCAATTTTTCCTAATCCTCTAGCAGCGATGCGGCGTACATTTCCCTGACAATGATTGGCTACTGTTGTACCCACAACTTCCGCTAATAAATCCAACGCATCTGGAGAACCAATTTGGGCTAAAGCTTGGATAATGTGAGCTTGCAACCCCTGATCTTGAGAAGCTTCATAAGCACTAATTAATGGCTGAACTGTCGGATTTTTTAACTTGACCAATGACTCTACAGCCGCAGCCCTAACAGCTGGATGATGATGACTAAGAACTTTAATTACAGAATTGATCACGGCTAGTTCTTGTGTGTCGCTAGAACTTATCTCTGTAATTGCTGTAATCACCTCTTCTGGTGTGGAGGCATGATTTATTTTTGAAATTAATTGCTCAATATCACTATATGTATTCATAGTTTTGCTCATTCAGAAAAAATAGATTTATGCACTGAAGTTGGAAAAGTTTTGGGTGAATATAATTCGCTACTATACAGGCAAATTTCGCCTGCACTGACCAACCAAAAATATTTCTAAAAAAACCTGGCAAAATATCCTGACAAAATGGAAAAAACAAAAGTAAAAAGACAAAAACTTATGTTTTGCCCTTTTACTTTTTATTGACAAATTCTAATTTTGAAAACTGAATTTTTAATTTTACAGTTGAATTAATAACTCATCAATCGCTCGGAAAATTAACAATATTGTTTCTTTTTCTGAATGATTATTTTCTAATAATGTCTCTAAAATGCGTTTTAAGTTTAACAGCTTCAAACTATTAGGAACTTGCGCTGTCAAGATTGACTGTATCGCTTGTTGATGTCCAACTGCACCTAAGTCAAAAACTGCTGCCCAACGTAAATACATATTGTCATGGTTGAGGTTTTTAACAATACGTTCGATGTATTGGGGTTCCTGAGTTAAAAGATACATATATCGAGCGGCTGCACATTGCACTCGTTCAGAAGGATGTTTCAAAAACGGTTCAATTTGCGGACGTGCTGACCAAACTTTTAGAGTAGCTAACGCTTCAATCAAAGATTCATAGGGTTGCTCTTGACTGGTGTGCAGAAGATTTAGTAAAGGAGTAATTGCGCTTTTGTCACCGATAGCAGCTAAAGCGGCGATCGCCGCTTCTTTTAGTCGCAAATCCTCGTCGCACTCTAACGCTTTTATTAACGCTGTTACAGCTTGGGGATTTTTCAATTGTCCTAAAGCGCGTGCAGCTTGACGGCGTAAGGGATATCCCCCCGATGGAATGCGATAACGTTCATCAAACAAAGCATCACATAAAGCCATACAACCAGCTTGTACTTGATGTTTACCTAACCACCAAGCGGCATAATAACGAATTTGGTTATCGTCACCAGATAATGCCGCGATCGCGGTTTCTGGCGAAAGAATTGGTTCAGCAGAATTAGTGGTAGTCATTGCTAAATAAGGGTGTAAGGAAAGAAGAAGGGAAAAGGATAAAGGTGAAAGGGAAAAGGGTAAGAACCAACTTTTGCCCCTTGCCCTTTTCCCCTTTCCCAAGGCGAAGCCTTTCCCCCCACACCCGCACACCCTGTCTAAGGAAGAATTTCTGACTTCTCCTAAGATTTAAACTGGCGAAATTTTGACTATCTTACCGCCGCGCTTGTGAATTTCTTGGTATATGGTTGAGAGGCGTTCATAAGGCACAGTGTAAGTTTGGATGCTACGACGTACTGAAGCTTTGGAGCCGATTGTACCAGCGATCGCTTGAATAACGAACATCCGACTATCTCCCCGAAGAGCCGAACTAACCAAAGTTGGTGCGGCTGAGGCAAAGCTAGTACCAGCAGAAGTTGGTGGCATAATACCGTTGGGTAAATTTAATGCAACCTTCGTCCGCAAGCGAGAATTTTTACGTCCCATCTGAGCGTTATCACTGTTACCGCTACCGCGATAAAGCTCAAATATGCGATTAAATCCTACCGTTTTCATTCCTGGAATTGATTGAAATCCCCGGTGGTAAGGAACTACAGAATTCCCAAAAGCATTCTCGTATTCTGGGCTATAAATGTAAGATTCAATATCTGCATCGTAGCCACGAGCCGCATATAAATCTACATGGAAAGCAATCTCTGATTGGTCGTAAGGCGCACGTCCCAATAAGTGCTTATAGTTTAATTCGATAAAACGCACTTGGGAGTTTTTATAAAAAAAGCATTCTTTGTAAAAATCAGATTTGGCTAAAATCTCCACAAATTGCCGCACACTAATTTTGCCGTTACGCAATAAAGCTTCCGCACTAACAAATTTTTCGCTAGCATATAGTCCTTGACGACCAAAAATTTGTTGATAAGCAGCATAAAATACTTTTTGTAATTCGTCTTCGCTCCAATTTTGGCGTAATTCGACTTTAATGCCGATTTCATCTCTAATGCCTAGCCGTTCTGCGACTGAACTACTCATTTTGACAATCGCTCCTGTTTAAATTTTTGCTTGTAATAAATTTGGGTCTTTGGCAGTAGAAAAATGCAGCAATCAAAGTAGAAATTTATTCTACTTATAGCAATCCTGTTTGAAGTGTAAAAATTATCTTTATGGTCGTTATTGTCAATTAGTAATTACAAAGGGCAAATGACTAATGACAACCAACAGAAAAATATTTCACAAATCATCTAGAATCACTTTATTGAGCAATTATCTATTTCCAAAGACCCACAGTTTTGTCTTAGCTTAGTGCGTTAATTGCATAGTTGAGATAGGTGTTAGCTTCACCAGCAGCATCACCATTTAAACCATGATTATCACGAACAAATTCGAGTGCAGCTACATACCAACTAGGAGACAAACCCAAAGCACTATTGAGTTCACTTAAACCAGCAACTACATATTCATCTAAAGGCCCTGTACCGCCAACAACACAGCAATAGCTGATGGTGCGGAGGTAGTGGTCAATATCCCGTACACATTTGGATTTACCTTCAGGAGTAGAGGCATATTGAGGGCCACTCATTTGAGTAGTATAGGGGAATTTTTGATAAACATGATTTGCAGCTGCTTCTGCCCATTTTTTGCCATTATTTGTAAATGCTTGAGCAGCTTCTAAACCTGCACGAGCGCGGCTGAACCGACCAAATACTGCTTGCATTTCGGTATTGCTGAGATAAGAACCGCGTAGATCAGCAGCAGAGATCGCTTCAGTTAAAGGTGTTTTCATAATTCTCCTAATCTCCTCGATTTCTGACTAATTACTAACAACCAATTTGAGAAAAGTTTGCACAAAAAATTTATTAAACAACCGCACTAGCAGCGCGGTCAAAATAGCTGGCTAATTCAGAAATTAATTGGCTACAATCACCTTTACTAATACCATTGGGGTCATTAGCAATAGAAACTGCGGCATCTTTCATCTTTTGAATACCGGAAGCTACAGCATCACCAGGAGTACCAAGTGCTTGATAGGTTTCACGTAGTCCATTTAAGCAGCGATCGTCCATGATGCTGGCATCACCTGCTAATACGGAATAGGTGACATAACGCAGAATAAATCCTAAGTCACGGATACAAGCAGCTTGATTACGGTTGTGGAAACAAGCACCACCTGCATTAAAAATTTGAGGACGTTCAGCAACTAAAGCCCGATAGGAATTAGCCACAATAGAGGAAGCATTACTGGTTAGTCTGTTAACGATATCTAACCGCTTATTGCTATCAGCAACTACTGCTGATAAAGCATTGATTTCATCACCACTTAGATATGAACCTTTTCTATCTGCTTGGTCAACTACTTTGGAAAAAGCGTCGCGCATTTTGTATTACTCCTAAAGGTCATTCATTGCAGATGTTTATCAGGTTTATAGCAATTAATCTATCGAGCAAAATTTATTGCATGACACAATAGCTATTTCAAATAATTATTTGAAATAACAATATTTTGCCCCAATCAACTATTTCAAAAACTAGCTAAATTGGCTGGTTTTTTACTTGCTTTTAAAACCTTGTTCGTATTTTATATATTGGTTGAGTTCGTTTATTCTTAAGTTTTGTAAAATAGTTTTACTCTATACAGCTTTTTCCCTAAAGGGTTGCTTTGCAAAGCTTTTACTGATCCCAAGCAAATATTTGCTTTACAATTGAACATCTTTCGCAATCTTACTACACATAGTCTCTCAGCTTTTTTTGGTTGAGTAGCAAATAGAACTTATATATGATGCTTTGCTGACAGTAAGTTTTATTGAGGTGGTATAACACAGCAGGAATCAAGCTACTGTTCAATACAAGCTAAAAGTTGAAAATTCAAGCCTTTTTAACTTTTAGCTTTTGTCATTTGACTGCTATGTAGCGTTAGTAGTTTGTTAACAAATCGTTAGAGAAATTTTGTGACTTATGCGACAATGTTTAGTTTTCGTTAGCTAAATAAAAATTGTTTTGCACTTTAATATCAGATAGATTCTTAATTTACTTATAACTTTTTGTTTACAAGCCTTTCATACAGCATTGTTACTGCTGACTGCAATTTTTAGACAAAATTGATGTGTAAGCTTTTGTAAAGCAAAGTAAAGGCTAATCTGAAAATTCTTGATATTCTTTTTTCAAAAAGATATTGCTACTCTTCGCCGCAGCACTTCTAACAGAGTTGTCAAAGTGTGCGGAAGTGGTGCTGTCACCTCTATCCAATCTTCAGAAATGGGATGTTTTAACTTGAGTCGCCAAGCGTGTAGTGCTTGACCTGGAAGATTTACGCCTACAGAACGACCAGAACTATAAACAGGATCGCCAACAATGGGATGGCCGATTTTGGCACTATGAACGCGAATTTGATGAGTACGTCCTGTTTCTAATTGAAAGAGGATTAATGTGTAATTACCTAAGCGTTCTAATACTCGCCAATGAGTGATGGCTGTACGTCCACCTTGTTCTACAGGGACAACGGCCATTTTCTTGCGGTCTTGGGGATGGCGACCAATAGGAAAATCTATCGTACCACTTTCAGTTTTTGGCGCACCATAAACTACGCCTAAATATTCTCGGCGTGCGGTTTTTGCTTGGAGTTGTGCTTGTAAGTGTTGATAAGCAAGGTCAGTTTTAGCGATCGCGATCGCTCCCGTTGTATCCTTATCCAATCGATGCACAATTCCCGGACGTTGGACTCCGCCAATACCAGGAAGGTTAGGACAGTGCGCCAACAAGGCATTTACTAATGTGCCATCATAATGTCCGGGTGCGGGATGGACAACTAACCCGGCGGGTTTGTTGAGGATGAGTAACTGGTCGTCTTCGTAAAGAATATCTAAGGGAATCTCTTCTGCTTGTAGCTCTAGGGGCTGTGCTTCTGGTATTTGTAGAGTGATGCGATCGCCTGCTTTCACATTCACCTTCTTAGATATGCAGACTTTGCCGTTAACTTGGACATTACCTTGTTCAATTAACTGCTGAATGCGCGAACGCGAAATATCTGGTAATTCTTCCGCCAGATAACGGTCGAGGCGTTCACTATTATTTTGTACTTGTAAATCAATTTCAGTCTGCATTGGAAATTAGGGAGTAGTAAAGAAAGGCTGAAGTATGAAATGAAAAACTCTGATAATAAGCTTGAGAGTGATTAAAGTATGTGCTTTATTTACGCGTTGACGTTCTTGTGCGGCTAATATTTCTGCTTGTTCGCGTTGTTTCGCTAGTTATAGATAAATGAGAAACGAATGGCACTAAGTTAACGGCGAACCCACTACCTATAAGGCTTTGGGTGTCGGATGTAGTAAAAAAGAGTAGTGAGTCAGAGATTGATTTGTGTCCGTACTTATATTTATTGTTCTTGATTTTCCCTACACCCCACACTCTACCCCCAACACCCTGCCCTGACGACGTTTCACGTTTTCTTAGTGCCTTTCAGGTGAGAAACTTCTGTCCATCGGGACGATATATTTGAAGTTCGCCATCTGATAACTCGAAGCGTATACCTAGATGCGGACTTACCCAATTTATCATCTGCGGAATTTCCGCTAATTCATCCTCATAACGCAACCAACCGCTTAATTCAGTTGTCTCTGGGTCGTATATATAATATTCTTCCACCCCGTAGCGATTGTAAAACTTGTATTTTGCAATCATCTCTTTGGCAGTTTTGCTAGGTGAAAGAATTTCAAACACCACTTGTGGCGGAATATTACCTTCTTGCCATTGGAAATAGGAACCGCGATCGCCTTTTGGTCTACCAAATGCCACCATGATATCAGGCGCTCTGCGAGTTACGTTATCACCCTCAACTGGATACCAAAACAGATCACCCGCTACGAATACATTTGGTTCATTGGCAAATAATAAATCTAGGTTCTTTTTAATCAACACAATCAATTCCGACTGTTTTGTATTTTCTGCCAATGGCTGTCCATCAGTTTCCGGGTAGATGATGTCTTTTTTGGTAGAAGAAGGTAGCTGAGTGACCATACGCGTAAGTCCAGATTACACAAGTGGCATAGTTAATTTTAGCTTATTAGTTCAATCGTCAAATTTTGCTACCTTTTGTACCTATATTTTGGGTGTTAATTAGTTTATTTGTTGGCAAATATAGATTGCTATTTTGAAAATATCTTAACTTTTCTACAGGATTCAAAAAGATGACTAGTTACTGTACCTCTTTAAATTCTCCGGATAAACTATTTAATTTCTGTCCAGGGAAATCTTTAAATAAGAATTACATTTGCGTCTTCTAGTTTGTTTATCATAAAGCTAATATTTTTCTCTGCCCAAAATTTTATTCTAGCTGAGGTAGGAATGATTACTTAGTTACTATATATACTTAAAACTAGAAAATTTCTCCTTGCGTAGGTATATACTTAATTGAGGTTTTTCTAGTTCAACAGCTATTTTATTCAAATAAACATCAGTAATATTGTAGTAATTTTGATACTGATGGGTTGGAGCCAATACTGCTAAATGCAAAATTTGAGTTATTGTTAAATTGACCAGATTATTGCAAGCTCAGAAAGCTGATTTAGCTTTTGAATACTGTATTAATGGCAACCGATTAAGCTATTTTGCGATCGGGCAATAGCTTAGTTTGTTATTTACCGGATGAGATGTAGTGAGGTTAACAATAGCTTATCAGAGATTGGCTACTTTAGAGTTAGGGGTAAAGAATCTCTGTACTAACTTTAATCTGACAGCTATATTTAGCTGAACACTATTTTCAAAATATTGTGATGTGAATGCCAACAAGGTATTCACTAATTTGACTTGCCAAGATGTACTCATATTTATAGTTAACTTTATGAAAACTCTCCCTATTAGTAGATATAGATTCTTTCAAAAACTCCAGCCGTTATCTCTATTAAAGAAAATCACAGGTAAATCTGTGACTGGTTGTTTACAGGTATTTAGCACATCTGGTGCTTGGTCACTATATATAGATGAGGGTAAGTTAATTTATGCTTGCTACTCAGAAAAGATGTTTGAACCCCTTTATAGGAATTTGCAACGCTTGAGTGAGCAAATTTCTACTTTACCTAACGGTATTGACGACCAATTAAAAGCAATATTTGAAACTGGTGCTGGTAGCCAAGCTATTCCAAACCCAGATTATTTAGCAATTTGTTGGTTAGTTAATCAAAAATATATTAGTTCCACAGAAGCAGCAATATTAATAGAAAAATTGGCACTAGAAGTTCTAGAGACATTCCTGAACTTAGAAGAGGGAAGTTATGAATTCATCCCAGAAAGTTTCTTGGATGATATGCCCAAATTCTGCTATCTCAATCTTCGCTTGTTAGTTGAACGGTGTCAAAAGCGAGGGAAAGACGGGGTTTATCAAGAGACATCGACATATACAGAAACTAGCTCGTCTCCAACTAACTATCAAAATTTACCATTGCCATTTTTGTATTCCAGGTCAAAACCTCAACCCAAACCGGAACCACAATTACCCAAAATCAACCGCTTTCCATCACAACCTACTAATTCTAGCAACCATAATTATCAAGGAAATCCTTCTGCCTCCACAGAAAAGAAAGTTTACAAAATATTTTGCATTGATAACAGCCCCGCTTTACTAAACGTTATTAAGGATGCTTTAGATGAACAAATATTTTCTGTCCTTGGAGTAACAGATTCTTTAAAAGCCTTAATAGAAATTCTCCGTATTCAACCGGACATTATTTTATTAAATGTCGATATGGCTGATTTAGATGGTTATGAACTATGCACCTTATTACGAAAACACACATACTTTAAGAATACACCTATAATTATGGTGACAGAAAAACCTAGCTTCATAGATAGAGCTAGAGCTAAAATAGTCAGAGCTTCTGGTTATTTAGCTAAACCTTTTACCCAAGGAGATTTAATGAAAATTATCTTTCAACATATTGTGTAATTTAAGCCTGAGTTAGACTAAATAAACTCAACTCTATAAGTAAAGGACATGGGTACAATTCCCATTGCATGGTTGAAACATTCAAATCTTTAATCAGTCCTGTCCGGATATCTAATAGCCAGCCATGAACTAAAGGTGCTTTTCGTTCATACAGTGCTTGACGCATGACAGAGGTTTGATAAAGATTCTTTACTTGCGCCACAACATTAATTTCTGCTAAACGATTCAGCCGTTCAACTCTAGTTGGCAAGGCATCAATTTCAGATTTTTTCTGAAGATATAACTCTCGAATTGGGTTCACCCAGTTATCAATGATTCCAATGGTTCGCCATTCTAAAGCTGCCTTAATTCCTCCGCAATCGTAGTGACCACAAACGATAGTATGTTTCACGTGAAGATGTAAAATTGCGTATTCTAAAACGGCTAAGAAATTAATGTCCGTTAGAGAAACTTGATTAGCGATATTCCGATGTACAAATAAATCTCCAGGTTCAGTGCGGGTAAAGTTTGTTAAAGGCAGACGACTATCAGAACACCCGATGTAGAGAAATTGTGGTGTTTGTCCTGTTGATAATTCTTCAAAGTAGTTTGGTTGTAGAGCCAACTTTTCGGCAACCCAAATCTGATTATTTCTAAGCAGATCATCAATGCTGTCGTATTTCATCAAATTTGCTTGAGCTTCTTACAAATATTTTAGCTGTTTTACTATTGGTGACAGGGCGATATAAAGTGATGAGAAGCTAAAATTTTGCTAAAGATGACAATCTTGATTAATAATGAAAACCTGATTACTGTGTATTAATAATACTTCTAGTTCAGTTAATAACTAAAATGCTTAACAAAGTGCTGGATTTATATTGAACAAGTTGTCCATATTGATGATGAAAAAGACAATATAATTGTTAATAACTATTTCTAAAAGCAACAATGCTTCAAGCAACAGAATATCTTTACATTGTTAGAGATGATCAGATTTTGAGTGGCGAACCAATTATTCAGGGAACGCGTACACCTGTCAGAGCAATTTTGGAAACTTGGCGTATGGGTGTTGCACCTGAAGAAATTCCTATAGGAATGCCTCATCTAACTTTGGCGCAAGTGTTCGCTGCATTGACTTATTACAGCGATCGCCAAGATGAAATTAACAATTATATAGAACGTAACCGAATTTCCGATGAATTAATCGACCCATTAGTTAGAGATTTGTGAACAGCTATTTTATCCGTTTGTATTTAGATGAAGATGTCAATGTTTTAGTGGCAGGCTTGCTTAAAGCTAGAGGGTTTGATGCCATCACCGCAAGAAATTGCACAACGTTTATTGGTGATTTTGAATCACGTTACAGCAGATGAAATGCAAAGTCAGGTGAGATATATTTAGGCTTGTTTTTTTGATGTTGGGACAGAGTTTGCATCAAATATCAAACTGGACGACAACCAGATAAAATATCGTGCATATTTACCACAGAACCAATAACCGCGATCGCTGGAGCATCAAATCCAGTTTTCTCAACCTGTTCTACAATTGTCCTTAACTGACCGATCAGTTCTTCTTGCTCTGGTCTTGTACCCCAACGCACTAAAGCAATCGGTGTTTCTAAACTCAAACCCGCCGTTGCTAACTCTTCGATAATGTGCGATAGATTGTGAACACCCATGTAAATTACAATTGTCTCGGAACCGTGAGCGATCGCTTGCCAATTTACTTTCGGTCTATACTTACCAGCCGACTCATGACCAGTTACAAATGTGACTGATGAGCTATGCAAGCGATGGGTTAAAGGTATACCAGCATAGGCTGGAGCCGCAATTCCCGATGTAATTCCCGGCACAACTTCTACAGAGATGCCCGCTTTAACTAACTCTGCCATTTCTTCGCCACCGCGACCAAAAATAAACGGGTCGCCGCCTTTTAGCCGCACTACAATGGTATGACTTTGAGCTTTATCAATTAGTAGTTGTGTTGTTTCATCTTGTAATAACGAGTGTCTCCCCATCCGCTTACCAGCGTTGATTTGTTCTGCTTGGGGATTAATCATGGCTAAAATCGCCGGACTCACTAAAGCATCATAGATAACCACATCGGCACATTCCAACAAACTTTTGCCTTTGAGAGTCATCAGTCCGGGGTCTCCCGGCCCTGCACCTACTAAATAAACTTTTCCTAAATTCTCTTGACCCTGTTTTTCTGTGCAGTTCATTCGTTCATCAAATCCCAGATTAAATCAGCTAATTCTGCACTTGCTCCCAAAGGTTGAGCTAATTGGAAAGTCACCGCAGGAAATTTTAATTTTAGCTCTTCTGTTACCTGTGCGATCGCATCGGTTATGCCACCAGCGAATAAAAAGTATGGCAAAATCGCAATTTGCATCTTGCCAGCAGTCACCAACTCTTCTACCCGCGCTGCTAAATTAGGTGGTACAGACCAATAAGCAGCTACCGCGCCTAAATTTGCGGCTATATTTTCGACTGGTTGTTGAGAACCTGGACGACGACTACCATGAGCTAATAAAATCCATGCCTGGGTAGTGATATCAGCCATTTGCTTAGATAACAAAGTTGGCAAATTAGGCTGACTACCTAAATATGGTAGTAATTCAATGCTGATATCTTCACCTATAGCTTGTTGTGCAAGTTCTACTTCTTCGGGAATTTCCTGCATGACATGGACTCCCGGTAGCAAAAATAAAGGGATAATTTTCAAACTGTCGCATCCAGCCACCACAGCACTGTGGGCAAATTCTTTAATTTGGATGTGCAAAGGTTCAGGTCGTGTTTCTAGATAGGCTAAACCTAGCAGCTTGTTCTGCTTCTCACTGTTGTCTAGTGAGTTGTGCTGTTTTTTAGCTATCAAATCGATCAATTGCTGCAAAGCAATTTCTGGACGTGGGTCGCGGCTTCCGTGAGATACCAGCAGATACGCAGATGGCATTGGTAAAGGTGTAACTCTTGCTAACTAAGCTTAATATTATTTGTCATTGGTCATTGGTCAAAGTTTGAATGATTTTTAAGTTTTGTAAAATAATTATTTTTATTTTTACTGACTAATTTTTGTCCGTTTGGACTAGCACAGCAGGGGTTTATTGTGGAGGAGTTCAAAGTTGTCTAGCGTTATTGCTCTTCGGCTTTGTAGGTGTAAAAGTTATTAAACGCTCCTACAGTTTCAAATTTGTAGCCAGGTAGCCATGAATTAATTGTGAAATCTGTACGATACACACTAAATAAAATAAAGTCTTGCCTGTCTGTCGTTTTAGCAAGCACTTCTCGTATCTGGGGATTGGCTGAATCAACCATTTTGTCACAACTGGAGTTTAATAAATTCTCGATTAGCTTAGATGTTTTTTTACAAACATCTGTTTTCAAGTATTGTGACAGTTGGTTTACAGCATACTCTTCGTAGGCGCCCTGAGTCGGATTAGTCTTGCTCATGGCTACCCCAAATACAGCTAGTCCGGCAGCGATCGCAACTGCCATAATAGTCAAGAGTTTCATAATCGTTCCACCGTGATTCTCAGATACTTATTAGAGTCCCAGGACTACGAAGTAACAAAGTCCGTTCCTCCGAAAAAATTCTTGCGTCATTCATTAGGTAGGTGCTATAATCAGTAATCGATGAGTTAATGGCGAGCGTAGCCAAGAGGTTAAGGCAGTGGATTGTGGTTCCACCACTCGTGGGTTCGAGTCCCATCGTTCGCCCTGGATAATATAAATTACTCAAAGCAGTGGTGTGAACCGGAATAGAGATATTTCCTGGTCAACAATATTAAACACTATTGTAAAGTCTGGAATTGAAGTAGCCACAAAACTTTGACTTGATAGTTTTGTGGCTAGTGGGCAAATTTAAACTATAAATATCCTAAAATCCCCAACTTCGCCAAGTAATCGGGGATTTTATTGTATATGATGCCTAGCTTAGGACTGTCGTTAGCAGCAAGTAGCGTTACTTTATTCGGTTGGTTAAGCGATCATTTCAAAACTCATTATATGGCGATCGCATCCTATACAGTAATTTTGATGGTCTGTGTGCTGATGGCGATTGAGTCACAGACCATAATCTGCTATGCGTAAACTTAGCAGATGATAAAACTAGAGTTAAAAGGCTTCTAACCCTATCACCTGTTACCTATCACCTGCCATAAAAGGTTAGAAAAGTCCTAAAAGAAAAATCACAGTCAAGCCACAGAACAGAAGTGACGAAATAATCATCATGTTGCCTACGCTGTGGTCAGAAGTTGCTAGCTTATGTGGATGGTCTTGCATATGCACCTTCCCGGTGTTAATCACTTGTGGTGCAATTATATACAGCCTTAAATTAGATTATTCCAGCTAATATTAAAAGTTCATTTTATTTGATTGAAGTTCAAATTAATTCCTACCTTACCAACAAGAATATGAACTTTTATGTAAATTTTAACAGTGAAATATTCCTCTTTTAATAAAAATACAAGTTATGTTTATAGGAATCTGGTTTGATTACTGAACATACTTGTGTAGTCAGGCAATAGGCAATAGGCAATAGGCAATAGCAAAGAAGGCAGGTAACAATGTACTGATTTTTTTCAAAAATCAAATATGAGTCTTATAATCTAGGAAGGAATGAATATAAAATCCGAATAATTTACAACCCATGTAGGGTAAGCATTATATATATTTAATCTTCCAAAAGTAAGGAACATTGTACGCCTCTAGCTAGAGGGAATAGTACTGAGTTATCGCTACTTTAAGTAAAGAAGAACACGAATTAAGAGCGACAGGCGAAACACAGATAGAAGATAGTTTATCTGTGTTTATTCGTGTTTGTAGTTATTTTAGTTGAGGTGAGTATGTCTGAATTGATCCAAGCCGTCCTGGAGAGTGAAGAAAAGAATGATTTACGTTCCTTCATTAGTCAATTACGTCAGCAAGAAAAAAACTACTTACTACGAAATGACATACAGCTGGCATATAGTGAATTTTGCACTAAACAAGAGAAGCCGGAAAAATCTCACAGTTTTTCTTACTTAAGCAAACTTATCTACTACACCCAAGAAATCATTCTAGAAGACTCAAATTTTTGTTTTATTATTCGCCCTCAGATTGCTAGCCAGGAAGTTTATCGGCTGACAGCAGACTTAAGCGTTGAATCAATGACTACCCAGGAATTGCTGGATCTGCGCGATCGCCTTGTCAACAAATTTCACCCCAACGAAGGCGACTTGCTAGAATTAGACTTTGGGCCGTTTTATGATTACACTCCAGTCATCCGCGACCCGAAAAATATTGGTAAAGGGGTAGAGTATCTCAACCGCTATCTATCCAGCAAACTATTTCAAGACCCCAAACAATGGTTAGAAAGCTTATTTAACTTCTTGCGTCTACATCAATACAACGGCGTTCAACTACTAATTAACAATCGTATTCAATCACAGCAACAACTGTCTCAACAAGTCAAAAAAGCGATCGCATTTGTTAACGATCGCCCCAATGATGAATCCTACGACGAATTTCGCCACCAATTACAAACAATGGGTTTTGAACCTGGTTGGGGAAACACAGCGTATCGGGTACAAGAAACCCTCAATATTTTAGATGAATTAATTGACTCCCCCGACCCGCAAACACTAGAAGCATTTATTTCTCGTGTGCCGATGATTTTTAGAATCGTCTTAGTATCAGCACATGGTTGGTTTGGCCAAGAAGGAGTTTTAGGACGACCAGACACAGGTGGACAGGTAGTTTATGTGCTTGACCAAGCCAGGAATTTAGAAAAGCAGCTACAAGAAGATGTATTGCTAGCTGGTTTAGAAGGACTGAACGTTAAACCAAAAGTAATTATTCTCTCGCGCTTAATTCCAAATAGCGATGGTACGCTGTGTAACCAAAGGCTAGAAAAAGTCCACGCTACAGATAATGCTTGGATTTTGCGCGTACCTCTGCGGGAATTTAATCCCAACATGACGCAAAACTGGATTTCTCGATTTGAGTTTTGGCCTTATTTAGAAACCTTCTCCATTGACTCAGAAAGAGAACTGCTAGCAGAATTCCACGGTAAACCCGACTTAATAGTAGGTAACTATACAGATGGTAATTTAGTCGCCTTTCTACTAGCGCGACGGATGAAAGTTACCCAGTGCAACATCGCCCATGCTTTAGAAAAATCTAAATACTTGTTTAGTAACCTTTACTGGCAAGATTTAGAAGATAAATATCATTTTTCATTACAATTTACAGCTGACTTAATTGCCATGAATGCTGCTAACTTTGTCGTCAGCAGCACCTACCAAGAAATTGTGGGTACACCCGATAGCGTTGGGCAATATGAGTCTTATAAATGCTTCACCATGCCAGAGTTGTATCATGTGGTGAATGGCATTGAATTATTTAGTCCTAAATTTAACGTTGTACCGCCTGGGGTGAATGAGAATTATTACTTCCCCTACACGCGGACTGAAGAACGAGTAGCAAGCGATCGCGATCGCCTGGACGAAACACTGTTTACACTAGAAGATCCTAGCCAAATTTTTGGCAAACTCGACGACCCCAGCAAACGCCCTCTCTTTTCAATGGCGCGTCTTGACAGGATTAAAAACTTAACTGGTTTAGCCGAATGCTTTGGTCAAAGCAAAGAATTGCAAGAGCATTGTAACTTGATTTTAGTAGCAGGTAAATTACGTACAGAAGAAACTACTGATAACGAAGAACGCGACGAAATCATCAAACTTTATCACATCATTGATGAATACAATTTACATGGCAAAATTCGCTGGCTAGGTGTGCGCCTCTCAAAAAGTGATTCTGGCGAAATCTACCGCGTAATTGCCGACCATAAAGGTATCTTTGTCCAACCTGCTTTATTTGAAGCCTTTGGTTTAACAATTTTAGAATCAATGATTACTGGATTACCCACTTTTGCGACTCAATTTGGTGGCCCTCTAGAAATCATTCAAGATAGGGTGAATGGCTTTTATATTAACCCCACAAATTTAGACGAAACAGCCACAAAAATTCTAGACTTTATCACTAAATGTGAGCAAAATCCCGATTATTGGGAGACAATATCACAGAAAGGTATTGACCGAGTTTACAGTACATATACCTGGAAAATTCATACCAATAAGTTGTTAACTTTGGCACGAATTTATGGCTTCTGGAACTTTACATCCCAAGAAAACCGCGAGGATTTATTGCGCTATCTAGAAAGTTTGTTCTATTTAATCTATAAACCCAGAGCGCAACAACTATTAGAGCAACATAAATATCGGTAATTAGTTAATAGTCAATGGTCAAGAGTCAATAGTAAAAGAATGTTTGTAAAGTACCAGACTGTAACAATATCGCCCCTAGTGACTGTTTCCCAATTCTCTGATCCCCCCAACACCCCTTTTTAAGGGTGGCTAAGAGCCTCTCAAAGTCCCCCTTTTTAAGGGGGATTTAGGGGGATCTACAAGTCTTCTTCTCAGAACCATTGACCCTTGACTCTGGACTATCAACTACCTAGTTAAATAAAGCCAAGTTCTTGGGCCGACTACACCATCTGCTGTTAAATTTTGGCGGCTTTGAAATGCTTTAACAGCACTTTCTGTTACCGCCCCATAAACTCCATCTAATCGAATAGGATAGCCTTTAACTATTAGTAATCTTTGCAAGACTCTGACAGCTAGACCTGAATTACCAAAACGTAAACTTGGCAAAGTTCGACCAGTGGATATTTGATAACTTGCTACAAGAAGAGGGTCATCATTAACTTGTTGAGCTATGAGGCTTTGTGAGCGTGGAAACTTCAATTTTACAGGCTGAAGATTATTAAATTCAGATACACTATATAAATCTTTAGTAGGTTTTTTTTCTGTATTGTTTACTAGAGTTTTTTGAGGTTCAGAATTAAAAGCTACTAGGGTAGCTGGGGAATTTTCTTTAAGCTGCATGAATTCAGGCGGCGTGTTACTTGCATCTAGATTTGATTGAGATATCTGCCCCTGTGGTGTTATATGCACGCCATTGTCTAGCTGAATTACAGGCTGCTGGGATAAATAAGACGGAGATGGTTGTTTTGCCATCAACACGCCCGTCATCAGCAGGACAATATCACTCATTTTGTTTTGATGTTATTAACACCCATATTTCCTTTGACAGAGAAAATATTGTGGTTCCGGAATGGGTGTCTTAAAAAATCAAAACGAATTCTACGTTATCGTGGTTGTCTGGCTTTTGAGCCTGGGAACTTTGCACAAAATTGAGGCGATAGCTAGAAGGGATAACAATCACAGCAAAAATCCTTCCCATCACCTAAGCAACCCTTCCAGCACCTAGCCCTAACGGTTAGACATCGCAGCTATACAAACTAATCCCTCTTTCCAGAAACAGTCAAGAGGACTTGTTGATTCTATTTGTAGGGGGTGGCAATGCTGCCAGTGGTCTGCTTCTAAAAAACATCCTCAAGCGTTAAGCGAGGATACAGATAATAATATCCTCCTGACTTGGTTTTGTTGCTTCCGTGCTTCCCTCAACTGCGCCTCCGTTAGAGGTTCACGTATGAGTTCGCCTAGTGTTTGTTGAAAGTGAACTGAACCGTATTGGGTTATATTTGGGCTTAATTTTTGTCTAAGTCCCGTTACAAACTAACTCTAAAAGACAAAACTCCTGTACTAATGTCTGTAAAAGTGGTTATAAAATAATCAGTTTTTCAATGCAAGGGGCAACTATCAAAAAGATGAAAGGCGTAGTCTATATCTATCTCAAATACATGAATTTAATACTAACAAGGTCATCTTTTAAGCTCAAGACATAAAACCTTTAGTTGTGTCCATTAAATTGACTAAAACAGCTTGATTTTCAAGGTTTGTTACCCAAGAATGTAATTAAGGATTAAACAAAACAAAGTTTAATTCTCTGACTAACGTTGCTCAAATTAATTTTATTTCAGGAGAACAATCATGGCTTCCATCAAAATCTCTGAACTACGTCCAGCCGGTTCTGAACTATTCCAAGATTCTGAAAGCTTCCTCAACGAACTCTCTGAAAATCGCGAAATGGATCAAGTTATGGGCGGTTTTACTAATATTAATGTTAATGCTTCTATAGGTGTTACACGTGACAATGACAACAATACCATTGGTAACACGATTGCTAACTCCATTGCTAACTCCGCTGGTAACAGTTTCGGTAACCAATTTACCCGACGCAACAGAAGATAATACCTTTCGTAACTAATACTATTTAGTTTCATTAAAGCCATAATACAATGCTAACAAAAGATAGGTCTTGTTGACAAATTGCTACCTACGTTTTGTTAGCATAGATTATGGCATTCTTCACAAATTAACTTTCTAACCTTTTAAAGTCAATTGGTTGTTAATATTTGTTGTTGAGATGAGGCAGAGGGTAAAATATTTTATTTAGATTAATATTTGTTTACAATAATGAATACTTGCTTAGATAAATAAATATAGATAAAATGCATTTTTTAACACTTATTTATTCTTTAATATTTCACTGCCGATGGACATCTTTAGTAGGATTATACCTTTGTATTTTTTTATAAAACTATATATCTAGAAGTAATAGTTTAAAAAATATATTTAATGAAAATATATCTTAATGCTTGCTAATAATAAGCTTGCTCAAACTAATAAAAACAAAAAAGTATCTAATAAAATAGCATAGTAAAAATAACATTTAATTTAAATAAACTGATTTTTTTATTACCTACTGTTTGAATATATGACTATGATTTTAAGTTCGGGAAATGTAGTAAAATATCTAAAATCATGTGGGATTATTGGATTAGACAACGAAGCTGATATAAAAATTGAACCGAAATTAGCTAAAAACTTTAACTTATTACTGACTTTCCCAAATGATCGTAAACTTCTAATCAAACAAGAAGCTCTCAATCAACAAGGAAAAACATTTGGAGAATTTCTGTGGGAATGGAAAATTCAAGAATTTGGACAGAAATTCTCACAATTAAGTCAGATACGCGATTGGATATCAGAAGCAATTCATTTTAACCCAGATGATTCCATTATTATTTTTAATTACCTAGATAACTATCGTGATGTGATAGCTTTCTATGGCAAGGAAAAAATTTTTCCCACAGAAATAGCATCTGCTATAGGCAAGGTTATAGCTAGTATTCATAGCTTAACTTTCCATCAGACAGATTATCAGGCTTTTTTTATTCAAGAGCAGGAGAGTGAATCCTCGGAAAATTTTCCCTATTTAAGTAACAATTTAGGACGAATCAGCCCAGAAATATTTGCTTCTGTTCCCGCTGAAGGTTTAAAATTCTTTGCCCTATATCAACGATATGATAGTTTAGGTCAAGCCATAGCCGAACTGGAAAATTCTTTAAAACCAAGTTGTTTAACACACAATGATCTGAAATTGAATAATATCCTTTTGGCTAATGATTGGGAACAAGGTATTGGCAAAAACACCATAAGATTGATTGATTGGGAAAGGTGTAGTTGGGGAGATCCTGCTTTTGATTTAGGTACGCTCATTGGTAACTATCTACGCATTTGGTTGAGTAGTATGATTACCAACAAAACGATGAGTATCGACGAATCCTTGCGGATGGCGACGAATCCATTGGAGGTAATGCAACCTTCTATTGCTAATTTAGTAATTGCATATTTAAATCATTTTCCAGAAATCTCAGAACATCGTCCTGACTTTTTACGGCGAGTCATCCAATGTGCTGGTTGGGATTTGATTAACGCTATTCAATCAACCCTGCAATACCAAAAAACTTTTGGTAATACGGGTATCTGTATGCTTCAAGTGGCTAAATCTTTATTATGCCGTCCAGAAGCATCAATTCCCACAGTTTTTGGTATGCAAGCATCAGAACTCACATCCGCCAGCTTATCTCCTGTTTAGAAGTTACACACAGGGTACACACAAGTAGAATTACCCCCCTTAATTCCCCCTTGGAAAGGGGGGACACCATAAAATCTAGTTCCCTCCCCTTTCCAAGGGGAGGGTTAGGGTGGGGTAATACCAACGCTTAAACCCAGATGAATAAACTGTTTTTGACTTTGTTACGAAAAACCTATATTTATCAAATTCTTCTTCTCCCTATCGTTAAAGGCAAGCACCTATGCAAATACTAGATCCGCAGCCAATACAACTAACAGCTATTCCAGAGCCATTGCAGTATTCATTACAAGATATTGTTAATAAAATTCAGATTGAATCCAAATTTTGTATAAGCCACCCTGACTACAAACCTATAGAATTACCCTCTGAGGCAATTTCACGCTTTCAGCAATTGCCTTCAGATATACAAAATAAGTACTTAAACACCCAACTATATAGTTTTCTCTACGGCATTTATTACAATGGCTCGCTAAAACGTGTTTTAGCGCTAGATGAGGAAACAACAAATTTAGCAGTTAACCAAAATCTAGAAAATAACACCTTTCTAGGGGTAGATTTGGTGTTTTACAATCGTCTCCATGAAAGCAACAAAGGTGAAGGCTATTTTAGCCCCGATTGGCTAGTGGTTAGAGAAGAACCAGATGGAGCTTTAGCAGTACATCAGGGCGGTTTGACTCTGCATATTGAGCGCAATAAACATTTACAACCATATGACCAATCTGTGACTGTGGGTAACTCAGTAGCCATCAAACTACCCAAAAATTTGGTGCAAAATGGCTTTTACATGGCTGTTAGCAATGCGGGTTCTTACAGTGGTGAAGATATAGTACGAGTCTATTTCAACTTAACTACAGATGGTGCAGTTGCAGTCATGGAAAGCTTAACTACTCAACTGAATGCTATCAATCTTCCTTTCGACTTTAAAGCGTTATACAACCCCTCAGATTATGAGCGTCATGACTCAGCAGTGCTTTACTTTGGCAAAAACAGCTATGAAGTTGTCCACCCAATACTAGAAAGGGTGTATACAGAACACCAATACCATTTTCAGGCAGAAGTACCTTTATTTACTAAATTTATAGCACCAGGGTTGGCCATAGCTGAAGAACCAGACCAAAAATTTGGAGAAAAAGAAAGTTTTGGTACAAATCGCTGTCAAATTGTTGCCAATGGATTGATAGAAGCTTGGGAGCAAGAAGACAATTCACCAGAAGGAAGGATGGCATCGATTCTGCAACAATTCTCTTTGAGAGAAATTGATTTGCAACGTCCTTACCTCAATGCCAAATCTGAAGATATTTATAAAAAGATAAAGTTATGAAAATTACTAATCTTACCCCTGATATTCCGAATCCTGATATTCAGCCTCAGTTAACTACCGCAGATGAACTAGCCATTGCTAATAGTAGATTTCCTCAATCAGATCTGCCTTTTTACCGCAAATTTGGGCGGACTAACTTAACTGTTAGTTGTTTAGGGCTGGGCGGTGGTGGCCCTATATCCAGTGAAGATACTCTTTACGCTTTTGACCAAGGCATTAACTTTTTTTTCTACTCTAGCGATTTACATCAATATTTTTATAGTTCCATGCGTCCTGCACTGCGCCAATTATGCGGAAGCGGCTCTTCAGTGCGTGAGAAGGTGGTTCTGGCAACTGTCAGTTACATGATTAGAACTCCAGACACAGTCTTTACCTATCTATACGATCAGTTTATTGACCTAGGTATTGATTACGTTGATGTGTTTTTCTGGGGTTGGATTGACGAGCATAATCATCCTGCATTCGAGAAGTGTATTAGCGCCTCTGATGATATCCGTGGCCCTAATACACTGTGTCAACGCTATATAGAAAGAATGTTTGGTGTTTCAGAAAAACTGAAAAAAATGGGTGCGGTGCGCTACATAGGTGCTTCTTTTCACGACCACGACCTAGCAAAACAGTGGTTAAATAGCCCTTTATTGGATGTTGTTATGGTAAGGCACAATGTGGCACACCGTACAGCTCAAAGAAAGGTTTTCCCTTATTTGGATGTTAACGATCCTTATCGGCCTGGTATTGTTACTTTTAAGTCATCAGGTATGTTAAATGCTCTTTGGGAACCGCCTGTTAGTCTACCAGATGGATGCTGGCAACCTTCAGTCCCAGATTTATATCGCTATTCTTTAAGCCAAAATTCTGTTGATGTTGCTTTAGCAGGTTGGCGAACTCGTGAAGAGGTCGATGCTGCAATTCAAGGTGTGCAGAAGGGCAAACTTACTCCTGAAGAAATCGACTACCTCAACCTATACGGCGATTTACATCGCAACCGAGTGAAACCTCACGAAATTCCCACCGAACGTTTGCTTGTCAACAGATAGAAATAACAATCTTAATATCAGTAATTTATGACAGAACAATTAGAACAAACTCTACCTCCAAAAGTTTCACCCAATGAACCCGTAAATGTCCAGTCTGCAACCGATGCAGAAATTTTGGAATATTTGCGTCGTTCTGCTAAGTTTGCGGAAATCGCTGTGGCTGCTGAACGTGAGGCATTCGTTATAGCGAACTGTAAACAGTTGGGAATTGAAATATCTGAGGATGAATGGCAAGCTGCTGGAGATGCTTTTCGCTTAGAACGCAAATTATGGGGAAATGCAGAAACTCTTGCATGGTTGGAGGAACAGCGCATTAGTGTTGAAGAGTGGTCGGAAGGTATTAAAGTAGCACTGTTAGAGAAAAAGCTCAAAGAACATCTATTTGGTGCGCTTGTGGATGGTGCTTATGTATCTAACCGTGACAACTACAGACGGGTGGCACTGTCGCAAATTCTGGTGACTGACCTTGCAACTGCTTGGAAAATCGTACAATTGCTACGCGAAGGACAAGCTTCTTTCTGCGCGTTGGCTTTGGAACATTCCAAGGGTAAGCAGTCTCAAGAAAATGGCGGCTTTGTCGGAATTCAGTATTTAGTAGAACTGATACCAGAAATTGCTGAACCTCTGACCGAAGCTAAAGAAGGCGAAATTGTTGGCCCTGTGCAATCAAAAATAGGGTATCACGTTCTGAGAGTGGAAAAGTGGTTCCCTATAGAATTAAATCAAGCCGTGAGAGAGCAAATTATGGACTCATTGTTCCAACAGTGGTTGCAAAATTTGCAGAATTCTAACTAATAGGCTGAATACAACGTGAGTTCGACGGATATAAAGAACCCCTCTCCAAACCTCTCCCCGAAGCGGAGAGAGGCTTTGAAACCCCCATTCCCTCGTAGGGAAGGGGGCTAGGGGGTTAGGTTTTTCAGATTTTGATGTTAACAATAATACTTTTCAAACAACCTCTCACCGCATTTCTCCTCCTTGCATCTTGCTTGCTGTTTTACGGGTAGCAAGTTGAAACAATCAACATAGATTATCAGGGGAAAATCATGAGCTTAATTTTAGTGGCTACTAATGGTAACGACACCATTAACGGTACAAATAATAGCGATGTCATCGAAGCTTTAGGTGGTAACGACATCATTAGAGGTCTAGAAGGTAGTGACGTTATCGATGGTAATGATGGTAATGACCGTATTAATGCTGGTTCTGGCAATGATGTGTTTACAGGTGGTCGTGGCGTAGATACGCTCACTGGCGGAGGAGGGAGAGATACTTTCCAGTTCTCTGATGATCCTTTCTCTGGGGGTTCTCCAACGCGAGCCGCTAACGGTATTTCAGTTTTGAATAAGCCTGATATTCTGACCGACTACCAAATTGGTACAGATAAGTTAGAGTTTCAAAAGCAGCAGTTAGATATTGATAAATTCAGCTTCCAAAAAGGAAATAGCAGTAATTTATCTGGTAATAATAATGTACTGGTGCTGCTCAACCCATTTCCAAATGCTGCTGCGGCTGCTAGAGCGATCGCCAATAATAATGCAATTACTAGCGATCGCGGTTTATTTGTCTATTTCAACACTACTTTAGGCTTTGCCAGAGTTGTCTTTTCCCAAGATCTCAGTGACGGCGGTACAATCAGCGTTCTTGGCAATTTAACCAATCAAACAAATCTTGCTAATCTGAGGCAGTTCTCCTCTGGTGACCTTGTATTGACTGGTAATAACAATGTAGTGTCTGGTTCTAGTGGTAATTTTTCATTGCCCGATTTAGGATCATTGGGAATCGATTTAGGGTTTTAATTTAACCTCAAGAGGTTTGTATAGGCGCACAAGATTTACGCCCGTACCTGTTCACAAGCTTAAGTCCTGTTGATTTCACGCTGCTTGTGATGATTGAGACTTGAGCTTTTCTGTTGAATGATTGCTATTTACATCAAGTTGCACCACAATTTCAAATTGTTCAAGTTGTTGTTTTAACCAAGCCGTAAATAAATCTCCTAAAATCGTACCGCGCAGTTGTTCATCTAATTGAGGTTTGATAATTTCTTCTACCGAAATTAAATGCGCTCCTTTGGCAGTAATTATAGGCTTGAGAAGTTGTGGCGGATTAGCAGCAAATACTGCTGCTGCGATTTCTGGATGGAAGTCATGACGGCGTTTAATACCTTGGTATCCTCCGGCGCGACGAATCTCCGGATTTTGGATATATTGACGGGCAATTTCTTGAAAATTAATTTCGCCTTCTTGCAAGGCATAAAACAGTTCTAAAGCTAATCCTTCATCATCTAAAATTACTTCATAAATGACTGCACTAGTATAGTTAATTTGGTTGTCATAAAAAAACGGCTCTACTTTTTCTCCAAATAGATGAGTTGCTAATTTATTTGAAATCAAATTAATTTGGGCTAATTCTTCAAAGTCATCAACCGACAGATAATATTTTTCTAGCCATGCCCAAGTATCTTCTGCTTTGAGAAGTTGGTTGGCTAAACGCAAGCTATCTGCTGCTTGTTGAAGTTCTTCTGGGTTAATTTTAATTCCAGCTTCTAAGGCTTTATCGGCAATAATTTTGTGAGTTGCGATCGCTTCCAACAAATTAGGAATTTGACACGTAATTTTGATGTGATGCAAGATATCTTCGTTGGAAAATGTTAATATTTTAGCCACAGTGACATTCCTCTGATTAATTCCTACAAAGTGAATTTTTTATACTCTTTTTTTGTAAATACACCCTTAATGATTGCGTCCTAACTTACAGCAGGAAACAGAAAATAGGGAACAATTGTGAATGTCTCTTAGTATATAGATTTGTTATTAAATTTTTTACATCATTCACTCGCAATCTGCTGTAATTATTTTGCCATGTTAATTAATCTGTATTTATTGGCAAAAACAAATATTTATGACTACAATAATTATTGCAGATTTTCAATAAAATGCAATTAAATAATTATAAACAAATTACAGTTCTAAACCACCTTTCTGCAACTTCTTAAATGGGTCTAAAACAAAATCAATAACTCGACGTTGACGAACAATTACTTCTGCTGTTGCTGTCTGTCCTGGTAATAAGTCAATACGTTTATTTCCTGATTCTATATATGGATGATTTAGAGTAATTTCTAACTCATAAATCTCTATTTTTCCTTGGTTAGTTTCCTGAATTTTGGAATCAGGTGAAATCCAGTTAACATGACCTTTCACAACTCCATAATCTTGGAATGGATAAGCATCAAACTTGATTTTTACGGGCATTCCTTTCTTTAAAAAACCGCTTTCTTGACTGGGCATCTGTGCTTTGAGTACGTAGGCAGTATTCTTCGGTGCAATTTGAGCAATCATTTGACCTGGCTGCACCACTGACCCAGGTTTAGAGATAGGTAATGTAAAAACAGTGCCATCAACAGGCGATCGCAATATTCTTTGACCTAACTGAAGCTTTAGGGATATTATCTGACTGCGACTTTGCATGATTTCCGAGCGCAGTACAGCAATTTGTGTTTGTAAATCTTTGAGTTGTTCCTGAGATTTGAGAATAGTTAATTTTCCAGCTTGCTGTAAACTCTTATAACTATTTTGTACCTCTTGTAGTCGGAGTTTTGCTTGTTGAATCTCAGACTCAAGCTGAGTAATTGTGGTTTGATAGCGGTTTTGTTCTTCAGCTAAACGCAATTTTGCTTGTTTAATATCAGATGTGGCTTGTTCATAAAGTCGTTTGCTTTCTTGTTGTTCTTTTTTGAGTTGATCAACTTGGTTTTCAGAAACCGCACCAGCTTTAACAATTTGGTTAAAGCGTTCGACTTGTCGGGAATCTATAGTTAAACGACTTTGAGCCGAATTTTGATCATTTTGAGCGCTATTAATCTGCTGCTGGGCCTGATTGACTAATGCCTGTTTTTCTAATTTTTGTAAATTATAAGTACTCTGTTTTGCATCAAGATTTTGCTGTGCTTGGTTAAGTTGGGCAAGCTTTTCTAACTCTTGGGATTGGTTTTGTTGCTCTTGAACACGAATTGAAAGTTCTAATTGGTTTTTGAGTAAATTCAGTTGCATGAGGCGATTTTGTTGCCCTTCTAACTTCGCTTGCACCTGTTGGAGTTCTGTTTTCAAAACACCAGTTTCCAGTTCAACTAAAACCTGACCTGCTGCTACAGTTTGGCCTTCTTTGACTTTCACCGCAGTCACATTACCACTAACTGCACTGTCTATTCTTTGGGCTGCCCCTTTGGGTTCTATACGCCCTCTTGCATTTCCAGTTTCATCAACTTTAGAAAGCATAGTCCAAGGTAAAACGAGTACCGCAAAGCCGATCAAAAAATACAGTAAAGAGTGCGCCCAACGCTTCGGTAAAGCATCTAATAGTTCTTCTGTACTGTGCGACCAATCATTAGTATCATTTGCTGTTTCTAGATTTTTAACCTCTATAGTACCTTTTACAGCTTCAGGTTGATAGTAGTTTTTAAGTGCATCTTCATCAGATGTAGTTAAGGCTGTTGAAGAATTCCAAGAAGGATCAGGCATAGCTTTTTACCCGTATTGAGGAGAGAGGGAAGGGCGACTAGGAAGTAGCAAAAAAACTGGCTTTTGGCTCTTGGCAAAGCTATTTAAGACTGAACTTGTGCCAATTGTTGCTGATTGAGGTAGAAGTAATGACCTTTTTTAGCAATTAATTGATCGTGAGTACCGCTTTCAACCAATACACCACGATCCAAAACCAAAATTAGATCAGCATTACGTACAGTAGAGAGTCGGTGAGCAATAATCAGGCTGGTACGCCCTTTAAGTATGGTTTTGAGGTTTTGCTGAATAATACGTTCAGATTCCGAGTCTAGGTGACTGGTAGCTTCATCTAAAAGTAATAAACGAGGATTACCCAACAAAGCACGAGCTATAGCTAATCTTTGGCGTTGTCCACCAGATAACATCCCGCCACCTTCACCGATTTCAGTTTCGTAACCCTTTGGTAATTGTTTGATAAATTCGTCTGCTCCTGCCAATTCTGCCACTTCCATAATTTCGGCTAAAGTGGCTTCTGGGTGAGCAATGCTGATATTTTCCCGAATCGTACCGCCAAACAAAAAAGTATCTTGATCCACCACACCAATTTGGCTACGGAGCGATCGCAGCGAAATACTAGTAACATCTTGACCATCAATTAAGACTTTGCCATCTGTTGCTGGGTATAAACCTAATACTAATTTAGAGAGGGTGGTTTTACCGGAACCACTACGTCCAACAACGGCCACTGTTTGCTCAGGCTTAATTTCAAAGCTGAGATTTTCGAGGACATTAATATCGCTTTCAGGATGATAGCGAAAAGTAACTTGCTCAAAGCGAATATGACCGCGTAACCTTGGCAATGATTGTCGGGGTTGATGTTCCAAATCTTCTTCTGGTTCGGCTTCTAAAACATCATTAATTCGTTCTATAGAAACTATTACTTCCTGTAATTGATTCCACAATACTATTAGTCGCTGGAAAGGATTAATGATGTTACCTAACAACATATTGAAAGCGACTAATTGCCCAATTGTCAGTTGATTTTGAATCACCAACGACGCACCAAACCACAGCAACCCTGTAGTTATCAAAGTTTGGATAGTAGAGCTAAAAACTTGTAGTTGGTTACTAATTACCTCAGCTTTAAAAGTTTTTTTAATCAAATTATTTAAGAGTTCTTCCCAACGCCAGCGTACTGTCTGTTCAATGGCCATTGAACGAATTGAGCTAATCCCTGTCAGACTCTGAATCAAATAACTATTTTCTTGGGCTAAGGCATTAAATACTTCTTGGGAAATTCGGCGTAAAAAAGGCGTTGCAATCAGTGCTAGTAACAAGTATGGTGGCACAATTGTTAAGGATAGCAGTGCCATTTGCCAACTGTACCAAAACATCAATCCTACATAAACAAATACTGTCAGCAAATCCAAGCCAATAGACAGTGATTCTCCCGTAAGGAAGCGTTGAATTTTTTGATTTTCTTGGACACGGGAAATAATATCGCCAACATAACGCGATTCAAAGTAAGACAAGGGCAAGCGGAAGGTGTGTTTAATAAAACCCACCATCAGTGATACCCCAATGCGATTGGCAGTATGATCCAATAAATATTGCCTTAGCCCGTTTACAGCAACGCTGAACAAGCCAAAAATTAGCAATCCGAAACCAACGGTATTCAAAGTCAGAGTACTACCCTGGACAATCACTCTATCTAAAAGTAATTGTGTGAATAGCGGCGTTACTAGCCCCAATATCTGAATCACCACAGAAGCTATAAATACTTCTAGCAGTACTGTAGTGTGCGGTTTGACTAAATCAAAAAATTGCCAAAATCCTGAACTTGCTTCTTCGGCTTCTTTTAAGAGGCTGGTAGGTTGTAACAATAAAGCATAACCAGTCCAGCCTGCTTTAAATTCTGCAATCTTCAGGTTGCGTTGCCCAATGGCGGGATCGCCGACAATCACTTGTTTTTTATTAATTTCGTAGACTACGACGTAATGTTTGCCTTCCCAGTGAGCGATCGCTGGCAATGGTTGTTGTGCTAATTTATCAAGACTTGCTTTCACCGGACGAGTAGTAAAACCAACGCTTTCTGCGGCTAGTGTTAAACCTCGTAGTGACGAGCCATCGCGGTTAACGTTAGCTAACTCCCGCAAGCGGTTGACACTCAATCGCTTACCCCAATAGCGACTAATCATCACCAAACAAGCAGCCCCACAGTCAGAAGCACTTTGTTGTTGGTAAAAAGGGTAGCGTTTGCTGATGTGTCCCCACCAATGCCCTAATCTGACTTTCGGGCTGGGAAAGTAAGCACGTCGTTTTTTTTGTGGTTGTGGTAGCTGAATTTGAGAAGGAAAGGAAATAATGTTGCTGTTGGTTTTGGTAACTACTACTACAGGTTTTTCTGCTATGGGGGCTTGAGTTGCTTGTGAATCAACCAATTCTGCCAACTGTCCCCAATGTAGCAGTGCTTTTTGCCAATCACTATGCTTGAGACTGTAAGCGATGGTGGGTTGTGACACCTGCCAATTGCCCGGTTTCATAGCAGAGATGTCACCAGGGGTTAGTTTGCTACCATCAGAATGCTGTAATTCTCCTTGACGCACTATCCATAGCCGACTTTCTGCGGCTAGTTGGGGTGGTAGGGAACCAATGTCTAGATGCTGTCGTGAGAAATAAGCCAAAGCTTTGAGCATATCTTCAACAGATGTATTGCCTTTGCCGATTGAGTTCTGACGACACAACATGAGTAAATCCCAAAGTTCTGCACGGGCGAAAAGGCGATCGCGAATGCTGGGATATTTGCCCATCAAAGTTTGCAACGTTTCTTGTGAGAGATAACTCAGCTTTAAGTTCAGAGAAGATCTGGCTGAGTATGGTTGCAAATTTGCTTCGGGAAACAACGTTAGTTCACCAAATGACGCACCTGGCGAGAGGGTAGTAATTAAGTTCTGCTCACTATCCAACAATCGGACTTTACCCGCTAACACTAAATAAATTCCCGCTTTTGCTGCTGTTGCTTGCCAAAACAGTTGTGCTGTCGGCGGTTCCACAATTTCCATCGCCCCCAAGCAACTTTGCAGTTCTCTATCTTCTAGCTTTTCACCCAAGACAACGCTTAACTGTTCACCAAGCTGTGCTTGTGAAAATACTGATGGCATTTCCTTATCTCCAAGACTGAATTAGTGATTGGTCTGTGCCAAATTGAATGACCAAAGGAAATTAGACTGGCCATTGTTAGATTGCAAGTCACAAATTCTAATGCCAGCATCCTTTAAAGATTCAGTTGCTTGTTGTTTTGTGGATTTTTGTTTAGTAGATAGCCCCATTTGTTTGAGTAGCCGATTAATATGGCGATCGCTAATTTCAATTCCCAATTCCTGAGCCAAATGTTTGCTCAACCATTGAGATGTCCAGCTACTAAATGCATAACCATAATCACGTGGACTACGGCTCACCAATTCTTTTAACCTTTCAAGATATTGATGATTCACAGTCTTGGGTCTACCAATAGGCCGCTCATTCCATTTGTGCGCTAGACCAGCCTCTGCTACCGCAATCCAGTATCGTGCCATCTCTTGAGAACAACTTAATATTTTGCAAATATGAGATTGGGGTATACCCTTATCTGCCAGCAACATAATTTCAATACGACGACGATATTCTGGCTGTAACTCTGCTTGCAAATTCTTGAGTAAAACCTTTCGTTGAAAAGGTGTCAAAAACTTGCTTTCATGCGTAGAAGCATTATCAAAACTCTCGTCTTGGCTGGAATAGTACGACATAATAACTTTTGCCTTGCGGGTGTTCCAAAAAATCAAATGCCCAGCCCTTCAGGTTCAGCAATTGCACGCCACTTGCTAGAACGGGGGGAACCCCCGCAACTGGCTCCTCAACTCAGGACAACCGACGACACTGGCTTCAACGTGGGTAACCAGCGCAGCACTCCGTCTCCCCAATGCACTGCTTCACCGGATCAGGGATATTGTAGGTAAATAAATAGACGTTTGAGCGTTTTCACCCCAAAGGGCGCGCTTTGACGGATGATTGCTTTTATTCGGAGCAAGTACCCATACTAAAGCTTGCGCTCACCAAATGCCTCATCACCAGAACTAAATCATCTTTAAAAATTTCCTCTAGCCTTAGATGAATTTGGGTATCTAGTAGTGGGATAGATTGAGCAATTGCTGACTACTGAAGTTATCACCAGCAACTTATCAGCCTATCTTGAGGCAAAGCCAACGCTCATTATTTTGAAATATTTGCAGATTTAGAAACTATGAGTAAGTTTGGAGTATGAGCAATTTTTCCTCTTTTTAATACAAATGCGCTTTTAAATTGAGTCTAAATTCCCTGATGCTAAGTAGTTTTGTGTCTTAAAAGATTTTATGGATCTGAGAGGTCGTTTTAAAAGTATCGGAAGATGTATTTTTGCTGTTATAAATTTCGATGCTTTGCTGTGTTTTCATAGCAAATGACCTTTTAAAACATCCTCTAAACCAAACTATAGTGACTAATGGTGCTTATTTAGCATTCTTTATGGTTAGCTTACTTTATCATCTTTTCACTGATTTTTACCTCCTTAATCCCAACTCCGGCTGATTGAACTTAAGGCTTAATATCGTGGCGATATATACATATTGTTGCAGCACATGAAAGTAACTTAATAATATTTTAATAAACAGTATATTTGATTACTTTTTTGAACTGCTGCTCTGATTATAGAGTTTTTGATAAGTAATGCATCATCTGTGCAACAAATATGGTTAAAAAATATGTATTAAATTTTTATAAAAAATACGGTTATGTTTGTATCAACTTATAATTATTTTTGCCAAAATTCTTGAGTTATTTTCAATCAATCCTAACCTTTATTTTATTTGCTTAAACAGGGTAAATTAAACAGTGGTGTTAACCATTTTGGGACAGATGACAAGTATAATTGCTTATCTGTCCGGTTTAATTTATACAATACGCGCTTAAACGAGTATAAGTAATTCTGATAGTAGCAGATTTAAAGGTTAAGACATCAAATTCAGCTATATTTTAACACTGCTTACCCGTTCTACCTTAGGTCTGGAATATATCAAAACCTATCTGAAGAAAATATTTTTGCCTATTCACATATAAAGTTTTTAAATACTACTTTCGAGAGATATATTTTAAATATCTAACAAATATCTCCTTAGATAGATGCTCAATAGTTTATATGAATTTAGTAATACATTTAGTAAGATATACAACTCGCAAGAGTAAACATGACGGGAGAAGCCCAGAGCTTATTCATGAAGTCGATTAATTTTAAACAGCAATGTTTAAGGACAGGAATAGTAAATACTACTAACTAAAATCGAATTAAACAGTAAAAGATATAGATTTCAATAATCAACCTAAGTTTATTCAAGGCACTCTTATATTAATGATTAGCCCTCAGATCCCCAATATCTTCAAAAATCGGGGATCTGATTTTTCACTACCCAACGGTGTTCGTAACTGGATAGAAGTAAAAAGCCAAACCCAAAACTGTGTAAGCAGCTAGTAACAGTGTACCTTCTAACCAATTAGACTTGCCATCCGAACTAATGCTATTAGCAATCAAAACAGCTACAGCTACAGCCACTAATTCAAACGGATTAAAATCTAAATCCATTGGCTGACCCCATATCCAGCCAGCAATTACCAGCACGGGTGCAACAAATAAGGCAATTTGCATACTAGAACCCACAGCCACAGATACAGAAAGATCCATCTTATCTTTCATGGCTACCGTCACTGCTGTGGCGTGTTCTGCGGCGTTACCAACAATAGGAACTAAAATTACACCTGTAAATAGTGCTGTCAAACCTAGTTGAGATGTAGCTACTTCTAAAGAATCAACTAGCATTTCTGACTCTAGTGCTACCAGGAGAGTACATACTAGTAAAACTCCACTCCATAACCAAAGATTTGGCTTTTTGTGAGCAATTTCCTCTCCTTCTACCTCTGCAACGCCTACATCATAAAGATATGTGTGCGTTTTCATCGAAAACAACAAGGTTAAAGCGTAGACCAAAATTAACACTACTGCCACAGCCAGCGAAAGATGTTGTAAAGTTTCTTCCCCAATGCCTTGGGATGTATAGTTCATAGCTGTTGGCAGCAAAATGGCAATTACCGCCAAATTCATCGAAGAGGCATTAACTCGCGCTACAATAGGTTGAAATGTCTGTTCTTTATAACGAATTCCCCCCAGAAACATCGAAAGACCCATTACCAATAACAAGTTGCTGATAATCGAGCCGGTGACACTAGCTTTCACTACATCTACCAGCCCTGCTTTCAAAGCAACTAAAGCAATAATCAATTCTGTGGCATTGCCAAAGGTGGCGTTTAGAAGACCTCCTAAGGTCGGGCCAACTACCACTGCAATTTCTTCAGTAGCCGTCCCCATCCAAGCCGCTAAAGGCAGAATGGCTAAACCTGCTGTGGCAAATACTATCAAGTCTCCCCATTCGAGAAAGTGAGCTGCTAAAGAAACTGGAATAAACAGCAACAACACGAAAAAAATAATGTTTTTACCTGACATTTGGTTACTTTAAGTTGAATGTATCCGACAAAAACGTTGAGTGAGGAATGGGAAAGATAAAGGAGTCAAGGAACTTAGGGGAGCAAACCAAGAATTATTCTTCCGCATCCGCTTTATCTCCCTCATCCCCCTGAGTACTCATAACTCAACACTCCAATAGGATACTCTCAACAGTCTGATAACCCATTGAGAAAATCTACTGTGATCAGTTTGAGGTTAAAAAGTTAATATGTTAACTAATATTGCGTTTTACACAGTTTTCGCAAACTTTCGTAGCAAAAGTATCCATTTTGTTTTGAGTTAATACACCAAAAATCGAGTTTAATGTATTAAAAGACAATTAAATTTTTGTTGGGACTACTAACGAAAAAACTAAACTTAGTACTACCTGAGAAACATCTGTGCGATCGCCCAGAGTTAATACTTTAGTCAGAATGCTTTCTCAGAAATTAAACTGTATCGTAGACCATAGTTTTACTCTATACCGGATTTAGTATTCAAGCCTGTGTAGATAAGGTTTGAATACAACGCCTTATGCGTCAATGCAAGTTTTTTGTTTTGGATAAATATACATGACTTCTGCTGCTGAACGGCCAGCTAGCTCTGGCTCAACATTTTCACGTAATCCCATCATCAAAGACACTCACCAACCCGATCCCCTGAGTACGGCTAATGGTGTGTATGTCACGATGCATGGACATTTTTACCAACCACCACGCGAAAACCCTTATCTGGACGCAATTGAGCGTCAGTCAGGTGCGGCTCCTTTCCATGATTGGAATGAGCGAATTCATTTTGAATGCTATCGCCCTAACGCCTTTGCCAGGATATTGAACGACAAAGGCGAAGTCGTGGGGATCGTCAATAATTACGAGTATCTCAGCTTTAACATCGGCCCTACTTTGATGTCGTGGCTAGAACGCTACGATGTAGAGGTTTATCAACGGATTTTAGAAGCAGATGCGAAAAGCGCACAACGTCTGCAAGGCCACGGTAATGCGATCGCGCAAGTATATAATCACATCATCATGCCTCTGGCTAACGAACGCGATAAATACACTCAAATTCGCTGGGGCAAAGAAGACTTCAAATCCCGCTTTGGCCGCGATCCCGAAGGAATGTGGTTAGCAGAAACAGGTGTAGACTACGCAACCATAGAAGCTTTAATTGCCGAAGGTATTCGTTTCATTATCTTGGCACCATCGCAAGCACAACGTTGCCGTCCATTACCAAATAAAAATGATCCCCAGCCAGAATGGTACGAAGTTGGTGGTAGTCAGATTGATCCCACTCGTCCCTATCGCTGCTATTTAAAGCCAACTCTGAATACTGCGGCTTCCCCTCTGAGCAGCGTCTCCGTCAAAGATGGTAATGACGCTGTAGAAGGACTACCTTATATTGATATCTTCTTCTACGATGGCCCAATATCACGGGATATGGGTTTTACAGATGTTACTTATAGTGCCAATCATTTGGCTGGACGTATTGGTTCAGCTGTGCGTGGGGATCATCGTCCAGCCCAATTGATTTCTGTAGCTACCGATGGCGAAACTTTCGGACATCATAAAAAAGGCACTGAAAAAACTTTAGCCTACGCCTTTACAGAAGAATTTCCCCGCCACGATTGGATAGTGACAAACTATGCACATTACCTCAGTATCAATCCTCCGACTTGGGAAGTAGAACTCAAGCCAATCACCGCTTGGAGTTGCGCCCACGGTGTAGATAGATGGCAAGATGACTGTGGTTGTGGTGGTGAAGGCGGCGTTTGGCATCAAAAATGGCGGCGGCCTTTACGCAATGCTTTAAACTGGCTGCGGGATCAGTTAGTTGAAGTGTATGAGGAATATGGGCCGCAATTTTTCCAAGATCCCTGGCGGGCTAGAGATGAGTATATCAAAGTAGTCCGCGATCGCTCTCCTGCTAATGTCAGCCGTTTCTTATCTCGTCATCAAAGCCACAAACTCACCGCCGCCGAACAAGTAGACGCTTTGCGCCTGTTAGAAATGCAGCGTCACGGCTTATTAATGTTCACCAGTTGCGGCTGGTTTTTTGAAGAACTGTCTCGTCCAGAAGGAACCCAGATTCTACGTTACGCCGCCCGTGCTTTAGAATTGGCGGGAGATGTTGCAGGGGTGCAATTAGAAAAAGGTTTTATCAAACGCCTGGGTTTAGCACCCAGCAATGTCGAACAATTCAAACATGGCGGAGAAATTTATCGCCAGTTGGTAACAACAGCGCAAGTCAGTTTTAAACAAGTTGCAGCCCATTATGCGATTACTTCGCTGTTTAATCATCACAAACCGCCAGAAACTTGCAATTTACCTGGGCAAGAAACTACTAGTAAACTGCATAATCCTTGCCAGAAGAGAATTTACTGCTACACCGTCAATGAACTAGATTACCAGTTGCAACGCATGGGATCGCTGACATTGGTAGTAGGACAATTAAAGTTAGTCTCTGAAATTACTTGGGAAAGCGAACATTTAGTATTTGCAGTGTTGCATCTAGGTGGTTGGGATTTCCATTGCTGCATTCAACAGTTTGCTGGGCGGCGGGAATATAGCCAATGTAAAGAAAAGCTGCTTGGCACATTGCAACAAGCAAGTGCGGCGCAAACTATCTTGGTGATGACGCAGCTATTTGGCAAAAATACCTTTAGCTTGCAGAATTTGTTTGCAGAAGAACGCCACCGGATTATGCGGCTACTAAGTCAAGAAACCTTGACACGCTTGGATCAACTATATACGCAAACCTACCGGGAAAACTATGGCGTACTCATGGCGTTCCATCGAGATGAATTAGCAGCACCGCAAGAATTGCAAGTAGCAGCCGAGATTGCTTTAGGATATCGCTGTATGACAACATTGCGATCGCTAGAGCAAGATATTATCGAACCGCAGTTATGCTGGAATCACATTGTAGAATTAGAAGCGATCGCCACAGAAGCTAAACATCTGCGTTGTCGGTTGAATGTGCCTGAAGGTAAGCAAATGTTAGAGCAAATAATCTTGCGATCGCTCTGGCAATTATTACACGATAGCAATGGTAATTTTGCTCAAGATATTCAACTGTTAGAAAGATTAATTGATGCCGGATATGAGTTGAATTTGGGTATTTCTTTGTATCGTTCTCAAGAACTATATTTCAACTGTTTGAACAGTAAGATAGTGCCTGATTGTATGACCAGCCTTATTAACAAAGAAGATACTAATCAATGTCGGCAGTTGTTAAAGTTGGGGCAGAAATTAGCTGTTGATGTGAGTGCAATTTTGAGTAAGTTAGATTAGATGTTTTAGATAAATTTATGAAGGCACTTTTGTCGGTTAGGCGGCGAGGGTGTCTTTTTTTCGCGCAGAGGCGCAGAGACGCAGAGAGGAGTGTAAATGCTGATTGGTAATTGGGAATACTGAGTTAAGCGCGTGCTTATTAGTTGAACAACTAGGAGAAAATTGTGAGTTTACCAGTTACCGTAACCTTTATGCTTGCTGATTGGATTATTAAAGGTTTAGCAGACGGAACTTTGGAAAGGGTTGGAGGTGTAATTCGGGAAGTAGGTACAAAACAGGTTGTCACTTGGTTAAGGGAAATAGCTGGACAAACTACTCAAGTTAATACTTTAAAAGATATAGCTGGACAGTCTGTTCAAGGTAATACTTCTAATAATTTACTTAACCTGATTTTTTCAGGGGCAAATCTTATAACCTCAGGAACCAATACAGTTGTTACAAAACAGGGATTAGCTAATGTTAACCAAATTTTGGGTGGAGTTGTCCAAGCCAGTTTAGGAAATATTGCCCTTTCAGGTGTAAATTTAGTTGCAACAGTTGCTAATGCGGCTATTACAAGGAAAGGCTTTGCTGATGTCAATCAACGCTTAGACAGTGTTGAAAATCATTTAGGAGGAATAGAGCAAACCCTAGAAATAGCTCAGGGAATTTTGCAGGTAACTACTGCTGCTAGCATACTTAATCTTGGTGTTTCAGTGATGGGCTTTGTTGTAATCGCACAACGCCTAAAAGAAATAGAACAGCGTTTGCAACAAACACAAGAATTGTTAAACAAAATTAACCGTAAAATTGATATAAGTTTTTATGCTAATTTTCGTGCTGCCATTGAACTAGCAATCAATGCTTTTACAATGACAAAAACTGAAAATCGTAGAAGTAGTGCCTTACAAGCTATTAATCGATTTTTAGAAGCAGAACATATTTATACTGAATTTATAGATATTGAAATAGATAAAAAAAGTCAAATTGCTGAGGAGTATATTTTGACTTTAACACTGGCTTACCTATCTGAAGCTCGCTGCTATCTAGAATTAGAAGAACACGACACAGCAATTCGTCGCTTTCAAGAAGGAACAAAAGTTATTCGTACTCGGATTCAAAAATATGTTGACATCATGCTGACTTCAAACCCAGCAGCATATTTACAACCTCAATTTCAAGGTCAAATTGATTTACAGAGACTTACTCAAATTTACCAATGGATTGACCCAACATTGAATGAAAATAAAGTCTTTGAAATGCAACGTGATAATTTATTTAAGTGGAATCAAGACCCAAATAAATGGGTAGAAACATTGCCAGCTTTAATTTGGGAGCCTAATTTAGATTGGGCTGGTAAAGCATTTTGGGATGATCCTAAACCAACTATTTATGCACGTCTTCCCAAAACTTTTGAAAAGATAGAATCAATGATTGAAACCAGCCGTAGATTTGAAGCGTATCAAACAGAAGTACAAGCAATATCTCAATTAGGGATTAGCTTCCACGAATGGCTGAAACTAACACCTTCAACAGAAGTAAAACCTGAAAGTGCAGAATTCATGTATATCATTCCATCTACACCTTTAGAACTCAAACCGTCCTGTTAAAATCTTTCTCTCCTTCGCGTCCTTCGCGCCCTTTGCGGTTCGTTAAAAAATTACAAGCTCCCCGACTTATTAAAGAAGTCGGGGATCTGGGGAAAAGATTAAAGGGTAAGAGTTAAAGGTTTTTTCTTCGCCTTTCCCCTTTAACCGAACCGTATTGCTTCATAGCCTTTAAACCCCATAATGACTAATTGGTTCAAAAGCGCACTGTTGTGAGCCTTTACGAACAATCTCTCTATATGGGAAGAGAAATTATAAACTCTGTCCCTTCGCCCAGAACAGAATTAAATGTGATTTTACCACCGTGTTTTTCTTCGACAATTTGACGGGCGATCGCCAATCCTAATCCCGTACCTTTACCGACTCCCTTGGTAGTAAATAAATGGTCAAATATTTTTTCTTGGACTTCTGCACTCATGCCTTTGCCGTTATCAGCAATTGATATTTTTACGTATTGATGCTCTATGATTGATGTTGTGATTATGATGCAGTTAGGATAAGCTTTAATCTCTGCAAAACTCTTACCAATATTTGCTTCTTCTAACGCATCAATAGCATTGGCAAGAATATTCATAAACACCTGATTTAATTGCCCAGGAAAACAATTGACTAAAGGTAAATCACCATAGTTAGTAATTACTTCAATTGCTGGGTGTTGTTCGTTGGCTTTGAGGCGATGCTTGAGAATTAAAATTGTACTATCAATTCCTTCATGGAGATTAAATTGTACTTTGTAATCTTTGTCAGCGCGAGAAAATGTCCGCAAGCTAGTGCTAATATTTTTCAACCTGTCGCACGCCATGACCATTGCATCGATTGTTTTAGGTAAGTCTGCCAAAAGATACTCTAAGTCAATTTCCTCCGCATGGTCTTGAATTTCATCACCAGGATTTTCAAGAACTGCTTGATAGAGTTTGAGATGTTCACTCAGGTCAGCTAAATTGGGTTTAGTTTGTTTGAGAGTAGCAGCAATAAAACCAAGAGGATTATTCATTTCATGGGCAACGCCAGCGACTAAATTACCCAAAGCTGACATTTTTTCACTTTGGATAATTTGTAACTGGGCTTGTTGTAGTTCTTGTTCTGCTCGTTTGCGTTCGCTAATATCTAACAATAAGCCGTCCCACAAAATTGTGCCATCAACAAGTTTTTGAATGCGCGCTTCGCCATGAATCCATTTAACAATTCCCGAAGGTGTAACAATTCGACCTGTCCATTGCCAAGGAGTCAAAGTTTGCATTGAGTGGGCAATCGACTGCTGGCTATCTGCTGCATCTTCTGGATGCACTAAATCAAGAATAGTCTGCACATTGGCGATCGCTTGCTCGGCTGTAACTTCGTATAATTTATAACAATCTGCACTGATATACGATAGAGATATTTCACCATCAGCAGACACAGTAAATTGATAAACAACCCCAGGAACATTATCTACCAAGTTATGAAAGCGAGAATTACTGGTACTCAATTCGACAAAAGATTGCTCTAACTTTTGGGCATATTCCTGAGCAGATTCATAAAGTCGGGCATTTTCTAAAGAAATGGCAGCTTGAGCGCAAATTAAATTCAGTATTTCGATGCGATCGCTTGTGAATGCCCCTGTGATTAAACTATTTTCTAAATATAAAATCCCCAACAACTTACCTTGATGCAAAATCGGGCTGCACAAAATACTTTGAGGCTGTTGATGGATAATGTATGGGTCGTTGGCTAAGGTGGTATCTGCGGTTGCATCTAATAAAACAACAGTCTGTTGACTGTGCTTGACTTTGTAAATGAGCTTGTGGGGAATTTCTTGACTCTCTTCAACAGGAATTCTTTGCAATAGCACTGGGTTTGTTCCCTGGGTAATTGAGCCTTTAATTAGCAAGCGCGAGTCTCGCAACAGCATTAAGACACATTTATCAGCCCCAGCATTTTCGATGACGATCAAAAGTAACGATGAAAGTAGTTTTTCTAGTTCGATTTCACCAGATATCGTCTGAGATACTTTGAGAATTGCTTTTAAATCTAGAGTCTCTGAGACACTGCTGCTAGAAGCCGAAGAACTGCTTTTTGTGACAGTCCCCAAGGCGAAGATAGTTTCGTTAGTTGAAATAACAGAACGGCTTTGCTGTAATATGGGGGCGAGTAATTGGGGATAGCATTTTTCTAAGTCAGTGACTTTGGCTTTTGCTCCCCAACGCGCATAACCATAATAAGCTTCAATCATGTACTCCCCGGCAATACGCTGTTTACCCCAATCTAGGTAGAACTTTGCTGCCAGTTCGTTAGCAAGTGCTTCTTCTTGGATATATTCGTTGGCTTTAGCTCCAGATATTGCCCGATCGTATAGTTCACTGGCTTCGACTTTGTTTCCTAAGACTCGACATTTTTCTGCTGCTACCAAATCGAACTTATGCTGATGATTCATCGGTGCATAATGCGCCCAGTGTTGCAACTGAGTTTGGTTTTTTGCCACCCTTTCTAATGCGGTTGATACTTCGCCTGATAGTTGAGTCAATTGTGCTAGAGCTATTAAAGAATCATAAAAATAAAATGCAGGTTCGGCAACTGTTCCTGCACCTGCCATGAAATAGTTTCTGCATTCAAGGGCATTATTATTAGCTGGCTCAATTTCTCCAAATAAAAAGCAAAGTGTCAACTTATATGAGTAAAAAATATATAGTCCACATATATCATTTGTAGACCGCAGCTGAGGGAGAAATTCTGTTTCTTGGAGAGCTACTCCAGATAAAATAGTAGGATGCTCTGCAAAACCTAGTAAATTTAAAATCACTTGCCGATAGATGAGACAGTAATTAGCTGTTCCCAATTGCTTCAGTTGTACTAAAGCATTGTAGTAAGTGTGTGTATCTTGCTCCAAGTTAGCAAGGGGTTGACCACCCCAAGAAGAAATCCAACAGAAATTGTGAACGGCATATCCAGCGTATTCTAGGTTTCCAACTTCTAGCCCAAGGGTATAACTCTCACTCAAAAGGGGTAACATTTCTTTGAGGTGAGATTTGCGGTGGAGGATATAACTTCCTAATAGGAAAAATACTTCCAGTTTAGTTGCTTTATCATCGAATTTTGCAGTCAAATTCAATGCCAACTGCCCAAATTCAGCAGCTAAATCTATATTCTGCATATTACAGAGAACCAAGCTATAGCAAGTATAGTTAGTAGCAGAAATAGATATATTACCGTGCTGCAAAAATAATTTGACTAACAAAGTAGCTAGTAATGGATACAAAAGAGATCCACAGGTGTAAGCGGCTGCCATGATGCTGCCGGCAATCTGGGTAATGGCGATTTTGTTGACATCCGTCATTACAGGTAGGTGGAGAAAATCTGCAATTTGGCGATCGCCAATTAGTTCGCTAATTTCTTGGATTGACTTTTGAATATCTGCGGGTGTAGGTGATGCGGTTATAGTTGCACCCAACTGTTGCAGAATCTGAATGCCGATCTCCAGCACTTCACTAAGTTGACGTTGGGAAGTCTTGGCTTGAATCCTAATGCGGTAAACATTGACCTGTTCTAGTAACGAATGTGCCTGTTCGGTAACAATATCAATCAACTGTTCCATCACCTGAAAGTCGCCATTTAGCATTGCCACTTCTGCCGCTAATTCATGCCAGGCGAGAGTCATTTCATACTTTTGTTGCCAAGCTTGTTCTCCCAACAAAGACAATCCCACTGCGGCATATTCCTGCGCCGCTTGATAGGCGGTAGCAGTTCTGGCTTTGCGACAGGCAATGAGGTTCAGTTGTGCTAGTTCATTTCTTTGTGTTTGTTCGTTAATTAAAGAAGTTCCATAATTTAATTGATTAACGATTTCAAAAATACCCTCAACTCTTGCTTCTGGCGAAATCTGTTGCAGCAGCAGTTGTCCGATGTGGTAATGAGTCGTCTGTTTTTGGTCATTGGGAATCAGAGAATAAGCCGCTTGCTGTACTCGGTCATGTAAAAATTTGTATGTAACAGTCTGTTGATTTTCTGATGTATGTGCTGGGGTTCCTTTGCCAACATAAAACTTATAAACATCACCGATTGGTAAAATCAATCCTTCCTGTAATGCTTTCCACAGACAAGCTGCTGTTTCGATTTGAGATTGTTGTGAAACAATTGCCAAAGTCGCTAAATCAAAAGAATTGCCAATACAAGCAGCTAACTGCAATACTTGTTGAGTTGATGGCGGTAGTTTTTGCAATTGAAAACTCATAAAAGCCACAACATCATCTGTAACAGCTTGCGCCGTCACTTCTGCTATGTCACATTGCCAACAACCTAACTCAAAGTCAAATTGAATCAGTCCATCTTGATGTAATGCTTTGAGAAACTGGGTAGCAAAGAATGGATTTCCCTGAGTTTTTTGATAGATTAATACAGAAAGTTTCCATACCAAATCTTCAGAAGCCTTGAGTGTTTCAGCAACTAATTTATTGACTTGTAATTGACTTATTGGTGCTAAAGTAATTGTATTCATCGTTGCTTGTGATTTAGCAATTTCACTCAAAGTCAACATTAATGGATGTCCAGGATTCACTTCGTTATCACGATATGCACCAATGATGAATAGATGACCTGTATCAGCCATTAATAGCTGCATTAATTTTAATGATGCTGAATCCGCCCATTGTAAATCATCTAAAAATATTACTAGGGGCTGTTCTGCACTGGTAAAGACTTGGGTGAATTTTTGAAATAATAAGTTAAAACGATTTTGGGCAGCAATTCCTGATAATTCTACTGCTGGTGGTTGCTTGCCAATAATTCTTTCTAGTTCGGGAATAACTTCAATAATTACTTGTGCATTTTCGCCAACAGCATCTAAAATTTTATTTTTCCATCGTTCTATTTGAAGATCATTTTCAGTTAATAATTGCTCCATTAAATCTCGGAAAGCTTGCACAAAGGCACTGAAGGGAATATTACGTTGTAATTGGTCATATTTGCCTTTGATAAAATAACCACGCTGGCGGACAATTGGTTTATGTACTTCGTTAACAACGGCGGTTTTCCCAATTCCAGAAAACCCAGCAATGAGCATCATTTCTGTGGCACTCTGACTGACTCTATCAAATGCGTCAAGGAGAGTTTTAACTTCGGCTTCTCTACCGTAGAGTTTATCAGGGATGATGAAGCGATCGCAAAGATCCCTACTAGCAATATCAAAACTTTGAATCTTACCAGTTTCTTTTAGCTGAATTAAACATTTTTCTAAATCAAATTTCAATCCTAATGCACTTTGATACCTATCTTCGGCATTTTTCGCCATCAATTTCCTGACGATTTTTGAGATAACTGAAGGGATATCTGGATTAATTTCATGTATTAATGGTGCTGTTTTAGCAATATGAGAATGTACCAATTCCATCGCATCATGAGACTGGAATGGTAACTCATCTGTAAGTAATTCATAGAATGTCACACCCAGGGAATAAAAATCTGTGCGATAATCAATTCCTCGATTCATTCTCCCGGTTTGTTCTGGAGATATATAAGCAAGTGTTCCTTCTAAAACGTTGGGGTTAACTAGGGTTTGGGTTTCTCTGGGTAATAATGATGCAATACTAAAGTCAATTAATTTAACTTGTTTAGTTTGGGGGTTGATTAATATATTGCTGGGTTTGATATCTTTATGAATAATGCGCTCATGATAGAGTAAATCTAAGATGTTACACAGAGCGATCGCTATCACTAAAAATTCTTCTAAAGATTGTTGGGTTTCTCTAGTTCTCCACTCTTTAAGAGAAATCCCCCCAAAGTCTTCCATAACTAGTGCATAACCATTTTGGCAAGGTTCTAGACTGTAGATTTGGACTATCAGGGGTGAGTTGAGATTTTTGGCAATTGTGTACTGGTTGCGAAACAACAAAAGTTCGTTAAAACTGGGATAAGGATTTTTTAGTAATTTAACGACTACTGGTTGTTGATCAACTTCTCGATAACCTCGATAAACTTGGGTTCGGGAACCATTATAAAGTTCTTCGCTGATGCGATATTCGGGAATATTCTCAAGAAAAGTACTAATCATACCCTAAATCTTTAAAATGTTTGGATTTAGTATTCCCAAATGATTAACTGAATTCTCTATGTAAACGTAAGAACTTATACCATGCTCTGTATTAATTACAGTGCAACATTTTTTTAATACAGTCCAATTACCTCCTGGAATACTAAAAGTCTTCTTTGAAATCTGTATCAATTAAAGGATATGCTCAAATTCCCTGAGAATAAGGGATTGATGAACAAGTGGTATGGGGCAAGGTGTAGGGATGCCTGAAAGAAAGCAGAAGTTTCAAACACTTTCATTGAGTCCATTTTAGGAGCTAACTAATTTCCGAAACCTTTACTACTTTTTTTCTTGTTTTTCGGCTCTATTACCATTAACTCGGCTGCAAAACCTGCTTCATTCTGCAATATTAACTGTTGTTAAACTTTAACTTAAAATTGATCCCTAAAAGCTTATGCTGCGTTTTGTATAGTTTTCCGTCAAAAAGATACAAAGTGGGAATAATTAGCAGTGTAGATATAAAATATCGGTACGAACTCAGCCTCTTAACTTCTACCACAAAGTTTACTAACGATAGTATAAAAGTTAACTCAAGACATCATAGCTAAAGGTCTGATGTTGTACTGAGTTTAGAGGTTGTTTCGGAGTAAAAAATTTTTATTTCTATCAGTATTACCTGTTTAGCATCACCAAGTACGCTCAAGATATTTTGTTCGCTTGTTGAACACTCAATTGTATTTAAAAGGAGATAAAAGCTTATGAAAACCGTAGTAAATTTAACACAACAATCAGTAATAAGCGAAATTGAGAGTGTTTTAGACACCTATGCATATCATCCTTATCAAGCAACCTTTGCAATTCCTGAATTACGTCAACAACTAATTGTTTTCATTCTCAGCCGCATTCCTTGCTTTCATAAAATAGAATTTGACAGAGAATTTCCGTTACAAAACATCACAAAATATGACTCTATAGACCAAAAGTTTCCTCGTAGTCCATTAGAGCAGAAATTATATTTGCAAAACTTAATTCATCAAGGCATTTTTTCGATTATGCATGACAAGTCTGATTGGATTAACCAGCATCTATGTGACATAGTTGAACCAGGCTGTGAACCTTCGCATTGGTTTGGTTGATAATTATAGAAGGCAGGGGACAGAAGGTAAAAAATACTGTCCCTGACATTTACTGCTTCAAAAAGTTTTTAATTAATACTTATTTTATAAATTAAGAGTAATTACAAGTCCAAACTTCTATCAAGCTGAATTTTTTATTAAGGAGTATGGTTGGATCAACACTTCCGCTGGAATCCCTAATGAAGAATGCAAACGTCGAATCATTTCTAGTGTTAGTGGTTGCTGGCGATTCAAAACCTCCTCAACCTCTCTACGGCTTCCAATAACACATTCCAAATCCTGCCAAGACAGCCCACGAGATTCGAGATAATATAAAATTGCCTCAACTGGGTCTGGTGCTTCAATATGATAATGTCGCTGTTCGTATGCTTCCACCAGTGTTGTCAAAACTTCTAATAAATCGCACTCCGGTGTATTAGGTTCTGCATCAAACAATCTTTCAATTTCATTAAGTGCAGCACGATAATCAGCTTCGGTTCGGATGGGGTGGGGTTTAAGCATATACATTACCTCAAATTGTTGTCGCGTCTACGCTATCGTATTCAGAATGCGTTCTTGCTAACAAAACCGTAACCACCACCACCAGGAGTTTCAATCACAAAAACATCTCCTGTATTCATTTCCATCACAGCTTTACTACCTAAACTCTCAATATTTTCATCAATTCTTTCAACATAATTACGCCCTACTTTACCTGCTTCTCCACCATGTAATCCAAAAGGCGCAACTATGCGATGATTTGATAAAATCGCGGCTGTCATCGGTTCAAGAAAACGCAAGCGACGAATTACACCATTTCCGCCATGATGATATCCTTTACCACCACTATGTTCACGGATGGCGAAATTTTCTAACACCACAGGAAAACGCCATTCTAATACTTCAGGATCTGTCAGACGCGAATTTGTCATGTGAGTATGAACTGCGTCTGTACCATCAAAATTTGCGCCTGCACCAGAACCACCGCAGATAGTTTCGTAATATTGATAGCGTTCATTCCCAAAAGTAAAGTTATTCATTGTTCCTTGGGAAGCTGCTAACACATCCAACGCACCATACAACGCATCGGTAATAGCTTGAGAAGTTTCCACATTTCCTGCTACGACAGCAGCAGGGTAACAAGGATTTAACATACAACCTTCAGGGATGGAAATTTCTAAAGGTTTAAGACATCCGGCATTTAAGGGAATGTCATCATTAACTAATGTGCGAAAAACATACAAAACTGCCGCTTTGCACACTGCTGCCGGCGCATTAAAGTTATTATTTAACTGCTGGGCTGAAGTACCTGTAAAATCTATTTTGGCACCGCGCTTTTCTCTATTAATGGTAATTGCAACTTGAATCACACTACCATTATCTAATTCATAACTAAAACTCCCATCTTTTAGAACTTCAATGACACGGCGAACTGATTCTTCAGCATTATCTTGGACAAAACCCATGTAAGATTGTATAGTTTCTAAACTGTAGTGTTCTACCATTTTTAGAAGTTCTTGCACGCCTCGTGCATTGGCGGCAATTTGGGCTTTTAAATCGGCTAAATTTTGTGTAATATTTCGCGCCGGATAAGGTTCGCTAGTTAATAACTCTACTAATTCTGTTTCGCGGAATTTCCCTGCTGCAACTAACTGGAAATTATCGATTAATATACCTTCTTCTACTACATTTTTACTATTTGGCGGCATAGAACCAGGAGTAATACCACCGATATCTGCGTGGTGTCCCCGCGAGGCGACGTAGAAAAGTGGGGAAGTGGGGAGTGGGGAATGGGGAAAGACGGGAGTGATAACGGTAATGTCTGGTAGGTGAGTACCGCCGTTGTAGGGGTTATTTGAAACAAATACATCGCCGGGTTTGATGGTGTCGCCATAGTTAGCAATTAAAGCTTGTACACTTTCACTCATGGAACCCAAATGCACAGGAATGTGGGGCGCATTCGCTACTAATTGGCCAGAACCATCAAAAATTGCACAGGAGAAATCCAACCGTTCCTTGATGTTTACAGAGGAACTGGTATTTTGTAAGGTTATACCCATTTGTTCAGCGATCGCTCGAAACAAATTATTGAAAATCTCCAACATCACTGGGTCTGGTTTTTGAGATTTGTCATTTATCTTTTGTCCTTTGTTACCTGCAACACCAACAACGGACAACACAAGATGATTTCTTACAGTTAATTGGGCTTGCCAATTAAGTTCAATTACATTTGTACCCGTCGCCTCAACAATAATTGCTGGGCCTGCAATACAATCTCCTGGCTGCAAATCTTGCCGTTGATAGACTGGAGTAGTCTGCCATGCACCAGCACTGTACATTTGAACAGTCGCTACTGCTACGGGTTCTTTATCATTCCTACGTGCAATTACAGCTTCTTCTGGCGCATCATGCTGTGCCACCACCTCTACCGCCACCGCTTCCACAATCAACCGCTTCTCTGGCGCAATAAACCCATAACGCTGACGATGCAACTCCTCAAACTGACGCTGCATCATCGTCATATCTCCAAAATTCACAATCAACGGCGCATCAGTCCCCTCATACCTCAAATGCACCTTACGATAAACCTCTATGTTGGCAGAGGGTGCAGGGGTGTATGGGTGTATGGGTGTAGCAGTCTCTCCTTCCTCCGCGTCCTTTGCGTCTACCCTTCGGGAAGCCGCTTCGCGTCTAATGCGGTTCGTTTCCTCTTCCGCCTCCGCCACCAAACCAGCCAACTCTAACTCCACCTCCGCCAAAAAACCCTCACTCAAAACCACTTCCACCGACTTCTCGCGCATTACCCGTACATCTGCCAACCCCATACCATAAGCAGACAACACCCCCGCATAAGGATGAATAAATACCTGCTTCATCCCCAAAGCATCGGCAATTAAACAAGCGTGTTGCCCACCAGCACCACCAAAGCAACACAAAGTATACTCTGACACATCATAACCACGCTGGAGAGAGATTTTTTTGATAGCGTTTGCCATTTTATCAACTGCGATCGCCAAAAAACCCGCAGCTACTTCTTCAGGGGTTCTCCCATCCCCAATATCTGCCGCCAATTCCTGAAACTTATGCCGCACAATCTCTGCATCTAAAGGCAAATCCGCATTCACCCCGAACACCTTGGGGAAAAACTCTGGTTGCAACTTGCCTACCATCACATTGCAATCAGTCACCGTCAACGGCCCACCTTTAGAATAAGCAGCTGGGCCAGGATTTGCCCCCGCAGATTCCGGCCCCACCCGATACCGGGAACCATCAAACTGCACAATCGAACCACCACCCGCCGCAACGGTGTGAATTGCCATCATGGGAGTTCGCAGACGTACCCCTGCAACTTCCGTTTCAAAGGTGCGTTCATACTCGCCATTGTAATGAGCTACATCGGTAGATGTGCCACCCATATCAAAGCTGATAATCTTGTCAAATCCAGCAATGCGGCTTGTCTGCACTGCCCCAACTATGCCACCAGCAGGGCCGGATAAAATACTATCTTTGCCTTGGAAATTCTCTGCATCTGCAAGCCCACCGTTGGATTGCATGAACATCAATTTGAGGGAGTTGGAAGAGGAATCGGGGCTGGGGGCTGGGGGCTGGGGGAATAATCCTTGTTCCCTGTTGCTGATCTCCCTAGCTTCTTCCCGATTCCCTACTCCCGATTCCCTACTCCCAAATACCAATTGACTGGAGACTTGATTTACATACCGTCGCAAAATCGGGGATAAATAGGCATCAACAACTGTCGTATCGCCTCGGCTAACTAATTTCATTAAGGGGCTGACTTCGTGAGATACCGAAACTTGAGTAAAGCCAATACTATGCGCTAAAGCCGCAACTTGCTTTTCATGGGTGGTGTAGCGATAACCGTGCATGAAAACGATCGCACAACAACGAATCCCGTCATCGTAAGCCGCTTGTAATTGCGGACGAACAGCCTCAAGATTTAGCGGTACTAATTCCTGACCTTGCGCGCTGTAACGTTCTTTAACTTCAATCACCCGTTCGTAGAGCATTTCTGGCAAAATTATCTGACGGGCAAAAATATCAGGACGGTTTTGATAACCGATGCGTAGGGCATCCCGAAATCCTTGGGTAATTACGAGAACGGTGCGATCGCCTTTTCTCTCCAATAAGGCGTTTGTCGCCACAGTTGTTCCCATCTTCACCGCCGCGATGCGATCGGCAGGAATGGGCGCATCAGCAGAAAGTCCCAACAATTCCCGAATTCCTTGGACTGCTGCGTCCGTGTAGCGTTCCGGATTTTCTGACAGCAGCTTGTGAATTACCAACTCACCATCAGGACGCTTCGCCACAATATCTGTGAATGTGCCGCCTCTGTCAATCCAGAATTCCCAACGTGTAGAAGATGCTGATGCCCCAGTCATGGTAAATTCCTCAATGCCGATTGCGCTACTTCCAAGGTTATGATTTTTAAGTTATCAGATACTTACTTGCTTAGTACGCTAAATATTTATAGGAGAATTGCATGGCGGTTGAAAAAATCCGTTGGTCTCGCATGGCTTTCCAGATTAAAGGCTCGGTATTATTTTCAATTTATCAACGAGTTTTTTGGTGTGGCTTTTTTGGGGTTATTGTTTCTCTACTTTACTATTTAAAATTACCTGTTTCTCAGCCTATTTTAGGAAACGTTATTCCTAGTATTGTTTTAGGTTTATTATTAGTTTTTCGCACAAATACAGCTTATGATCGCTTTTGGGAAGGTAGAAAAGCTTGGGGTTCTATAGTTAATACTGTACGCAATTTAGCCCGACAAATTTGGGTATCTATTGATGAAGTATCCTATGAAGATAGGGAACATAAAGTTGCTGCATTAAGGTTATTAGTAGCTTTTGCAGTCACAACTAAATTGCATTTAAGAGGAGAAAAAGTCAATAGCGAACTAGAAGAATTAATGTCCCCATCTAAATATTTAAAATTGCAGACAATGAACCATCCGCCTTTAGAGGTGGCTTTTTGGATTGGTGATTATTTGCAACAGCAGTATGACCGTCACTGCTTAAATAGCTACCAATTAACCAGTATGCAAGAATTATTAAATAACTTAGTGGATAACTTAGGGTCTTGTGAACGAATTTTAAAAACCCCAATGCCTTTAGCTTATGCCATTCATCTCAAGCAATTATTATTGTTATATTGCATCTTATTACCATTTCAAATGGTGGAGACTTTAAAATGGTGGACAGGCTTAATTGTGGCGTTAGTTAGTTTTACATTGTTTGGGATTGAAGCTATCGGCTTAGAAATAGAAAATCCGTTTGGTTATGATGAAAATGACTTACCCCTTGATGCAATTTGCGACACAATGAAACGGAATATTGATGATTTAATTAGTTTGCCACCAAATGTGCGATCGCATCCAGACAACATCACCAATTAAAAAATCCTTTATATTTAATATAGTGTGATATTTCGACTCAATATCTGGGTTAACCGAATTTTAGTATTGGGGTAGGTTTATGTTCAAACTAACAATTGCTGGCATCTCGTCAATTATAATGTTCACCATATTTTCCACAATTGCTCAAGTAAAGACTCCTACCCCTGCTTCTAGTCTGCATCTGTCACAAACTGGCTCTAATAATTCTATCCCACGACGTATTCCTAGTTCTAAAGTTCCACCTGCACTACCTTTACCTGCTACTGGTGGAGTCAACTACTATGTTTCTCCAACTGGATCAGATTCTAACGATGGTTTATCTCCAAGTAAAGCATTCAAGACACCGCAAAAAGCAGCAAATCTAACTAAGCCGGGAGATACTGTCTATTTTCTTGAGGGTACATATTTCCCTGAAAAAAACTGGGTAGTAATGGATATTAAAAATTCAGGTAAACCGAATGCTTGGATTACCTATAAACCTTACCCTAATCATCGAGTAAAACTCAAACAAGACCCTGTAAAAGGAAGTTGGCATATTATCTATAGTGATAGGGCTTCATATATTAATATTGAAGGTCTAGAACTAGAAGGAAATAATCAAAAAATCACTTTAAAATATGCTAAATCACAATCAAAAAATAAACTTAATACTTTAACAAATGGGAATTGTCTTTCGGTTGACGGGAGAAAAGTTTCTCCTAAACTAAAACCTCATCACTGGAGGGTTTTTAATAATAAAGTTCATGATTGTGCGGGTATGGGAATAGGGTTTGCCCATGCAGACTATATAACTGTTGATCATAATTATATTTATAATAATTCCTGGTTTACACTTTACGGTACTTCAGGTACAGGTGTTTATCAAAGTTATAATTCTGATAAGAATACCACTGATTACAAAATTATATTTACTAATAATTGGATTTATAACAACCGATTATATATTCCTTGGATTGCTGTTGGTAAAATTACAGACGGGAACGGAATTATTATTGATGATGGCAGAAATACTCAAAACGGCTCTAAATTAGGAGTTTATAAGGGAAAAACATTAGTGATAAATAATATTATCTATAATAATGGTGGCTCTGGAGTCCATGCATATTATAGTGATAATGTAGATATTATCAATAATACTGCTGTAAATAATAATCAAAGTGCTGAAATTACTGGGGGACAAATATTTGCAAATCAAGCCAGTAATATTAAGGTACTAAACAATATCATGGTTGCATTTCCAGGTAAAAATGTAAATGCCGATTGGACGACAAAAAAAGAACAAAAAACCAATGTGTTTGACTATAACATTTACTGGAATTTAGGAAGATTACAACCAAGAGTTAGAGGTAAAAACGATATTATAGCTGATCCGCAATTTGTTGATCCCAGAAATTTAAATTTTAATCTTAAAAATAATTCTCCGGCGATTAATACAGGATTAAAAAAAGCAATAGTAGCCTTTGATTACTTTAAGAAAACCCCCATTATTAATTGTAAAAAGAATAGAGGTGCAATTGAGTTGGGTTCTTTAACTTTATCTTTTAAACCAAAAACTAACACTTGCGGAATTTAGATTTTTTACGGAATTTAGAACTCTATTTATTTACTAAATTAACCGCCGAATACCGAGTTCTAAACCTTGACAGACACCTGTGAGAAAATCTAAATCTAAGGTAGCGATCGCATCACTAGATTTGTGATAATGGGGATTCCGCATGAATGCCGTATCAGTCACCATAATTGCCGGATATCCCAAATCCCAAAACGGTGCATGATCACTCAGTCTGGTTTGACGCACAATTAAGCCTCTATTTGGGACTGGTAGCCACTGGCTGGCTACCCCAACTTTGCGAATACTGCGACTAATACTGATTAAGTCCCGAATGGTGCGTAAATTACCAATCAAAGCAATAAAATCTCCAGTATTGGGATAAAACTTTTCTAGAGGCGCAGGATAATTTTGTGAACCCGGAATAGAGTTGCAATAACCCAACATTTCCAGAGACATCATTAAGCGCAGTGGTTGCTGTTGTTGACGCAACAAGTCCGCATATTCAGCACTTCCTAACAAACCATATTCTTCCATATCAAAAGCAACCAGCCGCAAACTATATTTGGCTGGTTGGGCAGCAAATATGCGCGCTAACTCCAGTAACACTGCTACACCTGTAGCATTATCATCCGCCCCTGGTGTTCCTGGTACAGCATCATAGTGCGCGCCGATTAATATTGGTGGTAAATCTCCGTTTTTGCCTACCGCTTGGCCAGGTAAATTTAAAATCAAGTTCTGACAACTTTTACCTCTAACTCTAAAGGTGTGGATTTCCACACTTCCCCATTGGGCAAATTGTTGACGAATGTATTCTTGAACAAAGAAATGCCCAGCTGTTGCCATGAAAGGGTCGCGTTCGCGCGCAATTTCATGTAAATGAGTTTGTAATTGCTCTTTTAAAGTCAACTGAAGTATTAACTGTGAAGTGTGAAGTATGAAATTAACCCACCCATAAATTCTTAAATATAGAGGTGTGGATTACCCAACTTAAAGTATTGATAAATTAGAGTTTGGCAACCTTAGAGATTTTACTCTCCTTGGACATCCGCAGCATTGTGAATGCTATTCTAGTCTTGCAACAAGCTCCTCAACTTAAATTTATCCACTTTTTACCTTAATTGATTATCATACCATTGAGGTGTTTTCAACCGATAGTTTATAGCTAGAGGTAATCCCGCCTAATCATAATAAATTATATAGATATAAGACACACTAGGAGAAGAGTAACGCATGGGCAAGGTAGTCGGCATCGACTTGGGTACAACCAACTCAGTAGTCGCCGTGATGGAGGGTGGCAAGCCGGTGGTGATTGCCAATGCAGAAGGAATGCGAACAACACCCTCCGTAGTTGGTTTCAGCAAAGACGGCGAACGCGTAGTTGGGCAAATGGCGCGACGGCAAACCGTCCTCAACCCCCAAAATACATTTTTTGCAGTTAAACGCTTTATTGGGCGGAAGTATAGTGAACTGAGTCCAGATTCTAAGCGCGTACCCTACACTATCCGCAAAGACGAAATCGGTAATATCAAAATCGCCTGTCCCCGCCTCAGTAAAGATTTTGCCCCAGAAGAAATTTCGGCAATGGTACTCAAGAAATTAGCAGATGATGCCAGCCGTTATTTAGGGGAACCAGTCACAGGCGCAGTCTTGACAGTTCCCGCTTATTTCAACGATTCTCAAAGACAAGCAACCCGTGATGCTGGCAGAATTGCTGGCTTGGAAGTGTTGCGAATTCTCAATGAACCTACCGCCGCATCCCTAGCTTATGGCTTAGATAGAGGTGAGACAGAAACCATCTTAGTATTTGACTTGGGTGGCGGTACTTTTGACGTGTCGATTTTAGAAGTTGGGGATGGAGTATTTGAAGTCAAAGCCACCAGTGGTGATACCCAACTAGGCGGAAATGACTTTGATAAAAAGATAGTTGATTGGTTAGCAGAGCAATTTTTAGAGACAGAAGGTGTAGACTTAAGACGCGATCGCCAAGCTTTGCAACGGTTAATGGAAGCAGCAGAAAAGGCTAAAATCGAACTGTCTGCCGTTAGCATCACCGATATTAACTTACCCTTCATCACCGCTACAGAAGACGGGCCAAAACATATCGAAACACGCCTAACACGTTCGCAATTTGAAGGTTTATGTGGTGATTTGGTAAGCCGTGTGCGAACACCAGTTAAACGGGCATTGAAAGACGCAGGACTGAGGCCAGAAGACATTGAAGAAGTGGTACTAGTCGGTGGTTCAACGCGGATACCAATGGTAAAACAGTTAGTCCGCGACTTGATTGGGATTGAACCTAACGAAAATGTTAACCCGGATGAAGTTGTCGCCGTCGGCGCAGCCATTCAAGCCAGCATCCTCGCCGGGGAACTCAAGGATGTGCTGCTATTAGATGTCACACCGCTATCTATAGGCTTAGAAACCATCGGCGGCGTGATGAAAAAACTGCTTCCCCGCAACACTACTATCCCAGTTCGCCGTTCGGATATTTTCTCTACCTCCGAAAATAACCAAAACACCGTGGAAATTCACGTCGTCCAAGGTGAACGGGAAATGGCAGCAGATAACAAATCTTTAGGACGTTTCAAGCTGTATGGCATCCCACCAGCACCAAGAGGTATTCCGCAAATTCAAGTATCATTTGATATTGATGCTAACGGGATTTTACAGGTAACAGCCCTAGATAGAACTACAGGGCGAGAACAAAGTATTACCATCCAAGGTGCTTCCACCTTAAGCGAATCTGAAATCAATCGCATGATTCAGGACGCGCAAAAATATGCTGATGTTGACCGAGAACGCAAAGAACGAGTCGAAAAACGCACCCGTTCTGAGGCGTTAATTTTGCAAGCGGAACGCCAACTGCGAGAAGTTGCCCTAGAGTTTGGAATGCAATTTGCCCGTAGTCGCCGCCAACGCATCGATAATATTTGCCGGGAATTGAAAGATAGTTTACAAGCCAGTGACGATCGCGGCATTGATCAAGCCTACGCCGACTTGCAAGATGCACTGTATGAACTAAATCGAGAAGTCCGGCAGTATTATGCTGAAGACGAAGACGATGATTTGTTCGGCACTATCAAAGAAATCTTCACGGGAGGCGGCGATAAAGATAAGGAACCAGATAACTACCGTGAATCCTACCGCGATCGCGATTCCTACGGCAGAGATTACGGTAGAGACAATGGCAGAGATTACGGTAGAGATTACGGTAGAGAAAGCCGTTCTTCCTCCTACGACAGTCGCCCTTCTCGCCGTCCATCGCGCCCCAGCTACCAAGACAATTGGGATGATGACGATGATTGGGTGTAGTACTCCCTCAGGGTGGAAACACCCTGCTTCACTTAAACCACAATGTTGACTCACAATGCGGATTTGGGAATGGTTAATAAGTAATAAGTAATTGGAAAATTGTATTACCAATAACTTGTTAATTATTATCAACCTCTAAAATCTAAAATCTAAATTTAAATAACTGACTATGCAAAATTTGCAGAATTTCCGCGATTATTACGAAATTTTGGGAGTAGCGAAAGATGCCTCGAATGAAGAAATTAAAAAGAATTATCGGCGATTAGCCAGGCAGTATCACCCCGATCTGAATCCAGGGAATAAAGCAGCCGAAGATAAATTTAAAGATATTGGTGAAGCTTACGAAATTCTTTCCGACACCGCTAAAAGAGCGCAATACGACCAGTTTAGCCGCTACTGGAAGCAAAAAGGCTTTGCTGGCAACAAGCAAACACCAAAACCTAAAGGCTGGGGGGAAAAACCAGGCGATCGCAGCAACGGTAATCAAAATGTAGATCCCAGCCAATTTGCCAATTTTGAAGACTTTATCAATCAAGTCGTTGGTATTGGTAGCCGCCAAACTAATAGAAATGGCAACACTGCCACCAAAACCGATCCGTTTCGTTCGCCTAACAGCAGAGTTGAATATGCAATTCCCAAAAATCCCCCAAAACCTGCGCGTCGGGATATTGAAGCTCGATTAACCTTACCATTAGAAAAAGCCTATCAAGGTGGTAATGAACGGATTCGTTTAGAAGATGGGCGATCGCTAGAAGTAACAATGCCTGCTGGGATGGTGACAGGACAAAGCATCCGCCTACGAAATCAAGGCATTGGCGGCGGCGACTTGTACCTCAAAATCACCGTTGAACCCCATCCCTTATTTAAACTAGAAGGCGCAAATATCTCTTGCCAAGTCCCTGTTACCCCCAGTGAAGCAGTTTTAGGCGGTTCTGTCGAAGCACCCACACTCGACGGCCCAGTAAAAATGACCATTCCTCCAGGAGTCAGATCTGGTCAAAGATTCCGCTTGGCAAACAAAGGTTATCCCACTGAAAGCGGCAAACGTGGCGATCAATTAGTAGAAATTCAAATAGTTACGCCAAAAACCATTAGTCCAGAAGAACAGGAACTATACGAAAAGATTCGGCAAATTGAAACCTTTAAACCCCGTGCTGATTTACTTTAGCAAGAGGCAAAAGGCAAGAGCCAGAGGGCAGGAGGTAAAAGTATGACTATTCCTAGCATTCACGCTTTTAATATTTCCTAACCTATGTGACTACATCTCTATTATTTTTACCTGCTGAAAGTAATCCAAAACTAATAGAGACGTAACGATTTACGTCTCTATGATTTACAGCAGGTTGTCATTAAGTAAATTACACAAAGCAAGGTTTAAAATTAGAAATCAAGAGTTGATAACTCCTGCCTCCTGCCTTCTGCCTCCTGCCTCAAAAAATATACTTAAATTAAACCTTGGAGATGTTGCACTAGCTGCTGTGCTTGTACAACACCCTCAATTTTGTCTACAGGCTGACCGTCTTTAAATAACATCAGCGTGGGTAAAGCTTCAATGCGATATTGGCTTGCTAATTGAGTGTATTTTTCGGTGTCAATTTTGACAATACGCAAACGATCTTTAAGTTGGGCATTCACTTGATCTAAAATCGTTGCCATCATCTTGCATGGGCCACACCATTCAGCATAAAAATCTACTAATACAGGTACATCCGAACCAGAAAGCATCTCTTCAAAGCTGTTGAAATGTTTTTTAGTTGCCATATGGCACACACCGAATTTATTTATATGGATTGATCTCAATATTAATGTGTGCTTTCTGGAATGGATGTAACATTATTTTGTTTTTATAGTCATTGGTCAAGGGTCAATAGTCATTTGTTAATTTCTGCCCTACACCCCCAATACGGTTCGGTTAAAGGGGAAAGGGGAAGAAAAAACCTTTAACCCCTTCGGGGTGACGCTCGCAAGCTCGCTAACGCTAGTCGCTCATGGGGGAAACCCCCAAGACCGCGCTGGCTCACCTTTTCCCCAAACTAATTCTTAGTTTAAAATGCTTATCCGAACCGTATTGCCTACACTCCTACACCCTTATACCCTTACACCCATCTTTTAATTCAAAAATATGCCCCTTTAGTGAATTAATAAGTACAAATCACCATAAGATAATTAGCGCGGTGATTTAAAAGCGGAAGGAATAGTTCATGGAAGTTTTGCCAGAAAACTTGCAAACTCTACAAGGAAAAGTAGCAATTGTCACAGGTGCGTCGCGGGGAATTGGAAAGGCGATCGCACTTGAATTAGCAAAATATGGGGCAAGTGTCGTCGTCAATTATGCTAGTTCCAGTACAGCAGCAGATAATGTAGTTGCCGAAATTACAGCAACCGAAGGAAAAGCGATCGCCCTCCAAGCCGATGTTTCTCAAGCCGACCAAGTAGATGCACTAATTAATGCCACCACAGAAAAATTTGGTCGAGTAGATATTTTAGTTAACAATGCAGGTATCACCCGCGATACTCTTCTTTTACGCATGAAGCCAGAAGAATGGCAAGCCGTAATTGACCTGAATCTAACTGGCGTTTTCTTATGCACCCGCGCTGTGAGTAAACTCATGCTTAAGCAGCGTTTTGGGCGGATTATTAATATTACTTCTGTTGCTGGGCAGATGGGCAATCCTGGACAAGCAAATTATAGTGCTGCCAAAGCAGGGGTCATTGGTTTTACTAAAAGCGTCGCTAAAGAACTCGCGACTCGTGGAATCAGTGTCAACGCCGTCGCCCCTGGCTTTATTGCCACCGATATGACCAGCAATCTCAGCAACACCGAAGAAATTTTAAAATTTATCCCCCTTGGCCGCTATGGTCAACCCGAAGAAGTCGCTGGTATGGTGCGCTTTCTTGCTGCCGATCCTGCCGCAGCTTACATTACTGGGCAAGTATTTAACGTCGATGGCGGTATGGTGATGTAATCAATAATTCGTAATTCGTAATTTGTAATTACATACTTCATGAATGACAAATTACGGATTATTGGCTCTTTTTTGCCAGATAGTAAAGCTCAGAAGCATGATAATGCTACTAGCCGTGGCAACTATCACTGCTAAGGGCATACCTCGAATTGTCATTGCCAATAAATTGCCCATCAAGGTAATTGTCCACAGCGTGACGGCTGCATGACTTTGAGAGAACCCCCAAGCCAATAAACGGTGGTGTAAGTGATCCTTGCCAGGAGTACTGAGGGGGTTTTTTCCTGCCAATAACCGCCTTAAAAACACTTGGGTTGTGTCTAAAACTGGTAAAAGCAGAAATAAAACTGTCGGTACTAAAGAAAAAACCGTAGTTACTTGTAAGCCACCCAAAATACTGGTAGCTGCTAGTACATAACCAAAAAAGTATGCTCCAGCGTCACCCATAATAATTCGTGATGGGTGGAAGTTGTGGCGTAAGAAGCCCAACGCCCCACCTCCCAAGGCGGCTAAAACCAAGGTAGCAGCTGCCTTATTCGGAAACTGGGCGGAAACTGCTAACAAACTCATAGCAGTAATGAAACTAATTCCACCTGCTAATCCATCCATCCCATCCATCAAATTAACAGCATTAGTAATTCCCACCACCCAAAGTACGGTAATCACTATTGACAGGAGTGAGTCAACAGGTGTGCCAAAAGCAACTGTAATACTGATGCCATTGGCCACCAGTAACAAGGCCGTAATAATTTGAGTCCACAGGCGCACAGAAGGAGGCAAACCAAACTGGTCGTCGATAAAACCGACCAGCACTAGAATTGAACCTCCCAGTAAAATAGTTAGCACCTGGGCCAAAATATTCTGCAACTCAATTGGTCTTAACAAAGAAGCTACGACTATTGCAGCGATTACACCAGCATAAATAGCCAAACCTCCCGCATTCGGTAAAGGTTCTCGATTTAACCGTCGCGCATTTGGCTGATCTGCCCAACCCACCCGCAAGGCAAACTTGCGTACAGTTGGAATCAAACGCCATGTTACTAACCAAGCTAAGAGAAACGTAAATACTACTGCCAACCAGCCGAAGCCGCGTGGGTCGGCAATGCCTATTGCCCTAAGGGAGTTGTCTAAATTCATCTCCCACTTCAACCATTACTGCCTGTATCCTACATGAGCATCAACTGTATATTACTCAATTTTTTAAATTTCCATTTATAATCTGACCAGCTTTGGTTATTAGCACTCTTAGTCTGTGAGTGCTAAATTGTCTAATGGAAGTGCTAGAGAAGTGAATCATGGCAAAAATTATTTCCTTTGATGAAGAATCACGGCGGGCGCTAGAACGAGGTGTCAACGCCCTGGCAGATGCGGTGAAAATTACCTTAGGGCCAAAAGGTCGTAACGTCCTGTTAGAAAAAAAATATGGTGCGCCCCAAATTGTCAACGATGGTATCACTGTCGCCAAAGAAATTGAATTAGAAGATCCTTTAGAAAATACTGGTGCCAGACTCATCCAAGAAGTAGCATCCAAAACGAAGGATATTGCTGGGGATGGCACTACCACCGCCACAGTTTTAGCACAGGCATTGATTAAAGAAGGTCTGAAAAACGTTGCGGCTGGTACTAACCCCATTGCTTTAAAGCGGGGGATCGATAAAACAATCGAAGCACTGGTAGAAGAAATTGCCAGGGTAGCAAAACCAGTAGAAGGGGCTGCGATCGCACAGGTTGCCACAGTTTCCGCAGGTAACGATGAAGAAGTCGGCGCAATGCTAGCCGAAGCAATGGAGAAAGTCACCAAAGATGGTGTCATTACCGTTGAAGAATCTAAATCCTTAACAACTGAACTAGAAGTAGTTGAGGGGATGCAAATCGATAGAGGATATATTTCTCCTTACTTCATCACCAATAACGAACGGCAAACAGTCGAATTTGACAATGCCCGTATTCTAATTACCGATAAAAAAATCAACAGTATCCAAGAACTAGTACCAGTACTAGAAAAAGTTGCCCGTTTAGGTCAACCCCTGTTGATTATTGCTGAAGATGTCGAAGGTGATGCTTTAGCAACTTTGGTAGTTAACAAAGCACGGGGTGTCCTGACTGTGGCTGCTATCAAAGCACCCGGATTTGGTGAACGCCGCAAAGCCATGTTGCAAGACATTGCCATCCTTACAGATGGTCAGTTAATTTCTGAAGAAATCGGCCTCAGCTTAGATACCGCTTCTTTAGAGATGCTGGGAACTGCCCGCAAAATCACCATCGACAAAGAAAACACCACAATTGTCGCTGGTAGCACCACCAAGCCAGAAATTCAAAAGCGGATTGGTCAAATTCGCAAGCAGTTAGAAGAAACTGATTCCGACTACGACAAAGAAAAACTGCAAGAACGCATTGCCAAGTTAGCTGGTGGTGTCGCAGTGATTAAAGTCGGTGCAGCTACAGAAACAGAACTCAAAGACCGCAAACTGCGGATTGAAGACGCACTAAACGCGACCAAAGCAGCCGTAGAAGAAGGGATTGTTCCTGGTGGTGGTACAACCTTAATTCACTTGTCTACCAAAATCAACGAGATTAAGAACAGCCTCAATGATGAAGAAAAAATCGGGGCAGACATTATCAAACGCGCCTTAGAAGCCCCTCTACGCCAAATTGCCGAGAATGCTGGCGATGAAGGTTCTGTAATCGTTTCTAAAGTCAGAGAAACCGAGTTCAACGTTGGTTACAACGCTGCTACCGGAGAATTTGAAGACTTGATTGCAGCTGGCATTATTGACCCTGCGAAAGTCGTGCGTTCTGCTTTGCAAAATGCCGCTTCGATCGCTGGGATGGTTTTGACTACTGAAGCGATCGTTGTCGAAAAACCTGAGAAAAAATCTGCTGCTGCACCTGATATGGGCGGCATGGGCGGTATGGGCGGCATGGGCGGCATGGGTGGTATGGGCGGCATGGGTATGATGTAATGCCCATAGAGGCTTGGGATTTGGGGCTAGAGGCTAGAGAAGAAAACTTTTTCTTGCATAGGTTTCTAGCCTGAAAATACTAGCCCCTAGCCTCTAACCTCTAATCTCTCTTTCATCGAGTCTGCCTTCCCATATAAATATCTTTATCTTTTTCCACAGTTTGCCTTGCCAAGGCAAGCTGTTTTTTTATACACTGGCTGATTTATTGGCAATCCAGCTATACAATTTGGCCTAATACCAAGTTTTGGTAGGCAGAGGGGCAGGGGAGGTAGATAGAGAAATAACAAATGACCAATGACTAATGACAATTGACAATTAACAAATGATTAGCAAAATTCGTCGTCTTGCCAAAAAAGTACATAAGCCAAACTTTAAAGATTTTTATCATCAACCGGGAACTTTACCAGGCACGCTCATCATTGATGAAGATGCAGAATTTCCTACAATTGTTTTGTTTGATTACAATCAGACAAACTTTATTCGTAAACAAATCGATACTCCTGAAGAATGTCTCAGCTATTTAGATAGCGAATCTGTTTCTTGGGTAGATGTTCAAGGTTTAGGAAATAAAGATATATTACAGCGATTAGGTAAAGTATTTGAGTTACATCCTCTAGTGTTAGAAGATGTAGTCAATATGGCGGAGCGTCCTAAAATTGAAGATTATGAAGAGCAATTAGTAATAATTGCTCGCATGGTAGTGCCAAAAGAAGACACTTGCGGATTTTATAGTGAGCAAGTAAGTTTGGTTTTGGGTAAATATTACTTGTTAACAGTGCAAGAAGAACCAGAACATGATTGTTTTGAAAGTGTAAGAATGCGAATCGACAAAGGTAAAGGTATCATTCGCAAACAGGGTTCTGATTATTTAGCCTATGCTTTATTAGATGCAATTGTTGATGGTTTTTTTCCAGTCTTAGAACTGTATGGTGAACGCATCGAAGAACTGGAAGAAGAAGTAATTCTCAATCCTACCCCACAAACACTACAAAAGATTTATCAAGTCAGACGTGAACTCTTACAATTGCGGCGGTCTATTTGGCCGCAACGGGATGCAATTAATACTTTAATCCGCGAGGGAAGTGAATTAATTAGTAACGATGTACGTGTCTATTTACGAGATTGTTACGACCATGCAGTACAAGTTATGGATATGGTAGAAACTTACCGAGAATTAGCGTCGGGTTTGATGGATGTATATTTGTCGTCTGTGAGTAACAGAATGAATGAAGTCATGAAGTTACTTACCGTAGTTTCTGCTATTTTTATTCCTCTAACCTTTGTTGCAGGTATATACGGGATGAACTTCAATACCGAAAAATCTCCCTTAAATATGCCGGAACTAAATTGGTATTGGGGTTATCCTGCTTGCTTGGCTTTAATGGCTGCGATCGCAATTATTTTACTCATCCTATTTCAGCGTCGAGGATGGCTGGCAAACTTTTCCAGCATTAAGCATGATCAAAAGTAAAATATCCAAAATTATGATAGGAGCTAATATTTTTTATGCTGAGAGGAAATACAGACCAAAATTTAGTTGTATTGACAATTTATATTATTGGTGTAACTTATACATTCAATCGCATGATTGAATCGATTGATGATAAGGTTAAATACGAATTTAAATCGGGGAAAGTCAACGAACAACTAACAGAGCAAGATCTTAAAGACCAAATTGGAATTTCTTTTAAATTTAATTCTTCTTACTCATTAGATGATGTCAAAGAATTACAAGTTAGTATTGAAAATAAATCAGATAATTTAGCAATCTATGTTGATTGGGAAAATAGTACATTAGAATACAACAAACAATCGCGCCGTGTAATTCGGATTTCGCCTTATTTAACCCGTGACTTAGCAATACCCCAAACACCTAGTTTAATTACGCCTCAAAAAAGCATTTCTGAAAAGGTGACAGCAGAAGATGTACTGGAACTTGATCCAGTAGGAGGAACTTATTCAGCAAAAAAACCGCTAATAAATATATCTGGGTTAGGTAAAGGTGGGCCACCCCAAAAGAAGCTATATAACGATTTTATGAATAGAGGCAAAGAACTAGAGTTTTCGCTACAGCTAGTGCTAAGAGTATCTGAGATGCGAGTCGGTATCGCTCCAGGGATGAATATTCCTCCTATGTATGTGATCAATTGCCCTTTCACTATTAAGAAATTACCTTGGACTTACGCTTTGCCTTGGAATAAGAAGAAATAAACTAAAACAGACACATTATGCCATCCAAGATTACACTGGAATTAGAGAGAGAGTAGGCGTAGGCGGTTGCAGAATTGTGATCACGACAGTTTTGAGGAAAGTCCGGACTCCCGAAAGACCAAACTTGCTGGATAACGTCCAGTGCGAGTGATCGTGAGGATAGTGCCACAGAAAGATACCGCCTATTCAGTGAACAGTGAACAGTGAACAGTTATCAAATATTAACTGTTTACTGATAACTGAAAACTGAAAAAGGTAAGGGTGCAAAGGTGCGGTAAGAGCGCACCAGCAGCGTCGAGAGGCGTTGGCTCGGTAAACCCCGGTTGGGAGCAAGGCCAGAGGAACTACGGTTGGTCTTTTACCAGTTCCGCGCATAGAGAGCCGCTAGAGGCGTTTGGTAACAAGCGTCCCAGATAGATAACCGCCCTCATGTAAAATTTTTTACATAGAGAACAGAACCCGGCTTACTACCAACTCTCTCTCCTTTTAAGATCATTAATCATTATGTCCTGCATCTTTTTTTAATGACTATTGACTATTGACTATTAAATAATGTCTGTTGTTTATCCCCGTCGTCAGAGACAACTCGAAAGCTTAGTAAGAAAGTTAGGTTTGCCACTAGATGCGCCGATTAAGTGGCAACTGCTAGACTTGGCGTTGACTCATGCCACAGTATCCGAGTCAGCCAATTATGAACAACTGGAGTTTGTCGGTGATGCAGTGGTGCGACTGGCGGCGGCTGTTGTTTTATGGGAAAAATATCCAGATTGCCAGGTTGGGGATTTTGCGGCGATTCGTTCGGTATTGGTGAGCGATCGCATTCTCGCCCAATTAGCCAGAGAATATGGTTTAGAGCTATATCTATTAGTTGCTGGCAGTGCCACTAGTGATAAAGTTGGTCAAGAATCACGGCTAGCAGATGCTTTTGAAGCTGTTTTGGGTGCGCTTTACCTCAGCACAAATAATTTAGAACTCATTCGTCCTTGGTTAGATTCCCACTTTCATCAACTGGCGACAGAAATCCGTCTTGATCCCGCTAGACTGAACTACAAAGCAGCTTTGCAAGAATGGACTCAAGCTCAATTTAAAGTTTTACCAGAGTACCGAGTTGAGGAAATCAATCAACCCAATCGCAATCAAGAGCGATTTATGGCTGAAGTCTGGTTACACGATAAAAAACTTGGTGAAGGTAAAGGACGCTCCATCAAAGCCGCAGAACAAGCCGCCGCCAAAGTTGCTTTTTTAGCCGTTGCTAATTCAGAAAATGCTTGATTTGTTAATAACAACAGTTGTAGTTTCGTTAAGAAAAATTTCTGCATTTTTATATATTTGTAAAAATAAAGTTTTATAAATGCAATAAGACGCAACTAAGAAATCAAACTAAGCAACAAACTTTTAAATTTCTCTGAAAGCTTTAATTACAAAGGTCTTATACCGTTTCACTTTAAATTTGATACAAATAGACCGCAGGGGAGCAGGGAAGCAGAGGAGAAATTATTTATCATTTATTTGGTGAAATGGTATTAGAAGCCAATGCGGCGCAACTTCTTTGTGCTGTCGAACGGCAATCGCTTTTTTCACGATAATATCTAAACAGATGTTATGGAGAAATCAGCATGAAATAAACGCAGAACTCACCTTTATCTCAAAAATTAACAGGAAAGATGATAATGGTCAGCAGCCTTAAAGAACTAATTGATGAGCCAGAATTGGGTCATAGTAATGACCCAGAAGAAAGGTTTATCAGTAGCGGTGTGAGTTGGGAAAGTTATGAATCGCTACTAGCAAAACTAGAAAACAACTCTCATTACCGTGTTAATTATTTAGATGGAATATTAGAAATCGTGTCGCCATCAATCAGACATGAAAAAATCAAAACGAATTTAGGGATGCTGTTAGAGCGTTTCTTCTACAGCAAACGCATTCGGTTTGTACCTTAAGGGGCTACAAAAAGGGCTAGAATGCAGACAGAATAAGTCTCATAGCTCTTTGACCTTGTTGGTAGAAAGGACGCTTATTAGGACTTAATGTCAATA
>NZ_JACJRV010000130.1 GCF_014697475.1 Nostoc sp. FACHB-152
TTAAAAGGATAGGGATTCATCGCATCTTTGAGTTGCTCACAGTATAAGTTCACCCTATCATTGCTGTGTCTATTTTTGGATCTTATTTAATTCTCAATCCTAAATCATTATCATGGTAACTTTAATCCTAAAAATTTAGTATTTAATGCTAATCTTCAAGAATTTACTCAAAACGTAGTCTACATTGTTAGCTTAGAAACCTCTGGCAAATTCTTCCTGAAGAAGCTTACAATCAAATTCAACAATTATGGCGGGAAGTAACCATTAGTAAAAATGAGCTAAACATCGGCGCAGATAATGAGCATTCAAGGTAAAGTACCACAAGGAACGCTACGCTTCACTTATGGCTTCCTGTCCTGAACCAGTGGTATTACCCCTACTCCCAATACAGTTCGGATAAGCTCTTGAGGCTGGAGGAATTAAGCACTTGTGCAGGGGTGCAAGGGGGAATGGACACTAACCTCTCCCCTGCCCCCTTGCTCACCTCAACAGATAAATTTGTTAACCGAACCGTATTGCCCCTATTCCTACATCCTAATTTTGATGATTCGCTGCTACAGGTAAAAATCCACCTGCCTGCATTTCCCATAATCTGAAGTAAGCACCACGACGTGCCAGTAATTTGACGTGGGTACCATCTTCAATAATCTGTCCTTGATTGAACACCAAAATTCTGTCTAGGTGGGCAATAGTAGAAAGTCTATGAGCCACGACAATCACTGTTTTTCCGTTCATCGCTATGTCTAGAGTATCTTGAATCGCTTTTTCAGTAATTGAATCGAGGCTGGAAGTAGCTTCATCTAAGATAAGGATTGGTGCATCTTTAAGGATAACTCTGGCGATCGCAATGCGTTGTCTTTGTCCTCCAGACAATTTAACACCACGCTCACCCACCAAAGAATTATAACCCTCCTTCATTTGGACAATAAAATCGTGAGCATAGGCTTTGCGTGCTGCTTGCATCACTTCCTCATCGCTTGCATCTATGCGCCCATAACGAATATTTTCCATTAATGTGCGATGGAACAAAGATGGATCTTGAGGAATTAAACTAATCTGGGCGTGTAAAGCATCTTGAGTCATATCTTGAATATCGACTCCATCAATCAGAATTTGCCCTGATTGAGGATCGAATAAACGTAAAATCAGATTTACAAAGGTAGATTTTCCAGAGCCAGAAAAGCCAACGAGTCCGACACGTTCCCCTGGTTGGATGGTAATAGAGAGATTTTCAAATACTTTTTTCTCAGCAGAATAGTTGAAATTAACTTGCCGAAACTCGATTTTACCTTGAGTGATAGGATGAGCGATCGCTTTCTCCCGATCAATCAACTCATGGGGTTGGACAATTGTAAACACACCATTGGCAACGTTACCGATATGTTCAAAAAATTCCAGAAAGCGGCGGCTTAAATTACGGGCTTCACTGATAATTAATAGTGACAAGCTAGTAGCTACAACAAAGTCAGCCGCAGCAATTAATCCTTGACTCCAAAGCGAAACTGAGTAATATAAAATACCGATTTTTAGAATCGCTGCGGCGATGAACTGAAACCAGCGAATTCGCTCCGAGTACCAGTTGGACTCTCTCACATATTTGAGTTCGTGCTTTAATTGCTCATTTAAATAACGTCGTTCAAAACCCAAGCGAGCAAAAAGCCTGCTACTACTGAGATTTGTCACCGCATCTACAATAATCCCAGTTGTCTCACTTCTAGCGGCTGCGGCTTTGCGGGAGTAAATTCGGCAACGAGTTGCCAGCCAGAAAGAAATACTGATAAACAGAACTGCCCACACGCCTACGAATGCAGCCAAGGGTGGATAGGCACGATACAGTATAATTGCGGACACAACATATACAATAATTACAGACATAAATTCCGTAATCATCATTTGCATCGTCTGGGTGACACCCAGCGATGTTTCACCGATGCGATGTGCTAAAGCCCCAGCAAAACTACTGCTTAAATAACGATGGGAATGATGTTGTAAGTAGGCATATAAAGAGCGGACAATGTGTTGGCGGTGGATTGGATGTAGGATAGTTTGCAAAAGTCCCGCCGAGCGCCCGAATACGACTTCACCCACACTTAAAGCAGTGAATAATATTAAGGGTTGGCGTATAACATCAAAAATCTGCTTATTGTCTACCGTTGAGCGCGTCACACTCCGGATGATCTCACCAATAGCATAGGGCAACATAATGCCACAGGTTGCGTGTAATGCCTCTAAAATTACCATTACTAAATACCACCAGCGAAACTGGTTAACGAAATAGCAAATGAACCGAAATGGAGTATTAGGTAAGTTTGGCGCACTAGCAGCACGTTGAAAAGATTTGGAAAGTCTGACCTTTCTAATCATGAAAATTGTTCTCGTAATAATTTAGCTGTTTTGTAAAACAAAAATGGGCGGCTAATTTAGCCGTCCTAGGGCGTTAAAAACTGTGTGCCGCAACTCGTTCAAAATTTCTCTCAAGAAACACAGGCAATAGGCAATAGGGCAATAAGAAAAGACTTCTATATTTTGCTAGTGGCTTGAGCCGCTAGTAGGAAGCTCAAATCTTTGTGCTTTTGGAAGAATTCGGAATTGACTAAGCCCCGTTGGGGCGGGTGTGGGGGAAGAAGGACTGTTATGAGTAAACTAGTTTTGCGTTGCTCACGATTAATCTATCCGCCCGACACCCTGCGCGCAGCGCATGACTAAACCATAATTTCTGATGGCGTAATTGCAGCATACAAATCAGGTGGCAGTAATGCTTCGTTGATATCAATTTTCTTGGGTATAACACCTGCTTCAAAGAATAAGTCTGCTACACGCTGTTGTTCTGCAATTAGTGCTGGACTTAAACCTCTACGTCCGGCGAAAGTGCGACGAGACATAACTCTGTCTGCTACATCTTCATCGAGCTTTTGTTCTTTAATCATCAATTTTTTGACTTCATCTCGATTCGCCTCTGCCCATTTATCAAGCGCATGAAGTTCTTCAATTACAATTTTGAGCAAGCCGAGATTTTCTTCGGCAAACTTTCTGTCAGCAATATAGTAGCTACCAGGAGAATCTAGGCCAACGGAATCTCTCAGGACACGAATGCGATTCATCTTTTGGGCGATCGCATAGTGCGGATCTCCTGTCATCCACACAGGAATTCTCCCTTCCAGAAAAGCACCCCGCGCCTCAATCGTTGGCATACTTCTAATTTTAATATCTTTGATAGTCAAGCCAATTGACTGTAAAGCTCTCAGAATAAAATAGTGCGATGCCGAGCCTTTTTGAAAATATACTTCTTGTCCCTTAATTTCCTCAAACTTTGTCAGGGGCGATTCTGGCGGGACAGCAATCACACTACTTGTTCCAGTTCTTGCAGTTCTTTGTGTACCGACAACATAAACCAGTTTTGAACCAGCGACTTGTGCAAAAATTGGTGGCGTTTCGCCTACTGATCCCACATCAACTTTGCCCGCCGCCATTCCTTCCATCAGTTGAGGGCCTTGGACAAATTGCGCCCATTCCACCTTAATTCCCAGTGGTTCTAAGCGTTTTTCTAAAACTTTGCGATTGCGAACCAAATCCCCCGCACTCTGATACCCCATGCGGAGAACCTTCGCTTTTATCCCCAAGGAACCAGTACTAGTTGTTACATTTTGTTGGCTTTGTTGGCTACAACTTCCCAACATATAAGCCAAAGAAAAACCACCCACACTAGATGTAGCAAAATTGAGAAAACGACGGCGGTTAATCATATATATATTGATATATCAAAAATGTTGACTAACGTAGAGAATCGCCCCTGCGGTATTCGGTGGTGATATCGTCTAACTTTTGTTTCAAATTGTCGTCGAGTTTGACTTCTACTGCTTTGAGGGTGTCGGTTAGTTGTTCTGGACGACTAGCACCAATAATGGGAGCGGTAATAATTGGATTAGCTAACACCCAAGCCACTGCTAAAGTAGTGAGTGATAATCCGGCTAAATCTGCTACTGTGCGTAATTCCTCAACAGTATTAAACTCGCGATCGCGCCAATAACGTTCTTGATAACGCTCCGCCGCAGTCCCCAGAGTAAAACGTGTACCTTCCGTAGGGCCTTGAGCAAGGTTATGCTTCCCAGTCAGTAAACCACCCGCCAAGGGATTGTAAGGAATTACACCCAATCCTTCTTCTTGCGCCAGGGGTAAAAGTTCCCGCTCAATCTCACGGAATAACAAATTGTAGCGGGGTTGAATGGAAACAAAACGAGTCAAATTACGCACATCGGCGCGACCCAAAGCACGGGCGAGTCGGTAAGCTAAGAAATTAGAAACCCCGATATAACGTACCTTACCCGCACGCACTACAGTATCCAATGCTTCCAGAGTCTCATCTAGAGGAGTTGAAGCATCATCAGAATGCAATTGGTACAAGTCAACATAATCAGTTCCCAATCTTCTGAGGGAAGCATCGATCGCATCTAAAATATGTTTGCGCGAAGCACCCTGATCCCAAGGCGCAGACCCAACTCGGCCCACAGCCTTAGTAGCTAGAATAAAATGTTCGCGTTTGCCTTTGAGCCAGCGTCCAATGATTTCTTCGGTACTTCCAGCCGTAGCTAGTCCTCCACCAAGAGGATAAACATCGGCTGTATCGAGAAAATTGATACCAGCTTCAGCCGCAGTATCGAGGATACGTCTGGAAGTTTCCTCATCTGTCTGCAAGCCGAAAGTCATTGTGCCTAAAACAAGGCGGGAAACAGTCAATCCAGTTTTACCGAGTTTAGTTGTTGGTAAAGTCATTGTGATATTGTTGACTAAAAGTAGTTGATTGAGAAAGTTAGGCTATGAGGACTGACGCAAAATCTTCGCTTTGTCCCGGTCTTCCCCCTCGCTCCCTGCCCCCTGCCCCTTTTCCTCTTGTTGACGCGGTTACTAAGGCGTAAACCAATTTAACCAACCTTCCCAGTTTTGGACGATCGCAGCAAATTCTGCATAACCATCTGCCTTTGGATGCGCGCCATCATTGGCTTTTGCTTCTGTTAGCCAGATTGATGATTTCAGTAGACTAGAAAACACATCAAGATATGGCACATCTAGTTCATGAGCAACTAACGCAAATTCTTTTGATAGGTTGGCAATAATTTTTTCTTGCTCAACATCACCACATGGTGGTGGGCCTACCATCAAGACAGGATAGAGTTGTTTTGCTTCAGTCAGAATGCTGCGAGCATTTGCGATCGACTCTGAAAGTTCGATTCCCTGCTTTTTACCCGCCCATCCTGAATCGTTTACCCCAAAAGAAAACACTACTCGACCATCATATTCAGCAGGAAGACGATAAGATACTTCAGAACGCCAACGTTGTTTGAGATAGCGACTTGTCTCAGCCCTTACCCCCAAGTTGTAGTGAGTGATTGCATAGCCTTTTGACTCAGCATGGCGGCAAATTCTACCTGTCCAACCGAGAAACTCAGGATCGCCTGTGCCATTAACAAAAGATTCACCAATAAAACAAATTCTGATTTCTTTGCGAGAGTCTGACATGAGTCAACTGAATTCAGCATGATGTTCATAATTTTATTGGTCATCTCATACTAATGGGCAGGTAAAATAGACTTCTTGCAAAAGTCTTTATTCCGCCTCAGACAGCTACAGAAGCTTGACGACGACTCTGAGAAACAAACCACTGTTGCAATTTCAAATCAGTATAAACTTCATCAGCAATAAAATGATCGCCTTCAGGCAGTACAGTAAAATCTACTGTTCCCCCCAATCCGCGCAAGGTATCAACAATCTGCTGTGTATCTTCAATTGATAGTTTTTCGTCCTTAGCACCTTGAAATATTTGGATCGGAATTTCCTTAAGTGCAGCTAGTTGGCTGATTTCTAAAGTCTTAGGTACACGACCAGACACAGCTACCAGTCCAGCAAAGCGACCAGGATGAGAAGCGGCGATATGCCAAGCCCCAGCCGTACCTAAGCTGAACCCAGATATAATGACACGGGAGGGATCGATAGGCCGGGAGGCGATAAAATTATCCAACAAAGCAATGACATCTGATTCTCGCTCTACCCAAGTCTGCCCCTCAGGAAGTTGGGGTGCTAAAAAGAAATAAGGTAAGGGGCTTGATTCATTCACAAAACGAGGTAGCCCCCATTTCAGCAGCACATCCAAATCATTACCGCGATCGCGCGCCCCATGCAAAAATAACACCAGAGGTGCAGGTTTTTCAGCATCTTCCGAAACAGCCGAAAAAAGATAAGGCAATAAACCAGAGCGACGTTCAATAGCCATAGTTGTAATTCCTCTGTATGTTTGGTGAAAACCTCTCTCCAAACCTCTCTCCTCGTAGGAGAGAGGCTTTGACTTCTCCCCCTTCCCTCGTAGGGAAGGGGGTAGGGGGGTTAGGTTTCCTATTAGCTTTTCCAAATGACTTGAAAAGTCAGGGATCTTGTAGTCTCACGGCAAAGATTTAAGCCACTACAAGATTCTTATCAGTTGGTGGAGATACAAGGTTGTTGACCTTGGATTCAATCGCTGTACCCTTAAAGAAGTCAGAGTTAGCTTGGGTGTAGAACTTATAAGGATTACCGAAGACATAAGCTTTAAAGTCTGCTTCGGAAATCACACCTTCTTGTACCAAATCCCAGCTTTCTGCTAGAGGATCTGTCAAGTCGGGTACATCCCAGTGACCGACATCAGAGGAATAGATGGCGTTGATTTTCACACCCAAGGGATTGGCTTTGTCGTTGAATGCTGCACTAATGGTGCGATCGTCAGACTCAGAACCAAAGAAGAAAGTATTCACCCAGCGATCGCGGATATCTTCAATGGTTTCAATTCCAGCAGCAGCAAAATCTTCTAATTCGCTACCAACAGGTGAACGGCTGTGACGGTTGAAGGAAGAACCTAAGACACTCTTGGTTAGTTCTTCTTTACTCAGAGGATGTGCTTCGAGGAATTCGCTACCAAAACGTGCAAACAACTCGTACAACTCATTAGCATTGGTGAGGTCTGGGTTGTAGTTTTGCAATCCCTTGAGGCTGCGCTTGGAGAAACGGTCTACTAAATGAATGTAGACGTGTGCGCCCCAATCTGCACCACCTTCGAGCATTGCTACGCGCAATTGTGGGAAACGCTTGGTAACACCACCAAAGAACAACGCCTTAGCAAATGCTTGGGAGCCATCAGCAAAGTGACCGATGTGGTTATTCATGTAGTTGCTGATAGAAGAGCGTCCTGTCCAACCTTGGCTACCGTAATGGGTGGTAATGGGGACACCTAATTCAACAGCTTTCGCCCAGAATGGATCGTAGTCGTATTCACTATCCAATCCGTAGAAGTCTATGTAAGAGGCATACTTAGCGATTTCTGGGAATTGGTCAGCAGGATATTTATCTGCGATCGCCTTAATTGGACGTTTCACGCCACCAGGAATATTTGCTACTTTTAAACCTAGTGTTTTTACCGCAAATTCCAACTCTTCAATCGCTTCTTTAGGAGTACCCATCGGAATACCAGCTACCACCGTCAAGCGATCGCTATATTTGCGATACAAGTCAGCATGATAGTGGTTTACCGCCCGTTGTAGTGCTTGACGCTGTTCTGGGCCTGCGCCAGCTGGTGCGAGAACGTTATTGGGAAACAGTACCGAATAATCGGAACCTTGTTCAGCCTGACGCTCATAGAACAGTTCAGGCAAAGTGTAAGTAGCTAAATCTAGAGTATTGCGGGTAACTCTTGCCCACCAAGGCGATCGAATTGTGCGGTAGTACTGGCGTTCTTCGGGTGTTTGTTGATACCAATCTTTGCCATCAACCTTAGAGTTCAGGCGAGAATTTTCAGCCTTACGTAATGCGTCTACGAGTTTTGCACCACCATAATTAGCGATGTAATCTTCCAACGCTGGAGTGAAATCATTGGTATGAACATCGGTATCAATTACCGGATAATCGAGGGTTGCTTTAATTGCAGCCGAGCGAGAAGTTTTTAATCTGCTATACTCAGTCATATTTTTTCCCTTCAAACAATTACAGAAGTAGTGCTGAGAAATGAGTTATGAGTGCTGAGTACGACAAAGCATAATAGTCTTAGTTTTTCGTATCTAGTGGTTCGCCAAGGAAACTTGGCGGGGTAAAGGGCAAGGGGGAAGGGGAAAAGATGTTTAGTCCTTTAACCTTTAACCTTTCCCCTTTTCCCAGCCCTCACCATGCAAAGTTGGGTTGCCAGACTACTAAATAACTCAGCAAAGCCAGTTACTATAACGGAGGAAACCCATAAGGCACTGGCTCATCGCAGAAGCGTCTACAGCACTCGGAACTCACTACTCTAGGATGTGACGCAAAAACTCTCTAAACCTTTGATTCTTTTGTGTTCTACCCTGCGGGAAGCCTCTGACGCGTCTATTTGTCCTTTGTGTTCTTTGCGGTTTGTTATCTCATACCAACACCAATTTCTCTTCCACCTGTTTTGCGGCAAATTGATTAACCGGACGACGTAGCCCCAGGTTTTCTCGCAAAGTACTGCCTTCGTATTCGGTACGGAACAGCCCCCGCTTCTGGAGGATAGGAACGACTAAGTTCACGAAGTCATCTAATCCTGTAGGTAAGATAGGCGGCATGATATTAAAACCATCTGCTGCACCATTGTTAAACCATTCTTCTAATTGGTCAGCAATACTTTCAGGAGTACCAATGATAGTGCGATGACCTCTAGCAGTAGCCAGAGCCAGATATAATTGGCGCAGTGTCAGAGTTCCACGAGTAGCCAAATCCTTGACTAATTTCAAACGACTCTTGTTGTTATTGGTGTCGCTGGGTAGTTCAGGAGCTAGATCATCGAAAGAATATTTCGATAAATCCACACCTTTGTAGTAGTTCTTTAAAATACCCCAAGCAACATCAGGATGGATGAGCGACTGGATGAACTCATACTTTTCTTGGGCTTCTTCTTCAGTCCGTCCAATGATTGGAAAAGCCCCAGGCATAATTTTTAGATCATCAGGAGAACGTCCGTATTGTGCCAATCTACCTTTCACATCAGCATAAAATTCCTGAGCATCAGCGAGGGTTTGATTAGCAGTGAAAATTACCTCAGCAGTACGCGCCGCTAAGTCTCGTCCAGCTTCCGAAGCACCAGCCTGCACAATCACTGGATAACCTTGAGGCGGACGACCGACATTCAAGGGGCCTTTGACAGAAAAATGTTTACCTTTGTGGTTGAGTATGTGCAGCTTATTGGGATCAAAATAAACACCAGATTCTCTGTCACGGATGAAAGCATCATCATCCCAGCTATCCCATAAACCTTTTACCACTTCGACAAACTCTTCAGCACGTTCATAACGCTGGCTATGTTCTGGATGATGCTGAAGACCGAAATTAGCTGCGGCGTTTTCATTACCTGTAGTGACAACATTCCACCCGGCGCGGCCATTACTCAAGTGATCTAAAGAAGCAAACTTCCGAGCCAAGGTGTAAGGTTCTTCGTAGGTAGTCGAAGCAGTAGCAATAAAGCCGATGTTTTTGGTGACAGCAGACAAAGCCGAAAAGAGTGTCACCGGCTCAAAATGGACAAGCTTACCATTGCGTTTTTGAGTTTCTGGTGAACCACCCCAAACTCCTGGACTATCTGCCAAAAACACTGCATCGAATAAACCACGTTCTGCCGTTTGGGTAACTTCTTTGTAATGCTCAAAATTGAACCCAGCATCTATTTGAGCATCTGGATGTCGCCAAGCAGAAACATGATGTCCAGTGGCTTGAATAAATGCACCTAATCGAAACTGACGTTTTTTGCTCATCTGCTTTTTTCTCTAAATTAATTGAATATTGAAATATCACACCAGAGATCTCTCTTTTTCCTCTGCGTGAACCTCCGCGAGACTCTGCGTTTAAGCTTCAATGCTTCCAAACGACATGAATTGTGGCTTTGAGTTCTTCTTTAAACTCTCCAGAAGGCTCAACTGCTAGTAATGCTTCTTTGATATCGGCTTCAAAGGCTTCAGCTTTATCTCCATAGAAAATTTTCAGAGAGAAGGCTGTGGAGTATAAGTAGCCAAGATAGCTAGAAACCGTCCAAGATTTTTCAAATGGTACTTCATACACTTCTTGGCGAGCAAAAGCTGAATTAGCAATTACAACTTCGTGGGGCGGCTCAACTGGTTTACGAATAGCTTGTCCTCGTTGTCCAGTTCGCCGTTCTTCACCTAACCATTTTTTCACTACTTGAATAGCAGCTTGTTTCCAAGGTAAAGAACTTTGCCAAGGATTATCACCTGTGTTGAGCAGTGCAATTCCGCCATCATCCGCCAACAATTCATAAAGGCGTTGCAGTACCAGTTCACGTTCCATCCAATGGAAGGCTCTGCCAATAGTAGCTAGTTTAAATATTCCTAAACTAGAGTCAATTAATTCTGCGCCTTGTTCTAACCAAGTAATATTATTTGCTCCTAAAGATGCGGCTTGGCGTTGTGCTTCCTTAAGCATTTCTGGATCAGGATCAATAGCAACTACTTCCTGAAATTGTGTGCTGAGAGGAATAGCAATTAAACCAGGGCCAGTACCCAAGTCCAGCAATCTTCCTTGACCATTCAGGTTAAATATTTCGGTTAGTTTGTCAAAAACCTCAGGTGGGTATTTAGTTCTATACTGAGCGTAAACTTCAGCAGCACCCTCAAATAATGTTGGGTCATATATGGGAAGTGTTTTCAGCTGAGTCATAATTTGTTTTTTGGCGTAATCAATCTGTATTAAAGTCTTGGGAAGGTTGTTCTTAAAATCTCTGTGTCCTGAGCGGTAGGACGATGTGTATTATGAGAGTTCAGCCTTCTTCCTCAGTTTGTTTGAACAATTTAGCAATCGATAGAGGTTGCTTAAACTCGCTTAAATAAATTTTTGTAGTGTATCAAGCTTAAAGTACTTTAAATCTATCAATTTACAGTAGTTAACTCTTAATAAAGGATTCCATACTTACAAAAAAAATGCAAGTGTTTCTTAACACAAATTTGCTCAAAATTTTTACAAGCTATACCTCAAGGATATTGTTTTTTGAAAAAATTATGCATCTATCCCAAAGCAAAAATAATCGGCTGCTGAATTGGCAATATTACGAGGTAGGATGGATAGTATAAAATTAATAAAACCCCAACTACCAAGAGCGGCAATAGGGGTCAAACAAAAATATTTATTTAAGTTTTTTGTGCCATAGACAAGCATTATTAATAAGCTGTCAATCCAACTGGTGCGATCGCTTTTTCTAAATCAGCCCCTAAAAAGTTAGCTCCGACAATATTAGCACCTGTGAGATTAGCCTTTTCTAAATCTGCATCAAATAAGTTCGCATTTTCTAGGTTGGCGTTTAAAATGCTAGCCTTACCTAAATCTGCACCTTGAAGATTTGCACCTTGCAGGTTAGTTCCTTGTAAATTTGCTCTTTCTAAATCAGCATTTTGTAAGTTCGCATTTGCTAAATTCGCATTTTGCAGATTTGTATCTTTAAGTAATGCTCCTGTTAAGTTACACCCAACACACTCGTTGGTTGCTAGTAAATGCCTAACGTTGTCTGCTACAGAAGTGACAGGCGAAGGTGCCAATTGTGTTGTATTGGGTGCTGTTAGTGCTTGAGCCTTGGCAGTAGGTTGATCAAATAGAGAAAATCCTGCTACAAGTACCAAAAATACGGCAGCTACTATCCAATTAGTTAGCCTTTGAGAAATTGATTTCTTCATGAGTTCCCCTCCTAGAATAGTTCATTAAGCAGTTGATATTTAATGTAAATAAGTTATTTGATAAAAACAACTATTATTTTTGTTCAAACCGATAAACTCAAGTGATGTAAAGCGGTTGTTGATGAGAAACAACAATTGACGCAACCTTGTAACTCTAAATAATTTCGTAAACTTAGGTAAAGTACGTTAAGAATTGTTATGTATGGCAGTTTGCCAAACCCTATATATAGCAATCCTAAATTGTTTATAGCGTTTCTCAGTCTAAAGAAGTACAGTAGCAACAATGGGTAAACCAATTATAAATATCATTTAAAGAGACTTGGTTAAAAGCATTTTCAATCGCTTT
>NZ_JACJRV010000131.1 GCF_014697475.1 Nostoc sp. FACHB-152
AGAGGCTTTGAAACCCTTATCTTTCGTTGAAATATCACAATGTTTTAGCCCCTCTCCGCGTCGGAGAGGGGTTGGGGAGAGGTTCATCGAACTCACGTTAAATCAATCTCAAATATTACTAGTTTCAAAAACAGGCTGTTTTTGCAAACGTTTACCTGTCACAATCATCTTGACACCCCCAGATGGCCCCAGCAACGCACCTTTACGTGCAGGCTGTACTTGCTGACTATCTGCAACTTCCATTTGCCATTGAGATAGCACAGTTGCTAACACTAATTTCATTTCAAATAAAGCAAACGCCATACCAATACAGCGACGATTACCGCCACCAAAAGGTAAAAACTCTGAGGTAGAAAATTGACATTCTAAAAAACGCTCTGGTTTGAATTGCTTGGAATCAGGATATAAATCTTCTCGATGATGGGTTAAATAAATACAGGGAATCACCAGAGTTCCAGGTTCTAACTGATAACCCATGACATCTAAAGGCGATTTGACCAATCGATTTAATCCCAACATCGCCACTGGATATAGACGTAGCGTTTCTGAACAAACTGCGTTTAAATAAGGTAATTTGAAAATTTCATTAGGATCAGCCGTTTCACCTAAATTATCTAGTTCTTGCAGCAGTTTCTCCCGTACCTGGGGAACACGGTGAACCCAGTAAATTGCCCATGCTAAAGAAGTTGCTGTAGTTTCATGACCAGCCACTAGCAGAGTAATCAACTCATCCCGTAACTCTACATCGGTCATCGGTTGACCTTCTTCGTCCCGTGCAGCTAGCATTAATGACAAAATATCAGTGCGAGATGGGTCTGGTTTGGCTTTGCGTTCTTGAATCTCAGCGTAAATTAGTTCATCAACTTGCTGGCGTAAACGTAAAAACTTTCCCCAAGGACTTTTTGCACCTAAATCCCGTTGCAATACAGGGAAAACAAATATCATTGCTGTGATAAAAGGTTGCTGGGGATTTAGGATTTTGATGAGTAGTTCTTTGAGTTTTTCGTAACGCGGCCCGTCATGTATACCAAAGACAGCTTTTAAAATCACCTCAAAGGATATTTCCTGCATAGAAGAGATCACAGAGAAAGGCTCGCCAATTTGCCATTTAGCAGTAACCTTATTGGTGATGTTCTGGATTAACTGACCATATGCAAGCATCCTTTCTCCATGCAAAGGAGGTGTTAATAGCTTGCGTTGGCGTTGATGGGGTTTTCCTTCTAGTGCGAGTAAAGATTGCTGTCCTAACAAAGGAGCTTTGATACCAGCTGGCGCACCAGAGTCTAAAAGTTGTGGAGGAGTATTAAAAATCTGACCAATTGCTTGGGGATTACTAATAAAGACTTGAGGACTAAAAACTGGGCCAATTCGCAAAGTGAAAATATCACCATAGCGTTGAGCGCAGGCTTCCATAAATCCTAAAGGGTTAGTTAACCACTGATAGGTTTGTACCCAAGGGTGAGTTTTGGGGCCATCGGGAAGTTTGAGAGTAGACATCTAAGATTCCCTCACAATTAAAATCAGCTATGAATGACTGCACTTATAGCTTAATTAATCCTAGAAAAATGATTTTGGCGATCGCTTTTTCTAAATATTCTCAGCCGGAGCATAATTGCAATAGTTCTTCTACCTTGGCAGGATTTAACTGCTCAACATTATTCAAAACTACTGCGGCTCCAGCTTTTTGGAGTGTTTCACTATATGCTTGAGAGCGTTCTGCTGTTTCCTGGACGTGGGGCGGTAACACTCCAACACCAATCCAAGTCCGGTATGGTTGCAATTCTCTTGCTTTGCCTACTGTGTACATATCAGCGACAGTATCGCCCACATAAATAACTGTGGTGTTGCTTTGCTTATGTTTTAACTTGTCAACGGTAGCAAACAGCCCTGTGGGGTCTGGTTTACCGGGTGCATCTTCCATCGCAATCAACACTGGAGACTGCAAACCTAAACGTTTTTCTAAGATGTAAGTGGCAGAACCGCGAGTAGCACCGCTAAAAAATCCCCAAGGAATGCCAGCTTGGGTAAGTTGTTGTAAATAATCTGAGCTTAACAATAAAGGCTCATCGCAAATATATCCCGTGAAATTATTCGGGTCTGGGCCACGATAACGAGATTGGAAGAAGGCAACAATAGTTTTGTAATCTAGTTTAAGTTGCTCTCGTGACTGACCTTGAGATTCAAAGTAGCGGTAAATTAACTCTTGGGATGCTTCCCAATCGTTATTCCAAATCCCTTCAGACTTGAGTTGGTCAATATCTATTGGTGTGGGACGATAGGCTGCGTTGGTAAACTGTTCTACAGTATCGGCTAGTGCGCGGCGATAAGAACCGCCAACATCGCGCACAACGCCATCAATATCAAAAACAACAATTGCTAGTGCTGAAGGCTGTTCAGTCATGGTTGCGTGGATTAGAAATTAAGCTTTTCAGATTTTAAATTGGATCAGTATCTATCATGAATACTTCTTTCCTACTCCCCTAAAAGTTTGTTCATCGGTGAGATATTAAGTTACAATAAGCGATCGCAAACTTAGTAAGTAATGCCCGGATATTTCCCGGAGGTGTGATTGACCAAATTCATTCTAAAAATTCTTTGGTTGGAAGATAACGTTGCCCTAGCAGTTGACCAAGTTGTAGGCAAAGGTACCAGCCCTTTAACAAAGTACTTTTTCTGGCCCAGAAATGATGCTTGGGAAGAGTTAAAAAAGGAACTCGAATCCAAACACTGGATTACTGAGCTAGATCGCGTTGAATTGCTTAACAAGGCAACAGAAGTGATTAACTACTGGCAAGAGGAAGGCAGAAACCGTCCTATGGCAGAAGCTCAGTTGAAGTTTCCCGAAGTTGGTTTCACAGGTAGTGCTTGATATTGCACAATTAACTTTTTGCTGCTCTTGTCCCTGCTGCCACTATCAACAAGTTGTGCAACAGGGCTAACAATCAGCAACAGCAGTTATTAAATCCACAGAAAAGATTTCTACTGCTGTACTGACCTTTTAGAGATGGAATATTACATCTCTAATTGTGCTAATCAACTGAACAGTGTCAATCTTCCAAAATTTGCATAAGTTATCATTGCTACCAGTAATAAACAGCGATTTTTGAAACCGCCACAAGCATACCTTGTTAGTTACTCTTTCAGGTAATGCATGGGCGGTTTCGTTATTGGTAAGCTAATCAGCATTTAAGCTGCACTATTGAAATTGTGAATAAATGACTTAAACCCTCTCCTCTGCCCCTTCACGGCAGTCGCTACAACGGGGGGAACCCCCGCAACGCGCTGCCTCCCCTGCTCCCCTAAGGTCTAAACTGCAAATTAGGTGCTTAACAGCTTACTGACCCAGCACATGGGAGCAAAATTTTTATATATAAATTTATCTGCAAATATAGAGACGGAGCATTGCTACGTCTCTACAGCGTTCTGCTGTACTATTGAATACAATGGTGTAATTTAAGCTGCAAACAGATTTCACTATGTTGCGTTTACCTTATCAAGCTTTAATTACGCCTGTGGTCGCCTGCTTCTGTATGCTAGGAGTTAGTGTCCTGCAATTTCCTCGGCTACAATCACTTTTAATTAATAAACAAACTATATCCCAAGAAGTTCTCGAAAAAGATATCCAAGCAGAACATCTCCGCTTGGCTACATTAAAAGAATTACCTAGTTTTGGTTATGACAACTTAATAGCTGATTGGGTATATTTAAATTTTTTACAGTATTTTGGTGACGATGACGTGCGGGACAAAACAGGTTACCGCCTAAGTCCAGAATATTTTGACATTATTATTAAACATGACCCGCGATTTCTCGGAGCTTATGTAGGGCTTTCTACTAGTACTTCTGTATATGCTGCTATGCCAGAACGCTCTATAGGGTTGATGAAAGAGGGTTTAAAATCTTTATCTCCCCAAGTGCCAGAAAAATCCTATTATGTGTGGCGTTATAAAGGAATTGATGAATTATTATTTTTAGGAAATGCTCAAGCAGCGCAAAATTCATTCAATATGGCAGCAAATTGGGCAAGCAATTTTTCAGACTCAGAAAGTAAATTTATAGCTCATAACTCTCATCAAACTGCTGTCTTTTTGAGCCATAACCCTGATAGTAAATACGCGCGAATTGCTACCTGGGCAATGATATTAATGAATAAAGTAGATGAAAAAACTCGTAAGAGAGCAATTAAAGAAATCGAGGCTTTGGGAGGAAAGGTAATTAGTACTCCAACGGGAAACAAACTTATTTTTCCTCCGAAAGATTAAGTTAAGTATGAAGTATGTTCGCCCTACAGCCCCAAGGGCATCCTACGGCAGGCGTTCCCGTACCCCTACGGGGAAGCAAGCTACGCGTAGCGTCTCCCTTTGGGAGAAGGGTAGTGTTAAGTATGAAATTAACTCATCCATAAATAGATAGTGGATGAGTCAGTTTTAACTCTTTAATTGCCGTTGATTACTCATTGGTAATTGGCGGAATGACAGTGGTAGATTGTTGTTGGCGTTGTTCGCGTTTTTTGCGATCCGCTGAGATCATATCTGCCATGACTATCAATGCTTGTGCTATTTTCTCTAAATTAGAGAGGTATAGTTCCAAATCCTTGTTGAGTTTTTCAACAGATAAATGCAAGCCAGCAGCTATAGTTTTGAGTGCTTCTGTGCGTTGCTTTTCATCTTTTACTAAACCGGGATCGGACTCTTCGAGTAAGGAGAAGATACCTATAGCGAATAAGCGATTGTATTTAAATTTAGTATTGCTAGCGATCGCTTGCAGATGACCTTGCAAATCCGGATCTTGATATAATTGGCTACTCTGGCTCAACCCAGCAATTAAATCGCTAGCAGATAAGCTTTTCGCCAAAGCCTGCAACCTTTCAGCATCTTGTCTGTATCGCTGTGGATCTTGTTCTACAGCTTGACATATGGCGTGAAAAATTGATTCTTTATCGCGTTCTGGTTGATAGCCTTGCATAAAGCGGTCAAAGGTTGTGACAACGCCCAAGGCATAAATTGGATTGTAACTAAAATCAACATTTACTGATAGCAGATGCATTTCTACCATCAACTCTTCAACTACCCGGCGATAGATTGTGTTGATTGGCCGGGTATGGAGGGAGTAGAAAGTTCGCTTTGTGTCAGAGACAGTACGGACGTTATTCACAAAGAAAATATTAAGAATATTAAGGGCGAAGTTATTTTATTGTCACTCTTAAAGGCTACTTTGCCAAGTTCGGGTTTTACATCAGATTGAGACTCAGGGTGTGAGGGTGTAGGGGTGTAAGGGTTTTGAGATCCCCGACTTCTTTGAGAAGTCGGGGATCTTGTTGTTTACGAATAGTTTAAGACTGCCTATGATTGCCACTGTACCACTTGCTGTCTAAGTTCTTCCATATCTAAATAATCGTGAGCAAAAGCTTTCCGTAGCAGCGAGTGCGGTATATATTGATCATATTTTTGCATTTCTGGAGCTTCTGCTGTACTCACCAAATCTTCAGCAGAAATTCTTTGCTCACATAATGAACTAATTTCAGCATAAATATCTTTAAACTTATTTTTTCCTACTTTCAAAGTCAAATAATAGGGATTTACCCCACCCATACTGCTAACTTCTAAAGATTCACGGCAAAAACAATTGATTAATCTTTCTAAAGTACGATACGCAACTGTCCCCATCCAAGGAAAGATACAACATTTATTTTTTTCTAATTGCACAATATTCTGTTTATCTAACCCAGCATTTCGGGCAAGATGGCGCATTGCTTGTACATTTTTTCTCGCATTACTTTGTAAATAGCTATATTCTGTATCTTCTAATAACACTTGGCGCATTCTTTGCAAAATTTTAGTATGAATTTTGCCACTACCACCACGCCAATAAACACTAGCTTTACCTTCTACTTGTTTGGCTAATACCACCTTCCTTTTAAAATCAATCTCTAAAACTTCCCAACTTCTACCAGCTAAACCGAATTGATTCCCAACAGGTGGCGGTGTAACAATGCTGCCAATTTCTGTTGTCTCTTGCTTAACTATATATTCTTGATTATCAGCAAATACAGCATAAAACTGAAACTTACCGACGACTTTTTCACCAGTTAAGCCAATAATCAATTTTCCTTGTTCAGTTTGCTGAAGATGATCAATATCAATTAAATAGCGTAATAATAATTTAAAATCGTCTTTAGATATAGCAGCAAAAGGCGGTAAGTTTAAAACTTGTTTAGCTAACGCAGCCGGAGATAATTCTTTTTCTGCTAACAAAATACTCATTGTTTGGTGATAAAGCAAACTTAAAGGATATTTCATCGGCTTTATCGGTTCAATCCAACGCTCTTCTAAATAAAGTTGAATAATGGCGATACATTGCAATAATTGCCAGGATATTTGTTCTGTTAAATATGCTTCTGATAATGGTTCCTCTTCAGCACAGACAAAACGCATATCAGCAGATGCGCCCCTTCTACCTGCACGTCCTAATCTTTGTAAAAAACTGGCTACAGATAAAGGCGATTCTAACTGAATGACTCGCTCTAAATGACCGATATCTATGCCTAATTCTAAAGTCAAGGTTGCAGCCGTAACTGCGGGTTGATTAGGTTCCCGCATGGCATTTTCCGCAGTTTGTCGCAAACTAGCTGAGATACTGCCGTGATGTACATGATATATATCAGGCTGTCCTTGTTCTGTCGCAATTTGGCGCAAGGAAGCAATAACAGATTCGGTTTGGGTGCGATTATTAGCAAATATCAGACATTTTCTACCTTGGCTGACATTAAAAAGATAATTATCATATTTTTCTGCTGAATGAATCTCATCACGCAGATAAAAATGTTCTACAGCGAGTTTAATTTGGCGTTTTTCTGACTCAATTTTAGGAGTAATTACTTGTTTGTCAGTTCCAGAACGTAACCAGTCTTCGGCTAAGGAGTAATCGCCTAAAGTTGCAGATAAACCTATGCGGCGGGGTTGTTTTTGAATTGCATTAGCTAAACGTTGTAATTGACAAATAATCTGACAACCGCGTTCGGAACCCATGAAGGCATGAATTTCATCAATAATTACAAATTTCAGTTCGCCAAATAAGCGAACTAAGTCATGATTTTTATTTATTAATAAACTTTCTAAAGATTCTGGTGTAATTTGTAAAATGCCTTGAGGATTTTTAACTAACTTATTTTTACGACTTTGAGCAACATCTCCATGCCAATGATAAACAGGAATATCGGATAATTTGAGTAAGTCGTTGAGGCGTTCAAATTGGTCATTAATTAAAGCTTTGATTGGCCCAATATATAATGCACCGATTGTATTTGTAGGATGATTGTGTAATACAGTTAAAACTGGTAAAAATGCTGCTTCTGTTTTTCCCGCAGCCGTCGCAGCCGCAACTAATAAATGAGCGTCTGTGTCGAAAATTACTTGACAAGCAGCTTCTTGCACTGGTCTTAATTCTGTCCAGTTGTGGTTGTATATATATTCTTGAATGAAAGGCGCGAGTCTGTTGAAGGCTTCGCTCATGTTTGGTATTTAAGCTGAAACAATCTGATATTTTATAGCAGGTAAGGATGGCGATCGCTTGATTTTCTGACACAAATAGACTAACGAAATACTAACCACAGAGACACAGAGTACACAGAGTCATGAAAGTTTACGAAATCCAAAGCAATGCGGGAATTGATGCGCTGAAGTTATGCGATCGCCCTCAACCAGAACCAGGAAATGGGCAAGTTTTGGTTAAAGTCAAGGCAACATCTCTAAATTATCGTGATTTGCTGGTTGTTGAAGGAAATTACGGTTCTGGTGTGCAATATCCACTAATTCCTATGTGTGACGGGGCGGGGGAAGTTGTGGCGGTGGGAAAAGGTGTGACACGAGTAAAAGTAGGCGATCGCGTGGCGGGAATTTTCTTCCAAAATTGGATTGATGGTGCTTTAACCAGGGAGAAGATGAAATCTGATTTGGGCGGCGGTATCGATGGAATGTTGGCTGAATACGTCGTCTTAAACCAAGATGGGTTAGTTATCTTACCTGATCATCTTGCTTATATCGAAGGGGCGACTTTACCTTGTGCGGCTGTAACAGCTTGGCACGCTTTAGTAACTAAGGGCAATGTGAGTGCAGGTGATACTGTATTGTTGTTGGGGACTGGGGGAGTTTCGATATTTGCTCTACAATTTGCCAAGATGCACGGTGCAAAAGTGATTATTACTTCTAGCAGTGATGAGAAGTTAGCCCAAGCAAAAAAACTCGGTGCAGATGAAACTATCAACTACAAAACTACACCCAATTGGGAAAAGCAAGTCTATGAATTGACGAATCGCACTGGTGTAGATCATGTAGTCGAAGTTGGTGGTGCAGGTACTCTGCCAAAATCATTACAAGCAGTCCGGATTGGGGGACGGGTTAGCTTAATTGGTGTGCTGTCGGGTAGAGGTAGTGATATTGATCCGATGCCGATACTGTTTAAGAGTATTACGTTACAAGGAATTTATGTAGGCAGTCGAGAGATGTTTGAGACAATGAATCAGGCCATCTCGCAACATAGAATCTACCCAATCATTGATTTGGTTTTTCCGTTCACAGCCACCCAAGAAGCCTATCGCTACCTAAAAAATGCCTCTCACTTTGGGAAGGTTGTGATTGAAATTGGTTAATCTTCTACCAAAAACCTTAGAATAATCAACAGTATTGAAGTCTGTAACAAATATTTATGCCTCCTCGTTGGCCTCGCAAACCCGATCGCAGTGATCCTGAGTACCGCAAGTTAGATGACAGAATGAATTTTGCTGTCCATGTCGCTGTGGCTGCAACTATTAACTCTGGCTTATGGTTCTTCCATATTTTGAAGTCAACCCATTGGCAGTGGTTGCCGTTGTTGACGACAGGCTGGGTAATAGTAGTGTTGGTGCATCTAGTTTATATTGCTGCGATCGCCAACTATTCATCCACACCGCCTAAATCCACCTGAAGACGGACAGTTAATGCTAGGGCATTTGTAACCTGTGGCAGTAGAATTAGCTCGAATAATTGAGCAATAATAAGATATAAGCTGAGAGCTTCCGCTCTTTCTTAAAATAGGGTAATTTTTATGGCTAAGACTAACACCTCGGAATTACTAGAAGCCCTAGCATCTGAAATTGGCGAAAATATCTACATTGATATTGCCAAGTGGCATCTTTTCTTATCTAATGCCAAACTACATACGGTTGTCGCCGAACAATTGTATCCTTTAATTACTTCTAATTCTATCAATGAAGACCGCGTAGTTAAAGTTTTAGAATCTATCCCAGTAAAAATCGGTGGCGGCAGACGAGAACTCGCACTTATTGATTTACTCCCGCTACAATGCCAGGTAAATTTAGTTGACATTTTAGAGAGATTTCAACGCGAAATCTAACTTTTTAACTCCGAGTATTTTTATAAACTACATTTTTAACACCCCTCTTGGTAGGAGTGAAAATTATGACTGTCCATGAGTTCCATGATGAATTCACTCTGGCAGAAACAGCTGATAAGCTAGGCAAAAAAGCTTTGAAGTTAAACCTTATTCATAGCTTTGTTGTGCGTTATTTTGCCGACACAAGGCAATATTACATACCTAACGAAGAATCTCAACCGCTTACCCCAGAACAAGCATATATGTACTTTAAAAAATTAATAGAAGGTTCTGGAAAGTAAGCCTTTGAGGAACAAATGTTGTTTACAAGTTGACAATTAATTTTGGAGATTAATCTATGTTATTACAAGTCAAAGATACTAGTGGTTTAGTCAAAGTTAATGATATTCAGGAATTAATCGATCCGCATATCGATATAGTTCACGGACAAGACCAAGAAGGTCAAGAAGAACAAGACGAAGAAACTTTTAAAAAAGAGAATCTCGTTTTTCCATCCGGTGAAAGTTTACCTCGCTGTTGGTTAGATGCTAACTATCGCAAAGGTTAAAATTTTTTAACTGCACAATACATGAACTGATATCGGGCGTACAAATGTACGCCCTTTGTGTGTGAAGAATCGAACCACAGAGAATAAACCTCTTGCAAAAAGCACTTTTGCAAGAGATGGGAAAAGGTTAAGGGGGAAGAACCTTTCCCTTTACCCCTTACCCTTTACCCCACTTCTGCAAGAAGTCTACTGAGGAATAAGAGTTTCAGAGGTTTTTTGCGTAAGTCCTATTATTAATGGGTTCTGGTTGGAGTACGATGATTGAAGCATTCCTAGAATTAATGCTTGTGGTGTGTTACGAGTTAACGGGATTGGGGAATTCAAAAGATTATGAGTCAGGTTTCTAGGCAAAAAACTTCTATTGTTCGGGGTAACTGGCTTTATGCTTTTTGGAAGTTCTCTCGCCCGCATACAATAATCGGTACAAGTTTGAGTGTTGTTGGATTATATTTAGTTGCCTTTGCTGTCACCTCAAGTGAGTTCGCTACTAGCCAATTAATTTCAGTTTTAGGTGCGTGGCTAGCTTGTATGTGCGGCAATATTTATATTGTGGGTTTAAATCAACTCGAAGATGTAGAAATTGACAAGATCAATAAGCCGCATTTACCCCTCGCATCAGGAGAGTTTTCGCGCAGACAAGGGCAATTAATTGTAGGTATTACAGGAATTTTAGCACTAGTAATAGCATGGTTAACTGGCCCTTTTTTGTTTGGGATGGTGGCTATAAGTTTGACAATTGGGACTGCTTATTCTTTACCACCAATTCGCTTAAAGCAATTTCCCTTTTGGGCTGCTGTGTGTATTTTTTCAGTGCGGGGAACAATTGTAAATTTGGGATTGTTTCTGCACTTTAATTGGTTATTGCAAAGTAAACAAGCAATTCCGGCTGTGGTGTGGGTGCTAACTACATTTATATTAGTGTTTACCTTTGCGATCGCAATTTTTAAAGATATCCCCGATATAGAAGGCGATCGCCAGTACAATATCACTACTTTTACAATTCAACTTGGCCCCCAAGCTGTATTTAATATGGCACTATGGGTACTCACCATTTGCTATTTAGGAATGGTGTTAGCAGGTGTGCTGCGTCTGGAAGCTGTGAACTCAGCATTTTTGGTGATCACGCATTTAATATTGTTGTGTGGGATGTGGTTGCGGAGTTTAGCCGTAGACTTACATGATAAAACTGCGATCGCTCAATTCTATCAATTCATTTGGAAGCTATTTTTCTTAGAATATCTCATATTCCCCATCGCCTGTTTATTGGCTTAAAACCATGTTCGACACTTTTCACACAATAGATATTCTTGCCATCTTGGTAGTCACTATTAGTATTGTCCTCCTTGGTTATTTTGCTTGGAAAACCTTAATTACTTCCAACTATTTCCAAAAAGGAGTAGACCTTTATCAGCAAAAAGACTATCAAGGTGCAGAAGCAGCTTTTCGTAAAGTAATTGCTATCAACTCCACCAATGATGTAGTCCGTTTATTTTTAGGCGATGTTTTATATCAGCAAGGCAAAATTTCCGAAGCCACAGAATTATTTCAGGAAGTCATGCGCCGCAGCCCTAAAAATCCTGAAGCTTATTTGCGTTTAGCCAATGTTTTAATTCAGCAAAATCAGCCAGAAGCAGCTAAAACCAACCTCGAAAAAGCACAAGAATTATTTCAGAAACAACGCCGCCCAGAAAAAGCACAAAAGATTGCTCAATTATTAGCACAAATAAATGCCAAGTCAACTTGAAGTCTATCTTTTCTCTATCCTCTATCTCCTCTGCGGTTCCAATAAAAAACATCTGCTTACCTTAGCCTAAGGTGCAGCCTAGCCTATTGCTCTATTAAAAAAGCGGGCTCTCCCAGAGTAACTATGGTAAAATAATATAAGAAAATTAAATAAAACTTAGATAATTTAGATTGGTTAATAGAGAAAACCCAAGCTATAAACCGAAT
>NZ_JACJRV010000132.1 GCF_014697475.1 Nostoc sp. FACHB-152
GATAATATTAGGAATTTTGTAAATTTTGGCTATTTGAACTTCTCTAACGTGCAGAAAAATAACCCTTTATTATACCAGAAAATATTTATGCAAGAGTTCTAAAACTAGGAGCTAACGAACGGACTATTCGTGAATTCTTAAGTGATAAGCATGGTAGCCACATCATTCCACGTTCTCAAGGTGGCTCAAACGGTGCTGACAACATCTTGTGGGAAGTGGGCGTTGATAATCTCCGTCGCGGAGCCGAAGTAATGACTGTAGGAGAGCAGTTTTACATTCGGGTTTACAATGCAGTAGATTCGATTATCAGCAATTCAGGGACAATTGCTAGGCTGGGGATCACTACTACAGGAACAGCTATTGTTACCCAGGTTGTAGTGACAGCCATTTCATACTCCTTGGATCTTTACCGAGGCGACATTACTGTTGAAGAATATAAAAATCTAATTATAGAAACTGCAAAGATAGCAGGCATTGCGACACCAATTGTTTTTCTGCTATTAGTGGCCGTGTTGGCTTTATTCCCAGAATTTACGGTTGTGTTGTCAGCACCAGTGGTTGTGGCAGGGTTTAATGCCTTGTTTGAAATGAGTATTGCAATGCCAATTATTCAATCGCTACTTCGTCATGCCCAAGCTGGTGGTTTTGGTGAGGAAGCTGCTGATGCTTACAAAAATACGTTTGATGGTTCTGCGCCTGCTTGAATCTACAAAGGATTTTGACGGGAGTGTGGTTTTAGCTTTAAAGTTACCTCGTTTGGCTTAACTCCACACCCCAGCATGAGCCTTGGTATTTAACTTTTAACTACTGGGATGTAGTCTAATGCGGCACGCTCCCATTGAGCTAAATTAGCGGCGGCTTCATATGTAGTTTGTAAAAACGTTAGTACCATTGCATCTGGGTCGCTAGCTTGGCGCACTGCTTCATAGGGGAGGATAAATTCTCTCATGTCCAAGCTATAAGTCGCTTCTTGTGGCTGAATGGGGTAATTTTTGAATCCTTCAGGTTCTGGGTAAGCATAGGCATAGAATAAAGCTTCATGTCCGCCACCGCCAAACCAAAAACCACAACTACTGACCTCATGGGAGTAAGCTTCTCGCGTCACCCAATCAGCCATATTCGGTACACCACCCGGATGTTGTGGAGCGCGTCGCCCAGAAAATCGAGTCACCGCCAAGTCACAACTGCCCCAGAAAAAATGTACAGGGCTACATTTTCCAGCATACTCAGAGCGAAATCGGGTTAAGATGCGCTCGGCTTGCACCAAAATTTGCCAAAACCGTTGAATATATTCTCTGTCGTAGGCAGAATGTTTCTCGTCTTGCTCAAAGGGAATGGGATCAGTGATTTCCTGTGGCATTGTCCAAATCCGCACGTCGATGGAAATTTCTGTTAAAGCATTAATCACCGCTTGATAAAAGTTAGCCACAGAACGGGGGGCTAATTCGATAATTTTTGTTGTGCCATCGCTTGTCTCAATTAGGAGTTGATGAAGCACAAAATTAAAGGTGATTTGAAAATTCCTTCTGCCGTAGGGAATGGTTGAGGTTGTAAGTCCATGCGGCGTAATATACAAAGTTGAATGCCACCAATGATTGATTTTGGGAGTTAATGCTAACCGGATTTTGCCCACAATCTGAGTCCACAGATGCAGCGTTTCATAAGTATCCTGCCATGCAGCAACAGGTAACGGTAGCCAGATATCAGTAGGTGAACTTTGCACAATAGCCATACGCTGTACCTCACCTCTATGCCAAAAATTGATGTTAAATAAACCAATGAAAGTTTATGTGATTTTGCCTCAATGATTTGACTATACCAATTTAGGCTCACTTAATCTTCGTTAATGACAAACAAGCTTCCTGCATTTTGGCAAATTGGCAGCCAAAGTATTTCGGTTGCAGTTTTAATAATTAACAACACACTCCATCAACCAGAAGATTGTGTGACGAACACAAGCTAAAATCCCTATTTCTAATATTGGAGCTTGGGCCAGTTGTGAGAGTGCTGTAGTCGCTGCATAATTAATACAGTGCTTGGTAAAAGGAAGACAACTGGCTAGTAATGAAACTAGTACCAATAAAATTTGCACAAAGCGATCGCATCTGTACACAGCCAAGAGCGATCGCTTCTCCTCAAACGTAACTTTCCACTGAGCGATGCGGATTTAGCCTTTTTAAAACGGTCATGAACGTGAAGCTGTTGGGGTCGCATGATGTCTGGTGGTGGGCGGTAGGGGAGCGATCGCATGACTAATAAGCATTGATTTCCAACTTTTGGACGAGATAACTGTTTAAATCCTTATGCCATATTGGTAAACGACTACTTGAGTCTAGTAATTCTGCTGAACAAAGCCATCTTGAAATATAGATAGAGTAGAGATTAATCATGCAGTATCTTGCACAAGATTTAATGCTCCTTGCACTCAATCCTCAAACTGGAAAAATTCACTTTGCTGCATCGTCGGCTCTACGCTACAGTTTGATGGGTACAGTGCTATTGGATTTAGTATTGCAAGGCAAACTCACGATAGATAACAATCATCTGATGGTAGCGAACGCTAGTACAACAGGCGATGAATTTTTGGATCAATGTCTTAATGAAGTTGTGGCGGCTCCTGGGAGTCGAAGCGTGAAGTTCTGGATTAGCCATTGGAGTCGAAAATATTCGAGTTTTCCAAAGGTGGTATTGCATTCCTTAGTTGATCTGGGTGTTTTGGTGAAACAAGAACATACCGTACTCTGGCTTTTTCCGGTTCAGAGGTACTTTCTAACCGATGAATCAATCCAACGCGCGATTGTTAATCAAGTGCGTGCAGCTGTGTTAGAAAATATCCGACTGGATGGGCGCACGGCTGTGCTAATCAGCTTGATGAAAACCTGTCATCTCACCAATACCGTTTTTACATCCGAAGAATTGCCAGAGGCGCGCTCGCGGATTCAAGCGATCGCGAATGGTGAATTAGTGGGTAAGGCTGTCTCACAAATCATCGCCACTGCTCAAACGGCCATGATCGCTGCAATCAGCACTTCGGCAGCCTCTAGTTCAAGTTCCTCTAGCAACCAATAGAGGGAAAAAGATTAGCCAGATCGAAATGCAAGCTTTTGCCAAATTTTCGATTTGGTGGTTTACAATCAACTGATTGTAATGGGTGAACGAAAAAAAGTGTGGGTCAGAGAAAATGGTTTCAGTTTTAGTAAGACATCGTTTATTGTAAAACTGGGCTTAGTCATCTCCATCCATTAAGCGACAACGGCTTTGGGTCTTGCAAGCTTGCCCTGAAGAACGCTCTCTTACAATAGTCGCTAAATCTGGTCGTCGGGTGAGGAAAAGCCGCCAATCGGCCCAAATCCCATATAGGAAGTCGGCAATAGCACCGATAACTGGTAAGGACGTTGCAGCATAGACCCAACCCATCCCCAGAATTTCATAAATGCGACGGAAAACCTCAACATTTTTAACTAGCGTTCCGTCTGGCAATACAGCATGAATACGCCCCATTGCTGTTTCATAGTCAACACTGCCATGCGCTTGGGGATTGTAGTCATCAGCTGCAATATCTACAAATGCCACCAGCCCTCGCCCCGCGTCCCGCTTCTTCAAAAAGTTAACCTCACGCAGACACAAGGGACATTGACCGTCATACAGCAATTTGATTTTCCATGATGGCAGAGTGGATAAAGGCTGGTCTAGAGAATTATTACAACCGTAGGGTTGAATTTGTGGTGAGGACATTTTGAGAGCTTAATTAAGTTTATTTTCTTACATCAAGCGTAACGCCTCTGGAATTATAAGTAATCCCTAATGTGAATTAAAAACGTCTTTTATCGTGTTTTGATTCGTGCAAATACTCAAATATAATCAAGCTAAATACTTATCTCAGATAAAAAAATTATGGCAACCGAGCAAGAACTTAAATCTCTTTTTAATACCTTATATACTGATCAAGATGGCAAAATTTCTATAAATGAGCTTTATTTGACTCTGTTTGAGGAAGAGCTTTTAAGTTTTTTAGAGGAAAAATACTCAGAGGTAATAAATTTAGTTTTAATGCCACCATCGGGCCACATCTTCAATAGCACAAACAACTTCTTCTATTGTTTTGTGACCACCTAATGCGAAAATTATTGGAACTAGTACCTGTATAAGTAATAGGACAGAAATATTTACACATTAGATTCTAGGCTTAATAAGGGTTTCAGGTCTAATTTTGGGTAATTAATTTTGTCTTACTACTTATCTTGCAGCAAATTTTTTCGAGTACGCACAGATAACCTGTGAAGTGAATCTTGCCATAAAGGAAAAAGTTGTGATTGTGGCATTTGGGTTAGTTTGTCATTTAAGGCTTTCAGGGCTTGGGTACGAAGAAAATCATCCTGAAGTTCTACGCAATTTCTCCTTTAAGATCTTGCAATAAAACTGCCCAATCTGTGCTGTCTATAACTTGTGCTGCTGCTAGTTCTAGTGCTAAGGGTAAATAGCCAACTGATGCAGCTAAATCTTGAGCTTCTTGACACTCTGTACCCACCAGATCTCGTCCCAATTTTTTAGTCAACAGTTCCATAGCTTGCTCTGGCTTCATGACATCCAAGCTATAGGTGTTAGCTCCTAGTACTTGAGCGATCGCACCTTCACGGGTTGTGATCAAAACTTGACAACGCCCACCACCAACATTAAAAGCTCGTGCATCCTCCGGATTCCAAGCATCGTCTACTACCAACAAAACAGCTTTGTCATATAGTAGGGTACGAAGATGAGAACAAGTTGCTTCAATGTTAGTAGCTCTAAAGTTATAGTCTCCTAGTGTCTGCACCCAGCCACTAAGTAAAGGCAGGATATCGGGTTGTTGACCTAAAGTTGCCCAAAGAATACCATCACGAAAATGAGCTTGTACATCTTTATCATGTGCCAAAGCATTTGCTAAAGTTGATTTGCCGACCGAACCTAAGCCGTGGATGGCAGTGATTACCAAAGTTTTAGTATTTGATGATGAGTTTGTCAGTAGCCAAGTTTTTAAGATTTGGCTGTGTTCTGGTCGGTCTACGTAGTAACTTGGCAGGGGCGGTGCTTGAAAGGGAACCCGATAATTAATCGCTACTGATGCCGCCTCATCACCCAAATCTGCAATTTCTCGCCAATCTAGAGCCAATCTCTGACAGAGTTCTTCAAAAGTTGCAAAATCTACAGATTTGCCTGTCAGAAAGTTGCTCACTGTTGCTAGAGCTAGTCCTACCTCCTGGGCCAAAATTTTTTGGCTAGGAAAACCATTACGCCTGACTGCCAATTTGACTTTCTCAATGCAATCACCACGAACTTTGAGCGATCTCGGCATAGCTAATTGCTGGCAACTATCTTAATTATACACGCTTAAGTCAGTTATATGTCAGAACAACTTAGTCATTCTCAGGCTGTAAGTCAGTAATCGGTGGTGTTTGATAAATATATCAGCTTCAAACGAACACGTACTGATGCTCACTGATGCTCAAAAAATCCTAGTTCATCAAGGAGAGACCTATAGGTTTAACTCTTGTAACTATTTGCCCCACTGTTGCAAGCATTGATCAACAGCCCAATCAGGTGATCGCAAAAGTCTACGCTCTCAAATAGAGAAGCTAATCAAGCGTATCATTCAAGATACAAAAATTTACTGAACAAAAACAAGGAGCAAAATATGTCAGAGATTTCTTTACCTACTGATTTAATTGATTCTTCTGGATTTCGTTGGGATATTCAAGGAAATGGCAGTATTTCTGATGGCACGAATGATGCATATGATGGTGGACTCAGTTTAGCTGGCTTCTACCCTTCTTTGAATACTGCTCAAACAGAGGATAACGGACGAGAAGTGCTTATCGGTACAGTGTCGGATTATCCAGCAGTGCAAGTGCAGCGGAAAATATATGTACCAGAAGACCAGTCTTGGGCTAGATTTCTAGAAATTGTCACAAATACTACTTCGGCAACGGCAAATTACACAGTTAACCTCAATAGCTATCTCGGTTCTAGTTATTCAACTGTAGTTGATACTTCTAGTGGTGATAATATTTTTAACACAGACGATAATTGGCTGGTTACAGATGATGGTGATGGTACAGGCGACCCTACGCTAGTGCATATAATCGCGGGGGAAAATAGAGATGTTAGACCTGATACAGCATCTTTAAATTATGGTTATAACGTTAACTTTGCATATAATCTTACTTTAGCTCCTGGTGAAACCCAGATTGTGATGCATTTTGCGGCTCAGAATTCTGACCAAGCAACAGCACTGACTAAAGCAGAAGACTTAGCATCACTGGGATTAGATGCATTGGCAGGAATAAGCTCACAAGAATTAGAGCAGATAGTTAATTTTGCTACTACTGCTGTAGTTAGTTTGTCAGGAAGTGAAAATGAAGATGTATTGACAGGTTCTAACCGTCGTGAAATCATTTCTGGTTTCGGTGGTAGTGATGTCCTGCAAGGATTTGGCGGTAGTGACCAAATTTTTGGTGACAGTGGCGATGACTTAATTACTGGCGGTAATGGTCGGGATTTATTGATAGGAGGAACTGGTGAAGATTTGATTTTTGGTGATGCTGGCAATGATTTCATTGATGGTGGAGACGACAATGACAACATTGATGGTGGTGAAAGTAACGATTCTATTTCTGGGGGTGAAGGCAACGATCGCATCTTTGGCCGTAATGGTAATGACACGATAGGTGGCGGGAATGGCGATGACATTATTGATGGGGGTGAAGGTAACGATTCTATTTCTGGCGGTGAAGGCAGCGATCGCATCTTTGGCCGTAATGGTAATGACATTCTAAGCGGTGAAGCGGGAGCAGACATTCTGATTGCAGGAGCAGGCAATGACATTATTGATGGTGGTGAAGGCAATGACCGCCTAATTGGAGTAGAGGATGGAGTGGGATGGGGTAGTGGTGAAGTTGATACTTTAACTGGTTCATTAGGTAATGATACCTTTGTCCTGGGTGATAGTAATTTTGTCTACTACGATGATGGTCAGTCTTTTACTACAGGGGAGTCTGATTATGCTCTGATTGCAGACTTTGACTTTAATCAGGATTTGATTCAACTCAAAGGCTCAAAGGATTTCTATAGCTTAGACTTTTTTACTTCTGCGACTGGTACAACAAATGCCGCACTAATTTACGATCCGGGAGCAACAGCCTTAGGTGAGGTGATTAGCGTTTTGCAAAATGTATCGCTAGATCTAAATCTCTCTAGTAGTGCATTTACCTTTGTCTAAAAACGATACAGCAAAGAACTTGTCAGCAGGTTTTACTTGTTTGGTGTGATTCTGCAAGAGTCCAGCTTATACCAATTCGCGGCGGACGCTCCTTCTTCGCTAACGCAATTCGCAATTAAACAACTTAGATGCAACAAGGCTTTGGGCGTTTACATCTGGATCAGATTTTTCGTAGATAGGTATTAGTGGTCTGGCAAGTTAACTTTGCATTGTGGCGAGCAGGGGAAGAGGGAATGTCTTTTTCCCCAGCCTCAAGAACTCGATCTACACAGCAATGTTGGGTTGGTGAAATACTAGAGAGCAAGTATTGTACTTAAATGATAATTAGTCTTTTGCTGTCTATATCTAGCAAGCTTTTTGGCTTTTTATCACTGTTGAAATCATTATGTAGTATAATTGTAGTATAAAGTAGTAAAACTAATCAGATGTTTTGGAACGCTCAATAAACAAGAGGCAATATGAGACCTTTAAGACAAGGTGATGTACTTTTAATTCCAACACAAGAAATTACTCAAGAAATTATTCAAGCAGAAGCACTACCCCACTTAATCCTGGCACAAGGAGAAGTAACAGGACACAAGCATCAGATAGTTAACGAAAAAGCAGAACTTTATCAAGTTCATAGTACGGTTTATTTACGGGTGTTTTCTCAAACAGCATTATTAATGCACGAAGAACATAATGCAATTCATGTTCCTCAAGGAACATGGGAAATTAAAATACAACGTGATTATGAACCTGGAGGGTGGAGATATGTCACAGATTAATGTTAATGAGTATCTTAATTCATCTCAAAGAAGCTTAATTAAAACCTATCAAGATAAGTGGGAACCAATAGCTTTACTGACTGAACCAATAAATATGAGGCAAGCCAGATCTGATCTAGAAAAGATTTATGAACTGCTCGGATTGGCTAAACCTATGGTCTATTTTGTTGAAAGTCCTTTATCTGCGCTCAATAAGCTCAATATTCATAACATCGATAATCGCTCAATAGATATCGAACACCACTTAATCCAAAATCTCAAAAAACAATTAAGGAGTAATTTATGGAATGAATTACAAATTAAACTATATAATAGCCTACACAGAAAGTTATGGAATTCAGTGGGAAAAAGAATTTATAGGTTGCTTGAACCAGAATTTGAACTTGAGGATTATTTAGAGCTAGAAAGCAGAAGTCAAGAACTATCAGAATCACAGTACTTTAATCCAGTTAGTGATTGTATACCCATAGATGATTTAGTAACAACAGCTAGTTTACTAGACTTTTGTTATTCAGTTTTAAACTGTTATGGTGATGAACAATTATGGCAAGCTTATCAATCATTAGTCATGAATTGTGGCTGGCTTTGGACATACGAAAGGTTTTGTATAGTATGTGAGCGTCCTCGTTTCCTTTCACTAGACGATCAAAATAGGTTTCATGGTGAAGGCCAGCCAGCACTTCAGTTTAACGATAATTTGAGTATTTATGCATTTCATGGCTTAGTAGTCCCAGAAAAATATGCTATGACTGTACCTAGTCAGTGGCAGGCACAATGGTTATTAGAAGAAAATAATGCCGAGTTGCGCCGAATATTGATGCAAGGTCTTGGTTACTCTAAAATTTGCCAGGAATTGCGTGCTAAGAAACTTGACACTTGGCAGGAATATACACTTTTAAGAATCATCAGTTTAAATTTTGAACCTGTCCACTTATTAGCTATGACTTGCCCAAGCACAAATCACACACATATATTACGAGTTCCGCCTGATATCAGAAAAGCTAGAAAAGCAATCTGTTGGATAAACTGGGGAATAGATCCAACATCATTTGCAATACAAACTTAGAGCCATCCAAAAGTGTAAAAATTCAGTTCTCAAAAGTCAGAATCTGTGTGGGATTAATAAATAAATAAATCAAGCTTTGCGTGGTGGTGAGCGGAGGAGCGGAGGAGAGGTTACAGTCCCAATCTCCCCTGCACCCCTGCTCCCTTGCTGCCCCCATCAAACAATTTTGGTTTGTTAGACCACTAAAAGTATTACTTACCAAATTTTCTCTGATCCTGGCTTTTTTCTTCTTACATTAAAACAATATAAAAAAGGTCAAACTATTAGCTGTATGTTGTACCTTGCTCTTAGCTGCCTTCAAGGAAGACCAATGCAATCAGCTGCGGCTGAATTACTTAGCTTTGGCGTTTGTGGTTTACAGTTAACTCCTGGGCTAGTCCCTACCGAAAAGTTTCATTCCTGGTTGGAAGAGCGTCAGGTAAAAGTACGTACTCACCACGGTTTTCATTGGCAAAGAATGCGAGCTAAAGTTTGGAGTGAAACCGCAGATTGTCTAGTTGTTTCTGATTCAGTACATCCGCCTCTTAAAGATGACTTATGTGCTGGAATTTGGCAACATAGAGCCGAATGCGGAGACTATAATCACTTAATTTTGGAAACCATGTACCCTGGATATTGCTTAGGTAATGGGGAAGAATTACTTTGGGCAATGGATTTAGGTCTAAAACTTGCAGTTGATGTTTCCCACATCTATCTTCAACTTTGCCAAAGCAGTTTAGAGCCAAAGATTTGGCGAAAATTACAAAATTATGAGTTGATTCAAGAATTACATCTATCTGCAAACAGTGGTAAAGCAGATTCTCATCAACCTATTACTAAAAAAACCTTTGGTTTGGATTGGATACGCGAACGTAGTAGCGATGGAACATTTGTAATTTTAGAATCCTATATACATCGGCTTTCTCTAGAGGAACGTCAACAACAGTTAATGTTGGTTCAGGATTTTTTACAAAAATAGCAAATAGGGTAAAAATTATGGAACATCTATACACGAAAAAACAAGCGGCTCAACTTCGAGAACAAATATTAGATTTGTTAATTCTACCCACAATAAAAGCTGACTTTGGACAAGATAACAAACTTCAGTCAGCAGTAATGGTTGTTGCTCAATTTTGGGATGATGAAGCTTCAGATGCTGTACATCATATTATATTGTACTCTGATTTAAAAACGCCAAATATTGAGACAATAATCAGAAGTTATGATGATATTTATGAAGGAATGGGTGCTTACCTTTCAAGTCGTGAGTATTTTTTAGAGGTAAAGATAGATGAAGAAACATCCTACTGGTGGGATGCAAACCGCCAAGCAATTCCTGCATTTGCTGCATTTTGTCAAGAAGGGAGTCATCAATGTATGGATATTAGTGAAGCTTACACGCCTTATGCTATTTTTCGCCGCCAGAATGAGGATATCGAAGTTGAGATTGTAGGAAAAATGCTTCGTCCTTGGCTTGATGGCATAAAACCTGATTGGGAATAATCGAGTAATCTCAACTATGTTTTAAGTAGAAAATTTAATTTTTATAAGGTGAGTAAATTATTACCAGCCAAACAAGCACAACTATTTGCAAATATTTACTTTAATGGGCTTCAAAACCAACTTGCCTATAAAAGAAGGAATATTCAGATTCTTTTAGGGAGAAAATTATGGCAAATCTATGCAGATATAGAAAAAAGATTAGAGGTTGGAAAAGACGGATTAGACAAATTCAAAAATGGAAACAGCAAAATTTCAATGTGGATTTAAGTAACTCTAATCATGATTATGTCAAAATCTGGATTCATCCTTGGTCAAGTATTACAAAACAATCACCGCCATTCTGGTACAGACGCTTAATTTTGTCAGCCTTGTTTGAAATTTATCACAATTGGAAAAAGCAACTTGTCGAAAGAGGAGAACCTTTTTACTTAAAAATTTGGTTGTTTCACCCACGTTTTTCTCATTCACGAGTCGTTGCAGGAATACGTGAAAAAATTGATTGGTATGAAAATGTTTTTCCTATCCCAGCAAATCAAGACGAATCCTTTCCCTATCAAGAGTATGCTTCAAATCTCTACAATCTTCATGATGTAACATGGGAACTCCGTATAGATGATATTGTGCATTGGGAAAAATTTGATGAATTAACGCCCCAAGAGATAGAAATTCTTCAAAAAAAAGCTTACCACATAACTCAAACATCAGACGGTGATACTCTGTATGCTGTGTGGCTTGGCTCAGTTTGGGTTGGTTCATGTCCAATGTCTGCAATATAGAAATTAGGGAGCCACTGCGTGGGCAGGTTTCCCAACAAAATGCACCTCAAGGGGTAGTTCATAATACCAAAGGTTGATGGGTGGGGAATTGAGCCAAACAATTGATTTATAGATTTGCTGATTCCGGGAAAAGTGCATAATTTTTACTTAGCTGAAACTCTTGCTCCTACCATGTAGATGTAAGTTCAAAAATCCAATGTTTAGGTAATATTTGAAAACATTTTTATGATGAACAGTTTAGCGACAATAGAAGAAATTGTAGATATACTTCAGCATCCAGACCCTGAAGTTG
>NZ_JACJRV010000133.1 GCF_014697475.1 Nostoc sp. FACHB-152
AAGTCGCAATGCGAGAAAAGAAGATAGGAAAGCTCCTCAGGTATGGCATGAATCGCGGGACACCTTGATACGCTCTGGGTACTGCTGGGAAGCTCCCGTTTATCAAGAGGTTATCTTTTATACGTTGCAGCACTTCGGCGTAATCTACTATAAATTCTCCCCCTATTCCCGATAAGTCCTCGACTGCTTTTTCGTTATCATACCATCCAACTGTCTTGCCAAACCGCAAAAAATTTTCAGTATCTTTGGCAGTCCAGTCTTCAAATACACCGAGTCTGTTTTCTGTGCCTATCCAAATTTTCTTCTGCACACTAAAGCCAAAACGTTTGTCTGCATTAAACCAAAGCTGGTTTATTCTTTTCAGGTCTGGACAAGAGAAAGTTTTGATATTTTCATCATCTAACCATCGTGCTTCTGTTTTAGCAATATTGAGCATCAGCCGACCTGTTTGTCGGTCTGCTGCTTCCCAATCTTTGTTCTTCAGAAAATATCCGAGTTTAGCATATAAATGTTCTGTCAAAAATGTTTCAACTTCTTTATTTTGAGGGTTTAGTTTAATCAAACCTCGATAAACTGATTCAATAGTTTCGCTTGTAAGCAACTGATTATCTTTAGTAAAATCAGTTTCATTTGGATGATTTTTTAAAATATTAAATGCTGTAGTATAAGATTCTATAACTTTTTGAATTTGTCGATTTTGGGCTAGGAAATCACCTTGAATTTTATGAAAAAATACTTGAACCTGTAAGCCTTGGCTCGAATCTAAAATTTCCTGATCAGCTTTGGATAAAATTGCCTGGCTTCTTTGAATTTCATTTTTAGCACTCTCCCAGTCTTTCCGTTGTTGGTAAAATTGTGATTTAGCAGCAAGTAATAGTGCTTGTTTAAGTTCATGGTTATCAATATTAAATGATAAGGCTGCCAGCCTTAAGGCTTCATCTGAATCTGATGAATTTTGATTCCGCCATTTTCCAGCTAGAGCTACAAGCCGGCGAGCGTTCACAATTGCTGCTTTTGTCTCTTCATTTTTTGCGCTTGTTTGTTTAAGTTCGTTTTCTTTAGCTCTAAGTTTTGCTTGAATTTTTAACTCTTGCTCTTTAGCTTGATTTAACTGTCTATTAGTTTTGGATAGCTCCGTACCTTTAGCCTTTAAATCATTCTGTGCTATGATTAAATTCTGTCTTGCGTTTGCCGCATCTTGCTCAAATTTTGATGCTTTATTTTGAGAAGTTTGTGCTTGCTGTCGTGCTTGTTTAGCAACTTGTTCTGCTTGTGTTACTTTTCGTTGCGCTAATTTCTCGTTTTCTTTAGCAAGTCGTTCTTGCTTCTTGGCTTGTGCAGCACTATCTTGGGATTTTCGTTCATTTTCTTGAGCTTTTTGAAGTTTATTGTTAGCTTCATTGACTTGGGTATTAGCAGAGTCAACTTTTTGGTTTGCTGCCTGAACTTGAGAATTTGCTATGTTCACCTGCTGTCTGGAAAATATTCCTAAACCCACTGCTCCCAGAACTGCAAAAACCAAAACAAAAACCCCAACGCTAATCCGCCGTTGAGCTTTTCTATTAGCTTCACCTAGTAATTGATTTCTTGCCTCTAGTGCCTCTCGATCCTGCCTCTCCCTTTCTAACGCAGCTTCTTGTTGTTTAGCAGCAATCTCTTCTTGTATTTCTTTCTCTTTACTAGCTGCTAAATACTGTTTATCCTGATAACTTAAATTCTTATCCCTAGCCCATTCTTCCGCTTCTTGTAATGCCTTCCCCCGCAATAGCCGTGATTCATCAGCACCTCCAGAAGCTACCCAAAAACGGAAATTTTCAGAATATGGACGGAGATTATTTAATTGATTTTCTATCCAATTAAAGTCAAATATTTCACGATAAATCTGATTATAAATTCTTAATTTCCCTTGCTGTCTAACAACTAATCCTGAAAGCTGTAACTCGCTTTGTTCCAATGTTTCATCTGCTATAACCTGGGATTGCTCCTCAGCCAGTCGAACTTGCTGATACAGTTCTAATAAATACCCTGCTCGTTGTTCATCGCGCAAAATCCTAGCTTGAATGGTTCGCAGATGTTCAGGCTCATCAAGGGACTCCCAACTTTCGATAATCCGTGACCTGACAACTTGCTCTACTGAACGAGGGTTGTCTTGTTCTGATTCTTCCACCATGAACTGACACAGCTTTTGAGTCAGGAATGGTTGCCCCCCAGTCCAGCGCAAAATCTCCTGCATTATCGCTTGGGGATTACTGAATTTACCATGCAGTCCTTTTTCTAAAGGTTCAGCTTCATGGATTTGAAAACCCTTGAGAGAAATAGCCTGACCAATATTAAACGGGGTACGCTGTTTATCCTCAATCAAATTACTCGGTGATGCAACCCCAAGTAAACAAAAAGTGAGACGTAATAATTCCGGGTTATCAACTCGCTTGTTATAACAGGCACGAATCAATGCAAAAAAATCATCTGTAGGAAAATTTAAACTGAGTACGCTATCGATTTCATCAATAAAAATTACGATATTTTCTCTAACTTCAACAAGTAATATCTCTTCCAAAAACTTACGAAATCGTGTTACTAGTGAATTTAACTGATTTGATTCCCACCAATCACCAAAGTCTACATCTAACCCGAAGCTATCAATAAGTGTGTCAATTAAATCTGCATACCATTGTTCGGGCGGGACATTCTGAATTCCGCCAGCAGAAAGGTCTACGGCGGCACACTGTACACCGTCTTCTCTCAATCTCTGCATGGTTCGCACACGCAAACTGGATTTACCACTCTGCCTGGAATTTAGCACGTAGCAAAACTTTCCTGACTTCAGCCCTTCATATAATTGGGCATCAGCTTCTCTTGTGACGTAGGTGCTGGCATTCTCAGGTAGACTTCCAGAAAAGATGTACTGGTCAACCATGACTCACCTACCCCAAACGAGTTGAGAAATACTGGCGATACAAATCACAACTAGGAACGCAATCATTACTCTTAAGTTTTACTAAACCCAAGCTGTGCAGTTTAAATGCAACTTCAGTATCAAGCCTGATAGGTGCATTTGTCATCACTACTCTTTTATACCCTGCCTCAAGCTGGGGATTATGTTGTAAATGCCACAGTTGTTGTCGCAGGTGGTCACTGAAAATACCTTGTTCTGTTGGGGCAAGCCTCAACAGTTCTTCTAACGTTATCTGCTGGCTTTTGAAGTGAGCGTTAGCGGAGCTTAACGTAGTTATCGCAGACTGTACTAAGTAAGGATGTCCCCCAACCATCCCAATTAATTGACTCAAATCCGGCTCTCCAAGCATCTCTAACCGATTTTGATTAGCAAGCTCTACCACTTGCCGTAGACTAAATTCGGGTAGCTCAATGGCCAACCCAACATTAAACGGGGAGTGATTCGTGTCTAGAGACGGGTAAGACTCAGTAGAGTGAACCACCACAAGGCGCAGTTTCTTCCAGATATTACCAATCTTGTCACCTTGTTTGGCTGCTTCATACCATCCCCGCAGTAACAAGCAGAACTGAGGAAAAATCTCTGGATAATCAAACAGTCGCTCAAAATTATCTATTGCTAGGACTAGGGGCGGATCTGTGACCGATAGTAAATATTTTTGAAAATAGCGAGTACAGTTTTTATTCAGCCCAAACATTTCTTGCCAGTGTTTATCTAGTTGTGGTTCTAGCTCCAGGCTATCTGCTACGTCAACACACAACCATTGCAAGAATGTTTTTAAGTTAGTCAGAATTTCAATGTCAGCTAGTTTTAAATCCAGCTTTGCTGTTTGATAACCCTGGACTCTAGCATGAGCTAGTATTTTCTCTAGTAAAAGAGTTTTACCCATTCTCTGAGGGGCTTTGATGCGGATTAACGCCCCAGGCTGAACAATTGCGCCATAGCATTTGTCTTCAATTGGTGGACGTTCGATATATATATCTCGCTCTTGCTCTGGAGTATCTATATTTTGACAAACACTTTCTGTTGGGATTTCTCCTGGCTTTTGCTCTAGTTGTTCACTGCTCTGGGGGTTTTCTCCAGTTATACCCCACGCCAATAAATTGATTGCAGTCTCGTCATCAACTCCATTGGAAAAAGCAACCCATCTTAGCTGCTTCAAAAACACTAAATCTTCAGGTAAATTATTTACTCCAGGCAGCAATACAGGAATTACCGGAATTTTTCTCTCAACACACTCTGCGATAAATGCTTTCAACTCCCAACTCTGCCAACGCCCTAATCCTTGTGAACCAATAAATATAGCGGCAGACTTAACAAGTGGAATTGCGGCTTGTATCTCATCTTGGAATGAACGCCCTGGTGGAATTTGTTCTTCATCTATCCAATACTCTATATTTCGCTGCTTGAGTGCAAGTGCGATCGCTCTGACTTCAGGTTTATCTTGGGTATTATGCGCTAAGAAAACATCAAACTGAGTCGTCAAGACACCAGCCGAAGTACTTTGAGGCGGTTCAACCTTAGCAGACGTTGACTCAATCTCAGCAGTTTTCAATAGAGTTGGAATATCCTGTTCTGGTATTCCTGCCGTTCTAATTGCATTACAGCCGAGCTTGTAGGCAAACTCATAGGATCTATTAGCTCCTAACGCATCATAAAAGCCCACTGCAAACTCAATCGCTGCCCGATCTCCAATCGCCTTCTTCATCCCAATGACGCAAGGAATGTGTTGCACGATCGCTTCTGCTTGAACTTGGGAATAGCAAGCATTAAGAATTACACACTCCACTTGCCCAGAAAACAGTTGAAACAGTCCAGCTAATGCTTCTGCATCTACTAACTTGGCTGCTCCCGTTTCATCCTCAAAAACTAAACCTTCTTCTCCTGCCCCATGCCCTGAAAAATGAAGAATTTGCGGTTCGTGTTCGAGAATTGCCCTATGAATATCTCGGTAACGTACTGCTTGGGCTGTGGCTATGGAATATCGTTCTCGATTTCTTGACCTTTTCAACCCCTCCTCAATTTCTCGCATCTCTTCACCCAAACGCAGATATCTACTGCCGATGGGATTGGCAGCTAACAGTAGAATTTTCTGAGTTGGTACATTATTCATGAATTTGGGCTGGAGTTTGCCAACAGCACTGTTTTCTGTAGAACTTACATCTTGAGTATGTAGTTTTACGCAAAAGAGCGCAATATTTCTCTTACAAGAGGTAAACAATCAGTGATATTACGGCTGTGATGGATTTCTGTGTTTAGGCAATTGCTCAAAGGAGGCATTATGGACTTAGAAAGGGATCAAATCACCGGAGGCTGTGGAAAGTGGCTGCTTGCAAGGAGGGATGAAAACCAGAGTTCGCGCAAGTCAAATCTGCCGTGAAGAATTGGTTTGAGTGGGACTCTGTTCGATTTTCTAATGGAGGTGCTGCGGGAATGATGACTGTGCAAGAGCGGATTGTGAAGAAAAAGCTGGTGGTGAAGCCAAAGCGATAAATAATTCTTTAGAGATAGATTTTCGGAATAATCAAAATATTAGTTAATGAGTTAAGTATTTTTCTTAGTTATCTTAACTGTCTTATTTTTCCTTGCATTTTTAGCAGAAGTCTGAAATATTAAAAAAGATTAAGTCTATAAAATAGACCTAATTTAGTTAATCTTATTCAGGCAATCTATAAAGTGAAGTGCGTAATCAAACCATGTAGAAAAATGCTTCTCATTCTCCAGGAAATATTCTTAATGTTTACTGGAGTGTTGAAAATTTTTGCTCAAACCTAAATCGGATATGCTCCCTTCTAATCTTTAGCTATCAATAAGTTTTCAGCACCAATTCTTTTACTAAAAAATTGCTCTTGGCTAAATCCAAATTGAAAAACTACTTTTGGAGTAGAAAATGAAAAGCTTAATCACAAAAATTTCTTTGGCAGTTACTATAGTTGCTACAACTCTTGGTTTGAGTACTAATAAAACTTTAGCAGATATTGGACTCACAACATTAACTGATCTCCTTCAAATCAATGTTTCAAGGAAATGGTCTAATTTAAGATTCATTGGACTAACCTCAAATAATACTCTTGTAAACATAGCTCCGAGCGGATTTGTGCAAGTAATTTCAGTTAAAGGAATTGACGGCAACTTACAAGGCATTGATTTTCGTCCAGCTAACGGTCTACTTTACGGTGTTACAGATACTGACAAGGTGTATACGATTAACTCTACAACTGGTCAAGCTACATTTGTAAGTGACCTATCTAGCAGCTTTAATGGTGGTTTTCAATCGGGATTTGATTTCAATCCGGTACCAAACCTCTTACGGATAGTCGGTAGCAATGACCAAAATTTCCGTACCAATGTAGATACTGGTGCAGTTAATGTCGATCAACCTTTAGCTTACGCCAGTGATGATCTCAACGCTGGGGTTGACCCAAATATAAGCTCTGTAGCTTACATCAATTCGGTTGCTGGAGCGACGACAACTCAACTTTTTGGAATTGACTACGATCTTGATGTCTTAGTACTGCAAAACCCACCAAATAATGGCACTCTCAGAACAATCGGCAATCTTGGTGTTAACTTTGCACCTATAAATGGATTCGATATCTTCACAGATGCACAAGGTAACAACACTGCCTATGCACTGTCTGGTTCAGTTCTTTACAGTATTAACCTATCGACTGGCTCTGCAACTGCCATTGCCGATGTACCTAAAGGTCAAGGCACGTTTATTGGTTTAGCTGTGACATCTAAGTAGTTATTTTCAAGTTCAATCAAGTACAGAACAACCGTTATACGAACTCTCAAGAACTACTCACACACCTCACGAACTCTTCACTAGAGTTCGTGAGGGTTTTGTTGTATGAAAGAAAAAAAACACACCAATTCGTGATTGGACTAGAAATTAGTTTTCGACTTGATAAGTGTCCCGTTCCCAATCCCAACGCCATGTAACATCTACAGTAATTGCAGTAGATTACAAAGTTCTGTGTTTAGTTTGGGTTAATGGTGCTTGGTGTGGGGTGTAGGGAATATGTGCATTGATGAGTCACTATAAAAGTTAATTAGCGTGAGTAAATTCAATCTATCATCATTAAAAAGCTATGATTTACAAGCCGTAGGGAGTTTTGTCCTGGTGTAGCGGAGGCGAGATCGCAGCACGCACGGTCTAAGGCGTGACTCTGGCGGACAAAGCGGCTGAAGATGGCAGAACAATTGTGCGAAAATCCTGGGGATGATTTTCTGATGGAATGAGTGACATTGCTACTTTTAGCGTACACATTAGCTGCTGATACTAAGTTGACCCAAATAGCAATGCAACATATCACATTTGTTGTGTGACCAAAATCATCTGCCCAAAAAATCTTTAACCGTATTATTTGAGTCTTGATGTACAGCAGGAAAGCATTAAATAGCTGCTTGTTTCAACTGCACCCACTATATGATGCAGTAGGCAACGTGACATCTCTTAGCGTTGACTCTAACGCTGACGGCACGGCTGATAGAATCGAAACTTATACATATGATGCAGTAGGCAACCTGACTTCTCGTAGCTATGATGAAAACGGTGACGGCACGGTTGATAGAATCATTACCTCTACATATGATGCACAAGGTAACTGGACATCTTTTAGCTATGACGAAAATGCTGACGGCACGGCTGATTCTATTGAAACCTCTACATATGATGCAGTAGGCAACCAGACATCTTTTAGCTATGATGAAAACGCTGACGGCACGGCTGATAGAATCAATACCTATATTTATGGACGTGCATTTGCTAAGTATGACACCAACAATGATAGTGTAATTGATAAAACCGCCAGCTACAGTTACAATCTCAGCAACAAGCTGTCCAAAGTAGAAATAGATAACAATCTTGATGGCACAACTGATGAAGTAACCACTTACCTATACGACAAAGGTGGCAAATTAATCACACAGCTAGTTGACAAAAATTCGGATGGCAGCATTGATGAATTGACTTCTTACCTGTATGACACAGATAGTAGATTCAGTGCTGAAATTTTAGACAACAATAATGATGGACTGCCCGATCAAGTCACAAGCTACAACTACGATGCTAACGGTAAACTAACCTCAGCAGATATAGACAGCAACAGCGATGGCACAACAGATGCAGTTGTCAGTTATTTGTATAATCAGCAAGGTCAACTAATCAGCCAGACAACAGAAAATAAAACTGTAGCAAGCAAATCTTTATTGGGTGGCAATGGTCACGATACCCTCACAGGTGATGCTGGTAATGACTTAATTGAAGGCAGAAACGGCAATGATGCTTTATTTGGTAAGGCTGGCAATGACAAGTTAATTGGCGGTAACGGAAATGACAAACTAGTAGGTGGTGCAGGTGGTGATACTCTCACAGGCGGGAATGGTACTGATACATTTATTTACGCTAGTCTGAGTGATTCGCTGCTGTCTAAACCCGATGCGATCTCTGACTTAAAAATTGGTGAAGATAAAATTGATAGCATCAACGCTGTGTCGGCAGCAGATTTATTGCAACTTAGTGCTGTGGCGAGTTTGAATATTGCAGATGTGCAAGCTGTACTTACTAGTAGTGATTTTGTAGCTAAAGGTGCGGCAACTTTCACGTTAGGTGCAGGAAATAATCAACAGACTTTTTTAGCACTCAATGATGGGGTGGATGGATTTTCTGCACTGACTGATGCGGTAGTGGAAATTACAGGATACAAAGGTAATTTGGCTAATCTTGCTGTTGTTTAATCTTGCAGAAGAATTTGAACTTTCAGCTCATAACAAATAACTTAATGAGAGAGGTTTTTATTCATGGCTAGACTTACAGTTCCACCAAATTTCATCGGCACTACTGCTGTTGATACCTTAGTTAAGCAAGAGTTAAATGGCTCACCTGCAATCGGGATTGACATTTTAACAGGGGGTGACATCAATACATTGTCAGGAAACGACACCATTACAGGAGAAAGTTCTGCCAGCGACAATAGTAACAGTGCCAGTGGTATCAGCATCAGCAGTGGTGGCAGTCTGGATGCTGGGGACGGAAATGACACGCTCACGGGCAACGGGACTGGCGGTGCGGGCGGCAATGTCGAGGACTTAGATGTGGTATCCGTCAACAGCCCAACCAAAAATAATGGTGGCATAGGGATTGGCATCAACAACAGTGGCAGTCTCAATACTGAGGATGGAAGCGATGCAATCACTGGCATCGGGAATGGTGGTGTGGGCGGTACTGGCTACAACGGCAGAGACGGTTACAACGGCAGCGACGGTGGTAGTGGCATTGGCATTGCCAACAACAGTGGCAGTCTCAATACTGGGGAAGGAAACGATACAATTACCGGCATCGGGAATGGTGGTGTGGGCGGCACTGGTTATGGTGAAGACACTTACGCTGCGTACCTGCTCGGCAGTGGCGGTAGTGGCACTGGCATCGCTAATCATGGCACTATTCGTGTAGGGAGCGGAAACAATGCCATCGTCGGCACAGGCAATGGCGGCGACGGCGGCATCGAGGGCGACCCCTCCCCTAGCGACTACGGGTACGACGGCAACGGCGGTACTGGTACTGGCATCGATAATCATGGCACTATTAATGCCGGAAATGGACAAGACAAGATTATCGGCACTGGTAATGGCGGCACAGCAGGGACAGGCAACACTCGCAACGATGGTGATGGCGGTGCTGGGACAGGGATCATCAACAGTGATGAACTGAATACCGGAGATGGAAGAGATATGATTACTGGCACCGGGTTGGGTGGTAACGGTGGCAGTTTCAAAGGTTTGGGCAATGGCGGTAGTGGGACTGGAATCAGCAACAGTGGCAGTCTCAATGCCGGGGACGGAAACGATGCCATCACTGGCAACGGTACTGGTGGCAACGGCGGTGACAGCGAGTACGGCAGTGCTGGAGGTAGTGGGACTGGAATCAGCAACAGTGGCAGTCTCAATGCCGGGAACGGAAACGATGCCATCATCGGTACTGGTACTGGCGGCAACGGCGGCAATAACTACGGTATAGACGACTTGATGTTTAGTAACGGCGGGAATGGGACTGGAATCAGCAACAGTGGCAGTCTCAATACTGGCGACACAGACGATGCAATCACAGGCATCGCTACTGGCGGCAATGGCGGTAACAGTAACGATTATATGGGCGACGGCGGTAGTGGGACTGGAATCAGCAATAGTGGCAATCTTAATACTGGGGACGGAAAAGACATTATCATCGGCAACGGTAATGGCGGCAACGGTGGTATTGGCACAGACGGCAGCAGAGGCGGCAATGCTGGTGCTGGCACAGGCATCCAGAACACCCAAGACGCTACCATCACTACAGGGTCAGGCAAGGACACAATTACGGGTGATGGCACCAGTTCTGGAATCAACGCCACAGCATATGGCATCCTCAACGACGGATTAATCGATACTGGCAATGGTCATGACAGCCTGACTGGACAGACTACAGTCACAAGTGGTGGTAGGGTTTACGGCATTTATGGGCAAGGAACCATTAAAACTGGCTCCGGCAATGATGAAGTAACTGCCATTAGCACTATCGATGAAGTTCAACAGAAAATTTCTATTGGTGGTGGAATCACTATTGAGCTAGGCAGTGATGATGATAAATTTCAAGGGTTTGGTAGTGGAACTGTTGATGGCGGAACAGGTTTTGATACGCTAGACCTGAGTGTTTTTAATCGCTCCGAACTAGTCATTTCTGGTGTTAGTTCTAGTAATAGCTTAAACCCAGCTAATCTCACCTTCAATAATAATGGAGATGCTGTTACCCTATCTACGAGTGGGTTTGAAAGTTTCATCTTTGCCGATAGCACTTTGGATTACAGCAGTTTGGCAAACGCAGTATAGTTGAACAGGGTGTAGGGTATGGGGTGTGGGGATGGCGTTGGAAGAGGATTCTGACCCCTCAGGGCGCAAGCGTTTTGAAGAAGACGGGCTTCTGACGATGCGGGTTGTTCGATGCTCTTTCTTCCCCTACACCCGCCCCAACGGGGCTTGGTAAAGCTTTTTCTAGCAACAACAGTTTTCGATTCGTTGCTAGTATCTTCTAAACCTTGCTCGTACTCATCCTTGAGTTTGGCGCAAAGAAGAGGAGCGATCAGATCTAAGGTGTTGAGCAACTGACTCCAAACCAGGGGAGCCGAATCAATTGGATAAATCCAATCACTGTTGTCAAATGTCATCCATTCCTGGACAGATGCAATTTCTGGTTATTAGCTGCTGATACTAAGTTGCTCCAAATAGCAATGCAAGATATCACACTTGTTGTATACCAAAATCACCGAAACATAAAATCTTTAACCATATTATTTGAGTCTTAACTGTACAGCAGAAAAGCACTAAGTAGCTGCTTGTTTCAACTAAACCCACTTCCTTTCCTCAGCTATATTTCTTTTGAGATTGATGGAGTGATACAAGTTTTATGACATCAGCGATAGCATAACAGATGCAGTTGTCAGCTTTGGCAAATTTGGCAGCATCTATAGAACCCATTTGACATCTTATGAGGTTTTGAATTAAGGTACTCCTCAGCATCTAAAATCCAATGCTAATGGCGTATTCCAGCGACTTCACTGATGCAG
>NZ_JACJRV010000134.1 GCF_014697475.1 Nostoc sp. FACHB-152
TCGTGTGGGTTGAGTCGAAGAATGATTCAATATTTTATGTGATATCATCCCCTTTTGGGGAAAATTACTGATGGGCAGAAGTAAATGCTCTTGTGGCGATCGCTGAGTTTAGCAGCTCGTGATTTACAAAATTGCTAATAGTTTTAATCCCCGTGAGGGGTAATGAGGTTTGGAAACTCCCATTCGGCAGTATCTGGCGTTGCGGCATTCTCTTGGGTTTCAGTCCCCGTGAGGGGTAATGAGGTTTGGAAACTTTTATCTAGTTTTGGTTTGAAAGATAACTTCTCGTTTTAGTCCCCGTGAGGGGTAATGAGGTTTGGAAACCCACATCAATCAATGCTCAAATATTCCAGCGTATGAGTGTTTCAGTCTAATGAGAGTGAAGAACTCATCAAGATAATTGCAGCAATAATAGTCAAAACCAAGCAGAGCAATTCCAAATAATTTTGAATTTTGAATTTTGAATTGTTTTTGCTGTGCCTCTGAATAACGGCATTTTTTAATTCACATTAAATATCAGCTATCAAGCTAGTAGCATACTAACTGCTGTTCGTCTACTTACTAAGGGTTATTGTTATAACAAAATTTTATTATCACAATTGCTGTATACATTATCAGGTTTTTTTTTACTTATCTGGTGATAAACATTCTTCAGAATTCAGATTTAGTAAAGGTATATTTTAATGAAGCTTAATCAATTGGTAGTAGGAATTTCCTCTTTTATAGTTTTAGCACCGTCTTCAGTGGTAACACTACATATAACTCCCGTATTAGCTCAATCTAGTAGTATCTGTGCTTGCATTACTAGTGAAGCTCAACCCCAACTTGGTCAAATAAATCGCTCAAGCGGAAATTTTTCAACTCAAGGTTGTGCAACTAGTTTAAGATGGAGTGGCCCAGATGGTGTTAATTTTAACGTGATGAGAGATGTATCTGGTGGAACAGATCCAGTTGAATTAACAAACGTCACTAACGGTTCATTACTTCAAAATCCTAACCAAAGAAGTTTATATATTGCCAATCCAACTGGCGCTCAAACAGCCTTTCAAGTTTGTGCTAATAATCCATCAACGCCAGCTCCATCAACAGTAGCTCCATGAACGCCAGACTGATATCTAGTAGCATCGGTACAGTTGCCGAAGCAAAGATATCTAAAATATAAAACAGGAGTCAACTCCAATTCGCAATTTGCTTTTTCCGTGTTGTAACGGGGATTTAGACCCCGCCACAACACTTGCGGCTTGCTTGATAGAAGCCGGGGATTTAAACCCCTACACTTTGTTAACCAATATTCATCAACCACTCGTACAGAATTGATGCTGAATTCTGACTCCTGATTTCTGAATTCTTATCCTAAAAATCTTTTAATAGCATGAGGTTGGGTGCTTTTTTTATATCCTGGTGCTGCAAGGATTTCACAAATCCCGTACATTTTTACTCCTGAAGTTTTCAACTTTTTTCTAACTCTGTACATTCAGTTGTTTAAAACTAAGCAAGTGAGGTAAATATGAGAAAAAAAATTAACTTAGTAAGGTCAAGTTTTCCTCCTCCATTCCTAATCTCTGCTTTCTTATTTTCCAGTATTAGCATTATTTTAAACCCATCATCAGCGTCTGCGGCTATCTGCCGAGAAATTCAAACTGTTATAAACAGTGCTATTGTTGATAATAATACAGCGGCTGGAGGTCATGTAACACAGCATATTGATGGTTTAGCCCCACCACAAGGCCGCTCACAAGCAGGTAAAACACTTTTTGCAGATCGAAGCAAATTTGAAGCAGCTTGGAGATTCTATCAGTTAATTCTAAATCCAAAGGCTTGTACAAGTGGTGCGGTACAACAAGTGGTATCTGTAGAAGTATTAAAATTACCAGTACCATTCGAAGCTGTAAAATGTACTGGAGCTGATGCAAATGGACTTTGTACCACGAGAGAGTCTTATGTGGCAGCAAATGTGGTTTTTAGCTTTATTCAAGTAAGAGGTGAATGGATATTAACTTCCGCATATCCAGAACCTCTGATTCCGTGAAATGGTAGCATTCGGAGGAGCGAATGACAATCAGATTTTTCAGCACAGGGTCTTGTTTTAAGTTTTCCCGTAACAGAGGTTTTTCTAACAACTTGCTAGTAAACCGAATCTTTGCACAAGATTTAATACCGACACGGCTGGTATCAATCCAATAGCCAATGTCAGGCGGAAGGGCGATAATCTTAGACGGTTCGATGATCTCTGCAATCTGACACCAACCAGCAACTCTTAACTTGCACATTTTAAAACCCTTATACAGTAAAGCTTTGAGAAATATCGGTAAAATGTGCTTGTTTCATATTTTGCGGGAGCGTGCGATCGCGCCCGTGGGAGGCTCAAATCTTACGCTACCAGTTGAGATTATGCTAATTAATCCATTGAACAGCAATTCTTCTAAAGATGCGATGCTAAATCTACATCTGTTAACGGGATATTGCGTTTGAGAGGCGCGAGCGCAATATCCCTAGTTGATCGCCAGCTTTCCTTCCCAGCAATTCCATTACCAACAGCCACATCTTTTTATACTTAAAAAGCCCTAATAAAAATTTAGGGCTTCGTTTTGTATGCGGTTTATTAAATGCCAGCCAGAAAATCTTGGAGGGCGGTTTTCTATACAATTAATCATCCCTGAATCGCAATGTGATTACTGCCTTTGCTTTTACCGCTTTCAGCAGTTTATAAAGTTATGTAATTTTTTGCATTATTCATAGCTAGTAAGTTGATAGCTGTTATAGAAGTAGTTTGTGGCTGACTACAACCTAGTCAGAAAAAATCAATTTATGACCACTGCTGACTAGAAAAATTCAACAATACAATGTTTCATCATCAATGCAAAAAAAACTCAGGTTATTTTTTCTCAGCCCATTGTTAGCATTAATTTCCAGCACTGCGGTTTTGTCTAAATCCTTTGCTCCCAATCAAGCCTTACAGACTATCGCCAATCAACCACAAACATCAGTAGCTCAAGCAAACAGTACTACACCACCACAGTCAGCAATGACAGGATGGTTGGGTTTTGCAACTACAGCAAATAAAAACGGCACATTTTTGCCTTTGCTACCTGTGAATGCGGATGCCCAGGTTGCACTGTTCTCAGATGTATGGGATCAAGTTAAACCCGGTACATCCTTAGTTGGGATCGCAGGAGGAATCAAACAACAGGTAAAGTTTCGTCGTTCTAAAGAAGAACCTTTTGGTTGTGAACAGAATAAAACAAAAATGGCAACGTTTACCGCACCTAAACGTTTTCCATTCGGGCCTGTTTGGCTTTTACCCGCGAACATAGCTAAAGAAGCAAAATCGTTGACTTTACAAGCGTTGAATTTATCTGAAGTTCCTACGAGCGTATTACCTGTTAACAAACGCAAACCATCACAAGCACGCGCTTGGAAGGCTGGCGGAGCAACTATTGTGATGCAAAAACAAACTAAAGATCAAGTGCGCTTAAGTATATTGATCAATTCTCGGATAGCTTACAATGCCGTGGAGAAACAGTTCTATATCCAAGGCGATGACCCTGAGCCTGTTAAATTTCCTAATTTTGATGGGACACCAGGAATACCTTTCCCAATTGGTGCTTTTCAAGCTAACGCTAAATCAGCACCCATGATTGTATTTTGGCAACCTAGTTATGAAGGTCAAGGTTACAGCGTTGTTGCATCAGTGAAGGGCAAAATGCAGAAAGTGGATGAGCAGGCAATCTATTTCTGCGCTTTCTAGAAAAATATCCATAGATTACAGCACAACCCTGCAACCCTACCCCCAACAAGATAGCCCAGACGAGGTTGCACATGAGCCTTAACACCATTCGGTTTTAAGTCTAAAACTTTGATTTCATTAAGATTTGAGGCTTTATTTTCTAATTGGTTTGAGGTTCTTCCCGCAGACTTCCTCAAATCGCTCTCGGCTTTCAACTGCTTCAGCACTGAACAGCAATTCTTCTAAGGATGCTAAATCGGTATCTGTTAACAGAAACTAAAATTTATAGACAAAAAGTAAAAATTAAAGCCCCGTAACTGTTTGAGCGATTGGATTCTCCTAAAGTGTCAAAAGAGGGTTATTGAGAATGAACTATATAAGGGTAGTAGCTGTGATTTGAACGATAATTTAGCCAAACGGTCACGAAATACTTCACTCTGTACTAGGACAACATATAGTTCAAAGCTATAAATGGAGTTCAAAAAACTCAAAACTTAATTACAGCAAGGAACATGGTCAAAGAGTTCATTTGTACCGTACCGCGATGAGAGAGAAATAAAAATTCAGATTTCAGGCGTAGGCGCAGCCCGCCGCAGGCATCGCTTTATCACTCAATTTTTGGCTAAACATATTTTTGAACCATATTGTGGGCATTTTGAACCAAGTTTTGACCGAAAGTTTAAAATTTAAGAGGTAAATTAGTGTGTCTTGCTCTGCATTTTTTACCAAGTCAAAAAATAAAACTTTGGGTTGCATTATGGTTCACATTTAAAACACGCGGACATAATTTGATTCATAAAGTTAGGTTGAAGATTTGCTCAAAAGCTTGAAATTACGTTAATTTTTGGTCACGCTATGGTTCAAAATTTGGTCATACGGGGGGTAAAATCACAGTAGCCCAATCTGTGGAGAAGTGAGATAATCTTGATACGAACAGTCTATGCAATGAGGACAATGTTAGTATTAGTCAGTGCTACCTGACTTGAAAGCTTTGCAATCTGAACTTGGGAAGCACTACCACTACCATCAGTATCAAAAAATAAATTCCCAGTGGATTGATCGTAAATGAAACGCTCGCTTGCACTTGTTGCAGAGCTACCAAGTCGGAAAATGTTGGATTTAAGTATACCTAAAGGTTGAGCTAGCCCAAATTCGGCGATAGAAACTACCAGCTTGTCGTCAGCAATACTGTAGTCAGTGATAGTATCAAAGCCATCGCTAGGCGGATTGAAATAAGGATAACGATAATAGGGATCGTAACTGTTGTAGTTGGGAATACGCAACAAGAAATTATCACGACCCTCACCACCAGTCAAGACATCTGCACCGACTCCACCAATAAGCTCGTCATTGCCTGCACCACCATCTAAAGTATCATTACCATTGCCACCATCGAGGGTGTCTTGGCCTGCTAGTCCCAATAGTTGATCGTTACCATCACGCCCAGCTAAAGTATTAGCACTATTATTGCCAGTCAAAGTATTGTTGAGGCTATTTCCAATGCCATTAATAGTACGGCTCCTAGTAAGTACTAAGTTTTCTAGGTTAGCTCCTAATTGCCAGTCTAGAGAAGATATAACTGTGTCTGTGTCTGGAAAAGACGATTCAACGATGATGTCGTTAATGCTGTGTACGTAGAAAGTATCATTACCACTGCCTCCCACCAGAGTATTACTACCCGCACCGCCATCAAGAACATCATTGCCTGTTCCGCCACTGAGTGAGTCATTACCCGCACCGCCAAACAAGGTATCATCCGCTGTCCCAGCGCTGAGGGTATCGTCACCTATTCCGCCGTCAAGAACATCATTACCACCACCACCACTGAGTGAGTCGTTACCTGCACCACCATCTAATGTATCGTTACCAGTAGGAGTGGAATTATTCAAACCAACTAAATCGCCACGCAGAATATCATTGCCAGTACCACCTTTGAGAAGATCATTACCAGTAGCACCTTCGAGGGTGACATTCCCTAAGGTGAATTTAGAGGCATCGAGGATATTATCTGCGCTATCACCTTTTAACTGAGCCTGCTCAATATTTAAGAGCCTATCTATGCTATTACCCAAGATGGTTGTGGTAGTGAGTTTGTTGTTAGTTAAAGTAAATTTAATTAAATCTGTTCCAGTTTCAACTATTGTATTAATCCCAGCACCGCCATTCAGGTAATCATTGCCAGCACTACCACTGAGGATATCATCGCCATCAAAGCCGTACAGGCTATCATTACCAGAACTACCATTGAGGCTATCATTGCCAGCATCACCGTTGAGGACATCATTGCCAGCATCACCGTTGAGGACATCATTGCCAGCATCACCGTTGAGAACATCATTGCCAGAACTACCATTGAGGCTATCATTGTCAGCACTGCCATTGAGGGTGTCGTTTGCATCTGTGCCTTCTAGTAGCAGTCCTGTTAACCCTGTTGTTGTGGTGATTGTTAGTTTGGGATTATGAGAAAGTGCCAAACCTCCAAAGTCTAAAGCTCGGACAGCTAAACCAACAAATGAATCACCATTACTAACTAGGTTTTTGACAAAATCACTAATGTCAAATGTCAGTACTTGACCAACAAAAATTGATGAGATATCTACGGCATCTATTAAACTTCCAGCTTGAAAATCGGCAGCATCAACTAAGCCATTACCTACATAACCAGCCACGCCCAGAAGTGTTGGGTTTTCGCCAAAGCCAACTCCTAAGCCCCCTACCTCTGTGCTGGAAATCTCAACTTGAAATGTTGCGTTAGTAATGATTTCTTGAGAAGGAAGAAAAAATCCACTGATATCGAATTCGGCATTTTCGCTGTTTTCTCCACTTGAACCGAGAACTACAGTATCGAAGTTACCAGGAAACACTTCATCTGCATCACCTTGACCATCAAATGGAGAAGTATCTATAACTTCAAAGGTTGTTGTTGGCTCAAATGTAAAAGTTGCCATGAATTAATTCCTAACCTTGATTTATGTTTATTGATTATTGCCGAGAAAACGAAAATTATTTCAACTACAGTCCCGTGAACAAATATAACAAAGTGCTAACTATAAACCCAGCTTTTTCACAGTCGTGAGTAATCAACACTCCCCTAACCTTTGCCTCAATTCTTATGGTGCTATTCCATCACTGGTGATTATTCAATATAGTATTTTAGGTGCAACTAACGAACTGAAATTCGTAGCTTATGTTTCTCAAAAATTAGTTCCTCATCTGTGGAAAAGTTTGATGTGCTTTATCTAATGAGCATAATCTCTAATTTGTTCAAGCAAATCAAGACTTAACTTTGAAATATAAGGGACAAAAAAAATGCAATTAAGTAAGTCGGTGCAATAAAATCAAACTATGTGAACAAAAGGAGCGATCACCATTGTCATCTCTATGTTGTGATGCCTGATCATGACTCTGGTTGCACTCAACAAACACCTTTGGAACCCCAACAACTCTATCTTTTCGCCAACAATACAATTACACCCTGCTACGGCAGTAAAGCAAACACTCTGCTGATGAGTGCTGATGCTTTACAAGAGTGGAAATCCCGCATACTCACTCATCAGCAACAGGTTAGGCAATCGCAGCCGCCACAGCAAACATCTTTATTCGACCTCACCCCCAACCACTGTGACCTTTTTGAATTCAAAATTCAAAATTCAAAATGCAAAATGATAATACTTTGAAATAAATTTAGGAGCTAGACTTATAATCTATAAAAATTCAAAATACAAAATCAAGATTGATCTTCAATTTTGAATTCATAATTTTGAATTTTGAATTGATCTGAAGCTACAGCTTGTCCCAATGTCTTTCTACCGAAAACCTGCTGATAGTCCCGGTGAGGCTTGTTTGTATTTTATTTTGGATTCGGCAGTTGGGCTAGTGCTGTATGTTGGGGAAACTTGCCGCAGTAACAAGCGATGGAAAGGGATTCATGACTGCAAAGATTACATTGCTAGTTACCAAGATTTGCATTCTCGATATGGGTTGACGACGGCTGTTAATGCAGCATTCTGGTGGGATGCTCCAGTTGAGCGACGCGCACGGCAACAGTTGGAGTTGCCGTTGATATTGAAATGGCGTAGTCCTTTCAACAAGGAGAACTGGGATCTGTGGGGACAGCCGTTTAAGTAAGGCAGCTAGTTCTCCCAGCAAAATAGAAAGTGATTAGGTTATCAAGTTTAGAGGCTGGATTGGCAGATTGTTATCAATCTCTATCAAGTTAACTTTGGCATTCTCAACCACTGTATTTCCTAACAGCGTGTCCTGTAAAGCATCAAATTTAGACTCAGCTTTTCTAATACGTTCGTAATGCAAAATCACATGGTAACGCTTTTGAATTGGTTCACCAGCAGCCGAATGCTCTACTACTTCCCAATCCTTATTTTGACGCTCCTCGACAATCTGGCGGTATTGGCTGGCTAACTGTTCTAATGCGTTGGCTATAGCGTGTTCTTCGCTTTGTCCTAAGCTGCGAATCTCATTTGAGCTTGACTCAATAGGGGACGATAACTGACAAATATACTGATTATTCTCGTCAGCCTGCACGTTAATCGTAATTGTTCTGGTGATTAAAGCCATATCCAGACTATATAAATACTTATTATTTTAAGCAAATTTTATCAAAATATATTAAGCTCCCTATTAAGGCATTTTCTAATTATATTAATTTTAATTTTAGGAATATATTGCTCAAGCAATAAGCAGATTATTTAGCAGTTTTGATTATTCATTAAATTAAGAAAATGGCTAAAACTAGTTCGGATAAATCAAAGCTTAAATCTCTAAAGCAACGACATAGATTTTTTCTCAATCCTTATGAAGACTGTGCCTTTACTAAATGTCCAAAATGTGAAAACAAAACGAAAGTTCGGAAGTTTCCTTTAGTGATTCACATCGAGCCACAACAGCTATTTCTTCTAAACAAACAGTGCAAATATTGTCCAAGCTGTGATTTAATCATTGCCAAAAAGCAAGAAATTGAACCATTGATGGCTGCTGCTTTCATGGGAACTAACCCGGAAATCATTGGAAATAATTATTTAGTTATGGGTACAGTTGACAAAAAGGATTGGAAAGAAGGAGATAAAAATTTGCTGTCTCCGTCAGAAATGATTGGACGCATATATGTTTTTAAAGATGTTTGGGATTTTCAAGTCATTCCGGCAGGTTGGTATCGTAGCAAATAAACATAATCTTAAAAATTCTCTGAAATTTTAAGCATTATTAATGAAGCTCAAAAAATGACTCTTGACCCAAGTGTTTGACATAGTTGTTTACAAGATTATTAAGGTTACTTGGCTCACCAACTTGAATCCAATCATCAATTCTTCCTAAAAAGCAGTATCTTTGTGTGATAAATATCCGTTTGGGTTCATCAATTAAAACAAACTTAAGCATTGGTGAGTAAGAAATGGAACGCTTAAGTATAGTTTCTGCTTCTTTTAATTTATCCCCTGAAGAGAAACTCAGCAGTTCTGATAATAAATTAACATTCTGATTAGGTGTATATATAGTAATTATTTCTTGCTTGATGTCTATCTGATAATCCGGTAATTTAGAAAATTTCTTCATCCCTGACTCTACAATCATTTTTTCTTCATCAGTGATAATTTTAGGTTGAATTTTCCGGAGAAAAACTTGAGCGTTAGGATTTTCATAAATTTCATAACCTTCAGGGATAGCTTCTAATATATTTCCTTCAGCTTTCATAGAGAAGAAATACTTTGGCTTACCAGTTTTGGTAGTGCCTTGATGAAGATAATACATCTGTTCTTTTCTATTAATGTACTGTATTGGCATTTTAGCAATCACTCTAATACTTGCTTTATCTCAAAAAGTTTTACCAAGATTGATAATTCATTTCTTTTTGGAGCGATTTTTTCTCCGAGATTGCTTTTGCATTTTTTTCTTGTCCCTATCTTTACTTTTAGATTTTTTAGATGCTCCAAGGCTAAATCCTTCTGGAATAAAAATGTTATATGATGGATGTCTTTCTTGTGGTTGAAAACAGATCCAATTCTCCATTTCTGAAACAACATCTTTAATAAAAGAATACTTTGGATCTTTACGTAGTCTATTTAAGGCTTCTTCTGTTTCTACTACTAGATAAGTGCTGACCTCTTCTTGGTCAATAAAAAACAAATCAACCGAGTCTTGTTCAAAAGCCCGATTTATTTGTTCTTGCAGTTCGACTGCACAAAGCTGTGCGCTATTGGTTACTAAAGTAGTTTGGATATCATAATCTTCTTTATCTAAAGTAGAAAACAGCTTGGCATAATATTGTATAACCTGTTCTCTACTGAGGGTCGAAGGGGATCACTGCTTAGATTTCCGAGAAGACCCAACTGCCCCAGTTGATGAACAATGGCATCCAGAGGGAACAAGCTATTACAACGGCGAGTTAATTCTACAGCCGCGTCAAAGATGGACACAACAGCAGCAGTTAGAATTACTTGACTGGCATCCTTTATTTACTGGCAGGTGTCCAAGATGTGGTGCTGAGTATGAACGCGATCACACCTCAAGAGTACACTGGGATTGCTCAAACTCAGAATGTGGTTGGATGGATGATACTGTATAGAGCGATAACCCCAAAAGCGCACGAGCATAAATATCAGCTTTGAACAGCAAACTCAGTCGGATCGATCCCCCAATTTACCCAGCGAATCGATTCACGGGCAGAACTGATATCTGGTGGAACTCGCAATACATGAGTAAACCCTGTACTGGGACAAGTCATTTTCAGCAAGTGTATGGGTTCAACGTCAACCTCAGACTCAATTTGCAATAAGGTGTATTCTTGCCAGCGATCGTATTCCTTCGCTTGCAACTGTTGATAAATTCGTTCATAGCCAATGCCTTGGATCAAAACGCGCCGCAGTTCAGCATTTCTTTGTTCTAGTAGCCACTCGGCACGCCAATTTGTTGGATGGGCTTGACCATACTTCTCTGGCAGATTAATACCCCGATAGGCATAGACACCACAACCGTCGGAAAACTCGATAGCAGGAATTCCTTCTCCATGAATTTCGCCTGCACTATTGCGGCGAATCAGAGGACGCTGAATTGCGATCGCCACTCCTTCATAAGGAAACATCCAACCAACCTGTTGCATATAGTTGCAAAACAGATTGTATTTGTCTTGTGCCAGTGTCACTCCTAGCTGATGTGCTGCTACAAACATTGCTGCCCAGCAAATACCCCATTCTGGTAATAAACAATCTCCTAAAAAATCTCCTAAAACCTCAGTTAATCTATCCAACATAATGCGTTGGAAAGAGCGTTCCCATAACTCAGACAAGGGATTTCTAATGCAGTGGGTTAATTCATTTTGTAATGTGCCGAGACTACAACAGAGAGAGTGCCACAAATCTTCGCGTAATACTTCCCATAACTGGGCTAACATACAGTCAGACTGCGTACTTTCTTGCTCAATCTGCTCCCTTGCTGCTACTGGACTCTCAACAAACTGAACTTCTGGTTGCGCTAATCCGGCAAATTTATACAATGCCTGAATTGCAATTGTTGCTTGCTCTAAATCCAGGGGCGTGCTGCTGATATTTTGCCACTGAGATTTAGTTTGGGAGATAATGAGTTCCTTTTCTGAGGATGGCAAATTCTTAGCCATTAAAACGCACTGCCATAGCAGCTAAATTCATCTTTGTGTTCCGCACACTGAAA
>NZ_JACJRV010000135.1 GCF_014697475.1 Nostoc sp. FACHB-152
TTAAATAGAGCTTATTGCGAATAAATGCTCTTTTTCTTTTACCACAAATTGCTACACTCTTTGTAAGATAAGCATTCTAGACCATTTTGTCCCCCCGCAAGGCTTTTAGCGCACCAGCTAAATCTAGGGTTTGCCCAGGTTTCACAACTACTTTGTTTTCAGCACTTCCTGCATCTAAGTTGGGGGCTAACACGACAAATACACGTTGAGTACTATTTGAACCAACCCAGAAAGTGCGATCGCCTACTACACTTTGAACTTTAACATTAGAAAACTGCACAGGTTTATTTACAAGTGTCTGTTTATTAGCGTTAGTAATTACTAAGACATCTGTAATTGGTTCAGTTTGCACAACTGTTGTTACTTGCGGAGTAGGCGTAATCACAACAGGAGGTGCTGGTTCTGGTGTAGCAGTGGCAGTGACAGTAACTGTTGCTTGCGGCGTAGGAACAACAACAACATCAGGTTGCTTTGTTTCGGAAGCACAAGCAGTCAGCCCACTTATCGCTAGTATTAAAAGCGTTGCTTTATTTAACCATGAATTTTTATGGACAAAAAGATTATTGTTGTGCATGATATTTAAACCGTTCTTGCGGCTATAGATTTGACTATTAATTGCTGAATATTGTGTTTATTTAACTATTAAGGCATATACTATTTGTAACGAATCAAAATTTGACACTGAAACAATTCAAGCCTCAACTAAAAGATGATATTTCCCTGATGTGCTTACTTTAAATAATCAAAAGACAATTTGGCTTCTATCTAATGGAATAATGTAGGGTAGAAGCTAATCTGGTATTTATACAAGGTGCGATCGCTCTGATTATTGCTTGTCAAAATTTTTAGGTAATACTTCTAACAATGCTTGAATAGCAGATTTTAATCTGGCTTTCTCAGCTTCTTTAATACATTGAGGATCGTAGCGATCGCGGTAATGTAGTTCAACAATTAATGCTAAGTCCTCACTTAAATCTAAATTAGGAAATTCCTCTTTTAGCCTATTAAGCCAATTTTTTAAAGACTCTGAAGGGTGACGGCTTAAACCTAACTCATTGAAGCGTTGTTCAATCCGATAAAATTCATCATTCCTGTTATTTAGTTCAGCCTTATGTACTTTTTTAGTCAATAACTGTTTTGGAGATAAACGGCGTACTCTATTTTGAGAATTAACCTTAATCAACCGCATAATTATCAATGGTAAAATGAGCCACCACGTATACTTAAATAAATGGCTAAATAATCCAGAACGTAACCATCCTGAAATTTTGAAACTAAAAAATGACCATAAATCAGAGATAAATGATAATTTAGAAGCATTAGCATTCTCAATATTTGTCCAATCAGCAGGGGTTGTATCAAACGCTTGCCATTTACCATTTATATATGCCATTGTCCAAGCATGAGCATGACGGCTACGAACGATATATTGGTTTTCTAATGAGCTAAATTCGTGAACCGAATAGCCGACAACATAACGGGCTGGTATACCAACAGCACGTAAAAGTAGTGTAGTTGCAGTGGCAAAATATTCACAGTGTCCAGAGCGAGTTTGCAATAAAAATGTTGATAAAGGCGTTGATTGATTATTTTTATCTGTAAGCTTTAAAGAATAACGTGCAAAATAGCTTGATGTGATTTATCTTTAATATCCAGTTGGCTAATAGTTTGATTGATGGCTGGGATTTCGGACTTGCTTATTTGTAAATCATCTGCTGTCGGTGGGCTATCTAAAGATTGGCTATTATCAAACAAAACTCGATAAGCGATCGCATCACTTTTTCCTTCAACTTTAATTGTGCCATATGTATTTTTTTCCATACGGCTGACTGGTAATTCATCAATTTCAAATGTTCCGTTAGCCAGCCTGAGTAAGCCTTTACCTTGATTAAGTGTTGCAGAAATATTAAGTGTTGAACTATTAGCTGTTTTATTTCCTAAACGCCAAGTTTTACCACTACTATCAGGTTTTATAGCAGTAAAAGTAGGGTTTGATGTTAACCAAAATCCGGATTTGTACTTATCATAAGTGGCTTCTTTAAGCAGTATAGGAGTATTACCAGCAACACGAAACACAATTTGATTAGACTGTTTTAATACTCCAATATCACCAATACTTGTGCGTTTATTGGTTGAGTCTGTTGCTTGACCACTACTGTTAGCATTGCTTAACCATTCTACAACCGTGGCTTCTAACTGCTGTTGAAGTTGATAAACACCTATCTGTCCGACAAAACCAATACTCCCAGCACATAGAATTAGGCACAGCCAAAGCGTAACAGAAAATCGTGGCGATCGCTTCAACCAAAGAGCAATACTGATAAGTAAAAACATCCCCATATAAAAAGAGATATCCCTACTATTAGCAGTTCCAGCAGATAAAATACAAATAGCAAAGTAAGGATAACTGAGATTAACAATCAAACTATGAGATGGTTCTTTTTTTGTATTTGTTAAGAATAAAAAAAGTTTACGGATATCAAGACTTTCATTTACATAGTATATTTGAGCAAACAACAAGGGAAAAAATGCTAACGGTACCCACTGCAAAAGATGATAAATTAAATAGAGTGAACGGTTAGTAATTAAAAGATAAACCAGTAAACATACCAAAATCATCAAACAAAGATTCGTAATGTTTCGGAAATCCTCATAAGAAAAATCCCAACGCCAGCGAATCAAGGGATGTACTGCTAAAATTACAGCCATTGGTATGGCAAAAATCCACATTCCTGTCTGCCAACCCCAAAAGATTAAAGCAGCACTAAGAAGAAATGCTGGTGCTTTCATATATGCATTAGTTCCTCTTGTATTTTGCCCAACTTTAAAATGCGGAAACTTATGAGTTGGTCATTCATCAAATTTAAATCAAAGTTATCTTCTTTATCTGTAATCATTAAAACTAAAGTATGAATACCCATATTCTTGAGATAATTAACCAATCTTTCCCTGTCTGCGTCCCAAGTTAAAAATATACATATACAGCCACTTAATAAAGTCAGTTTTTCTATTAATACAGGAATAATCGAATCAAAAGATTTGTCTCGGCAGGGAATAACAGATGCAATAATTTCTAGCATTCTGTCAGTGTGGCTGAGTCCTCTGCCAAAGGTAAAACAGTAAGCTTCATTACCAACAAACATCAAGTCTAATAATGATTCTTGGGTTTGAACTTCACAGGCTAATGAAGCGGCAATTGAGATGGCTGCTTCTAAAATTTCACTATAATTAACGCTTTGAAATGTATCTAAAATCAAAGCGTGTCTGACAAAAAATTCATCCTGTTCTTCTTTAACAATTGGCTTTCCAATTTTCGCCCAGCTTTTCCAATGAATTTTTCGCAATGAATCCCCTGGGCGATAATCGCGCAAAGACCGAAATTCTTCTGAATCTCCTACAGAAGAAGCTAACGCCACCCCACCAGATTGATATCTCTTTGTGCCAGGAAGTTGAATTGCTGGCAGTTGATATAACTTAGGTAAAATCAATAAAGATTGGGGTAAAGAAATAGTTGCACAAGCATTAACCAGCCCAAAAGGATCTGGTCTAGCGACGGTCATACCCATGAGCCGGATAACGCCTCGGTGATGAGGTATGATTTCACAAATAACTTCTGTTTTGCTATGAGGTGCAAGGGCTGGTAAATCTATTGGTAAAGCTTTACCGCCTTGTTTGCGAGTAATTAACCAAAGCCACCTATCATATCCTAAAGCTTGAACAAATGAATTATTTTTAGCTTTTATAGTTGCAGAAGTTTCTCTGAACTCTTTAAAATTTGGACGGGGATCGGCAAAGTTTTCAAATAGTTTGAGTCCCTTTTGAATCTTGCTGCTTTTGTTATGAATAACAATTTTGTACTTTATTTTCACGCCCACAGTGGCGAATCTAGGTAGATAGCGATTAGCACTAAATTGATAGCGAAACCATAAACTAAAAACTATAGATATGGTGAGAATAGATAACAGAAAAGAAACTAGTTGATAGTTCATGCTTTCATTGCTAGAACCAGTTAGAGCGGCTGCGATCGCCACCACAACTACAGCCATGCCACTAACAGTAACTCGTCTTATTAGTTTCCGTTGAACGCCATAACTGAAATAGAAAAGACGATAGGTAAAAAGTTTCATATAAGAAGGGAATAGGCAACAGGCAATAGGTAGGAATTTGCTGATTTTTTTCAAAAATCAAATATGAGTCCTCTATCACACTGGAACAGGAACAGATTTGAGAATATCTTCAACAACACTGGCGGCGGTTATACCAGAAAAACGCGCTTGCGGTTCCATAACTAAGCGATGAGCAATCACCGCCACCGCAAGTTCTTGAATATGTTCTGGTGTGACAAATTCATAGCCATCAAACAAAGCTAATGCTTGAGCAATCTTCATCAAAGCAAGAGATGCTCTTGGGCTAGCTCCTAATTGCACACCTTGGGCAGTCCGACTAGCATTGACAATATCTACTAAGTAGCATTTCAATTCTTGAGAGATCCGAACTTGCTTGACTTGCTGTTTTAAAGTGATGATGTCTTGTAAATCAATGCAAGGTTGAATTGTCTCAATCGGGTGTTGTTGAATTTGGTCTGAGAGTAGATTAACCTCGTCTTCTGGTGATATATATCCCAAACTAAACTGGAGTGCAAAACGATCCATTTGGGCTTCCGGAAGGGGGTAAGTACCACGCGATTCCACTGGGTTTTGAGTAGCGATGACAAAAAAGGGATCTTTGAGTTTTCGTAAGTTACCATCAATGCTGACTTGAAACTCTGCCATCGCTTCTAGTAGTGCAGACTGGGTACGCGGCGAAGCCCGGTTAATCTCGTCAGCCAGGACAATATGTGCGAAAATTGGGCCTTCGTGGAAATGAAAAGTGCGATCGCTGGGATTAAGCATCGAAATACCCAAAATATCCGAAGGCAAAAGATCTGGTGTAAATTGAATGCGCTTGAAACTTACATCTACAGAGTATGCTAATGCCTTTGCTAAGGTAGTTTTGCCAGTTCCGGGATAATCTTCCAGCAATACGTGTCCACCACTAGCAAAAGCAGAAAGTAATTTCCTGATTGCTCCTGATTGCCCCTTGATTACCTTTTGAATATTGTTAAAAATTCGTTGGTAAATTTCTGTGCTAGGCCAATCCTGAGTTTTTGAGTTGTCATTCTCCATTTTGGTTCATTATCTGAATGTCATGAAGATAATGTACCCATTTGCTCTAGATAAACTTTAACCCTATCGCCTGTCACCTGTTACCTGTTACCTGTCCTCTGCTATATATATGCACAAATAAAATGCGAGATGTCATTTCAACATCTCGCAATCAAAGCATTTCTTATGTTTATCTAGCTACAAGCATGAAACGCTAATTACAATTAAACAACCACAAAATTATTATTAGTTAATGTCACTCCCGGAGATAAGGTTGCAAATTGTACCTGACTAAAACCAGCTGCACTGCCATCTTGGTCAAAGTATAATCCACCTGTACTCAAGTTATATATAAATCGCTGGTCACTATTGGTTGCAGATGTACCAACAATAAACTGACTAGCCGAGAGTTTACCTGTTGATAATCCACTAAAACCAGCAGAAGATATCTGAATCCGATCAATAGTTGCAGTGAAATTTTTAATGAAATCAACGCCTTGATTGTAACTATTAAAAACAAAGGTATCAGTGCCATTGCCTCCAGTCAGGATATCATTTCCATTACTACCGTTCAGGGTATTATTACCAGCCGCACCAAAGGCAGAGAGATCATCATTACCATCACCACCTTCAAGCAGATTATTTCCTGATGAATAGTCAACAATCAATTTATCGTCACTAGCCCCACCTCGGAGCGTGTTATCTCCAGTCGCAGAATAAAGCCCGTAGTAGGTAAAGAAATCGTTACCAGAGACAGAGAGAAAATCATTGCCATCGCCACCTTCAAGTAGATTATTTCCTGATGAATAGTTAGCAACTAACTTATCGTCACCAGTGCCACCTTTAAGTGTGTTATTTCCAGAGACAGCGTTGATAGAAACTTCACCACGATACTCTGAAACTTCCCCAGAAGCAGAGATATCATCATTGCCACTACCACCATCCAAAAAGTTATTACCTTGTGAATAGTTAGCAACTAAGCTATCGTCACCTGCACCACCAGATATCCGATCATTACCTTCGCCGCCACCTTGGAGGGTATCATTGCCGTCGGTGCCTACAATGTTGTCATCGTAGTTTGTACCTCTAATATCTAATCGCTCAATATTTTTATAATTAGCGAGATATGTGCCGCCTGTAATCGAGCCTTGCTTAGTAGTGACATCGAAAGTTGTTGTAATTCCCTGACTACCATTGTAGTTAAGAAAGGATAATAAATCTTTTCCAGCACCGCCATCTATCGTGTCATTGCCATCAGTGTCAATACCACCATCGAAGGAATCGTTGCCATTGCCCCCTATCATTAGGTCATTGTAACGAGTACCTGAGATCGCTAATCGTTCAATATTTTTGTAGCTAACCTGATATGTATCAGTTTTAATAAAGCCTTGGTTAGTAGCCGCATCAAAAGTGGAAGTGATTCCCTCAGTTGCCTGGTAGTTATAAAACGAGACTAAATCTTCGCCAGCGCCGCCATCTATCGTATCAATGCCATCACTACCGCCATCAAACGAATCGTTACCACTGCCTCCGATCATTTGATCATTGTAAACTGTACCTGAAATCTCTAATTTTTCAATATTTTTGTAGTTGATTAGATTGTTGCCAGCAGTAATTGAGCCTTGGTTAGTGGCAGTATCAAAAGTGGCAATAATTCCCTCAGTAGGATAGGCATACAACACTTTTAATAGATCTTCACCAACCCCTCCATCTACTTTTTGAGTCTTTAGAGATTCAGGAGAAGTATATAATACGAAAGAGATAGAATCATTGCCAAGACCACCATAGACAGTGTTATTGCCAAATCCAGCTGGATTATTTCCTGAGTAGTCGTAGTAGCTAGAAACATTGATATTGTCGTTGCCATCGCCCCCATCCAGTAAGTTATCACCTGTAATAAAGGCAGCAAGCAATTCATCGTCACCAGCACCACCGTTAAGGGTGTTATTTCCAGAGGTGGCAAATCCGTATTGGTCAGCATAGCTACCAATCAAGAGATGATCATTGCCATCACCCCCATCTAGTAAATTATCACCCGTTGTGTACTTGGCACTCAAGCTATCGTCACCAGCACCACCAATGAGGGTGTTATCACCAGAAGCGGCATTAGTGGTTCCATCGTAGAAAGTATGATAGCCAGAAGCAGAGATCGTATCATTGCCTTCGCCCCCATCCAGTAAGTTATCTCCCGTTGTCGCGTCAGCACTTAAGTTATCGTCACCACTCTCACCTTTAAGGAGGTTATCGCTAGTTGAATAATCAACACTTAAGTAATCACTACCAGCACCACCAAAAATCAGATTTTTGCCACTACTGCCTACAATATAGTCATCGTAGGCTGTACCTATAATCTTTAATTTTTCAATATTCTTATAGCTAACTTGATTCTTCCCAGATGTAATTAAGCCTTTGTTAGCATATATATCAAAATTTGAAGTAATTTTCTCAGGTGCTTGACTGTAATTTATAGATAAAAAATCGTAATCTTTGCCTCCATCTACGGTTTGAGTTTTTAAGGAGGTAGAGACAGTTATCGAAGCTGATAGATAGAAGGAATCATTACCATTGTCACCGTTGAGGATGTTTGTACCTTGAACTTTATCGGCGTAAAAAGAATCATTCCCAGTGCCGCCTGAAAGCTTATTATTGCCAGTAGAGTTATAAATATTTAACGTGTCATTCCCTGTACCACCGTCGAGTACATTGTTACCAACACTATCAAATAGTTTGTCATTCCCCGCACCACCAATTAGGGTGTCGTTTCCTGCACCACCATACAGTGCGTCATTTCCATTATTACTCTCCAGGCGATCGCTACCTGCTTGACCAAAAATCTCGTCTGCTTTGTTAGTGCCTACTAATTTATCGTTATTGTTGGTGCCAATAATCTTTGCCATAACTTTTACCTAGCGATTTTCCCGTAATTAATAGGTTTTTAACTTGTAACTAATTGGTTGATAAACCAAAGTAATTTCACAATTTAAAGCCATATTTTGGCTTAATTCCATCTACCCTAAAAGGTAAATTCTCCCCTGAAGATTAACCCTAGTAATGAGCTTAAAAGTAGAATTTATATAATTTCTTACTATTTGAGCTTTAGTTGTTTGGAAATGTACTTAAGTATGTTCAGAAATAAAATACCTAGTTTCATCTTATTTAATTATCGTTGATGAGTGCATATCTTAATCATGACAGCCATCGCGGAAATTGCACTTAAAAACCAAGTTTAAATACTGAAATTACATTTCACATTGGGCGGTTTATCTATCGGGAATTCTACTGTATTCAAAACATCAAACAGTTGACAAGGGATAGGAATTTGTGTAACTTCTCTGTAAACTATTGCTTATAGCTCTCTAGCTTAAGAGTAAGAAACAACTAATAACCTAACAATAACTTGATACTAGCTTTTTCACTTAGTTGTCTATACTTATGCACATATCTTTGCCTACTCTTCACATTCTTGATCGACGTATTTATATTTACTTTACTTTACGTAAGTAAATTAAGACAAGAAGGTGATGTAAAGGTCAAGATGCTAATACCAAAACATCCACGATTCCGCATAGACTATCACTCTAAGATTTGGAGTGATTGCGATCACCTAAAGCATACCATCCTATAAAGTCAGAGAAGTTTAAGATATTTTTAAAGAAATCATAAACTGCTAGTATGATTACTTAGTTATTAAAATGTATTTTAAGTTAAATTACGTTATCTGGTATTGGTAATTTATTTACTTATATGATCTAAGTATTTGTATTTGAGCAGTATTTGATTTTAAATAGCTAAATAAAAAGCGATCGCAGTTCCATGTAGCGATCGCTCTACTCAATACCTGATAAAACCCTAACCCTGGTATTGATTAATCAAATTTTACTTTGTTTAGTTTAATTAAAATTGCAGTGCCAGACCCCTCATCCTCTGTTAGAAAATTCAACATTTAAGATTAATTTTCTAATAAATTTGAATTAGGTAATTAAAAAAGCCTGTATCTAGCAATCCTATTTGATTTTTCAAGTACTGGTTGAGGCAGGGAATAGGGAGTGGGGAGTAGATTTGTTTATAATTCATTTAGGATTGCTATAGCAATTGATTTTCTAGCTCACGAAGCTGGATAATGGTTAAATACTTCAACTGTACCCTTCCTATCAAAAGAAACCACATTAAATGGGTCTTTTTTATTGCCCATCTCCATTCCTGGAGTACCTACAGGCATTTGGGGAACAGATAAGCCAGTAACTTGTGGTTGTTCTTGAAGCAGACGTTTGATATCTTGTGCTGGTACGTGTCCTTCAACCACATATCCATTAACAATTGCTGTGTGGCAAGAGGCTAAATTATCAGGCACATTGTAATTTTGTTTGATTGCTTCAATGTCATTTGTAGCAACGTCATCGATTTTAAAACCTTGTGACTTTAAGTGATCAATCCATCCATGACAACAGCTACAGTCAGGACTACGATATACAGTAGCATTTGGTGTAATTGCGCCTAATGTCTTGTGTATTTGTGTACTACTAATAACTGGGGTATTAATTGCAACCGCAGTAGGAATAACTTGAGCATGGCTAATAGGAGCATAACTTCCTAAAATGCCTAATACACTTGTTGTCAAGCAAATTGTTACAACTACTTTCATGGCAACACGTACCGTAACAGAATGTAGTAATTCGTGCCATCTATTAATCAAATTTTTGTGCGACATTTAAAATTCCCTAAATACTGTACAGCCAATTTTGATCAAAGCTAATCCTGGTTAATTCAGCTAACTACTATATTTTAAGAAATTACACATCTGCCTTGAAAAAAGGTATTAGAGCATATAGGTGTAGAGTATGGGGAAAGACATTGGAGTGATACTGAAGTCGTAGATTTTGAGGATGCTCAGAATTAATTTATTACCAATGTGTCTACCTTAAGGCTCTGTCTAGGCGTTGAAAAAATTTTTAACCTAATCTTAGAGTTAACTCAAGAGTAAGGAAAAATTTTGTATGACAAACGATGTTTCTACTAATATCAACCAGTCTAGCGATATTAACAAGCAAGTTAATACTTCAATTGCCATTGGCGCTCTCTTGATTATTTTAGGGATTGTAGCGATCGCTATTCCTGTTGTGACAACCATATTTGCGGAGAGTTGGGTGGCGATAATTCTGATTGCGGCAGGATTTGCCAAACTGGTTTATGCTACTCATACCCGCCATGAAGGAGGTTTTCTGTGGAAACTTCTCCTCAGTGGACTGTATATTGCGACAGGCGTGATGCTATTGATTTATCCTCTCACAGGTATTCTCACCCTAACCCTATTACTAGGTAGCTTTTTGCTAACTGAAGGTACATTCGAGACAATTTTGGCATTCCGCTTACGTCCACAACAAAACTGGACATGGGTATTAGGTAATGGCATTATCACCTTATTCTTAGGCGCACTGATTTGGTTCCAGTTTCCTAGCAACGCACCTTGGCTACTTGGCACCTTGCTTGGCGCTAGCATTGTAGTTACTGGTATTTCACGGGTGATGCTGTCTTTGAATGCGCGTTCTAGCTTGAATGCATCTAATCAAGCTGTATAAATATGACTTTCCTGTGAATTGATATAGGTTGAGCGTTACTTACATCTTGCACCTAAGGATTTAAAATCGCAGCTACAAAACAAAAGCCTGGCGAACCGACCCAGGCTTTAAAGGCTTGATCCAAAATTGACTAGTGGCTCACGCCACTAGCAAGGTATGAAAGAAACACAATGTCTTCTTGCCATATACCATTTCACCAAATAAATGATACAAATAATTTCTCCTCGGCCCCTCTGCTCCCCTGCTCCCCTGCTGTCTATTTGTATCAAATTTAAAGTGAAACGGTATTAGCCCGGACATAGCCCTTGTTGGCATTCAGGGCCACGAGCAATGTGCGTATCATAAAAGATTTTGACTGCTGTAGAGTTGTAACGGTCGAGCTTCTGTAGATAATTCCAAGCAGTCAGTGCAATTGGAGTATCGAGGTTTAACCTTGGTGTCAAAATAATAGACATCTCCGAAAACTATCAAACCTTGTTTGTGACTAGCTTATAAGGCGCAAATGCAAGCATCGCGAATTACCTAGTCTATACGCTAAAATAAGGATTT
>NZ_JACJRV010000136.1 GCF_014697475.1 Nostoc sp. FACHB-152
AGTAACTATCTCAACCCCTTGTAATTACGTTTTGACGCAAATATCAAAGTTTTATCTCAAAGCTTTGAACAGTCTGGCTTTGAAGTTTTCGGACAAGTCTAATATTGGTGGTTCGTTTATTGCTAGTACCGCTAATAGTATTAATTTTAGTGATGGTATAAAGTTCAGTGCTGTAAATTCTCAAACTTCACCTTTGCTGACTATCAGTGTACCCGTTGGCTTACAATTTGGGTCAAATCCAGGAAATATAGTAGTGCGTGGCAATGGTTACAATTTATCTGTTCCCACACCTCTGTTCTCACCAATTACTGTAGGTAATAACTCAACAGGTTTGCAGGTGTCACCAGGAAAGACACTAGCTTTGGTAGGGGGTAATGTAGACTTACAAGGTAGTACGCTAACCGCAGAGCAAGGAAGGATTGAGTTAGGTAGTATAGCTGATGGGCAAGTCAGCCTTAGTCCCATTCCTGTGGGCTTTGCTTTGAGCTATCAAAGTGTACATAGCTTACAAGATATTCGCCTCTCGCAACAGGCGTTAGCAAATGCTAGTGGCGGTTCTATTCAAGTTCAGGGTCACAATATATCACTTATTGATGGCTCATTGATTTTGAGTCAAAATCATGGGGATCAGTTTGGGGGAAGTCTCAGTGTCGATGCTGCTCAGTCTTTAAAAGTCAGTGGAACCAACCCAAATGGTAGATTGAATGGTGGCTTGCGTAGTGAAACTATTGGTAGTGGAAGTGGAGCTAATATTGCGATCGCCACTAAGCAGTTAATTGCTCAAGGTGGAGCAGCAATCGTTACTCGCTCTTTCAGTCCTGCTCAAGCGGGTAATGTGGCTGTGAATGCTTCTGATTCTATACAAGTGAATGGAGTTTCACCCCTTGAACCGACTGTGCTGAGTGCCATCTCTGCTATTGGTTTGAATTCCGGCAAAGCAGGAGATGTTGCATTGTCAACTAAACGCTTAACTGTCCTCAATGGAGGAGCCATAGCATCTTCAGCTTTGGGAAGCGGTAACGGAGGAGAAGTCACAGTAAATGCTCTTGACTCTGTAGAACTGATTGGAATGTCAAGAATTTTTTTACTAAGTGCTGTGAATGCTCTCGCTGCCAGTGCTGGTGATGCTGGAAAAGTTACAATTAACACATCCTCCTTGGTGATTCGCTCTGGAGGAGCAGTCAGTTCTGCCACCTTTGGAACTGGTAATGCAGGTAGTATTACCATTAATGCCAAAGAGTCTGTAGAGGTCAGAGGTACAGGGTTAAACTCTCGTTATACCAGTTCTGTGCGATCGTCTGCTCCTATTTTGGCTCAGACTGTCCAACAAGCTTATCGATTGCCTCCTACAGCCAGTGGAGCTTCGGGAGACGTAACAATTAATACTGGAACTTTGAGAGTGACTGATAATGCAACAGTCGAAGTCAGTAATCAAGGGCTAGGTAATTCCGGGAATCTCCGCATTCAAGCCAACTCTATTTTTCTAGACCGTGGAGGTGCAATTACAGCAGCAAGCGCATTTGGTGAAGGCGGCAACATTGAACTACAGGCACAGGATTTACTGCTGTTGCGCCGTAACAGTGGAATAACTGCTTCTGCGAGAGGTCGTGGTAATGGTGGCAATATCAACATCAACACTAATATTTTAGTTGCATTGGCCAATAGCGATATTAGTGCTAATTCTATTGATTTTCGGGGCGGTAATGTGAGAATCAACGCTAAAGCAATTATTGGAACACGCTTCCGGGATGCACCCACCCCAAAGAGCGATATTACTGCTACAGGAGCTAATCCACAGTTCAATGGTGTAGTGCAAGTCAACACACCAGATGTTGACCCGTCTCAAGGCTTAACTGCTTTGCCGACAAACATCATTGATAGTTCACAGTTGATTGCCAATAGTTGCATTGCTTCAAGTAAACGACCAGAAGGAAAATTCTTCATCACAGGGAACGGAGGCTTGCCAATCATGCCCGATGATCCCCAGGTAGCATCCTATCAAACTTATCAGATACCGTCTGGCATAAACGCAGATATCTCAACGCCACAAGAGAACACAGCTATTGACAACAAGCATGAACTAGTTACACCCTTGCCACTGATTCCAGCTACTGGATGGATTTATGGGTCTGATGGCAATGTATCTCTCATTAGTTCTGCACCTAATGTTGCTCCTGGTGGTGCTTGGCCACAACACCGTACTTGTTCGAGTAACTAAATTAGTTGATTGAGGTTCAAAAATTACAGTGGCTAACAGGCTTGAAACTCTCTAACCATATAGCTTTGTTCTAAAAATCTGTATTTGATTTACCTGTAATTTGCCGTAATTTTCCAAAATTGGAAAGTCAATTTCCTATCTTGACGATGTGCGGTTAATTCAATCGATTTATTGTATGAATGTGCAGTGAAGGCGAACACCTAAAACGCCAGCACCGCACAGATGCAACTTACTAACGTATCTTAATTAACTCAGGAGAAAAACAATGTCTCAGATTAACAACCAAACACAAGACCTCAACAGCATCGAATTAGTTCAAGACCTTGACCATGAATCTGCTGCTACTGTTAGTGGTGGTGCTTTAGTCCTTTCCAGCTTACGCGATGGTGAAGGAACACGGAGAACTTTTAACGGCAGAAACCCTAGTTTAGGCAACTTGAACGATAGAGCATCTTGGTACGAGGTGACAGGTACAAGAGATTGGTTTGCCTATACTGGTAGGAATTTCACAGGTACACGCAGACTTCTGAGAGCAGGTACAGTAAATAACCTCAGGGGTATCTTCAACAACAACTTTGAGTCTGCCAGACCTGTCTAATCATCTCGGTTCTATCTTATGCCACAGGCTAAAATCCTGAAAAAACTAAAACAGAAAAGAATGCTCTCGCCTTCGGTTTTAGCTGAGTAACACTCTTTTCTTCTAGTAGGTAGGGGCGAGGTCGTATTTGCTCCTACTCTCTCACTTTAATAATAGCAAAAATAAACTAACTAAGGGTAAAAACAATGTCTCACATCAACAACCAAACCCAAGACCTCAACAGCATCGAATTAGTCCAAGACCTTGACCATGAATCTGCTGCCACAATTTCTGGTGGGATACAAGTTTTCTCTGATGCCAATTTTTCAGGTTTCCGATTACCTTCTCAAGCCGTCAGGAACTTGGAGCTAGTGCAAGGCGGGGTTTTTAACGACGAAGCTTCCTCACTTTTTAACGAAACCAACCAAGTCTGGGCATTCTACTCAGAGGCCAATTTCCGAGGTAAACGCCTTGCTCTAAGGCCAGGACAATTTGCTAGAAATCTTGACAGTTTCGATTTTAACGACGCAATCTCATCCTATCGCAGTGAGCCTTCTTTTTAGAAAGGCTTGTTTATGAGCAGCACATCAGCCTTTTCAAGCCCAACCTTCATACTGATACCCAATTTTTAGGAGTTAGAAACAAGAGAAAAATGCTCAAGTCTTTTCCCGCTCTCTTGTTGCAATCGATAGGGGCGATCGCTATTCGCTCCTAAGATTTTTTGAAATCTTAACACAGCAAATTCTACCATGAAATACCAGGTTGTTCTCCAACACAGTGAAGAAGATTGCGGTGCTGCCTGCCTTGCAACTGTTGCCAAACATTACGGACGCACTTTAACTATCAGTCGAGTCAGAGAAGCAGTAGGTACAGGTTCACAAGGTACTACCTTGCTGGGTTTGAATCGCGGTGCAGAAGCTTTAGGATTCAACGTTCGTCAAGTCAAAGCTTCGGCTCAACTGATCGACAGTTTAGATAAAGCTCCAATGCCCGCCATCATACATTGGAAAGGTTATCACTGGGTAGTTTTATACGGACAAAAGAGAAATAAATATGTAATTTGCGATCCTGCCATTGGTATCCGCTACCTCAGCCGTAAGGAATTAGCCGAGGGTTGGAGCAATGGAATTATGCTGCTATTGGTTCCAGATGACGCTCGTTTTTACGAGCAGTCGGATGATAAAATAAGCGGTTTTGGACGCTATCTGGTGCGTGTTTGGCCTTATCGCTTTATTCTAGCCCAGGCGATCGCCATCAACATTGCGATCGGACTTTTGTCTCTGGCTTATCCCTTGATGATGCAGTTGTTGACTGATGACGTGCTAGTGCGGGGGGATACTCAACTATTAACTACCGTGGCAATTGGCGTAATTGCCCTGAACTTGTTTAAAAGTGCCATTGGTTTGGTACAGTCTCACCTGATCGGTCACTTCAGTCAACGCCTGCAATTAGGACTGCTGTTGGATTATGGTCGAAAACTTTTACACTTGCCCTTGTCTTACTTTGAAGGACATCGTAGTGGCGAAGTCGTCAGTCGCATTGGCGATATTGATGCCATCAATAGATTAGTTTCGCAGATTGTTCTTGGTTTACCTAGCGAATTTTTTATTGCTTTAGTTTCCTTGAGCTTTATGCTCTTTTTGAGTTGGCAACTCACTCTGGCTTCCATATTAGCTTTTATTATTGTTACTTTAGTTAACCTGCTTTTCTTACCTGCCTTACGCCAGAAAACTCGTAAACTTATCGTTTTGGGTACTGAAAACCAAGGCTTTCTAGTAGAAACCTTTCGAGGAGTTCAAGTACTCAAAACCACCCAAGCAACACCGCAAGCTTGGCAAGAGTATCAAACTAATTATGGTCGCCTCGCTAACTTGGGTTGGAGTACGATGAAGTTGGAACTCTACAGCAGCACGTTTACCAATGTTCTTTCAACCATAACTAATATCGGTTTACTCTGGTTAGGCAGCTATCTAGTCATTAATGGAACATTATCTATAGGTCAGCTACTAGCTTTTAACGGTATGAGTGGTAATTTTCTGGGTTTTTTAAGTTCAGTTATCGGGTTAGCAGATGAGTTTATCACTGCCCAAATTGTGATTCAACGTATGGCAGAAGTGATAGACGCTACCGCAGAAGACTCAAACGAACAGAAAAGACCTTGGGCAAAAATTCCCACCGATGCAGATATTATTTGCTCTCAAGTTAACTTCCATCATGCTGGTAGAGTTGACCTGTTGCAAGATTTTTCGTTGACTATTCCTGGTGGCCAAGCTGTTGCTTTAATTGGTAAATCTGGTTGTGGGAAAAGTACCTTAGCCAAATTGCTCGCTGGCTTGTATTCCCTACAGTCAGGTAATATTCGTTATGGCATTTATAATCGACAAGACTTATCTGTAGAATGTCTGCGACAGCAGGTAGTCTTAATTCCGCAAGAGCCGCACTTTTGGAGTCGCTCAATTTTTGAGAATTTCCAATTCAGCTATCCCGACATCACCTTTGAAGAAATTGTCTCAGCTTGCCAGATAGCAGGAGCAGATGAATTTATTAGCCAGCTACCTGATAAATACCATACTGTTTTAGGAGAATTTGGCGCGAATCTTTCTGGAGGACAACGGCAGAGATTAGCAATCGCCAGAGCAATAATTACTGACCCGCCAGTACTGATTTTAGATGAATCTACTGGCGCACTCGACCCAGTAAGTGAAACCGAAGTGTTAGATCGACTGCTGGCATATCGCCAAGGCAAAACCACAATTTTGATTAGTCACCGCCCCAAAGTGATTGGACGAGCCGATTGGATTGTATTACTAGATAAAGGCCGTTTGCAAATCCAAGGTTCTCCAGAAGAACTGCGCTCCGTTGCTGGAGACCACTTAGAATTCCTTGATGATTTTCTCCCATCAACGTCTAAAAAACTTGTGAAATCTTCCAGATCTCAGGCTAATGGCAAATACGCCACTGTCATTTAATTCCATCCTGTCCTGAAAAATTATCTCTGATTCTTATTATGGTTAGTCAGTCTCATTCTATTTCGCTGCCCCAAGCTGAAGAAAGCGATTTTCTCCCACCTCTTGGTAGTTGGACTACTCTTGGCGGTGCGATCGCATTGGTGACTGTAACAATAGCAGTTGCCGTTGCCTCTGTAACTAAATACAAAATCACCGTTCAAGCACAAGCAACTGTGCGTCCGGCTGGCGAATTGCGGCTGGTTCAAGCTGCAACAGAAGGGCCAGTTAAGCAGATTTTTGTGAAAGAGAATCAGGTTGTCAAAAAAGGAGTGGCGATCGCTACTATTGACGATTCCCGCTTGCAAACCAAGAAAAGCCAATTACAAAGTAGTATTGGGCAAATAAAATTACAACTGATTCAAATCAAGGCTCAAATTGATGCCTTAGAGAACCAAATTATAGCTGAAACTGACCGCAGTCAGCGTGCAGTTGCAGCAGCACAAGCCCAATTGAGGAGTCGCAGACGGGAGTATCAAGATAAGCAAATTACCACTGTTAGTGATGTTCAAGAAGCCTCTGCAAGTGTCAAAGCAGCAGCCGCAGCCTTGAAAGCAGCGCAGACAAAGCGAAACCGATATGAGGGTGTAGCCAAAGTTGGAGCTTTGTCACAGGATCAATTCGAGGAAGCACAACTAGCTGTTCGCCAGCAAGAACAAGCACTCTCTGCTGCCAAAGCTAAATTACAAAGCCTGCAAGCGGCTCTGAATCCGAGTAATGCAGAAATGGCGATCGCACAAGAACAGATTGCTCAAGAAAAAGCTACAGGAGCCGCTAACATCGCTGCCTTCAACAAAGAACGCAACACGCTGATTAGGCAACAGATTGAAATACAACAACAGCTAGAGCATGATACCCGCGAATTCCAACAAGTGAATATCGAACTTAAGAGTACTATCATTTCTGCCACAGCAGACGGTGTGATTTCCAAGCTCAACCTGCGTAACCCTGGTCAAACATTGCGTCCTGGAGAAGAAATTGCCCAAATTGTTCCGACTTCTGCCCCTTTAGTGATTAAGGCAGTGGTTGGCACTGAAGATAAAAACAAATTGAAACCAGGACAAAATGTGCAAATGCGAGTAGGAGCTTGTCCCTATCCCGATTACGGCACTCTCAAAGGTACGGTCAAAACGATTTCTCCAGATGCTTTTTTCCCACAAGCGAATAATAGTAATGGTGTTGCAACAACCACCCCCAAAGGTGCGGCTTTTTATGAGGTGATGATTGAGCCGCAAAGCTTATCTTTAGGTAAAGGAAAGAAACAATGTTCTGTTCAAATGGGAATGGAAGGCAAAGCTGATATTATTTCTAAACAAGAGACTGTACTGCAATTATTTTTGCGGAAGGCAAGGTTAATTGTAGATGTTTGATTTCGTTAGTCGCCTTGTAATTAGTTAAATTTTTAGATTATAGATGTGTTAAACATTTTTGTTGAGCAACAGCTTGATAAACATTCTAAACACTAAAATTATTGCTGCTAATTACCCCTGTATACTCAGCCCCTAAAATTTTTTCTAATTCTGCTCGCTTTGCGAGTATCAGCTGCTGTAAATAAACAGAACTCAGAATTAGCCACTACCCACAACAACTCTTTGGTTCCTGGTTCCTTTGACAGACCAAGGTGTTTCATCCACATAAATAGCATCGTATAAACGGTAGAAAACCATATTCTCTTCACTTGCCATTTACCTCGCCTCTCTTGATAGCTGTTAGTTGCTGTTGCAGAATCATAATGTGCAGTTGATGTTGGTCAATCTCTGATTGCAACTTTGTTTTTAAATCAGCAACAGATAATGTTTGAATTTGGTCGCTGGAATAGTATCGGACTTCATCAGAATGGTTGTGAGCCATAACTGCATATCTCCAACCGTGACCGTACTCATAGGCCAATTGAGTATCGGCAGGGTGGTATTCTAGTCCTAAAATGATTCCCTGCTGTGTGCGCTGACCAAAGGTAAAGCTGGGGTAGTCCCAATGCTTAGGGATTGAGATTGTCGGTTGCATAAATTTGCTGATGCTTGAAGGGATGGGTGAGCAATTGGGACAGAATTACTGAGGCTTGTCCCAATTGGCTGTGCTTATTATTTGAAGCAAGGCATGAGAAAGAATCATGAGAGTGGGCATCAAAGCCCACTTTTTGCTTACGCCGCCACCAATTCCTGTACTGGCTCAGACTCCATCACCGTTAGCCATTCCTGTTCACTGAGTTGGTCGAATGGTTTATCTAATAAGTCATCCCAATCCACACCTTCAACCACCAGCAGCGATGTCTCACGACAAGCTGCTTTGCATCTACGCACAGCCTCATCCACCGACCCACAGATGACTCTCCCTTGATGGGCTTGGGCTGCGCGGATGCACTACCAATGACCGTCTGTAAAGCCGACTTCGCCTAATTTCTCGTCATCCTTGTAAATCCCATCATCGAGCAGTTCCAAACCGTGCTGCTCACAGGCATCGAAAATCTGCGCCATGATTTCATTCCCGGTTGTGCAAGGGGTATCTGTCGCATCCTGTTCTTGCTTGGGTAAAGACTTATCTTTGTAATGTATGCGAATGTAGCGATCGCACATCATTGGAGTGAGCGCACGAAATTCTTCTGCGTTGTTGATGACTACTACCCAACGTTGCGTCACAAAATCGTCATCGTCGTGGGTTACGGTGGCAATCAGCTTGTTGCCTGCGTAATATTCTTTGTCGTAGAAAGATATATCAATTACTCTCAATTCTTCCGGTGCTACCGCTTCGGCTTGCTCCGCAACATACTGGTTCAGTTCGGCTTGAGCAATCGCTTGTTCGTCGGGGGCAGCAATTCTTTTGAGGTGCGGTAGGGTGCAACAGACGGGCGGTTGCTGGGCGGGGGCGATCTGTGGCATGATGGGAATCTCCTTAAATACAAGGTCAAAAAGCGAGCGCTCAAGTTTCTCAGGCTGTAGGCGGTCGCTTTTTGTTTGTCTCTATGATTATTATATTAGTCGTAGCGACTAATGAAGTCAAGCTACTAACTAACATATTTTATGCTACGATTTATCCTATAGTCGCAGATACTAAAGGGCAAATTCAAGGAGGTGTAATGTAAAAGATGCCGACATTCGTAGAGAAATCAATGCCGATCAAGTGGCGCTTGGCTGTATTAATGGCTGATAGAGAAATTGATTATAAACAACTTGCCGAGATAACAGGTATGCACCCTGTGACCATCAGCAAGCATAAAAATATTAGAGTCATGCCAGACAGACTAGAGAGGGAAACATTAGAAAAATACTGCAAAGCTCTAAATTGTCAACCGGGTGACTTGTTAATGTACGTTCCAGATGAACCCAAAGAACAAGCATCATAATGTCTTGCTTTTGGTATAAGGGGACTGTTACCCAACCCCAAAAGCACTTCTTTTTTCAGCTTTACCCATCTCATGAGAGCAAGATTCTTGGAGTTAATTTTCAATCGAATCTGGACAGAAACCACTGACCTAAACAAGTGGAATTATGAATAAATCATCTTCCAGACGCAAAAAATTCAACTCTGCCTCATCAAGCGACGATACTCAACAAGAAAAACTTGCTCACCAAAACATTACCCCTTTACAAGACCCCGCTAACGCAACTATCGATGTTGCTGCCGTTGAAGTTCCAGAACTGACCGAGGACGAACAACGCGATCGCCTGCACCTGGAGCGAAAGGTTGAGAGAGCATTTTTTGAAGCGGGAAAAGCATTGATGGAATTGCGCGGTCGCAAACTTTATCGTTCAACACACAAAACCTTCGAGGAATATTGCCGTGATAGATTTGGCCACAGCCGTCGCCAATCTTACCTTTTAATGGATGCGGCTGTTGTTTTTGATTGCTTAATCCAAAAATGTGATCAATTTGATCACATTTTGCCGACAGCAGAAGGGCAAATCAGACCCATGACAAAGCTTGAACCCCAACAACAGCAAGAAGTCTGGCAGGCTGCTGTGGAAGAAGCAGGTGGCAAAGTCCCATCCGGTCGCATCGTTAAAGATGTGGTGCAGCGCATTATGGAAAGAACGAAATTACCCAATACTTACCGTGTTGGCGAAGTTTGTCAAATTCTACCCAAAGAGAACCCAGACCTCAGAGGCAAAGCTGGCTGTTGGTGCATCGTTACTCATGTGGGGGAGTTTAGCTGTACAGTTGAGGCTTGGGATGGAGAATACACAGTGAGAATTGATCACCTGAAACCGCTCAATTATTCGGATGTTGAATGCCAGCAGATGCAGGAGATTTGCGATCGCATTACAAGGGTTCGGGAAAACGAGAATTTAGAAGATGCTGCCCGTGCTATGTTGAGATATCTGGGAGAATTGAAGCGACCGTATTTAACTGATGTGGAAGAAAAGCTGCTAAGTGTGATTGAGCAAGAAGACGGGGTTACAGATTGATCCAAAGTGTAAAAAAACTCGACAATGGATGGATATTCATCTTATGATTGTGTAATCAGCTTGATGTTTGGCAAGTCGAAGCGGGGTTAAAAACCCTAGGAGGTTTGCCAAAATCGCCAGAACCTTGACAAAATAATAAGTGTAGCGTTTCAACAATTAAGGAAGTTGAGAATTAGTCGCAATAATAGCGGCTGAAATCGACCTGTTTTTGAGGTTCGTCAAATAGCTTCCCAGGAAGCTTGCTCTGTAATAGTTTCAGCACCGAGCAGTTTCCAAACTCGATTACCCCGCAAGGGGACTGAAACTTGGTATAACGCGCGTTTTCAGCTTTCCCTTGGTTGGTTTCCAAACCTTATTACCCCTCACGGGGACTGAAACGACAAATCTCACCCTCTGTGTCATCCGGCGGTTCGGTTTCCAAACCTTATTACCCCTCACGGGGACTGAAACACGGTCAAGCTAAAATTTTAAACCCTGCTGAGATTAATAGTTTCCAAACCTTATTACCCCTCACGGGGACTGAAACATGGAAATTTATTAGATGCTATCAACACAGGCGCGAACGTTTCCAAACCTTATTACCCCTCACGGGGACTGAAACAAACCAAAGCTGTTGTTAGTTGGACTTGGCAGGATGTTTCCAAACCTTATTACCCCTCACGGGGACTGAAACTAAAAACTGAACATCGTTAAGAAAGGTATATCCCAAAGTTTCCAAACCTTATTACCCCTCACGGGGACTGAAACACTGAGTACACCGATCCATCCGCGCCGGGTCTATTGGCGGCGGTGGTTTCCAAACCTTATTACCCCTCACGGGGACTGAAACGAATCATTCGCTTTTGTAATCCTAATTTTCTAGCAAAGTTTCCAAACCTTATTACCCCTCACGGGGATTAAAACTATTAGCAATTTTGTAAATCACGAGCTGCTAAACTCAGAGATCGCCACAAGAGCATTTACTTCTGCCCATCAGTAATTTTCCCCAAAAGGGGATGATATCACATAAAATATTGAATCATTCTTCGACTCAACCCACACGA
>NZ_JACJRV010000137.1 GCF_014697475.1 Nostoc sp. FACHB-152
AGAAGAGCTTATGGTTTAACTAACTTTGATAATTTTAGAAGAAGAATTCTACTCAATTGGTATTTCTGCTACTAATTTATCATATCTAGTCTGGGAGAGCCTAAATCATTAAAGTGTTATAAGTATGGACATTTAAAAATAATTAAAGCAATATGGTAGACGACTATAGGTAAATTAGCTATTTAATTAAAACTTCAGAAATTTAGGTTAAGTAACTTGTAGCTATGAAAAAACATCATTGACAGTACAGCTTCCTTGAGCCAGTTATTTATGATCCATAAACTAGTATCACCTGTATTTATACTTCTATTTGGACTTGCTGTTACTCAAACAGTTGGATGTACAAGCTTTAAAAATGGTTCAGTAGTAGTTGCCCAAACTTCACCTAAACTAGCACCCCAGGAAATTGTGCAATCTGGAAAAGTTCGTCCTTTACCTGGAAAGTTAGATACAATCCCTGTTTTTAACAGCAATAGCCCAGAATGGATTAAGAACGAGGGTATTTTACTTTCTACCTTTCCTAATAACGGTAAAAAAGTTCCAGCTGCACATCTCAATTTTGCTTTTCAGGGACGCTTTGATTTATTCGCCCACCATTACACCCACACTCCCAAAGATTTACAAACGCTATACATCGGTGTAATGCTGCATAACCCTAGTAAAAAACCTGTGACTGTAAATGTGTTGCAGGCAGCCAGTTATTTGATGCAAGATGCACCGTTTGTCACTTTACCGCCTTATTTAGAAAATAATGATGGTAAAGTTTATTCTGGGCCAGGTGCGAGGGCTGTTAGTGATGTCTTGCGGGGTGTTCGTCAAGCTGAGTTTCCTGCTAAGTTAGTCATTCCTCCGGGCGGAAGCCGGATGTTGCTGAATCATCCAATTCCGGTACGTAATTTAGAAAAGCCTGTAAATGGTCGTTCGAGTTTTCTGCGTCTGCGGAGTAGTGGCAAGGTGTATGCAGCAAGTATGGCAATGTTTGCCAAGAAAAATGCTGATGGTTCCGATCGCGCGCCTACTCTTAAAGAATGGGAAACTTTATTAAATAATGGCAGTTTTGCTGGGCCAAGGGATAAAACTCCGACTCCGCCAGATGCTACAGGTGGTTCACTAATTTATGGGCGTGTGGCTGGTGTATCTCAAGGTTCTCAATGGCAAGCTAATTTGGTAGATCATATCAAAGCCAGGGAGTTGACTATTCCGGCGCGTGGTCAAGGAATTTCTTTTGCTTTGGATACTCTGCGGGGCGGTCAATTGGGTACTAAACAAATCCAGACGGCAAAAATGTTGGTGCGTTATCCTGATACCGCTTACGAAGCGCACGGTAATTATGGGGTGGAATATAATCTCAGTTTGCCGTTAAAGAATAATACCAACCAAACTCAGAAAGTTACAGTCACCCTGGAAACACCTTTAAAAGAAGACAAGTTATCTCAAGGTGGTCTTCGTTTCCGCAAACCGTCTCTCAATTTTCCGTTCTTTCGTGGTACGGTGCGACTAAGATATGTTGATGACCAAGGACAACAGAAAACTCGCTATGTGCATTTATGGCACAGAACTGGTCAGGTTTTGGAACCGTTGGTGCAGTTTGTTATACCGCCTGCAAGCCAACGTAATTTACAAGTAGATGTGATTTATCCGCCCGATTCTACACCACCACAGGTGTTAACTGTGCGAACTTTGTAACAGTAAACAGTTATCAGTAAACAATAATGTATTTATCCTGAGGTCAGAGTTCCCCACCGATGCACTTTGATAACTGTTTACTGCTTACTGATTTAATTATTTACCGCCATAAAAAAAGGCAATTTCTTTTTCTTTGAGAGGTGCAAATCCTGCTTCTGTAAGCTTTTGATCGAGTTCTGGTTGCGGAATGTGCTTGGCACCAATTCTCACAATACGCGATCGCATTGTATTAGAAACGCCACTACGCTGTCTATTTGCTTCTAACGCCATGACTTGGTTATAAAGGTCTAGCTTGGCGGTAGGAATGGGAGTACCATCAAAATCTATACCTTTTGCGATCGCTTCATCAATCGCATCTGCACCTGTGGTTGTGGAACTTACTTGATTTGTTTCAGCAGTCATCGCTTTTTGCTCTTTCTTCGCTTTGGGTAGATTTTACCAGTTTGATGTCACAATTCTGGTTTCAACGCGGAGGAAAAGAGAGGTAAGCGCAATGGTACGCAAAGTTAAGGTTGCCTTGTAATTATGCCACCAACAAACGCCCCTAAAACTGTACCAGTCAAGAGTCCTCTGGTGCTACCTTGCCACATCGCCCCCGGTGCTACCCATGCATGACACATTTGGTTTAAGCCCCAGGGTTGGTTTTGGCATTTCTGGCTATGCAGCATCAGGGTGATTTGTCCGCCAATATAGCTACCAAAAAACCCTGAAGATAGGGCTAAAAGGGTGCAGATTAAAATTTTATTGTTAGTCATTAGTCAATAGTCATTTGTCATTAGTAACATACCAATGACAAATGACTCTGCAAAGCAAATCAGCCTGTATTTCGCATTCCCGCCGCAATACCATTGATGGTTAACAGTGCGCCTCGGAGTAACTCGCCTTTGCTGTAACGGGAATGAATTACGCCAGAGGTTGCGGTGGTGTTTTTTGCTTGGCGTAAGCGTTTGAGTAGTGAAACCTGAATAAAACCTAAGGGGACAATTGTACCGTTACGTAACTGCACAGAACGTTGCAATACAGGGTCGCCATCTAATAATCGATTGTGACCAGTGATTTTTAAGACAAAATCTTTAGTTAGATAGTATTCACTGGCAATTTGCTCAAAAACTTTCTCAAATCTTTCTTTATCTTCTGGGTTTGATAGTTCTTGGACGTAATGGTGTGCCATTTGAATATCTACTTTAGCTAAGGTCATTTCCGCTTTGGAAATCACCATTTTGAAGAACGGCCATTTCAAATAAAAGTAGCGCAGTAGTTTCAAATGTTCTTCTGGTTCTTCATTCAAGAATTCTTGCAAAGCTGTTCCCACACCGTACCAAGAAGGTAGTAAAAATCGGGTTTGTGTCCAGCTAAACACCCAAGGAATGGCGCGCAAACTGCTTAAATCTTTCTTCCCGGAAGGCCGCCGTGCTGGACGGGAACTAATTTGCAGTTGGCTAATTTCTTCTATGGGGGTGACTTGGTGGAAGAAGTCAATGAAATCTGGTTGTTCGTAGATTAAAGCACGATAATGTTGCCGCGATCGCACTGCTAGTTCTTCCATAATTTCATTCCAAGGTTCGATATCATCAAACCCTGTTCGCAGTAAGCTGGCTTGAATGACGGCGGTGGTGACGGTTTCTAGGTTATATAAAGCCAAATCCAGCAAGGAATATTTAGAAGCTAATACTTCTCCTTGTTCGGTAATTTTAATTCGCCCGTTAATACTGTGACCTGGCTGTGCCAAAATCGCCTCGTAAGCTGGGCCGCCTCCCCGTCCCACAGAACCGCCGCGACCGTGGAAAATCCGTAAGTTTACGCCATATGCTTCGGCAATTTTTTGCAATGATTTTTGGGCTTTATGAATTTCCCAGTTGCTACTTAAAAAGCCAGAGTCTTTGTTACTGTCTGAGTATCCTAGCATGACTTCTTGTAAGTCGGGATTGAGTGCTAAGTTCTGAGGATCTCTTTGCTGAATAATTTCGTAACCACCAGCTAACAAAGCCCGGTATAACGGGAGTTCAAACAGCTGGCGCATGATGCTGCGAGAACGCTGCAAGTCTTCTACAGTTTCAAATAGGGGTACAACTTGAATTGTCCCGACTGCAACTGCTGGGTCAAATAATCTGGCTTCTTTAGCTAACAGTAAAACTTCTAGTACGTCGCTGACTTGACGACACATACTAATAATATAAGTTTGGCAGATGCCAACACCAAACTCTTGTTGCAGCGATCGCACAATTCTGAAAGTTTCAATGACATCATTGGTTTTCTCAGAAAATGGCAGTTCTGCTGGAATTAATGGGCGGCGAGTTTGCAATTCTGAGGTTAACCATGCAACTCGCTGTTCTTCGCTCAGGTCGTTATATGATTGCGGCAATACTTGCAAGTATTCCAAAATCTCATTCAGTGCATCGGAATGGCGAGATGATTCTTGACGAATATCCAACTGTGTCAGGTTAAAATCAAAGATTTCGACTTGAGAAATCAGATTATCTAGTTCTCGACAACTCAGACCAGTTTCGCTTAAATTGCGCTGAATCAGCCGCAATTCTGCCAAAAACTCCTCGCCGGAACGGTACATTGGTGCATTTTCGTTCGTGGGAGTTTCGCGTTTATATAATGCTAAATTGCGATCGCGGGTATTTTCTAGCCGCCTTAATACATAAGCCAGCTTCAGCCGATAAGGTTCTTGGCGATAACGCAGAGCCAAAGCATCGTATATTTCACTTAACTGCGACTGATCTAATTCCAACGATTCTAATAAATCAGGTAGCACATCACTCCAGTGCATGGAGATGCTTAATAACTCAATCAATGTCTTAACTGATTGAATATATCTTTCCAGCACCATTTTGCGTTGATAACAAGCTGTCTTCCAAGTTATTTCTGGTGTGACTGATGGGTTCCCATCTCTATCAGAACCCACCCAAGAACCGAAAGAACAGAAATTCTTGCGTGGGGGTTCCAACCAGTCAAAAGTTCTACTCAAAGCATATTTGAAGCGTTTATGCAGTTGCGGAATGCCATCAAATAATACTTCTTGGAAGTAGTGCAAAGCATAATCGACTTCATCCAAGACTGTAGGTTTGAATTGATGAAGTTCATCTGTGCGCCACCACAGACGAATTTCTTCGACTAGCTTCTCGCGTAACTCTGCTGACTCCCAAGGATATCCGCCGGCGCGGGTTTCTACCGCATCTATCTGTTGCAGCAGATTTACTACTTGCCGTTGTTTGTCGCGGATAGTATGACGCACAATTTCTGTGGGGTGTGCGGTGAATACCAAGCGCACATCCAACTGTGAAATTAGCCGTTGAATTTGTTGGGGTGGAACATTCAGTTCATATAAATAAGGAAATAGGGTGGCAAACGTTCCTTTTTGTTTGTTGTCTATTTTGCTAACCCAACTTTTAGCTAATAAATCTGTACCTACGCCTTTGTTGACAAATGCATCATCTTCTTTGTCATTAGAAGAATAACTACTATCAGAGATAATCTCTACTGTCGTTGCTTCTGTTTCTACTTCAGAATAACGAGTTAATTGCTGTTTTTGTTCATATTCTTGCTCTATGATGTTAATCAGCTGAAAATAGAGCGCAAAAGCACGAGCGGCACGAATAGCTTCATTAATATTTAGTTGTTCAATCAACTTAACTGCTGAAGCTGCTTGGTCATTGGTAGCTTGTCCTTCCGGCGAACACAAATCGCGCAATTGGCGCAATAAATCGACCATCTTCTGCCCGCATTCTTGCCGCAGTACGTTCTCCCATAACTCTTCAACTATTTGGAGACGACGACGTAAGAATAATTCTGACGCTGGGTAGTAATTCGTAGCGTGTGATACAGAGTATAAAACTGTACTCATATTTGCTTCTCTTGTAAAGCCGATTACTGTTTACATTTTTGAACTTTGTGATTTACGCTCATTGTTTTCTATGAGCGGTTGGTGTTTTAAAGTATAAGTTTTAGCTTTTATTAGTTAATTCATCGTTAGGAAAGGGAAGAATAGGCAAGCGATCGCCGCGCAACAATTCTTCACTTGCTTGTCCTAGAGATTCTAGGGCTTGTACTGTGGCCTTTTGAGAGGTAAGCAGCAGTAGTATAGACGCTGTACCTATTTCTAAGAGGAAAGATTGGGGAATACTAAACAGAAACAAATTTAATCCGGGGTTGGTTGAAGATGGGGAGGTAGTAGGGGGCATTGCTAATTGTGGGTTGTTGGCAAACGAGAAAAATGAAATGCAAAACTCAACTTCTGTAAAACTTGCAACGATATAAGACTATCTTGGACTATTTTGCAAGCACAGACGGTAACAAAAGTGTTAAAAAAAAACAGCAAAATATGATAAACCTATGGTTCTAGTTTACAAGCGCAGGCAATACCTCCGAATACTCGTTTCCTGTAAAGTTAACTGCCCATGAAAAAAGTATTACCAGATAGCCAGCAAACATTAGTGCAATGGGTAAGCCAAGCAACAGGGATCAACACTTTAGGGGTGAAAGTCCGGCTGCAAGGAAATGACCTACTCATCCTTTGTGAAGCAACCGAGTGTCCTTTACGCTGGCGTACACTCTCTGATTTGCTTCGCGCACTACAGCAAACGGATTTAGATGTCTTAACAAGCAAAGAACAACCCTCAATATACCAAGTATTGGTCTACGGACGAAAAAAGGGGGAAAATCGCCCTCAATGGTGCCATAGGGTATATCTAAATCAATTAGACAAGCATTTAGAACAGGTAGAGCAAGCCTTAAAAGACTCGGAAGCATCAAAGCCGGGCGGGGCGCTTATTATATCAAATGAGAGTTTAGCGCGTCGAGGTGATGTCCAGGCGATCGCGCGTTATTTAAGCGAAACCCTGAGTTCTTTGGGTGTGTCGGTACAAGTCACAATCAAGCCAGATCAATATCAAGTCTCATCCAATCGGTTGTGGATTTTGTGCCAGTCTGCCTATAGTCCAGACCCCTCACTACTTGCTGAACCAATAGCACAAAAACTCAGACTGTTAAAGCTTCCTGGTTATCAAGATGCGATCATTGCTTCCCAAGTAAACGGTGAAACTAGCTATGATTGGCTACTCCGGATAGATTTAACCCCACCAGAGTTGATGCTTAAAGAGTGGGCGCGTTGGGGAGATGTACAAGCGATCGCTCGACTTTTAACAGAGGTATTATCAGAATTTAAGGTAATTGTCCAAGCATCCCTTAAAGAATCAACTTTACATCTTTTTTGTTCTCCCGCCGCTAATGCTTTAGAAGATGCGCCAGACAAAACCCAATGTCTAGAAACAATCGTATCGCAACTTGAGGCGATCGCACCCCAAGGCATTCTCGGTGCTACAGTTTACGGGCAGAAAACTGGACAAAAGCAGCCAACTTGGATTGACTGGATTTCGTTACCCGCAGCCCAACATCCTGCCCTGGCTACCTCCGCTTTGGAATTAGCAACTGACGGCGATGAACCCGCTACTCATTTCTTATTAGAACGCTTATTAAATAATGATTTAGAGTGGCGTTTAAAAACTGGCGGGATTCGCGTCATCTTGTTACGCAAAGGTGACTTACTGCACATTATGTGTGATGCACCAGTTTGTCCCCTCCGCAAACAAGTAGCAAATAAAGTCACTCAGTTTATGCGGCAATTAAAATTGCCAGAGGTTGCAGGGATAAGAGTTTATGGTCGCCGTGCTGGGAATAAAGAACCTGTTTGGCATCATGGTGTAGATTTTGTTCAACGCCAACGTTTAGTTCCCGAAGCTACCCCAGAGTTTGCTGCTACTTCTGAATATGTGGGCGAACTGTTAGTTACAGATACTCAAGAACCAATTTTCCGAGTTGAGTTAACTTCTCAAGAAGTCCAAACTTTTGTTACAGAAGCAGCAAGAGATTGGGTTCTAGCAGCCAGCACCACATTTAAAAATATGCTGCTAGGAACACAGATATTTACAGATATCGACCAGTCAAACGCAGCAGAGCCTGACCTGCAAGGAGGGTTAAAAGTTGCTTTGGTTTGGGCAACCCTGGGACTATTGTTGACTCTGCAAACAGATTGGGTACTTGGGCAAATTGTAGCTCGGACTATGCCAAGTAAGGCAGAGGTGGTGAGTGTTACGCCTAAACCGTCTGAACCAAAGCCAGTGACAACAGAAGTAAAGCAAAGCCAGAAAGAGTTTTTAAGTAATTCACCTCAACCAAAATCATCACAACAGAATAGTTCTTTCTTTAATGCTTCTGGATTTATTGACGATGATTCTGCACCAAAAACTTTAATCGCCGCGCCACTAAAAGAAAAAGCCACAGCATCGGCAATTTTGTTAGCAGCGCGATCGCAAATGCCTAGTTTTAACGCCAGACAATTAGATGAACAACTAGCTTTATATAGACAGAGGTTAAATATTCAAGGACATCCGCCAGATGTCTTAGTTATTGGTTCTTCGCGGGCTTTGCGTGGAGTAGACCCAGCCGAGTTATCGAAAGCTTTGGCAAAACAAGGCTATGCCGATATTGATGTGTTTAACTTTGGTGTTAACGGTGCTACAGCACAAGTTGTAGATTTTATTATTCGTCAAGTTCTTGAACCCTCAGAACTACCGAAATTAATTCTCTGGGCTGATGGTTCTCGTGCTTTTAATAGTGGACGCGAAGACATAACTTTTAATGCGATCGCTGCTTCTCCTGGTTATAAAAAAATCATGGAAAAAGCACAAGCTACTGCCTCTGCTGATGAATCTGTAAACAATCTTGCCGCAGTTCAACAAAAACAAAAGGCAGAGAAAAAGCCAGATGATATTAGTACCTATCAAAACATTAATAATGGCTTAAATAGAGTTTTAGCTCTCTTTTCTAGTAGTTACAAAAACCGCGACCAACTTAAAACTCTACTACATCAACAACTAGATGGCTTGCCATTAGTGAGCGATCGCTCTGCCAAAAATGGAAAACCTGCTGAATCTGCAACCGAAAATTTAGAAGAAGATACTTCTTCGCAAGCCGTTGATTTTGATGGATTCTTGCCTTTATCTGTCCGGTTTAATCCTGCTAGATATTATCAAAAACATCCACGAGTTACAGGCAGTTATGACAATGACTACAAATCTTTCAGTATAGAAGGAAAACAAGACGCTGCCTTTCAAGAAGTTTTGCGGTTTACTCAGTCTCAGCAAATTCCTTTAGTGTTTATTAATACGCCTCTCACCGCCGAATATTTAGATCCAGTACGCAAAAAATCTGAGCAAGAATTCCAACAATATATGCTACGTTTATCGGCAAATCCCAACTTTATTTATCGAGACTTCAGCCTACTTTGGCCAAGAACCAATGACTATTTTTCTGACCCCAGCCACCTTAACCGCTTTGGAGCCTACGAAGTCTCGAAAAAACTGGCAGGTGACCCAATGATTTCTTGGCCAACAAAGTGAAGAATAATGACAAATAACCATTGACAAATGACTCAAACATGAACTTTATATCAATTTCTTACGGAATATTTTTACTGAGTATATTAGTAATTTACTGGACATTAACTGAACAGAAATGGCGTTTATGGATTTTATTAACTGCTAGTCTTGCTTTTTATGCTTCTTGGAGCATCCAGTATCTACCACTGCTATTAGCTCTAACGTTTATTAACTTCCGTTTAGGACGAGAAATTGGCAATAACACTTCTCCTGGAGAACATAATATTGATTGGCGAATTTCTAATGAAGAGTGGCAATATGCCCAAGCAGATTGGAATAGTCGCCGACTAAAAGTATTGTGGCTGGGTGTAATAATTAATGTCTTGTTGCTATTAGGTTTTAAATATGCAACAACTATATTTAATTTCATATCTCCTGGAGAAATTAATTCACCAGATGCATCTTTTAAAATAATTGCACCTTTAGGAATTTCATTTTTTACATTTGAGTGTATTGCTTATTTAGTAGATGTCTATCGTGGCGCACCTGCAACTGACAATCTTGTCAAATTTGCCACCTACAAACTCTTCTTTGCTAAATTGATTTCTGGGCCAATTACCCGCTACCACAATTTAGCAACTCAATTTAATGCACTACAATTTCCAACAGCTGAGAGAGCGACAGAAGCATTGTGGTTAATTGCTAGAGGCGCAGTTAAAAAAGGTTTGTTGGCTGACAATTTAGGTATTTTTGTTGATTTATGCTTTGGTAACTTACAACGTGCAGGTAGCGGTGATTTATGGCTGGCGACGTTTGCCTACGGCTTGCAACTATATCTAGATTTTAATGGTTACGTAGATATTGCCCGTGGCACTGCTTTACTCTTCGGTTTAGTTCTACCAGAGAATTTCGACTTTCCTTATTTCAGTACCAGCATTGCCGATTTTTGGCGACGCTGGCACATGACTTTAGGTGATTGGTTGCGTAATTACCTCTACTTTCCTTTAGGTGGCTCTCGACTTGGTTTGCTTCGTACCTGCTTGAATTTATTTATCGTGATGGTGATTGCGGGTATTTGGCACGGTTCTGCCTGGGGTTTTTTCGTTTGGGGTATTCTGCACGGAATTGCTTTAGCAGTTCATCGGCTCACAGATGATTTGAGCGATCGCTATGAAATACTGGCACACTTTTGGGAAAATCCTGTGGGTGTAGTTATCGCTTGGCTATTGACCCAGTTGATGGTTTTTACTTCTTGGATTTGGTTTCGTTTGCCCAATCTCCAAGATTCTTCTTTGGTCATTCAGCGTCTTTGGGGACAGCCGGCTGACGCACAGTTTGCTCAAAAAGTCTATGTGGAAGCATTAACTATCAGCCCCTACCAATTAACTTGGATGCTGGTGATTTTAGCTGCTGTTATGGGTCTGGTCTATGCTTTGAATGGTAGGTTAAAGCTCCAGTTAAACTGGCCGATCAAGCTCGTCTTCGTACCGCTTTGCTTCTACGTGGTTTGGTTATTAGCTCCTGAAGGCAGCTTACCTTATATTTACTTTGACTTTTAAGTTTGCCGGGTGCGATCGCGCCCCTCCTTTATATAAGTAAATATAATCAATAAATCTATTTACATAAGAAAATAAAACACCTACTTGACGTAAATAGATGTAAAGTTTATGAGTACAGGCGAAAAATAATACGCCTGCAACATTAAATAAACTTTCAGCAATCATAAGAAAATGACCACAACCTTACAACAGCGCGGTAGCGCAAACGTATGGGAAAGGTTCTGCAACTGGATCACCAGCACCGAAAACCGGATTTATGTCGGTTGGTTCGGCGTGTTGATGATTCCAACCTTGTTAGCAGCAACCACCTGCTTCGTAATTGCATTCATCGCTGCTCCTCCAGTAGACATCGATGGTATCCGTGAACCAGTAGCAGGTTCTTTAATCTACGGCAACAACATCATCTCTGGTGCAGTTGTTCCTTCTTCTAACGCTATCGGTTTGCACTTCTACCCCATTTGGGAAGCAGCTTCCTTAGATGAGTGGTTGTACAACGGTGGCCCATACCAATTGGTAATTTTCCACTTCTTGATCGGTTGCGCTTGCTACCTCGGTCGTCA
>NZ_JACJRV010000138.1 GCF_014697475.1 Nostoc sp. FACHB-152
TTAAAAGGATAGGGATTCATCGCATCTTTGAGTTGCTCACAGTATAAGTTCACCCTATCATTGCTGTGTCTATTTTTGGATCTTATTTAATTCTCAATCCTAAGTCAAAACTAATATGATAATTTTTAGAACCGTACTCCTACCAAAGTAGTTTTAATTGCTTCAAATCCTTACCCGATAGCTGAATATTAAAATTGTCATACAGTGGTAAAGTAGGAAACTCTACCACAAAAACAGCCAGCCCCAAATGTTGCTTTCTCCATTGGTGTTTTGCACTCCAAGTTTTAATTATTAACTTATGTAAAAATCCTAGCGTATGGGTTATGTACGGTGCTTAGGCATAGCCTAGCCTTGGGCTGCTAGTTGTGCGTATTCAGTATCAGTCAATCCTAGATTGTGAATTTTGTTCATGATTGGGGGCTGGGAGCGATCGCATCTATTCACTACTCTTAGGTCACGGTTAGTTCTTGCAGCAAGGCATCATTTATCCGTTGTGCTTCTTCACCAGACTGTTCCGTTACATTTAGCAGTAGCCCACCGCAGATTCAACCAGCTTATCTATTTTTGTAGGTTGGCGTTGCCCAAATCCTTTGCCAGAGATGGTAGTTACTGTATTGACCACACGGATTGTAGCAGGGTTTGGGGGTGTGTGTGAGAGATGAAGCGATCGCTCCCATATTTTCCTCTAAGAATTATGCAACTTTCTGTTTAAGTTTTGAGAAATATTTTTACTATATTTATTATTTGATTAGTTCAGTTACTTCTAAATACCTTATAATGTCTTTCTTATCAACTTCACAATCACAAACAGCACTCATTTCTACTGTACCCTTCCTTGGAACATTGAAAATTCCATAAGCACCATAAGCACCTTGAGCATCTATAACTAATGCTTGTGTATTCTTCTGCCTATAATTATGTAGTTTGATTGGTGCGCCTAAAGCTGTACTATAGGAAGTCCTAGCTAGTTCTACTAGAGATAGTTTTTTAGGATTAGGTAATAGTTTAATATTGAAATAGTAAAGACCATGAGGAGCTTTACATCTAACTGCTTCAAATGAGCCAGGATCGAGAATGCTTATAGAACCGTCATTACGAAGTAATGTTCTAAAGTTAGAAGGAATTTTAATTTTAATGCCAATTTTTTTTAATTCTACTGTTTTATTAGTTTTGCTAGCTTCAACAGGTTCAGTATTCCCACATTTTTCTTGAGCAACTGATGGAGTTACATTTAAGGCTGCATCAAATATAAAAATTAAACTGAGTATAACTCCAATCCTTTTAATTTGATTTTGTAGTTTCATAAAGTTAATCCCTTTTTTTTGAAATATAGTGCCAAGCTAAATTTAGTTTAAGGAAGCGTATATTTATCCCACTATAAGCATTCCACTCAACATACTAATTCAGTATTATTAACTAATTTTAATCATGCGGCTTTAACTGCAATCTTCTGTAATGCCATCTCCAAACGGCTGGTGAATTGGGAGGAGCGATCGCTAGTGCAGTAGATGTGCTTGGAATGTTAAAAAGACTAACACGCTCACACTAATCGCATTCGCTCTCATCAATAAAAGTAGATTTTTAGATATAACTAGTCCGTGTTGCTAGTTGAAAATTGCACAAATCCTTATCTTTGAACAAGAGGATAAATACAACTTTAATCTTAAGTTTAGGCATTGCCCACCAACAGGTGGGGGCTGATTTATGGTTTAGTAGGTGCAGTAATTTGGGGAGTTATCCGTAATGGTTTTTCTATTGTCGGTGTTGGTGGCTGGTTTGGTGCTGGCGAACATCTCAACAGAGCAATTAACCCAGTTGCAATAGCTAAAGCCTGACAAAGACTGAGTTTTTTTATTGAGTTCATCAATGCCTTATCTTTAGCCGATCAACTTGTGGCTGTGGGTTGTTTCACAGAAATCATCAACTGGCGCAAGCGGGTATTTGTGCCAACGGGCGATCGCTCTGCTGCTGTTCTGGGTTGGGTGATTGAAATTCTCGGATGATCATAACAAAGCGATAGGGTTGTTCCCCGTCGCTTTGTTTTTTCTGAAATTTTGGTAGCAAGGAATTTGAGATTAAGCCAGTCCGCGCACTAAAGTAGCGGGGTTTTGGGCTTTTTGTCAATAGCGAGTAACTCATCCATGTAGGCTTTTAAATCATCCAAGGATAATTCTGTAGATATCAGTCCGATATAGTTATCAGGTCTGAGTAGAACTTTACAAGGTTGATTGATGCCAAATATTTCTACAACGCTTGGGTAAAGAGGAACAACGTTAAAATCAATGAAATTACCGTATTCTTTTGCTAGTTCTACCTGCAAATTTTCATAGCTTTGTTGACCATCAGACAATACAACCAAGTGAAATTTTGGAGCGCACAGGCGATCATAAATGTTCGTACCGTCCACCAGAAAATAAGGCATTCTGTCTCCGGCTTTAACTTCCAAAAAGCTGTCTTGATGCTGAGTTAAAGAACTATCACGGTAATTTATTCCAATTTCCGAAACTAGCTCAAACAGAAACTCTTTTGCTGCACTAAACCGCGTTACAACATTGGCCAGGCTTGGTAAAATGTTGTCCCGGAAAAATTGCCAATACCAGCGATCTCCCGCCGCGACATCAAAAAATTGATCAGTCGTCTGCAACAGGCGTTTGGCATTGGCTAGACGTTCTTCGTTATAGCTTTCTAACAATGAATCCTGGCAATAGCCTTTCAAAACAAACGCTAGTTTCCATGCCAGATTATAAGCGTCCTGAATACCCGTATTCATCCCCTGTCCTCCGGCTGGCGTGTGAACATGGGCGGCATCGCCAGCCAGAAAGCATCTACCTTTGAAAAACTTATCCGCGCAACGAGTATGTACTTTGTAACTCGAAAACCAGCGCACATTTGTAATTTTCAATGGCTGCTGTACTAATTGCTTGACCTTGTTTTCGACTTCATCGTAAGTTACTTCTCGATCCGCTTGCTCATCATATTCGGGCAGGTTGCCAATTAGCCTCCAGTGCTTCTCACCTTGCATAGGAACCATCAGCACGAACGAGTTGTTTCCCAGAGTGCCGTAGAACGTTGCCTCGTCCGCTTGAAACTCCATATCCACGTCCGCGACGTAAAACAGGCGTGGATAAGTTGAACCCGCAAAACTCAAATCGAGGAGATGGCGCGTTAGACTACTTGCACCGTCACAACCTACTAGATACTGAGCTTCGATGGTCTGTGTTTCGCCCTTTGTCCTTTTCACAACTGCTTTCACGCCGTTAGCATCTTGCGTTAGACTTTCCATTTCGGTCTGCCATCGAACTTCTTTGCCGTTGTGTTGAAGATGCTCGTAAAGCAGACGCTCATTTTTGTTTTGTTCAAAAACAAGCATAAACGGAAAAGGACTGAGTTGACCGCCGAAGTTAGAAAAATCAAGCTGGGCGTTGATTTTGCCGTTGTGCATCAAGTTGCCTTTCTGCACGATTTCGCCATCTGCAACAGCTTGTTGCGCCAGACCCACTTGGTCGTAAATTTCCAAAGTCCGAGCATGAACGACCAGAGCCTTTGATAAATCAGTGATACTTTCTTTTTTGTCAAAGATTACAAAGTCGATGCCGTAACGCATCAATTGCACAGCCAGCAACAGCCCAGTTGGCCCGGCTCCAACAATGATCACATCGGTTTTACTCGTTGTCCCCATATTTTCAACCTCGCACAGAAAGTTGTTTTACTCAGGATGAACGCAATCAGTATGAGTATTGATGCCGCATAGCATCTGCGAAACTAGATCCGCCCACGACGGAATCGGCAGACGCGCCAAGTGTGTGGTCAAAACCGTTCCAAATAGCATTCTGGCGGTCAAGGTTGTATCATGAGGACGCAGTTCTCCGACCTGAACGCGGGTTTCTAGATAAGCCCCTAACGCCGTCATGCCTTCTTCCACAATCATGTGCAGACAAGCCGCAACTTCTGGGTTACTCTGGCTTTCACGCACCATGAGGCGAAACAGCACCTCTTTGCGACTGAGCATAGCCGAAAAGCTCTCAGCCACATTTTCCAGAACACGTGCTGCCACCTCGTCATACTCGACCGCAAGTAGCACCCTTAGCTCTGGTAAAAAACTGTGCCGTTCCCATACCGCTTTCATCACCTCACTTTTACTCGGAAAGTAGTGATACAGCAGTCCTACTGCTACGCCTGCTGCTGCCGCGATCTGCTTGATGCTGGTTGCATCGTAACCTTGCTCTGAAAACAGTGCCAACGCTGTATCTACTAGGTGTTCCCGCCGCACAACAGCTTGTTGTTGCCGCGAACTTTTTCCTTGCATAATTTAACTGATTGAACGTTCATTCAACTAAATACTAACACAACTTTTTTTTAGAGTCAGGTCAATACAAAAATGTACATTCTCTTTTTCTCCAAGTAGTAAGAGGTAGTTTACAAACGTGCAATTCGGTTCATGATTCTGCAAACTGCCCGTCCCACCCCTGAAGGACGCAACAGACTGAAAATTTTTTGGATTTTCAGTCTGTTACTGGTGGGCTTTCTGCTCTAATACTTGTAATCTTAATCAATATGCACTGCACTCCTGGGCTTTGAAGACTATGCCAAAAAATTGGACATTAAAAGTAGACCAGTTCTTCAATGCAAACCCTCACTGCATTATCGCTACCGTTCACGTTGACAGCTTTCCTTCTGACCTGCCTCTAGAGCCAAATATACCTTTACCTTTCAGCCCAGAGTTACCTGAATCAGCAGTTGATGAAAATGGTTAGTTCAAATACCAAACGCGAAGAACTGAAGCTAGTGAATTAGTTAATAAAATCACTCAGAAGCTAGAAAGCTTACACTGTAAGTCATATACAATTTTTATTGTTGTGATTTGTTTCTGGTTAAAATCATATGACCAACACACCAAAACCACCAAGCAGACTAGACCGGATTGAGGCAATTCTAGGCATACTAGCAACTCAACAACGATCGCCTTGGCTGCGTGAGTCTTGAGGAAAGTGAGTACCTCTGATACCAACATGATATTGGCACAGAGAATTGATCGGGAATTGTCTCAATAGGTGTCGTTATGAGTATTGAAGGTGTTATTCTTCTTAAAGAAATAAAAAAGCTATACAAAGATACAGGACTAGCATTCTCGGAAATCCTGATTAAAGTAAGTGATGTGTTACCTGAGATAGAAAGTTGGTATGAGCAGAAAAAACAAGACTATCCAGACTGTTACCAATCATATCAAAAACATCAATGGCGATTTCGATACACAAAAGCACTAGATAAACTTCAGCTTCAGCCTGGAGATAAAGTCTTGATCCAGTTTAAGTCAGTTCTCGGTACATCAAGAGGATGTCCTTTAATCAGTGGCAAACTATCAAAAATCGTCAGCCAATAAAAAATCTATCTTTTATAGTACTGTTCTACTTCTTCAGGGTAGTTTTAATCTGTGATCGCTCCTGCCTCAGCAACCTCTACTCACTCCCCCGCCCTTCCTCTGATTTCAGTTGAGCATAACACACCCTCTACCCCCAACAGCGCTAGCCAAGGTTGAGTCTCTACCGTGATGAGAAATTAAGATGCGAGTCAGAATAAAATAAGCGATCGCCGCCATCAATAGAACTATGCCATAAAAGGCAACTGACAAAGCACACTACTAGCCCACTCGAACCAAGCAACCACATCAGATTTAACCTTTGCATTTTGAATTCAAAAAAGGTCACAGGTCGAATGGCACTAAGATAACGCCAAATCCGTTACCTATAAGGCTTTTGGGTGTGGGGTGTAGTGAAGAATGAAAATATTTATGTTCGTACTCGATATTTGGTTTTCTTAATCTTCCCCTACACCCTACACCCCACACCCCACACCCTGCCTACACAAGCTTTCAGCTTTACAAGAGTGCCATTCGGTCACAGGTCTTTTTATCCGATTGATTCTGATTCCTACATTCTGGCTGATATCTTCTTCTTCAACAAAAATATTAGAAAAGCCATCTTGGGTAAAAATTAATATGTGTTTTATTTTGTTAAAGCTTAGATGAACATAGTTTCACATTTTTCTTAGCAATTTAAAGACTTTTTCATAAATTTAATTTTCTGGTAATTTTACCTAAAAAGTTGATAATTTTAAATATAATGTCAGCTAGGTTACTTAATTAATATATTTTCTAAAAATCTGTGAAGATTCTCAGTTGTTTAATTATTATAACACTGAAAAAAGTAAAATAAATGAAGAATCAAATAGGGGGTAAACATTCTGGCTTTATCAAGCGAACTGCTTGATTAAATAAAATATTTCTGACAATAATACATTAGTTAAAAGCTAGATTTTTTCTCAAAGATATCTGGAATCAGTAATACCATTTCACGAAAAGTTTGATACAGCTTTAACCATTGAAAGTTTTGCTGTATTTAAGTTTTTTAATTGCATTAGCGAGAGAGCGTTAGCGACGCTCCTGCGTCGCGTCCGCAGCGAATTGCGCGCTTGGTATGACAGTGCTGTTTGCATAGTAACCCAGAATTCTAAAGTAATTAATTTCAAGGGAATTCCATGAGTCCAAAGTTAACTGTACAAGAGTTTGGGATTGTTATTGCTGTCAAAAATCATCAACCAACTATTCTGAATCCTGATTTCTTGAAATCCAGTGGTATAGTCCCAACCGATTGGGAATTAGCTCGACAAACTATTTTTACAAATCATGTTGTTCAGATAACTTATACATCAGGCATTAATATTGTCTCTGAACCAAACCGCATCATGTTTTTGGAAACGATTGAAGGTAAAGAGTTAGCACAAGTAATGATTCCAGATATTGTTCGTAAATACGTGCAGGCTTTACCGAACCTAGAATATGAAGCTCTGGGGATCAATCCTAGAAAGCACATTACTTTTGAGCAACAACAACAAGCCAGTAAATATTTAAGTGAAAGATTATTATCGCCTGGAGAATGGCAAGAAATAGGTCAAGCAAAAGTTAGAGCATCGTTAAATTTAGCATATACTCTAGAACGCAGTCCTTTCTATCTAAGCATTCACGAAGCAGCAATTCGTCAAGAAGACGAAACAATGACTCCGATTGTGATGTTCAATGGCAGTTTTAGCTACCAGCTATCAAGCGATAATCTTGACGAACGCTTGGCAGGATTACAACAAGTACTCGATAACTGGCAAGCAGATTTAGAAATTTATCAAGAAATTATTCACAACAAATTCCTGCCCCAGACAGGAGATCAATTTCCTTAGATGCCTGCTGTAATTGAGATTCTTGGGTAGTAGAAACCTAGCGATGTGGTTTTTACCCGTCGCTAGGTTTTTTTCTGAAATCTGATAGGCAAGGACTTCATCGGGAACATTACTGGTCTACCGAGGTAAGGATTCAGAACTGGAAGAATCCAACTGGTTCCGCACCCAAGTGAAACAGTGTCTGGACGAAGAAGAAGTTGAGGAGTTGATTGAATCCATACATCGCACTGATGCTTTGTAATCGCTGAAAAAGCGGGAGTCTCGCGCACAACGACTAGTAATGGTAAATGCCAGACTGGGTTAGCAATTTGGCGGTTGGTTTCAGGATTGGGTCAAATCGTGCGTTTCAGCAGTGGTGCGAGGAAGAGATGCCGGGAGATCCAAGGGAGTTCTGTTATGGTGCGATCGCTGTTGGTTGAAAGCCAAAAAGCGTTGTGTCAATCGTTATCAAATCAAAAGCCGAGATTTCAAACAGTTTTTCAATAATTCTCCACAGTCAGCCAATGAGAATAAAAAGAACAAAGATTTTGGTTATAAATTAATATCACTCACATTGGGGAAACGGAAAGCGAAGAGATCGCATTTCCATTCCCCACTTGTTGTATTAGTGACAAATTAAATTTAGCAGTTGAAAGTTAATGACCAATGATACTTTCAATTAACTCAAGTAAATTTTATAAGTATGTATGGCCACATTTGGCCCACTCCCAAAGATATGAACCTCACCACGAGCCTTTGAGAACTTGCCCGTACCGCCGACGATGGCAGATACGGATGGTCGTAACTCTTGGTCAAACGCAGTACGATTAAAGACTCCACTGATATTAATGCTACCTTGTGGAAGCAACAGAACCTGTTCGCATTTCATCAACTCTCCGGTTGTCTCACCATTTAAGCTGCTGCTGGGATTAATGATGATACAAAAACCATGTCGGCTTCCTACTTTAGTACCGCTTTTGTTAAAGAGATCGCTGTTCATTAAAGTTGTCGCTCCAACATTAGAAGATGCTGGCTGTGGGGGGGCTGGAATTAACTGTTGGGCTGGCGGTACTTCAAAGGCGACTGCAAGATAAGTTCCTTTGTCTGTTAACTCTAAATTAGGTCGTAGTTCGATTGCAAATGCCCCGACCGAGTTATAAATTATGATGGTCAAGACGGACAATAAAACAGCAGTAACAAAAGCAACTATTCGCTTGCTCATATTCAACCCTCTTTATTGATAATTATTTTCTTTCTTGATTTCAAAATTTGTTTTCGTTCAACAAAGGCAGGATTACTTTAAGGTGCAGAAGGAACACTTGGATAGGGATTAGTAACCCCGCCCCATTGAAAACCACTGAAATTCATAAGTTAGGTTGGTACTTAAATTCCCATAGACTCCAACGCACAGACAGATTAATTGTGCAGAGAAACAGAGCGTGCATAACTGCCATCTGCTCTCTGCCTTTTCCTACTCAAACTTCCCTTCATGCAACTCAAAAATAAAACAGCATTGTGAGAATCTTGTGAGTATACAAATATTTATAGTTTAGGATTTCTTGGCTATTTTTCCGAGAATTAGCCTGCTAATTCTCTATAAATAAATATTGCGTTAAACTCTTTAAACGCAAGCGGAACAGATGATAAAGCTGCGACGCTCAACTTTGGTTTTGATTAGGAGTAATTTAGATGCGCCGCCCTGGTTGCTTAATCTTTACTTACTCAAATTGGCAGCCCCAAAAGTCGCATTAAACTTGCGGCACCAGATAGCAACAGATTTGTAATCTCCTAAATTGATGTTGTTCGGAATAGCATATGTTTGAGCACCACTATATTTTTGTAAGGGAGCAATGATGATATAGTCTCCTTTCTTTAATGGATAGGCTGGTGGTTTAGTTGAGTTTATTACACTATCTGAACGATGCAATATTACTACTAAATCTGGCCCTAATTCTGAAGTCTTAAACGATTGCTCAAGCTCTATAAATGATTTACCATCTTTGTTTGTAAGACGAACCGTTCCTTGAGTTGTATGTTCTCCAGAAACAAAAGTGCCTGACTTGACAACAGTTGAATCTTGAGATTCTGCTGACTGGGCGTTAGGCTCAATCCCAGGTGCAGACACAGGAATAGTTGCATTCACAGTTGTACGACTTTGCTCAGACTGGTTCTTTGATACGTCTCGGACACAGCTAACTATGACAAGCGAGAACAAAGTTAGTATTAATAAATTTATTAATTTCATGAATCAACCTCTTTAATTAATCAGTGATGTATATTTTCAACTGAACTTGAAACCCATTATATTTTCAATAACTTAACTAAAAATTATGGATATCTAAGTAATCTGTTATTAAAAAATAATATTTTGTTTAAACTCTGCTTGGAGATTTCTCAGCAAATTTTAAGTTTTCAACTACACAATTGAAAAAAAAGGTCACAAGCAGCATTGTTCAACTAAGTGATATTTTGTACTTTTCATAGAATGAGTTAAATCTGCAATTCACAGTGCTTCTACCTCTGCAATTAGATATTTGCAGAGGTAAAAATTTGTTCATGAATGCCTGAAACAAGCCTATTAACTTGCGCCAGCTTCCGCTACAGCAGCACCTTCTTCTGTTTTAGGCTCCTTCGCTTTCTTTTCAAAGATTTGCAACCCTGCATCAATCACTTCAAACCCCGAATCTGTCCGCACACCAAGCTTGCCAGATATAGCCCCTGCCCAGTCCGCAAACTCCGAGGCATTAGTTTCCGCCTTGCGCCAGCTTTTTGCGTTAATCAAAGCAGTGAAGACTATACCGTTCTGGTCAGTCAGTGAGACTTCAACTTTTTTATTCGCTGCTGGTTTTGCTTCAGGTAGTGAACCGCTGAATTTAATTATGACTTCACTTTTGGCTTGCATACCTTGTTCCCTGGCTCATCTGAGACTCAAATTTTTAGCTATTGAATTTTATCAGGGCTTCAGAAAAACTTCGCATCCTAAACATTTTTTAACTTAAAAGTTGCACTCGGTGGCAAAAGATTTACTGGTAATCCTAAACAGCCAACTATTACCATTTTTAATTTTGTTGATACTTACTGATTCAGAAAAATGGTAAACACCCAATTTAACGTTTTTTCAGAAATTGTCGCTGTGATGTCTGAGCCGCCAGAAGTTATTCAAGCTTATATAGAAGAATATCAAGTACCATTTCTCGTCTAAAGTAGCTGATTTTTTCTCTTCAATTTATTTATCTTTGTATTCCTGCCGTTTGTTTTTTACTTTCTAAAGCCTCATCAAGTTTAGTGTTGGCACTCTCGAAGTCTTGCAA
>NZ_JACJRV010000139.1 GCF_014697475.1 Nostoc sp. FACHB-152
CTGCAACTATTTTTTCGCGCAGATCGATTGAATATGCTTTCATAAAAAGATAATATTTTTATTCTTATTAACTGTACCCCATAACAGCAGGAAGTGCTGTAAGTCTTACTTGTCCTAAATCTGTCATTATTTATCCTATTGAAATACAATCAATTCTCCAGTATCAGAAGTTAGGAAGGTTTGAGTATCTACAGCAGCCACATTGTAGAAGAACTCAGGTATGATATCTCTTCTATACCTAACTTCACTCTTGCACCACAATGGCCCAAATAATCTATTTATCTTCCTAGCTAATTTGAATTCATAACCTTCTTGTGCATATCTAGAAGGTAGTAGTACTTTGTATTGCCATGCTCCACTTCCTAATTTGTCAATGGAAACTTGAGAAACCCCTAATATAAAAGAAGAACCTGTCCAAATCTCATGTTCAATACCTAAAGCATTAAGTACAAAACTTAATACTTCTCTACTACCTTTGTTCTTCCAAATTAGGGTATATGAGTTTGCTAGAAGTAATCTCTTAGAAGAAGTCTTCCATGACTTATCCCAATACTCCCCTGTAAACCCGCATAAAGGTGCTAGGAAATCTAACCAATTCTCATCACAAGTTGTAGGATCAAGATTTCTTGGTAAGTCATCTATCTTTGCTTTATTTTGGGTTAGTAATTCATCCCAATATTCAGTTAACCAATCTGCTACAGGATTCTCTTGGTAAACCTCTGGTAGTCTACTGAATATAGGTCTACCAGTTTGCCAAGCTTGATATGTAGTTGTCATTAGATGCCTCCAAATTCTTCAGGCTCACCAGCCCCACGCAGAGCATCATAGGAACCACCATTGTCAGTAGCTAGTCTGATATAAAAGCTGTATGCAGCAGGTAGCGTCCATTTATTAGGTAGGGCAATGTTAGAAGCCTGACCATTGAGGATTAAACTTTGGATATCTCTAATTCCTTCAGTAGAGCGTAATACATACTCAACTTCATTTAGTATTACATCCTGGTCTAAAGGATAGGTACTAGGATTAAGATAGCCTTGAAAAGCTTCCCAAAGGTCATTAACTACTGTTTCTGGGTCTGCTCCTGTAGCTAACCTTGCTACTAACTCACCAGATACATTTTGTATCTCCATTGGTGAGCAATATAGGGAACTACCTAATTGAATGCTTTGATATAATGATTGTCTAACCTGAAGTAATTGAGCAGAGTTAGCTGGCTGTTGATTGGTATTTAATAGGAATAAGTGAACTGCCCCTAATTCCTCCTTATCTCTACCAGATGAAAGTAAGCCAATAGCTTTACATCTAGATTTATCCCCTAAGATTTCCTCAGCAGCATCCTCATAGTCTGAAGCTGAAACTAAGTTTCTTAGTCTTAATCTACTTAACGCCCTCTCAATAGTTTGAGTTTGGTTTTCTTCATCTGTGCCTCCATTAGCAGGTTCAATGTTAGTTACACCAGCTAGGAAGGTTAGAGGCTGTGTAATACCAGTTAAAGTGTACGCAGGTAGGTTATAATTACTTCCAGTCTCTTCAGCAGTAGCGGTCACTGAGCCAGAAACTAACCCAGTTGGGATTGTTAAAAGGGCATCAGTGAAGAAACTGTAATTACCAGAATCATCTACTACCTCAAAACCTTGAGGGATAGTAAAGTCAACTGACTGAGGGGAGCTAATATTAAAAGTTAAAGTAGCTTTAGCTTTGGTTCCTAAACTTCTCTGTACTCCAGTAACCTTTAAGAAATCAACCACTAAAGCTAAAGGCAATTGGTTAATATAATAAAGTAACTCTGCGCCTGCAAAAGCTTGACCCTGAATTAGAGCAGCTACAGGGGAGTTTTCAGAGAAGTCATTCAATTGCCCATTAGAGGCATTAGATACAACCACTTGAGCTTCAGCTACCAATGTCTCCTCATTACGTGGGTCTATTAGTATGCTTTGTAGTGGTATAGTTTGATTTAGTTCTTCATCCATAGTTACAGGGTCACTTTTAAAGTAGACTCATCCCCCTCATAACTCCAGTAAACATAAACTTCAACTTCCCCAGTGTCACTTAAAGAACCTTGAACTTCAAAGTTAACTTGAGGTATATAGTCTTGAAGACCTTCCTTAATATTGGAGGTTATGAGAGAGATATCAGAGATGGTTTCAAATAAGTAATCTTTCATTCCATAGGCAGGACGCATAACACGTTGTCTTGGCTCAGTTTGCAACCAAGAAAGTATATGCCCCTTAAATAAATCCCCTTCTGAAGTAACAGCAAGGTTGCCACTTACAACAGAAAGGGGAAAGTTAATACCTTTTGTCATATATGTTCTATTGTCTATAAATTAAGGTATGTCCAAACTGATTCTGAAGGGAGAGAATCAGTTTAGGGTAATTACCAGCCACGTTGAACTAAGGAATCCCCTCTACTATCAACTGCGCCCAAGGTGGTTATAGATTTCCCATTAATGGTCATAGTCCCTACATTGGTGAGGTGAAAGCCAAAGCCGCCGCAGTCAATAGTTAACACCCCACCTGACATCTGGGTTGTTCCATTGCTAAATATCTTAATTGCCCAAGTACCTGCTTTAAACATGACATATTGAGCCGCCTGTAGTGTAATAGCTTGCAAGGCATTCATGAAGATATTTCCCTTCACTTCAGCAGCAATATCTTTCTCAGAACTCCACTTAATATCGTCAGCATTTGTGGTTATTTTACCATCTACAGTTAGTGAATCATCTCCCCTGACTGTTGATAATTTATCTCCAGGGATTACCTCTGAGTAGTCTTTAATTATGTCATCTTTATTAGCAGGAGGATTGGTGTCATTAACTATAGAAAGATAAAAAGCATTAGACTCATTTCCATCTGCATAAAACAGTAAAACAGTTTGCCCCACAGTAGGTAAAGGTGGGTCTATAAATGGGTGAGTTTGTAATCTCCTAATCCAGTCAGATTCCAACCCAGGAGAGCTAGGAAGGGCTACCTTAATCCTGCGTCTATTAGCTGGGTCTGAAACATTTGTTACTATGGATAATGTGGGGTAGGGAGTTCTGCCAACAGAGTCTAAAGCTATTTGGTTTGCCCTTTCAGAATCTTTAATTACTTTAAATAGTTCTTGCATATATTAAGCTCTATAGAATTTGAGTGGGTTAAGGTCAACTCCATTCTTTCTTATCTCTGTATGAAGATGTGTTCCGCGTGATGCCCCAGAGTTGCCTTCAGTACCTATCTCTTGACCTTGCTGAACTTGCTGACCAGTAGTAACCTTTAAGCTGCCAGGGAATAAGTGAGCATATCTAGTCATCCATCCCCCACCATGATCAATGTCAACTACCCAACCATAACCCCTATGTCCATTTTCATTAGCTCCAAAACCAGCAAAGCTAACTGTACCAGCAGCAGCAGCCATTACCATACTGCCTGCTCCCGTACCTCCAACAGAGGAGATATCAATACCTTTGTGGTTAGGTCTTCTTGAGTTTTCTGAACGGTGTCTAGATGTAACAGCACCTACAGTCATAGGTCTTATAAACTTAGGTGCTTCTGGGTCAAAACTACTATTAGTTCCGTCAACTAAAACAGGATTAGAAATTGACTTAACTTCGTTATTAGTAATAGCAGCACTAGCTGTCTTATTTTTCAAAGGAGAATAACAAGTTAATTTAGTAGTAAATTTTCCAGTTTGATACTCATGGGTAACTGTATCTACTACCCAATATCTGTCCAATGCAGTGGATATACCTTCAGTTTTAAAAGGAGTGTCAGGGTCTAATGTTAAAGCTTCAGGAGTGGTAGGAAATTCAGCAGCAGCTAAAATACCCTTAATTCTGTCTTCATTAGCCTTTCTTTGGGCATCTGGAGTATTAGTATCCCCAGTAGTTTTAGGGGCTGGTAAGGGCAAAGGAGAGCCTGTAGTAGAGACATCTTGATTAGCTCCTGTACCTACCAAATTCTCTTTTCTCTTTTGTTTAACTTGTCCTGTATCAGGGTCTATTTCAAACTTCCTTTCCCCTGTAGAATTATTACTTCCTGGTTGAGAAGACCTAGCTCCACCTTTTGAGTCAGTAGATGCTTGATGAGTAACTTCAAAGAATGTACCCATATTCTCACCATAGGAAAGTACAAACACCTGTTGATTAGCGTCTATTCCCTTTCTAGGTTGTATATATAAAGTCGCACCTTTGGTATAAACTCTATAACCAATTCTCCTAGCTTCAATCAATAAGGCTTCATAATCTGATTGACCTCTCTGAGGGAAATATTCATACTTAGGCCCCTCTTCAGGCATGACTAATTTCATGCCATAAGATGAAGTAATTTTTTGAGCTAACTTCTTAAAAGTAATATTAGTGTAGACACTATTCTTAACCCTTTGAGTTAACACCCAAGAGGCAGATTGCCCAGTGAACTCAAGTGAATGTGGGTCAAATAAAGAATACTTTAAACCCACATGAATGAAGCTATAAGCAGCTATTGTTTTACCACCGTAACCTAATTCAACTGTTATTTGAGAACCTGATTTAGTAGTAGCTGTAGGTGGGTTTTCTACTTGAGGGGAATTAGAAGAGGATACAGAGGATTTAGCATCAGAGGAAGGTAATGTTCCACCTTGGTATACTAGTAATCTTTGCTTATAGTATTCTCTTAACTGGCTGAGACTCTTTGTAGGTTGCCCATAAGGAGACCCTGGTAGGGATGCCCATTCTGTGTTTAACTTACTAATAGCAGTATCAAAGTTACCTTGAAGGACATCATTGTAAGCTCCTCTATTTTGTATTAACCAAACTGCTGCTTTATCTTGAGAGATTGGGCTAAAGTCAGGTAGGTTTAAAGCTCTCTTAGCATTCTCCCAGGTAGGGGAAGGTGAGCCTGATAGAAACTGATATCTACCAGCAGCATTAGATACTAAACTACCTGACCTAAACTTCCTTTTAGGATGGTCTGCATAAGATGTAAATGTCTTACCAGTGAACATAATATTATAACCCCCATTCTGCTCAAAAATGGAAGCATAGCCACTGTTTTCTGCATAGGCTATAACGTCTAAGAAGGCTCTCATCCTTACAGGTAATGAGGCATCCTGAGTAAAGTTTCCAGGTCTACTACTTATTTGGGAAGCCTTAACCGCTTCCCTGGATTTAGTATTACTTGAAGATGAGGTTGTTACCTTTTCTTCTATTAATTCAATCTTGACATTTACAAGACCTTGTGGGGCATTATCAGTTAAAGCCTTCCAAGCTCCCCTAACTAAATCTATCTTTCTGTCTGGGTGTTCTTGTAAAGGTCTAATTACCTGACCATTGGGGGCGATCGCAAAGGGGCCTCTGTCAATTATCTTAACTATGATTGATTTATTATTAGAAAGGTTTGTAACCCTTACCTTGGTATATTTGTACTTAGTATCTGCCATTGCAGCAAACATACCTTCAAAATCAATCTTGTCCCCATAGGCTCCAGTGTCACCACCATCATAAACACTTCCCCAACCATAGGTAGATGCTTTTACATTCTCAAAAATAACACTACCTGTAGTATTAGCAGAACCGTCATCTACAGCAGGGTTTTCAATAGAACTAACTTGAGGAGAGGTAGAAGTTTCAGCAGGTGCTTGAATTGGGGCTAGTCCCCCAACAGACTCAATATAGGTGAAGTATTTATCAGCCAGTTTCTTATCAGGGTCACGTACAGTAAACCTACAATTAGATTGAACTTTACCTTCCCCTAAAGTGACGGCTGCTTTAAAAAGCTTTCCATCTCCTACTGTAAAAACATCAGCATCTTTACTATTAGGATTACCTACTGTAATGCGTACAAAGGGTTCTAATAGTGATTGAGAGGGATTGGGATTATTAATATTAAATAGAGTCATAATTAAAGCACCCAAGAAACGTAAGACCATTCAGGAGCATCCATCACCTGTTTAGATAGGTTGTTGACTCCTTTTGCTAGAGAACTTAAATCTAAGTCTTTTAATAGTTGGGTATTATCTACACCTAACAACTTAGTAATAGATTTACCTGCTCTGGTGTCAAGGATTTCTTTGACTACAGATTGAACTTCACCATTTAATTCTGTAATCTCAGAACTAGCACTATCTAATACTTTCTGTACCTCTTCTTTAATAGGAATCTTAATACTGCTGCCCACTTTCAACTCATCAAATATGTTCAGGTTATTGAAGTAGGCAAGCTCTTTCCATGAAGAATAATCCCCTAATATTTCATAGGCTAGGCTGCTTAGGGTATCTCCAGCCTTAACCTCAATTATTTTAGGTAACGTACTCATTTCTTAATTAAAGTGTTATTAGTAGTAATAAATTTAGTTCCTACTAAAGTACCCACTGTCCCAAGGTTTCTCTTCTTTAAATCCTGTAAAGTGACTGTTCCATTTGAGACTACAGTTAGGGAATACTTATTAAGTCTGACTAAAGAAGCTATATTGTCAGGTAGCTTTTTAACATTAGTTTTAAGCCATTCTTTTGCCTTTGTAGAGGCATCTTGCTGCTGTCTAGGTGTTAGTGACTTAGAGGTATTTGAGGAGGCTTTCTGGCTGTTCTGGCTGCCTGTGGGTGAATCATTAGGTATTTCTATTAGAGTGAGGTTAACTCTAGCAGAAGCCACTTCCCCATCTAACCAAGATGTCTCAGTCCAGTTTAAATCTGTTATTAAACAAGGCCCAAAGGAATCAGAACCCCAAACAAACTTCACAGGGGTAGGGGCATATCTGCCTTGTGAGGGATTGGCTACCATCAAGGCTTGCAGTCTTTGTAGTAGCAATTTACATGACTTACCTTGGTTGTATGTTTCTAACAGTAAATTAGGTAATTGTAGGGTTAACCCTGTAGTGTATTTATAGAATTGAGAAGGGGTGGAGGTTAGAGCAGTGACACCTTCATCTAGCTTGACCTGTCTAGAGAATGACTTCTCCTCTGGGTTGAACAGAAAGGTGAAGACTGATTGGTTTTTGTTATCTACTAAATAGGCAAAGATGTCAGGTGTATTCTTAGCACTATTAAGTCCTTGAATTACTGAATTATTAATCATATATATAAAAAAATAGACCCCACCTTTTAGGGGTGGGGAAGTAAGTTATATAACAGGAGTATTAATATAACCTTGAGAGAACTTTTGATACTCATAGACTATATATTTCATTACGTCTTGAGCAATCTCCTGAGCATTTGTAGCTTGAGTTACTATGGTTATATTTCCTACATTAAGGGAACCTTTATTACCCAAAGCTGACATTAATTGAGACTGCTGTTGCTGATTTAATATAGCTTCTGAAGTATTAGCTATTACAATTCCTGAACCTGAAGGAGCCTGCTTTTGCTCTTTAGCTACAGCCTGCATGATTGAGGAGTTATTGTAACCATTAAAACCATTTAAGGTTTGTTTACTCCGCTTAAGGAACTCTTCTTTAGTTATCTCCCCGGCATCATATTGAGCCTTTAAATTATCCCAGCTATCATTTCTTACTTTGGTGTTAGTAGCATCTATAGAGTTACCAGTGAGTGCTTCACCAATAATCTTAAGGGGGTCTGCTATTATTCTCTTAACGGCATCTACTAAGTCTTGTGCGCTTTTTTTGATGCCATCTATATCAAAGGTCACTATGCTTTTTATTAAATCAAACCCAGAGGTAAATGCCCTACCAATCTGACCAAAATAATCAGATACTAATGAAGAAATCTGCTCCCAGTTATCAATAATTGCTTTAGCTAAGGCAGCGATCGCTAACCCAGCAGCCACTGCTAATATTACAGGCAACCCAGCAGTACCAGCCACAAAGGTAGCTAATAAGCCTCCTGCAAAGGTAGTTAGGGCAGGGACAACACCAACATTTATCAAGATGCCTGCTGCTAAGGTGGCATAAACACCTGAGTCTAGGTTGGCTAGGAATGAACCTATACCTTGGAAGAAATCACCAATGTAACCTGATAATTTCCCGGCTATAAATCCATAGTCTAAACCTTTGAGAAAGTCAAAAGCACCATTAACTAATTCAGCTAATCCCTTACCAGCAGACTGAGCTAAGGGGGCTAAATCAACGTCTAATAACTTAGCAAAGAAACCTGATACTTTAGCTTTTAAGACTTCTACATCTCCAGTATTATTAAAGTCAGTAAGTATGCTATTTAGCTGCTTAACTTTGTCAGTGAAGAATAGGATGCCATTTCTTAATAACTCCATTGGGTCTCCAAAGGTAATCCCTAATAGAGACATAGTTACACCCAGTGAAGTTAGTAAACCTTCAGGCCCAATTAAGGCAGCTAACCCTTGATTTAAAGCATTAAGTACAGATTGCTCACCTTTGGTATTCTTATCTAAATCCCTCATTAAACCAAACAAACCTTTAGAAGGTTCAAATAGATTTGACTTGAGAGATTCAATTAACCCACCAACTGAATTAGAGGCAGCATTAATAGTGTCTGGGGTTACTAATTGAGCTTGAACCGCTTTTAATATCTCTGCCCTTTCTTTAACAGTTAACTGCTCTAACTTCTTACCTGAAACTGCTAACTTTTTCTCTACTAAGGCTAAGAAAGCAGGGTTGGCTTCAGCAAATAGTAATTGTTGTAACTGGGATAGGGAGGAGCCGCCTAAGAATTTAGCAGTGAATTTAGAGACATCTTTAGAAGCTACATCTGAAGCTGCACCTAATACCCCTAAACCCTTTGTAATGTCCTCTAAGCCCTCTAAAAAAGCTCCTTCATTAAATACCCCATTAGCATCAACAAAGGCAGGTATAAGGTTATCTTGGATGCCTAGCGCAATATCTTTGTAAGCTTGAGTATTCCCAGGTAAAGATGCAGCAGCTTCAGCTAACCTATCATTAATCTTACTAATTACTTGTTCTGCATCAGAGAAAGTTCTACCAGTTAAAGCAGCATATGTGGATGCTCCAGTAATGTTATTTAACTGAAGTTGTGCAGATTCCTTGAACTTAGAATTAAGTGCAGAGAATGCAGAAGATATGCCAGAAGTTAGTGCAGTTGCTAACAGATTGGCTCTTAAGGTAGCTCCCTCAATTGAGTTTTGTAAACCAGAGATTACCCTAGAAGCCTCATCACGGGCTGAAATAGTGACGACAACTTGATTATTGCTACTCATTAAATTCTACCCCCTGCAAACCCCATTGCTCTTCCTTGGAGGGTATTTGACTCTTCTGGTAATCTATATAAGTGTAAAGGTGATATAAGCATTCTGAAATTTCCATCTCCAAGAAAGAAAAATAGGAGGGTGATAGATTCCCCCCTACTGATGAGATGAGTGATTTTAGAAGTAATTGATATGTCCAGTAGGATTGACCTTGTAGATTAAACAGCAGGTTTCTTTCTGGTGAGATAATCAAGTTTATCTCGAAAAAAGCCTAACCCAGCCACCATCCTTTCTAAGTCTTCTATTTCTAGAGTATTTATTAATTGGTCAAAAGATACTGAAGATTTATCACCAAACTTAGTAATACAAAGTGAAGCTAATTTAATTAAAGTGAAGGTATCTGTCAAATACTCTTGAGGGGACTGCTTAATAAAGCTTTCTAATAAACCAAACTGTTTAACTTTAGGAGACTTCATTACCACAGGAGTACCATCAACTAACTCAAAGCTAACGGTCTGGTTATCTGGGTCATAGGCAGCTTGAAACTCATCAGATTTCTCTTGGGGGGTAGTATTTACTTCCTCATTAGATTTAGTTTCAACTACCGCATCTAATTTACTTACTTCCGTAATCACTCTCTTAGCCATAATTATCTACCTAATTATTTAAAATCTGCGCTCTCTACAGAGAACTCAACCTTAATCATTGTGGTCTTTGAACCATCAGCAGTATCAATACCTTCAGCAATTGAGTAGCTTTCTACTCTACAGCCTGTTAAGTCCCAAGCTTTATTACCTCTGAACTCATTAGAACCTTGAGCATTAGATACTCTCTTAATGGGGCGTAATCTAAAGTCAAAGGAACTACCGTTTTCCTTATCTTTGAGGAAGGTTAATACTGTCTCATCTTTCTCAGGGTCATAAGGTTTACCAATTGTAATGTTCTGGTATTCCTTAATCCCGCCTTCAGTTGTCCTAATTACGTTAGAAAGCCCGTCACTGAATTTAGAACTCTTACGTCCATACTTACAGCACTTCCTGCTGTTATGGGGTACAGTTAATAAGAATAAAAATATTATCTTTTTATGAAAGCATATTCAATCGATCTGCGCGAAAAAATAGTTGCAG
>NZ_JACJRV010000014.1 GCF_014697475.1 Nostoc sp. FACHB-152
TATTGACATTAAGTCCTAATAAGCGTCCTTTCTACCAACAAGGTCAAAGAGCTATGAGACTTATTCTGTCTGCATTCTAGCCCTTTTTGTAGCCCCTTAAGGTGTTCATAACACAGAGATGAGAATAAAAGAAAATGATTATTCTTCTATTGCCTTTGAATCAGAACGAAATAGATGATTATATTCAGGATTATATAAATGCGATCGCCCGGTTTTTGGCAAGAGTGCGGGAGTAATTACATACAGTGTGGTGCGAATGAGATTTTCTTGCTGCGTACATTCTGCCATTTGTTTGAGAGGAACCACCCAAATTTTTTCATCAGGCCAACCTAGACGAAAGCATATAGCCACGGGGGTTTCATCTGGGTAATGTTCGAGTAATTTGGCTTGGGCATTTTCGACGTGACGCGCACTCAAATATAAGCATAAACTAGCTTGATGGGCAGCGAGGCTGGCTAATTCTTCTGTACTGGGGACTTCTGTACGCCCACTAATGCGGGTGAGGATGATAGTTTGAACTAAGCCTGGGATTGTTAACTCTACCTTGAGTTTGGCTGCGGCGGCTTGAAAAGCACTAATTCCCGGTACGACTTCAAAGGGAATGTTAGCCTCAGACAACATCTGCATTTGTTCGTGGACAGCACTGTAGAGGCTGGGGTCGCCAGAATGGAGACGGACGATAGATTTATGCGATCGCACTCGTTCTACCATCAAAGCTACAATCTCTTCTAAAGTCTGATTTGCCGTCGGAATAATTTCTGCATCCGGTCGGCACAAATTTAATATTTGTTCTGGAACTAAAGAATCTGCAAATAAAATTACATCCGCATGAGATAAGAGTTTTTGCGCCTTAACAGTTAATAAATCTGGGTCTCCCGGCCCTGCACCCACAATATAAACTGCTGTTTTTATAAAATTTTGATTAGTTTCCATACAAAAAATCAGATATTTTTCTAAGTATTTACCCGTAAATAAAAAAATCTCAAAAAAAAATTTGGGGTTTTTCTCAGTAACTTTCCGGATTCACCCTCTAGCTATAGAAGAATGGAATGGTAGATGCACCCTGGTTAAGCCCTAGAGTCAAATCTGGGGCATTTTTTATTTTTGGTCATTGGTCATTAGTGCTTCTAGTAATTACTCTTCTCAATCACTGGACGAAACGACATCAGGTAAATGACGGTTACGCAAATATAGCCAAGCTAACCCAGTTAAACCTGCAATAATACCCGTTAAACTTACAACTTGGGCTATTCTCAGCGGCCCCAGCATCAAGCTATCAGTGCGTAAACCTTCAATCCAAAAGCGTCCCGTGCTGTAGGCTGTTAAGTAAAGCATTATTAAAGTACCTACTTTCAGCCGTATTTTGCCAGATACACCCCGGAAAAATAAATTTAATAGCAGGGCGAATACCATTAAATTCCACAGAGATTCATAGAGGAAGGTGGGGTGAAAGTATTCAAAATTAACAAATTCTGGAGGACGACGTTCTAGAGGAATATATAGCTTCCAAGGTAAATTGGTCGGACTACCAAACGCTTCCGAGTTAAAGAAATTACCCCACCGCCCGATCGCTTGTCCTAAAATCAACGAAGGTGCAACTAAATCTGCTAGCTGCCAAAAAGAAACCCGCTTGAGTTTGGCAAAAATCAAGGCAGCTATTGTGCCACCGATAATTGCACCGTGAATCGCAATTCCACCCTCCCAAATAGCGATAATTTTATCTGGACGCTTGGCATATTCCGCCCATTCAAACAAAACATAATATAGTCGTGCGGCAGGAATTGCCCCAACCACTAGCCAAATTGACAAATCACTCAGCAACTCTGGATTAACATTACGGCGTTTTGCCAGGTACTGAGAAAGGCTAACACCAATTAACACCGCCGTAGCAATCAATAAGCCATACCAGCGAATAGTTAATGGCCCAATTTTCACCAAAATCGGGCCTGGAGAAGTAAATTGAAATGCCAAAGGCAAAGAAGAGATATCCAGTACCATGCAAAAGTACCTAGTTAACTACAGTATTTAGCTTGAGCAGCTAACAACCCCATGAATTATAGGGAAGTTTTGTATATAAACCATTAGAGCAGGTTTTGTTTGTAGAGAAAAATCGTCATAAAATCTTGACGCTATGATTTTATAGTGTTTGATACCTTTTTGATTTCTAAAAAAAACTCAGTATACCTTTGTTCCTTCTTTCCTGTTCCCTATTGCCTATTGCCTCTCTACACAAGTATTATTTACCATTGCATTGGTAACTATACAAAAAAGAGCCAGTGCTGCCTATAGAATTTCAGCACTGGCTTTAGTTGTAAATATCCGCAGGGCGGTAGGGAAAAAAAGAATTACTTAGTAATGAGTACCTGTTTTACGATGATTAATTGCTGTCACTGCATCCGGCTTAATTAATTTGCCGTTGTCAACAGTGGCATAAACTACCCAGTGGTCGCCACATTCCATGCGTTGCTCAACAGAACATTCAACATAAGCAAGCGCATCGGTAAGAACTGGGCTGCCATTTTCAGCAGCAATAGTGCCGAAATTAGCAAATCTATCTTCTCCCGGTGCAAAATTCTTGCGGAAATGCTTCATGTATTCTTGTTGATTGCCTTCCGCCAGGATATTTAAGGCAAACTTACCACCAGGATACATGAGAGATTCTATTGCCCGTTCTTTGGCGATCGCTACAGTTAAACCAGGTGGGTTAAAGGTGGCTTGCGATACCCAAGCACCTAACATCCCGGTAGAAACTTCACCTTGCTTGGCGGTGATGACACAAACTGAACCGACAATCCGACCTACGGCTTGTTCGACAGGGGTTGCAGATTGTTGGGGAACGCGGATTTTTCTGGCTTTTTTCAAGTTTTGAGCAAAGTCTGTACCGAGTTCTTCGCAGAACTTGAGGGTAACATCGTCGGGTTTGAACTTAACTTTTAAAGTTTCAAAACCAAAGCGATAGCCTGCATCCCTTAATTTACATTCAATCATCTCAACGGCTTCGCCACTCCAGCCGTAGGAACCGAAAACTCCAGCGACTTTGTTGTTATCGCCAACTTTCAAGACAATACCCAAAGCAGTGTGGATGGGTGTCGGTGCATGACCGCCGATAGTCGGTGAACCGATAAGAAAACCATCTGACTTTTCTACCGCCGCCTGGATTTCATCGGGACTGGCAAATTCGCAGTTGATAGATTGAACTGCAACGCCGCCCTTGGTTAATCCGAGAGCGATCGCCCGTGCTAATGTGGCAGTATTGCCGTAAGCTGAGGCGTATAGTAGGGCGACAGAAATTTCTCGATCTCTTTGCGAATGGCTCCAGTCTGCATAAGCTTTGGTCAGTTCAATTAAACTACTGCGAACCAAAGGCCCGTGACCAACAGCATACATTCTCACTTGGAAATCGGAGATTTTTTCTAAAGCGGCTTCGACGTGTTGCGCCTGGGGAGCCATCAAACAGTTGTAGTAGTAGCGTTGGTCTTCTTTGATTTGTTCCCAGTTGTCATCAAAAACTTCATCACCGCATATATGTGCGCCGAAAAGTTTATCTGTGAACAAAATTTGAGTCTGCTGGTCGTAGGTGCAAAGACTTTCCGGCCAGCGAGGGTTGGGAGTGGGGAAGGACTTTAATACATGACCCTTGCCTAAATCTAGGGTTTCTTTCCCCCGCATCACCAAAATATTTAAAGCATTATCTGGGAAAGCCGCCTTTAAATTAGCCGAACCAGGGAGCGAACAAACAAAGGTAATTTGGGGAGCCAGTTCCAATAATGCTTTTAAAGTTCCCACCCGATTGGGGCTAAAGTGACCCAGGATGACATAATCTAATTTTTTTAAGTTGATGGTCTGCTGTAAGGCTTCCAAAAAAATTGTCGTGAAGGTATCAGCAGGTGGGTCAATAATCGCAGTTTTATCACCTTCAATTACATAGCAATTAGAGGTTGTGCCTCTTTCTAATACGTATTCAATTTCAAACCGCAAACGTGACCGACTACGCGCTCTGAGAACTTTGGTGTTTGTAGCAATGGGAAAAATCTGTACGTCACGGGGCTTGGAATCGCTCATAGGTGTTGGGTGTTGAGATAAAAAGGGAAAAAACCGAGTCTTAACAGATTGAATAAAACGAGTCAAAGAATTGGAAGATTGCATGGATTTGTTAAATCTTGGCAGGATGGGGATGCAGGGGACATGGGGAGCAGGGTAGCAGGGGAAATAGGATACAGGATTGACAGAACTCACTTCTGCCTTCTGCCTTCTGCCTCCTGCCCTTCGGGTTCAGCAGTTGCTCATGGGGGCAACCCCCAAGACCGCACTGCTTCACCTCCTGCCTTATTTAGTAGTAGTTACCTACTTTGCGATGGCGAACTGCGGTTAAGCCATCGGATTTGGAAACACGACCGTCTTGGACTGTGCAATATAAAATCCAGTGGTCGCTGCACTCCATACTGCTTTGCACTTCACATTCCATGTATGCCAGAGCATCTGTCAAAATGGGTGAACCGTTTTTTGCGGTTTGGGTTTTCACACCTGCAAATCTATCAGCACCGGGATGTAGACGCTTGAGGAAGTGCTTTTTGAGTTCTTGATAGTTGCCTTCTTCTAAGACGTTTAGCACAAAGCGATCGCCTACTTGCATCAAAGCATCAATGGCGCGGTCTTTAGCAACAGCAATTGTAAATCCTAAAGGTTGCAAGCTGGCTTGGCTAACCCAAGAGGCTAACATCGCACTGCTGATATCGCCTTTTTTAGTGGTGACAATATACAATCCGTTGCTAATCCGCCCCAGGGCTTTTTCCATGTTCACATCAAGGGCTTTAATTTGCTTGATGTTACGTTCACGGGTGACTGCTTGCCCTAAATCTGTGCCAGCTTCAGTACACAATTGATATGTAGATGCAGTGGGAGCTTGTTTAATCCGAATTGCTGGGAAGGCTTCTTTTACACCTGAGTCGAGAAATTTCCGGCGGAGGGTATCGACTGGTTCATCATCCCCACCAAAGCATTCAAACAATCCAAAGAATTGTTTGTCTTTGGCAACGGAAATTAAAGAACTAATACCAGCTTGAGCCGCAACAGAGGTAGATGGAGGCATACCAATGATAATGCCAGCTGCTCTACCTGCTAATTCTTGAATTTCTTGGGCTTCGGCTGTGCTGATGTCGAGCATTTCTACTCCAACGCCAGTTTTTTGAATCCCTTCTGAGATGGCTTGACCGAGGCGATCGCTATAACCATAGTCAGAAGCGTAAAATAAGCCAACGGTGGTTAGGGCTGTGGCTTGTCTTTGGCTCCAGCTTTGGTAGCACTCAGTCAGAATATCTAGATGATGATAAAGTAAAGGCCCGTGACCGTTTGCAATGATTTTAATCTTGCCCAGTTCGCCCATACGCTTCATCGCATTCAATAGCGATCGCGCGTTTGGCCCCATAAGACAGTCATAATAAAATCTAAAGTCAGCTTCGATCGCTTCTAAATCTTCATCAAAAGTGCGATCGTCACAAAAGTGCATCCCAAAAGCATCACAAGTATAGATGGTTTGGGTTTTGCGATCAAAACTAAAGATGGTGTCAGGCCAGTGCAAGTTAGGCGCACTCACGAATTCAATTTCGTGACCTTTGCCAATATCAATGCGATCGCCACTTTTCACAATCCGCTTAGAAAAAGGCTCGTGTACCAAACCTTCCAAAAATTGCAGCGCGATTTTAGAAGCTAAAACAGTCGCTCTCGGAGCTAGTTGCAATACATCTTCTACTAAACCACTATGGTCTGGCTCTGTGTGGCTGACAATAATGTAATCAATAGTCTTGGGGTTTACTAGACTTTTGAGAGTATCTAAATACAACTGACGAAACTTCTGGTGGGAAGTGTCAATTAAAACTGTTTGTTCGCCCCGAATTAGGTAGGAATTGTAAGTCGTACCGTTTTGCAGTCCGAATTCGATATCGAAGCGATCGCGATCCCAATCAAGACAGCGAATCGCCGTCGTGTTTGGGGCAATTTCTACAGTTTGGACAGTGAGCCGATGCTGAACATTTTCTGCTTGGGCGTAGCCGGTCGTAGACATCGCTACCATTATTCGTCTCCGAGCGCAAATCTTTTGTTATCTTTCTCTGCCCCCATTGTGCCGACAAATGAATTTTAAAGTTGTAATGAAGACTATTTTTCAAAAAATTGAAGTTGTATCAATTATTGCTGTTTTCCAGCATTTTTTTTAACTCAATAAATTCCTTATAAATCAGCCAATATCAAGGTATCAAGTCTTAAATATTGATATTTCTTGGCATAATTTAAAATTCCAAACATATCATATATAACTTATTTCTTTTAATAATAGTTCCGTAACAAAAAGCATAAATTCTAACATTTGTGTATTTAAAAATACAAGTAAAAAATACTTATAATTTCGTATTTACTTTTCAGAACTCCTTTTAGCCTAAGTTGTTAACATCTAATTTGAAGCTAACTGTTAAACATATAAAATTATGGCTTTGTTAATGCGGGAATCTAATCAAGCTCCTCTTCATCAGCTGACAAAAATAGGTGGGAAACCCCTTGCTCCTGCGAATACTCAATGGGTGAGTTGCCGTGTATGTGGTGCGTGGATGCAGTTTCTTGGTCAAATTGGCTTAGAAGAAACGGCAATCAAAGAAGTCTGCGATCGCCAACAGCTACTCCTTATATTTATGTGTAGTAATAACCCTGGACTTTGTGATGAGTGGGATGCTAATTCGGGAGGCAACGTAGCAATACTAGTTTCTAAAACTAACTTGGCAAACCTTGAAGCACCTTGTGACCAAGAAGAATTTCTGTTAGAAGAAACTTTGTTAACTCTAGATGAGTGTAATGATTTAGCTGACACTTATTGTGATATTTTAAACCAATCTCAAAATCAAATATGCGGCAAAATTGGTGGTGAGCCTTTGTGGATTCAGGCGGATGAAACTCCTATCTGTAGTTGTGGAGCTAGGATGACGTTTGTATTTCAGTTAGAATACAGTGCCGAAGTTCAGTTTGGCGATTCTGGTTCTGGATATGGCTTTGTTTGTTCAGTATGCCAACAAGGGGCGAAGTTTCTTTGGCAATGTTGCTAAATAACTAACAAGCTCACTGCAATTTGTAATTCTTCCGGATATTGCCAGCATTCATAAGCTTATAGAAATAGTAGTAGATGCACCCTTATAATTAACAGCCCCCAGCTAATGACTGAGGGCTTTTATTTTTTAATTTCAGTGTACTGGCTTCACTTAAGAGGATTAATGATGGTAAGTTTTTGTTCAATAACCATGTTATCTTGCATATCTTCTGAATAAAAAATATTGGCATTTACAGATAAAGCACTAGCAACAATCAAGCCATCCCAAAATGAAAAGCTGTATCAACTCCGCAAATCAGAAGCATTCATAAGTATATCTCGATCTAACTCAACTACTGCAACTCGGCTGTAGAATGATTGAATAACTTGCTGAATTTGCAACTCAGTAAACGCGGCTTTTCTATGTAAAACAGAGCAAACTTCATTAATGACTTGAGTGCTGACAACACCATTAACGCTATTAATTAAATTAATAGCTAAAGACCTTTTCCTAAGCTCTTCTGTCGCACTAGAGTTTGGGTCAACTATTAGATAATAGAGCCAAATATTGGAGTCAATAAAGCAGAGATGATTGCTCATCATTTATTGCTCATGCATTTCTTCACGAGTAATTGAGCGAATTCCTGGTACTGAGACAGGTTTTTGTGCTAGTTCATTCATAATGTCGAATTGTACATCTTGTTTCTGAGACTGCTTAAATACAACAATCTTAACAGTGCTAACCTCTACTAATTCTTGTTGATATTCTTCAGGAATAACAATGACACCATTTTCAACTTTGGCTTGAAATTCAACAGTAGACATAATACTCCTATACAAATAGCTTAATTGTTTTACATTTTATCTAGATGAATTAATTATCTCAATACAGAAGGTAGCAAACTAGGTGCTAACCAGATTGCATAACCAATAAATGCAAATAGTGATGTAATTAAACCAGTCAGAATATAGCTAAAAACAATTAGTAAACCGTCAGATTCAATAGTAGCGACTGCAAAAAGTATAATCCCAATGGTGGGAATGGGATTTGTAAAGGGGATTGGTAACATTAATAATATTGTTAACCAAGAAATACATAGCCCATTTATCCGCCAAGTTAAAGGATTTCTCGCTATTCGTTTTAACCGAGGGCGAGTAATTTTTTCTAATATTTTGGTGAGACGTTGCAGATTTTTTAACAGAAGTTGGGCAAAAGGGCGAGGGAATTTATATTTGGCAATTTGTTTAGGCAGCCAAGGCGATCGCCTGCCGAAAATCATCTGTACCGATATCAGCAAACAAGCAGCACCAAAAGGCCCTGCCAACCCTGGAGGCATAGGAAACAAAAAAGGCAAAACTAATATTACAATTACCACGCTGAATCCGCGTTCAGCCGTCTCTGCTAAAATATCGCCTAAACTCAGGTGTTGGTCAGATAAGCGTTGCAGTAAGAATTTAATTTCTTGAGAAAATCTCAGATGCATTTGGCGTGAGTTGGTGTGATTTGCCACAAGACCCAGCTTTATTTAAGTATAACAATTTAGATATTAATAAAATGCACCCAGAAGAAGAGGCAGGGGGGAAAGGGAGCAGGGGAGCAGGGGGGAATTGCCTGTAACCTCTCCTCTGCTCCTCCGCACCTCTGCCCCTCTGCCAACAAGCTGCTCCCTCATTCATATCGGTGGCACTAAAACAGTGACAGCCTGAGGTATAACTCGAAAGCTAGCTGGCGTGTAAGTTGTAATTTCGCCATCAGTATTGATTGGGCGGGGTTTACGAGTATAAATTTCAAATTCCTGTCCCTGCAAAGCACGAACATCGCGCCAAAGAATGTGTCTACCTCGCCGCATTGCTGGCAATAAAGGTATGATTTGCCACCAATGTTGAATTTCTAAACTATAAAGATCAAGTCTTTGGTCGTCGATGGTGGCATCATGCACCACCGCCATACCACCACCATAATATCTACCATTACCTATAGCTATTTGAACTGTTTTTACCCGAAAGGATTTATCCTTCATCCGAATTTCTGCGCTAAACGGGCGAGACTCCCAAATTACTTGTAATGCGATCGCAGCATAAGCAAATACTCCCCATCGGCGTTTCACTTCTTTAGTCAGGCGTTGAGTAATTTTTACACTTAATCCCATACTGGCAACGTTGAAAAAATGCTTACCGTTGACCCAACCTAAATCAATACGCCGCATTTCTCCATAGGCAATAATTTTACAAGCTTCCTCTAATGAATTAGAAATGCCTAAAGTTCTGGCTAAGTCGTTGGCAGTTCCTAAAGGTAAAATTCCTAAAGGTAATTTGGTTTTAACTAATCCATCTACGGCTGCGTTAAGAGTCCCATCACCACCGCCAACAATGACTAAAGCCACTTCATGCTGGTAACGCATAATTATTTCTGAAAGTTGTTTGGGGTGTTCTGTAGATTCTTCAATTAAATGAAAACCCAATTGTTCAAGATAATGAATCGCCTCTATCAATCGCTGTTGTCCTTGGCGGGCATGATGATTGACTAATAGTAAGGCTTTGGTATTGACAGGTACTGTTCTTGGTAACTTTGACCAATTGTTTGTATCCATATATTTCCATATAATTTAATTGATGTTAACTAAAATCTGATATTTTATATATAAAAATGTCTGACTCTATTATAGAAGCAATCTTCAATCAGGTTTTTAATAGTTATCCGGTATATACTTGCAGGTAAAATGCAGAAAAATGCTAGTAATAGTTACAAATATTTAATTTTAATTTGTTTTTATTGATACTATTTGATGTCAATCTACCCTGTGACAGATTAAAATTTGTCTATTAGAGAACAGTTTATACCAATTCATAATTCGCGGCGCACACTCGCAGGCTCGCTAAACTAATCAGCATTTAAGCTGCACTATTGAAATTGTGAATAAATGACTTAAACCCTTTCCTCTGCCCCTCTGCTCACGGCAGTCGCTACACGCAACGCGCTACCTCCCCTGCAAAAGAGCGGTCTAAACTGCTCTCTTAGGTGCTTAACAGCTTACCGCCATTAAAAAAACTTAAATACAGCAAAGTTTTGGGAGTCTACATCTGTATCAGATTTTTCTTGGAATGGTATTACAGGTGACTCAGTTAAAATTATTTTGCTGTTTGTAAATAAATCTACTGTTTATTCCTGATAACAATTTTAGATTTTAGATTTTGGATTAAACGCTTTGATTCCAAGTTGGGCATTTCATACTGTTTCACTTTAAGTTTGATACAAATAGACAGCAGAAGAGAAATTATTTGTATCATTTATTTGGTGAAATGGTATAGCAATCCTATTTGATTTACAAATTACTCGTGGGGGCAGGCAATAGGCAATAGGTTTTGGATTTTATTTAGGCTTGCTATGTCAGTTTTTTAATTTTTTAGGAAATAAAATTTTTTGATAAAAAAGAAAGCAAAGGATTAAGAGTAAATTAATCTACCATTAATCTTTTGCTTTATTGCTAACCTGTATCGTCGCAAACAATCTATTAACCGACATCATCGTGGGCAAAACGGTTGAATAGGAAGTCTAAGGCATAGTTACGCAGTTTGTAATATTGTGGATCTTCCATAATGCGGGCGCGATCGCGGGGACGAGAAAAGGGAATTTCCATGACTTCGCCAATTTTGGCATGAGGGCCATTCGTCATCATCACCAACTTATCTGCTAAAAATAACGCCTCATCAATGTCGTGGGTAATCATCAACACTGTGCAGCGATTCTCGTTCCAAATTTTTAGCAGTTCTTCCTGCAATTCTTCTTTAGTAATCGCATCTAACGCCCCAAAAGGTTCATCTAAAATTAGCACTTTCGGGCGAATTGCCAACGCACGGGCAATAGAAACACGCTGTCTCATACCACCGGACATTTGCATGGGCTTTTTCTCCATCGCGTCAGCCAGTCCCACCATTGCCAAATGGTCGCGGACAATTGCCCGTTTCTCTGCTTCCATTTTGTTGGGGTAAACTGCATTCACAGCTAAGTAGATATTTTCAAATGCAGTCCGCCAAGGTAAAAGCGCATAGTTTTGAAACACAACCATCCGGTCTGGGCCTGGCTTGGTGATAGGTTCACCTTCGAGTAACACTTGCCCAGAGGTGGGAAAGTTGAAACCAGAAACCATATTAAGCAGTGTTGATTTACCACAGCCAGAGTGACCAATTACACAAAGAAATTCACCTTGATTGACATTTAGGTTAACGCCATCAAGCACAGTGAAGGGGCCTTTCTTGGTGGGATAAACTTTGCTAACGTCTCTGATTTCTAGGAAATGTCTGCTGTTGTCGCTCAGAGTTGGTAATGGTTTTCTGGAAGTGCTGGTGACGGTGGACAAATTGCGGTTTTGCATGGCGGTGGATGAAGTATGAAGGGTGAAGTAGATTGGGTGGAACTTAGGTTTTGGTATTACCCCCCTTATAAAGGGGAGGGAACTCTTTATAAGGGGGGATTTAAGGGGGATAATTTAACAGATGTGTACACCAATGAGTTTTTTATCTTCATTAATGGAGTTTGGAAATCGAAGAATCAGCCTTTTATCTCCATCGATGAAGTTCGGAACTTAGTGAATGAATCTTTTATCTTCAGCGATGAAGTTCTGAGCTTCGTGAATGAATCTTTTATCTTCAGCGATGAAGTTCTGAGCTTCGTGAATGAACCTTTTATCTTCAGCGATGAAGTTCTGAGCTTCGTGAATGAACCTTTTATCTTCAGCGATGAAGCTTTGAGCTTCGTGGATGAACCTTTTATCTTCAGCGATGAAGCTTTGAGCTTCGTGGATGAACCTTTGATCTTCATTAATGAAGTTCCAATACTCAAGCATCAGTTATGCAACTCTTCTAATGGGTGAGTCGAGGATAACTTCAGCAATAGAAAAGTCGCGTTTAATTTCTAAGCTGTTGAGGTAGGCGATGGGATCATCGGCGTTAAAAGGAGTACCATCAAATAACTGAATCGGTTGGCGAGTATAGCTGATATCTAAACCTAATTCTCTAGCGGCGGTACTGAAAACGCGTACCCGACAAACACGTTCTACAACTTCTACCCAATTTCTGGGGAAGGGAGTATCACCCCAACGCGCCAGCTGACTCATAATCCAAAGTTGTTCTGTGCGGCTGGGACGGTTAATAGCAGACTCAGAATAAAATTGGTGATGGGCGTAGTCCCGCAAAGGATGGTCGATATCACAAACCAAGCTATCCGGGTCTTCTAGTTGGATGTATTCTAAATCCGTGCTGACGTAATCTCTCCCCGCCACAATTCTTCTGACTTCTTCGACGTTTTGGGGATTTGCACAGTATTGGCAAGCTTCCAATAATGCTTTGGTTAAGGCGATGTGGGTGTTAGGATACTTTTCTGCCCAATCTTCCCGCACACCAAGAACTTTACCGGGGTGTCCTAACCAAACTTCTAAGTCAGTGGCGATGGTAAAGCCGACATTTTCCACGGCGGCGCGATAGTTCCACGGTTCGCCCACGCAGTAACCGTCAATACTCTTATTTTGCAAGTCAGCGACCATCTGGGCGGGTGGAATAATGTGCATATCCACATCTAAATCTGGGTCAATACCACCAGCCGCCAACCAATAACGTAGCAGCATATTATGCATGGAGGCGGGATGGACTACGCCCATTGTGTGGCGTTGGTCGCGGGTGCGGAGGAGATAATTTTTGAAGTCAGATAAGGTGCGGACACCTTCATCATAAAAGCGTTTGGCTAGGGTGATGGCGTTACCGTTGCGGGTCATGGTGAGGGCGGTAACTACAGGCAAGGGTTGGTTTTTATAACCGCCTAAAGTTAACCACATTGGCATCCCGGAAGGCATTTGGGCTGCATCTAAATAACCGCCAGTGATGCCGTCAACGATACCCCGCCAGCTACTTTCCCGCACTAAGTTAACTTCATCTAAGCCATGCTTGGTAAAGAAACCTTTTTCTTTAGCGACAGCCAGAGGGGCGCAGGCTGTGAGAGGTAAGAAGCCAATTTCTAAGTTAACTTTTTCTAAACCGTGACGGGCAACATCCGCTGTTTTTCTCGCCCGAATTTTCTTAATCCGTTTTTGCTGGTTGAGGAAGTAAATCATTTCACTTCGCAAGCTGTAGTAGCTGGGGTGTTCAACTACTTCCATGCGTTTGCGGGGTCTGGGGATATCAACTTCTAAGATGTCGCCAATTTTAGATTCGGGGCCGTTGGTCAACATGACAATTCTGTCAGACAACAGCACTGCTTCATCTACGTCATGAGTCACCATGACGGCTGTGACTTTATTTTCTTCGCAGATTTGCATTAACTGTTCTTGCAAGTTACCCCGTGTCAAGGCATCTAACGCACCGAAGGGTTCATCTAACAGTAACAGTTTAGGACGGATTGCTAAGGCACGAGCGATCGCTACCCGTTGTTTTTGTCCACCCGATAACATTCCCGGTTGTTTGTCAGCGTGGGGACGTAAACCCACCATATCTATATGTTTTTCAACAATCGCTTTGCGTTCTGCCGCAGGTAAACCATTCATTACTGAGTCTACTGCCAAGGCAATATTCTCTCTCACAGTCCGCCAAGGCAATAATGAATAGTTTTGGAATACCACCATCCGGTCTGGCCCTGGTCTGGTGATTTTCTGTCCTTGCAAAGTCACAATACCTTCAGTCGGCAAATCCAAACCCGCAATCATATTTAATAATGTGGATTTACCGCAACCAGAGTGACCAATTAAAGAAACAAACTCACCTTTTTTAATTTGCAGGTCAATACCTTTTAACGCAATATATTGACCGCCACCAGTTAAATTAAAGACCTTATCAATTTGATCAACAGCAACAAATACAGACATAAGCGTTAGGTAAGGAATTAGGGATTAGGGAGTGGAGAAAAATGGTGGAGATGAGGGTGTAAGGGGAGATATAAATTCTTTTTTCCTCCTGCCTCCTGCCCTCTGCCTCCTGCCTTCTTACTTTTGTTCTGCTGGTAAAATCAGGTTTTGCAACCAAGCCATGAATTTATCGAGCAATAAACCAACGACACCGATATAAACTAGAGCCAAAATTACTTCACTCACGTCGTTATTTTGGTAAGCATCCCAGATGAAGAAGCCGATGCCGACAATACCAGACATTACGATTTCTGCCGCAATAATCGCTAACCAAGCCAAACCAATCGCAATTCTTAATCCGGTGAAAATGTAAGGTAAAGCAGATGGAATCAAAATGTTGAGAAAGTATTCTTTGCGGCTGAGTTGCAAAACTTTGGCAACGTTGTTGTAATCTTGAGGAATTTGAGTTACACCAACCGCAGTATTAATTAAGATAGGCCAAATTGAGGTAATGAAAATTACGAATAATGCTGCTGGTTCGTTTTGACGTAGTGCAGCCAAGGAAATCGGAACCCAAGCCAAAGGAGGCACAGTCCGCAATAGTTGAAACAGTGGGTCTAAAGCTTTAGACATGGTTTGATTCACGCCAATCAAAATGCCCAAACCAATACCCACAATCGCCGCTAAAGTGTAACTAATAGCCACCCGTTGCAAACTAGCTAAAATCTGCCAAAAGAGACCTTTATCAATGCCGCCTTTATCGTAGAAAGGATACAAAATCAAAATCCACGTATCGCTGATGACTTGAATTGGCCCTGGTAATGTTGCGCCGGGAGTCAAAGCAAATAATTGCCAAAGTCCGAGAAATATTAAAAGTGCGATCGCAGGGGGTACAATGTTCGGAAATTGTTTTTGTAACTGGGATATAAAACTGTTATCAAACTTAGGGCTGGCTGCTCTTTTTTGGGCTATGGTCATGATATTTTCCTCAATTGACTAATGACTAATGACTAATGACTCTTAACTAAACACTCACTTTCTTAATCTTGAGACTCTTGAGATACGCTTCGGGATTTTCGGGGTCAAACTTCACGCCATCAAAAAATTCTTCTACACCACGAGATGTCTTTGTAGGAATATCAGCCGAGGCAATACCCGCTTCTTTTGCTGCTTCTTTCCAAATATCTTCGCGGTTAACTTTATTAATGAGTTCTTTCGCTTTAGCTGCATTATTGGCAATGTAATCTTTTGGCAAGAAGCCCCAACGAACGTTTTCAGTTATGAACCACAAATCATGACTCTTATAGGGATAAGATACGTTACCTTTTCCATCTTTCCAGTAATAAGCAGCCATTGATTTATCGTCAATTTTTCGGCCATCACCCATGTCATATTTACCTTGATATGGGCCTGCCAAAATTTCGGGTGTAGGTAAGTTGAAATAATTGCGTCCAGCGAGAATTTGTGCAGCTTCTTTGCGGTTATCAAAGTTATCTAACCATTGCTGCGCTTCCATAATGCCTTTTAACAGTGCTTTGGTGGCTTTGGGATTTTTATCAACCCAGTCAGCGCGCATTGCAAAGTATTCTTCTGGGTGATTTTTCCAAATCTCTGCGGTTAAAGCAGCCATGAAGCCGATTTTATCTTGAACAATGCGATATGGCCAGGGGTCACCGGTGCTGAAGGCATCCATTGTCCCGGTTTTCATGTTGGCGACAGTTTGCGCCGCAGGTACAGTCAGGAGTTTGACATCTGCATCTGGGTCTAAACCACCAGCTGCTAACCAGTAACGAATCCACAAATCTTGGTTAACGTGGGGGAAGGTGAATGCAGCTGTGAATGGTGTAGAGGATTTTAGTTCTTTGAATAGAGACTTAGCTTGAGCAACTTCTAGACTAATTTTACCGGCGTGTTTGCTGGCGATCGCAATCCCGTTCCCATGTGTAATTAACTGCGCCAACACATACATCGGGATTTTTTGATTACCTTTAGTAATTAAACCCTCGGTAATTAAATGTGGCATTGGCATTTGCCATTGTCCACCATCAATCCCACCACCAGCCGAACCAATCTCTACGTTATCTCGCGCTGAACCCCAAGAAGCTTGTTTAGAAAGCTCCACTTTAGTCATGCCATACTTAGCAAAAAAGCCTTTTTCTTGAGCAATAATTAAAGGTGCTGCTTCTACAATAGGAACATACCCTAACTTCACAGTTGTAGTTTCAGGTGCTTGTTCTGGGTTGACATTAGCAACTGATTGAGCAGTTGGTGCAGATTGCGAACTTCCACCAGTCAAATTCTCTGGAGGGTTTCCTAAACAGCCTTTGAGAAATACAGCACTTGCAGATGCACCTGCTGTTACGATAAATTTGCGGCGAGAAATTTGATTAAAAAAATCTGACATACTATATCTCCTCAAAGCTGAATTTAAATTTTTTTAAGCATGAAAATTAACGCAAGTCGAATATGATTTCGCTTGTGGCTCTCACATGATAATTTCGCTCTATATTCAAACAAGCTAATTCCAGCCAATTATTTTTAATAAAAGGCTAAAATAACCAACTGGAAAGAGAATTATTGCGGCTTGAGAACTTTGTTTGGGGATCACTTAATTCGTTGAAACTTAGTTTACAGGTTTTAACGTCAAATTGGTTAACTCTCAAACCATAATTCTTAAATAAATATTAGATTGATCATATAAGTAAAAATTTATTGTTAGCAGCAAAGTCAACGAATAATGGCAATGTATCGGAGGTTATTGATGATAACAATCAACTTTCCATAATGATTAAGCTGTGTAAAGGTAATTTATTAAATAAACCATCAATAATTACTTATACGTACTATTGTCTAAAACATATATTTTGTCTACAAAATAAAATACAATCGAAATAATTGATAATTACTGATGGTAATTATTGCTTTCAGCATATAGATAATGAGGCAATAGGCAATAGGCAACAGCAAGAATTCAAACGTCTTCCCCCTGCCCCTAAGCCCCTCTGCTCCCCCGCTCTCCTGCCCCCTTGCCCCCTTGCCTCCTTCCTGCGCTCTGCTTCAGCGTTACGATGAAGGGAATAATCCTTTGAGCTTTGCGCGTAATGACTCTGGCTGAAACTCCCAACCAAGACAACTCTTTTAATCCTTTGCTCACCCTTAACTACGAACCAGCCTTAGAATCTTTGGGTGATGATTACTATGATGAAGTAGCCGCAGAGGAATTCCCGCAACATATTTTGCGTTGGCGTAATGATGCCCTGTTACCTTATTTAGGGCTAGAGCCTCCAGCCGTTAAAGATGAGCATTTTATTACCGCCTTTGGCAAATTCCAAGGACGCAAACCTTTATTAGCACTGCGTTACCACGGTTATCAATTTGGTACCTATAACCCGCAGTTAGGTGATGGCAGAGGCTTTCTGTACGGTCAAGTTCGCAGTACTGATGGCGAATTATACGATTTTGGTACTAAAGGTTCTGGTAGAACACCCTACTCACGGGGTGGCGACGGGATGCTGACACTCAAAGGCGGAGTGCGGGAAGTTTTAGCAGCTGAAGCACTACACCAGATGGGAGTCCGTACTTCACGCTGTTTAAGCATGATAGAAACTGGCTTATCTCTATGGCGTGGTGATGAACCTTCTCCCACTCGTTCATCAGTAATGGTGAGAATGAGCAGTTCTCATATTCGCTTCGGAAATTTTGAGCGTTTCCACTATTTAAAGCGTTCTGATTTAACCCAAAAGCTGTTAGACCATGTAATTGAGTATTATTATCATCACTTAGTTACCGAAAAAGATAAATACGCCTTATTTTATGCAGAGTTGGTCAAGCGCGTTGCAGAATTAGTGGCACAGTGGATGGCAGCAGGTTTTTGTCATGGAGTTTTAAATACAGATAATATGTCGATTACTGGGGAAAGCTTTGACTATGGCCCCTATGCTTTTATTCCTACTTATGACCCTTATTTTACCGCCGCATATTTCGACTATTACAAACGCTATTGTTATGGTCATCAACCCAGTATTTGCCAATGGAATTTAGAAATGCTTCAGGAACCATTAAAGGCAATTATTGAGTCAAAGGACATGGAAGCAGGATTAGCCAGCTTTGATGACTATTATGGTGCAGAATATCGCCATTTAATGTTGAAAAAATTAGGTTTTGAACAGTTATTGCATCCAGAAGCGGATGAACTTTTAGAGCTAACTATTACATTCTTGAAAGAGAGCCAAGTTGGTTATCATTTATTTTTCTCGGAAATGGCTCGGACTTTTTCTTCTAAATGGCGTGATGAGCCAGCTTGCGTACTAAACAATTCAGATATTGTGCCAAATGCTGGTAATGCCGCAATTTTTGATAATTGGTGCATACTGTACCATAAAATCTTAAATCATTTCGATTTAGATGAGATGGCAAATATAGCCCAAACTTTATCTCAGCATAATCCTAAAACTGTACTAATCAGACCAGTAATTGAATCGGTTTGGGAACAAATTACTGAGCAAGATAATTGGCAACCTTTTAACCATCTAGTTCAAACACTTCAATCTCGAAGTTAGCATTTAAGATGTATAGCAAGCACTCCTATTTGATTGACAAACTAATCTTAGGGGCAGGCAATAGGTAATAGATTTGTTTGGCACTCATTTAGGATTGCTATGTACAGCTTGCTAGGAGGCAAACATCCTCTATAGCAGTCCTATTTGATTTGTGAAAATTCCAAGGCTCAGATCCCTGACTTCTTGAAGAAGTCGGGGATCTTGTTATTTACGAATGATTTAGGAATGCTATAGCAATCCTATTTTATTTACAAACTACTTATGGGCAGGCAATAGGGAAGAGGCAATAGGCAATAGAGTTGTTTGCAGCTGATTTAGGATTGCTATATAGATTAAGTATAATTAATATATTAATACTGTTATAAGAATCAAGGAAAATAATTATATTTCTTAGCTAGTTGTTAATATGGTATATGCTTGATTTGATATAGATAAAATATATTTAAAAAAAAGATTTAATAAATATTAAATAATATAAATTAATTTATATTATTTAATATTTAAGATTAAAAGACTAAAATTTTTTATAAAATATATAGTTAGTTAATGAACAATATCCTAAAAGTTTAATAAAGTTTGCCAAAAAATAAAAATAATTTTATTTAGATGAAATACTAGGATTATAAAACAATAAGGTTAAGTTAACGTTTTAACTGCTTTATATCCTTCCAACTCCCCTTAAAAAGCAGGGGGGCTAATAACCCTCTTTTACCCCCTTAAAAAGGGAGTTGCCGCAGGCAGGGGGATTTTAACTGAACCGTATTGGGTTATAAAATTAATTATTATCTTAAATAATTAACAAAAAATCATTATAAAAAATGCTGAAAGTGCTAGAGGATGAATAAGTGGTTAGGCAGCACAGATATCATCAGGTGACAGCAAAGAAACTCTTCAGCAAGCGAGATTTGCTGCCATTGTTAGTGGGAATTGTGATTTTATTTGCGTTAATTCTACTTTGGCAGAGACTAATAATAGAAGAGCAAAAAAGCATTAAACAAACTGTTCAACAGCAAGCGATCGCAATTCAAACCCAATTAACTGCTCAACTGCATACTCGCATTTTGGCATTAGAGCGCATAGGAAAGCACTGGCAACGGCATAGTGGGCTGGAACAAAGAGAATGGCAACTACAAGCAACAGATTATGTGGCAGATTTTGGCGGATATCAAACTCTGGAATGGGTAGATGCATCATTGCAAACTAGATGGATATTCCCTGAAGTTGGCAACAAAATGGCGAGAAATCTCAATCTCAGCCAAGAACCTCAGCTAAAAGCCGCTCTAGAAACTGCGCGCAATCTTCGGCAAACCAGCGTTAGCCGCACAATTGAGTTAGCCCAAGGAGGGCAAGGATTTTTAGTCTATGTGCCGCTTTGGGTAGGTGAGCGGTTTGATGGATTTATCTTAGGAATCTTTGAAATTCAATCTTTGTTTGATTCGATAGTGAATTTGCCCCAAGGTTACAACATTAGATTCTTGGAGGGAAAAGAGTTAATTTACGGACAAGATGCGGTGCTACCCCAGTTAATACCTTGGCAACGAAAGGTAGATATTGACTTATACGGAATCAACTGGCGCATCGAGGTTTATCCTACTGCCGAATTATTAACAAAAATGCGATCGCCCTTACCAACAATTGTCTTGATTTTTGGGCTAATTGTCGTTGGGACATTCACATTATCCATTCATGTATGGCTAGGCACAGAACTTAGAAATCAGCATATAGCAGCAATTAATCTCGAACTTGCCGAACGGTTTAAAGAGCAAAAAAACACCGAAATTGCTCTCCGGGCCAGTGAAACGCGGCTACGAGAATTACTAGAAACAGTCAAAGTTATTCCTTGGGAAGTAGATGCCAAGACTTTGCGCTTTACTTATGTCGGGCCACAAGCAGAAACCTTATTAGGCTATCCTCTTGAAGAATGGTACCAGGAAAATTTTTGGGTCAATCATTTACATCCCCACGACCGCGAACAAGCAATACAGATTTGCCAAGAAGCAACTGCTAGAGGAGAAAATCACGAATTTGAATACCGGATATTAGCTGCTAACGGCCGCATTGTCTGGTTGCGAGACATTGTAAATGTTGTACAGGAAGCTGGCACACCTATAGTATTAAGGGGATTTTTGTTTGACATTACTAATTTAAAGCTAGTAGAAGAAACCTTGAGATTGCGGGAACGGGCTTTAGCTGCCGCCAGTAATGGAATTATGATTGTTGATGCCCAACTACCCAATCAGCCAATTATTTATGTCAACCCAGCTTTTGAGCTAATCACAGGCTATAGTACCACCGAAGTAATTGGCTATAACTATGGTTTTTTGCTGGGGACAGACAACTTACAACCAGAAATTAGACAACTGCAAGCATCCCTAAAAGATGGTAATAGTTGCCAAATAGTGTTGCGTAACTACCGCAAAGACGGCAGCTTGTTTTGGAATGAATTAAGCATTTCCCCAATTCATGATGATACAGGCAAGCTCACCCATTTTATTGGTATTCATAACGATATTAGCGAACGGCAAGCCGCACTACGCGATCGCAAACAAGCAGAATTAGCCCTACATCGACAAGCCCTCATTTTTGAAAATATGTATGATGCGGTGATGATTGCAGACTTAACCGGCAAAATTATTGACTGGAATGATGCGGCCGAGTGGATGTTTGGCTATACAAAAGCCGAAATTATCGGGAAAACGCCAAGTATTTTATATAAACCAGAAATTACACAGACACCCATACCCCAAATTTGTCAAGAAATTCAGCAGTATGGACGCTACTCAGGGGAATTTCACTTTCGGCGGAAAGATGGTAGTGAAGGAATTTGTGAAACTACAGTCATTCTCTTACAAAATGAACAAGGAGAGGCGATCGCTAGTGTAAGTTTCAATCACGACATTACAGAAAGGGTCGCAGCACAAAAAGCATTACAACAACAATTACAACAAACGCTACTGTTAAAGCAAATTACTCAGCAAATTCGTCAAAGTCTTGATAGCAAACAAATATTTGCAACCGCAGCTATTCAAATCGGGCAAGCATTTCAAGTTGATCGCTGTTTAATTTACGCTTACGTTAGCGAGCCTATACCCCAAATCCCGCTCGTAGCAGAGTATAATACTTCTCCCACTTACCGTTGTCAGCAAACCTTGGAAATCTCCTTAACTGACAATCCTCACACAGAGCAGATCATTACAGAAGATAAAGCCATATCTTCTCCAGATGTGTATGCTGAACCTTTACTCCAAAACTTACAAAGCCTTTGCCAAGACATTGGTTTAAAATCCATGTTAGCAGTCCGCACCTCTTATCAAGGCCAACCCAATGGAGTGATTGGTTTACACCAGTGCAGTTACTTTCGCCAATGGACAGCAGCAGAAATTGAATTATTAGAAGCAGTCGCCGCCCAACTTGGCATAGCCCTCACCCATGCTCATTTACTAGAACAAGAAACTCGACAACGAGAAGAACTCACCTTAAAAAACTTTGCCCTAGAGCAGGCAACACGCCAAGCAGAAGCAGCTAACCGCGCTAAAAGTGAATTCTTGGCCATGATGAGCCATGAAATTCGCACCCCGATGAATGCCGTGATTGGCATGACAGAATTACTGCTAGATACTGACTTGACCCCACAACAGCAAGAGTTAGTAGAAACAGTCCATACTAGCGGCGATGCCTTGCTGACCATTATCAATGATATTCTCGACTTCTCCAAAATTGAATCCGGCAGGCTGGAACTAGAAGAAAAACCGTTTGATTTAAAGGCTTGTGTCGAGCAAGTCATCGACCTTTTAGCACCCAAAGCCGCCCAAAAACATATTGAACTGATTTATCTGATTCATCCCCAAGTTCCCAAGCAGATTATTGGTGATCTCACCCGCCTGCGCCAAATCTTGATGAACTTGCTCAACAATGCGATTAAATTCACGCACCAAGGCGAAGTTGTCCTGTCTGTCTATGCCCATCAACTAGAAACTCAAAATAGTGCAACCAGCTACAAAATTCTGTTTAGTATTCAAGATACAGGTATTGGCATCACCCCAGAAAAAATGACGCGGCTATTCCAGCCATTCAGCCAAGCAGATGCTTCCATGACTCGACTTTATGGCGGTACTGGACTAGGGCTAGTGATTAGCAAACGCTTAAGTGAAATGATGAATGGGAGCTTGTGGGTAGAAAGCCGTGGCTGTATTGGCGGTCATCCTTGTCCGGAATGGCAAAATCGCAAACGAGTTGCATCAGTTTGCTCAGAGATAGGTTCCACATTCTACTTCACTATTAAAACTAATATTGCCCATACCCTAATGTCAGAAGTTGGCACCTCATTAACCCAGTTGGCTGGGAAGCGGCTGTTAATAGTAGATGATAATCCCACCAACAGTAAAATTCTCAGCTTGCAAGTGCAGCCTTGGCAAATGCAAACATATATTGCTCAATCAGGTGAAACAGCTTTAGCCATGATTGAGCAAGGAATGGAATTTGATATTGCTATTCTCGATATGCAAATGCCGACAATGGACGGGCTGACACTAGCTAGAGAAATCCGCAAGCAGCCAAATTGTCAACATTTACCCTTGGTGCTTTTGACTTCCTTAACTCAAGCAGAAAGCAGCGACTTTGGTGATGTTGAAATAGCCGCTTGTTTGACTAAACCAATCAAACAATCTCAACTACATTACGTCCTGACCCATGCTTGGGCGCATCAGCAACCTCCAGCCAGGACTTCTCGTTCTCATCCTGGGCAATTTGATTTCCATATGGCAGAAAAACTTCCTCTGCGAATTCTCTTGGCAGAAGATACGATAGTTAATCAAAAAGTTGCACTACTGATGTTGCAAAAAATCGGATACCAAGCAGATGTAGTTGCTAACGGGCGAGAAGTACTACAAGCATTGCAACGTCAACCTTATGATGTCGTGTTGATGGATATTCATATGCCAGAATTGCATGGGCTAGAAACTAGCCGCATCATCTGTCAGGAATGGGAAACTAGTAGTCGCCCTTATATTATCGCTATTACTGCCAATGCCATGCGCGGCGATCGCGAAGCCTGTCTAGCAGCTGGTATGGATGATTACATTAGCAAACCAGTGCAAATGGCAGAGTTAGTCCATGCACTGAGCAAATGTCAACCTCACCTACAAGCACAATCAACACCGATATCCGAACAAACAAATTTAGTATCTACAATTGATAGCAAGGTTGTGCAATCTTTGCGCCAGATGGTAGCAGAAGATCAGTTAGCATTAGCAGAACTGCTGCACTGTTATCGCAGAGAAGCTGCGAAACTAATCCAAGAAATTAAAGAATCTGTGGCAACTCAAGATGCCCAAAGTTTATGGAAGACAGCTCATAAACTCAAATCCAGCAGTGCCTCTATAGGAGCAACAAACCTAGCACAACTTTGCCAGCAGTTAGAAGTTCAAGGAAAAAGTAATACTCTTTTTGGGTGTGCAGATATCTGTTCACAGCTTCAGCAAGAGTACGAGCAAGTCGCAACTGCATTGTTGCAAATGGAACTAGAGGAGAAAGCATGAAAAGCACTTTTCAAGAAGACCAATCTCTAGTTTTGATTGTGGATGATGAACCGTTTATCCGCACTCAGCTGCGGCTTGCTCTAGAGCGAGAAGGATATCAAATAGCAGAAGCTACAGATGGAACAGAAGCGTTAACCATATTTCAGGAATTACACCCCAATATCGTTCTCATGGATGCCATCATGCCAGGGATGGATGGATTTGAGTGTTGTCAACAATTACAATCTCTGGAGCAAGGCAAGTATACCCCAGTATTGATGATTACTGGACTAGAAGATCAAGAGTCTGTTGACCATGCCTTTGATGTGGGGGCAATCGATTATGTCACCAAACCAATACACTGGCCAATTTTGCGCCAGCGCGTCAAACGCCTGATTCAGCAATCTCAGCTACAGCACAAACTAGAACTTGCTAATGAAGAATTGCAAAGATTAATTACTATTGATGCTTTAACGCAAGTCGCTAGTCGCGGACGGTTTGAAGAGTATTTGACTCAAGAGTGGCAACGAATGGCACGAGAGCAATTACCTTTGTCTTTAATTCTTTGTGATGTTGATTACTTTAAATCTTATAACGATACTTATGGCCATCGAGCAGGCGATCGCTGTCTCAAAAAAGTAGCGCAAGCCATTAAAAATACTGCTAAACGTCCAGCCGATTTAGTGGCTCGTTATGGTGGTGAAGAATTTGCTGTGATTTTACCAAAGACAGAAATTCCGGGGGCATTGCTGTTAGCAGATCAAATTTGCTCGGCAGTCAGGAGATTAGCCATTCCCCATAGTAATTCTCAAGTCAGTGGTTATGTCACTATTAGTGCTGGGGTAGCCACAGATATTCCTCAGCCTGGATCGGACTTTCAAGAAATCATTGCTGCGGCAGATAGAGCATTATATCAAGCAAAAATCGCAGGACGCGATCGCTTTCAGCAGGCTCCCAAGCCATCACCTTCTAATTTTTCTATTCCCCGTTGGGGTGCATGATGTCTTTGTACTTATAGCAGAAGGCAGGAGGCAGAAGGCAGGAGGTAAAAGACGTTGCAGTGCAACGTCTCTACAAATCGTAGATTTTACCAAAAGTCCGGTCAGGGCAAATTTCAATCACCAAATCAACTATAGATGACGATCGCAGCAATGGCTTCAGAAACAATTCTGGGTGTAGCGATCGCCAAAAATAATTGACAAACTCTTCAATTTGTGTATTGCTCATCCCTGATTTGCCAGCACCCACCATTTGTTGTTCTGCTTGTTTGCGCCACTCTAAAGAAGAGCGATAATCGATAGGATATAGCAAAATCAAGCTATCTAATTGCTCCCACAACGGCAGATAATTGCCCAGTTGATAATTCAGATCACGAGCAAATGTTTTGTCTGCATCTGTAATAATTGGCGGTGGTGCTAGATCAAAGGCGTTTGGGTCAATAGGTCGCACACCAACAAACCAGCCTTCAAATAATACAATATCCACATTTGTAATTATTTCTGGATCTGTGCGATCGCCTGCACCTTCATGAGCCGATTTATCAAACCTGGGAACAGTGACACAAGTTGCGCCTTGGCGAATCTGATTTAAGACATTTAAGCCTAATTCTATATCGTGGGTTCCTGGGGGGCCGCGCCAAATTAAGCGCGGGTCTTGCTGTAATAAAGCCAAGCGATCGCTGTAAGTTTTATACAAGTCATCTAATGACCAACTCAGAGTGCGATATCCTAACTGCTGAAGAATCAAGGATAGAACTTGGCACATTGTAGTTTTACCAGTTCCTTGGACTCCTAAAATTCCTTGAATTAGGGGACGGTTTAGCTGTTGGCGGTGTGCTGCTAACTTCATCCCTAAAGGTAGCCACAACTCCCACAACAGGACTAACATTTCCTCAAAGTTGGCATGACGCAGACTTGTTTGGCACAATTGACTAAAAGCTGGCAAAACTGATTTGAGTAAGTGCGATCGCGCTTGGATAATTTCATCCACATTTGTTGGCGTAATCCCAAACGCCTTTGCCTTTAAAATATCAGCCAGTGCTGCCGCTCGTGCTTGTTGCCAAGTTAATTCTCGGACATCCTCTGCTATAATGGCACTGAGCCAAGAATGCATCTATATCACCATCAATTACAAATCAATAATTTTTCAAGAACCTAACTTAAAAGCTTCGATAAACAAGCTGTAGGTAAAACCTACTTTCAAGAGATTGAGCGATTCTATCCACAGCGATCTCCGGGCAAAAAAAGCACGACTATAAAATATCCTACTAGTCACCTCTGTTAATAATACTAAAAAGGCGGCTACTACAATATCTAATTCTGCTTTTTGTCCTGCTGTCGTCGAAATTGCTGTTCCCAGAAAAGAACCGAATAAAAAACTAATGATTAATAGCGATAGCCGTCGCCAAGGATTGAGAAATAACTTACCTAAGCTACTTGCAATTGCTTCAAATAAATTATTGATCCGTGTGTTTTGCATTAATCAACCCTCTCAATTATTATTGTAAATTTATGCTCAATTCTCTGTAAAGTTAATCATTTTATACTGGCTATTTGCCTATCTTTAGGAATGTATATTTATTGACAAAAAATCTTTTCAGTAGAATTAGTTAAGAATAAGTAATCGAAAAATGTTAAAAAATATAAACTGTATCCAGTAAATATAAATGGGGGCTGACTCACAGAGATTTTGTTGTTCAGAATACACTAAACACAAAAATATTGAAATGTGATTCTACGGCTATCATTTTTATTTAGGTATCATATTTTGCTGGGATTTTTTAGCTAATTAGTCCAAATTAACGAAATAATCAGGACTTTATAGGCTTTATAGTTGAGATACCAAACAATTATTGATGTAATTAGGTTTTCATCAAAATGCAACTTCTGATACATAGCAGGAGCTAATTGTACGAGAACCCATAGTAGACAAGCCAGCAAATTTCTTTAAATCTCATTGCGAATAATAGGCTAATATTTGGCCAAGACTAAACAAATACTTATTTCTAATCAATATCCAGATGAAATCTCAGGTGTATCGTAAAGCTGCGATTACAGCTTGTGCATTGGGGCTGCTTGGCTTTCTAGCGGGATGTCTAGATTTGAGCGTGTCATTTGAGGCCTCAAATCCTGAAACATCTTCCCCCGCCTCTACTAATATGTCTCAGTCAGAAGGTAGTGTAGAGTTGCCTATTGTAAATACTACAAATACTTCTAGGAGTGTTGCGAGCCAGCTAACAGTACCAGCAAACCAAGTACAGCAGAACAGCAAAGCTAATTCTATTTTGGTATATCGTCAAGAGGTCGCTGGTAATACTAAGGCTCTAGGAACCTTAAGGATGAGTAATCAAACTGATCAGCCTGTGCGGCTAGCTTTACTAGCACGGCAATCGCATAACAAAGGCACAGCGAGTAGCAAAATTAGCTCTGATATTCCAGCACACTGGGATTTTGCACCTCAAGAAGGTAGTAATAAAGGAATGATTCTTTCTTTGCCCAATGGCAATTTAAAACTAGAAAAAGGAGATATTTTAGTCGCCTTTGCCCAGGATGGTTCTAGACGCTATTGGGGGCCATATGTTGTCGGGGAGACTTCCCTACCGACTTGGAATGATCAAAGTAAAGAATGGTTATTGGTACTGAGTCCATAATGAACAGGGTGTAGGGTGTGGGGTGTGGGGAATCCCATTCTGAAAAAAAGGGGTTTCAAGCAAGGATGCTGTGTTTTGAGCATCGACGTGTCTGGAAACGCATCTTTTTTGTTTCCATGATTAAAATCAGGGGCTTGTACCTTCATCTTTGGGTCTGAATTATCTTTCTCTATACCCTACACCCTAGTTTTGCTCAAGAGTCCATAGTTGAACCATCAGAAATAACAACGAACAAAATCTCAAGATTTAACGACTAATAACTATTGACTGTTGACTCATAACTCTTGACGATTAACTATTGACCACGAATTTCAGAATGAAAATGAAATTGAGTGATTCCCACACTGTTGACCGATGGTTCAACAAAATAGCGCAACGTCCAGCCCTAGCGGTGACTTTATCGATTTTGTGGCTGATGCTAATTAGTTGGCTAGGCTACGGATGGAATTTAGGAAATATTGGCTTAGTTGATGAAACAGAGCCTTTGTTTGCTGAAGCATCCCGGCAAATGTTTGTCACGGGTGACTGGATTACTCCCTTTTTTAACGGCGAAACGCGCTTTGATAAACCTGCTTTAATTTACTGGTGTCAGGCGATCGCCTATGCAATTATTGGTGTAAATGAGTGGGCGGTGCGTCTCCCCTCTGCACTGGCCGCAATGGCAGTCATTAGCTTGGTTTTTTATACTGTACAGTGGTATCTCGGAAAGCAAGATACTGCCGAGCAAGTTGAACGCCCGACTCGTCGCTATGTGACAGCTGCGATCGCATCTGCGGTGATGGCTCTTAATCCAGAGATGATTGTCTGGGGTAGAACAGGTGTCTCGGATATGCTACTAACTGGGTGTATCGCGTCTGCCTTGTTGTGCTTTTTTCTCGGTTACGCAAATAATCAGGGGAATGGGAAAGAAGTATCTCAACTCCCCACTCCTTATTCCCTACTCCCTAACAAATGGTATTTAGCTTGTTATGTCCTAATTGCTGGGGCAATTTTAACTAAAGGCCCTGTAGGTATAGTCTTACCTGGGCTAATTATTTTGGCTTTTTTGCTGTATGTAGGCAACTTTTGGCAAGTTTTCCGAGAAATGCGCCCACTAATTGGGTTACTGATGATTTTTGCTTTATCAGTTCCCTGGTATGTATTAGTAATTTGGCGCAATGGCTGGAATTATATTAATGCCTTTTTTGGCTATCACAATATAGAGCGTTTTACAGAAGTAGTTAATGGTCACTCTGCGCCTTGGTATTTTTATTTTGTGGTGGTGTTGTTAGGTTTTGCACCATACTCAGTATATTTACCTGCAGCTCTAGCCAGACTAAAATTTTGGCAGCGATCGCAATGGCGCACCCAAGAACGTTCTCAGCAATTAGGTTTATTTGCTGTTATTTGGTTTTTTGGAGTTTTTGGTTTTTTCACAATTGCTGTTACCAAACTTCCCAGCTATGTTTTACCTCTCATGCCAGCTGCGGCTATTTTGGTAGCGTTATTGTGGAGTGACTATTTTATAACGCCTGTTAAATCTAATTCTCGCTCCTCGCTATCTTTTTTCCGAGCTAGTGGTTGGGCAAATGTCGTTTTGTTTGCCGCTTTATCAGTGGCTATGTTTCATGTCACCCGTTTATTAGGTAGCGATCAAGCTGCACCTAACTTCCGCCAAACCCTAGAAAATTCTAATTTAACCCAAATAGGGGGTTATATTTGGCTCTTAAGTGGTGTGAGCGTGGCATTTATGTTAATAACTCGGCGTTGGCAAGGAATGATGATTGCCAATTTGTTGAGTTTTGCTGCATTTTTAATTGTAGTTTTAATGCCAGCTGTAGTTTTGATGGATCAAGAACGTCAGTTACCTTTAAGGGAAATATCTACTGTTGTTGCTAACGTCAAACAACCAAACGAAGAAATACTTATGGTTGGCTTTAAAAAGCCTAGTGTCGTATTTTATAGCCACCAAAAAGTTAATTTCATCAAATTTACAAAAGATGCTGTTAACTATATCCAAAATCAAACCAATAGTCAGCCAAAGTACCCTTCATTATTGGTTTTGGCAGAACATAAAAATCTTGTGAGAATGGACTTACCACCAGATGATTACGAAAATTTAGCTTCCAAAGGTGCTTATCAATTAATTAGGCTTTCTTTTAAAAAAATGAAGCAGCCAAAAGTTAATATTTCCTAGTTGGTAATTATGAAAGTCCGACAGCCTTTTTACTATCACCTCTCACCTGTCACCTGTTCCCTCTCTACTTGATTGTGAAATAAAGCTTGATTAATGTGATTTAATAAATTTTCCATTGAGATAGAACGAGGTAAAATCTGTGTGGCGATCGCGCTGATTGCTGTTGCGACTTCTCCTGTCAAATCGTCTGGATGATTTGAACGTTGATCCAGTACCAAAATTGGTGGTTTTAGAGGTAAATCTTGCCATGATTGCAATGTTTTTAGCACTTCTGGATGAAGGGGTGATTCTCCTAGACAAATTAGCAGCAAGTCCACACTTTTATGGTGTATTTGTTGGTTGACTTCTGCCCAACTACCCCCAATTGCTGCTTTTAAACTAGCAGTTTGGAGGTACTGAACTAAAGCTTGAAACCATTCAGATCCGCGTTTAGCTGTAGCATTAGTGAGATGAGAATTTTTTCCAGTACGATAATTTCTCACCTGTTTACGTTTAATTTGGGGTAGGTCATGTAATGTGGTCAAATCTACAACTAAGATGCTAGGTGGACAGCAGATACCTGATGCGATTTGTAAAACTGACAACAGAGGATCTGTTTTGTCAGTCCGGTTACTGTTGTTTTGTCCAAATGGTGTTAGGCAAGGAAACACCGAAAGACCTGGTATCTGAGACGCAGCCAAGCTAGTAGCGACATCACAAGTTACTAATGGTAGAGCTACCAAGCGAGGGTGCTTAGTCAATTCTTCCAGATAAGTTGGCGATAAAGAACTGTCCACATCCAGTAAGATCACATCAAATTGCCACACTCGCGCTAAAAGTTCGGCTTGGTCTAAGTTATCTACTTCTATTACCCGATGTTCTCGTAAAGAAGGGTGGGGATTGATTGATCCCAACTCTGAATTAACTAATCTGAGAATTCGTAGCAGTTGCTTTTTGGCAACGGTTTGGCTGCTATCAACTTCTGATGTTGGAATAGTAGGTGTTGTACACAGCTTGTCTAAAAGTGGTGTTAATGACTGATTTTCGATAGGTAAACTTAAGAAACCATCGGCTTGATTAGCAAAAGCTTGGTCTTTTTCTGCTGCTGTAGCAGTGACAATCACAGGTATGTGACGAGTTGCAGCATCAGATTTTACCAATGTCAGCACATCCCAACCAGAAAGCAAGGGTAATAAGGGATTTAAAAATATGGCTTTTGGTTGCAAACGTCGGGCTTTTTCTACTGCTTCTGTGCCTGAACGCGCAATTACTACTCGGTAGCCTAAACCTTTAAGTTGTTCGGTTAAGTCTTCAATATATCGGGCAACGGCCTCAACTACCAGCACTAACCTTTGTGAACCAGCAGGTTGATGCTGCGTAGTAGCAGCCACCTGGGGCAGGACAGAAGTAGTAATTTTTTGAATGCCCTGGTCTTGTGTATGATCTTCTAGGTTGTCTGTTTCCGAATCGGCAGAACCTGCTGTAGGTGGGGTAGGTGGAAGTAAGAGTGTAAACTGGCTACCTTTACCTTCTTGTGATAAAAAGCTGACATCGCCGCCGTGCAAACGTGCTAAAGCCCTAGTCAAAACTAGCCCCAAGCCAGTACCTTCAAATTGGCGGGTGAGAGGGTTTTCGAGTTGTTGAAATTTTTGAAAGATTAAATGCTGCTGATGTTCGGGAATACCAATTCCTGTGTCCCAAATGGTAAAAGCCACCCATCCTTCCCAGTGACTTACCCGCAACCCAATTTCGCCAGATATTTCGGTAAATTTAAAGGCGTTAGACAGCAGGTGGACTAGCATCTGACGCAAGCGCAATTCATCTGCCACAATTTGGTCTAAGCCTGGTTCGATGGTGAGGGTAAATTGGGCTACTGATACAGGTATGGCTGCTGCTTGGCTAGTAGGTAAATTTTTGCTACTTTGAGTCTGGATAGCTTTAGCTTCCGATAAAGCGCGATCGCATACAGCGCGTATATTAACTGGTGACAGTGCCAGTTCCATCTGTCCCGTTTCCATCCGGGTCAAATCTAAAATGTCATTCACCACGCTCATCAAGTGGCGACCGCTTTGATGAATTAGTCCAGCGTAACGCGCTTGCCTTTCGTTTAATTCTCCTAACTGTCTATCTACCAGCAACCGCGATAATCCTAAAACTGCTGTTAGGGGAGTTTTGAGTTCATGACTAATACAAGCTAAAAATTCATCTTTTAAGCGGTTGAGTTGAATTAAGTCAGCATTTTTAGCTGCCAGTTCTTTGCACAACTGCTGCTGTTCGGTGACATCCGTGGCTAACACCAACCACAGATTATCACTATTAATTGATAATTCTTGGGTTGGCTGGCCATCAATCAACTTTAGTTCAGGGCTATCTAAAGGAATTTTCGCAAATTGCCAAACTCGTTCCTGCCCGTTTTGTTCTTCGACAACACAGGTACAAGTACCCATTTGACTATCTAAAAAGCAGCGATTAGCATTAGTCGCTGGCGGCACTAGCGGCTCGTTGAGGTTGTTAAAATTTGCTGTCGTGGCTGGTGATAGCGGGAGTAACCCATTGTGGGGTAAGGCTTCATGCCTCACCGCCCAAGTACTTTCTACCGAATGCAATTTCAGAGGTGAAGATGGGTCATCATTATCATGCTGGACTTTAGCTCCTGTTTGTCCTGCATATTCTGGCTGTTTAGCCAATTTTGGAGTCAGGATAGCTGCTACTTCTTCTCGCACGCCATCAGCATCTTTTAAAACACCTAATTGCTGCCACCATGCTGGATTTTGTGAGACTATTTCGCCAGTGCTGGTTTGCAACATTAAAGGCCAAGGCAGTCGTTCTAATAACTGGATTAGGGGTGTATTTACCAATAACCGACGTTGATTGGCTGTGCGTCGCCAGTGAGGTTTTAGCCTCAGCTCATGCTTTTCTATTTTGGCTGACGGCTTCACCGACTGGGCGTATTTGCTACTCGCCGCCGTAATTGGGGCTTTTTCTTGGGCTAACAATCTCAAAATTCTGTTACTATCCAGCAGTCCTAAAAATTTGCCCTCAGCATCAATGAGTACCCAATTTCCGCTATTGTGAGTTTGGGCTGGTTGGTAACGCAAAAACTGGACAAATTGCTCTACACAGTCGCCTGCTGTTAATATCTGGACTGGTTCAAAAATTTCTTTGCAGATTGTTAATGGCTGTTGTAATATTTGTAAATATTCAGATTCATTAGATTCTCCCAACAGTTTTTGTGTTAATCGGGCTGAGTTTAATAACCCAATTGGCATTCGCTGTTGATTTACTACTACTAAGCGATCGCACTGCTCTTGCTCAAAAATTTCTAAAACCGCTACCAACGCACTGGTTTCTCCGCATTTGGGTACGGTTGCTAGAAAGTTATAAAGCGGATAATGTAGCATTGACATAAGGCTTTGGGGTTGATTCTTCCTCTGGCAGCTTTTGGCTTTAGCATTGGCGATGGGACAAATATGTTCGCGCTTGCAGTAATATTCTCTAAAAAGACTATAGGGAGCGATCGTTGCTTTTGCGGGAATACCATTGCAACAATGAGTTTGGTTTTCTAAGATATAGCCTTGCTTGCTGGGTTACTTAATTATTCCAGTGCCAGCCTCTACCTTTGCCGCTTTAGAACTTTGGGGAATATTCTAGAGGGTGTTTGACTTATGTTGAAACTCCTCATCGATCTTGACAACTAAAACAATTATGGCTTCAAAGATTCGCTTTAGAACCTTGAGGAATTATAATGATTTAGAATCAGCGTCAACTTTAAGTTAGTTTAAGCATCTTAAGCAAGAGGTGAATTCAACAAATCTATATTCTGATAGATATACATATGTGAATTATCAATGGAGTTATGTATTCTCAACTAACACTATCACAACTACCCAATAATGCTTACCGCTCACTTATTGGTTGTTGAGTGCCTGTAGGCAATTATTTAGCTCAAGTTGTCCTGGGGAATTAGCTAACAAATTAACTCTAAGTCTTAGTCCCCTTTTCTAAAGTTTTACTCAAACTTTGTTCACCTGCCCAACGTTGGTTGGAGTGATTCAGCAAGATATTTAAATATATAAATGCTACTACCTATACTTATTTTCCAACCAAAAGTTAAAAAAATTTTAGATAAACCAGCTTGGCTAGCACTCGAACCAGCATACCAAACAAGCAATTACAGCTTTTGTGTACATAGCCTGGCCCAATTTAACACATTGCCATTGGTTGCCGCTACCATAGATAGACTCTATAACTTCCTGAATTGGTCGCTAGCAAATCTTAATGAAAATTTCACAGCCCAATATCTATATGTATTGGCGTGCCAGAGGCAAAAACCACAACAGGTTTTTCAACAAATGACTCAAGTCGATCAGCGAGTATTATTACAGCAGATCAAATCAGATTATCGCCAAATTCTTATAGATTACTTTACTACAGACGAAACATTGAAAGATAAGATTGATAAATTTATCAATACAGTCTTTTGTGCTAATATTCCTGTGCCGCAAATTATAGAAATTCACATGGAAATTATTGACGAGTTTTCTAAACAGCTAAGATTAGAAGGAAGAAGTGATGAAACATTACTTGATTATCGCTTAACATTAATAGATATTTTGGCGCATCTGTGTGAAGCTTATAGATGCGCGATTCCTAAATAGTAGATTACACTTCATAGCCTAGAAAAATGCTCAATAGCAGTAAACATCTGTGGATAACTACAGATTGCCTTTATTTTCTTTTTTATGCTTAAGCCTGTACCTTTATCTTTATGAATCAAGCCAGAAAGACCTACGTCCTTAAGCTTTACGTAGCCGGAAACACACCTAACTCAGTACGGGCGCTCAAAATACTAAAAAATATATTAGAACAGGAATTTCAAGGTGTTTATGCATTGAAAGTAATTGATGTGCTAAAAAATCCGCAACTAGCGGAAGAAGATAAAATATTAGCTACACCAACATTATCTAAAATTTTGCCACCTCCGGTTCGCAAAATTATTGGTGATCTTTCGGATAGAGAAAGAGTATTGATTGGACTAGATTTGCTTTATGAAGAACTGACTGAAGAAAATTGGCAAGAATCGGATAATCTTTAAATCTAAATTTTTTTGTTTACAAATTAGCTACTTTAGTAATATAAAAACCGGGTTAAAGACCCATTTAGAATCTAGCAATGAGTGAAAAAGAGCAACAAGAGAAGAAACTGACACCGAGTGGAGGTGTAGAAAAAATTCGCACAATGATCGAGGGCTTTGATGATATTAGTCATGGCGGGTTACCTGTAGGGCGAACTACCTTGGTTAGTGGCACTTCTGGGACAGGGAAAACCTTATTATCTCTTCAGTTTCTTTATAACGGGATCACCTACTTTGATGAGCCTGGAGTATTTGTTACCTTTGAAGAATCGCCCAGCGATATTATTAAAAACGCCCATATTTTTGGCTGGAACTTACAACGTTTAATCGATGAAGGAAAGTTATTTATTCTGGATGCTTCTCCAGATCCGGAAGGACAAGATATTGTGGGAAATTTTGACCTTTCGGCATTAATTGAACGCTTGCAATATGCGATTCGTAAATACAAGGCCAAGCGAGTTTCTATTGACTCAATTACCGCAGTATTTCAACAGTATGAAGCTGTGGGAGTAGTGAGGCGAGAAATTTTTCGGCTCGTCGCTAGGCTCAAGCAGTTGAATGTTACTACCATCATTACCACTGAACGTGGTGAAGAGTACGGGCCTGTAGCATCATTTGGGGTTGAGGAATTTGTTTCGGATAATGTGGTAATTGTCAGGAATGTATTAGAAGGAGAACGCCGTCGGCGCACGACAGAAATTCTCAAATTACGCGGTACAACTCACATGAAAGGTGAGTACCCGTTTACAATTACCAATGCTGGAGTCAACATTTTCCCCTTGGGAGCAATGCGGTTGACTCAACGTTCTTCTAATGTCCGCGTTTCTTCTGGCGTGAAAACTTTAGATGAAATGTGTGGTGGTGGTTTCTTTAAAGATTCGATTATTCTAGCAACAGGAGCTACTGGTACTGGGAAAACTCTGCTTGTAAGTAAATTTTTACAAAATGGTTGTGTTAACAGTGAACGTGCAATTTTATTTGCTTATGAAGAATCACGCGCTCAACTTTCACGCAACGCTTCTTCTTGGGGAATTGAATTTGAGGAATTAGAACATCAAGGTTTACTCAAAATCATTTGTACCTATCCAGAATCAACTGGTTTAGAAGATCACTTACAAATTATTAAGTCAGAAATTGCTGAGTTTAAACCAGCTCGAATTGCCATAGACTCCCTCTCAGCTTTGGCAAGAGGAGTAAGTAATAATGCTTTTCGCCAGTTTGTGATTGGTGTAACCGGTTATGCCAAACAAGAAGAAATAACTGGTTTTTTTACCAACACAACTGACCAATTTATGGGTTCTCATTCAATTACTGATTCCCATATTTCTACAATTACTGACACAATTTTAATGTTGCAGTACGTAGAAATTCGTGGTGAAATGTCACGGGCAATTAACGTATTTAAAATGCGAGGTTCGTGGCATGATAAAGGAATTCGTGAGTATAATATTACGGCAGACGGGCCAGAAATTAAAGATTCTTTCCGGAACTACGAACGAATTGTCAGTGGTGCGCCTACCCGCGTTAGCATCGACGAAAAGGCAGAACTTTCTCGAATAGTCAAACGTTTTGAAGAGAAACAGAGTACCGATTCCTAAATTTGGTATCGTGCTATATTCCTTCTTCAATTTAGTATCGTGCTATATTCTGTGGTGAAGAAAAGGTTTCTGCCGCTAGATTGATTTTCGTGTGAGGGGATGCGGTGAAAGGACAACAATTATTTCATACTTTTTTACCTGGCGTAACAGCAGCAGTATTAACAACTCAGCCTGCTTGGGCTGGGACAGTAGAGGTAAGTAGCATACAACCAACGTCTTCTCCTAATGTCTTGGCTTTCACTGAAGGTCACAACTTAGTGGCGGACAATACTAATATGCAACTGCCTAAAACTGCTAGCCAGAATTTTTCAGATAACGGTACTGTATCTGGTTTAAATACATTCTATGTGCCGACTTTAACTAATAACAGTAACCCTGTCATCTTGACAGGAAATGCTGGTGTAGCGTTTGCACAATTAACTCAGAAACAACAAAGTCGTGCTGTCAATGTGACACCTACATCAAAGTTGTCCCAACATTCACAGCAGCAAAATTCTACCAAAGTTAAAAAAACAAAGAAATTAGCTGCTGCGGGGCAGAAATCAAATAATGGGGTTGTTAATAGAGCTACTTCTCAATTCTCGACAATTCCCCCAACAACATTTTCCTTGGCTGCAACTCCACAGTCAGCACCCAGGCAAAATCTCAAAACGCAGCTAGCAAAAGTTTTACCAACGGTAGTCAAAGGTACAGGGGCGGCTCAACTTTTGGCAGTGCGAAGTTGTTCGCATCAGATGGGAATATCGAATAATTTGTCTTTGTACTCTAGAGGTTGTGGAGAGCCAAAGGTTACAGAAGGGCTGACAGCACAAAACAATACTTCTGAGACAAATTCAACCCCAGTACCGACTGATCCTAGTTCCACCCCAGCACCAGTTGAGGCGGCACCAGCCAATACTGTGCCGACTAATCCTAGTTCCACCCCAGCACCAGTTGAGGCGGCACCAGCTAATACTGTGCCGACTAATCCTAGTTCTACCCCAAATGAGTCAGCACCAGCAGCTAGCCCAAATGGGGTTGAGGCAGCCCCAACTGCCCCAGTTCCCAGCAACGCTAGTCCGGCTCCAGCAGGTGCTGTGCAAATTCCAGAAAACCTCATACCTAGCTCTAATCCTCTGCAATTTCCCACAAAGCCAGAGGAAGTGACAGTTCAAGGCAATCAACCGATTACTTTAGAACAAGCACTAGAGTTAGCACGGCGAAATAATCGGGAACTACAGGTATCTGTATTACAGTTAGAACGCAGCCGCGCCGCTTTACGAGAATCTCAAGCTGCTTTGTATCCGACTTTGGATATTAATGCTGATGTAACGCGCTCTCAGTCGGCTTCTAGTCAGCTTCGTGATGAGTTAAGCGGACGAGCAGGGGTACCTTCCAATGAAGATGAACCTGGTAATGCTTTTAATGGTCAAGCTCAGTTAACATATAACCTTTACACTTCAGGACAAAGGCGAGCCAATATCAAAGAAGCTGAAGAACAGGTACGTTTTAATGAATTGGATGTAGAACGGCAATCAGAAGAAATTCGCTTGAATGTGAGTATAGACTACTTCGATTTGCAGGGAGCAGATGAACAAGTACGCATTGCTCAGTCATCGGTAGCAAATGCCCAAGCGAGTTTGCGAGATGCCGAAGCATTAGAACGGGCTGGGGTTGGAACTCGCTTTGATGTGTTGCGATCGCAGGTGAATTTAGCTAATGCCCAGCAAGATTTAATTACTGCCATCTCACAGCAACAAATAGCTCGTCGGCAGTTAGCAACTCGCTTAAGTTTGCCACAAACAGTAACTATTTCTGCCGCAGACCCTGTGCAGCTAGCAGGATTGTGGAACAGGTCTTTGGAAGAAAGTATCGTTTTAGCTTTTCAAAATCGACCAGAACTCCAACAACAGTTGGCACAACGCAATATTAGCGAACAACAGCGTCGGCAAGCCCTCGCAACCCTTGGGCCACAGTTGAGTTTTATTGCTAACTACAACTTGTTAGATCAGTTCGATGATAGCGTCAGCGTTACTGATGGCTATTCTGTTGGACTGAGGGCGAGTTTAAACTTGTTTGATGGTGGTGCCGCAAGAGCCAGAGCAGCTCAAGCTAGAAGTAATATTGCGATCGCTGAAACCCAATTTGGCGAACAACGTAACCAAATCCGCTTCCAAGTAGAACAAGCTTTTGCGACCCAGCAATCTAACTTAGAAAACGTGACAACTGCCAATACGGCTTTAGAACAAGCTAGAGAAGCTCTACGTTTAGCACGCTTGCGATTTCAAGCTGGTGTTGGTACACAAACTGATGTCATCAACTCAGAAAACGATTTAACCAGAGCTGAAGGTAATCGAGTCACAGCTATTTTAGAATACAACCGCGCTTTGGCTCGACTACAGCGTTCAGTTACTACCAGGGCATTTCGTTAATCTGATCATTAGTCAATAGTCATTAGTCAATAGTCATGAGTTAATGATCATTAGTTGGTCATTAGTTATCAGCAGGTAGTGAAAATTCTTGGCTTTGAACTATTGACCTTTGACTATGGACTATGGACTATTGACAAACCATGACTCAAGTTACATCACAAGAAATTGCCTTATTTCGGTCTCAGTTAGTAGATGATCCTGTGGCAATGGAAGCCCTGGATTTAATTGAAGACTGTGAAGGAGATTTAGAAGATGCAGCCATGACCCTAGCCATCAAAGCCGGACAAGAACCAGAAACAGCAAATTCGGAATGGTTAGATTCTTTGGCGAAAAAATGGCGTGCCGTGATTTGTGAATCAGAATTTAGAGAAGAATTAGCTAATAACTCTATCTTAGGGATGATGGCACACATCAAAACAATGCAAACTTTCCCAAAAATTTTAGCAACACCAGTGTTAATTTATGTCCTCAAACAAGGCGTAAATAATTTTTGTGAACCATTGGATTTGATTAAATCAGAGTAGAGAATAGGGGCTAGAGGCTAGGGACTAGTATCTTTTACTCAGCACCAGCTTCTCTCTACGCTAACAGCACTTTTTTACTGATAGGCTGGTAATTAAGGACAAACTTCTATCAGACAACTGTTTTTAGATTAATGAATTATCTTGTTGCAGTATTACCAGACCGTATCCAAGCCGAAGCTGCTTATTTAGCTTTAGAAAAAGACAGCATCAATAGCACCATCCTCGGTAAGGGGTATAAAACTGCTGACGAGTTCGGCTTAATTGATCCCAAAGAAGAAGCTAAAAAGCAAGCACGGCTGATGTCATTTTGGCTAGTGCCATTTGGCTTTTTTGCTGGTTTTACCTTCAGTGTCATAACTGGTTTAGATACTTTTGCCTGGGCAGGTGAAATCGGTAATCATGTCGTTGGAGGACTGCTAGGCGCAGCTAGTGGCGGTATGGGTAGCGTGTTTGTCGGTGGTGGGGTTGGGCTGCTGACAGGTAGCGGTGATGCTTTGCCATACCGCAATCGCTTAGATGCTGGTAAATACTTAATTGTGGTTAGGGGTTCGGAAACTTTAACTCGGCAAGCAACCCGTATATTACGTCAGTTTGAACCGGAAAATATCCAAGGTTACGCAGAAGGTAAATAAGGGTGTAGGGGTGTAGGATTGACCATTGACTATTGACAATTGACCATTGACTTTTAATAATGTTGCCACGCGAAGAACTTTTAAAGGGTGTAGATAATAGAGATAGTATTGCTCGTGTGATCGATCAGGCGGAGCAAGCTATTAAAACTTGGGAAGTGGTTTTGACAGATTTTTTGTCTCCCCCTGAAGTAGCAGAAATTCAACGGGTTTTCAGCCGCTTAACAGAGGTACAGTTGCTGGCTTGGGGTGGGTATCCGCAAGCTGAACGGCAAAGAATGGCACTCGCCCGTGCCGAAATGCCTCTAGATCAATCGCAAGTCGCGGTTGTTGCCCTAGAAATTGCTGGTAATTTTTTGTTTGATACTGCTACTCACCGCGACTTTTTAGGCGCAATGCTGGGAACAGGAATTGTCCGTGAGAAGACAGGAGACATTATTGTTTTAGGCGAACGGGGAGCGCAGGTAATTGTTGTGCCAGAAATGGCAGAGTTTTTAGAGATGAACCTGCAACAAGTGCGTTCAGTTCCCGTGAAAACTCAGAAAATTGACATTAACGAGTTAAAAATTCGGGAACCGAAGAAAAAAGAATTAACAACTGTCGAGGCTTCTTTGCGCTTAGATGCGATCGCATCTGCCGGGTTTGGTATGTCTCGCAGCAAAATGGTTGACTTCATCGACGCTGGTGATGTCCGCGTCAACTGGAAGGAAATTACCCAAGCGAGTTCTCAAGTCAAATCTGGCGATTTAATAGCTATTCGCGGTAAAGGACGCTTAGAAGTTGGTGAAATTGCTGTGACTAAAAAAGAACGTTACCGCGTCCAACTCACACGCTATATGTAAGTAAAGGTAATCTTTAAAGGGATTAGGGGTTAGAGGCCAGGGACTAGAAAGTAGTATTTTCTACTGAGCGTCCCGTAGTTTCAGGTCAGCTATTCATAAGAAAATTTCATAACCAAAGATATAGCAAACTTAAATGAACGTGAGTTCGATGAACCTCTCCCCAACCCCTCTGTCTTGAAAAGTTTTGCGCCGGGAAACCCGGACGCGCAAAGCCAGTTGCTTTAAGCCGGGAAACCCGTCCAACGCACTGGCTCAACTTTTCGCTCCGACGCGGAGAGGGGCATAAATCTTCCTAGTTTTGAACGAAAAAACAAGTTTTGAAAGCCTCTCTCCTTGCAGGGGAGAGGTTTGGAGAGGGGTTTTTAACATCCGTCGAACTCACGTTATAGCGGTTCTCGTTCGGATGAAATACGCTTCAACCCCACCCTGTGAACGGGGTGGGGTTGCGACTGTATTGCAACGAAGTGAGAACCGCTATAAATGAGATCCAAACAAATCTGTTGCAAGAGTGCCTATTGCCTGTCTCCACGACTAGTTTGTAAATTAAGTAAGATTGCTATCCAAATCTTTATTCTCTAGCCTCTAATCTCTAGCCACTATTTTTTATTTAGATTTTTAAGATTTTGATATCAACAATAATCTAATTTTGATAACCCAAAATACATAACTATTAACCAGAATAATTGTTCTGATAGCTAAGTATATAAAAAGATAAATTTGTAAAAACTTACTGATCAGCCAGAAGAAAGACTTTTACAACATTCATACCCAGGAAAGAGCAATTAATTTTGTTGATGCCGTTAAATTGCTGTTAGAAAACAGTTTAGGAATATCTTATGACAAACAATATAGTAGGCGGTGTTATTCCTCCACAACCACCTATTGAGCCTCAGTCTGATGTTCATGTACTCAAGTCTCGCTTGGAGTGGGGTGAACCAGCTTTTACAATTTTGGATGTGCGCGATCGCCACACCTATAACGAAGGTCATATCATGGGATCGATGCCTATGCCCATTGATGAATTAGCAGAGCGAGCCGTACCATCCATCGCAAAAAGCCGTGATATTTACGTTTACGGTTCAAATGACGAAGAATCTGCCCAAGCTGCACAAGTACTGCGTTCTGCTGGGTTTGAACACGTATCTCAACTCAAAGGTGGTCTGGCTGCATGGAAAGCAATTGGCGGCCCCACAGAAGGAATCGTTGAATCCAGAACTCCCGCAGGTAAAGACGAGTATAATGTTGTTGAGCGCGTGAAAAGTCACGTAGAAACTCAGAAAAAAGAAGTATAGATTTTTGGTTATTAGTCAAGAGTCAGAGGTCAATAGTCATTGGACAGTTGACTATTGACTTTTGACTATTAACTAATGTTCAAATAAATCTTTGAACTGCAACAAATCTAAAGAAACTATTGTTGGTAGAACTTGAAAGCATTCTTGTGCAAGTTGCCAACGTTCTTCTCGTTTCAGCATTTCACTCAGCTTTTGCTGAACGCTGATTAGATAGCGAACATCGTTAGCAGCATAACTTAATTGAGCTTCTGTTAAATTAGCAGCATTACCCCAATCAGAACTTTGGGAGCTTTTATCGAGTTCTACTTGTTCTAACTCTTGTACAACATCTTTCAAGCCGTGACGGTTGGTGTAAGTCCGAGCTAATTTACTAGCAATTTTGGTACAGAAAATAGGCTGAGTGTAAATTCCCAAGTAGTAGCGCAAAGTGGCGATATCAAAACGAGCAAAGTGAAATATCTTCAGAACATTCTTTGCTTCGAGGAGTTGTTTTAAATTTGGGGAATCAGTTTGTCCTTTAGCGATGCGGATAGCCGTTACCTTACCGTCTGGGTTGCAAAGTTGGACGAGACACAACCTATCACGCTGTGGTAATAATCCCATTGTTTCGGTATCAACAGCGATTGTCTCTGATTGTAAGTATTCGCCCAGTGCAGCTTCACTAAGATCGCGATCGCAAACCTGAAAATCTTGTAATGTCATGAATTACTCAACAATATGCAGTTTCTTCCAGATTAGACACTACATGATTTAGGCAACTCCATTTATCTAGTCAATAGAAAAATTTGCGTTAGATAGACCTCGCCTTGTGCATTAGTAGCTACGCCAACCCCAGTCAGGTTGTATTTACCCTTAATATTTTTTAAATGCCCAGGACTATTCAACCAACCGATGACAGCTTGACTAGCAGGATTACTATATCCCTGATTAACTGCAACATTCTCGCCTGCACTACTGAAGCGAATTGAAATGGCTTTGACGCGTTTTTCTAAACCATGATGGCTAAAGGGAACTTTCCCTGTCGCCATGTTTTGACTGTGAATCCTTGCTTGTCGAGAGATCTTGGCATTCAGAGTCAACTTTGGCAGTTTTTTCGCAACTCGATAGCGGTTAATTTGTTCAAAAACTGATTTCTCTAAAGCAGTCGTGTTAAAGGTAGTAGTTGATGTAGCAACCTGACTAGAAGGAATCTCTTGATTGGGATTGTTGGTAGAAGAGTGACTGGGTATAGGAGTAGTCATGAATCCACTAGCAAGGACAAGCGTACTTAAAGCAATGCCAAAAGCAGGTTGTCGGAACATGAAGAATTTGCAATATAAATGATTTAGACCTATACTCTACCTTCGAGTTCCGAGAATGTAGAACAGGATATTATTCAGAATTAATCAACTCCACAGATGATGATGTTTGCATCTAGTTATGGATTTGACTTTTTACCCTGCAAATTCGCTGCTTTCACAGCGAATTTATGGCATTCAGCTAGCGATTAAGGCAACACGCACCGCCTACGCTTAGGCGGTAATTGTAACCTGGCTAGTGTCTACTTGCTTAGTACCATCTACTTTGGCGGCTGCATCTTTGAGATGATTTAGGATGTCCTGGCTTGGCACAGAACCCTTGAGGACAATAATGCTACCATCTTGACCGATTTGTAGAGATTCAATTTCATCAATATGTGGTGCTTGCTCGAAAGCCTCAGCCACACGTTTAGCTAAACCGAGTTGATCGTATTCACCCTCAAGCCCCATGTATTCAGGAGGTGGAGGAGGTTGATGCTCTCCAGCTTTCTCGCGCCGAGAATGATCGTACTCACCAGTCAGCCCAGGACTCATGCTCGTCTCCGATTGCCCAGAGTCCTTTGTCTTTAGTAAGCTGCTAGTTTCTTCTTCACAAACTCTGTTTAGCCAACTCATTAGTATTACCTACTTACCGTAGTTTGTATCCTTATACTCGCTTTCGCTGTTGATTTTTTATTTTCCAAACCGCAAATTCTTACAGTGATAAGGCAATGAATTGGGAATCGTTGCAATACCTAAAGCTTCATCTTTTATAAGCGAGTATTTGTTTTTAAGATAACTCTTACTACTGTTGATAACTTCTACTAAAAGAAAGGGTTTTATATTTATCACGATATCAGAGTGAAGAAGGAAGCAGCTAAAAAGAGCGCGATCGTAGTCCGGTCTTGGGGGTTTCCCGACAGGAGACGACTGGCGTTGCCAGGGTGCAAGGGTTTTGAAAATTTACCAAAATGTAGAGGTTTAAGTCCCCGACTTGCAAATTGCGTTAGCGAGCCTGTGAGCTTCATTGCCAATTGGTTTAAACCCCTGCATCCTTCTGCAAATCCTTGATTTTTTGATCACAGTGTAAGTTCTATAGCCTTACTACTTCAGAATAAATATTTGGGTAAAGTAAACTTCACCTTTACTATTTTTGGCAACGCCGATACCTGTGAGGTTGTAGTTACCTTTGATATTTGTCCAATGTCCCGGACTATTGCGCCAGCCTTGCACCGCTTGAGTAGCAGGATCGCTATAGCCCTGGTTGTAGGCAACATTCTCTGCTGCACTACTGTAGGAAATACCTGTTGCCTGAACTCGCTGTGCAAAACCAATATGACCAAATGGAACTTGCCCACTAGCCATATTCTGGCTGTGAATTCTAGCTTGATTGTCCATAGCAGAGTTGCGCTGTAATGGTGGCAGACCTTGACCACTCCGCAACTGATTAATTTGTTGATGAACTGAATTTTCTATAGCCGAAAGAGTGGAGGAAGTAGGAGTGGAAGTGGAAGTGTTATTAGTATTGGGTGTGTAAGTATTCCCATTACTGTACCTAGAATTGTTAGTAGTACCACGGTTGTAAGTATTAGTAATATATTGTCGCCATATGTCACTAAAACTTGCTACTTGCACAGACTTTTGTGTATAATTTTGAACTGAAGTTGCAGGTGTGATTGCTCCACCAACAAACATCAAAGCCCCAGCAGCAACGCTGTAGAGTTTTTGCTGAATCATAAATAGGTAGTCCTGAACACACTGAAGCTAATCTAGCCGGACTAACATAAATTCATCCACCGAGTTATCACTTGGTCTTTATGAATTTATCTCACTATCTTTATGAAAAATTTTTAACTCTCAACTGGCAATAACCGTATAAAACCGGATAACAAAAATAAACAAGTACAAAAATATTTCAGTACTTTAATAAGTACACTTAAGTAAATTTAGTTATCAATAAAAACATACTTGACAAATAAGATATCTATATATTTCCGATTTTAATGTATTTTATTTTACTTAATATTGCTACAAATACTAAGTAGGGGTTTAGCACTGCTAAACCCTTACAAAAAATCTGTATGAGGATTGTCGTTAATTGGTATAACTTCTGCCTCTGTTAATTACTGCGGAGTGAGGAATTTAGCTACTGTTTGTACATCCTTGTCTCCGCGTCCAGAGCAGTTAATCACAATCCGGGGACTACCGCTAAGTTGGGGACAGAGGGTTTCGAGATAGGCGATCGCATGAGATGTTTCCAATGCTGGGATAATCCCTTCCAAGCGTGACAATCGCTGGAAGGCCTCCAAAGCTTCTTCATCTGTCACACTAAAATATTCCGCTCGATTAATATCCTTCAAATAGCTGTGTTCTGGCCCCACACCAGGATAATCTAACCCAGCACTAATTGAGTGAGCCTCCGTGACTTGTCCATCCTCATCTTGCAGTAAATAGCTCATTGCTCCGTGCAGAACACCAACTCGCCCTTTTGTCAAGGTAGCAGCGTGTTTGTCTGTATTCACACCTTCCCCTGCTGCTTCTACCCCGATTAACCTTACAGATGAATCATTCACAAACTCATAAAATAAACCCATTGCATTGGAACCGCCACCCACACAAGCCATGAGAATATCGGGCAAACCTCCCCATTTTTCTAAAGCTTGGGTGCGAGTTTCTTGACCAATCACTGCATGAAAATCACGTACCATCATCGGGTAAGGATGTGGCCCGGCTACAGAACCGAGGATATAGTGAGTTGTTTCGACATTCGTCACCCAATCCCGAATCGCTTCGGAAGTAGCATCCTTGAGAGTACCTGTACCCGCCGCCACCGGACGCACTTCTGCACCCATCAGCCGCATTCTAAACACGTTCAAAGCTTGACGTTCCATATCGTGAACGCCCATGTAGATCACACATTCCAGCCCAAACCGCGCGCAAACTGTTGCCGTCGCTACTCCATGCTGTCCCGCGCCAGTTTCTGCAATGATGCGTTGCTTACCCATGCGCTTCGCCAACAACACCTGACCAAGGGCATTATTAATTTTGTGTGCGCCTGTATGATTTAAGTCTTCTCGCTTTAAATAAATTTGTGGCCCACTACCATCAGGACGCGCATAATGAGTAGTTAGGCGTTCAGCAAAATACAACGGTGTTGCACGTCCTACATAATCTCGCAGCAGTTGTTGTAGTTCTGCTTTAAATTCCTCATCATTACGATATTGCTGATACGCTGTTTCGAGTTCAGCTAAAGCAGGCATCAGCGTTTCCGGGACGTACTTACCGCCAAAGCGTCCAAAGCGTCCTTGTGTATCGGGAACCTGAGTAGTTGTGGAAGAATTTGGGGAAAGGGGAGTAGTAGTCACGGAATAATTTTGATGACAAAATATACTACTTTATTATAAAACCCATATTCCCATCTTTATTAATTACTTGTTTATACTGATAGCGAATCCTATTAAGTAAAGTCCTCATTCTCTATTAATGAAGACTTTGATATTTTGATTTCGTCTTGATGATTTTTTACCTATAGCAAGATAACCTCTTGTTTGCCATCAAAGCCGCACCTGCTAGTACAATTGCCAGCAAGCTTCCAGGTTCAGGTACAGCAGCAACGTCCGCATCAAGCCGTGCAGTTCCACCCAACCTACCTACCAAGCTGGGATTATCTAATATGCCTGCTAATTCTGGTGAAATCAGCAAGTTGACATTTGTGATGCTGAGATTTTCACCGTTGAATGCCACAGAATTAGCAGGAATGCTCAAATCAAACAGAACTGTATTGGTAGAAACTGTATCTTTAAGATAGAATCCGCTTACACCGTTGACAGCGCGTGTCGGATCATATCCGAGTGAAAAGTTCCCAATTGTAGTGGTGCTATTGAACAGTACAGTACCAAAGTGTTCGATTGTACCCGCAATTGGTGTAAAACCATTAGCATCACTAAACTTAAAATTTGAAGTTGGCGCAATTTTAAAGCCAAGCAAAAAATTATCTGTAACTGGTGGAATTGTTTGTTGAGGATTAGATAAATTGATCCCAATAGTACTTAGTTCTGGCAAGTCATGATAGACACTTGTTACTCCAGACTTTACCTGATAAATCGTAGCTGCTTTTACAGGTGCAATTGTCATAGCAGCTAGTGTTATACCGCCAAAAATTGATGCAATCTGAGAATAACGCACAAAAAGTCCCTGTATTCAAAAAAAGTATAAAAATAGTTAAGTATTTTTTGCTGGTAACACTTAACTTTAGATTTAATATAAAAGTTAATGATCCTAAATAAAGTTTTGATAAGTTAAAATAAAGACAATATAAAGAATAGCTAACAATAAATTTACGTAGTAGTTATTGTTTCTTTAAAAATTCACCTTTTAACCCGCAGTGAATTAAAGTAGAAGTCACTACTGTATGGTTTTTCTCAATTAAGTTTCTATGTCTTCTTCAAATTCCCAATCTTCTGACAAACGCATGATTTATCGTGAATTTGGTGACGACAACTCTGCCGCCACCGAAAGACCAATTCAGGAACTACCACCGCAGCAACAAAACGTGAGAGTTCAAGCAACCCGCTCTGGGCGCAAGGGTAAAACAGTCACTGTGATTACTGGGTTTCAAGCTAAACCAGAAACTTTAGCAGCTTTGGTCAAACAATTAAAAACCCAATGCGGTACAGGTGGCACTGTCAAAGATAATGAAATTGAAATTCAAGGTGATCACAAACAAAAAATATTGGAGATTTTGATCAAACTAGGTTACAAAGCCAAAATCAGTGGCGGTTAGAATGTTATGGCTGTAGTCACATAGGTTGGGACATTTTAAAAGCGTGAATACTAGGAAAAGCAATACTTTTACCTCCTGCTTTCTGCTATATATAACAACCCATGTAGGAGATCTGAACAAAAATCTATTGCCTATTGCCTCAACCCTATTGTCTGCCTAAATAAGCAGTTTATAAATCAGATAGATTGTTATAGCATTGTCATGCTTGAGAGAAACTTTAACACGCTATGTTTAGCTGTAATTGTATCAGTAATAGCCACAATCATTGGAATCAAAAATTTAGTTTGGTTTGTCCAATTAGTTAGTCCTGAAACGGCGAAAATTGAACGCTCTGATCATCCAAAATAGATACAGCGTTTCTCAGTTTTGTGCAGTACACCTTTCAAGGGGAGAGGCTAGAGACTAGAAAAATATACCTCATCCAGATGAAAAATGCTGTATGGCGTTTTGTGGAAGAGTAGCAGAAGGCTGCAAAACTCAGGATATTTTGAAGTCAGGACGAAGTACGCTAGAGATTGCTTGCACTAATTTCTTGGCTTCTATTGGCTTAGAGATGTGCTTCTGGAAACCCGCTTTGAGTGCCTGTTGCTGATTCATTTCACCAGCATAGGCAGTCAAGGCGATCGCAGGTATTTGTTGACCTTGAGGTAATAAGGTTCTAACTTGCTGGATCAGCATATAGCCATCAACATCGGGCATGGCAATATCACTCAGCAGCACATCGGGTCGGGATTGGGTAAGGGCTACAAGTGCCTCGGCTGCTGAAGACACGGCTATAACTGTTGCTCCATACTGTTCTAGAAGCAAAGCAGTGAATTCTCTTGTGTCGGTTTCATCATCTACTACTAAAACTTTGATATTCCTTAAATCTAAAGATGAGTCCAGCACTGTGCTGTCCTGATTTGTGGCTGGCTGAGTAGATATCAGGGGTAGCTTAATTGTAAAAGTTGCGCCTTGTCCAATCCCCGGACTTTCAACTTCAATTCTGCCACCATGCAGTTCGACTAGGTAACGCGCGATCGCCAATCCTAACCCTAGTCCCCCAAACTTTCTTGTAGTAGCACTATCTTCTTGGCGGAAGTAGTCAAACACGAAGGGAAGAAAATCAGGGCGAATACCCTTGCCTGTATCAGTAATGGTAATTTTGGCATGAGAACCAACCTGCTCTAACTTAATGTTCACTTGTCCCCTTTCCGGAGTGAACTTGATGGCGTTGGACAGCAGATTCCAAATTACTTGTTGCAAACGAGTTGCATCGCCAGAAACTTGCCCAACGTTGGGTTTTAGAAATGCTTGGACTTGGATTGATTTAGCTTGGGCTGCTAACCGCACTGTTTCCATTGCGGCTCTAACGATAGCACTCAGATCAACGTTCTCAACATTAAGCCTGATTTTGCCCCGCAGAATTCGGGAGACATCTAATAGATCCTCAATCAGTTCTGATTGCAACTGGGCATTACGTTGAATAACTGCCAATCCTTGGGCTAGCCGCGCTTCATCTAGTGTGTGGGTCTGAAGTAGAGTCGCCCAACCTAAAATGGGATTGAGGGGCGATCGCAATTCATGAGAAAGCACTGCTAAAAACTCATCTTTGACTCTATTAGCGGCTTGGGCTTCTTCGCGTAATGCTTCTGCGGCTAACCGTGCTTGTTGTTGTGCTTCGTATAAGTGGGCATTCTCAACTGCGATCGATGCCATATGCGCCAACTGCATTAAAATACCTTCATCTGCGACAGTAAACTCACCTTCATATTTATCTGACAGCTGAATCAACCCGATGTTATTTCCATCTCGCCCCATCAACGGTGCGGCTAGCCAACCCCGCAGGGGTGGGTGATTTTCTGCCTCGTTACTAAAATTTCGCCAAGCAGGATGAGATTCCAGTTGAGCTTGAGTCATTCGCATCGGCTGATTGAGCTGACAAACACAGGCGTAAACTCCCGACCCATTTGGCTTTGCATCGTAGTCTTGCCACTGAGCATACTTATCAGACAAGTACATAGAATGAATTGCCTGATCCCAGTTTTGGTCAATGGTCATACTGGCAACAGATTGATGAGCGCCAATAATCGATGCTGCCTGCTGGGTAATTACTTGTAGCACTTCTTCTACAGAAAGGGCAGAATTGATTGCCAGTGCGGCTGTTGTCAATCCTTGCAATTGGTTAGCATAGTTTCTTTCACTGGCAAGAAGTTGCTCTCGCTCAAGTTCAGCTAGCCGGCGATCTGTGATATCACGAGAGATACATAACAACCTTTCAACTTGCCCATCGGCTCCTCTCATGGGAGTGATTTTGTTATCCCACCATTTTGGTTCCCCTGTGTGAGTTGGGCGACAAGCTTGAAAAGTAGCAACTTTGCCGGCTTTAGCGCAAGCGATCGCATTTATTGCGGCTTCTCTGTCTGCTTCTGCCAAAGATTCGATCCATGAAAGGTTGAGAAACGGCGTGATGTCATCGATGCCTACCAATGTCTGTCCCCCCGAATTCATGTACAGGAGTCGCCCTGATAAATCTAACACCTTGATACAATCATCACTACTGTCTAGGATCTGTCGATTGAATTCCTCACTTCGGTGCAAGGCCGCTTCCGCTTGTTTTTGATTCGTAATATCAATTAACAACCCATCCCACACATCTCCTTCTGTGGTTGGTACGGCGCGAGAACTGCCACCAATCCACTTGAGTTTACCTGATGGTGTCATAAACCGCCCTTCCCAACGCCAAGGTAGGAAGTTCTCGACCGCATAAGCAACGGAACTTTTGAATGACTGCAAATCTTCAGGATGAATCAATTCTAAAAAAGAATTTATATCCTGGATAATGGTTTCCGGTTCTAATTCCAACAGTTCACGGGAGCCAGAACTCACAAAGTTAAACTGATGGGAAGTACCTGTGCAGGGCGCGTAACGATAAACTACACCCGGTAAATTTGCTACCAATGCCTCAAACTGAGCTTGGCTGTAATGCGGTGTTGCGCTGTTCGCTTGGTTTTGATGTGGAGTTTTTTGGGCTTTTTGACGCAGATGATTGACCTTTTGTAGAGTCGGGGCGGTCAAGGTGGCTAAACGGCTCATCAACCGAGAGTCTTCCGCATCAAACTGTCGTCCCTCCTGGTGTGTCACAATCCAAAAAGTCCCCAATGGTTGCTCGTTTACATACAGTGGAATTAGCAATTGCTCAACAAGCGGAAACTGTGGATGGTGTAGATAGGTGAAATAACGTTCTGGATAGGCATAAAGTTGTGGCTGCCGAGATGTAAGTGTGGTGCCACAAGGACTAAAATTACCTGGGGTAGTAGTTTGTTCTAAAAACTCTAATGTACCCGCGATCGCTACCCAACAAAATTGTAATTCACCATTGGGCGCGGTTTCTAACAAGCTAACTCCAGCACTATCGGCTTGGCATAGATTGATTGTCATCCGTACCAAGATTTTGAGTGTAGATGAAGGCTCATCAACTAGTTGTTGGGCGATGCTATATATAGCTTGGTGTTCAGCGTCTAAATCTGGCTGCTTGGCTGGACGAATAGCCAGTGCTGCTGTAATTAAGACATCAGCTTCTTCTATAGGAGCCGATGTATTATTGGGGGGAAGACACATTATATATACACAACTCGACTGTGTTTAACTGAAATCAAAATGTCTCACTATAGGACTCATATTTGATTTTTTCAAAAATCAGTATATTGTTACCTACCTTCTTTGCTATTGACTGTTGTCTATTGCCTCCCTACACAAGTATGTTCAGTAATCAAACCAGATTCCTATAATTGTTGGCTAACAAGTTCAACACTGCATCTATTTATAAATGTGTTTAATTTCTTGGCAATACCATCGAGAATTTCTTAGCTTCTTTTATGTAAGTTTTACTTGTTTTATCACTATTTTGGAAAATATAGAGATGCATGATCTAAATTCTAACTACCGTTGAAGTAAATAAAACGACTACAAAACAGACACTGGTATTTTTATTTGTAAAGATTAATCAAGAGACTACTAGTATCAAAAAATTATGCGTAGAAAATATTTTATCTGTAATAAAAAACTGACTGAACTAGCTAAAGATAGATAAGCTGTTCCACATTTAACTTGCATATTTTTGATTTAATAGAAAAACTTCAATCTCTCTCCCCTGCTCTCCTGCGGTCTTAATGTACAAATTATGTGTGTAACAGCTTAGGATTGGCAGTTCTAGTTAAATTGCTCGCTAATTTTACTAGGCTTAGGTGGTAATCAAAAAAATCAAGGCAGATGACTAATCTCAACCTGATTTCAGAATATAAATGCTTTGACGGCCAACTCGGCTTTTACTCTCACTTCTGTGCCACCTGTAACAGTGAAATGCGCTTTGCTGTCTATCAGCCACCGCAAGCACAGCAAAAACCGCTACCAGTGCTTTATTTTCTTTCTGGGTTAACTTGTACAGAAGAAAATTTTATGGTCAAAGCAGGGGCGCAACGTTATGCAGCCGAGTATGGTTTAATTCTGGTGTCACCAGATACTAGCCCACGTCAGACAGGTATTGCGGGTGAAGATGATGAGTGGGATTTTGGCACAGGCGCAGGTTTTTATGTTGATGCTACCGAAGCACCGTGGCGATCGCACTATCAAATGTATAGTTATGTTGTCCAAGAATTACCAACTATTATTGCTGCCAACTTTTCTATACAACCTGACAAGCAAGGAATTTTTGGTCATTCAATGGGGGGACATGGGGCGTTAATTTGTGCGATGAGAAACCCTCAAATCTTCAAATCAGTATCAGCCTTTGCACCGATTGTTGCACCTATGCGTTGTCCTTGGGGACAGAAAGCCTTCAGTCGTTATTTAGGCAATAATCAAGAAAATTGGCGTGCCTATGATGCTAGTGAGTTAGTTAGGCAAGTGGGATATCACAGTCCAATTCTCATTGACCAAGGCACTGCGGATAAATTTTTACCTCAACAGTTGCTACCAGAAGTATTTGAGCAAGCTTGCGCGGCTGTTGGTCAACCCCTAAAATTACGTTATCAAGCAGGATATGACCACAGCTATTATTTTATTTCGAGTTTTATTGCCGACCATATGCGCCACCATGCGATCGCTTTGGCATAAAATGTGAGCGATCGCCTAAATTTTACTCAGTGATAGTATTCAGAACCCCGACTTCTCTAAGAAATCAGGGTTCTTGTAGCCCATCAACTCACTAGCCTCTAGTCTCTAGCCTCTAACCTCTCTCCACCCATAAAACCTGCAACCTGGTCTAAATGTGCCTGCAATTTTGCAGCCAGCACTTTTACATAAGGTTCTTGAAATAAACCAAGGTGATAACCCGGAATCTGTTCGACATCTAAGCCGCCAGCTATTAAATCACCCCAGCCGAATAGCGGATCATATTGTACACCAATTGCATCTAGTCGCTCCCGATCATCAGTCCGCATCAGAACTGCTTTACCGGGATAAACTCGGAAGTTATATTCACTCACAGCTTGAATATTAACTTCCATAATTTCTACGTGCTGGTCAGTCTCAGATAGTTTTTGGGCAGAGTCTAGTAAATAAATAGGCTGAATATTTAAAACATCATTGCTTCTTTTTTTGAGATAGTATTTACTTCTGTTGAAACTGTCTCTAGCAACAGTACGCCAAACTTTCACCCTTTGCCTCAGGTAACTAGGCCCCATTTCTACCAGATTACGGAAATGCTCTCCTATTCGCTGCACAAATGGCAAACGCTGCGTAGACTCTGGTCGGCAAGAATCTATGAATACTAAAGTAGCGACTTGTTCACCTTGTTGACGGAGTTGTTGTGCCATCTCAAAGGCTACAAATCCACCAAAGGAGTATCCTCCTAAAAAGTAAGGCCCTTGGGGTTGAATAGCTTTGATTTCTTTAATATAGTGCGCTGCCATATCCTCTAAGCGAGTGATTAGCGGCTGTTTGCCATCTAGCCCTTGTGGTTGTAGTCCGTAAAATGGTTGGTCTGACCCTAGATGCAGTGCCAATTCCCGGAAACACAATACTTCGCCGCCTAGTCCATGAATGCAGAAAAACGGAGGTTTAGAACCATTTGGTTGAATTGCTACTAGAGATGACCAAGTGGGTGGTGATAGCTGTTGTTGGCTGGCTGCCGTCTTTGGTGCCAAAATTTGAGCTAAAGCTTCAATAGTTCCTGATTGAAACAGAATTGCTAAGGGTAGCTTTACACCAAATGTCTGTTCAATTTGCCAAAACAGTCTGACTGCTAGCAGCGAATGTCCTCCTAGCTCAAAGAAATTATCTTTCACTCCTATAGGCTGGACACCTAAAACTTCTTGCCAAATCTGCGCGAGTTGATGTTCTACTTGATTGCGTGGCGCAACAAAGCTGGCTTCTAATTCTTGTCTAGATAATTCTGGTGTCGGTAACGCCCGACGGTCTACTTTCCCGTTAGCAGTCAAGGGCAAGGTATCTAGTATGGCGAAAGCTGACGGGATCATATACTGCGGCAACTTCCTATCCAGGAAGCGACGCAGCGCGCTAATGCTAAGTGCTGCCTCTGGTTGTGGCACAATGTAAGCCACTAAACGTTGATCACCAGGAATATCTTCACGGGCAATCACTACAGCTTGGAACACTTCAGGGTGTTGAGTTAAGGCTGTTTCAATTTCCCCTGGTTCAATGCGGATGCCACGGATTTTAATTTGATGATCTCGACGACCGAGAATTTCTAGTAAGCCATCTGGACGATAACGACCGCGATCGCCTGTATAGTAAAGCAAATCCTTTTCATCATTCCTAAACGGATTTGGGACAAACCGCGCCTGATTCTCCTCGCTGGCGTTGATATAGCCCAAACTGCGAAATGGTGTCCGCAGCACAATTTCCCCAACTTCACCAATACCACATAGTTGGTTGGTGGCTGTCAAAACCAAAGCTTGAGTTTGCGGTAAGGTCAATCCTACAGGCTGTATCCCTGGTGTTGGGACAGCAGGCACTCTGTGGTAACACTTGGCGAGGGTTGTTTCTGTTGGGCCGTAAAGATTGACAATTTCACCAGATTGAGGGAATGCCGCCCGCCAGGATTGTACGAGTGTCTCTTTCAGTGGTTCTCCAGCCAAGAACAACCAACGTAACTTCCGCAAAGATACTTCTACTGGGACATTAACTAACCAAGACTGCGCCAAGGAAGGCACTGTATGCAGAACCGAAATTTGCTCTCTTTCTAAGTAACGTAGAATTTGCGTCGGTTCCAGGCTATCTTCTGCTTGGGGAATGCATAAAGTTGCACCACTTGTCAAGGGCAGAAAAATTTCCCTGAGGACGACATCAAAAGAAAGTCCAGTTAATTGAGCAACCCGGTCTTGCAAGCCAATGTTAAAGGTCTGCCGTTGCCAGTGGAGGAAGTGTGCCAATCCTTTGTGGCATCCCAGCACACCCTTAGGAACGCCTGTAGTTCCAGAAGTAAAGAAAACATAAGCTGCATCGTCTGGTTTGATGCGGGGCAGTTCTCTAGTTTTACTATCTTGAGGCAGATTGATAATTTTTCCTGTCTGGGCATTCACATAGATAATTTGCAGAGATTGCCATAACTGATTATCTTGTGGACACTGACCATCCAGACACAGCACATATTTTGCCTTCGCCGCTTGCAGCATGAGTTCATGGCGATAGCTAGGCAACTTCGGATCTAATGTTAGTAGTACGCCGCCACTCAAGAGTATGCCCAGCATACTGGCAATTAGCCCGAAACTGCGTGTGCCGTAAACAGCTACAACATCAGATGGCTCGACTCCGTAAGCCATTAACCCTTGTGCTAGGGTTTGAGCTATGTTGCTTAATTCTCTATAGGTGAAACTGCGATCGCCTTGAGATAGTGCAGTTTGTTCTGGGTTGCTGTCTGCCCAAGCTGTGAATAGCGTTGTGACTAATTGGTAGTCTGGTTGCGGCAAAACTACACTTGGATTTGGCAACAACCTTTGAGATTGTGGTGTTACCAAAGAATAACTACTGCATACTTGCTCTGGAACTGCAACTATCTGATTAAGTAAATGATGGAATTGATGCAGCATCTCCATCATTCGCTCTGGTGCAAATAAGTCAGCGTTATAAACTAATTGCAGTTGAATGCCTTGGGTTTGTTCAATGACATACAACGTGATGTCAAACTTAGAAGCTGTTTCTACCCCAGTAACGCGTTCGACAGCCAGCCCTGGTAATTCCAGTTGTGTATCACCCAAATTGAGCATATTAAACCACACCTGAAATAGAGGGTTGCGGCTAGTATCTCGCTCTAATTGCAGTGCTTCTACTATTTTTTCAAAGGGTGTGTCTTGGTGAGCATAGGCTCCTAAGGCAGTTTCTTTTACTTGGGCTAGTAGGGAAGCAAAACTTGGATCACCCGCAAAGTTAGTCCGTAAAACAACTGTGTTGATGAAAAATCCAATTAGCTGTTCAATTTCAGCTTGATTTCGACCAGCAACAGGAGTCCCAATTAAAATATCTTCTTGACCAGTGTAGCGATGCAGTAATGTACCGAAAGCAGCCAATAAGGTCATGAATAATGTTACGCCTTGTTGACGCGAAACTTTTGTGAGTGACGCGCCCAAAGTCGGCGGTAACATCAAAGATTGACTGGCTCCCCGATAAGTTTGCACTAGAGGCCGTGGTTTATCAGTGGGGAGTTCTAAAACTGTCGCCGCCCCAGCTAGCTGATTTTTCCAGTAATCTAGCTGTGTTTCTAGTCGCTTACCAGATAGCCACTGATGTTGCCATACGGCAAAATCGGCATATTGGATTGGTAATGGTGGTAATGGGTTAGGTTTACCATCGAGAAAAGCTGCATAAGTTGCTGCTAACTGCTGCCACAAAATACCTATTGACCAGCCATCAGAGGCAATGTGGTGCATTGCCAACATCAAGATATATTCCTCGGCGGCGATTTGTACCAAGGTAGCTCGCAGCATGAGGTCTGATGTCAGGTTAAAGGGGCGTTTTGCCTCTTGGTTGAGGATTTGTTGTGCTTGTTGCCAAGGATCGCTTGATTGGGATAGTAGGGGCGGTAAGAGCGATCGCAAATCAATAATCTTGAGTTCAACTGGTCGAGGTAAGCTAATTACCTGTACAGGAATACCATCATCAGAAGTAATAAAAGTAGTTCTTAATGCTTCATGTTCTACAACAATCGCATCCAGAGATTTTTGTAGAACATCTATATGCAGTTGTCCCTGCAAATGCTGTGTATCAGTAATAATATATGCCGCACTGTCTGGTTCAAGTTGTTCTAAAAACCAGATGCGCTGTTGGGCAAAGGATAGAGGAAGAGATTCCCGCTTTGCCGGTTGAATAATAGATTGGGTAAGAGTAGTTTCTGTAATTTGGTGCTGGTCAATTACTTGGGCAAACTGAGCAATTGTCGGACTAGCAAACAAAGATTGTAGAGGAATTTCCACACCAAAAGCTTGGCGCACACGAGAAATTACTCTAGTCGCCAGCAGAGAATGACCGCCCAATTCAAAAAAGTTGTTGTGAATGCCGACCTGTTTTATCCCCAGCACTTTTGACCAGATAACAGCTAAGGTTTTTTCTGTATTGCTGCTAGGTGGTACAAAACTAGTTTCCCAGACCAAACTGGCTAAATCTGGTGCTGGTAATGCACGGCGATCTATTTTGCCGTTAGGGTTTAACGGTAGACTATCCAAAAATACAAATACAGCTGGCACCATATGTTCAGGTAGCTGACTTTGCAAAAAGCCACGCAATTGATGTTGGCTTGGTGCTGGTTCTGAGTTGGCTACAACATATGCTACAAGACGCTTCTCCCCAGGACTATCTTCTCTAGCAATCACTACAGTCTGCTGCACAGCAGGATGTTGACTCAGCCGGGCTTCAATTTCTCCTAATTCAATCCGAAAGCCACGAATCTTCACCTGATGATCAATCCGACCCAGAAACTCGATATTTCCATCTGGAAGATAACGAACGAAATCACCAGCTTTGTAAAGCCGCTCTCCAGGTTCGCTACTCAACGGGTGAGAAATAAACTTCTGTTTAGTTAATTCTGGATTGTTGAGATAGCCTCGCGCTAAACCACGACCACCAATGTAAAGTTCACCTGGTTCACCTTCAGGTACAGGCTGTAAATCTTCATCCAGAATATACACCTGTGTATTGGCGATCGGACGACCAATCGGAGCAACGTTATAATTAGTTCCGCTTTGACAAACCCAAAAGGTAGTATCAATAGAAACTTCTGTTGGGCCATAGCAATTAACTAAAACATTATCTAATTTCAAACGAGCCAAAAATAGCTCTACGAGGTCTATCGGTAAAGCCTCACCACCACTGGTGACGTGTCTTAAACTTTGGCAATTTTCAATTCCCTCCTCCTCTAAAAGGACGCGCAGGATGGAAGGTACTAAACCAATGACTGTGATTTGCTGCTCAATAATGGTCTGCACAAGGTAAGCAGTATCCTTATGCCCACCTGGACGAGCCATAATTAACTGACCCCCAAATGACAAAGGCCAAAATATCTGCCATACAGAAGGGTCAAAGCTAAAAGAAATAGTTTGTAAGACTTTATCTTGTGGTGTAATTTTAAAAGTTTTTTGCCGCCATTGTAATGTGTTGTAAATACCACAATGGGGAATCATCACACCTTTGGGGTTTCCTGTAGAACCTGATGTGTAGATAACGTAGCTCAAGTTATCAGGTGTGACTCCACTAACAGGATTTTCTTGACTGTTTTGGGCAATGTCTCCCCAATCTGAGTCCAGACAAATAACTTTAGTCTGAGAAATAGTTAGATTCTTAGCTAGATTCTTGGTAGTTAAAATTACTGGTGATTGAGTGTCTTCTAAGATATAGGCTAAACGCTCTTGAGGATATTCTGGATCTAAGGGTATATAAGCTCCACCTGCTTTGAGAATGCCTAACAGTCCCACTATCATTTCTAAAGAGCGTTCCAGACAAATGCCAACTAATACCTCTGGCCCTACTCCTAATTTTTGCAAGTAGTGTGCTAGCTGATTTGCCCGCCGATTTAACTGTTGATAAGTTAATTGCTGATTTCCAAATACTACAGCAGTGGCATCAGGAGAGCGTTTTACCTGCTCTTCAAACATCTCATGAAGACACAATACAGTCTCCTCCACTTGAGTTACATCAGCCTCCGACAGAATTTTGTCAGCATCGGAATTAGTGAAGTTACTGACATCAACGATTTGCTGACAGTCTAAATACATATTGCTTAATTTTGAATAAGTAGTTAGTTACACAAAGCTTAAAGTCAGCTATCTATACGGATGCTTATAGATATGACAGATTTTAGTTCACACTGGCTTTGGCTAAAGCCAAGGCTTGACTAGCTTTAGAGAAGTTATCTTCATTTCTAAATTGATCTTTAAAGCGTTTCAAATAAGCTTCTAAATATCTCACTCGACAATGTAAATCCTCTGCACTTATCAAAAAAGGCAGGTCAGATTCAACCATAAACCGAATAGCCAGTATTGGAGTTGGGCTACGCAGAGGACGGAAGTTAGGGTTGTGCAATCCTGGAGTTTGATTATGTTTGTGAAATTCGCCTAACATTAGCCCTGACTCAACAAATAAAGGCTTCAGTTGTTTTTGTACATTGTCGATTAATCTTGGTGCATTCTCGTGAGTTACCTCAGGAAAAATGAGAAGTATAGCTTTATAAATTGCTTCTTCTGGCTCTGTTGGCTCTAACTCTAGAAAAGCATTTAAATACTTTAATACTATATTGGCAATTTCTTGAGTATCTAAATTTTTAGAGCGAATAACTTTTAATCTAATACTGTTTAAATTTAATGCTTTAGGCATATATGGGCAAACAGGCCCAATTCTCCCCAAATCAGTATGGGGTTTCGCTAAGGAGCTTCTCAACCAATTCCAAGTTTCAACTAAATAGGGTATATCTTGCTGAATCTGATGAATATCATCAGGTGTATAGAGTTGCGCCATAGCTAAATTATGATAACTAGATGTTCTTTGTTTTGTGATGTTTAAAAGACTAGGTTGATGAAAAAAGAATCTAAAGCGTATATAAAATAGCTTTCGTTTCTTCGCTAATTAATTAACTTATAAGCTGTTTTTTTTGCAAACCTATTAAATCAAATAATTGAAAATTATATTGTTAGTCTACCATCCAAAGATAGAGATTAAATTTTATTTAGGGTTTCACAAAATAATCTATCTCTAAAAACTTTTTTCACGAAAAAATAGTCTAATAACTACAAACAGGCTTCAATATTAAATTTAGCTGGTATTGAGTAAGTTGGTTTTTATATACTTAAGCATTTGCCTAAACATTTATACTCGTCCTATGAATAGTAATTTTAATGACTGTATAATTTTGTTATTTAATAGTTTGCATAATTTCTTGCCAATCACAACATTACATTAAGTTATTTCATAAAATCTTTACGCAAAACCACATCATAGGAATCAATTGTAAAAACAATGTTAAGTAGATATTCGTTCAGGGTAAGTGTAATCACTACCACATCTACAAAATTAGTATCTTACATTAAAAAGGGGTTTTAAAGCATACTTAAGCAGATTAATGTAATATAGATAACTAAAAAAATGCCAGAATTAGAAATTTAGCAAGTTATCAAATAACATTAATGTAAAATGCAAATATTATCACTCTATCATGTCGGATTCAGCCGCAAATATATACAGTTGCTATAAAGTTATCTGCGTGATCATGGTAGATGCAGTTATTACATGGCTATTAAATTCGACAAAAATATGGCAGTTGTAGCTCTGGTTAACTGCTCATAGTTGGTAGATATTTAGCATTTGTGCATCACAAAATTCTCGACTTATGTGAGAAATCGCAGATAGGAGGATCTCAATTTTTACAAATTAATTAAATAGGATGGCTATAAATAGTTTTTTATGAGAAAAATGCTTTTTACTCTACTTTTATCTAATTATTGATTAAAAATTATATAAACTTATGGTTGGACAGTCAAAGCTAAAAGCTGAAATTAATCTCAAATGTAGTAGTTAATAATTACCTAAGTAACTGAAATATGTACATTCTAGAAATTTAGATAATCATTTTTTAGGCAAAATTAACTAATATTTACCTTAACTAAATAAATATTAATATTAGAAGAAGTATTGCAAACAAAAGTCACGCAAATTGATGCAAAAACTTGCATAGTTCCAGACATAATGCTTAGAAGGCAAGCGCAAAAAAAATTCATTTGTGTCAGATTTGATGTCGATAACCTGCTTCGACTTCAGGGGAGGATTTAAAAATAAAGACTCCGGCACAATCAACCTGAAGAGCAATTGCTGGGAAGCAGAGAGTCAGTGAAATAGAAAAATTAAGAGAGAGCTTAAAGTTATATGGCTAACAGCAGTGCAAAGAGCGCATCGCTACGTTTAAGAGAAAAGTTACCTTTTCCGCTCAAGCGTTTAGCAGATTTGGCTTATAACTACTGGTGGAGTTGGACAAGCGATCGCATATCCTTATTTCAAACTATCGATCCTCAAGAATGGGAACGTTGTGGGCATAACCCAGTAGCAATATTAGAGTCAGCCAGTTACGAACGCCTCACCCAATTGGCGGAAGACCCACTATACCTAAAGCAGATTTCGGCCTTAGCACAAGAGTTTGACCAATACATGGCACAAAAAGATACTTGGGTGAGTCGAGTTGCACCGCAAGTGTCTGCTGAACACCCCATCGCTTATTTCTGTGCCGAATTTGGCATCCATGAATCTTTACCCGTTTACTCTGGCGGCTTGGGGATTTTAGCGGGAGATCACCTCAAATCATCATCAGATTTGGGTGTACCAATGGTTGGCGTGGGCTTATTGTATCGCCAAGGTTACTTTCGCCAACGTTTAAATCGTCAAGGTTGGCAAGAAGATTATTACTTAGATAATCCTTTTCACAGAATGCCCTTAGAGTTAATTCAGAACGAACAAGGGCAACCACTTACTATCCAATTAGAAATTCGCCAACGGCAAGTAAAAGTCCAAATTTGGAAAGTGCAAGTTGGGCGAGTAACATTATATTTACTAGATAGCGATCGCGAAGACAATGATCCTATCGACCGTTGGCTGACAGGACACTTGTATGGTGGTAACTTAGAAACCCGCATTGCCCAAGAAGTCGTTTTAGGAATTGGTGGTGTCCGCGCCTTAACAGCCTTGGGAATTAAACCTGCTGTTCATCACCTCAACGAAGGTCATGCTGCGTTCTGTACCCTAGAAATTGCCCGTCAAGAAATCGAACGGACAGGTAAATCCTTCTACGATATTGAAGCCAGCGTGCGGAACAGTTGTGTATTCACCACCCACACCCCCGTTCCCGCAGGTCACGATGTCTTCTCACCTGATTTAATTGACTCTTTCTTTGCCCACTACTGGCCACAATTGCGGTTGTCCCGCGAACAATTTTTAGCCTTAGGGGCGCGGCGACTCGGCGACCCTTGGGAACCCTTTGGCATGACAGTGTTAGCATTGCGGATGTGTCGTGCTTGCAACGGTGTCAGCGAATTGCACGGCAAAGTCTCCCGTAAGATGTGGACTGTTCTTTATCCCCATCGCACAGAAGACAGCGTACCCATTGGTTACATTACTAATGGTGTTCATGCACCAACTTGGACTGCACCTTTAATGGCTGATTTGTATAACCAGTATTTAGGCGAAGACTGGAAAACTCATGCAGTTGACCCGCAGATGTGGGCTAAAGTTGACGACATTCCCAACGAAGAATTATGGGCAAGACATCAAATCCTCAAAGAAAGATTGATTGCCTACACTCGCTATAAAATTAAAAAATCACGAGAACATCGGGGTGAAGATCATCAACACATTCACGCTGTTGATAGCTTGCTTGACCCGAATGTACTCACAATTGGATTTGCCCGACGCTTCAGCCCTTACAAACGCGGTGATCTGATTTTACGGGATGCGGAACGAGCATTGAAGATTTTTGGCAATCCTCAGCGACCAGTCCAAATTGTGTTTGCGGGTAAAGCACACCCAGCCGATGAAGAAGGTAAACGCATTATCCAGCGTTTGATGGAGTGGTGTCACAATTCCGGCATTGTTAACCGCGTGGCTTTTATTGAAGATTACGACATCTACACCGGACAAAAACTCGTGCAAGGCGTGGATGTTTGGTTAAATAATCCTCGTCGTCCCTTAGAAGCATCTGGTACAAGTGGGCAGAAAGTATGCTTTAATGGCGGAATTAATTGCAGCGTTTTAGATGGTTGGTGGTGTGAAGGCTACCAAGCTGATGCAGATGGCAAAGGCACTAATGGTTGGGCAATTGGTGAAGATGCTCACACAAGCGATCAAGAATTGCAAGACGGCATAGATTCTCAATCACTGTATCATTTGTTAGAGTCAGAAATTGTGCCTCTGTACTATGACCAAGATGAGCAAGGTATTCCTCACCGTTGGTTACAGATGATGAAAGCATCAATTAAGACCAATGCACCATTGTTCAATACTGACAGAATGATTGCTGATTACGTTTCACAGGTGTATGTCCCAGAAATTGCTGCCCGTGTTGAACCAATTTTGGCTAAGATTCTGCTTTAAAGTGTTTAAAGAATTGTAATTTTCCTGGTTCAATAGAGGGGTAGGTTAACCTACCCCTTTTTTTTATCAGAACGCATATAAACGCAGATAATTTCATCTATATGCATCTACGATTTTAGATTATGAAAATTTGGCAAGCTGACTTTTATCGTAGCCCACAACAAGATGGCACTGGACAAGTGTTGTGGGAGTTGCTGATTTGTGATGCAAATCGCAGCTTTGAGTATGCAGCTACTTGTCCCCAGTCTGCTGCAAATTCTAGCTGGGTGGAAACTCAAATCCAAAAAGCAGCCGGTGAAGAATTACCAAATGTAATTCAAGTGTTTCGACCGCAGTCTTTGAGTTTAATTGAAAAAGCTGGGCGCAGTTTGGGTATTTTGGTGGAACCTACCCGCAGGACTGTGGCATTAAAACAATGGTTGCAAGAAAAGCAATCTTCTTTCACTGTAGAGCAACCTGCACCTGTACCGTTACCGGAAGACTTGTGGGGTGAACAGTGGCGGTTTGCAACTTTAGCAGCTGGCGATTTAGAAACCGAATTTAGCGATCGCCCCATTCCCATATTATCTATGCCAGAATTTCTTAAACCCCTCAATCTGGGTTTAGCCTCTACAACTCCTGTTCCTGGCGTAGTTATTTATGGTGGCAGGCAATCAATGCGTTTGGCAAGATGGGTAGCCGCAGCACACCCAGTAGCCTTAAATTACATTGCTGGTGCGCCCGATGGTTTAATTTTAGAAGCTGGTTTAATAGATAGGTGGGTTTTAGCAACCTTTGAAGATGTTGAAGTCGCCGCCGCCGCCAAAGTTTATGAACAACGTAAACAGCCAAGTCAAGGGCTACACTTTTTGCTAGTCCAACCGGACGATTCCGGAATGACTTACACTGGCTTTTGGCTGTTGCAAGCCTAAAAAATTTCTCTGTTATGTCAACGTAATTTTGATATAAACTAAGGCTTGTCTGTTTCGATAAATAACAATTCTTTGATGGTAGAAGCTCCTCGATAAATCTAGGGAGTCAAGCCAAAATCTCAAACCCAAAATTCAAAATTGACTGAGATAGACAATAGGGAGTAGGAAAAAGACGACGATTTTGATGTAAATCTTTCCCGTCGCGTAATAGCTGAGGGAAAAAAATTATGTTGTAAAATAGCCTGCCAAAGGAAAGCGCAACTCAACTCTCGCTTTTGGATGCTTTATGCCGCTTCTCCTAACTCCCTTATTTGTGATGAGATGATTATCCAACTTCTTACACAAACCAAATTGGCTTGCTAATAGTTGTTTTTCAACTGCCTGGACTAAATTGACTGGCAAATTCAACCCAAATTTAAAAAAAATCGAAAATTTTGCATAAACTGAGCAACTTTGCCAGTTAAATGAATATTCAGAACAAATTCAACACGTTAGTTAGATTACTACTTATGTTTCAGCGTGCAGCTACAGCAACAGCTACAGGTTCTGAACCTGCCGGAGACTCTAATGTCCGCAGGCTAGGAAACAAGAAGTGGTTTTCTTCAACGTATTGTGCGCCAAACAAACCCTTTTCTGCCCAGAAATATCGGTCTGTGGTGTGTTCATTGCGCTTAACGAGTAGCAAAGCGGGTGGCAAGATCCCTTCAGCTTGAATAAATTTTCTTGCTGCTGTCACAGGTTTTTCTTCGCCGCTTTCGATGCTGTATTGAGGTACATGCTCCAGAATCCGCCGTCCTTCTTGGCGACGACGACTTTTCCTTTTCCGTCTTCTTGCCAACCTAGTTTCCTCCTCTTTCAAGCTATTAGATTGTAGTGATAGCTACAAAATCCGTCGTCATTATAAAAGTTTTAGTTTTAAAAAGCAAGAGTTTTTAAAGTTTAGATACAACAAAAGAAATTTTTTTGAAGACAAATAAATATCAAAACTAGAAAATACATAAATTCTTCATTTACAAGCATTACTGAGAAGATTTAGTTAAGCTTGATTAAATAGAGAGGGAAACCCAAATGAATTCTGGGAAATTCCCTCCCAGCCTGTGATCCTGAACAAGAACTGAAAAATGTTAATGTCTGCTAGTTCAGATTTTGTTGCTTTATGCCGAGAGCAAATAGCACTATTAGCCCAAGGGTTAGGAGCCTCTTTAAGTGTAGTTTATTTAACTCAAGAATTGGTGGAAGCACCAACAGGTGAAGCTAAGTTGATTCCAGTGGTGGTGTATCCTGAGACAGCAGGATTACCGCCAGGAGAAGCGGATACTGAGGTAAAAACACGTAAGCAATTGCAAATTAGCAATGTTTTGTTATTACCCAAGCAACAAAAAAAATTACTCACAGCAGCTACGGAATCTACTGTTTCATCATCAGATGCCAAAGATTTCCCAGAAGATTATTTCCTCAGTGGACACCAAATAGTTTTACCCTTAGTTCATGAGGGTGTGATGATGGGATTATTGGTGGCTTGCAGAGAAGACAGGGATTGGAACCAACAAGAACAAACTACAATTGAAAAGATAGTTCAGACTTTAGCGATCGCTTGCGTTTTAGATCAGCGTCGTGCTTGGTTACAGCATCAGCTACATCAACAACAAATCCTGCAAGAACAGCAGCAAGATTTATTAGATAACTTATTACATCAATTTCGCAATCCTTTAACGGCATTGCGTACGTTTGGTAAATTGCTATTGAAAAGACTACGCCCAGGCGACCTTAACCGAGACGTGGGTGCGAATATCGTTCGAGAAAGCGATCGCCTGCAAGAATTACTGCAACAATTTGAGCAAGTTATTGACTGGTCACAGTTAGATGTCGAACCGCTAGCTTTACGCGCAAGCGAAGACTTTGTAGAAGCAACTGTCCAAAAAGAACCTAAGCCAATTCTCTTATTGCCAGGGACGGGAGAGAAAGAGACTGATTGCTCTTTAGCTGATTTATTAGCACCATTATTAATTACCGCGAAAGCGATCGCTCAAGAACGAAATCTGAAATTAAAAACGGAAATTCCCAAAAATTTACCTTTAGTTAGGGTAAATATCAAAGCTTTACAAGAAGTATTGAGTAATATCATTGATAATGCTTTGAAATACACACCCACAGGCGGCAAGATTTTGCTCCAAGTAGGGCAGCAAAAAGCAAATTTTTTAGGCATTGCTATTAGCGATACTGGCCCTGGAATTCCGCAAGAAGATATCAAACATTTGGGAGAAAGACATTACAGGGGTGTACAAGCCCAAACAGAAATTCCCGGTTCAGGATTAGGAATTGCGATCGCCAAACAATTAATCGAGCAAATGCACGGGGAAATTGAAGTACTCAGCCCAGCAATTACCAACGCGATCGCATCCCCTAATGCACCAGGAACGACGTTTATTATTTGGTTGCCAATTAGTCAATAGTCAAGAGTCAAAAGCAAATTGTCTTGACTCTTGACCCTGGACTAACAACTATCTGAGAGAGACTAACAAGTTTTGATTGACAGTCATTTGCAAATCGGTGTTTGGGTCAATAGCGATTAAATCAACACTATTGCGTCCGAAGAATAAACCAATTAAGCCACCGATGGCAGCACCGCCCAGCACTTCTTCAGTGGCGATCGCGCGATCGCCTGTCACCGCAGATACTGCCGCCGCCGCGCCAGCACCCAATGCCGTATTTGTGATAATTGAACCCGTACTAGTACCTTTATTGACTGTTTGAGTTTTGGTAATTACATTAGAAGTCGCTGCAATATCGTACTCTTGACCAGAAGTTAAAACCAATTTTTGAGCAACGAATTGTGAACCACCTTTTGCAGGTTTGAGTTGTCCCACAACTTGACTACCAGCCGGAATCACTACAGTACCATCTTGGGTAACTACGTTTTGGTCAACAGTCAGCGTTAGAGGTGCAGTTTCATCCTTGGTCACGAGAATTTTTTTAGCCTGGTCATACTTCACAGGAATAACAGCCCCTTGGGGAATCGTTACCGATACAGGTGTTTGTGTTGTAGGTTGAGCAGCAACGATATAAGGTGAGTTAATCGCTGAAGCTTGATTAGAACTCACTAATGCTTGGTAGATAAAAGCAGCTACCTGCGCCCTTGTTGCAGTTGCTGTGGGATTGAGGAACTTAACATTAGGATAGTTCACCACAATTTGCTTTTCTGTCGCCGCCGCGATCGGACTACGGGCATAGCTAGCAATACTAGAAGCATCGTTGAAGTATTGCAGAGTGCTTTCAACATTGCTATTAGCAGTATATTCCAGACCGTTAGCAAGGGAAACCAAAACCTGCTGACGGGGAATAGCTTGGTTAGGCTCAAAACGATTTCCGGGATACCCAGAAAGGAAGCCAATAGTATAAGCTTGCTGAATAGCTCCAGATGCCCAGTAATTGCTAGGTACATCTACAAAACCGATAGACTGACGTTGCGCTGGTTTTTGGAAAGCTTTATTAACCATCGCTGCAAATTGAGCGCGTGTCACCGCTTCTTCTGGACGGAAACTGCCATCAGGAAACCCAGCAATTACCCCCCGTTGTGATAATTCTTGAATAAACTGTGCTGCCCAATAATTAGAAGAAACATCAGTAAAAGTAGTTTGAGCAAAAGAAGGTGTAGCTGCCATAAAAGGTGCGACAGTGCCAGCAGTGATGCTCAAAGCCATGAATGCAGCAGTTCCAGATTGCCAACGATTTAAAGTAAACATTAATTTTATGCCTCTACATTTATTCATTTTTCTGTTAATTACTTAGACAAAGAAGAGAGTAAAAAGTTTCTCATATACTCTATATTTTTGCTTTTTTTCTACAGGTATTTATTACAAAAATAAGTAATAGGCAATAGTTAAATAACTATCACCTATTTCCAAGGATTTATTATCTTCAGCCTTAAAATCTATGAGTCTTTGTCTGAATATTTAGACGATATCAAGATAAAATAGTTGCAGTAAAATTAATTTTTTTATTTATAAAAATGAAGCGATCGCCTACTATAATTAGCAGCGATCGCTGATGTATTTAAATTCACGACTGAAATTTAAGTTAAAAAGTATTGTTGCGAGTTATGACTAAATTACTTGTCAGCGTGATATCTAAATCCTCTTCTGGTCTCAGAACAAAAACATCAGCTTGTTTTTTCCGCAGCAACACACTGGCTAAAGCACCCGCAGCACCACCCGCAAGCGGTTCCAAAACTTCTATTCTCTTGTTACCTGTAAGGAGTGAAATCACACTAGCAGCACCAGCACCAATAGCTGCATCTGTTAAAATATTGCCAGTGTCAGCACCTTTACTAATTCTTTCAGTTTCGGTGATTGTTTTAGAACGAGCATTAATTGGTAGTCTGCGACCAGAGGGAAAGACTAATTCGGACGCGACAAACCTAACGCCTCTTGTATTTTGATTATTTCTGTTGTTAGGGTAATCTCTGCCGTACAAATCAACAGGTTCTAGTCTACCAATAACTTCAGTCTGAGCCGGAATTAAGACGTTTCTATTCCTATCAATAATATCGTTAGCTATTTTCAGTTTGAGGGACATACTTTCCCCAGGAGTAACTACGACTTTCTCTTTTTCGTAAGTTACAGGTAAGGTTACATTAGCAGGAATAGTAGTTGAGCGTGATTGCCCAACATTATATTGTGCCTGAGCAGGAGCTAAAGCAATCATTGGAGCGATCGCACCTGTAGTAAGTGCCATTGCCATGAATGCAGCTGTTCCAGTTTTAATGCGATAAAGGTGTGCCATAACAAAATTAAGTTTATTTCTATGCCATGTGTAATGACGAGGTGTTACGCAGATTGTTTCTCACTAGTTTTGGAACTATCTAAAGGCATATCCTCCTGGTTAGACCTCTTTACTAAATTTCTCATAAAAGTTGATAAAAAAGGATTACTGATTTTTTATATATTAAAAAACATTTAACACCCAGATAATAGTTATCATAAAACTCAGTTTTAAAAGGTATAAAATTGCAGCCAAAAAGAAAATTAGATAACTTATGGATTGTACGCTGTTTTTTGTCAGTGTTACTCGTTGGGCAAGTCTTACTACGGTTACTGCAAGGAAAAACTTACTATCGTAAAATTTTGGGACATATGGAGACGGCTGGCCCAGATTCTATTTTTCCGGTATTGCTTGTTAGTCTATTTGCCGGGATGATTTTTACTATTCAAACAGCTAGAGAATTAGTAAAATTTGGAGCTGTAAATACTGTCGGTGGTGCTTTTGCTTTGGCTTTCTGCCGAGAGTTAGCTCCGATTTTAACTGCTAGTATTATCGCTGGACAAGTCGGCTCTGCTTTTGCAGCAGAAATAGGTGCTATGCGAGTTACAGAACAAATTGATGCACTTTATATGCTGAAAACTGACCCGGTTGATTATCTCATACTTCCCAGGGTTATTGCTTGTTGTATTATGATGCCCATCATGATAATTTTCGCTTTAATTACTGGCATTACAGGTGGCATTTTGGTGGCGTTTCAACTTTACAATGTCGAGCCAGAAGTATTTTTAGAATCAGTAAAAGGTTTTTTAAAACCATCTGATTTATATATTATTTTACTAAAAGGTTTAATTTTTGGAGCCATTGTGTCTATTAATGGTTGTAGTTGGGGCTTAACCACCCACGGAGGAGCAAAAGAAGTAGGAAAATCAGCTACAACTGCTGTTGTCACTACTTGGGTAGCAATTTTTATGATGGATTTGATTCTCGCTCTAACTTTGTTTGAAGAGTCACCTTTTTGAAGAAGATAAGAACTATCAAAATCCGATTTAACTAATGAAAATACTTGTGTAGTCAGCGAAGTTCAGCACCAGCGCAATATAAAGATAATAAGCTATCGATTTTTTTGCTCTTATTTAGGGTTGGTATATTACTACAACTTAAGTAAAGTTAACTTATTTTATTAAATTTTAACTTACATAAATCAGTATCTAGAAAAAATAAATGTAAACAATTAATGATACTCCTGAACTTTGCCAAGAGTAGCTTTTAGCATTAATTAGGAAGCTATCAGCTTAGTATCTAAGTAACTTTCATAAATATAAATTAAATATAGGGCTAATATTTGATTTGTGAAAAAATCAGTACATTATTACCTGCCTTCTTTGCTATTGCCTCTTGCCTGACTACACAAGTATATTCAGTTATTCAACGGATTCCTATATGAATATTAATATTGCAGGTTACAAACTCATCGAAGTCCTCTATGACGGTGCTACTACCTGTGTGTATCGTGCCTTAAGAGACTCAGATAAAACCTCAGTAATTATTAAAGCTCTGAAATCTGAGTACCCAACTATAGAACAAGTATTTAAATTACGACATGAATATACAATACTACAAAATTTAGACATAGAAGGGATTGTGAAACCCCTGTCTTTGGATAATTACCAAAATGGTCTAGCGTTAATTTCGTCAGACTTTAAAGGAGAAACTCTTAAGAATTTTCTTAGTAGTAAAAATTTAACAACTAACATTTTTCTACATATTGCTATTCAATTAGCTTCTATCCTTGCTCAGTTACATCAAGCTAATATTATTCACAAAGATATTAAACCTCAAAATATTTTAATTAATCCTACAATATTTAAAGTAAAAATTATTGATTTTAGTATTTCATCATGTCTAGCTCAAGAAAACCCAACTCCTAGTAATCCCAATTTATTAGAAGGTACCCTCGCCTATATGTCTCCAGAACAAACAGGGAGGATGAACCGCTCAATTGATTACCGGACTGATTTGTACTCTTTAGGTATTACTTTTTATGAAATCTTAACAGGGCAACTACCCTTTCAATCCACTGATTTCTTAGAATTAGTTCATTGCCATATTGCTAAAACACCAGCATCACCTAAAGAAATTAATGCCAACATTCCTTCAGTAGTTTCTGAGATTATCATGAAATTATTAGCCAAAACTGCTGAAGATAGATATCAAAATGCTTTAGGACTTAAAGCAGACTTAGAAGAATGCTTACAGCAAATACAAGCAACTGGAAAAATCGAAAACTTTAGCGTCGGTCAGCTTGATTTATATAGTCAATTTATCATTCCCCAAAAACTTTATGGCCGCCAACAAGAAGTTTTTACTTTAATAGAGACATTTGAGAGAGTTAGTCTTGGTAAAACCGAGATGATGTTAGTTAGTGGATATTCTGGTATAGGTAAATCATCCTTAGTAAATGAGCTTCATAAATCTATAGTTCGCCAACGAAGTTATTTTATTTCAGGTAAATTTGATCAATTTAAACGAAATATTCCTTATGCTTCATTAATTCAAGCCTTTCAAGAATTGATTCGACAGTTATTAACAGAAACTAGTGAACAAATAGCCGTTTGGCAAGCAAAAATTTTAGACGCTCTAGGTTCTAATGCTCAAGTTATTATTGATGTAATTCCCGAAGTCGAACAGATTATTGGGAAACAACCAGATGTTCCTCAATTAGGCCCTACTGAATCACAAAACCGATTTAATCGCCTATTTCAAAAATTTATTCATGTATTTGCCCAAAGAGAACATCCGTTAGTAGTTTTTTTGGATGACTTACAATGGGCAGATTTAGCTTCATTAAAGTTGATTCAGTTGCTTGTGTGTGAGCCAGATATTCAATATTTATTATTGATAGGAGCCTATCGAGATAATGAAGTCGATGCAACTCATCCTTTAATGCTGACTTTAAAAGAAATTACAATATCTCGTGCAATTGTCAATAATCTTGTTCTCAAACCTTTGCAGATTTCCCACGTTGTAGAGTTAATCAGTGATACTTTACGTGTTCAACCTGCACAATTACAGCCACTAGCTGATTTGTTATTTTATAAAACGCAAGGAAATCCCTTTTTCTTAACTCAAATTCTGAAATCGCTTTATCAAGAAAACTTACTATTTTTCAATTTTAATACCCGTGACTGGCAGTGGGATATTGAATTAATTAAACAAATTGATATTAGTGATAATGTGGTGGATTTGATGGTCAATCAAATTCAAAAACTATTACCACAAACGCAAAATATATTAAAATTGGCTGCTTGTATTGGCGACAAATTTACTCTAGAAGTCTTAAGTACTGTTAATGAAAAAACCTTGGCAGAAACAGCAGCAGATTTGTGGGAGTCTCTACAAGTAGGTTTAGTAATACCTTTGAGTAATGCTTATAAAATACCTTTGGTATTTAATTATGATTTAGCAATTTCTAACTCCAAAATTACTTATAAATTTTTGCATGACCGGGTTCAGCAAGCTGCTTACAAACTTATTCCAGATATACAAAAAAAGCAGACTCACTTTAAAATTGGCAATTTATTACTCAACAATACCTCAGCAGCCCAACTTGAAGAAAATATCTTTGAGATTGTTAACCAACTAGATATTGGTGCGGAAATGATTACACAGCAATCTCAAAAATACGAGTTAGCAAGGCTCAACTTGATTGCAGGGAATAAAGCTAGACTATCAAATGCCTATGAAACTGCTCAGAGATATTTAAATATAGCAATTGAACTTCTAGCGGCAGATAGTTGGGATGTTGAATATAACTTAACATTAGATATTTATGATGCTACCATTGAAGCCGAATATCTTAATGCTAATTATCAGCAAGCTACAAACTTAATTAATATTACCTTAGCCAAAGCTAAAACAACTTTAGATAAAGTTAGAGTTTATAAAAGAGCAATTAATTTTTATATTGTTACAGCAGATTTACCAACAGCAATTGATATAGCATTGCAAACCCTGGAATTATTAGGAGTTCCGATACCAACAGATAGCGAAAGCATCAATATATATTGTGAGCAATTACATCGGGAATTAAAATTTGGACAAAATCAAATTGCTCAACTCGCAAATTTACCATTGATTAGCGACCCTGATAAACAAGCGGCAATAGAAGTATTAAATACTATGCCAGGGCCAGTGTATATTGTCAGACCACAACTGGTAATGCCGATGATGTCAACAATGGTTAGCTTATCAGTAAAGTATGGCAATTGTGCAGCCTCAGCATTTGGCTACTGTATGTATGGTCTGTTAGTTTCTGGCGTGTTTGAAGATAATGAATCAGCTTATGAATTTGGTCAATTAGCCTTGCGAGTAGCAGATAAATTTAATGATAAAGTCATCAAAACTTGTGCCATTAAAGTATATGGTAGTCATCTGCAATTCTGTAAAGAACATTTGCGCGAAGCTATAGCTAGTTTAAGATTAGCTAGCGAATTGTCTTTAGAAACTGGCAATATTGAGTTTTTAGGATACGGTAGTTCTGAGTATGGGATCTACTTATTTTTTAGTGGAGAAAATCTAGAAACAGTAGATAAAAAAGTTGCACCTTATGTTGACCTAGTTGATCAATTTAAACAAGATTTAGGCATTAATTACATTAGATTAGCTAGACAAGTGACGCTTAATTTGCTTGGGCGGGCTACTGATAGACTCAACTTAACAGGTGAAAGTTTCTCTGAAGATACTAACTGGCCAGTTGTTATGGCAGCTAATTGGCAAGTAGTAATATGTTGCTTTCATTTATTTAAATCAATCCTGGCTTATTTATTTAAAGATTATCAGTTAGCTTTTAAACAAGCAAACTTAGCCCAAGCAAATATTCAAGGTGTAGTTGGAATGCTGATGGATTATGAATTAAAGTTTTATCATTCTTTAATACTGTTTGCTTATTACCACCAGCTTGATGATAGTGAAAAAGAAAAGTGTATACAACAAGTAGAAACTAATCAGAAAAGTTTGGGGTTAAAAGCCTTTCATGCAGCTTGTAATTTTGAGCATAAATATAATTTAGTAGAAGCGGAAAAAGCTAGGATAATAGGGCAACCATTACTAGCAATGGAATATTACGATCGCGCTATAGCAGGAGCCAAAGAACAGGGATATATTCAAGAAGAAGCACTGGGCGCAGAACTAGCAGCAGAATTTTATTTCTCGCGGGGTAGAGAAAACGTTGCCAAAGATTATTTAACCCAATCTTACTATGCCTATATTCAGTGGGGAGCAACTGCCAAAGTCAGAGATTTAGAAGCAAGATATCCTCATATTTTCTCGCTCATATCTCGAACCGAAACTCATCATGTTCAGAAAAATCAAACCATCAGCGTTACAACTACTGGTACTTCTGAATCTCTGGATATAGACACAGTTATGAAAGCGGCGCAAGTTCTCTCTGGAGAAATTGTCTTGGATAAGTTGTTGTCCAAATTGATGCAAATTGTGCTAGAAAATGCTGGAGCCGAAACAGGATTTTTGATTTTAAATAATTCAGGTAATTTAGTTATCAAAGCCACAGGAAGTATAACCACAGATAAAATAGATTTGGAGCCAGCCCCGCCGATTGCATCTAACCAGCAGCTACCATTATCATTAATTAACTATGTAGCTCATACTTGTGAAAGTATTGTATTAAACGATGCTAAAAATCGTAGTATGTTTTCTACAGACAACTATATAATTAATCACCAACCAAAATCTATTTTATGTACTCCAATTATTCATCAAAGTAAACTCATCGGTATCCTTTATTTAGAAAATAATCTTACTACTAAAGCATTTACACCAGAGCGTTTAGAAGTTTTACAACTTTTATCATCGCAAGCAGCAATTTCAATTGAAAATGCGCGTCTTTACAATGATTTAGAAGCATATAATCAGACGCTGGAAGTCAGAGTAGAAGAAAGAACTCTGGAATTACAAGCAAAGAATTTGCAACTCCAACAGGAAATTACAGAGCGCCAAAAAGCAGAAGAAGCCGCCGCCGCCGCCAACCGTGCTAAAAGCGAGTTTCTTGCCAGTATGAGCCATGAACTCCGCACCCCTCTAAATGGGATTTTAGGCTATGCTCAAATTTTGAAGAAACATCAAAATCTCACAACTCCGCAAAAAAATGGTATCAACATCATTCATCAATGTGGAGAACATTTACTAACGCTAATCAACGATATTTTAGACATTTCTAAAATTGAAGCTCGGAAAATGGAACTTTATCCTACAGAATTTTATTTTCTGGGTTTTCTCGAAAATATTGTGCAAATCTGTCGTATTCGTGCTGAACAAAAAGGAATTATTTTAAATTATCAGCCACTTTCACCTCTGCCTAAAATTATAAAAGCTGATGAAAAACGTTTACGTCAGATTTTAATTAATCTACTCAGCAATGCTGTCAAATTTACAGAAAAAGGTACTATCAATTTTTATGTAGGGTATCATGAGGGCAAATTACGTTTTCAAGTAGAAGATACTGGAATTGGAATTGCCCAAGACCAATTAGAAGAAATATTTTTGCCTTTTAAGCAGGTAGGAGAAGATAGCCGCAAGACTGAAGGTACAGGATTAGGACTAGCAATTAGCCGTCAATTGGTTGAGATGATGGGTAGTGAAATTAAGGTAAAAAGTACTTTAGGTAAAGGCAGTATTTTTTGGTTAGATTTAGATGTAACTGAAGTTTTATCGACAATCAATAAATTTGATGAGCGTAACATTATTGGGTTTGTTGGTGAGCGCAAGAAAGTTTTAGTTGTAGATGATAAATGGGAAAATCGTTCTGTTTTAGTAAATTTACTAGAACCTTTAGGTTTTGAAGTTATCGAAGCAATAGATGGCTTAGACTGTCTTAATAAAGCATCAGAGTTTAAGCCAGATGTAATTTTTATGGATTTGGTAATGACGAATATGGATGGCTTTGAAGCCACGCGCCGCCTGAGAATGTTACCAGAATTTCAGGAAGTAGTAATAATTGCCATATCAGCCAGCGTTTTTGATTTTGATAAAAAGCAGAGTCGAGGAGTAGGCTGTGATGATTTTCTTCCCAAACCATACCGATTTATGGAACTTCTAGAAAAATTAAGAGTCTACTTGGGCTTGCAATGGATTTATGAAGAGATAGAAAATGAGCCAAAAGACTTAGAAAATGTTAAATTACAATCAAAAACTCAAGCTCAAGATTTGATACCTCCAGCAGCAGAAGAAATTTCAATTTTGCTCGATTTGGCAATGAGGGGTAATTTAAGAGCAATTACACAGAGAATGGCACAATTAGAGGAGTTAGATGAAAAATTTTTGCCGTTTGCCACTTATTTACGTCAGATGGCCAAAGAGTTTAAAGGCAAACAAATCGTAGATTTTATTAAAAAATATTCACAGTCTACATGACGTGAATTAGTAGTTAAGTGTGTAAATTATTATCATTTATGACCTCTGCCTAATTTTCATGAGGTTTTATGAACATTGATTTTAATGAAAAAGGTGTCATTTTAATTGTTGATGACACTCCGACAAATTTAGAAATGTTGTTTGAGTTTTTAGCTGATGCCGGATTTACTGTTTTGGTTGCGGAAGATGGCGAAAGTGCAATCACTAGGGCTGAATATGCCCCACCTGACATCATTCTTTTAGACATACTTATGCCAGTAATTGATGGTTTTGAAACTTGCCAGCAGTTGAAAGCAAATCCATTAACGCAAGATATTCCGATTATTTTCATGACCGCGCTTACAGAAACCGTGGATAAAGTCAAAGGTTTGAGTTTGGGCGCAGTTGATTATATTACTAAACCGCTACAACACGAAGAAGTTTTAGCGCGGATTGAACTTCATCTCAAGCTGCGAAACTTAACCAAAACACTGCAAGAACAAAATCAACTTTTAGAACAAGAAATTTATGAACGCAAGCAAGCAGAACAAAAAATCCGTGAACAAGCTGCTTTGCTAGATATCACTACAGATGCGATTATTGTGACAAATTTCGATCATCAAATCAGCTTTTGGAATAAAGGGGCTGAAAATTTATACGGATGGCAGGCAAAAGAAGCCATTACTAATAATGTTTATCAACTTTTATATCAACCAGATATCTTGCCACAACTACAAAATATTCAGAAAAGTCTTGCTCAAAATGGCTGCTGGCAAGGTGAATTACAGCAAGTTACTAAACAAGAAAAAAAAATTACTGTTGCTAGTCGCTGGAATTTAATGCGTGATCAAGATGGACAACCTAAATCGATTCTGATAGTTAACACTGACATTACAGAAAAAAAACAACTTGAAAGTCAATTTCTTCGCACTCAGCGTTTAGAAAGTTTAGGTACGCTGGCTGGCGGTATTGCCCATGATTTAAACAATATACTGACACCAATTTTATCGGCAGCACAACTACTACAGCTAAAACGCCCTGATGCTGATGACTGGAGTCAGCAAATGTTTAGGACAATCGAAACTAACACTAAACGTGGATCTGCTTTAGTTAAGCAAGTGCTACAGTTTGCCCGTGGAGTTGATGGTAAGCGAACAGTTGTGCTATTTAGCAATCTATTCTCGGAAATTGAGCAGATTGTTCATGGCACATTTCCCAAATCCATAGAATTTTCTTTAAATATTCAGTCAGACCTTTGGCCTGTCATGGGTGATGCCACACACTTGCATCAAGTACTCATGAATCTCGTAGTCAATGCTCATGATGCCATGACTAACGGTGGGACTCTCAGCGTTTGTGCCAAAAATTTGTTGATTGATGAACAATATACGCGAATGAATCTGGAGGCGAATGTCGGCCCCTATATTGTAATTACTGTTGCAGATACAGGAATTGGAATGCCGCCAGAAATCTCAAATAGAATATTTGAGCCGTTTTTTACGACTAAAGAGATTGGTAAAGGTACAGGGTTGGGGCTTTCAACCGTCAGAGGCATCATCAAAAGCCACGGTGGTTTTATTAACGTGCATAGCGAAGTTGGCAAAGGAAGTGAATTTAAATTGTTCTTGCCAGCTGTGGAAATGATGGCAAAGTCGCTAACCGAAAATATCGATTTGCCATCTGGAAACGAAGAATTAATTTTATTAGTGGATGATGAACCTAAAATTCTCGAAACTACTCAAACTTCATTAGAAAGTTATAACTACAAAGTCGTGACTGCCAATGATGGTATTGAAGCGATCGCACTATATGCTCACTACCGAGATAAAATCAGTGTGGTTTTGCTAGATATGATGATGCCGCTTATGGATGGTATAATTGCTATCCGCACATTGCAAAAAATGAATCCGTTGGTCAAAATTGTGGCGGTGAGCGGTGTGGTAGCCAACAATAAAATTACCAAAGATACGACTGTCAACAAATTTATTTCTAAGCCCTATACAACTCAAGAATTATTGCAAACTGTACACGAGGTTATTTGTCAAGAACCAACCATTTTTGACTCCAGCCGCACCAATCATCTGCTTTAAATGAACTATAGGAATCCGGTTTGATTAATGAACATACTTGTGTAGTCAGGCAATAGGCAATAGTAAAAAAGGCAGGTAAGCTAATCGTCATTTAAATTGCACTCTTTTTTCGTTCCATCGAACTCACGTTAATGTTAGTGTGGAAACTCTAAATTATTTGTGATGTGGAGTATAGTTCTTCGCGGAGAATATTGCCAGAGCGATCGCAAAATTTCAAACTACCATCTACTTCTACAATTACTTTCAATTTGCTAGTAGAGATAGAAAAATTAGTATCTGTTTGTTCTAAATTGAGTTCTACTTCTTGCCAATCATGTTTAGCAATTGCATAAGGAATTGGATCTATTCCAGGATTCCAATTAACCTTACTAAGTCATCAGCTAAACAACAAATTTCTAACTCTGCTAGCTCAAAGTAAAATATAACACTGCTTGCGTTCTGCTCGGTTGATGATTCATATGGACAGTAGAGACAGATTGATATCTGAAATTAAACAATGTCTGATGTTAGCTGTTCCTTTAGCAGCAGCACAACTGGCTCAATCGGCTACTGGCTTTGTGGATACAGTAATGATGGGCTGGTTAGGAAGTCAGACTATTGCATCGGGAGGTTTGGGTGCGGCAGTCTTTACTTTTTTACTGTTAATTAGTACGGGTATTGTTTCTGCTGTTAGCCCTTTAGCTGCGGAAGCCTATGGAGCCGGAAAGCCTGAGCAAATAGGCAAGATTGTGCGCCAAGGATTAGGAATATCTCTACTGTTAGGAATACCGATTGTCATAGTACTTTGGCATGGCAGGACTTTACTACTGCTATTGGGTCAGAATGCCGCTACAGCAGCCTTAGCAGAGACTTATTTAAGAGCGATCGCACTGGGTTTTATACCTGGTTTAGGCTTTGCGGTACTTAAAAGTTTTCTTTCCGCGCTGTCTCAACCGCAGTTAGTAATAATCACTGTTGTGTTAGGTACTTTGCTTAACATTACAGCTAACTATGTTTTGATGTTTGGCAAATTGGGGCTACCCGCTTTAGGACTAGCTGGGATTGGTTGGGCAAGCACGCTGTCACTTTGGAGTATGTTTATTGTTTTAGCAATATATATATATAGTCAGCAGCAATTTAGAAATTACCGGATATTTGACACCTCATTTAAATACACTTTTACCCAAGAAAATCGCCGGATTTTTCGAGAAATTTTTCAGGTTGGATTGCCCATTGGTGGGCTAATTGCAGTGGAAGCAGGACTTTTCACCGTTGTCACATTTTTATTAGGAAAATTAGGAACTACTGCCCTAGCGGCTCATCAAATTGCTTTGCAAACGGCTGGTATGTCCTTTCAGATTGCGCTTGGTATTTCTTTAGCGACAACAGTGCGAGTTGGGCAATTAGCTGGAGAGCAAGATAAGAGTGGTGTTCGGCTGGCTGGATATGTAGGCATTAGCTTAGGTGCTTTATCTATGGGTATTGCCGGGATTATTTTTTGGTTAATTCCAAAATCGGTTGTTTCTCTTTACCTTGATATCAACAATCCCAGCAATGAAAACGTAGTGAACCTAGCGGTGAGATTGCTTGTAGTAGCTGCAATTTTTCAAATTGTTGATGGAGTACAAGTTACCGCAGCCGGAGCATTGCGAGGATTAAAAGATACGCGAATTCCTTTATTGATTGGTATTTTCGCTTACTGGTGTGTTGGTTTACCGATTGGTTATGCTTTGGGCATCTGGTTAGGCTATGGAGCTATTGGTCTTTGGTGGGGATTAGCAATTGGTTTAGCTAGTGCAGCTATAGTCTTGACTTGGCGGTTTATAGCAGGAGGCAGGGGGCAGAAGGCAGGAGGTAACAATATTAATACTTTCAAGAAACAAGGCAACAGGCAATAGGCAATAGGGAAGAGGATTTGATTTGTTTGTTTCATTCGTAGCGGTTGGCTTGCCGCCAGTGCAGATGCTCCTAAGATTTATGCTGTTTATTTGGCATAAACTATACTTCAATGCCTAATACCATTTCACGAAAAGTTTGATACAGATGTAAACCCTGAAGGCTTTGCTGCATCTAAATTTTTTAATTGCGTTAGCGCAGTGGTAGCGAGCCTGCAAGCGTCATTGCGAATTGGTATAAGTACCAGTCTTCAAGGCTTTACCTATTGCCTCTATTGCCTGTTCCCTATTCCCTATTGCCTTCAATAAGAGATGGAATCAATTTTTCTAATACTTTTAAACCTTGTAAAGAGCCACGAATTAATCGCGTGGCGGCTATAGGTTGACGAATGAATCTCCAGGCTAAGGGTAGAGTTTGGAGTGAACCATCGGCACTGATGGCTGAAGTGAGATTAGGGATATCGCGTTGACAGTCATCACTTACTACTCGGATTACTGTGGCTGCAATTCCTATTTGCTCAAAAAACTCTAAGGCGGCGAAGCTTTCCATATCTACAACATCAGCCTCGAATAGTTCACCTAAGTGGCGTTTTTCCTTGGCAGACCAGATAACACGATCGCTTGTTAATCCCTTAACTAAAGATACCTGTTGACGTAACCGAGAATATAATTGAGTAGTGAACAGTTGATCGCATTCTTGTATCTGTCCTTGGTAAGTACAATTTTGATACAGTACTATGTCTCCAACGGTATAACGCTGGCTCAAGCTACCACACAAACCCATCACCAGCACCTGAGGTTGAAATAAAGAACTTTTATTTTCTGGCTGTATCTGCATTGGTTGTGGGATTTGAGCGAAAAACGATGGCTGTTGTTGCCATTGTTTCAGGTATTGAGTTAAAGGTTTAATCCCAACTGGTATAGACAGAACATCTGGTTTTAAGCCAGTAACTTGACTCAAACCTCGGCATACTGCCTGATACTCTGCACCTTGGGGTACCAAAATAGTATTAATCATGTTCCACCCTGATTTTCCAGTACCCAGTCATCAGTTTACATAATGTTTTGCGCCATTGACTGTAACAAGATTTTATACCTTGGAAGGCGATCGCTTGAGTTTGCTGCTTTTTACTTTCTTCATCACTAAATTAAGTAAAATTGCTCACTAAAAGACAGCAAAGCGTACAAACTTCAAACGATTAATGTAGCATGACAAATAATTGAGTTGCCTGCACAATCTTCCAAGATGGTAAAGCTTAGTAGCGAAAAATCTGCACGAGAACGCTTCAATATTTCCAAATTGGCAATTGACTTCTCGTGGTTAACAGTGAGTTTTTGGATTGCTGTGACGGTAGCTGGGCTTTTAGCTTTCAGTTCCCTCAAGTATGCTTTGTTTCCAGATATCACTTTTCCTGTGGTGGTAGTGAATGCAACAGCACCACTGACAACGGCACTGGATACAGAAGCAAAACTCACTAAACCAATTGAAGAGCGTCTACGTTCCCTAGAAGGTCTAGATAATCTTCGTTCATCTGCCTATCCTGGCCAAACTGCCGTGAGTTTAGCTTTTACGGTAGGTACTGATTTAGAAAAATCGACAAAGAAGGTAGAAACTGCATTAAAACAGTTAAGCCTACCCAAAGGAGCCAACTATAAAATTATCCCGTTAAATCTCAATGAATCAGCCGCCATTAGCTATGCCATTGAGAGTTCCTCACGTAACATCACAGATTTAAATAAGGTAGCGAAAGACCAAATTATCCCAGCGATTTCTAAACTTCCAGGAGTCCTAAAAGTTAATTGGTTAGGCGGAGATCCAAATGCTGCACCGACATTACCGACAGCACAAACAACTGCGGCTACTCCTTCCCAAGGTGGAAACACACTAGTCCGGTTCAACGGTCAAGATGCACTGGCGTTTCAAGTCATCAAACGTGGTAGTGCTAACACCTTAGAAGTGGTGAGTCGGGTTGAGAAAGAAGTGCAGAGGCTCAGAAGCAACCTCAAGGATGTCAAGCTCACCTTAGCTGCTACCCAAGCAGAGTATATCCGTCATGCTACTAAGTCAACAATTGACGCGTTGATAGAAGCAATTGTGTTGTCTATCGTCGTCATCTTTCCTTTTTTGTGGAGTTGGCGAGCCACCTTAATTTCCGCACTGGCGATTCCTACGTCTTTGTTGGCGACATTTATCGTTATGGCGATTTTCGGCTTCAACTTAGAGACAATTACACTGCTGGCTTTGGCCTTGGTAATTGGCAGTATTATTGATGATGCGATCGTTGATGTCGAAAACATCATGCGCCACGTTGAAGACGGCGAAACTCCCCGCCAAGCTGCATTGTTGGCTACTAATGAAATTGGTTTGACTGTGACTGCGGCCACGTTGACGGCTGTCGCAGTTTTTCTGCCTATAGGTTTGATGGGTGGCGTAGTCGGACAATTCTTCAAGCCATTTGGTATCACTGTATCGGCGGCGATGTTAGCTTCTATGCTGGTGGCTCGAACTTTATCACCAGTGCTGTCTATATACTGGCTAAAACCTATATCTGCACGACCTCGTAGGCGAGAAGCTAAGACGTGGATAGGTTTTAACCAAGCTTATCGCAACTTACTGCACTGGTCTTTACATCATCGCAAGCTAGTTATTGCTTTGGCAGTCCTGAGTCTGGTTGGTGGGATCGCCCTAATTCCACTCATTCCCAAAGGATTTATCCCTAAACTCGATCGCGGTGAGTTTAATATCACTTATACTGCTCCTTTACCAAATATTCCAGATTTAGCAGCATTACAAAGACAAGCAGCACAAGGCGGACAGCCAAGTTCAGCAGATTTAGCAGCTTTACAGAGACAAGCAGGACAAGCGAATGCTTTGCCAATCTCTATTCCTAATCCTTTAAACGATTCTCTAGAGGTTGCCAAGAAATTAGAAGCAGTTGTCAGAAAATCTCCAGCAGTAGAAACAGTATTTACTACTGTTGGTTCTCGTGAGGGTGAGCCAAATAAAGGTACGCTCTACGTCAAACTGAAGGAAGACCGCGATATTACTACAGCCCAACTGCAAGATCAATTTCGTACTACCTTACCTAAGCTTAAGGGTGTAACAACCAGTGTCGAAGATATTCAGTTTGTCGATACAGGTGGACAAAAACCTTTACAAGTAGCATTGCAGGGCAATGATTTAGCAGCTTTAAGCAAAACAGCCAAAGCAATTAAAGACCGCTTGGTGAAAATTCCAGGGTTTGCGGATGTCACAGTTACAGGTGAAGCCAATCAAAAAGGGCAAGTTTTACAGATTGAGCGTTTGAATAGCCAAAGAGTTGCTTATATCAGTGCCAACTTGGGACAAAATCTTTCTCTAGGTGATGCTACTGATAAAATAGTGACAGAAGCAAAGCCAATTTTACCTGCTGGTGTTTCTTTAGACTTGGGCGGTGACTCTGCTCGCTTGGCAGAAGTTTTTGGCAGTTTTGCTTCTACTTTACTGCTATCTGCCCTGTGTATCGTTGTGGTATTGTTTTTACTTTTCAAAACTTGGATAGACCCGGTAGTAATTGGCGTTTCCTTGCCTTTAGCACTGGTAGGAGCGTTATTAGCACTGTTGTTTACCGAGAGCGACTTCGGGATGATTTCGCTGATTGGTTTTGTCTTCTTATTAGGACTGGCAAATAAAAATGCGATTTTGCTGGTGGATTATATTAACCAGTTGCGAGAGTCAGGCTTAGAACGCACCGAAGCAATCTTGAAAGCAGGGCCAGTGCGCCTCAGACCAATTATGATGACGACTGCTTCCACCATTTTAGGGATGCTACCCATTGCTTTAGGTTTAGGTGCTGGTTCAGAATTGCGATCGCCTATGGCTGTCGCAATTGCTGGCGGCTTGGTAAGTTCTACAATCCTCAGCTTGATTGTTGTGCCAGTAGTCTATGCCATCCTAGATGACTGGTTCCCGCGCTTTCGTCAGGGGGCAAAAAATTAATGCAGGCTTTTGTCACCGGGGGAACTGGTTTTGTCGGTTCTCATGTAGTGCGGTTGTTACTGCAACAAGGATACAAGGTTAAGGCTTTAGTACGTCCTAGCAGCAATCTAGCTAACTTACAGGGCTTAGATGTGGAACTGGTCAAAGGAGATTTGACTGATCCCAATCTTTGGCAACAAATGATGGGTTGTCAATATTTATTTCATGTCGCAGCCCATTATTCTCTATGGCAAGTAGACAAGCAACTACTATATCGTCACAACGTTATCGGCACACGCAATATCTTGGAAGCCGCCCGCAAAGCTGGGATTGAACGCACAGTCTACACCAGTTCTGTGGCGGCGATTGGCGTTGGGGCTGGTATTGTCGATGAAACTTACCAAAGCCCTGTGGAAAAGTTGGTAGGTAGCTACAAACAGTCTAAGTTTCTCGCTGAACAAGAAGCGAAACAAGCGGCGGCTAGAGGGCAAGATGTTGTAATTGTCAACCCTAGTAGTCCGATTGGGCCATTAGATATCAAGCCCACGCCTACGGGAGATATTATCTTGCGGTTTTTGCGGCGAGAAATGCCCTTTTATCTGGATACAGGGTTGAATTTTATCGATGTGAGAGATGTAGCTTGGGGACATTTACTAGCGTTGCATAAAGGGAAGTCAGGCGATCGCTATATTTTAGGAAACCAAAATCTTAGCCTCAAGCAGGTGCTAGATCAACTTGCCCAAATTACTGGTATACCAGCACCCCAGCGCACCATCCCGTCTTGGATACCCTTGAGTGTGGCTTGGATTGATGAGAAAGTTCTGGCACCCTTGGGCAAAACGCCCTCTGTTCCTGTAGATGGTGTGCGGATGGCTCAACAACAAATGTATTACGATGCTACTAAGGCAGTTCGAGAATTGGGATTGCCTCAGTCGGACATAAAGCAGGCACTCAAGGATGCCGTGGATTGGTTTATTGCAGAGGGCTATGTCAAATGAAAGGCAGAAAACAATTGACTATGGACTATTGACCCTTGACTATTGACTATTTCTGTGTGGTTGTATCTATCAAAGAGGAGTGACAACTAAAGTGGCGATTAATTTACAACAAGCAATGGATATTGGGAAGTATCTTGTAACTCAGCGTCTTTTAGGGCGCAAACGCTTCCCTTTGGTATTGATGTTAGAACCACTATTTCGCTGTAATTTAGCTTGCACTGGTTGTGGCAAAATTCAGCATCCTGCCGAGATTCTTAAGCGCAATCTCACACCCCAAGAGTGCTTTGCGGCTGTGGAAGAGTGCGGCGCGCCTGTAGTTTCCATTCCTGGAGGAGAACCGCTACTTCATCCCCAAATTGATGAGATTGTGCGGGGGTTAGTGGAACGCAAGAAGTATGTTTACTTGTGTACCAATGGTTTGTTATTAGAAAAAAGCCTTGATAAATTTCAACCTTCGCCTTACTTGACTTTCAGCGTCCATTTAGATGGAATGCGCGAGTGGCATGATAAATGTGTAGATCGCAAAGGTGTGTTTGATATTGCGTTACAAGCGATTCGGGCTGCTAAAGCTAAAGGATTCCGCGTCACTACTAACACCACTATCTTTGAAGGTGCAGATGTCAAAGAAATGCAGGAATTCTTTGATTTTCTAGAAAGTCTGAATATTGATGGGATGATGATTTCTCCTGGCTACAGTTATGACTGGGCCCCAGATCAAGATCATTTCTTGAAACGCGAACAAACCCGCGCCCTCTTCCGCGAAATCCTCACTCCCCACACCTCAGGTAAGAAAAACTGGAACTTCAATCACAATCCTCTTTTCCTCGACTTTTTGATTGGGGAAAAAGAATACGAATGCACACCTTGGGGTAGTCCCAGTTATAGTGTCTTAGGTTGGCAAAAACCCTGTTATTTGTTGAATGAAGGGTATTACTCCAGCTTTAGGGAATTGCTAGATAAAACAGACTGGAGTAAGTACGGCCGCGCCAGTGGTAATCCTAAGTGTGCTGATTGTATGGTTCACTGTGGCTACGAACCAACTGCTGCGATGGATGCGATGCAACCGCAAAACATTGCCCGTTCTTTGGGTACTGTGTTTGGTAGAAGTTAGATAAATTTAGATGTCAGGGCGCAAGGCTTTGCGCCCTACCATAAAGATTACGATATAGATAAACCAATGAATGTAGTTTTATCTATGCTTACTAAACAAATTACAGAGTATTTTAACTTTATTTCTTCTGAAGATATTAGACTTAAAAACTCAAGAATTGGGATAGAAACAATTCTGTATGAATATCTTGATTATGGACGTTCGCCAGAAGAAATTGCTCAGATTTACCAAACTATTTCTTTAGAGCAAGTATATGCAACTATTCTTTATTATCTGCAAAATAAAGAAGCTATGAGTGTATATATGAAAAACTGGCTAGAACATGGACATAAAATGCGAGAACAACAAAGATTGAACCCGCCACCAGTTTCAGAAAAACTGGGTCAACTCAGAATAGAAAGACAAGCTAAAAAGCAAGCATGACGCTGAAATAGATGCGATCGCTATTGTAATTTAATTTTGTATTTCTTCTACAGTGGTAAGAAATACGGGAAGAGAATCTGGTTCTAGGGTGACTAACTTACCTTCTCTAGTTAATCTTAGTTGGTGTCCGTGCCATTCAATTGTTCCACCAACAAAGCCACAACACCATATAACAAAGTGCAGTAAATCCCACAACGGAATCAGCCAGAAATACTTTTTGGTAACTAGGTCATTCAGTAAAATCGCCCCAACTATCCAACCCATCACTAATCGTATTGTCCAAACTATTGTTAGGTTAATCCAACCTATTGTTGAACCTTTTGTAACTATTAAAAATAGTAAGCTAGTAACTGTACCATAGGTAAGAATTAGTCCGAGATAACCCCAAGGGCGAGAGAATCTGATACCACGCGCCCAACGAATCTGGCGTTGTAAAGAATTGACAATAGTGCTGTCGCCTAATACGTGTTCAACCACATAATTAGATAAGACTACTTTGTATCCTGCTTTGGCTGGTAAATTACCTAGTTGAAAATCGTCAGCTAAATAATCAGCGATCGCTTCAAATCCACCAATTTTTTCTAAGACTGATTTGCGAATTACAATTGTCGAACCGAAGGCGAATTTTATCCCTTCTATTTGATTGCTAACTAGCACGCCTGGATGAAAATCTGTAGCTGTCCAGATTGCTTCTAATGTTGTCACCCATCCTTTAATTAGGGAACGATATAAACAAGTAACAACTCCTACATTCTCAGCTTGCAATGGTTGAATAACAGTTTGTAAATAATCTGATTTAACGCGAATATCACTATCAGCAATCACTAAAATTTCGTGTTTTGCTTGAGTTAATGCGTTGGCTAAATTGCTGACTTTGAGGTTCGCTCCCAGGATGCGATCGCTCACAACTAGAGTAATATCTATATCAGGGAACTTTTGAATAATTTTCTCAACAACTTTTATGATTGGATCTTGGTGATCGCGCACAGCAAAAATAATTTGAAAATTGAGATAATCTTGCTGGCAAAATGAGACAAGATTATCTTCAGCATCACTGTCTAGCCCACACAATGGTTTTAAAATAGTTACAGGTGGATGAAACTCAGGATTGCTAGGTTGGGGCTGACGTAAAAAGGCGATCGCTGCATAAATTCCATAACAGTAAAACAGAACAGCTGACAAGCAAAAGCACCACAGCAGCAAGAGCATATTTATCCTCAGTAGAAGCCAGCATTAACTCACGCCCAAAAACAATCTGCCTCTGTTGATTTCATTCAGTTTGGTTAGTAGCTGCACTGTTTTTAGGATACTAATTTAAGATTTTTGTCAAGTTATTTTTTGAGATATAAAACATCAAAGCCAGAATTTTTTATATTAATAATATATATGGCTTTTGCCTTTTAACTCTATAATAATTTAGATTTTCTTTATAAAAAAGTTATGCCTTTCAGATGACAAAGCTATGACTTTGGGAAGATATATGCAAAATTTATTAATATTAAATATTTCTCCTATCCCTAGGAAACAACTTAAGTACTGTTTAATCAATTGTCATGAATCTAATTTACTTTCTCTTACGTTCTTCCTGGAGGATGGTGGCGATCGCAATTGTCACGGGATTTTTAAGTGGCGGTAGTAGCGCGGGACTGATCGCTTTAATCAGTAGTGCGGGTACTGACATCACGCACCCAGCCTTAGCAAACATAGCTTGGGGTTTTTTAGGTTTAGTAATTGTTGCTTTGATTACTAGCATTATTTCGCAAATAATGTTGATTCGCCTATCTCAAGATGCCATTTTGCAATTACGAATGCGGTTGAGTCGGCAAATTCTCACTTCTGAATTAAGCCATTTGGAACAGCTAGGTAATCCCCGACTACTGGCGATTTTGACAGAGGATGTGCAAGCAGTTGCTAATGCTGTGTATGTAATTCCTTTTCTTTGTATTGATTTAGCGATCGTTTTAGGATGCTTAGTATATATCACTTGGTTGTCTTGGCAAGTATTATTAGTTCTTTGTGGTTTGATTGTAGTCGGTGTAGGCAGTTGTCAATGGTTAATTGCTAGAGGCGGAAAATTACTAGCGTTAGCCCGTGATGACCAAGATTTATTATTTAAGGATTTTCAAAATCTTACTCAAGGAGTTAAAGAACTTAAACTTAATTATCAACGTCGCCAAGTATTTTTAGAAAAAAATTTGCAATCAACAGCTATTAAATTTCGGCGGCACAATATAGGGGGGTTAAATTTTTTTGCGGCTACTACTAGCTGGGGAAAACTACTATTTTTCTTTGCGATTGGTTTTTTATTATTCGCACTGCCAAAATTAATTACTATCACTCCTCAAACTATCTCAGGATATGTTCTCACATTTACTTATTTGATGTTGCCAATGGATAACATCATTAACAATATGCCGCAAATGAGTAAAGCTAATGTTGCCTTACAAAAAATAGAATCTTTGGGTTTATCTCTGGCTAGTCGTGCAGAAGTATTAACTGTCCCACCTGCATTAAAGACTTCATGGCATACCTTAGACTTTGAGGGCATAACTCATCGCTACTATAGAGAACAGGAAGAACAAGGCTTTATTCTCGGCCCGATTAACTTGAGCGTTTATCCTCAAGAATTAGTATTTATTGTGGGTGGTAATGGTAGCGGTAAATCTACTTTAGCCAAGTTAATCACTGGGCTTTACATTCCTGAAAATGGGGAAATTATATTTGATGGTGAATTAATCACAGACCAAAATCGAGAGTGGTATCGCCAACATTTTGCAGTAGTATTTTCGGACTTTTATTTATTTGATGAACTTTTAGGATTAACTAGTAGTAATTTAGATAATTTAGCCGAGAGTTACTTAAAACAACTCCAGTTAGATCGCAAAGTAAAAATTCACAATGGTAAACTTTCAACTACTGCTCTTTCTCAAGGACAACGTAAGCGTTTAGCTTTACTAACTGCGTATTTAGAAGACCGACCAATTTATTTATTTGATGAGTGGGCTGCTGATCAAGATCCATATTTTAAGGATTTATTTTATACCCAGTTATTACCACAATTGCGAGACAAAGGGAAAACAGTGCTAGTAATTAGTCATGACGATCGCTATTTTCATCTAGCAGACCGGATCATCAAACTAGACTACGGCAAAATTGAGGCAATTAAAGATGGCAGAAGCTAAAAATGTCATAGGCACAGATTTGCAGCTTTGCTGTACTTCGCCCATGACTGGATTTTACCGCGATGGTTTTTGTAGTACAGGTGGTCAAGATGTGGGAATGCACGTTGTCTGCGCCCAAGTCACAGCCGAGTTTTTGGAGTTTACCAAATCTCAAGGTAACGACCTGAGTACACCAATGCCACAATACAATTTTCCGGGATTACGGGCTGGCGATCGCTGGTGTTTATGTGCAGCACGTTGGCAAGAAGCTCTAGAAGCTGGTGTAGCACCGCCTGTAGTCTTAGAATCTACCCACGCTAGAGCCTTAGAGGTCTGTTCTTTGGCAGATTTAAAAGAATACGCCCTTGCTGCGTCCTAAAGCATCCAATTTTTGGTAATTAGTCAACTCAAAATTATTGGCAATCAATAGTTTACGTACTTGGTGGCTCAACAGGGCAGCGAGTTCCGCTTTACCTGACCCTGGTGGGCCATTAAGTGCTTCTCCTACTTGCACATCTGCGGGATGACAATAAATTTCTACCAAGTTTGACCCAATTTGCGGTATCAGTCCCAGCAAGTATTTTTCTGTGACATTGCCAGTTTGCAATAACCCGTAGACTTTATCAGTAAAATTAATGCCGTGCGATGTTAGCAAAGTTTCACCATAACGGCGCAGTTGGGTAAACACGCCTGACCAGATTAATTTAGTTAGTAGGTCTTGACGGGTGAGTTTCAGAGTCTTCCCAAGTTCTTCCGAGGGTAGCCGGATAAAACGGATATCAAACTCTGGTGCTAACTCCACTAAAATTTGCAACACAACTGGATGAACGTGCAGGTGTAAATGCCCATCTACATGAGAAAGTGGTAAACCAGAGGCTTGGAACTTGATTAACTGGGCGCGAATTTCTTGGCGAAGTTCTGCACGGGCGGCACTTTGGAATTGATAACGCAACCCAGCTAAAAAAGAACTATTAGGGAAGTTACCTTGGGAGTCAACTAAATGGGGAATTTGTTCTGGGGGTAAGACAGAACGACCACAGACCAAAACTAAATGTAAGCCAACGGCTAAGTCGGGGTGTTTTTGGGCGAGTGCGATCGCTTCTTCGGCAGCATCACCAGTTACCATGAAGCTGGTGCTGGTGAGTATGCCTTGTTTATGTGCTTTGATAATTGCTTGATTTACACCGCGAGAAAAACCAAAATCATCGCCGTTAATAATGGCGAAACGACGACTTGAGTTGAGGATTTCTTGAGGGTTCATGGAGTGTGGAGTGTGAGAAAAGAAAGAGAGTAGAGAAAGAGAAAATCAACTACTTTCTCATTAAAAAAAAGATGCAAACCCTTGAAGATCTATTTAAGAATTTTTTTGAGCTTCTTGTCAATTAATTTTATATAGTTTGTTACCTTTAAGTGTTAAAGTTACACCGAGAGTTCCAATGGCGAGTAAGCTAACAATAGATGTGGGTTCAGGAACGCTGATTATAGTTGCAGAAAAACTAATAGGTAGCTCACTATCTTCTGTTCCTAAATTTTCAAAACCTGCTATAAATGGCGGTGCAGAAAAAACTTCTAAATAACCTGGTATCGGCAAAAAACTAGCGAAAAACGGACTAGAATAGTTTCCTCCTGATGTAAAATATCCGAAACCGTCACCCGTTAACTGTTGAGTATTCAAACTAATTAAATTATCAACTGCAAAAGGTTCATTTCCTGGTATCGGAGTCCCTGGCGGTTGCAAACCAAGAATTGTTTCGCCATTGCGTATACCAGTAATTCCAGTAATCAGATAAAAACCCGAATCGTTAGGTGTGTTATTAGTTATGAAAGTACCACTCGCTGTTATACCAGTACCAGAATAATTCCAGTTCCAATTTAAAGCAGAAGCGGCTGGCATTGTGCCAAAAACTAATCCAGATGTACCAGCGAAAGCTGTAATAGATGATAGAACTAGATTTTTCATAGAGGTTGTTAGTATAATCTCGGTTGTTGTCGTTTGAGTTAAGCTACAGCGTAATCAAAAACCAATGGCAGTTTAACACCAAAGATAACTACCTCTATGAGTTCTAGCCAATATTCGTGTCAGAGGTCTAATATTTAACTAGACTGGGCGTGGGCAATTGCTTGAGTCCGGCGTTCCTTCAAGTAGGCGAAAAACTCCCCACCTTCCCGTAAGCGACGCACTAGCATTTGGCGGTCTGTAACCATTTCCCGCACAATGGGGATGATGGCTTTGGGACGGAAGTAGAATTTGCGATACATCCGTTCAACTGCATCTTCAATTTCGGCACTGGAAAGGCTGGGATATTGCAGGGTTGAGGTTTGAATGCCAGAGTTAGCTACTAAAGATTGGTTAGTAAACCAGTCGTTCGCTTTGGCTTGTTCATAAAGTTCTGTCCCTGGGTAGGGTGCGGCGATGGAAACTTGAATTGTGTGGGGGCTAAGTTCGCAAGCAAAGCGGATAGTTTCTTCTACGGTTTCTTGGGTTTCAATTGGTAGCCCAATAATAAATGTACCGTGGACGGTAATTCCTAATTTGTGGCAGTTTTTCATAAATTCTCGTGCCACTTCTAATTTAATGCCCTTTTTAATGCGGTTAAGAATTTCTTGATTACCTGATTCAAAACCAACCAACAGCAAGCGTAAACCGTTGTCACGTAGTTGTTTGAGGGTGTCGTAGTCTAGGTTAGCACGGGCATTACAACTCCAAGTTAGGTTGAGCCGCTTCATGTATTCGCTAATTGCGATCGCCCGATGTTTATCGATAGTAAAGGTGTCATCATCAAACATATACTCCCGCACTTTGTCACCAAAAATGGCTTTGGCTTCGGCCATTTCTCGTCCAACAACTTCCGGGCTTTTGTGGCGGTAGAGATGCCCACCAATAGTTTGCGGCCAAAGACAAAAAGTACATTTAGCCGGACAACCGCGCCCTGTGTAAAAAGAAATATAAGGATGTTGCAGATAACCGATGAAATACTTCGTAATATCTAAATCACGAGCGTAAACTGGTAGGACGCTTGGCATCGCATCCCAATCATGAATTAACTCGCGCTCTTCATTATGATGAATTTTACCGAAGCGATCGCGGTAACTCAATCCTTTAATGTCATCCCAAGGTTTACCTTCGGCTAACTCTTTACAGGTATAGTCAAATTCATTGCGACACACAAAGTCAATAACAGGATTATCCCGTAAAGTCTCCTCTGGCAAAACTGCCACGTGCGCCCCGACAAAACCAATCTCCACACCGGGATTTTTGGCTTTAATTGCTTCAGCACACTTCACATCGTTAGCCAATGATGGCGTACTAGTGTGCATAATCACTAATTCATAATCTTGAGCAATTTGCAGCACATCATCCACAGTTTGGCCATGTGGTGGGGCATCTACCAACTTGCTACCGGGAACCAATGCCGCAGGTTGCGCTAACCATGTCGGATACCAAAATGATGTAATTTCGCGTTTGGCTTGGTAGCGAGAACCAGCACCGCCATCAAACCCATCGAAAGAAGGAGGACTAAGAAATAAGGTTTTCTTCACCGATATCTCTCCTTAATATTTATGCTAGATATTTACCTAATCCCTGTATTTTTTTAATTTACAGCAGTAGATTTTTTATAGTGGTTTATTAACTATAAATTTAGACTCATCTGCAATACTACTGTAATTGATTTGGCATACTTAATTTTGGGTTTTATTTGAAATACAGACGTGTATTTATCGCGTCTGTATTTCTAGTTATTTGCTTTTTTAGATTTACGATGTCGTTCAAAATTGGGGTTAACAATCAAAATACACCAAGATCTAAAATCAGCACTATTAAACTTGAGCTTATTTAATCAATAGTAGTTATCAAAGTTATTAACTAGCTTTGACATTCATACTATTTAATTGTTCAAGAAGGGCTATGACATCGCTACGGCTGAGTTTTTCTTTACCATTAGCTAGAGCGTCAATCGTACCATGTGCCAAAGCCAAGGGAATTTGGCAAAAGTTTAAAGCAGGCCCAGCAGGTAAAGCCTGAGTATAAGCATCTGCCAAGGCTAAATTACGCAGTGCATACTCTTGCATTTTGTTTGCAGTCCAATCTTCTGGGAAGAAGTTTACACCACGCCCCTTATCTTCAATATGGTTACGCAAGATGTTTACCGCTTGTAAGCCACGGCCAAAGCCTATTGCTAAAGTCCGGTTGGTTTGGGTGCCATCGTACCAAGTCCATAAATCTGAAAGTAACAGCCCAACAGCACCTGCAACCCCAAAAGTATAACGATCTAAATCAGATTCTGTTTCAATTTTCCAATTTTTTTCTGCCCAATAAGCCATACGGTCAGCCATTGCGGCGGTAGCATCCCAAATTCGTGGTGCAATGGTTTCAGGGGCTAACAAAGACCATTCCCTTACCCTCAAGGTCACTTCTGCTAAGATATCTTCATAGCCGCTAAATCCTGCGGAGAAAGCATCAACTGCAAAGCCATCAACTCCGGCTTGCAAGGTCAGACTAATTTTGTGTAACAGTTGTGCCTTTGTAGAGTTATCGAGTTCTGGATGATCTTCAATTTCATCAATGGCACGCATACACAAGTATGCTGAGGCAACTGCTTCTTGCAATCCTGGCGGTAAAATACTAATTGGAATATAAAAAGTTCGACTAGTTTCTTTGAGGATTTGCAAGGCATCACCACGTAAATCCATGTTTCCACTCCCCTCTCTTAATTTTTACACCACATGAAGTTGATTGTCTGATGATCCGGGATATATTTTTTACTCAATTTAACAAGCTTTAGACGCACTAGTATTTCATCTAAAGATTAATAGTCTTTGTATCATAATTAACGAAAAATTCAAACTTATGAAAGTCATGTCTAGTATATAAGACTTTGGCTGCTGAAATTTGTTCGGTATTATTTTATGCCACTAGTCAGCATAATTTTTTGCTGTAAATATCAACAATTATGCTAAAATTTGGGTTTTTACCTCTCCAAGTTGTGCAGTAGCTATATTCCATTAAAGCGTTTGGATGATCTCCAAGCAGTAGAAGCGATCGCCCATACCAGTATTATTCCGATAAAATATTTCTCTGTTCTCTTTTAAGCGATCGCATCAAATATCTCCCTACCTTACCAGTAGTGTATCACCAGGCTATATAGGATTCATCTTTGATTTCTGAAAAAAATCAGTATACCTTTCTTCCTTCTTACCTGTTCCCTATTGCTTCTCTACACAAGTATTTTTAGTAATCAAACTATATTTTTATATCAAGCAGTTTATCTTATTTAAGTTAATACAATAATTTAAAATTGCCGTGCTATTATAGGTAATTTATTTTTACTGATAAATCACTTTGTATCTAAAAATTTTTAACTTATCAATAACAAAATATTTTTACTATATAAAAGGGAGAGAGAAAAAGAAAACTTGTAAAATAGTTTTCCTTTTCTTTCTCTGCCTTAATTGTCTTCAAGCCTATGCAGAGTGTAATTTTAATTTACACTCTACTTTACTCCTATCTTGGTTCCAGCTTAAGCTTTGGTTTTTGCAAAATGTATCTGTATCACGATAGAAATAAAAAATCTACTCTAGTAGGGATGCGATCGCTAAACTCATCCCAAAAACTAATAATGATTTGCTGCAAGATATTAAAATATATTAATATCTGCTTAAACAAAAGTTAAATCAAGGAAATATTAATCTAAAAACAATTGAAGATGATCAATTAAAAATCAAAATTTCCCCTTGATTATTTATAAAATATTTCGCAGGAGAGATATACATATTAACCAAAATAATGGCAGAAATTATTATATAGTTTATCTATAATTTGCAAAATGTCAGTAATTTCTCAGAAATTTGCGCTCATTAATTGCTTGTTAATGCTGACATTGCTCATAGCTTGTAGCCGTTCAACTAGTAATGAAGACTTCAAAAAGGAAAAGCGAAATGTGTCTTCTTGGTCAGCAACAGCACAGATAGTCGGGAATGCTTGGATTCAAGGTAATTTACCAAATCAGTACGCTCAACAAACTTTACATAAAACGCAAATAGAACTATTAAAAGCAAGAGAAAAAATATCAAAAATTCAGCTATCTAATAATGCTAATCAACCCCAGCAATTACTATTAATAGCAAAGATATTACAAATAGCCAATCAAACTGAGGAAATATCGCAAGCGATCGCCCAAAAGTGGGGCGCGAAACATAGCCAACCCTGGAGAATTCCTTGGTCAAAAGTGCTGGATGTTGGGATTGATGTAGATATCGATGTAGAAGCCGAAGAAACGCCAGCATTAGCCTATGAAAAATGGCTGCGCGATCGCATTATCAAAAAAATTCCGGGGGCGGAATAATGACAACTCGTGAAATTCATGTAGAACTACTTCTAGGTAGACAAGTCTTAGATTCCACAGGTAAAGCTGTTGGGCGCATTGAAGAAATTTGTGCCGAACAACAAGGCGAAGAATGGGTAATCAAAGAATATCTGATTGGCTACGCCGCCATCTTAGAAAGATTATCGGCTTGGAATATTGGTATAGCAATTTTGCATCTCTTAGGAGCGCATAAAATTCACGGTGGTTATACAGTCCCTTGGAATCAACTAGATTTGACAGACCCACAAAAACCACGTCTGCATTGTAGTTTAGATAAATTAAAATCGTTAGCTCAAAATTCCTAAACAGCAAACTACTAAATTAATTACTTAAAATTTAGATATCAATCATGCCGCAATATTTTGGAAAATTACCCACCACCAACCAACCTTGGACAACAGTTGGAGCAATACAATCTGTTAATAAAAATGAACGCACTATTGAATTTGAAACTGAACATTCACGCCTCACTATTAGCATCCTTGCAGAAAATTTAATCCGTGTCCGTTTTTCACCCAATGGGGAATTTATGCCTCGTCGTCCTTGGGCGGTAACTGTAGATGATGCTGAGTGGAAACCAGTAGTTTTTGAAATGCAAGAAACTGACACGAATGTAGAAATTACAACCAACGAAATTCGGATCTGCATTCAAAAGCAAAATTGTCATCTTAGCTGCTTTGACAAAGCAAACCGTCCCTTTGCCCAAGATGCAGATATGGGTATAGGTTGGCGTTTAGGTGCAGTTGCAGGCTGGAAACAAATCGCAGCTGATGAGCATTTCTATGGCTTTGGTGAACGCACAGGTTTTTTGGATAAACTCAGCCAAGTTAAAACTAACTGGACAGTTGATGCTTTAGACTACGATGCACTCACCGATGAGATGTACCAAGCAATTCCGTTTTTTATGGCGTTGCGTCCAGATGTCGGCTACGGCATATTTTTCAACACCACATTTTGGAGTCAATTTGATATTGGTGTAGAACACCCTGGTGTGTGGAAGATGGAAACTCGTGGCGGTGAGTTGGACTATTACATTATTTATGGCCCCCAACCTGCCCAAATTCTTCGTACCTACACCGAGTTAACCGGGAGAATGCCGCTACCGCCCAAATGGGCATTAGGTTATCATCAATGTCGCTGGAGTTATGAGTCAGAAAATATTGTGCGCGAATTAGCCCAAGAATTTCGCCAGCGTCGCATTCCTTGTGATGTGATTCACCTCGATATTGATTATATGCGCGGTTATCGAGTCTTCACTTGGAGTCCTCAGCGTTTCCCTGACCCAAAAAAATTAATTGGTGATTTGGCAAGCGATGGCTTTAAAACTGTGACCATTATCGACCCTGGTGTGAAATATGAACCAGAGGCGAATTATCACGTTTTTGACCAAGGTTTAGCCAACGATTATTTTGTGCGAAAAGTTGATGGCGCATTGTTTCACGGCTATGTTTGGCCAGAGAAGGCGGTGTTTCCTGACTTTTTACGTGCAGATGTGCGGAATTGGTGGGGTGATTTACAAAAAAGCCTCACGGATGTTGGTGTGGCAGGTATTTGGAATGATATGAACGAACCCGCTATCGATAATCGTCCCTTTGGGGATGGCGGGGAGAAGGTATGGTTTCCCTTAGATGCGCCGCAGGGGGATGCGGGGGAGCAGGGGAGCAGGGGAGCAGGGGAGAATAGCACTAATCATGGTGAGGTGCATAATTTATATGGGTTGATGATGTCGAAGGCTTGTTATCAAGGGTTGGAAAGGCATCGAGAAGGGGAGCGATCATTTGTATTAACGCGTTCTGGTTATGCGGGGGTGCAGCGTTGGTCTTCGGTGTGGATGGGTGATAACCATTCGTTGTGGGAGCATTTAGAAATATCTTTGCCGATGCTTTGTAATATGGGGCTTTCGGGTGTCGGGTTTGTCGGTTGTGATATTGGCGGGTTTGCTGGAAATGCAACTGCGGAATTGTTCGCCCGTTGGATGCAAGTAGGAATGTTATACCCCTTGATGCGTGGACATTCGGCGATGTCTACTGCTCGTCATGAACCTTGGGTATTTGGCGATCGCACTGAAAATATCTGTAGAGAATATATTAATCTGCGTTACCAGCTTTTACCCTATATTTACAATTTATTTTGGGAAGCTGCCACAATCGGCGCACCAATTTTAAGACCATTACTCTACCATTTCCCTAACGATACTCAAACTTACTCGCTTTACGACCAAGTACTTTTAGGCCCATCACTGATGGCTGCACCAGTTTATCGTCCTGGTGTAGAACATAGAGCCGTCTACTTGCCTGCTGGTAATTGGTTTGACTGGTGGAGTGGCGAATCTTATCAAGGGCCTATTCAAATTCTGGCTGATGCACCACTGGAAAAAATGCCACTTTATGTGCGTGGCGGTGCTGTAATTCCTATGCAGCCAGTGATGCAATATGTAAATGAATTGCCATCTCATGAAATTCGTCTACGGGTTTGGCCTGGTAATAGTGAATACACTTTTTATGAAGATGATGGGCAAACATTTGATTATCTCAATCAAAATTTTTCTTTAAGAACAATTCGAGTAGTTACAAATCAAGACCACACAATCGTAGAAATAAGTATTAATGAAGGCAAATGGACACCACCACAACGTGAAATAATTGTTGAACTTGTTGGTATTGGTGAACAACGTTTCTCGGATTATGGTCAAGCAGTCAGCTTTAATTTCTGAGAAAAATTTTTGACTAAAATAGATTCTTTGTAATTATTAGACTTATTGCAAAAGTCGTTATGTACGCGCTTTTCTTTGCGTCTTCCCTGCGGGTACTCCTGCGGAGAACTCGAAGAGTAGCTGCTAACGCGTCTACGCGCGAGACAAAAAGGTTTATGTAAAAGGTCTATTTTTTCTTAACTTAACTTTTGTAAGGAAAAATCTACATCTCGATAGAGGTAATACTAAACGAAAGATAGTAGCATAAGAAATAATAAATAATCAAAAAAATAACCCGCAAAAAAGCTAAAACATCATAACATCTAGTATTAGTGCGGTTATAAAACTCAATGAGCAACGGCAACCGCTTGCAGCTGCAAGATAAAAGAAATTCAATAGTGGCACAGGTTGCAGGTGCAATCGCTATTGTGGTCGGTAGTTTAGTACTGCTTGGGTGGTTGTTCGATATTGAATTTTTCAAGCGAGGCAGCTACGCCAGTTGGGTAACAATGAAAGCAAATACAGCCCTCTGTTTTGTACTTTCAGGGATATCGTTGTGGCTGTCGCAAATAAGCAGAAACAAGCAGCCTGATTTAGGTTTAGCGGCAGAAAAAGTAGCAGAAACATCTATCTATTTTTGGTTGGCAAGAGTAGGTAGTATAGGGCTAATAGTGATTGGCTCCTTGACAATACTGCAATATTTATCTGGTTGGAATTTAGGCATTGACGAGCTACTATTTCGGGACTCACCAAATGCTGTTTTGACACCTTATACAGGTAGGATGGGGTTTAATACAGCATTTAACTTGATATTAGTTGGTTGTGCTTTAGAACTATTAATAAATCCCAAAAGCGATCGCAGCTATTTGTATAGTCAAATTTTCACCTTAATCGCTGGTGTCATATCCTTGCAGGCATTGATCGGCTATATCTATGATGTAAAAATTCTCTATAGCCTTAGCGCTGCAACCACCTCTATGGCAATACACACAGCAATATTATTTATTGTGCTGTGTGTAGGGATTCTGTGGGCGAGTGCAGACCAAGGATTGATGCAAGTCGTCGTGAGTGAAACATACGGCGGCTTATTGGCACGTCGCTTATTGATAGCAGCGATCGCTGTACCATTATTAATAGGGTGGTTCATTGTTCAAAGTCAACGTGCCAGACATTATGACCCAGCTTTTGCTATATCAGTTTTTGCGATTGTCCTGATTGTCGTTTTCGCTTTTTTAGTGTGGCAATGTGCAGCAATTGTTGAACGCCTTTGTTATAACAACGAGCGAAATCAAAAAGCACTGCAAGCTTATGAAGAAAAACTCAGAAGTTTTGTAGATTCTAACGTGATTGGAATTTTGTTTGGAGATATTTACGGCAATATTTCCCAAGCAAATGATGAATTTCTGGGGATGGTTGATTATACGCGAGAAGATTTACTGGCAGGCCGATTAAAGTGGAACGAAATTACCCCACCAGAGTATCTAAATTTAGATGAGCAAGGAATTGCCGAAGCCAAGGCAAATACAAATGGTGCTTGTACTCCATATAAAAAAGAATATCTACGCAAAGATGGCAGCCGCATTCCGGTATTAATCGGCTACGTACTAGTAGGAGAAGAACGCCAAGAAACTATAGGATTTATTCTTAATTTAAGCGATCGCGCTGCCGCCGAAGCAGAACAACAAAAACTAGTATCATTAATTGAAAATAGCTCTGACTTTATCGGTCTTACTACCATTGAAGGTCAATCATTCTATCTAAATAGGGCAGGTCAACAGCTAGTCGGACTGTCGGAAATCGACGACGTGAAGCAAAAGACAATTTTAGATTTTGTCCTGCCCAAAGACAGAACTTATTTGCAAAAATATATTTTACCCAGCGTTATCGAACAAGGTCATTGGCAAGGAGAATTCACTTTTCGCAACTTCCAAACAGGCCAAGCAATACCAGTCGATTTCCACATCTTCACAATTACAGATAGAAACACAAACCAGCCAATTGCCTTAGCAACAATAACGCACAACATCACAGAACAAAAGCAAGCGCAAGAAAAAATACTGCAACTTAATCGAGACTTACAAAGGCGGGTTTCCGAGTTGCAAACTTTGCTGGATGTGATTCCCATAGGAATTGGCATAGCCGAAGATCCCGAATGTAAAACTATTAAAGTTAACCCTTGCTTTGCTAAACAACTAGGCATTCCTCTAGACACAAACGCTTCCCTCAGCGCGCCTGTCCAAGAAATGCCCACAGCCTTTAAGGTTTACCGTGAAGGCCGAGAACTATCGCCAGAAGAATTATCCATGCAGTATGCTGCAAAGCATGGTGTAGAAGTTTTAGATTTAGAAGTCGATGTTGTTCATGAAAACGGCCAAGTCACCAAGTTATTAGAATACGTTGCACCTTTATTTGACGAAGAAGGCAAGACTAGAGGTTGCATTGGGGCATTCTTAGATATTACTAGCCGCAAGCAAGCAGAACAATTACAGCAGAATCAACAAAAATGGCTGGAAGAGGTATTAAATTTAATGCCCAGACCATTATTGTTTATTGAACCAGGAACAGCGCGGGTGACATTTGCCAATCGTACAGCAAATGAATTAGCTGGCGGTGAATTTCCGCAAGGTATACCAGCCGAAGAGTATCACACAGCTTATTACTGCACAGATGCCGTAGGCAATCAGATTCCTAACGACCAAATGCCAGGAGTAAGGGTGGCTCGTGGTGAACGTTTGCATGGATTTGAGATGGACTGGCATACTAGCCAAGGTGTACATTCCTTATTAATATTTGCCGATACCATCCCCGCTATGCATGGTCATCCAGCAACCTGCGTGGTGGTATTCCAAGATGTGAGTAAACTCAAACAAGCCGAAAAAGCACTATCTTTAGGTAATCAAAGATTACAGTTGTTATTTGGGACAGCCAGTGCTTTACTTTCTAGTCAACAACCATTAACTTTAATTGATAGTCTATTCAGCAAACTAGCACAACAAATTGGCTTAGATATTTACTTCAACTATGTGGTTGAAGATAACTCCAAAGTCATGCGTTTGGCTTCTTATCGAGGCTTTGGTGAAGAATTAGCGAAACAAATTGAGCGGTTGGAATTTGGGCAAGCAGTGTGCGGTACAGTAGCGCAATGCGGTCTGCCAATTTATCTAGAAAATGTCCAACAATCAACCGATCCAAAAACCCAATTGATTCGCTCTTTGGGAGTAAATGCTTATTACAGTTATCCACTCATAGCCCAAGGGCGACTATTAGGTACACTTTCCTTTGGTAGCTGCACACGCTCATACTTTACAGAAAACCAAAGAGGCATGATGCAGGCGGTTTGCGATCAAATTGCGATCGCAATTGAAAGGTCAAATTTAATTGCTTCCTTGCAGCAGCAAACCGAACAGTTGCAAGAAACCAATCGAATGAAAGATGAGTTTTTAGCCATACTTTCTCATGAATTGCGATCGCCTCTCAATGCTATTCTTGGTTGGGCGCAACTGCTGCGAGGTCGTAAACTTAGCGATACCCAAATTGCGAAGGCTCTAGAAACCATTGAGCGCAATGCTAGAAACCAAACCCAGATGATCGAAGACTTACTCGACATCTCACGGATGATTAGAGGTAAGTTAAGGTTAAATGTTTGCACTTGCAATCTGATATCAATTATTGAATCAACAATAGAAACTGTTAGTTTAGCTGCTCAAGCCAAAGGAATTCAGCTGCAATTTTATGTAGATAATCACGGTGTACAGCACAAGCAAACTACAACAGCACCTTGTATTTTTTATCCGCCCCCAGAGAATATAGTTCAACAACAGACACATTCTCAGCCACAATTTTTAATTTCTGGGGATAGCGATCGCTTACAGCAAATCATCTGGAATTTACTATCCAATGCGATTAAGTTTACACCCCAAGACGGCAAAGTAGAAATCAGACTGTCTCAAAGTATCGATGACAATCAAGAATTCCGCAGTAATAAAACAGGCTACGCACAAATCCAAGTGATTGATACAGGTATTGGCATTAAGCAGGAGTTTTTGCCTTACGTCTTCGACCGCTTTCGACAAGCCGATAGTTCCAGCACCAGGGCGCACGGTGGTTTAGGGTTAGGTTTAGCAATTGTTCGTCACTTAGTCGAGTTACATGGCGGTACTGTGCAAGCGGATAGTTTAGAGGAGGGGCAAGGCACGACATTTACAGTTAAATTACCCTTAATATTGCCCAGTCAGGAAAATACACCCACAGCTTTCAGGCACACAAATGTAGACTTTTCTGAGATGCCTGTATGTCCATCTCTTGCAGGTGTACGGGTGTTAGTAGTGGATGACGAAGCTGATACGCGTGACTATATAAGTACAGTATTGCAACAATGTCAAGCCGAAGTGCAAACCGTCAGTTCCGCCCAAGAAGCATTGCAAATGATTTGCCAATGGAAACCAGATGTGCTAGTCAGCGATATCGGTATGCCGCAAGAAGATGGATATTCCTTGATTCGTAAATTGCGATCGCAACCTCCAGAACAAGGCGGTAAAATTCCCGCAGCCGCCTTAACTGCCTATGCTAGAGCCGAAGATAGAATGCGTGCTATTCAAGAAGGTTTTCAACTACATTTGCCTAAACCAATTCAACCAGCAGAATTAGCCACAGTTGTTGCCAGCCTTGTGGGAAGAACTTGATTGGGTTTAATCAAGGGGAATAGAGAACCGCCAAATGCCTGAGATATCAATACTGTAAAGTTATATTTATATTTTTAGATAGCAAATTCGAGTTCTATTGACACTGGTAGAATTATGCTAATTGCTGTTCTGTGAATTTGTACAAATAAAGACTATAAAGCTAGCACCTAAAGACATTAGGGATTGTCACTAAAGAAATGTCACGTAAGCGAATTTATACAATCGCTGTAAATCAAAATTTGTTTTGAAGGGATGTATTAGTGATTTCAATAATGAAAGGCAAAGCTGATCCCAGGGATGTAAATGATCCAGACTGGGAAATATCAAGCCTTTGCTTCCTATCTCACAAACATTTGACCGCCCCCGTCAGGTAAATGTACGAGAGAAATAATTAATGAAATGTTTGACGTTCTGTATGAAGGATGTACCTAGCTTGTGTTACCACATAAATTACTGCCTTGGCAAACCATTTGTAACTATTTTCACCACTGGTAACGTAAGCGGAATGTGTAATGAAAGCCTCAGAAACCACTGTTAATGGCTATTTAGAACACTCAAGACTTTAATAGTGAGAACTTTGATCGTGTAATTCAGCAATTATGGAACACCAAAATTGATGTATTTTCTAGTACTCAATTGTGGGTTTTAAATATGTCTAAAAATTGGATTTTTTAGCGTACATTTGTATGCTGAAAAAAATACCTCTGCCTAAGTAAAGATGATGAAATTTCCCAGAACTATGATTTACCTAGCAATGATTTAACTACTTAATAATACGTGAATTCGATAGACCTCTCCCTAAGAGTCTGCCTCTCCTAAAAAGCTGGGAGTTAAGAAAATTCAGGATTTTATTCACCCTCTTTTCGTAGGTTGGGGGTGAGGTCAAAACAGAGAGGAGTCGAACTCACGTTAATCATCATTTGCAAACAGGCTCTTAGAAAAAATTTTAATTCTTAGTAATTCATCCTCAAGGAGTATCTACAATGTCACAACGGCATTTTAAATCCTGGACTCATACTTTATTTTTTGCTTTGCCATATATAGGTTTAAGTCAGTTAGTTCCCCTGCAAAATTCAGCAATAGCAGTTAGTTTAGAACCAACTTTACTAAATTCTATTAAAAAGACTCATACTAGCGAATTCTCCGGCAAATTGGCTCAAAATCTAAATGTAGAAATTGAAAACCTCGATGGAGTACCATTTTCAGATCGTTTAGTATTTAGCCGTATTGGTAGTCTGACAAACCCACCAAGTAATGGAGTACACAATATTGCGACATTACGGGTGAAAAATACAGGCACTGAGCCATTCGAGATTACTGGTTTGCCAATTACAGGCCCTTGGCAACTCGCAACTAGTATTTCACTACCAATCACTATTGCACCCGGAGGTCAACTTAATATTCCAGTGCAATTTCAAGCGACTAGTGGCGATATTCATAACGGCACACTCACCATTGAGTCAAATAATGTTCAACAACCAAGCAAAGTTGTGCAACTATCGGGTTTTTGGCAGAGTGAATCAGAAAATGGGCAAGAACCAAATCTTCGTGAAATTTTGGAAGTGTTTGGCTACACAACAGTCATCACCAAACCTGGACAAAGGCTCAACCGTCAAGGATTGCTTGAGGCTGTTGGCGATGAAGTCCTATCTCCATACTGGCAGCGAGCTGATATATCTCAGCCAGTAAAAGTGCGTCAACTAGCTGCTTATCATAATCAGGGGCCAACCGCTACGCTGTACTGGCATAACAAGGGCAGTAATACTTTGACCAGTATCTTTACCCATACCCGCGCTGATGGACAAACACTACTGCCTCGCAGAGCGGGCGCGCTTGCTTTCCCCGCAGAAGGCACATTTGTTCCTGACACAACAATATTTGGTTTTAACCTCGATGGTGAGTGGAGCGACCCGACTAAAAATAACCAAGCGGTAGATCGAAGAAATGGTTGTCTTGGACTTTGCGGTCATCATGTTCGTGTTTGGCCAGTTAAAGATCGGCAGGGATTAATCATTCCCAATACTTGGTTAATGACAATGGACTACGCCGGGATCAACTATGACTACAATGACAATGTTTATTTAGTTAGTAATATCAAACCAGAACAATCGCTACCAGGAATTGTCCAGACGAATAATTTTCAATTAACTTCTAGCTTTGTGCCTACTGCCAGCAATAAATCTACAAAAATTACCCCTCTTGTCAAGATGAGCGGCACCAAGCTAGCAATTAATGCTGAAACTGATACAACTACTCAATCCAACGATACGGTAACGGCCACCGATGAAGTGATGAGTGCCATCGATGAAGCAGTGAGTGCCTTTGATGAAGTGGTGAGTGCAACCGATGAAAATAATACAACTACTCAGACCAACGATACGGTAACGGCAACCGATGAAAATAATACAACTACTCAGACCAACACCCTGGCAACGGCGACGAATAATCGTCCCTCGATAAGGTCAACTAATCCAACTGATAATCAGACAAATGTCTCTCCCAAGATCTCAATCGCAGCAGATTTAAATCTTCCCAACGGTGGAATTGCGGTTAACAGCCTTTCAGCCTCAACCGTCAAGCTAATCGATCTCAGCGATAACACACAAGTTGAGGCAACTTTAAATACTTCTGCCGGCGGAGATGTGATTGTCCTAGTTCCGATAAAACCACTTAAATCGAATACTCAATATCAGTTAAAAATCACAGAGGGTGTTCAAGATACCAATGGCAGTGCATTTTTACCTTATAGCATTAGTTTCACAACAGGGACGCTAGAAAACATAAACAGCCAAATATCTTTTGAGCAAATTTATCAACTGAACGTACCTGATAAACCTTATACTACGGTTGTGATTGGCCCTGACAATCAACTCTATGCTGCTACTTTAGAAGGTGAAATTTTACGCTTTCCGATCAGTGACACTGGGGATCTGGGTACGCCACAAATAATTTCTTCATTGCAGACTGCCAATGGTGGCAACCGAAGTATTATTGGTATGCATTTTGATCCGTCGTCAAAAGATGCAAGCAACCTAATTTTATGGGTAACAAATAACGACTCTTTGTATAAAATTGGTAAAGCACCGGACTGGACTGGAAAAATTACCCGCCTTAGCGGCCCCAACCTAGAGACAGTACAAGACTACGTAGTTGGTTTACCACGCTCGGTTCGAGATCACCTAACAAATAGCATAGAATTTAAGGCTAACGAACCAGATATACTTTATGTATTGCAGGGCAGTAATACTAGTACTGGCGCAGCAGACACGACTTGGGGTAATCGTCCTGAGCGGTTGTTAAGTGGTGCTGTATTACGAGTTGATTTATCCAAAATCATTTCACCTCCTTTAGACGTGAAGACAGAGGATGGCGGAACCTATAACCCCTTGGCACCCGGTGCGCTCGTAACTATCTTTGCCAGTGGTATACGTAATGGTTACGATATGGTTTGGCACAGTAATGGTCAGTTGTATGTGCCTACCAATGGTGGAGCAGCTGGTGGTAATGCACCAAGTACACCTATCCCCTTACCTGATAGCTGCCAAAACCGTATCGATAAAGCTACTAATGGGGCTTATACCAGTCCATCTGTACTTGACATTAACAATATAGGAACGCAGCGAGATTATCTGTTTCGCGTTGTTCAAGGTGGTTACTATGGTCATCCCAATCCCCAGCGTTGTGAGTGGGTTTTGAATGGAGGTAATCCTACAGAGAATGCAGACCCAAGTCAGGTGAATGAATATCCTATTGGTACTTTACCTGACCGCAATTGGAAAGGTAGTGCCTTCGATTTTGGAGAGCATTTTTCACCCAATGGCACCATTGAATATCGAAGTAACGTTTTCAGTGGAAAGCTTCAGGGCAAACTGCTGGTGGTACGTTACAGTGCAGGTAAAGACATCATTGTGCTAACACCAGGTGGGCCAAACTTGGATATTAAGAATTTCCAAACGGGTATTCCTGGGTTCACTGGCTTTAGCCCCAGTCCATTAGATTTGATTGAAAATCGCAATAATGGATATATCTATGTAGCCCAGCTTGATCAAAATACTGGCACTGGTAAGATTACGCTTTTACGCCCATTTAATTTGGAAAACACAACAGGCGATCGCGCTGACTAACTTTAGGGTTAGTCTTGAAATAGTCATGTAGCAAATTACAACCCCGCTCTAGTAAATTCTCTAGTTTGAGATCTACTAAAGGACGGAAAATCACCATACCTTTACCACTGCCTGCTGCCAAAGTATTGCCATCCGGGCTAAAAGTAACACTAGTTAATTCTTTTTTATCGCCTTTGAGCGCAATCAATAATGTTCCATCGCTGTTCCATAGCTTGAGTTTATCGTCGCTGGCAGCTACTATCATGCTGCCAGTAGGACTAAAACTCACGCTAATAAAACTGTCGCCATCTCCAGGCAAATCATTAAGTAATTGACCGTCGCGGCTCCAAAGTTTCACAGTGCTATCAATACTAGCTGAAGCTAAAGTTTTACCATCTGGCGACCAAGCCACGCCATTTACCGGACGGCTGTGACGGTTTAAGGTATGCAGCAGTTTGCCGTCCCGACTCCAAATAATTACTGTTTTATCGTCGCTAGCCGAGGCTAAAAATTTCCCATCAGGGCTAAAATCTACCCAATTCACAGCATCTTTATGCCCTTTTAAGATGTTGAGTTGTTTACCATTCCGATTCCAAAGCCTTACTGTTGCATCCTTACTAGCCGAGGCGATGATTTCACCATCACCAGACCATGCTACACCCAAGACTGTATCTCCATGTCCTGCTAAAGTATGCAGCAATTTTCCGTCACGATGCCAAAGCTTGACGGTTTTATCTTTACTGGCTGAGGCAAGGTTTTGACCATCAGGTGACCAAGCTACACCCCAAACTTGACCCTGATGACCTTTGAAGGTGCTTAAAAGTTGCCCTTTACTATTCAACAGCCTGACAGTGGAATCACGACTGGCTGCGGCTATAGTTCGACCATCAGGGCTAAAACTGATACTTGTAATCCAGTCTTGTTGGTTGCTGTTGGGTTTACGTAACAACACATCATCCCAGTGCCAAAGTTTCACAGTTTTGTCACGACCAGCCGAAATGAGAGTCCGACCGTCAGAACTAAAACCCACACTATTGACCCAATTATTATGTCCCCTGAGTGTTCCTAGCAGTAAACCTTGAGGACTCCACAACTTGATTGTTTCATCAAGGCTAGCTGAGGCGATTGTATGACCATCGGGACTCAAACTCACACTAGTGATTTCTGCTGTATGTCCTGACAAAGTTTTGAGCAGCTGACCTTGCAGATTCCATAGTTTAATTGTCTTATCTAAGCTTCCCGAAACAATAGTTTGACCATCACTAGACCAAGCTATACTTTTGACCGCATCATCATGTGCTTGCCAGCTTTTGAGTAATTTACCTTCTCGGTTCCATAACTTGATGCTGGCATCAGCACCAGCCGAGGCAATCATTTTACTGTCTGGCGACCAAGCTACGCTCAAAACTGCACGTTTATGTCCGTTTAAGGTACGGAGTAATTTTCCGTCACGACTCCAAAATTTTACTGTTTTATCGGTACTGGCTGAGGCTAGAATTTGTCCATCGTGGCTCAAACTTACAGAATTAACGCTAGCCTGATGACCTCTAAGAGTGTTGAGTAGTTTACCTTCCCGGCTCCATAATCTTACGGTCTTGTCTTGACTACCAGAGGCAATCATTTGACCATCCTGGCTCAAACTTACACTATTGACTATATCCTCATGTCCCTGAAGATTTCTGATAAAAGTACCATCAGCACGCCAGAGGTTAATTGTATTATCGGCACTACCTGAGACAATTAAAGAGCGATCGCTTTGCCAACGTCCAGGGCTACTACTCAATACTGCACTATTAACACCACCCATATGTCTATCTAGGCTGTTAAACTCTTTCACTCCCGCAACTGCTTGATACAACGCCGTCTGCACTTGCTGTTTTGTTGAGGAGTCTACCCAAAGTGCTTGTTGTAATTTCCTGCCGGCTTTTATCGCTTCTTTTAAAGCATCAATACCTTTTTGGGAAGCAAATAGAGCCTCACTGGAGACACTCAGGGTTTTAATTTCACTATCTAAAACGCTGATGATGGATACTGATAAGCCAAAGATAGCGAGAAATGCCACCGATAAGGCCACTTTCAGCGAACGATTTAATCGGGTTTCGTTGATTCGTTGCTTTTCTTTAGCTTCTGCTAGTTGTGCTGTTAATTCTTTTTCTTTTAGCTCGGATCTTAATTGCTCAATTTCCAACTGGCTTAATTCTTCGCGCTTGCGTAATTCCCGCAATTCTGCCACTAAATCTAACCCTTGTTGCGGCTGTGCTTCTGTCAGTCTGGCTTGTTGCTTTTTTTGCCGCAGTTCGATCTTCAGGCGTTCAATTTCAGATTGACTTTGATCTACTTTGCGACGTAACTGATTGAGTTTGGCTTGTAAACTTGATTCTTGTTCTTGCAAGTAACGAATCAAGTCAACTAAGTAATCATGAATTAATTGATATCGCTCTGGCACATCAGGAAATAGCACTACTAACCCAGAGCTTACTAAAATATCTAAAACTAATTCTAATTTACTCGCATCTTCTAATTCGGCAATTTCTGTAGCTAATTCGGCACGAGTTTTAAAAGGTCTTTGATTAGTTTCATCTGTGAGTAAATATAAAACAAGTAAAGCCGCCCGTTCATTTTCTGGGCCGCAGTCCTTGATTAATTCCTTGATATAACGCTCAATCAGTTTGTTTGGTCGATATGGTTGATATTGCTCTAAAGTATTAATTCTTTCATCTTGTAGTTGTGCGCCCACAACTTGCAATTCAATTGGTCTAACTTCTCCTAGATCTGCTGATAAATCTTCTACCAAAGCATCAATTAAAGCTCCTTCTAGGTGCATCTGAGAACGTTCTGTTAACTTTTGAATGATGACTTTGGCATATTCTGGCGAGAAATTATTTAATTGATAACGAATATTTTTATCCAGGATATTATAATCGATTGCTTCTAAGGCAGACAGATTTTTAAATTCTAACAAGCGATGTAAATAATCTTCTCGTAAGGAAAAGACTATTTTCACGAAAGAAACATTCAAACAATCGCGTAAAAATATGTCAAATTCTTGTCTTTGGGCTGTTGTATTACAAGTAAAGAAAAACTCTTCAAATTGGTCAAAAATTAAAACTGTAATTAAATGATTATTCGCATTTTCGGTTAATTTGGCTAAAATACCAGCAGTAGTTATGGGTGTGTTGAGGTCAGATATGGCTACTGCGATCGCTTCTTCTTTCTTAATTTGAGACATTGCCTCAGTTAAGTCTTTACCTAATTCCCTCACCCAATCTGTATAAACTTGCACAACTACAGGCACGGCAATTTGATCGCCAACGGTACGATTTTGTAATGCTGGTACTAATCCGGCACTAACGGTAGAACTTTTACCTACGCCTGACGGGCCGTGAATCACCATCAGTTTTTGGTCAGCGCGGCTAATTTTGCCAATTAAGTTATTAATATCACCTTCTCTTCCAGAAGCCGCAATTTCTAAGGCGACGCTGCTAGTACCAAAAGGAGACATCAAGGCGGGGTTAGTTACTTGTCTTTGGGGTTGCAAGCGTCCCGCCCCAATGAAAGCCCGAAAACCATATTGCTGCTCAACAGAACGCCGTTTCTGTCTGATAGTGTAAGCTTCGAGATATCGCCCAGCCGCAAAGTAAAGCGATCGCAATATCCGTAACAAGCGAATATAACGATGGGCATTATATTGATGGGTGCTGTGTTCTAAAGCATAAGGCAGTTCTTTTGCAGCTTTATCTAAATATTCATTCGCAACTTCATAGTCGCCTAAACTTTGCTGTGCTTCTGCTAAAACTAAATAATAAATTTGCGCCAGTAATAAGGGAAATAAATATTGATGGGAAGCACCATGTTTTTGGGCTTCTCCTAATTTCAATAAAGATACATGAGCTAAAATACTCGCTTGCATCCACCGCGACTGCTGCAAAGCAACTTGTGCCAAAAAACCATAGTCGCAAGCTAATTGAATATGACTACCATAAATTTGATGCAACTCTAAAGATTTTTGCGCTACAGTCTGCAATTCTGACCACTCTTGTAGATGTTCTAAAACCTCAGCCAGTTGACCAATAAATTCGGCAACTATATCGGGTCGTTGCGCCAACTGTAAAACATTACATGATTGCTCTAAATAAGATTTAGCTGTGTCCCAATAGCGGCGATTTTCAGTTTGATTCTGCTCGGCAATGCGGGAATAACATAACCCTAAATAATAGAGTAATACTCCTTGGCGAACTAAAGGCGAAGTATGATTACTGAGGATATCTAATTCTGTATTCCAGGTATTAGGAATTGTCTGGGGATAATTTTCTGATTCATTCTGTAATGCTAATTTTTGCCATACAGCCAAGCTTTGTTGAAAATGAGTTAAGGCTGGTTGAATGCGATCGCTAACATAATTATCTAAACCAAAGACAAATTCTAAACTAGCGTATAGTTCTGACTCTAAGGTAATGCCACGATGTCGCAACTCTTTAATTGCATAGTGGAGTTCATCGTTATGTTGCCCTACTTGCTCTAAAGTAAAGTAATTCTCTGTATCTTGAATATCTCGATGCTGTGCAGTTTGTATAGGTAGAACTGTGGCGAATAACGAGTCGGTTTCTTGGCGCAAAAATTCTTGCAATTGCGCCGTCGTCATTTCAAAGCGAATTGGTGTCGCCGCCCAACTAGCAAAATCTGGGGCTAAACGTACTACTTTCTGCAATATCTCATCATTCACCCAAAAAATCATCGGGAATGAGTGACTTTTGGGAAATTCATCACGGATTTGATTTATGGAGCTAAGTAAGTCATCAATGCGCTCTACTGACTCTAAACCTAAAATGTTTAATGCGGCTGGTTGTTGCTCATCGGTGCGAATTTGCACGTGAATAGCACTATAAAGACTTCTCGCATTGCGAGGTACAACTAGTTTTAATATCGAGCCTAGTGAAAAAGTCTCTAATTGTTGCAATATTTGCTCTTGCAAAACATGATAGTTGCAACACACTAAAACTACAGAGAATTGTCCACGTGATAGGGAAATTGCTCTTCCTAAACTCCGTAGCGACCTTTCATTGGCAGATTTTATGTCTGCTTGTGTGTGTTCAACCATGATTTAAATTTTTGTGTCTCTGCTATAACTGGGTTGACAGCAAACCAAGTTCCTCGATGATCGCGGTATTCAAAGACAAACAAGCTGCGTAAGAGGGCGTGATAACCAATATCACCACCAACTCTTTGCTGTTCTACCACCTGAAAAATTAGTTCCCATTCATGGGCATCGATAGCGTGAGCGCGGTAGTCTCTTTGGCGTTGAATCACTAGCTCTACGCAGTCACGCTCAAAAGGTGGATCTTGTTCTCTGAGACAGTCGAACAGTAGCCCTAGTAAATCGCGTACATGACCACCGCTAATCAAGCACAATCGATCTAAAGTTTCTAGGTGATCAAATATCTCTGTAATTAAGCCTAACCGATCGCTCGGCTCGATGTCAGGAAAGGCTCTAGCTAACACCATTTGCCGCATCAGTGTTAACCCTTGGTTAAATATTTCCCCAGAACGCAGGCGCACGGGTATCATTGGTAAAACTTTTGGGGCGACACCCCCACCTAATCGATGCTGAAGTTCGGCACTATCGTTAGAGAAAATTAAAGATAAGGGAATAGTGTAAACTAAATGACACGCTAATTTGCGTAACTGTTCACCACGTTCAATAAACAAGTATTCTGGCAGCGATCGCCCAGATGGTAAAGAACGAATTGCCACCCGATCTAAGTTATCAACAATAACTACTAAACCCTTTTTCCCTTGAGTCTTAAGTTCTTTGGTTGCACGTTCTAGCAGTTCTTTATTGATCGACTGCAAAATATTTTGGGTACGTGGTTCGAGGTAGTCTCTTAATCGCCGTCGCAGTTGCGGACTTTCTTTAGTTTTGGCGGTGATTTTAGCTATCCCTACAGATAATTCCGCCTCCACTCCCAAGTCGATTGGTGTTTGCAAAAAATCGATAACTTCTGTAAACAATTTTGTGAAGTAGCTAGGCTTGAGCCGGATTTTTCTGGCTTCTAGACTTTCGCTGACTTGTCCGGCGATCGCTAGTAAAATATCTGTGATATCTACGTCAGCCATTTCTAAGACATGGGTAGACTCAAAATAAACTACATGAAATTGTTGCTCTTCTAACTCCGCTTTCAAGCGCAATAATTCTGTAGATTTCCCACAACCTAGATGTCCTGTAAACAACTGACAAGTGGGGTTATCAGGCGAAATTCGCGTAATTGTACGTAGCAAAGCCTCAATAATTTTGCCACCCCGCACCGCAGCAAAATCGATATAGTAGCGGCGATCGCTTGCATCCCCCATCACTAGCGGTCTACTAGGATTACAAGCCTGATAAAATCTTTCTAAATCTAAATGCATAACTAATATAATTCACTCTCTAAACAATAGGGATAGTGCCACCTGTTAAATAAATATATTTCTTTTAATTAATTTAGTCATTGCTCCCCTAAAATTAACTAAAAGCTCTATTTTAATTAGGAGATTCTCAAAAATTTAATTAATATTTATTTTTTAGATCACACAGTACAATTGCTGTTCCTTGACTGCGAAAGCATATAACTCTATTTATTTTATTTAAAAAATCAGTTTGTTGTGTAGCCTTGAAGTTTTTAACTACGCTAACAATAATTAATTTCGGCTAGTATTTATATTTTTTACCAGAATAAATATAAAACATATATAGGACTCATATTTGATTTCTGAAAAAAACTCAGTATACCTTTATTCCTTCTTTCCTATTGCCTATTGCCTATTGCCTGACTACACAAGTATGTTCAGTAATCAAACCAGATTCTTATATACAAAAAGTGTTGAGTTTACATAACAGAGTCAAAACTACATTGTGTAGTAACTCTGAACTTTAGTAACTCAACACTGCTAAAACTCCTGAATCAGACTTGATTACCAAAATTTTGCCTGCCTAAGCTATTGCGCCTACAAGTTGCACAATTTAAATTGTAGGGGAAAGCTTTAAATGCTCTCCTCTGCTCCCCTGCTGTTTAAACTGCTTTCTTAGGTGTTTAATAGCTTATCACCTATCAAGATCTACAACTCCCATCTCGGAGACAATCTCCAGTTTGATCTTCTCTAGACGATATTAGCCACGGTGCTAGATTTGGTTGAGTGTTTATACTATGACTATGGCTAATAAAAGCAGTAGAGATAGACATTGGGGTGTTGACAGTTAGCAGATTACCACTACTAGCCAAACTGAGTTCCGCATTGTACAAATAAGCCGGTAATGCTATCAGCCCAATGCAAATTATCCTATTCATACAAACCTCAGCGAATAATTTCCGCTTGCTCTATCTTAGATGCCACCTTGATGAATCGGAATTTCTCAACTGAGCATTGTCGGTTGATGTTGTGTCAATTTATGCAATGCTACTGCCCGCAGAGACGTGATTTTTTAAATATCGGTTCCATCCCTATGTAGGTTACAGGATGGGCATAACTCACAAGATGGCTTCTTCTTTAATTATGCAGTCCTTACCATAAAAAAACCGGAAACAAACCCGCAATTAGAAAGAAATAAGATTTCGTTAGTTGGTTTTTGAGTTAGAAATTACATCCAGAGCGGCCAAAAGGCTTCGCCTTTCCCTTTTCCTCGCTTGCAAAACTATATTTTGCAAGAGACACCATGAATAGAATTTACAACAAGGGTATGAAAATGTCTTCCCTTTACACCCTTACACCCTCATACCCATACACCCAATAAGGTTCGGATAAGCATTTTGAACTAAGAATTGGTTTGGAGAAAAGGTTACTGGGTTTGGGTTAAAGCTTTTTTCTTCCCCTTTCCCCCAACGCCTTTCCCCTTTAACCGAACCGTATTACCCCTACACCCATTTTTAAGGCAGGTCTACTATCCAATGTGGCACGGGCGTAAGGGAGTAATAGAATAGTTAACAAATGTTGCCTAATAGCCTACTCATGACTCCTTCACAAGAAGCCGACACTATTATTAATCCTGATATTGACCTAGAAGGACAAGGCAATTCTGAAACTGATCCTCTTGATGAGTTGCCTGGTGAAGTCGAAATGTCTCTTTTCGACCACCTAGAAGAGTTACGACAGCGAATTTTTTACTCATTGATAGCTGTAGTCATATTTGTTATTGGCTGTTTTCTAGCTGTCAAGCCACTTGTTCAATTACTCGAAGTGCCAGCCCAAGGGGTAAAATTTCTTCAGCTTGCTCCTGGCGAGTATTTCTTTGTCTCTATTAAAGTCGCTGGCTACAGTGGACTGGTACTTTCTAGTCCTTTTCTCCTTTATCAAATTATCCAGTTTGTTCTGCCAGGATTGACACGCCGTGAACGCCGCTTACTGGGGCCGATAGTTTTAGGTTCGAGTGTGTTATTTGTTGGTGGGTTAGTATTTGCCTATTCAGTTCTTATCCCCGCAGCTTTAAAATTTTTCATTAGTTATGGTGCAGATGTAGTAGAACAACTGTGGTCAATTGATAAGTACTTTGAATTTGTACTGCTGCTTTTATTTAGCACTGGTTTAGCATTTCAAATTCCGATAATTCAATTGTTGCTGGGGAATTTGGGAATTGTCTCGTCAGACAGAATGCTGTCTGGTTGGCGATATGTGATTATGGCAGCAGTAATTTTGGGTGCTGTTCTCACACCTTCTACTGACCCTCTTACTCAAGGTTTGTTAGCAGGTGCAGTTTTAGGGCTTTATATAGGTGGGATTGGTTTAGTTAAACTCACAGGCAAATGACACAAATAACTTTTGAGAATTTACCCAAAAACTCACATCAGCTTCCAAACCTGAAATAGACTTTGGTGATTTAGGCATCAAAAAATATCTTGCCCAAATTACCAAACTTTATTAACCAAAATATTTAGAAGATTTAAGATTTTAGCTATTGCTAATTTTTGTCCAAGTAAAATTGCTGATGTCATTGCAGTAATTTTTAGATGTAACAAAGAAGTGTTAAAGTATTACTTTAGTTAATTAAATATTGTGCCTGCAAGCACAATAATCTTGTAGTTAAATTTTTGAATAATTACTCAATAAATATCTGAAAAAGGAGTAGGTTTTACAGCTTTAGTTATTCCTAACTCCTGCCTGCTACCTCCGTTTAGATTATCCATTCAGAAGCGCGATCGCCTAAATCAAGGGGAATACTAACCGCTTTACCAAGACGGGGGCGATCGCGTGTTTGAGCAATAAAATTTTGTACCTGCTCCGTACCACCTAAAGCATTAAGATAATTAGCGATGCTCTCAAGATGTTCTTGGTACTCTGCCTCTGTGAGAGGAAAAGAAGCTTGCTCTAGATATTTCCACATCACTTGGAGAAATATCTTGCCTTGAGTACGGCGGAACTGGACATCGTAAGAATGTCCCCACTTATCAAGCAACAGTTGGTGTAATTCCTTTCCTGTCATAGCTTCTCTCAATTAGATTTTACATTTAGTTATGATGTTAAGTTCCGTAACTCAAGTATGATAGGGATATAAAGAAATGTAATGCTAACAGAAAAGATGCTCAAAGTATCTTGCAACAAAGAAGTTTAGCATCATTGGTTAGCATTTCGACCTAGACAAGAGTTGCTCAAGTATTAGTACTCTTGTCAAAATGCTTAGACAAAATATACAAAGAGCGAGCGCGTAGGATATGGCTCAATTTTCGGAATCAGCAGACGTGCCAGATATGGGCCGTCGTCAATTCATGAACCTGCTCACTTTTGGGACTGTCACTGGAGTAGCTCTGGGTGCATTGTATCCCGTTGTTAACTACTTTATTCCTCCTGCTACCGGTGGTGCAGGTGGAGGTACAACCGCAAAAGACAGTCTAGGCAACGATGTGAGCGTTAGCCAATTTTTAGATAGCCATAACGTAGGCGATCGCACCCTCGTTCAAGGATTGAAGGGCGACCCGACCTACATTGTGGTTGAAAGCAAAGAAGCGATTACCGATTACGGGATCAACGCTGTTTGCACTCACTTGGGTTGTGTTGTTCCTTGGAACGCTGCGGAAAACAAATTTAAATGTCCTTGCCACGGTTCTCAATACGACGCAACTGGTAAAGTAGTTCGAGGCCCTGCACCACGTTCTTTGGCTTTAAGCCACGCCAAAACCGAAAACGACAGGATTGTTTTGACCCCCTGGACTGAAACCGACTTCCGCACCGGCGAAGAACCTTGGTGGGCTTAATTTATCAGTTAACAGTGAACAGTTAACAGTGAACATACTTGATCACTGATAACTGATAACTGATAACTGATAACTGTGACTATTGACTACTTCATCCAAGAATCGTTGTCCTTATAGAGATGAGAAAAGCCTTTACAACAGCGAGCTTAACTCGCAGTGCTAGAGCAATTACTAGAACATTGCTCATAGCGATCGCTACAGTAACATTCTTCTTTACTAGCGATATTGCTCTGCCTCAAAGTGCTGCTGCTTATCCCTTCTGGGCGCAGCAAACCTATCCAGAAACTCCCCGCGAACCGACAGGTAGAATCGTTTGCGCTAACTGTCACCTAGCAGCCAAGCCAACCGAAGTAGAAGTACCTCAATCAGTGCTGCCAGACACAGTATTTAAAGCTGTGGTCAAAATTCCCTACGATACCAGCGTGCAGCAAGTTGGTGCAGATGGTTCTAAAGTTGGCTTGAACGTCGGCGCAGTGTTAATGCTACCCGAAGGCTTCAAACTTGCTCCTGAAGACCGCATTCCTGAAGAACTGAAAGAAGAAGTCGGCGATACCTACTTCCAAACCTACAAAGAAGGTTCAGACAACGTTGTCATTGTTGGCCCCTTACCCGGCGAACAATATCAAGAAATTGTCTTCCCAGTTCTGTCTCCTAACCCTGGAACTGACAAAAATATTCACTTCGGTAAATATGCAGTTCACGTAGGCGGTAACAGAGGACGCGGACAAGTTTATCCTACTGGCGAAAAGAGCAACAACACAGTTTACAACGCTTCCGCTACTGGCACCATTAGCAAAATCTCCAAAGAAGAAGATGGTGATGGTAACGTTAAATATTCAGTGAATATCACAACAGAATCGGGTGATGTCGTTACTGATAAAATTCCTCTAGGCCCAGAACTGATTGTTTCTGAAGGACAAGCAGTAAAATCTGGTGACGCTTTGACCAATAACCCCAACGTTGGCGGTTTCGGTCAACAAGACACAGAAATTGTACTGCAAGATGCCAGCAGAGTTGGTTGGTTAATTGCCTTTATCGCGCTGGTCATGTTGGCTCAAGTAATGCTAGTTCTCAAGAAGAAACAGGTTGAAAAAGTTCAAGCTGCTGAAATGAATTTCTAAAATTCTCTGATATATCCTTTTTTATAAAGACAGGCAATCCGCCTGTCTTTTTTAGTTTTTGTTTAGATTAAACTCTTCTATTGCATTGTTCAAATACCCGACTTCTTAAAGAAATATGAAATATTGCTGCTCAAGAATGATTGATGATTGCTATGTAACATAACTAAATAAAATATATAACTTCAAGATTCCATTTAATTATTAATGCCAAAACAAACAGAAACAATAATGGTGAGGCTTTTTCTAGATTTTTTAATAAAAGAGGCTATGAAAAATTCTACTGCTCTTGTTCCATATACTGAAAAGATGAGTAATGAAATAAATGATTTACTCAAAGATGTAACTTGAGATTAATAGCTGTATTTACCTGTAATGAAGGCAATTATTCTGGTGGATATTAGTGATTTGACTATGGCAGTAAAGAATAATACACAATATGATTAGTTATTCTTCCTTTACGGTAGAACTATTGCACTGAATAACTGTCTAGTTACTTACTAAATTATCTTATGGATACATTCTCTTCAGAGAATTTACAAAACTTGATATCAGTTCAAATTTTAAAAGGTCATTCTAATAGCATTCTTTCTCTTGCCTTTAGTTCTGACGGAAAGATGCTAGCAAGTGCGAGTCAGGATAAAACCATCAAAATTTGGAATCTTTTAACTAATAAAGAGTCTCATACTCTGGAGGGCATTGAAAAGTCCTCATGGTTTGGAAGTGTGAATTCGGTAGCTTTCAGCCCAAATAATAAAATCTTGGCAAGTGGAAGTGACGATAAAACTATTAAGTTATGGGATTTATCCACTGCTAAAGAAATTTTGACTTTTAAAGGGCATGAAGAGAAAGTTTACTCTGTGGCTTTCAGCCCAGATAGTAAAATTTTAGCTAGTGGAAGTCAAGATAAAACTATTAAGTTATGGTCAATAGAAACAGGTAAAGAAATAGCTACTTTTCATGGTTTATCAAGTGATGTTATATCTGTGGTTTTTAGCCCAGATGGTAAGATTTTAGCTGGGGCAACTAAGGATAAAATTATTAAAATTTGGTATTTAACTAAACAAAAAGTTCAAACTATCAATACAGATTCGGATTGGTTTTCCGATATTAAATCTATAGCTTACAGCCCAGATGGGAACATTTTAGCTAGTTCTAGCCAGAACAAAAAGATTAAGTTATGGAATATAGCAACTGGCAAAGAAATCTGTTCACTTACAGGACATAATGATGAAGTTTGTTCGGTGGCTTTTAGTCCTAATGGGCAAATATTAGCTAGTGGTAGTAAGGATAAGACTGTTAAATTATGGCAAGTAAAAACTGGTAAAGAGATTCGTACTTATCAAGGTTTTAACGAAGCAGTTTACGCTGTAAGTTTTAGCTCTGACGGCAAGAAAATAGCTGCTGGTGGTGGAGATAAAAAAATTATGCTTTATCCTTCTGGATATTAACCTTAATTTTCTTCAGGTTAATCAATTAAAGATGTATAAATTAAGCTGATGCAGGCTAATATTTAATTTAATATTTGAGAACGTCAAGTTAAGTGGTTAAAGATTTGGGATTAGTTGTCTAGCACAGGAGAAAGTTTTATTGAGGCGCGAAAATTCGCGCCTCATAAACTTTTTGACAAAATTTACCTAAAACTAAAGCAAATGAGCTTCTCAAAAGGACTGTATTACCGATTGAGTTTAAACCGTCACGTACTTTTCCAAAGTGGTAGCTAATGTACTTTTGGGTACGGCACCAACGACCATATCAACTTTTGCCCCATCTTTAAAAATCATTAATGTGGGAATGCTGCGGATACCATACTGACTAGCCACTTGGGGATTTTCATCAGTGTTGACTTTCACAACTTTGAGATTCCCTACGTACTGAGCGGCAATTTCCTCGACAACAGGAGCTACCATGCGGCAAGGGCCACACCAGGGAGCCCAAAAATCAACTAAAACAGGTACACTGCTTTCGAGTACTTCTTGCTTAAAAGTAGAATCTGTAACTTCTGCGGCTGCTGACATTCCTAAAAACCTTTGATAATTACATTTCTGAGTTTCGTGAAAATTCTACCATAGCAAAAACATCAGCTTTTAAGAGTAAGGGTGTACATTTGCTAAGAAGCTCAAGAATTTATTCACAATCATCAGATCCAGAATTGATTGCAAAGTCCTGCGGAGCCACTGCGTTGCTTGAGTTCCCATAAAGCAAGCATCCCCCAACTTTTAGCTGTGGTGAGTGCCAATATTGTATTGTTTAAATAAACATAAGGAACCGCCCGAACAGTAGTCCGGGCGGAGTGTGGTGTGAGGAGTGAACGGAAACATGCGTCTCCGCTTTCTCTATTGTAGGCGACATACGTGATTTTTCCAGTTGATTATTTAAGAGTCTGGAAAAATTTCTTGAACAGTTTCAAGTAGATATTTCTAAAAGATTAGGTATGAGTACTGAGTAATATAAAAACTTTATTCCTTTTAGTTCCTATTTCGTCATCCCTAATCCCTAGTTTATTATGCCTCTTATTTACCCATGCCTAATTGTTGAGCTTTTTGGTAGACTTTACCCTCAGTTAATAACGAGGGAGCAATCACAACTTCAACTTGTTGCATTTCTTTGATGTCTTTGGCTCCCAAAGTACCCATACTAGTTTTTAAAGCTCCTAACAAATTATGAGTGCCATCATCTAAACCTGCTGGGCCGATGAGGATTTGCTCTAAAGTTCCAGTAGTACCGACTTTAATGCGAGTTCCACGCGGTAGCACTGGGCTAGGAGTTGCCATTCCCCAATGGAACCCGCGTCCTGGGGCTTCGGCGGCTCTAGCAAAGGGTGAACCAATCATTACGCCATCAGCACCGCAAGCGATACATTTACAGATGTCTCCACCAGTGATTAAACCACCATCGGCAATGACAGGCACATACTTGCCAGTTTGCTGATAGTAATCATCGCGGGCGGCAGCACAATCTGCGATCGCAGTTGCTTGGGGTACACCCACACCTAACACCCCGCGAGAAGTACAAGCTGCACCAGGGCCAATACCCACCAATACCGCAGCTGCACCAGCCTTAATTAAATCCAAGGTGACTTCGTAGGTAACACAGTTACCCAACACCACAGGCATGGGCATAGAACGGCAAAATTCGGCTAAATCAAGGGTAACTATCGACTCAGGCGATAAGTGTGCCGTAGACACTACTGTAGCTTGGATGAAAAATAAATCAGCCCCAGCTTTAGCAACTGCCTCACCATATTTGCTTGCTCCGGCGGGTGTGGCACTCACGGCTGCAATACCGCCTTGTTCTTTAATTTCCTGAATACGTTTGGCAATTAATTCTGGCTTTATTGGTTCGGCATAAAGTTCTTGCATTAAGGAGACAAATTCATCCTTTCCTACAGAGGCAATCCGATCTAGGATGGGGTTTGGATCAGCATAACGAGTTTGAATACCCTCTAAGTTGAGGACACCTAAAGCACCTAACTGTGACAAGCGCACAGCCATACCGACATCAACAACCCCATCCATTGCACTAGCAATAATTGGGATTTGCCGTTCGATATTGCCAATTTTCCACCTAGTATCTGCCAAACTAGGATCTAATGTTCTTTTACCGGGGACTAATGCAATTTCATCAATACCGTAAGCCCTGCGAGCTGTTTTCCCCCGCCCAAGTTGTATGTCCACGCTCTTAACTTTTCTCAAAACTGTTCTAGCTAGGGTATCAAATTGTGAGGAGATTTGCAGCGATTTTTTTTCTAGTAATTATGAAGATGTTTCAGATTTAAAAATAGAGGTTAGAGGCTAGGGGCTAGAGACTAGACTAACAGTATTTTTAGACTCTCTATGTGTAATTTCTGGTAGGGGGTTTAGCTGGAATAGGGACAACAGTGAAAGAAAGTTTTGTATTCCTTGGGTATGAGATGTATTGAATTGCTGACTAGTTGAGGTAGGCAGAATCGAAGGAGAAAGAAATTTTGTGATCGCAGCATCAACTGGCGATCGCTATTACTACAAAACTAGCAAGTTTATGCATGATTGCTGACACTTTACCCAAGTTTTATCGAAGCTTATATTGTTGCTGAGGTAGGTAAAAGTTAGCGATCGCTGCACCTCATCTTCCCAATTTTCAGCTAATCTCAACGTGTATAACAACGCTGATACTGAGAAATTATTTATCAAGAAAATTAGATGTGTCAGCCAATTACAGTAATTTTATTTTTAACTCAGTACAGGTATTTAAATACACAAATCAATTACAGATATAAACTCATAAAATCTCAACCTCTTACTAGTGCCGCAATGTAAAGTGCAAAACAGAGAAAAAACCAAATTCTTCTTTTATCGCCTATTGCCTGTTGCCTATTACCTATTGCCTGAATAAACCCTGAATCTTGGCTGTAAACGCAACTCTGTTGTTACGATAATTTCATATGAGATTTTTTTAGATGTTGTAGCCTTGATCCAATCGGAAACTTTAGAACTCTTAGAATGGTATCGCCTCTGCCAGCATTTGGCGACATTTGCGGCAACAAAGCTAGGGGCGATCGCATCAACTAATTTACAAATTCCTACATCCCAAGCAGTTAGCGAACAGTTGTTAGCCCAAACTAAAGAGGTTTATCAACTAGAAAGTCAGCTAACGACTAGCTTATCTTTTGACGGTATTCAAGATATTGGTGATGCTATCAAACGTGCCGAACTCCAGGGGATTTTGGCTGGCGATGAACTATTGGCGATCGCAACTACGCTTGCGGGTGCGAGAAATTTGCGGCGTGTAATTGATAACCAAGAAAATATACCAGTATTAACCCAATTAGTAGCAGATTTACGCACTTACCCAGAAATAGAACAAGAAATTCACCGTTGTATTGATGAACGGGGACAGGTAACTGACCGCGCTAGCCAAAAACTAGGCGAAATTCGTGATGAGTTGCGGCGATTACGCAGTCAAATTAACCAAAAACTGCATAATATTTTACAAGCTAAATCTAACGCGGTTCAGGAACAGATAATTACCCAACGGGGCGATCGCTTTGTTATCCCCGTCAAAGCCAGCCACAAAGATATTATTCCTGGTATTGTTCACGATACTTCTACCAGTGGTGTCACCTTGTACGTAGAGCCGAACTCTATCGTGCCAATGGGGAATCAATTGCGGCAAACGCTAAAAAGAGAACAAGCAGAAGAAGAAGCAATTCGCCGCGTTCTGACTGAACAAGTAGCAGCAGTTACCCCAGATTTAGAAAGGCTGTTAGCAATTGTCACAACCCTAGATTTAGCGACAGCGCGATCACGTTATAGTTACTGGCTAAAAGCCAATCCTCCCAGATTTATCAACCGCGAGTCACAAGAAATTGTTACTTTGCGCCAGCTACGTCATCCTTTGTTAATCTGGCAGCAACAACATGAGCAAGGTCACGCTGTAATTCCCGTAGATTTATTAATTAGTCCTCATATTCGGGTAGTGACAATTACCGGACCGAACACTGGGGGTAAAACTGTCACCTTAAAAACTCTCGGTTTAGCTGCATTAATGGCTAAGGTGGGTTTATTTGTTCCCGCCCGTGAACCTGTAGAAATGCCGTGGTTTGACCAAGTATTGGCAGATATTGGGGATGAACAATCCCTCCAGCAAAGTTTATCGACATTTTCAGGGCATATTCGCCGGATTAGCCGGATTCTAAATGCTTTAGGAAATGAAGAACAACCCAATTCCCTCGTTCTACTTGACGAAGTAGGTGCAGGTACAGATCCAGCCGAGGGTAGTGCCTTAGCGATCGCACTTTTACAATACTTAGCCCAAAACGCCCAGCTAACAATTGCCACAACTCACTTTGGCGAACTCAAAGCCCTGAAATACGAAGATGCGCGGTTTGAGAATGCTTCAGTAGAATTTGATGAAGCAACATTATCGCCTACCTATCGTTTATTGTGGGGAATTCCAGGACGTTCTAATGCGTTGGCGATCGCCCTACGTTTGGGTTTAAAACCAGAAGTAGTGGAACAAGCCAAAACTCAAGTAGGCGAAGCCAGCGACGAAGTAAACCAAGTGATTGCGGGGTTAGAAGCGCAACGCCGCAGCCAAGAAACCAAAGCCGCCGAAGCGCAAAAATTATTGCAGCAAGCAGAAAGGCTATATAAAGAAGTATCCGACAAAGCAGCAGCTTTACAAGAGCGAGAAAAATCACTACGGGCTTCACAGGAAGTGGCAGTTCAACAAGCGATCGCCCAAGCAAAAAGCGAAATTGCCCAAGTCATTCGCCGCTTGCAAAAAGGCACACCCACAGCCCAAGATGCCCAGCAAGCTACCAATGCTTTAAATGAAATTACTAAAAAATTTCAACCAGCCCCGCCACCGAAACAGAAAGCTGGTTTTATGCCCAAAGTAGGCGATCGCATCCGCATTTCTCAGTTTGGGCAACCAGCCGACGTGTTAACTCCACCTGATGAGGATGGAGAGTTAACCGTCCGCTTCGGCATCATGAAAATGACGGTGAAGCTACAAGACATCGAATCTTTGGATGGTCAGAAACCAGAACCAATTGTCAAGCCAAAAGCAACACCAGCACCAACCACGCCCCCACCGCAAGCAGCACCAGCAATTCGTACCTCCAAAAACACAGTTGATTTACGAGGTAAGCGGGTAGCTGATGCCGAAATTGAATTAGACAAAGCCATTTCCGAAGCTAATGGCCCGATCTGGATTATTCACGGACACGGTACAGGTAAACTGCGGCAAGGTGTTCACGCCTATCTACAACAACATCCCAGAGTTAGCAGTTATGAACCAGCCGAACAAGCAGATGGCGGTAGTGGCGTAACAATTGCCCAAATTTCTTAAAGAAGCAATAAATATTACTGGTGTAGCCCAAGAATTATGAATTGTTAATTACTAATAGCTAATTAGTTAATGGTAGTTAGCAATTCTCAAACATTTATGTCTTGATGTTGATTTATACTTCGTACTGAAGTGGTAATTAACTATATGAAGATTTTTCCTGAGGTAGATAATTTTCTACTGGGTTAAATGTATGGAAAATAATTTTTCATCTTGTAGAGTAAGACAGTGACCACTGCTGTTTACCAACTTCTAGCTAAATACAGCAGATAGCAGGTGAATGAGATACAGATTATGAGAAAAAATCAATGTATCAATCAACCTTCAACCCTGTTATTGTTACGCCAGTTCGCTCAACGGAGGGAACCTCCCTTCTCCTGTCGGAGACGCTACGCGAACGGGTGACGCTCCTGCGTCGCTATCGCTGCGCTAACACCACTTTGCTTATGCCGGGAAACCCCCACCGCAAGTGGTTCACCGCACGCAACTGGCTACCTTTTTCCTGCTGTAATTATGGGAAACCAATCTTCAGCCTTGAGAGTCTGGTTTCAAAATAGGTAACAGCAACAGCCCCTACCAGCCCGATCACCTATGCTAAAAGTTATGCACTCGGCCGCAGATTCAGCCAAGCCCGATACCCAATGGGAGGATTTAGTTAAGCTTCCAGCTCCCAACACAGTTCAATGGGAAAATATCAAAACTCAGTTGGACTTGGTGCTGTTAGCACTAGAAACCTTGACTGGGATTGGTTCAGAGGCAATGCTTGCTGCGGCAGTTAACCTAAATTTAGAGTCAAGAGTGCCAGACCGCGTAGCTTTATGGCGACTGCGCCAGTCTAATCCGCTACGCAAAGGTCAAGGAGGGCGAAAAAAGCTAGATGTTGAAGAAGCGCGATCGCTTGTTTTAATCATCTGCTACCTCGCCAAACAGCACCAAGAACTAGTTCGCCGTGCTGTTGGTTTACTAGAGCAAATGGCGGAAAACAACCGGGAACCTCATCAGGCTGCTTTACTTGGAGATTACATTGATGCTTTTTGCAATACCTACCAAGAGCGGATGGAAGAGGATGACCAAATTTCAACGGAATCACTAACCCACCTAGCACTAAAACTGCTTGTAAACTTGTTGTTTTACAGCGCTCCTGGTGGACACCGCCGACTCTGGTTAGCACTCATCGACCATTCCGCAAAATATTGAAAACGTCTCCTTTGCTGTTCCTGCCATGCCTCTATCCAATTCTGTCATTCATCGCTATACACCCCCCACTTGCACACTAGAAGTAATGGCGCAAAGCTCTTCTTTGTCTCGTTGGATGGGAAAAACTGTAATCAAGCAACTGGGCTTTGAGTTACGCTTTGACGATCCACGACTACCAGAAGAACACAGGGTGATAATTCGGGGCGATCGCGACCAACTCGAAGCTTTGTGTGATGCTGTTACCAGTTATGTTCAACAATACTTGCAACAGTCGTCAGAAAACTTTTGGATGAGTTATTCTGGCCCTCAAGACTCTACTAAAGCATCATATAGTTTAGACATCAGCGATGTTCAACAATCATCGCTATCTACACAGGCTTTCAAATCCTTTACTTCAGACATTCCCAAAACAAAAATATATTTAGAGCCAAGCCATTCTTTAACTCACAAACTATATCTTGGTTCTCTTGCCACTCAAACATCTAGTGTGGTTCAACTGAGTCTGCTGCAACTTTTTGATTTAGCAACAGCCTTAGATGAATATTCAACTGATGTGATGGCGTTACCAGCTTTAAATACGAATAATTCTGTTGTCAGCTTGCCTACCTGGGCCCCGATCGCAGCAGTTTTAGTCTTAAGTGTGGGTTTATTGCCATTTACTTTACAATATGCCAATAATGCTCGGCAAAAGCACCAGCAAGTAGCGACAAAACAAGTTCCTCAAGAATCAGAACTTGCCTTACAACCTTCACCCGCAGATAATCAGGCTATTCCTGATAATTTGTCAACTCTACCACCTATCGGTTCAACGCTGCCGCTTCCGACTTCTAGTTTGCCAGCACAACCCATCATTCCTAATCCCAATCTCTCAACTGCTCAAACATCTTCTGCGTTACCCCCAACATCTTCCAATAATTTATTCCCTCAAGCCGCAATTACCAACCCCAAGAATAATCAGCAAACTCAAGCATCTAAAACAACTACTGGCCAGCAAATTGCGCTTAACCCAAATTTCAAACTGAACTCTGAACAACCAATTGTTAATGGTGAAGGTTTACCTCAAAAACGGAGTCTCACACCCCGACTAGCTGCGGGTAACAGCAACTTAACATCAAATCTTCCTCCAGTAATTCCTCCTCCTTTGTCGGCTCCTCTACCCAATAACAGCCAAAGCAACAATCTTCCTCCAGGCTATTCTCCAACCACCCAAGAATTAACAGAAAAAATTAATTCTTCTACTGCTAATTCAGGAACAAATAGTAATGCAGTAGTTGATAGATTGGGTGACGAGCCTAAAGTTTATACACCTACCAAAGTAGCGACTGGGACATTATTTGACACAAACCAAATAGCAGAAGCCAGAAGTTTCTTTCAAAAGCGTTGGCAACCACCATCGGGGTTAACACAAACACTAGAATACAGCGTGACTGTAGATGTTGACGGCACAATTGCGCGAATTTTACCTCTGAATAAACCAGCTAGAGAATTTATTGACGACACAGGAATGCCGGAAATCGGTAAACCTTTTGTGTCTGGTAATAGATCTGGTAAAGATGTCAAAATTCGGGTTGTTCTCAGCCCTGACGGAAAAGTGCAAACATTTGCCGAATCTGAGTAATTGAATCGAACAAATTAATCTGAATAAAAAAAACTGGTACAAAAATTTGTACCAGTTTTTTACATACAGCAGATTTTAAGAACAAAGTCATATACTAGAAGACTTTCACCCCTATTGCCTATTGCCGGTTACCTGTTGCCTGCTGTAAAAAAGGGATGATTAACTCAACCCTTTCTCAACAGAACAATTGATTTTAAATTAAAACACTCGAAAAATAAACGGATAACGGAATGGCACATCAGGCTGACTAAAACAGTGGATCAATGCCAAAACTGTCAATCCCCAGTGCAGTAAAAATCCTAAAGCAACAACTGGAAAGAACAAAATTCCACCAATACCAAAGGTGATAAAAGAGAGAATTGCGATCGGTACTCCAATTACAGTTGCCCAAAGCCAAACATTGAAGTGAAAGTTAATTGATTCTTTGGCATTACTTTTAACAACTGGGTCGTCAGAGATTATATTAATGACAATTGGTACCCCAATCGACAACAATCCTGTACTAAAAAATATCGCCCCATGACACAGAGATGATAGCAATTTGCGTTTGTCAGAATCGTATGTTGCTTGCATCCTGGTGGCTCCTTAACTTGCTTATTATTTTTAATTGTAAATGGCACTTGTTGTTTATTGTAATGTAGTTTACCGTACTCCAAAAATTTAACTGTCTTTCTTAAGCAGGGCTTAACTTTGAGCGTTATTCATCAAGGATGGCTGAGGAAGTTTACCACACCTTGAACAGGTAATTATCAATGAAATGCAGACAGTGTTGTTAAGAAGTAAATCAGCTTGATAAATTAATATTGCACCCCATACTTTAGACCAAAGATTTTAGCTAAAAAATATGAAAATAACATTATAAACCCTAGTTTTTACGGGGGTGGCTCATGAATAAATTGAGCATTGCAGGCAACATTGTAGATGTTCTCCACAAAACTATATATCCAGGCACAATCTTGATCGAGAATGGCCATATTCAAGCAATACAGCATCAAAATGAGCAACACTACGAACAATACATCTTGCCAGGTTTTATTGATGCCCATGTTCACATTGAAAGCTCAATGCTTGTACCTTCAGAGTTTGCTCGTCTAGCAACGGTACATGGTACAGTCGCCACAGTTTCTGACCCTCACGAAATAGCTAACATTCTTGGTATTCCTGGTGTTCGCTTCATGTTAGCTAATGCAGATCAAACACCGTTAACAATTGCCTTTGGAGCGCCTGCTTGTGTTCCTGCAACTGAGTTTGAAACAGCAGGTGCAACACTGACAAGTAACGAAATTCGTCAACTTTTTCAAGTAGACGGCCTTTCTTACCTAAGCGAAATGATGAATGTACCCGGTGTTTTGGCAAGAGAACCAGAGGTGATGGCAAAAATTGCTATAGCCTTAGAACTGGGACATCCCGTTGATGGTCATGCGCCAGGACTCCGTGGTGAAGTAGCACAGTGCTATGCAACTGCCAAAATTTCTACTGACCACGAGTGCTACACCCTAGAAGAAGCGCAAGACAAACTCGCAGCCGGAATGAAGATTCTGATTCGGGAAGGTTCAGCCGCCAAAAATTATGCAGCTTTACACACCCTGATTGATTCTCATCCTGAGCAGTGTATGTTTTGTAGTGATGACAAGCATCCTGATGATTTGGTGCGGGGACATATTAATGAAATGGTGCGGCGTTCAGTAGCACTAAGTCATGAAGTGATGAATGTGCTGCAAATTGCTTGTGTTAATCCGGTGCAACATTACAAATTGAATGTAGGTCTGCTGCAAGTTGGCGATCGCGCTGATTTAATAGTGGTAAATAATCTGCAAGAATTTAAAATCCTGTCTACTTATTGCAACGGTACTTTAGTAGCCAAAGAAGGCAAAGCATTATTACCATCTGTACCAGTAACACCTATTAATTGCTTTGCGACACAACAAAAGCAAATCTCAGACTTTCGCTTACCAGCACAAGGTTCTACTGTGCGCGTAATAGAAGCTTGGGACGGAGAGTTAATTACTAGCGAGCAACATTTCCCCGCACATATTCACAATGGAGAAGTCACTGCTGATTTAGAGCATGACATTCTCAAAATTGCCGTCATCAACCGCTATCAAAATGTCGCACCTGCGATCGCACTTATCAAAAATTTTGGCTTAAAACGAGGTGCGATCGCTTCTAGTGTTGCCCATGATTCTCATAATATTGTGGCAGTGGGTACAACTGATGCAGAAATATGCGCTGCTGTCAATGCAGTAATTAATACTCAGGGTGGTGTTGCAGTCGCTGAAGGTAATCAAATTCAAGTTCTGCCTCTTCCAGTAGCAGGACTCATGAGTAGTGCAGATGGTTACACAGTCGCCCAACATTACGCCAACCTAGATGCTTGGGCAAAACGTCTAGGTTCAAAGCTTTCCGCACCATTTATGACCCTTTCATTTATGGCGTTGCTAGTGATTCCTGATTTAAAACTCAGCGACAAAGGATTATTTAGCGGCAAGAATTTTCAATTTGTACCACTTTGGCTGCACTAATTAAAGCAAAACTCCGCGTACCTCCCTTCGGGTGACGCTCCTACGTCGCTAACGCTGCGCTAACACCAGTCGCCTGCGGAGGGAAACCCTCCCGCAGCGCTGGTTCACCGCGCTAACTTTGCGCCACTCTGCGTTTAAATAAATTTGATAATAAGATCATCTCAACTTCAGGGCTAGTTAACCATGTATCAAACTGACCCACCACTTCCCCCAAGAGAAACCTTACCCACAATGTATGATCTTCCCAGTGAAGATCCAGAGGAACCTGGTTTGCCAGATCAGTTTCATTTATTGCAACCACGTCTATTAGACGAAACTTTCCATCCGCCAACTTACCCTAGCGACCAAGTATTTACCGCTAGCGATTTAAACCTATATTATGATTTGCGTCATCCACTGTGGTACAAGCGACCAGACTGGTTTGCGGTTGTGGGTGGTTCTCGACTTTACGAACAACGAGATTTGCGTTTAAGTTATGTGGTTTGGCAAGAAGGAGTCAACCCGTTTATTGTGGTTGAATTACTGTCTCCTGGCACAGAAAAAGAAGATTTGGGTCAAACATTACGAAATATCGAGCAACCACCTACCAAATGGGAAGTTTATGAGCGAATATTGCGAATTCCTTACTACGCAATTTTCGATCGCTACCAATATGAGTTGAAAATATTTAAATTAAATGGTGGGCGTTATGCTGAAGAAACCTTGTCAGAACCACGCTTTTGGATACCAGAACTAGAATTAGGTTTGGGTGTATGGCAGGGATGCTATCAAGATGCCGAACAGCCTTGGTTACGCTGGTATGATAGAACGGGCAATTGGGTGATGATTCCCGCAGAACAAGAACGACAACGTGCCGAACAAGAACGACAACGTGCGGAACAGGAAAGACAGCGCGCCGAACAAGAACGACAACGAACAGAAAGATTAATAGCGCAATTGCGATCGCTTGGTGTTGAACCTGATTTAGACTGATGAATGTTAAATAATTAACTTATCAATGCTGCAAGGAGATATCTTACTCAAACCCGGCACTTTATGGACAAGTGCTAAAGAACGGACTGAATATGCACTTAAATGTGGCGCATTGTTATCAATCCCAACAGAATTTGAATTAGTTGAACAAAACGGTATTAGCTTTTTTGTCCGAATTCTATCTAACCTTGGTCGCAAGGACACAGCTAAAAAAGAACAGAAAAAAACCACCGCCACGGGTAAAGAGTTCAACCCTTTTCTACCTTACGAACAGGATTTGTTTGTAGCGGATATTTCCGACACTCATGTATGTATTTTGAACAAATTCAACGTTGTTGACCATCACCTACTCATCATTACCCGTGACTTTGAAGAACAAGAAAGCTTACTCACCCAAGCAGACTTCGCCGCTTTGTTAGCTTGTTTAGCTGACTTTGATGGCTTAGGGTTTTATAACGGTGGTCAAATCGCAGGTGCTAGTCAGCGACACAAACACCTGCAAATCGTACCTCTACCACTTGTCCCTTCAGGATTACAAATACCTATTGCACCACTTTTCGCATCAGCAGAATTTCAAGGTTCTGTTGCAACTATCCCAGCACTTCCTTATGTTAATGCTTTTGCAACCTTAGATCCCGACTGGTTAAAGTCTCCTGTTAGTTCAGCAGCAAAAATGTTAGACCTATATCTTACCTTGTTGAGTAATGTGGGAATAAGTGCAGATGGTAACAAACAATCAGGGGCTTACAATCTATTAGTTACCAGAGAATGGATGTTAATCGTACCGCGATCGCAAGAAAAATTCCAATCGATAACCGTTAACTCCCTAGGAATTTCCGGCGCGCTATTAGTACGCAACGAACAAGAAATGCAATTACTCAAAGACACAGGCCCTATGAATATTCTTAAGGAAGTTGCTGTAGCAAAGTAAAGCAGGGGACAGGTTACAGGTTACAGGTGATAGAGTTAAAAGCCATAGATGAATCTAGGGGTTTGCTCCGCATTGGTTATCGGTCAATGATCAACTGGCTATTTTCATCAAAAAATCGCAAAAAACTGATAAATTCTCTATCAGCCTGGATTATAAATAGCCCGAAACTATGAAACGCCGAGAAATTTTAAATAATGCTGCGATCGCTACAGCAACTACTGCTTTAGTATCTTGTACCCGGACTGGTACATCCCCTAGTTTACAAGCGGGACTGCCGAATATACGCTGGCGAATGGCTACTAGCTGGCCCAAATCTTTAGGAACTTTTATTGGTGCAGAAACCGTTGCTAAACGAGTTGCAGAAATGACTAACGGGCGTTTCAAAATTACACCATTTGCGGCGGGGGAATTAGTACCAGGTTTGCAAGTTCTCGATGCTGTCCAAGCCGGAACGGTAGAATGCGGTCATACATCTAGTTATTATTACATCGGCAAAAGTCCAGCTTTAGCTTTCGCCACTGCTGTACCCTTCGGTTTAAACGCCCAGCAACAGTATGCTTGGCTTTATCAAGGTGGTGGACTAGCAGCTATCCAGAAAATTTATTCTAATTTCAACGTAATTAATTTTCCGGCTGGTAGTACCGGCGCACAGATGGGTGGTTGGTTTAAAAAAGAAATCAAATCTGTTGCTGACCTCAAAGGTTTGAAAATGCGGATTCCGGGTTTGGGTGGACAAGTGATGTCGCGTTTAGGTGTTAATGTGCAAGTATTACCCGGAGGCGAAATTTATTTAGCATTAGACAGGGGTGCAATTGATGCAGCCGAATGGGTAGGCCCTTACGATGATGAAAAACTTGGTTTGAATAAAGCGGCTCAATTCTATTACTATCCTGGTTGGTGGGAACCAGGGCCAACTTTAGATATACTAGTTAACCTCAATGCTTGGAATCGTCTACCTAAGGAATATCAGGAAGTACTTAAAACGGCGACTGTAGAAGCTAGCTTAACTATGCTCAATGAGTATGATGCTTTAAATGGAGAAGCACTGACGCGATTGTTAGCAAGTGGTACAAAGCTGGTTCCTTACAGTCAAGAGATTTTGCAAGCAGCCCAAAAGATATCCTTTGATATTTTTGAGGAAAATGCTAGTAAAGATGCAAATTTTAAACAAGTATATGAGGGCTGGAAAGCGTTTCGTGAGAGGATTTTTGCCTGGAATAAAGTTAATGAGTTGAGTTATGCGAATTTCGCTACTTCTAAGCAATGAATACGTAGTGAAGCATAAGAACTCTTGCATAAATATTTTCTGGTATAATAAAGGGTTATTTTTCTGCACGTTAGAGAAGTTCAAATAGCCAAAATTTACAAAATTCCTAATATTATCT
>NZ_JACJRV010000140.1 GCF_014697475.1 Nostoc sp. FACHB-152
TTATCTAAGTTTTATTTAATTTTCTTATATTATTTTACCATAGTTACTCTGGGAGAGCCATTTAAATTTAACTAATATTGTTTTACCGCTTCGAGAATTGGCTAAAGATGAGTTAGTAAAATTAGGTGATATTGAACATACTTTAATTCTCTTTCTCCGGCAAGTTAAAAACATTATTATTGATAATAAAGTTACAAATAAGCTTCGCCAAATTAAACGCCTAGACTTAGATGGAAAAATAGAGATACAGGAACTTACAGAATCCATAGTTAAGCATTCTTATAAACTGGTAAAAAACAACTTAAATGTACCTGAATATATTCAAGAAGAAAAAAGAGAAAATGTTAAATTGACTGAATTAATTCTTGCCTTTAGTTTGCAAGAGGATGGTACAGCAGATACAAGATTAGAACAAAAAGTTTTTGCTTTTCTTCCTACCCGTAGTTACGGATTTAAGTTTCTTATACAAGCTGATTTTCTAGTTCCAGCCAATCGAGAAGACATTCATAAAGATACACGTTGGAATAAATGGATAAGAGATAATATTGCTGCTACATTCTTGTCAGCTGTAGAAGAATTTAAACAAGACATTAAGCTTAACAAAAATTATTATAACTATATTCCATTAACTCATGAAGTTAAAGATGAGTTTTTTATTCCTGTAGTTAATGAAATATACAACAAATTAAAAGTTATTAGGTGTATTTTAACTGAATCAGAAAAATGGCAGATTCCTTCTCAGATTGTACAAGCAGATGAACAAATTAGAGGATTAATCTCTAATAATGATTTGCAACAACTTCTAAACAAAGAGTATATTCACCCCGAAGTCAAAGCCAAAATGCCTATTCTTGAAACTCTTGGGGTTAAAAAACTTAGTCTTGATGATTTATTGCAGTGTTTACAGAATAGTGAATGGGTAAAGAAACAAAATGATACATGGTTTATAAATCTCTACATTTACTTAAAAAATTGCAATATAACAGATTTATCAAAGCTAAAAAATTTAAAAATTATTCCTTTAGAAAATAATAAATTGGCTTCAACTCAGGAAACCCTCATATTTTTTCCATTGAAAGATAAAGGAATATATGGATTTGAATTTGAACAGGAACTTCAATTCATTAAAATAACTCTCATTGAATCAACGATTCAGGACTCTAAAAATTCAGTAATAGAGTTTCTAAAAAAATTGGGTCTTCAGAATGCTTCCCCTTACGAAATTATCGAGAATTATATATTACCCATTTATCAAGGAAGCTTTTGGGAAAGCAAAGGCGATCAACTTTTAGGATATATTTTTTACATTAAAGATAACTTAGAAGAGTATGAAAAAGAATTTAACAAAAAGACCAACCCTTATTCTTGGTCTTATTATAGAAAAGATCCATTAGAAAATTTGAAAGTTTCGTTGCGGATAAAAACAGATAAAAATAGCTATTTACGTCCAAATGAAGTTTATATTCCTGCTAGTTACGGTAATGAAAATAATTTAGAAAAATTGTTAAGTGGAATACAAGATGTTTGGTTCGTATCTCCAGAGTATATTCAACATATTACTCACATAAACGATGCTAGTGAAAAAGCAGAAAAAATCAAAGAGTGGAAAAACTTTTTCGTGAAATTAGGTGTGCATACTCTACCAAAAGTTAATAAAGAAGTACACATCGTTTCTCATAGATCTAATAAAAAAAATATATATACCCATGATTATTGTATTTATAGTTCATCTCATATTTTGAAAATCATTGAAATAAATAATGTAGAGAAAAATAAAAGACTAGCTGAAATTTTAGACTCTAACTGGAGTTACTATAAACAGTTGAAGCAGTGGTCGAATTATTATTATGGTTCTGATGCTCGTTGGCATCCTTATCAATTCAGAGATAGTGATTGGTTTGCCAAGATTAAAACAGCAGCTTGGCTTCCTACTACGAACGGCAGTTTAGCTAAACCTCTAGAAATTTTTCAAGCTGAACCAGAAACGGTATCAATACTAGGAGATAGTGTTCCATACTTAGCCATTGCTCTCAATAATCAAGATTTCATTAAAGATTTAGGAATAAAGGTTAGAATAACTGACTTAAAGGATTATGCTGATTGGTTGTTTGCATTATCTCGAAAGCCCAAGTTGAATGAAAAGGATGAAACAATATTACTTAAAATTTATCAACAATTAAATAATTCTGCTATTACCTCAGAAGATTGGTGGAGTAAATTTGTAAGTCAACGGATATTTTGGACAAATCAGGAAAATTTTTGCACAGCTAATAATGTGTTAATAAATGATAACGAAGAAATTTATGACTTATTTAAAGATAATCCTCAGATAGCTTTCCTCAAAATTCCTCCATTCTACTACTTAAAACTCCAGCACTTCATCAAAGCAACTGGTATTCGCTATATTTCCCAGATTATTAAGACTGAACTAGCAATTGAACAAGAACAAAGAGTTGAGGAAGAAAGGCTGACTGAGCAGATTAAAAGTTTGATACCTTACGCTCTACGTTATCTTTACCAATTAGAACACCAAACTTATGAACAGCTTAAAAGCAATCAAACCCTAGTTCAACTTAAAAATTTAGTGTGTTACCGGGTTAAAAACCTTAAAATTAAGTATCTTCTTAACGAGCAATCAGCTTGTACTCAAAGAAGTGCTTTCCTGTACAATGGTAATCTCTACATTCAAGCAGACAGTTTATCAAATACAGATTATTTAGCTTTGGAGATTTCTAAACTCTTTGGTTGTCCAAAAGGCATGGATGAATTTTTAGTGTTGCTGTTTGATAAAAGAACCCCAGACAAAATTGAAAGTTACATGAGAATAAAAAATATTCAGCCGCTACCTGCTGAAGAAAAACAGTGGTTTGAAAGCTCAAGTATTTATCTAGCGGAGACTCATTTTATAGGAATAACAGAGGCGACGGATAAAAACGTTGAGTTTACAGATCAAAAGCACCACAAAATAGATCCAGATCAAATTTCAGCTAAATCACAATCAACAAATGTATATCAAAATGATCAGGCATTTGCTACTGAAGATATTTACGCTTTGGAAATAGATACTCAATGGGAGCCTGAGTGTGACCCTAGAGAAGTCAAAAAAATTGAGGCTCTTCAGTGGCCGCAAACAATAATTACATCTCAAGAATATCTCAGTACTGAAAGGGTTAATGAATCTATTATTACTCCATCTATTACTGAGTTAATTGAACACGAAACTGTTTTAGGTCAAACCACTTTTAGCAAAAGTAAATCTGAATTAGCATCAAATCAACCAATCTTTAAATTAATCAGAGAACTACAAGAGAGCGGTCAAGATGAGTTAAGTGAGGGGACAAAGCCTAGTGGCATCTGGGGCGAAAAATTTGCTGTTGAATATTTAAGACGAAAGTTTAGTGCTAAGTATCCTACAGGCGAATTAGAAGAAGACCAATACGGTTTTTTGATTAAAATTAAGAGTCAAGTAGTAGTTGAGGTTCAGTGGTTAAACAAAGTTCACGAAACAGCAGGGTATGATATCAAATTAATTGAAAAGAGTCGAGAAGATTATATAGAGGTTAAGTCTAGTAAACCTGGAGCTAAGAAATTGATAAAGCTATCAGGTATTCAATGGAAATTGGCTCATGATTTAGGAGACAACTTTCATATATATCGAGTTTATGATGCGGGAACTCAACACGCTACACTTATTGATATTTCCAATCCCAGTCAACTTTGGCTTGAAGGTAGTCTCCGTGTAAATTCTGTTTATCTCCGGATATAGAAATAGCAATATAAATAAGGGTAACGGCTTCACCGATACCCCTAGCATCACTTCAACATCAAGCAAACAATATTATAATTCTTCAGTCACACCAAAACAGCTAATTTCCATCGACTCCACCTAAGCACCAGTTGTTCAAACGTGCTTTGGCCAAGTGCTATGACGCTGGTTTGCCTATGGTGTGCGATCGCTACCGCTTGTGGGTACATCCCTTGTAAATGATGAACCTCGTAAAACTGGGTTTAATTATTTACTATGTTTCCCTTAATGCTTCAATATTTAACTAATAGCGGACATCTGGTGGTGTAATGTTGCGGGAGGTAGCAATGGTCTTTAATGAAAGCAAGTAAGTCACACTAATTTTAAGTTCCTCTTGAAGTTAAATCACCACCGTCATGTATCGAATTTTAATATTTGGTAATTCCGGCTCTGGAAAAACTACTCTCGCCAATAAACTTGCTAAAGATCTCAGTATTCCAATACTGGATCTCGATACTATCGTTTGGCAACCTAATCAAATTGCTATCCGCCGACCTCAAGAAGATATAGTAAATGATTTACAAAACTTTATAGACCATAATATTTCCTGGGTCATTGAGGGCTGTTACAGTACACTAATCCAAGTTGCTCTCCAATTTGCCACCGAAGTTTATTTCCTCAATCCCGGTATCAGCAAGTGCGTTGAAAATAATCGCCATCGTCCTTGGGAGGCGCACAAATTTCCATCAATCCAGGCACAAGCAGAAACATTTGAGTTTCTCCAAAACTGGATTCAACAATATAAAGAACACGATGATGAATTTAGTTACTCATCTCATCGCTCATTATTTGACCAGTATAATGGCAGAAAATATGAACTTACTGATTAATCACCCTGTAATCCAGTAGTACAACCCCGTTTTCATAGATATTGCTATTGGCCAGTTCTAAAGCAGTTTGCCCAATTACTCCTGAAAACAGTGGAATGCCTGAACCCATCAAAAATGGGTTGATTTTCAGGATTAACCGATCAATTAATTTTTGAGCAAAAAGCTTTGTGGCTAAATCCGCCCCACCACACAGCCAAATACCCTTTCCTGTTTCACTTTTGAGATGGCTGACTAACTCAACAGCATTTTCCCTAACAAGTTCAACATTCTCATCTGGGCTAGAGAGCATACTGCGTGAAAAGACATACTGTTTCATGTGTGAGTAAGGATTGGTTATCCCATCCTTCAATCCCACCTCGTAAGTCTTTCGCCCCATGAGAACAACATCAAACCACTTATTCTCAGCATGGATACCCATTACCTCACGAAACTGTGATGGAAAAGTTTCCGGAAAGTCGGCTCCTAAAGAAGCAAAATATTTAGCATCTGGGGAAAAGCCGTTATGTGAACCGTCGATCTGAGCAATATATCCATCAACGCTGCAAGCCACAAAATAAGTCAGTTCTCGCATATTGACATCCTTTTTGAACAGTTGCTAGCAACACTACTCAACCAAGTAATCAAGCCGTACTTCGCATTTTCGCACGGCGGGGGTTTTGCTTTGGGTGCAGCAATGAGGCTTTGGGGGAATGGGAGCGATCACCTACTTTGCGATTACTACATACTACAAGGTATTTCTGCACTCTGAGAATTAGACGGGTGGCCCTAACTGGGGGTGCAGTTGATTTCTTCGTTAGCTGCTAATCTGGCGATCACTCCCGGTTGAATTTCCACTATATGGTCACTCATTCTCATCACCCGGACTACGAAATCATTGCTTGTTGGGGCGAGTGTGGGTGTTTTACTTATATGGCTGTGGATTACTTATCAAAATATGACTGTGCGGAATATAATTTTTGAGAAGATTTTGAGTCGCAATGTCTACCACGCCATCGTTAATGATTGGATTGAAAAAATGCTCCAGCCAGCCAATGTTACTGCTAGACTGCTTTTTGATAGTTGGCTCAAAAGAAAAAATTGATGAACAGTATTTGTGTTTACTGTGGTTCTAATTTTGGTAATCGCAATAGCTATCTTGAGGCGGCGCAAAGTCTTGGTAGTGAAATGGCACAGCGTGGAATTACCCTTATTTATGGTGGGGGAAAAGTAGGACTAATGGGAGCTATCGCTGATTCTGTACTGGCTGCTGGTGGAAAAGTTATTGGTGTCATGCCACAAGCCTTAGTCGATAAGGAAATCGCACACACTGGTTTAAGCGATCTCAGAGTTGTAGGCTCCATGCACGAGCGTAAATTGCTCATGGCTTCGCTGGCTGATGCCTTTATTGCGCTCCCTGGTGGGTTAGGTACATTGGAAGAATTTTGTGAAGTTGCCACTTGGACTCAACTGGGATTTCATCGCAAAGCTTGTGGACTATTAAACATTGACGGGTTTTATAACCGATTAATTTCTTTCCTCAACCATGCCACAAAAGAGCAGTTTATTCGCCCTGAACACAGAAGTATTGTTTTAGTCGGGGAAACTCCTGTGGAATTAATGGAAAAGTTAAGTCAATTTGAAGTTCCTAACGTACATAAATGGATTGACCAAGACCAACAATAAGCGCGATCGCACCTGATTGCTAGAATGTACTACTTGAATGACGCAACTCTCACAAAACACATCGCCGCAACGCCCCAAAAACACCAGCGCACTCATGACGTGCAATCAAGGGTTACAACTCTATATAATCTTTAGTAGGGACTGATTAAAGTAATATGACTGACACGCCTGAGTATTTCCCCAGCAGACTAGACAGACTTGAGCAAATTGTATTGGGCTTGGCTGAAAGACAATCCCACACTCAACAGCAGTTAGATTTACTTACCGAAAATGTCAATCGGGTACTGGCTCGTAGCGCAATTTTAGACGATGTACTTCTTGAATTACGGGACTCTCATGAAGAACATCGACGCAACTTTGAAGAACACCAACGCACTACAAACGCTGCTTTACAAAGTCTTGAGGCTATCTTGGTACAGTTAACTCACAATCGGTCTTGAGGCAAGGGTTACGCTTCACACTTCATCTTTTAACCAACTCAAACCCATCTTCAATGCTGCTCTTGCAGTGTAATACAATTTCTGCTCCCCAAATACTTCACCTCTACGCCTGATGACCCGAAACTGCCAGCACTGGCCGGGCGTGTAATAGACGATTAGGATACTGCCGTTGATGCAAATAACTGTATCAACTTTGATTTGGGGCATTTGTGAGTGTGAAGCTGAATTATCTGTAATTGTCCTCGATGAAAGCAAGCAAGTCACCCAAATTTTAAGTTCCTTTTGTGGCTACTACTCATTCTCATCACCAGGACTTCTCAAGCATTGCCAGTCAGGGGTAGTGTGGGTGTTTTGCTGATATGGCTGTGGATTACTTATCAAAATATTAGCAATGTCTACAAACAAGGCTATGTCTAGGGTTTTGACGATTGGGCTTCTTTTTTCTCTAAACTGACTGCGCCGAGCCAAAACCCACAATAAGCGCGGTTCGCCCTTGGCTGCGCCAAGGGCGAACGCGGTTGATTGTACTACTGGAATGACGCGGCTCTCATGAACGCCAACGCATCGCTAACGTTGTTCTAGAGGCTATCTTGGTGTAGTTAATCAGAAATAATTCTTGAGGCGATCGCCAAAAGCGCGGCTGGCTAGGTGTACAAAATTGCCCTTTTCATCATCAATGCTCTGGTTCAGTAATTCGTTGAAAAAGATAGCCGGCTCCTCTGGCGGTCAAAATTAATTCTGGATTATTCGGGTCATCTTCTAGCTTTCCCCTTAATCGGGAGATATGCACATCTACCACACGACTATCGGCGTGTTGCTCACAAGTATATCCCCAGACTCGCTGTAAAATCTCTCCACGAGAAAACGATTTGCCTGAGTGAATCACCAGTAATTCCAGCAGACTGTATTCTACACCTGTTAATTTAATCCGCTCATCACCTTTGTGGACTTGCCTCTTGTATGTATCAATTTTGATATTGCTGACGTACATGATTCCCGAACTGGGAATAGCAGCACTTGTTCTACTGGCCCGTCGCCGCAGTACGCAACGAATCCTCGACTCTAGCTCTTTTGGGGAAAATGGTTTTGTGACGTAATCATCTGCACCTAACTCCAGACCAGTAATCCGATCTGCAACGTCTGTTAGGGCTGTGAGCATGATAATTGGTACATCAGTTTCTTTACGTAATTCCTGACATACGCCATAACCATCAAGGAGTGGCATCATCACATCTAAAACGATTAAGTCTGGCGAGGAAGAGCGAAACGTCACGAGTGCTTCTTCACCATCACCAGCCGTGACCACATCGTAGCCAATCATGGACAGTCGCGTTTCTAAAATCCGGCGAATGCTTGATTCGTCGTCTACCACCAAGATTTTTTCTTTACGGCTTTCCACGTTTTCAATGCTTATGTACAGTTAAAAAATTATGATATTTGAGTAATTGATTGTTGAAGTTCTTGCTCTCATATATCTTATTTAAACTTTTGTTAACTCACCTCTGCCGAATATGAGTTGACGGGTTTTGCGAATCAAATTAAACGACATATTACGTTACTATATATTCACAAGAACATTTGTTTAGCAAGTGTTACTTGAATCTATTAAGTATTACAAAATCAGAGGACAACCTTATCACCATCCAAAAGCAACTAATTAACTCACAAATCAAGTCACCCCAAGTTTTCTTGATTGATCACGAAAATAACAATCGTGGTTTAGTAAATACTAACGATGCTTTAGAGTTAGCCGAGAGCTTAGAGCTTGACTTAGTTGTAGTTTCCGAAGGCCAAGACGCTCCAATCGCCAAGATTCTCAACTATGGTAAGCTTCAGTATCAAAAGAAAAAACGTCAGGGACAAAGTGCTAGACCAACCGTGAAAGAAGTTCGGCTACGTCCTAATATTGGAGTTGCTGATTATAACTTACGTATTGAGCAAGCTGTTAAGTGGTTGAGTAAAGGCGATTCTGTTAAATTTGCTATTCGCTTACGTGGTCGAGAAAATCAATATCGTGAACAAGCTGGCGAATTGCTAGAACGGACGGCCACTGCCTTAAGCCAAGTAGGTAAAGTCCAATCACTTGATAAACGTTCACTTACTGCTCAAATTATTCCTGCTTAAATTAATTCTCTAGCTGTTGTATTTGGAGTTCTCACAATTAGAAATTCGAGCTAGTTTAGCATTAACAATGCCATAGCTGTTCTGGACTTTTACCAGGACAGCTTTGCTATTTTGGGGTTAATATAAAGAACTTTTGGCAGCAGTAAGCACTCGTGCATACATCAACTTAGTGAACTACCCCATCAACCCCAAATGCCGATGAAAAGCCTCAACCGCATTCGCTACACCATCTTCACCCCGAATCTTCTCACCTAACTCCTGGGCTTTTTGAAGCATCACCTCATCACCCAGTACAGCTTCAATCGCTGCCGCTAGAGTGTCTTCTGTTACTTCCTTGTATGGTATTGGTGCAGGGCTAATTCCTAACCGCATTAGCATCTCACCCCACACTGGTTGATCTGCGAAAAAAGGTACGACGATTGAGGGTATCCCTGCTTTTAACACCGCCGCCGTTGTACCTGCGCCACCATGATGTACCATTGCCTTCACTTGCGGCAGTAGCCAGTCATGGGGAACATCGGCGATCGCAAACACTCGCCGCGAATCTTTGGGATTGACTATTCGACCCACATTACCCCAGCCTGACAGTATAATGCCACCTTGCCGTGTTTTCTTCAGAGCCTCCACAATATAGTAGGTCAGATATTCTGGGTTGGGCATGGTCATACTACCGAATCCGAAGCATAGTGGTGCTTGCTTGAATCCTAGAAAATCCCACAGTTCATCAGGGGCTTCATTTTCGTACTCATCAGCACGGTCAATAAACCAGAACCCAGTTACATACGCCCACGCTGGCCAGTCATGGGGTCTTGGAATAACGTGCGAACTAAAGCCGTACAACACGGGGATTCGGGAAACGTTCGCTGGAGTCTTTCTCCTAAATCTGCTACCCAAAAATGGTAGCGGCGGCAATTTCAACGTCTCGGTTCGGAAATGGTTAATTAGTTTTCGGTATTTCTGCCAATACAGAAACTCTGCAATGAAGTAGCTGGCGTAGTTGATAACTTTCTTGAGCGGGTTTTTTGTTAGTCGAGCGAATCTCAAAAATCCAAACGTGCCTGTGGGAGTCAACGGCACAACTGATGCCATGAAGCAGGGTACGCCTAATTTTTCGGCTATGTGGTATCCCCAGTTTGAGGGCGGCGTGTAGATGATTACTTCAGTTCCCTGGCAAGCAACCCACGCGGACTGCATCTGTTGACGTAACTGTTTTTCTTTAGTCTGGGGCTTGAGCTTTTCCCC
>NZ_JACJRV010000141.1 GCF_014697475.1 Nostoc sp. FACHB-152
ATTCGGTTTATAGCTTGGGTTTTCTCTATTAACCAATCTAAATTATCTAAGTTTTATTTAATTTTCTTATATTATTTTACCATAGTTACTCTGGGAGAGCCTTAATTTTACTGTTACTATCTTTCTGTCGCAGTTTTATTCTTATTAGCCCATATATAATGCTCTTCATCACCTTTTAAACTTGTGTAAGTTTTGAAGTAATGTTCATTGATATAATCCATAATCTTGCGATCGCTTTTGATTCTATCAGTCCATCGAGCTAGAACAATTTGCTCAGGGCGATACTGCTGTAAGATAGTTAGTAATTTTTGAGATGATAAACTACCCGAATTCAGACGTTTATATGACATTACCGCCATTTCGGGGGGAACACGCAAGCCTGCATAAAAAGCGTAAATAGGACGATCTGTAAACACCCATTGTGTTGAATCTTTGTATTTCGTTACAAGTTGCATAATTTCCCCGTTTCTCCGAGGCATCCCTTTAGGGACGGGGGGAGTTGCAATGATTAAAAACATCATTGTTACTAAAATCAGGCTAGGAAAAATTAGCTTGATGTTCCAAAATTTTAAATTTTTATCCCAGCCTAAGGTAAATAACTCAAGTAATAAAGTAACCCCATAAGCAGCTAGCCAACAAATAGGAATAGCCAGTAATGGGTAATAGTGATACCAGATAGGTTTATGAGTAAGAAAAATTAATATAGTAGTTCCCAACCAAATTAAAGGGAAAAAACCATTTCTTTGTTTTTTCCATAAAATTGCCAAAATCCCAACAAATCCTAAAAATATATAATCATAATCTTGAGTAATCATGTATGTGAGAAATTTAACATTATTAAAATTAACTAATCCTTCTTCTATCGGTTGATTTAAGTGAGATTGAAATAACTGGTCGTAACTATAAAATTGCTTGGATAACAGGAAGATTATTATATATGTAATTCCTAAAGTACCTAACCAATAAATAATCGGGTGATATGCTATTTTTGTTAATTTACCAATCCTCAGCTTAAAATCACAGATATAAAATAGGATTAGCGGAATTAAAAATACAGTAAATAATTTAGTTTGTAGAGAAAGTGCTAAAGTTGTTCCCGAAAGAATCAGCAAATACTGTTGCCCATGCTTTTTATAAAGTGTTAGTAAATAAATAGAAAGCATTGTTAGTGCTAAAGCAGGGATGCCAATCATCACGGAAATACTAACCCGAATAAATAGCCAAGAAGTTACTAATAAAATGCTGGCAACAAAGGCAGGTATTTTTCCAAGATCACGGTTGATAATTTGGAAAAAACACCATAATAATAATGACGAGAATATTAATATTAAAAGGCGTGCAGCTATTACAGACTGACCAAATATACTAAACCAAATTGATAAAATGACAGTGAATAGAGGTGGTTGGTCGTTCCAAACTTGCGTATAAAGTGAAAAACCTTGGGAGTAGAGAAGAACTTTAATTAAGTTCAGCCCTTCATCATAATCAAGTTCAAAAGCTTGCGTGATTGGTTTGAACCTGATGGCAAGGATAAATCCAAAAAAAAGTGATACATATAGTAATTGCCAGAGAATACTTTTAAATTTAGGCATACTTATAATAAAGAACAGGTGAGAGGGTTAAAAGTCTTGTGATATGTAATTTTCATCATCTGTTTATGTCCTAGCCTCCTAAGTTGTCGCCAGATCACAATCAAAATCTTTATTTAAATAAATGCAATCAATCACCTTGAATACAAATGTTAATCTAATTGTCCCAGAGATTTTTTGACAAACAAATAAACATCATCGCGCTGATAGCTAAGTTGAAATAGTTGATTACTTTTAAGCTGATTTACTAAGTTAGCAGCAAACTCCGGATTACGAGTACCATCGGGGTGACGCACATTCAATAATATGTATTCAAACTGGCTAAAATCATAAGGCGCACCACTGATGTCATCGACAAATTGAATAGTAGGGCGATGCGTTAAATGTGGATAAATACTGTGGGTAGTTAAAACAGCACCTTTAGTTTGAATTTGAGCGATCGCTTCTCGTGTTGCTTGCCAAGTATCGATTGAACGAAAATATCTTGACCATAAATAGCCATACTTACCTAGCACCATAAAAGCAATTAACGCCCACAAAATAATTGTTCGTCTAGTTCGTAGCCATCCTTTATTAACAGCTAAGGTAGAAATTACAGCAAGTATCAAAAAGGGTAAAATTGGCAAAGAATACTGATGAATTAAGTCTCTCTGCATTTGTTTGTCAGACAGAATATTCAGAACCAAGGCCGGAATAGCACTTACTAAAGGAGTTAAATGCCTTGGTGCTAGTCCCCAAATCACGGGTGCAACTAACAATGCTAGGTATTCTAAGGTATCTAATGAAAATACCCTGCCTAATACTAGCCCTGGTTTTAACAAAAAATTACTAGAAATTTCTAAAACGGAGTTACCTAAATAGCTGTAACGTGAAACTGCTGCTACCTCGCTATTACTAAACATCGGGATTATCACTTGGCTAGCAATCACAAACCAGACAAGACCAGCAATTAGAGCAAATGTACCGCAGGTACGGCGTTTTTCAAATACGAGCAACCAAAAGCCCATCGCCGCAACTGTGAGTGATAAGACAGCTTTACAGCCCAAAATAAAAATTACGCCTAAACAAAACCAGCTTATTTTCCCTAGCCGCGCCGCCAAAACTACCCCCAGAATTAATGGAATAGCCATTACTTCTGGGTGAAATTCAAATAAATTGACATTGAAAACTAATGGATTCAGCAGATAAACTACTGCCATTGTGAATGCTTGGCTTTCTTTCAAACCTGCTTGACGGGCTAAATGCCATGTGGGTAAAGCACCTAAAGCCAATGCAACTGCTTGTACAGCTAGTAACCAGTAAGCACTGGGGTAAATCTTGTACAGTAAAGCTAAGAGATAAACTGCCCAGGCTGCATGGTTGCCCATGTGATGAAAGCCTAAAAGAGAGGAGATTGGCGGTTGTCCTTGGCTCATTAAATAAGTAACCTGGTCATAAATGCCCAGATCGAAAGCCCCTGACTGAAACAGCGTATGTCGTAAACTACTGCACGCAAACAGTATTAAGGCACTCACGCCAATCATCCAGTGAACGGCGTTCAGCTTGAAAAGTGGTTTGATCACGCTCAAGTACGACAGTTATTTTTAATTTCTGATATTTTCTCATTTTGATGATATTAAGCTCTAACCCACCCAAAGATTTTGAGCAAATCTGACAGCGAAAGTAGCAAGTAGAATAGCGAAGAACGCTAGGGTGATGTTTCCCCAACGGGTGTAACGAGATAATAATATACCTAAGGCTACACTCAGTGGCACAATTCCATAAGCGATACGGCTAAGTGACCAGGTTCCTCCAGAAACGAAAATTAACCCTAAGCCACAAAAACCATAAATCACAGTCACGGGTGTTAACTGGCTGCGTAAATGCCATAACAAGTAGCCACTACCAATAATCGTAATTGTATTAATTAAGGGATCTCCCGCCAGCAGCCATAAAAATAAAACTAAAGCCACAAAGCCATAGCCCATCTTGATAGAACCTAACTTCTGACGGCAACGCCATAAAATATAACCAGTAGCCAAAATTATGCCAAACAAGATTGGATGCAACGGATCTTTAATCCAACCATGCTTCCAATTGGTTGTACCAATTGAAATTTGCATCAGCATTTTCCACCAGCCTTGCCAATCAAAACCTATGGACGATCGCCAGCCCCGTTGTGCTTGAATAAAAGCTAATGGTTCACCATATTTGACTGCACAATATAAGCTAAATAAAAGTATGCCAGCCGCACTCGTCAAACCTGCAATATAGGCAATGGGTGGTCTGCGTTCTTTCCAAGCTGCAATTAAAAACGCGGGGATCAGTGCCATACCGGTGGGACGTGTTGCCGTTGCTAATCCACCCCAAAAGGCAGTCCAACGATATTGTTGTAGATCAAAAGTTTGAAGTGCCGCCGTACTTAGTAATATATACAGCCCTTCAGTGTAAATCACACTAGTAAATATAGAGGCTGGAAACCAAGCTAGCACTAAAATTGCCCACATTGCCCCTTCTAAACTATGTTGCTTTTTTATCCAAAAGTACAAAAAGTAAAGGGCAGCTAAAAATGCCAAATTGTTGACTAATGTGCCAGCTACTTGAAATGGCAACCCCAGGCTGATCAGTCCTTTAATCATTAAGGGGAATAGAGGAAAAAAGGCTATATTATGCCCCTTACCATCATTGACATATTCATAGCCATTAGTTGCGATCGCCCAATAATGCCCACTATCCCAGGCTTCAAATACATCCCAACTAAATGTGGCCGCAACGCCGCCCGGTGGTGCCTTAAGCATTGGCGCAATTAACAACATGACAGTTAAAATAAACAGTCTGTTAATTAGCCATACCACGGCAGGAAAAAGCAAGTCATTTTTTCTGAAAATTGCTGCTAACCTACCCATTGTTCTTGTGCAAATCCTACAGCTAACCTAACCAGCAACATCGCAAACAAACCTAGCATTAAATATCCTTGGCGAGGATGGCGAGATAGCAGCACACCGATCGCAATACTCAAAGGTACAATCCCGTAAGCAATACGGCTCAAAGAAATCGTACCACCAGATGCCAGCAACAAACCGATACCACAAAATCCATAAATTACAGCCACTGGGGTTAATTTGGTACGTAAAAGCCACAATACAAAGCCACCGCCTAAAAGCATCAACGCATTCAGCAAGTTATTGATTAGTGGTTCCTCAGCGATGATTAATAAAAATGCAATCAGGGCGTAAAAACCATAAATTCTGTTCATGGAATGCAAACTTTTCTGGTTGCGCCATATCAGAAAAATGCTGCCAACTACAACGCTAAACAACAATGGATGCCAAGGATCTTGTAGTCCACCATTAGGATTTTGCACCCAGCCAAATTTCCAATTATCGCCAACGACAATTTGCATCAGCATATTTAACCAACCTGGCCAATCAAAACCCAAGGAAGGCCGCCAACCCCGTTGCGCTGCAATAAAAGCTAAAGGATTGTGAAAATAAATTGCACAGTACAAACTAAATAAAAGTATGCCTGTGGCACTAGCTAAACTGGCAAAATAAGCAATCAGTGGTCTGCGTTCTTTCCAAGCTGCGATCGCTAATGCTGGAACTAGTGCCATACCTGTAGGACGTGTTGCTGTCGCCATTGCGCCCCAAAACGCAGTCCAACCATATTCTTTGCGGTCAAATGCCCGCAGTGCAGCAGCACTCAAGAATAAATACAATCCCTCGGTATAAATTACTGCTGTAAACATAGCCATCGGACACCAACACACTACAGCAGTAGCCCACTGCGCTGCTTTGATACCGCACTGTTCTTTTACCCAAAAGTAAATACAGTAAAGTGCTGCGCCAAATGCCAAATTATTGACGAGTGTACCTGCCATTTCAAACGACAAGCCCAAGTGCATTAATGCCCCAATACTCAAGGGAAACAAGGGAAAAAAAGCCAGATTGTGTTGTTTCCCATCATCTACAAATTCATATCCCGAAGTAACAATCGCTCGGTAGTGTAAGCTATCCCAGCCATCAACAGCTGCCCAACCTAAACTCAGAGAATCTTCTGTATGGGATGAGGGTAAATGTGGGGCTACCAGCAACATGGCACTCCAAATCAAGAGCCGGCTGAGAAACCACATAGCTGCGGGAAAAACGGCTTCATTTTTCCATAAAAATTTTATTATTAATATTTGAGACCTAACCATAGGCTTCAGTTTTTTTTACAGACTCCTTGATGTATCTTTTTACCTATGGTTGACCTAAATTAGGTGAATTCTTGGAAACATTGTTTTTAAAAGTAGAATCAATAGGCATCTGAGCCGCAATAAATATTTTTACTATGTTCGAGTTCATCGTGTCAGTAGTCAAAATTAAGTTTTTATTGCCGAATTCTAAGCATTTATCATTAACAATATAGTATTTATATACACAATTTTTAGTAATTGCCAAGCAAAAGAGTGTTTGACTACTGATTGTGGGGATCGCTGTTATTTATGAGTCCCAAGCAATTTATAGTGGGAGTTATCTGTAAATCCTTAAGCAATTGTGAAAGCTATTACTCTTCTTGGTTCCACTGGCTCAATCGGTACTCAGACCTTAGATATCGTCACTCAGTACCCAGATCAGTTTCGGATTGTGGGATTGGCAGCAGGCAATAATGTCGAGATGTTGGCAGCACAAATTCGGCAGTTTCGGCCGAGTATAGCAGCGATCGCCACTGAAGATAAATTACCTGCTCTCCAAGCTGCTATCCAAGACCTTGATCCCCAACCTATCTTACTAGCTGGCACAGCCGGAGTGATTGAAGTTGCTCGCTACGGTGATGCCGAGACTGTTGTTACAGGGATTGTTGGTTGTGCTGGCTTACTGCCAACCATCGCCGCTATTGAAGCAGGTAAAGATATCGCCCTCGCCAACAAAGAAACTTTAATTGCTGGCGGCCCTGTAGTTCTACCCTTAGTAGAAAAACATGGCGTAAAACTATTACCAGCTGATTCTGAACATTCAGCGATATTTCAGTGCCTGCAAGGCGTTCCTAAAGGCGGTTTACGTAAAATTTTACTCACTGCCTCCGGTGGGGCTTTCCGTGATTGGCCTGTTGAAAAGTTACCAGAAGTTACAGTCGCAGATGCTCTCAAACATCCTAACTGGTCAATGGGACGCAAAATCACAGTAGACTCGGCTACTTTGATGAATAAAGGATTGGAAGTAATTGAAGCTCACTTTCTGTTTGGCTTAGATTACAAAGATATCGAGATTGTTATCCATCCGCAAAGCATTATTCACTCATTAATTGAGTTGCAAGACACCTCAGTGTTAGCCCAACTTGGTTGGCCAGATATGCGTTTACCCTTGTTATATGCTTTATCTTGGCCCGATCGCATCTATACTGACTGGGAAAGATTAGATTTGGTAAAAGCAGGGAGTTTAACTTTCCGCGAACCAGATCATCACAAATATCCCTGTATGCAGTTAGCTTATGCCGCAGGTCAAACAGGTGGCTCAATGCCAGCTGTATTGAATGCCGCCAATGAACAAGCTGTCGCTTTATTTTTAGCAGAGAAAATTGGCTTTTTAGATATTCCTCGGTGCATCGAATCGGTATGCGATCGCCATCAAAATAATAACTGTGCAAATCCTTCTTTAGATGACATTTTGGCAGCAGATCAATGGGCAAGGCAAGAAGTTTTAACAGCAACTAAAAATTTAGCAACTCAATCTCAGATGATTTCTTTACACTAAAAACTCAGATATAGCAATCCTATTTGATTTACCAACTACTTGTGGAGGCAGGCAATAGGGAATAGGCAATAGATTTGTTTGAAACTCATTTATGATTGCTATAGCAGCATAAACCTTACGAGGATGGGGCTTTAAAATCACCATCCTCAATAACTTAATCTAATCTTTAATTGAGTTATTGATTTATTTATCAATAAATAAAAATTATTTTCTTAATTTTCTCTAAAGTATCCGGCAGCTATTGAAGTTTCAGTGTTGATTTAGATTAGAATTACATACCTATTTTTCATCAAAACAGTTAAACATCCTAAATAATTAGCCATAATTACTTGGGTGCAAAAGCTTTTGAATGAGAAATTGGCAATGCATAAAAATAGTATTTTTTAATCAAAGACACATTTATCAGAAATTAAAATTTATGATTCCTACTTTAATTATTGCTTGGATCGTATTCACAATATTGTGGAAAATTCTCAAAACAACGATCAGTAATGCACTGACTGTTGCTGCAATTATTGTTTTATTGCAAGTAGGATTTGGGATTACTCCTCAAGATATTTGGCATCAAGTGATTCAGTTTGCTCAAACTCTGTCGCAGATTCGCGTTAATAAATAAACAGGATCAAGAATCAAATGAAAATCCAGGACAAAATCTTAAGTCCTGGATTCTTAAGTCTTGATCAATTATTTTGTATTGAGGCAATCTTCGCCAAAGCATTCTTGAAACTTGTAGGTAGCTGACGCATGATTTTGCCTCTTTCACGGTCTAATGCTACTAACGTTACTTTAGCTGTGACATACAATTGCTGCCCATCGGGAGAAACAATCGCATAATCCCAGTTAATCCGAACACCAGTCACCTCATTCATACGGGTTTTGACAATAGCTGGCATACCTAACCCAATTGAACGGTGATAGCGTACTGAAAGTTCTACCACTGGTAAATCACAGCCTAAGATTACTAAATCTGCAAATTCGATCCCGATAGAGCGCAAACACTCTACTCGTGCTTCTTCCATCCAAGTAATATAAGTGCCATGCCAGACAATCCCTGCATAATCAGTATGATGTGGTTGCACTCTGACAGGATATTCAAACCAACTTTCAAAAGTATGGTTAGTAGAAATTTCTATAGCATCCGTTGGCGGTAGTTGTGCAGGGTTTGGTTGTGATTCAGACATATTCCAGTTTGAAAGTAATAATTGTTTTACACATCTGGAATATCACAAAAACGAGCCATATGACCGCCACATTTATCAGGCGATCGCCTAACATAACTTAATACCTAGACCTGAGAATATATCTAACTTGATGATATATCCCTAATATTTTTTGCTGAGTTAATTTACAATCTTATTCAAGCTAAAACTTACGCATCATGATTACCTAAGATGCACAATCGCTCAAGAATTGTTTCTCTTACTTAAATTACTTTTGATTCACAAGCGCAATATACTTCACATCATAGTCATGTGACAATTCATTGAAGGTAATGGTGAATAGGTAATGGCACTTAAAAACCTGCCAAAATTACCAATTCCCACTAACCTATAATCCATGAGCAATTGACTCGTACAGAAGCTTTGATAACCCATCAGCTACAAAAACCCTAACTCCTCTTGGCTAGGGCTTTAGCACCCGAATAGGCTGGTGCAGATTGCTTCACAAGATTAGCTAATTCCTGTAACTGGTTAATTGCCTCTGCTCCTTCCAACTTCATTAATTCGCGGTCATCACGCATTTCTGTCCAAGTAATCCCATAATCCGATACTAAAAATCGAATCAAGTGATTGTTGCCCAGACTCACCATAAATGAGGCACTATTCATCTGGTCGCCGCAGGTATAACAAGACGCAGGATAACCGCGTCGTTCTAATACAACTGCCAAGGCTTGTAAGTTCATTACCAAGTCTTGGACGAATTGTCGATGTTGATGCGCTAGTCTCAGAAACACTTTTGTCCTCCAGACACCACAGTCATTTTAGTTACTTTTATATTTTTTTTAGATTTTCTCACACACTGGTATTGTAAACTATTCATTACAATTACCGTACATATTTGCAGTAGTTAATTCACTGCCTAGCTTAGGGTATTGGATAACTAAACAGTTTGCCGTATCAAACTATTCAGTTTGCAAGTTTAATCTTTCAGACAGAAGCTCATAAATTTATTATTTCTTTATATATTTCTGTCCAAGTAGATGATAGTTGCCGGAATCCGCTTCAAGAGTAACTCAAATTTGACACCTGTCAACCACAGAAAAGCTACGGATTTGTTATTCAACCACTATGTGTAGCCTAACCTATGGCTGACAAAAGCTTTAATGCCCTTCAATCTTCTTTACGGCTTGTTAAGTCGCTGGATTGAAGGTATTATCAAGTCAAAGTTTGATAGTACTTAAACATTCAGTCTTAAAATTCTACTTCTCCTCAATAAATATATGGAGTGTGGTAGAAAAACTGGCAGATCTTAGATTCCGAAAACCCAAATTTTCAACAGCTTACGCAATACTTTTAATACATAGATTAATCTAAGAACACTAAGATAATTTTGCCACCTAATTATCTATAGGTTCAACCCAGACAATAACGAAACTCAGAATCAGTATGTTGCCAATTCGGCAGTTTTTTCTACAGTCTAGAGACTATCTGGAATAAATCTTTATAGAACCCATTTGACATCTTATGAGGTTTTGAATTAAGGTACTCCTCAGCATCTAAAATCCAATGCTAATGGCGTATTCCAGCGACTTCACTGATGCAG
>NZ_JACJRV010000142.1 GCF_014697475.1 Nostoc sp. FACHB-152
CTGAATTTTAGAGAATAAGCATAACAACGCAAACTAAACTACCGCTTTCCTCACACACCACAAATTTACAACCGTCTGCAAGTAGTTTATCATCGTCAAAATCCCACAACTCACCCCATCCATTCCATCCAATCGGGAGCCTGTGCCACCAATTGACCAAACATTTGCGGTTGGTTTTCTTCCATCTGCACCATCACCCCCCATCTTTCATCAGGAGTTAGGGAACTTAAAAACTCTTTGACTGCATCAACCCCAGTTTCTAACCGTTCCATTAACCGCGTAGTATAGGATTTAACCTGTTGCCACCATGAATGTATGGGATTGTCTTTTCCGTCCATACCCCCCCAATTATTACTTTCACTTTCATTAACGGGGGGGTTGGACGCGTTGAAAGAGGCTGGGGAAGCAGGGGAAGCAAGGGAGGCTGGGGAGGAAAGAACGTTATTATTAAATGAATTTTCTCCCCCCCTGCTGCACCTCTCCCCCTGCCCCCCTGCACAAGATATGCCGTACATAGTCTGCAATCTGGCAGCATGAGCCTCATTCCGCTCCTGTTCTTCTTGCAGTCTTCGCTCCCTCTCCTCACGCTGCCGTTGCCGATACTCCAAAACCTGCTTCGCAAACTCCACATCTTTGGAGTTGAGTCGATAATACCGAATCCGCACGCCCTTCCCATCAGGCCGTCTTGATATGGTAGACAAACCAAGTTGCAAAAGATACTGGCTTAATATCCATACGGGTGATTCATCTAGTGGGATGGTCAAATTGAGAATCCCCTTAATATGTGGCACATTGCGCTTGGAGAAATCTGCCATTGCTGTGAGCGTGGGTTCATTCCCGATAATCTCCAACCCGGCCATCAAATCCGTCAATATCGCCTGTAGTCCCAAACGATGACGTATTAACCAGGATGTGGAGTGATTGCCCCAGTCTGTACAAATGGGTAGGCGATCTCGCTCTGATTTATCCCGTTGGGCAACTACATCAGGCGACGTAAGGACTTCTCGCCCGTGTTCGTCAGTAATGACTTTTCCTGGGGAAGCTAAAATTCCTTCGAGGGCAGTCAACTTTTTAATCAACCGCCCACCGTCATCTTTCTTGACTAACTCAGGAGTGACGGTCATGCCGTAAGTATCCCGGATGCGGAACTTCTCGCATTCTAATGCTTCCTCTGGTTTGAGATAATCTTGATGTTGTCTAGCGGTATAAGTCCTTCTATCGATATCCTTAGCATTGGCCACTTTTTGATAATGCTCTTGATCAATAGCATTCCCCGCAGCCTTCATCCAACGAGCCGCCCATTCATCAGGAGTATCACCAGCAGGCACAATCGTATTGCCCATTTCAAGGAGGAGCGATCGCAAGTCAGCCCGTAAATTATTGATAGACCAATTTCGTTGTGCTTCAATCTGGCAAGATGTATCCAAAGCCCAATCCTTCTCTGCCCCACGAGAGCCTGTTTCTTTGTCGATGCGGATGAGGAAGGCAGTCATTTCATTTTTCTGGAGAATTTTTTCCTTAATATGACGGGCGTTGGTGTCGGCATAACCAAAGGGAGGATGTGGTGCAACCCAAACGTGCATGGGGACATTTGGACGATACCGCCACAACTGTTGAGCGCATTCGGTGGCTGATTGCGAAACAGCATGAAATACACCAAACACTGCATCAAAATGATATGTGGAAATGTCAACACCCGTGCCGAGGCTGGGGGTAGCTAACAGAGCATCAATATCTTGAATAGCAGTATTAATCTCACGAATGAAATAAACGTTTTCGTCACTGCCGCTATTTTCGGAATGAATTGTCCAAATTCGCAACTCTTTATCTTCGTCTGACTCTGGATTATCATCATCTGGTAATGGCTTAAGCCCATTCAACGCTCTTTCCAACTTTTTGATGAACCGCTTAGAATCGCTGACCAGCATCACCTTCTTGCCTAACAAAAGTTGTGCGTGGAATGCGGCAACAATTGCGCTACTGTTGGGGCTTTCGTACCAATACACTTGACGACCACCAGAGCGATACTCGTTCTTGATAATGTATGGTTGTTCGCCTTGGGGTCGCATTTTCATGAAGAAGTCGATGGTCAAATCATCCAGGTGGGCATCTGCTAAAACAACTAATTTGGCGTTGTAGACTAAGAATTCTAAAACTTCTAAGATAGCCCCCCGGTGTTCTTTGCAAGTTTTGGATTTGAGCAAGTGAGCCAGATATTGACAAGCTTCATCGATAAATAGAACGTCATAAGCTTGCAAATTATTCGCCATCTTATATAAAGAGTCTACAGTAATGCTGAGAGCTTTGGCTTTTGCCCAGTACCCAGATGCTAAAGCAGAATACATTTCTGTTTTTAGGCGATCGCTGAGGTTCTTCAACAGACTTACTCGATGCCCGTTGTTCAAAAAGCTCAAATCTGGGTTTTCTTTTCTGAGAGTGACCAAAATTTCCGTTTTACCTGTCCCCATATCCGAAGCTAAACACACCACCCCAGATTTTGGCAATGTATGGATGGCTTCGGATAAGTAACGAGTATTGACGGTAATATCGGGTTTGTACTTCTTCAGACCTCTGGGTTGTTTGTAGAAAAACCGCTTCTGATATTCTTGCAGAGTCAGAGCATCAGCAATCATGGTAGCGACTGCTTTTTCGGCTTTGCTGCCTAATGCCACAACCCAATCGTCAATTCCTTTTTCTGGCCCTGGTAATAATGCAACTTCGCATTCGTAATTGAGATCGATGATAGTATTACCAGTACGACGTATGGCTTGAAAAACTTGCCATTGCGTTTTGGGTTTGGTTTCGTAGTCAAACAAGATGATGAATTTTCTTCCTTCTTGCGCCATTGGCACTAAATCGGGATGCAGTCGCTCGAAGTCTTCTTTACCTACTCGACCGTTCCAAATCCCTGGTAGTGCGATCGCTACATAGCCCAAGGACAACATACAACCTGCCTTTTTTTCTCCCTCTGTAAGAAATACGGGAATCTGAGGATGTGACAAAACCCAAGCCCAAAAACCGATTGCTTCGCCTTCTGGAGTAACAACAATGTTTTCTGGCATTGGGACATCATAGCGAAGAGATACCTTTTGCCAGATATGCAGGGGAACTCTAAAATACGTGACGCGATTGGGGGTTTTTGGTGGGGATTCGTATTTGATGACTTTGAGGGAAGAAGCAGGGGAGCAGGGGGGCTGGGGAGCAGAGGAGAGGATTTCCCCCCTGCCCCTCCGCACCTCTGCCCCCCTGCTAGATTCATCCCATTCGAGTCGAGGAGTATCAGGTTTCATCCGACCCCACTCCATCGGCTTCCAATCGTTATGAGGGTCGAGTCCACTTGACCACCATGCACTGTCTATGTGAGCGTATCGTCTCAATTCACCATCTCGTAACCGTCCATCGTTACGTCTAGCGGTTGGGGGTAGAGCATACGTTAGATACTCGTAGATTTCGTCTCCCTCAAGAGAACGGACATTGAGAGCGGTGATTGTGGGGTCAACTGCGGAATCTACTACCCATTCATGCCAATGTCTTGGCGATAGCTGACAATTTGGATACTGATCTGCATCGATAATGTTTGTCTGATAATCAGTTTTATTGTGCTTGAGTAGTGGCGGTAAATTGAGGTAAGGTTTCGTGAGTTGCTGGTAATTACTGATGATATTTGCAATCTTTTTTTCTGATTGTTCGTTGATCTGATTATCGGTAGTTGGTTGAGAACTATCGGACACTTGAGGCTTGCCGTAGTTGGGGTCTAATTGACGGCGGCGTTTACTTTCCCCCATGATTTTAAACTCCTTGAAAGTGAACGAGAACGAATCGTTTGTTGTGTAACAGCAGTAGTATTCGGTTTGGTCACAAGAAACAGAATTGCTCCCGGTTTGGAAAATAAGGCAGTGTAAGAGTGCATCCGGGAGCAAATATTCAGACCAAGCCCCGTCGGGGTTTTGAGTGTGGTGGTTCAAGCCCCGTCCAATTCAGTCTTTACTACAATTACTTAGTCACATCCACACCTTCTTTTTGACCTAAATGCAATACAACCAGAATGAATTGTTGATACTATTTGTGGTTGCATTAAAGAATTCAGTCTTGACTAAGTTCAGGATCAATCTTTGTTTCCTGAGCAACTATCTAAAAAGTCTAAAATTACAAGTTTTTCCATAGTTGCTATGACTGTGACTTCCACTATGGAAAAGTCAGGCGACAGCAGCATTAACAGGTCAACTTCCGGATCTAATTTTCGGATTCTGTAAGCGAGTTGTTTGTTTTTGGCAACAAGCTGTTTGTAATCCTTCCAACTATTACAGGTAATGATAATTGTTAAACCAGAAACGACTTTGAATGGATTAACTTGCCATGCCCCACCTGGTCTCCGGAAAAATTTCGCTGCTGACAGAACACTTTGCAACTTGCCCTGACTAAATGAAAGAACAAAATTTTTAATCCATGCCTCAAATTTTTTTATTTCGGTTTGAGCAGAGGTAAGATTAGGATCTGTAGGGTTAGGATGTGATAAACAACGTTTAGCTATTCCCATATAGGACTCCTTTAAGATGAGAATGAATCAAGTTGAGTTGCTATATTCGAGGAACTGAGGTAGGAATTGGCACAGTATTTTGGTGCTATTTTGTTGTATGAAATTCTGATTGCTGATTCCTTGTTGTTAGTACAAATGAACTAAGCAAGGATATTATACATGATGAAAGAGAATCACAATTATTTACCTCCAACGTGCGGTCGGAACGTCAGATTGATCCTCGTCCGCACAACTTTGGTCGTTTTCGGAACCTGATGCACGTGAGTCGATTGGCATCCAGAGTGCATCAACAGCAGACTGCCGTGTTCCAACCAGAAATCCGTAGGACGGCCACCTATCGGTTTAATCTGGAATTTACGAACAGCACCAAGGCTAATGGAGGCGATCGCCGGATCTAGTCCCATTGATGAGTCATTGTCCGAATGCCAACTGATGGAATCGGAGCCTGTACGATATTGATTACCGATAACGATGCGGAAGTTACAGCCAGTGAACGCAGTAATTCTGTCTCTTAATTCGGCTAGTGGGTCAGTCCAGGGCAGTGGTCGAAGCAGTACACTCTTGGAGTAGTAATTACATCCTTTGTCACCGTACAAGCACTCCAAACGAGGAACATCAGTTGTCTTGCCCAGCATTCTGATTTGATTCTGTTTCCATTGCAGTCCCAAGCAGTGCTGATATAACTCGTTTGCTTCTTGGATGGACAAGAATTGGGGGTAGTAAGTGACAGGTAGGATTGGTGTGGATTCGGGAAATAGCGTGAGTTGTTGCATATTGGGGTTGCTTTGATTTGAGTCAAGGGTTAGTGTTGTCCGGTGCTTGAGTAGTTGAAGCGAGAACTGGTACCCTAAGATTGAATTCGGGACAATTACACCACACTGCGATCTCATTCAGCTAAAGAGTGCGGTCGCTTTTCAGTTGTTGAGTAGTGCTAGTTACTTGCTCAAAGCTGGGCATATCGTTCTCCTGAATCTGAAAGAGTTTGAAACAGTAGCGATTGTGTATCTGGATGATTGTTTTAGTTTTTGGAAGAATGCGGAATTTAGATGGCAAACGTGAATAACTAAATATCCAAGATGTCCCTCTCGCAATCGCTGCTGTTTGGTGTGCGGTTGCTTTTTACTGTTTGTCTCTTGCCATACAGTCATCTCAAAAGATTTTTAGCCTTGGAAGAAAAACTGATACACTAACGAATGAATGCTTAAGCACATACCATCCTTGCGCGATCACTCTTTGTACTGAGTGATCGCTCTTACTTTTTGACTAGCCGCATCCCCTTCTTATTACTGAAAGCCCCAGCCTGCCTTAGTGCTGCTGTTGGGTTCGGGTGTGCGAAAAACTCCTCGATGGCTTTAGTTAACCCCGAAGCGATCGCTGGATCATGGCAAGCGTAGATATAAACTGACTGTTGAGTGCCGTTGACAAGTCGCGTTTCTTGGCGAGATCCTAAATGTGGGTAAAACGTGCGAACCCATGTACCCAAATGCCCCCGGTAATGCGAACCATGCAGAGGTACTTTCTTGCCAAGCTCAATTTCTGCAAAGTTCACAACGCCTAACCATTTTTCAGAAGTCCCACAAAGTGCTTGCCTGTTGTGTTCGGCTAACAAGTTGGCGGCGAAGTCTTTGAAATGCTGCTCAATGTAGGGGTTGAGCTTTCCTCCGGTGAGGTCAGCCAAAGTCTTCATCGCCTCAACTAAAGTTTGCAACCGTTGCTCAACTGGAGGCAGGGCAGGGGTGGGTGGTTGTTGGGGTTGCTGCTCTTTCTTTGTCCAGCCCAACTTTTCTTGAATCCAGGCTCGAATACCAATAGTGTTGAATGAACGGCATACCAATCTTGCTTGGGTGTTGCAATACCTGCCAGCTTCAAAGGCGTAGTATTCTATGATGATTGCGATCGCTATATCTGGAATACCATCAGTGCGCCATGAATTTAGGTCGGCAGATGAAAACCCTTGTGCCATAAGCATAACAGCTAATTTTGATGGTGCTGGGTCGGCACTTGATTTTAAAGCTTTTCTGATAGATTCATCATCCACCCCAGCCAATCTTGCAGTCGCGCGAAGACTTGCTTTAGCTTTACCCGATGGGTCAACTTCTATTTCTTGTTTAATCTGTTCAATGATTTGGGCGATTTCAATCTGTGACATAGTTTTTACTTGTGTGATGAGTAGAAAGTGTTGTGTTTGGACTTAGACATTCACCCGCACTAAGTCTTCTTCTCGTACCAGTGAGAATCTATTGGTCATAGTCGATGGTGGAGAAAAACTAGGTGAAGCCAACTCGACCAAATAAAACCAGGACTTCTCGATTAGTTCAATCCCTAGAATTAACCTTTGCTTTGTGCCGTGATTGGGGAATTGCAACATGACGCGATCGCCCAACACAAAAGCAGGTTTAGTCAAAATGCTTGGTTGTATATGCCCAGTGCCGATGATCTGATGTTTTGTCGAGTAGATGATGTCTTTTTTGATATCGACAGCATAGTCCCAACCGTCTTGATACCATTGCACCCCACAGCAGTAGCCGAATGTGCGATTGCTCTTGATGTAGACTTTCTCAAACAAGTTGACTTCTACAGGTGGGATGTTTTGACCCCAAGGTGGTGAGAGAAACCAGCATCTTTCTAAGTCGGTGATTTGTTCTGTCATACTTTCCTCTTCAAAAAATACTTAACTGCTTCGGAATCTAAAGATGCAATCCGTTTTTTAATTTGATGTGGAGGATTTTCTAAAAACTGTTTAAGATTCCCTGGTTTAACTTGATAGTATTTAGGACAGCTTTGATTTGCTTTGAGCCAGCCTCTTTGAATCCAGTGGCGAACAGTTAATAAATTCAGCGAAAGAATACTGGCGATTTGATGGCAGGTATAATTTTCTGGACTTGTCAAAGTTTTAGTCATAAATGCTCCCTGCGAATTTGATATAGAGAGAAATTGATATTTATTGCGCTTGTTGAATCTCACTAACAATCCGTGCGCTAATAGATTCAAAATCAACTTTGAAAATGTTCAAATCAGTCTGCATTTGACCACTGTTATAAAGGTCTACTATTTGCTGCTTAATAACTTCTCTTGATAGCCCATCTGGAATATTGAGGTGAGCTTCGCTTGTGATTTTTTCAACTACAGTAACTATGACTTTCATGCGATAATTCCTTGTGATTCATTGATGTAGGGAAAAATCAAAAAGCATGGGTGCAGGATATAGAATATGAGGATGAGTTGATATTCCTCCTGCCCCTTGCCTTTTTTAATCCTCATGCTGCCCCAGCTTTTACCCCTTGTAACTGCTGCATCCATGTCTTGATTGCTGCTAGTTCATCACTTCCACTAGCAACCACATCAATCACTTGCTTTTGATAAGAAGATTCGGCATCATTCGGGTTTTCAAACTTATCAGCAGCCCACGCCAAGCACATCGTTTTTACTAGAGAATCAATCTTGCTGGCAGGAAGTAAACTCGGACGGTCAACATCTTGAAACTGCAAATATTCCCGTACTAAATCAAGTGGATAATTCAACAAAGTCCGAATCTGTTTCACTCGTACATCTTGAGGATGCGGTGGCTGTTCTGGTGTTAATGGAACCGATGCAGATGTTCCAGTTAACCGTGATTGAATCTCAGTGATCAGCGATGCCCAATCTGAATTCGGGTTCCATTCTTTGCGAATTCTGACTTTCGTTGCCGCGTCATATAATCGGCAGAAAACCGTATTCTTTTCTCCAGCCGTAACAGCAATAATTAAAGGTTTGGAAAAATCTTGTACAAGGGATGCTGATAATAAAAATGTCTTGGCAAAATTAGTGTCTATGCCTGTGCGGATAATATAAACTTCATCAGCCGCTATAACAATATCTAATTTATTGTTGTCGTTACCTCTAAATTCTTTGGTTGTTATTCGTAATTCTAATAAATAACCAGTTAAAGCCTGTTGATGTACTGGGATTGTTTTATTTTGTTCAACTATGAAGTTATACCAAAGAAATGATTCACCGCTTGATTCCCCATTTTTAACGTACAGATAAACGGGTTCAGGGGGGTTGCAAAAGCCTAGTTTGATTTCAGTATTCATTTGCCCTCTAAGATTGCTTGGATTATGTAATAATGAAATTTCTCTAGCAAAACTAAATTTTCTGCCACTGGCAATCGCTTCAAGATAAGCACTCATTGAAGCGATCGCTTTTTCCTAATCAGCACCCTGGGATACAATTGCAGGCTGTTGATTTGCTTCCAGTTCGCATTTCAAATACGAAAGTGCTGTTTGAGCATCACCAACTGTTAAGTCTGGCTGATAATCAAGTGCTTGGTAATCGGGATGTTTTTCAATCTGAGATATCAAATATTGGGCAGACTCAACTAATAGCAACAAATGCGGTAAATCCATTTGAGTTTCTCCCTTTTGTAATTAAAACTTCTCGACAACTGCCAACAAAAACCCGTGACCAGTGTTTTTGATTTGCGCCTGTTTCTCGTCTAATAAATGCTGAATGATTGTGTTAGAAAACTGAATCCGATGCAGAGGAATAGCACCACCCGAACCTTTGAGCGATCGCAGTAGTCTTGCAGCAGTCCGTTCCACGTAATAATCGACAACTTTAGCCATCGCTTGAACCTCCTGTGATAGCCACTAGTTGCTGCTGAAGTGCTTTGATTTGCTGTTGATGTTCTTCGATTTCTGCTTGTAGCTGCTGCTGTATTTCTTCAATGGAAAGCGTTTGAATCTGGTCATCAGAGTAATGCCGAACTTCATCAGATTTCTTGTCAGGAAGTACCGTATACCGCCAAGAATTACCGTACTCGTGAGCTAACTGTGTTCCAGCAGGCTTGTACTCTAAGCCAATGACCATGCCCTGCTGAGTACACTGCCCGAATGTGAATCTGGGGTATTCCAAGCGGCTGGGAATACTAATGGTGGGTTGCATAAATTTGCTGATGATTGAGGGATTTTGAATTGATTTGAGTTCTGATTTACGCTGCAATGTTTTTGTCATTTGCGTTGGACAGACTTGCAGCTAGGAAAAAATCATCAAGTGCCACTACTGCGTTCAGTGGTTCGGCGTACTGCTGATTATCAATTTCGTTTGACCAATGCGTTAAATGCTCAAAAACCAAACCCAGCATCTGTTCACCCTTGTAAATTCGGTAGAGCCTGGGACAAGCACCAGAACAGTAAAT
>NZ_JACJRV010000143.1 GCF_014697475.1 Nostoc sp. FACHB-152
TATTGACATTAAGTCCTAATAAGCGTCCTTTCTACCAACAAGGTCAAAGAGCTATGAGACTTATTCTGTCTGCATTCTAGCCCTTTTTGTAGCCCCTTAAGTACCCAGACACACCATTGCTAAAAAGACTGGCATGATATTCGCGTAAGATAGGAATTTCTAATTCCCTTCGCCAATCAGGTTCCCACCAATGCACCATCATATACGCAATATCGCTGACTCCTAGCCAAGTAGTTAGTGACCAATCAAATGGCTGGCGGTCAATCAGATAAATTTTCCCATCTCCATTTAATGGAGCAAGAATATTACCAGGATTAACATCACCGTGAATCAATGTGAAGCCAGATGAATTGAAAGTGCGCTCAATCATCTTGCCTGGATGGTACTGAAACACATCCATAAGTACTGACTCCCATGAATTATCAATTTCACCCTTCACTTCCGACAACATTGGTAGTAATCCTGGTTGAGCATGAGCTACGTATTGCTTAATTTCACTAGGGCTGGGAATACTAGCACCAATAGCCTGTAACTTTTCGCTTTCCCACCAATGTGCGTGCAATGTAGCTAGGGCTTGAGCAACGCCACATCCGTATGCAAGTGTTGGCTCCTTTTTCCAACTAGGACTATGGGTTGCAGATAGATCTTCCATGAGAATGTGATACCGAGGAGGGTTCTGTGCATATTGTGCATGGTAGCTTATCGGTAGCGGTCGATTTCCTAAATCAATGTAATCTCGTGTATAGTAATTGACTTCTGAGTCTCCAAAGGTATTTTTAGTGCCTAAACACATTTTCAGCAACAGCGTTGCAGGCATTGTACCAGTTGCTTCCGATGTATATTGAGGACGGATTGTGACAATTCGGGCATTTTCACTGCCTCTAGCTTCGATAGTAAAATCAAGGACTTTGCCTGTAACCAACGCTTCACTACCAATCAGCACTGTATTGAGCCAATCAAGAGTTATTTGACCAGTATCAGTAATGACTTCACCATTCATTTTTGAGTTCTATTTTCTTTGCCGTTCTCTCCTTATACAAGTATATTCAGAGTTATTTATCGGCGATGCCTGCGGCGGGCTATGCCTACGCTTTCAAAGAAAAACGTTTGAGTTTGCTGAAAATCCTCAACAGTTTGAATTCCTGCTTGGGAACACGCTCACGACGAGTAGATTCTTGTGGTGGTAACTCCCAAATATCACGTGTCTCGTATTCTGATGATTGGATATCAGGTGGAGACTGCTGTCTATGTAACCCAGGATCACCATGTAATAATTCTTTTTCTATTCCGTGAAACATATTTTCACCCTAATTGAAAATAAGTTGTGATTGCCTAAAATCCGCCAAAATTTATAGTTATATTTTTAACTTTTAATACTCAATGCCGCCTTACCTAAAGAGGAACAAATCACATCATTTTGTGGTGTATGAATCCGGCTACACAGGACATCTCGATAATGTCTTTCCAAAGGATTTTTCTTAGTTAAACCTGGGTTTCCTATTAGTTGTAAACCAGTTTCTACAGCTTTAATCGCATTACTTGTTACTAAATATTTAACTGTTTGTGCTTGCAAATTTACCTTCGGGTCGAGTTCCCCTTTATCAATATCTGCTGCCAAACTATAAATTAATCGCTGGTTGGCATAAAGTAAGGCTTCAATTTCACCAATCGCTACTTGAAAGCGGGGTAAAGTTGCGAGACTTGTGCCTAAATTGGTAGGCGATCGCTCATTTAAATACTCAACTAACCAATCTCGTGCGGCTGTTGCTACACCTTGATACAAAGCACTTAACAATAAACTGCCAGCTGCCAGCATTAAGGGATCAGGTTGTGACCAAGCCTTTACAGGACGCACATCTAAGGCATACTCTGAAGGAATGCAGACATCTTCCAAAATTAGGTCGTGACTGCCCGTTGCTCTCATCCCCAGGTGATCCCAAGTTTCCACAATGCTGATCCCTGGAATATGTCGAGGAACTAAAAAACTTCCTACTTGCGGTTCATCATCATCTGTGCGCGCCCAAACTACAAAGTAACGCAAAATTGGACTGCCAGTGGTGTATTGTTTGTGACCAGTAATCAACCAACCTTTAGGTGTACGTTTAGCAATTGTTGCAGGTAATCCACCTCTAGCTGGTGTACCTAATTCTGGTTCCACACGGGCAGCATTGAGTAAAGCAATACCTTGCACAGACTCTCGGCACAACTTTTCATAAACAACCGGATGCCAGCGTCGGTGTCGAGCGGCGTTAGCGTGTTGTAAGTAGTGCATTGTTAGTACTAAAGCAGTAGAAGCATCACCACTAGCTATCTTTTCAATCACTCGACAGGCGGTGGTGTATCCTACCGCTAACCCACCAAACTCTACTGGTACAGTCAGACTCAGTAATTTTGCTTTGCGAAGGGCATCAAAGTTTTCAAATGGAAAGGAACTATCGCGGTCATGAATAGCGGCACGGGTGGCAAAATCAGCAGCCAGAGAATCCACAAGCTCAAAGAGATTAGGTAAGAATTTTACTGTTGTGGTAGCTGCTTCTAAAATAGGTGATTTTGACATATAGCGACTCCTGAATTGGGGGTGTCAGGGTGTTTCGGCTGCGCTCAGTGATCGGGTGTAGGGGTGTCAGGGTTCAAGAAAGCAATTTTTCCCCTATACGCCCACACCCCTACACCCTAGTTTTATTGGCATTTGGCGATATCTTCGTTAAAACTGCGATCCCAGAGTTGTTTGACATCAACTTTTGTAGGAATTACACCCGCTTGGAAAAAAGTATCAGCAACCTTTTGCTGAGAAGCAATAGCTTCATCAGATACAGGAAGTATTTCTTGACGACGCTGTTGTTGACCTTGCTGGGCATCTTTATAAACAATACTTTCGTCAACATCAATGGCAGTTGCATAAGTCTTTGACCATTGCTTGAGGTTAGATTCTCGCCAAGTTTGGGATTTTTGTAAGCGACATAAGAAATCGGCGATCGCAACTTTCTTTTTTGGATCGGCGATCGCATTAGGTGAAGCAATAATCACGAAGTTACCGCTTAAAATATCTTTTGCCGATTCCAGCACTCGCGCCCCTTCTTTTTGCGCCTGGGGGATAGAGTAACCATATGTAGCCCAAGCATCTAGTTCGCCTTTACGAAAAGCCGAAAGTCCATCGGGTATGGATAAAGGAACTGCATTGATATCCTTCATCGTCAGCCCGGCTTTTTCCAGCATCTTAATTAGGAAATAGTGGGCGGTTGTGGCTTTAACGTATCCTACTTTCTTACCCTTAAGGTCAGCGATGGTTTTGGCTGTGGAATTTTTAGGTATAAGGACAACTTGACCAACGGTAGGCCCCTTGAGAGTAGCAATAATTTTTACCGATGCTTTTGATTCAATCGCAAAAATCGGTGGAATTTCACTCGCTGATGCCAAGTCAATCGCACCAGCATTGATTGCCTGTACCATCAAATTACCCCCAGTAAACTCAGTAAATTGAGTCTGGTAAGGAAAATCATCTAGTCCAGCTAACTTTAAACCTAAGTCCCAGCCACCTTTATATTTAGCAACACGCAATTGAGTTGTATTCGATGCTGCAATTTGCGATGGAATAGGATTAGCCGCGATCGTTGTTGGACTAGTAGACTTAACCTCTGAGCAAGCCGTAGCTACTAACAAACAACCCAGAGGCAAGATAAAATTCTGCCGCAACCAATTAGTAAACACGTTAATTTTTAAGTATAAAAAGACAAAATTTTTTGTTAACCGCTCCGCGTGCCTCTGCGTTAAGAAAAGGTATGATTTTTACTCCAACAAATCTGGTTCCTCCCGCACAATCCGGTCATAAAGAGGCTGAAAACTAAACCAACCGCCTGAATGCGTTCCCACTTGACCATGAGTGAAAGTTGCAGTTTCGTGATCAATCAGCAGTGGTTTACCAGCAGCTTCTGCCAACAATTGAGCTTGAGCCGATCGCTCAAAAGAAATGTACCAAAAAGCAGCCTCGTCTACAGTCTGCCCTACAGTCAAAAACCCGTGATTCCGCAGGATTACAGCTTTTTTCTCTCCCAAGGTTTCAGCAATTCTTTTACCTTCAGAAGTATCTAAAACTACACCTTTATAGTCATTAAATAGAGCATGATCTTCATAAAAAGCACAAGCATCTTGAGTTAAAGGGTCAAGCAAGCGACCCAGACTTGACCAAGCTTTCCCATGCAGCGAATGAGCATGAGCAGCTGCAACTATATCAGGTCGCGCCTCATGTACTTGTGAATGAATCGCAAAGGCGGCACGATTGACAGGCGCATCACCTTTAACAACTTCACCTTCTCTATCGACCAAAAGCAAGTCAGACACACGGATATGACCAAAGTACTTACCTAAGGGATTCACCCAGAAATGGTCTGTAAACTCAGGATCACGGGCGGTAATGTGTCCGGCGATGCCTTCACTAAAGCCAAAACGACCAAACAGCCGAAATGCAGCTGCGAGGCGTTGTTTGCGATGAAGGCGTTCTTCTTCAACTCGTTCAAATACTGGCGGTTGGGGTCTAGTGAAATTTGGCATGATTTTCTCTTTCTTGTTTCACTAAAGAAAACAACAGGGAATAGAGAATGATAAACACAAAACTTTTGTTTTTTTGATGAATCCTACACAGTTGCGTGTGGGTTTTCCCTGTTCTCTTTCACAGGTACATTAGAATATCCAGAGCGAAAAGAGCGCACACTCTGTTCTTCAGGATGATAATGATGTCGCCAAATGCTACCAGTATCATTACCCATGACATGAATTGAGATAGATGGAGCGAAGACTGTAGTAGCTTTGACAGAGTGAATATCATTGTCCGGTGGCAAGAGATGGTAAATATCGCCAGTTTTCACTTGATAGGTGCCTATAGTTTCCAAATGGGCGCTTCCTTCTAACTCACCGCTATCTATGCGACGATATACTGTTTCTTCTTGTTTACCTTGATACAGACCAACTAGTCCCCAAGATAAATGATCGTGGACAGGAGTAATTGCATGAGGCGGAATCACTAAACTAAAGATAATTAATGAGCGATCCTGCGAACGATACAGTAACCATTGTCCAATTCCTCCGCCTAAACCACTATCAGGATTTGGTTGATCAAAAGGTTTGGGTAGCCAATTCTCTTTCTTCAGTAGTGCTGCAAAGTGCGGTTCTAAAGCATTGAGAGTTTCTGCGCGGTTATGAGTTGTGCTAGAGATAATTTCTTTAGCTGTTGCTACAAATTCACGCAAATCAGGGCTATCAACAAACCATTGATCTGCTTGTAAAGGTTCAAGAACAGTTGTATAAGGCATAGATTTGGCTGATTCAAGCTACGGTTGCTGTTTGGCGTTCTTGTCGTTGGACTTCTTGACGGACTAAAGGAATTACATCTCGACCATAAGCGATCGCATCTTCTACTGGGTTAAAACCGCGAATTAATAATGTTGTCACGCCAGCTTGGTAGTAATCAAATAATGATTCTGCGACTTGTTCTGGAGTCCCAACCAAAGCAGTAGTATTACCTCGCGCACCAGTAGCAGCTGCTACTGGTGTCCATAAACGTTTATCATGGATTTCGCTTTCTTTGGCAAACTCTAGCAACCGCAATGAACCAACAGCTTCAGGTATGGCCGGAGCCTTACCACGGGTTTCATTGATACGAGACAGAATATAATGGGCTTTCTCCCATGCTTTTGCTTCTGTTTCGCCTAAAATCGGACGCAAGGAAACACTAAACCGTAAATCCTTTCCTGGCGGTGCTGCGGCTTTCACCTCGGCAATGCGTTGTTTAATAGCCGCTATGGGTTCTCCCCAAAATGCATATACATTACTGTGCTTTGCACCTACACCCACAGCAGCACCAGAAGCCCCACCAAAATATATGGGAAGATGAGGTTGTTGTAAGGGTTTGACTTCCGAAAATGCACCTTTGAGTTGGTAAAACTCTCCGTCATAATCGAAGGGTTCTTCACTCGTCCAAACTCGTCGCACAATGTCAAGATATTCATCAGTTCGACGATAGCGAGTATCATGATCAAGCCAGTCACCATCACGCTGTTGTTCAGCATCGCTACCACCAGTAATGATATGTACGGCAAGGCGACCATTAGTAAAGTGATCTAATGTTGCTAATTTACGTGCCGCTAAAGTAGGAGCCACAAAACCCGGTCTATGTGCAAGTAAAAATTTCAATCTTTCTGTTGCAGCAGCCACATAACTAACAACATTAAAGCCATCCGGGCCTATAGAACTATACCCAACTAGCACTCGGTCAAAGCCACCATCTTCATGCACTTTCGCAAACTTGCGAACATAAGCCAAATCTATACTTCCCCCCGTAATTGATACGGTAGGGCCATGTAGTTCCGACGCATCTCGCGTACCAATCATGCCAATAAATTCTACAGGCATATTAAACCTCGTTTGTTATTAGTCATTGGTCAATAGTCATTAGTTTTTACTCCCCTGCTCTCTTTTTTTACCTAGAAGCAGTAGTTCCTAACGGACACACAGATGCAGCTATATCTACTCGTTGGGGAATAATTTTTTGTTCTAATAACCAGTCAGCTGTTTTCTGAAGTTTGGCGATATCTTCAGCATTCGGAAATATGTAAGACTCGGCTCCTCGATTTTTAGTCACTTGCTTGGCTACTGCATCCGATAGTTTTAACTCTTTAACTAAAAAATCTGATGCAGCATTAGTATTTTGATTGAGCCATTCACCATCTTCACCTAAAGCAGTCAGCGCGGCTTTGACTGCTACAGGATTTTCTTTAGCTGCATCACTACGAACAACCATAATGCCGTAGGTAGGCGCAGGGTGTGTAGTAGTAATTCTCCGTGCTTTATGCTCTAATTCGGCAATAGAAATATAAGGCTCCCAAACTGCCCAAGCATCAACAGAACCTTGATATAGAGCAGGCGCAGCGTCATTTGGTGATAGATAAACTCGCTGGACTTTTTCTTGAGGAATATTTTCTTTTTCCAAAACCTTTAATAATAAATATTCGCCTGCACCACCTTGATTAACTGCAACTTTTTTACCTATTAAATCAGCAGGTTTGCGAATAGGAGAATCGCCACGAACTAAGATAGCGTTACTCAAAGAATCAGGTCTTGGACGCTGTACAGAACCAATACAAAGTGGTTGTCCCGCCGCAATACCAGAGATGGAAGGAATATCACCACAACCACCAATATCTGCTCGATTACCATTGAGAGAACTTAACAGCGTGGCGCAACGGTCAAATGGGCCAGTCCATTCAACTTTAATATTTTGCGCTGTTAACTGACGCTCTAGTTCACCTCTTTGACGCGCCAAGGGAATAATCCCACCTTTTTGGTAGCCTAAGCGAACTACATTGTTTTTCTCTGTAGTTTTGGTGGTAACAGTATTTGAGGATGTATCTGATTTAGCTGATACATTGGTAGCTGTTTGTTGGCTGCAACCAGAAGCGATCAATCCTATAAAAGAAGCTGCGATCGCTAATATTTTACCAGCAGGATATTTCTGTTTATCCGAAAAGTGCTGTTCTGTGAAATTATTCACCACAATTGACTCCTTGATATCAATTTTTAGGAGTTGAAGCAGCCATATTGATGATAATAGCGAGTTAACTACAACAAATCAGTCGATTTACCGTATTTACTAAATTCAGCATATCATCTTTTGATGGACTGCCCAAACCAAATCAATATTTCTTTATCTCTGAAGCAGAGAATAAAACTCTTGCAAATGCCATTATTTACATACTTTTCTTTGCGTTTATGCGCGAGACATTTTTTCTAAAAAACAGGTACGAGCCTTCCCTGATATTCTTTGTTGATAAAGTCTTTGACACTGGGATGAACGAGTAGCTTGTTTAACTTTTGAATCTTCGGTTCCTTTTCTCGACCCTGCAACGTCACAAACGCCAGCGCATATTTTTTATCTTTAGCCGTTTCTGCACCCATAGAATTAGGTTTTATCCCTGCAAGCGCAACAGTTTGCGCCGAAGATACAATAAAATCTACGTCATTAATAGCTCGGACGACTTGTACACCTTCAACTTCTTTGATTCGTAAGCTTTTCGGGTTAGCTGCAATATCTCTTTGCGTGACAAACTGTGGAGCATTTTCTTTTAACTTAATTAGACCGTTAGCTGCTAATAATCTTAATCCTCTATCGTTATTGATGACATCATTGGCAATGGTAACTGTTGCATTTTGAGGAATTTCGCTAACTGAGTTTAAATTTTTAGAAAAAAGACCAAGTGTGTTTAAATAAACTGTATTTAATGCTACTAAATTTATTTTTAATTCCTTAACAGCATTATTCATAAAAGGTCTGTGCTGAAAGAAATTTGCATCAATTACTTTATCTCTCAAGGCTGTGTTTGGTTGTATCCAATCATTAAAGGTAACAACTTGAATTTCTAAACCTTCTTGGGCGGCTAGATTATTATTCACAAATTTTAGGATATCTTGAGAGACGATACCAGTTACCCCAACTTTAATTACTTCTTTTTGCTCTGTTTGGCTAATTGTCTTCGTGTTATCAGTAGAGTTTTGAGTTGTTTGTTGGCTACAACTAGCAAAGACTAAAGAAGCAGCAAGCGAACCTAAAGCTGTTAAGAAAAATCTGCGTGTATTCATAAAAATTTTAATTAAGAAGGATGATGGGAATCTCTACTGAATATGAGATTTTTAACGCAAAGGCACGCGGAGGTTAACGCAAAGTTACACGGAGGTTTTATTAAGAGAGGGATTTTGTTCAACGTTTTCGCATACGCTGGGCAATAAAATCACCTAAGAATTGAATAATTTGTACCAATGCAATTAAAACTACAATGGTAGAAAACATCACCCCAACATCAAAGCGTTGATAGCCGTATTGAATTGCTAAGTTACCTAAACCACCGCCACCTACAGCCCCAGCCATCGCGGAGGAATTAAGTAAACTCACGATTAAAATTGTCATCCCTAATATCAATGAGGGCAAGGCTTCAGGAATTAAGACTTTAAGAACAATTTGCCAATAATTGCATCCCATTGCTTGGGCGGCTTCTATGAGTCCCTTATCAACTTCTAAAATGCTGGTTTCAGCAATACGACCAAAAAATGGAATGGCGGCGAGAGTCAGGGGAACTAAGGCGGCAGTGCTACCGATGGAAGTACCGACAATTAAGCGGGTGAGTGGTGTTAAAACAACTAGCAGAATAATAAACGGAAATGAGCGTCCAGTATTAACGATCGCACCCAATACTTTATGCAGTTTTGGAAAATCTAGCAAGTTACCAGGGCCAGTCATTACCAACAATAAGCCCAAAGGCAAACCTAAAACTATAGCAACTAATGCCGATATACCTACAATACCGTTGCCAAAATAAGAGCATGAAGAGGTAGGGCGTTTCGTAGTAGAGTTGTTGTCTCTCACAACGACAACTCAAAAACCACTAGTCGCCCATGCC
>NZ_JACJRV010000144.1 GCF_014697475.1 Nostoc sp. FACHB-152
TATTGACATTAAGTCCTAATAAGCGTCCTTTCTACCAACAAGGTCAAAGAGCTATGAGACTTATTCTGTCTGCATTCTAGCCCTTTTTGTAGCCCCTTAAGCTCTTAACCAACACCAAATTCTGCAAACTGCTGTCGAGGAATTGGCTATAGCTTTAGATGTTAAATGCTGTGATGCGGTACTTTATACAAGCGATCGCCAATCCTCAATCATCCGCTACCAATATGTTGCATCAGGGCATCCTCATACTCAGGGACAAATGCTATATGTGGCAGATGCACCGGAAATTTATCATCAATTGCAACAACAGAAATCTTATTTCGCTTTCTGTCAAATTCAGGCAACTCCCATTCGCAATCATGCAGCAATTTTAGCTTGTTCCATTTTTGACGATCAGGTAGAAGCAAAAGGCATAGTGGGTGACTTGTGGTTATTTAAAGACATCTACTCTACTTTCAGCGATATGGAAATCCATTTAGTGCAACAAGTAGCCAACCAGTGTGCTATAGCCCTGCGCCAAGCCTATCTTTATGAAGCAGCCCAAGCCCAAGTTGAAGAACTTCAGAAACTTAATCAACTTAAAGACGATTTCTTGTGTACCATCTCCCACGAATTGCGCTCTCCAATCGCTACTATCAAAATGATTGTTGAGTTATTAAACAATCTGAGCGAACAGGAAGATGGACGGATTGAGCAAAATTCTCAATTATCTTGTCAATATTTTGCCATGTTGCAATCTGAATGCGATCGCGAACTGGGCTTGATTGAGAATATTTTAAGTTTGCAACATTTACAAGCGGGAACATACCCTCAACAACTTACAAACATTAACATTCATGATTTGATTCTGCACATCATTGAGCCATTAGAAACCCAATTTCAAAATCAGCAGCAAACTTTTGAGATTAATCTTGCTCCCGACTTACCCACTATTGAAATTGATTCGTCTAGCCTCACCCACATTCTTACAGAACTACTCAACAATGCTCGTAAATATACACCCGCAGGTGAAAAAATTTCCCTAGTAGTCACTGTCATTCAAGATGAGACGGCGACTGAAGATAAAATTCCTGAACGCTTTGCTAGTAAGCCTTCATTTTTACAATTAATTATATCTAATACAGGAGTAACGATTGCAACTGAGGAACTAACTCGGATATTCGATAAGTTCTATCGTATTCCTAGCCAAAATCCCTGGAAGCATAGCGGTACTGGCTTAGGGCTGGCATTGGTTAAAAAACTAGTCGAACAAATGAATGGGAAGATTGTTGCCCAAAGCGCGAACAATCTCACTCAATTTATCGTGCGATTGCCAGTTGTGCATCTACATAGTGTTACAGAAGAAAATTAATAGCATTTTAGAACATATTTGCTGATTAGGAGTGCTGGCTTTTGTTTGTTTATTTTTTCTCTTTGATTCTTATTCCTCCTTTTTTAAGGGAGGTTAGGAGGGATCAAAACCTTAACTGAACTGTATTGGCAGAGTTATGCTTCCAGGGGCGGCAAAGTTATACAGTCTGTGAAGAAAAATTTTGACAAAGAACGGGGTGTGGGGTGTGGGGAAGAATAAAAAACCCACACCCTGCACCCTACACCCGCGCCGCAGGTGCTTGACAGCTTTCTAAAAACTCTACTAAATCAAGTATTTTTAGCACAAAATACAGAAAGTTTTCTGGAATCTGCTTCTGTGTTTTTGTAGCTTAAAAAGCTAAAAGTATCGAGTTTGTAGAGAAGCAAATGAGGAAGTTCACCTGTTTGATGATTGTCGGGGCAGTATTGTCGATTAGTGCGCCGGCATTGGCTGAAAGTCGTGCGGTTAATATCAGCTTTGGGAGTATTGGTGGTGCCTTAGATAATGACGCTTTGCGAACAATTCGCCAAGTTATCGGATTTGCAGTTGGCACTGGCACTGTTGATAAATTCATTGTATATAGCCCTAGGAATGGTTCTCCTATTCCTATCGAAGGAGGTTTATCTGCTTGTGTTGAAGCTGGTTTCGGCATCAGTAATACAAAATTTAATGCTGTTATCAAGGAGTTGCGTTCAATTAAACCCCAGCCAGGAACTTTCTACAATATAGAACCTACCGCAAGCTGCCAACTCAAATGAGAATATCGAGAAAGTCGAGTTTTTTTTTCTGACAAGCTCTAACTTTATTTAAATTATTGTTCATAGCATTAAAAGCTACGAGTTTACTAATAGCTGCAACACAAGAAAATTGTGTTGCAGCACTATCTGATATTTCATTTTTTCTCAACAACAAAAGCTATAGCAATTTTGTATCAGTTCTTTATTTATTAGTATTTTTTATAGAGTAATTATTTTTTATAATATTTTTTAATATAATTATTCCGTAAATTCTCACATAACTGCTGATTCTATTGAAACGGCGATAAATTTACACCGATTTATTAAGGAGAAATTTATGTCTAAAAATAGTCCAGAAGATTCACAAGCAGTTCCATTTTTTGCTCGATTTTTAGAAGGGCAAGATATTGAAGAAATTTCTGATGAAGAATCAGAAGCACTCAGTGGTGGAACACAATTTGTAACTCAAAAGTACCCTTCTGATAATGAAGATGGTGGTGGAGGAATACAAACTCTGAAGTACCCTTCTGATCAGGAAGATGTTGGTGGAGGAAGACAGACTCGGAAGTATCCTTCTGATCATGAAGATGTTGCTTGTGTAACGAAAAAAACCTCTGATAAAGATGATATCGCTGTAACTCAGAAATTCCCCTCTGATGGAGATGATGATGTTCTTCTGAAATAAGTGTTTGCTTTTGAACACATCTAATCTCTGACTGTAACCAAAATTTTCAGCAGATAAATTTGCGATGCTTTGCCAACCCTTGATAGAGGTTGGTTTCCTATTTTGTACTTGATTGTTGAGCATTTTTATTTATTACTATGTTTTATGCAAAATGAGCGTAATGTAGTTTTACTAATTACTCATAGCGGTGATTACTTCACGATAGATAGAGTAGCAGCAGCTCTATTAAAAAGAGGGGTACAGCCATTTCGCTTGGATACTGATAAATTTCCGATGGATGCTAAACTACAAGCTTATTTTAGTAATTTGGAAAACCATCATATAGTAGAGTATAGCGATCGCACTTTTGACACGCGACAGGTGCAAGCAGTATGGATGCGGCGGATATGGGAACCGCATCTGAGTTCAGAATTAGCTCCAAAATTTCGTGCAGCTTGTACTAGAGAATCTCTGGCTGTTTTAGATGGCTTTTGGGATAGCTTGAGAACTGCTCGTTGGGTAGATAATCTGCAAAAAATAGATGCAGCGGAAAACAAGATGCGTCAATTGCGAGTAGCGGCGGAAGTTGGTCTTGTGATTCCTCAGACTTTGATTACTAACGACCCCAAACAAGCGAGAGAATTTTATCAACAAGTCGAAGGCAAAATGATTGCCAAGCTACTCAGACCGCTTTCATATAGTATGGAAGGCTCTTCTTTTTTTATGTACACTAGCGCAGTTAAAGAAGAAGATTTAATTGATGCAGAATCACTGCGTTATTGTCCGATGGTTTTTCAAGAACAAATCCCCAAGCAGCAAGAATTACGGGCAGTATATGTGAATGGTAATTTATTTGTTGGGGCTTTAGATGCGTCTGATTATGCAGCATCTACCCAAGATTGGCGATGCGCTGAACAAAATGCTTGTACATGGAATACTTATCAATTACCTGATGACATTATTCGTCGTCTTGATAAGTTTATGAGTAGGTTCGGATTAAAGTTTGGAGCCTTTGATTTTATCGTTACTCCAGATGGAGAATATGTGTTTTTAGAAATTAATCCTACAGGTGAGTGGGGAATGCTGGAGCGAGATTTAAACTATCCAATTTCTGATGCGATCGCTGATGCACTACTAGCAACTGATACCCAATTATAAGAATTAATATGACAGTTTTAATTATCACTCACAGCCAAGACAACGAAAGTATTTCTTTAGTTACTCAAGCAATTGAATCTTATGGAGGGAAAGTATTCCGGTTTGACACAGACCGCTTTCCAACAGAAGTACAACTAGATGTTTACTATAGCAATAGTGAGCAAGTCATCCTTACAGCCGATGATCAAAAGCTAGATTTAAATGAAGTATCGTCAGTTTGGTATCGACGCATTGCCATAGGTTCAAGAATTCCCAATACTATGGATAAGCAATTACGACAAGCTTCTATTCAAGAATCTCGCGTGACTATTATGGGAATGATTGCCAGTATTAGAGGTTTTCACCTCGACCCGCAACCAAATATTCGCCGCGCCGAAAATAAACAACTCCAACTACAAGTAGCAAGAGAATTAGGTTTAGATACTCCACGCACTTTAACAACAAATAATCCCCAAGCAGTTAAGAAGTTTTTCCAAGAATGTGAAGGGGAAATAATTACGAAAATGCTTTCTTCCTTCGCTATTTATGATCAACAAGGACAAGAACAAGTTGTGTTTACTAATCCAGTTTCATCTGAAGATTTGGAAAACCTTGATGGTTTGCGTTTTTGTCCGATGACATTTCAAGAGAAAGTCCCTAAAGCTTTAGAATTAAGGACAACTATTGTTGGTAAACAAATATTTACTGCTGCGGTTGATTCTCAAGCTTTAGATAATGCACGTTACGATTGGCGGAAGCAAGGAATTGCCTTACTCGATGCTTGGCAACCCTATAATTTACCTCAGGATGTTGAAGAAAAACTATTAAAACTGATGGCTAATTTCGGATTAAACTATGGGGCAATTGATATTATTGTGACTCCTGATAATCGCTATGTGTTTTTAGAAGTTAATCCGGTTGGAGAATTCTTCTGGCTAGAACGTTGTCCTGGCTTACCAATTTCGCAAGCGATCGCACAAGTTCTTCTCCATCATCAGCAATAATTATATATGCTTAGTGCAGATATACCTCATGAAAATGATGGCTGTAAATGAAGAGAAAAATACAATTGAGAGTATATTTCTCTATTTATAGACTCCATGAAGAAAAGAAAGGTCTGGTTATTGCCGATGCTGTTTGCTGCAATGCTGATGATCAGCATTATTACTGGTAATAACCATGCGCTACAAGCCGCTTCATCTCTAGGCAAAGACACGCTAACGATGATTACTTCACCCGATTATCCGCCTTATGAGTTTTATGATACTCAGGGTAGAGAGCGTAAAATCGTTGGCTTTGATATTGATATAGCTAATGCGATCGCACAACAGCTAGGATTTAAACTAAAAATTATGGAGTCCGATTTTAATGGTTTAATTCCTGCACTCCAAGCAAATCGGGCCGATTTTGTCATGGCTGGGATGACTCCCACCCCAGAACGTCGGAAAAATGTTGATTTTTCAATTATTTATTACGAAGCCAAAGATACTATAGTTGCACCCAAAAAGAGTAATCTCAAACAAATTCAAGATTTGACTGGCAAGAAAATCGGCGTACAATTAGGAACTATTCAAGAACAAAATGCGCGCAAAATTAGCGAAAAAGTTACAGGAATTGAGCTAAAGCAACTTAATAGAGTCCCGGAAGTTATACAGGAAATTAAATCAGGGCGAATTGATGGTGCAATTGTTGAGGATACCGTTGCTAGGGGATTTGCTCAAGCCAACCCCGAATTAGAGTTTAACGTCATTCCTCCACAACAGGCGAGTGGATCTGCGATCGCATTTCCCAAAGGTTCCCAGTTGGTAGAACCATTTAACAAAGTTCTCCAACAAATGAAAGACAAAGGCGAACTCCCAAAATTAGCAACGAAATGGTTTTCTCAGACTACCGCCGCTACTGAAACTACATCGACTCCTGCTTCTAAAGGCGGGCTAAATCTCGACTTTACAAGAATTTTCCCAGACATTCCCTTTATCCTCAGAGGCATCCCTCTCACATTGCAATTTACACTATCATCAGTATTTCTGGGGTTAATTTGGGGAACAGTTCTGTCTCTATGCAAAATTACCCCAATCAAACCTTTAGTCTGGGTTGCTAATGCTTACACATCTATATTTCGTGGTACACCACTTTTGTTACAGTTGGCTTTGGTTTATTACGCCACACCTCAACTGACAGGCTATGATATCTCTGCTTTCCAAGCTGGCGTACTCACATTTACCCTCAACTCTGGCGCATATATGTCAGAAACTATCCGTGGGGGAATTCAAGCCGTAGATAAAGGACAAACTGAGGCGGCGATGTCGATGGGCGTACCTTACAGGTTGATGATGTGGGATATCATCTTACCCCAAGCATTAAAAAATATTCTGCCAGCATTGGTAAATGAAACTATTGGATTATTGAAAGACTCAGCTTTAGTTTCCACAATTGGAGTAGTAGAGATTTTACGTAGCGCGCAGATTGTCGGTGCTAATAAGTATATTTACTTTGAACCTCTGCTATTCGCTGGCTTAATTTACTATGTTTTAGTTATGGGTCTGACTAAGAGTGCATCAGTTTTAGAAAGGAGGTTGAGACAAAGTGAGTGACGTTGTAATTCGGACAGAGTATTTGTCTAAGTCCTTTGGCAATCTAGATGTACTCAAAAATATTTCTACCACTATTCATCAAGGGGAAGTGGTGGCGATTCTTGGCCCTTCTGGTAGCGGGAAATCTACTTTTCTGCGATGTCTCAACTTACTTGAAAAGCCGAGCCAAGGCAAAATCTACTTTCATACCGCAGAAATCACGAATTCCCAGGTGAATATTGCTAAAATTCGGCAAAAATTAGTGATGGTGTTTCAGCACTTTAATTTATTTCCTCACATGACGGTGATGGAAAATGTGACTTATGCACCCATCAAAGTCAAAGGAGTGAATCATCGGTTAGCCCAACAAAAGGGGTTTGAGTTATTAATAAAGGTTGGGTTAGAAGAAAAAGCCCATGTTTACCCATCCAAATTATCAGGCGGACAGAAACAACGTGTAGCGATCGCTCGTGCTTTAGCGATGGAACCAGAGATGATTCTATTTGATGAACCGACCTCAGCTTTAGATCCAGAAATGGTCAAAGATGTATTGTTGGTAATGCAAGCTTTAGCCGAAACCGGAATCACAATGGCTATTGTGACTCATGAAATGGGATTTGCTAGAGAAGTTGCTAGTCGAATTATGTTTCTTGATCAGGGGACTTTAGCAGAAGATACTACCCCTTATAACTTTTTTCAAAATCCTCAGTGTGAGCGCGCCCAGAAATTCTTAGAGAAAATGCTTTGACCGGAGTTTATTGATTTTTTTACATTCTATTTACAATTTCTCTATTTAAAAATAGAGAAACTTTATACTTTCATAAGTGTTTTTCTGGTTCACTATAACTTAGAAGAAAATATCATTCTCTTCATCATCACTTAACTTTAATATCATTATTTATATCATTGTATTAACAGGTTAAGTGAATGATATTTGAAGAGGGCTGTCAATCTATTATTTGTCTAAACTATGAATAAGAAGTGGGCTGTTAAACGAATGACGATTAATCTGACATCAAACGAAGCAGAAAAACTTGATAGATTCTGCTCTACAACGGGTAGACCAGCAACTGATGTGATTCGGGAGTTAGTTCGCTCTTTAAAAACAGAACCAGCAGAAAATCGTGAATGAAAAATGCAGAGTTCGCAATCAATAGCGGTACCTATTTATATGTAAATAGGACAAAACTAGAAAGGCTATTTTTCGCCAACTAATACTTCTTTTAAAGGTTGAGCAACTCTGTTAAACCATTGCTGGGTTTTGTAAAGTTTCAGACTTCACGAAACCCGGCATTAACTTTTCTGGTAAATCATTAAACATAAAATGTTCAACTGGTAGCTTTAGGATAACTGCGGCATAACAAAGTCACTTGTGTTTATACCATTTCATTAAAAAAATGATCCAAATAATTTCTCCTCTGCTCCCCTGCGGCCTATTTGTATCAAACTTAAAGTGAAACGGTATTAGTGGAGTATTGGAGGACAACGCACTGGAATGTGAGTGCTAGCGTAAATTTGTTGAGCTAGCTGGGATAAAACATTAGTGCTAACACACCTAAGATTTTGAAAAACATTACTACTGGATTCTGCTGTAACGTTATTACCTCTAGCATCCAACTGCCGAACCAAGACGCGAGGGCGAGAAGGAGTGTTGAGTTGAATTTCGTCAGGTTTGAGATGTTGTAGCAATTGAATGTAATTTTCTAAGATGTCTGCTTTCCAAGGAGATAAGACCATAGTTTGAATAGCCATATGCCCTTGGTATTCTTGTCGAAATTGCTCAATGCCTGCAACTATATCTGGTAAATCAATTGTGGCTACAGGTTGGTTAACTCGCCGTAGTTGATCTGATGAAATAGCATCTAGTTTCACAGCTACAATGTCTGCTAATTTCAAAGCACTGCGTACTGTGCGATCGCCTAGTAACGTACTATTAGTTAAAACTATGCTTGGTCGTTGTGTGAGTTCTTTGATAGCAGCGAGAATTTCTGCTAAATTCAACGCTAAGGTCGGTTCGCCACTACCACTGAGAGTCACTACATCTATATTTTCCCACGTGGCGATCGCTTGCAGGTCTTCAAGTATCTGGGCTGTAGGTACAAAAATTTGCCGTTGACTCGTATGTTGTTCAATATTCCCTAGTTGGCAGTAGACACAGTTAAAGGAGCAGGTAGATACTAAGCCAATAGCATCTATCCCCAGTGAATTCCCATATCGCCAAGATTTTACAGGGCCATACACAGAACAAAACCGTGGATTTGGCAGTGATTGTATCGTATGCATATTTTTCACTTTTAACCTAATCGCTCCTACTGTATCGTCTGTCCAGCACAAATGTCTAACTATTTAACTAAATAGTTAAGTAAAATTAATTATCAAACGTTGAACCATCATTTCAGGTTCCCTAATTTAACGTGAGTTCGATGAACCTCTCCCCAACCCCTCTGTCTTGAAAAGTTTTGCGCCGGGAAACCCGGACGCGCAACGCCAGTTGCTTTATGCCGGGGAACCCGTCCAACGCACTGGCTCAACTTTTCGCTCCGACGCGG
>NZ_JACJRV010000145.1 GCF_014697475.1 Nostoc sp. FACHB-152
ATAAGTACGGAAAATTATATCGAGAAGCATTAGAGAATTTCACTCATGCCCAAGCGTTGTTATCTAACTGGGGTTTGGAAGAGTCAGCAGAGGCGAATGGCTCCTTTGGAGAACCCACAGAAGAAATATTAACCTTGCCTGTCCAAAAAACCATTAATGGCATTCACTCAGAAGCTTCAAAAACCAAGCCGGAAGTCGTAGCAAATAGGACTGAACTACCAAAAGTAAACAAGATAACAACAGCAGGTATATCTTCCCCCAACCAAGTAACTCAAGGGGAAGAAAACTTATCTAATGGTAGACTACCAGATGTTGCTCCAAATGAAACCGAATCTGATGAGACTGCTAATGTTGAGTCACCACCAGCCATAAATGCTCTCGTTGCTGCTAAGGGAGAAAGCGACACTTTTGACGAAACCTCAGATACTCAACAGACAGCACCTGAATTAGCCCCGAATAGCACCGTCGAGATATCACCTCAAGCGTCGGAGCTTCCAGTTGCCGAGCCTACCAAGCAAGAGAAAACAACCACTGCACCAGACAAATCGTTATATGGGCAGGATGTTCCCATGCTGGGTGAGTATCAGTCTTTAAGACGCATCGAAGCGGTAGAAAAGCTGTTACAGCAGTATAAGGGTAGTGTATGTCATATAGATTTTGTGGTGCGATCGCTTTATGGGGAGTTAGAGCCGAAAGCTTGGAAAGTTGTTAAAGGTAGAGTTCAATCAACACTGACTCAAGGAAGAGAACAGGGAAAATGGTCACTCGTTCCCGGCAAACCAGGGTATTACACTGTAGATTTGAAGTTACTCAATTCCAAGCGCAAAGACAGTTCTTCAACCAAGAACCAATCGAAAAACGAAAAACCCGCACCGCAAGCGCAAACAAATATTAGTGCTGAGAGTTCTTCTGTTTCGAGTCAAACGCAAACTAAAAAAACAGCTCTACAGGCGAAAGTTAATGTCAGCAAGGATGTTTCTTCTGCACCAAGTCAAAGTCAAGCCAGAAAACCATTTCCACAAGCGAAAGCTAATGTCATACCCATGAAAGGAGAGTTTGAAGGGAAATTTTTGATTGATGCGATTAGTTTGTTACTAGAAAAAAATCCGAGAAAAGTGTTTGATTCAGGTGAAGTGATTGAGCGACTGTACGGTAAACTCTCCCTTGAGCAAGTCAAACAAGTAAAACCAGCCGTACTCAATGAATTGTCACGGGGTTTTCGCACAGGCAGATTCTCTAAAGTGCCAGAAGAAAAAGGACTGTACATTTGGGATGCTAAGTTGCTACCGGACTGAGCCTGACGGGTATGTTGAATATCTGTGAAGAAAAAATCTGCCACTCTATCAGTAGAGTGGCTTTTCTTGTTAACTCTTAACTTGCACATTTTAAAACCCTTATACAGTAAGAATTTGAGAAATATCGGAAAAATGTGCTTGTTTCATATTTTGCGGGAGCGTTAATCGCGCCCGTGGGAAGCTCACATCTTGCACCAAGAAAAATTTATGTAATTTTATTACTCAGTAAAAAAGCAAAAGCCTTGATTTAGCGACAAGAGCCTATAAAAGTAAGGTATCTTTATCGCGCATCTTTTTATTTTACCTGGGGTTGTACGTAGAGGTGCCAGATATGAGTAAAGCTAGTACTGCTCGGAAAATCCGAGAAGCCAAATATTTCAGTAACATCGGGACGAATTAATATTCCAGGTATTTGAGTAGCTTCACTGATACCCGATAAGGAATTAATTAAATCCCCATCAGTGTTCTGAACGAACAAGATCAATCTAGTATTAGGATTGCTTTGCAGCGTAATATCATACCTTAGTAAATTATTGCTTAAACCAGCAATGTCGTAAACAAGTTGGCCATATGTAATATCCGGGCGACCGGGAATAGGCGTGTTTTGAATAGAAGCCCGATCAATTCTCGAAGTCACCAGATTTCCAGACTGAGGAGGTATAGGGTTAAATAAAGAACCGCCATTATCAGTAAAGTTCTCAATTGCTCTAGGATAAAAACCCATACTATTGTTTGGATTGATATCCAAAATCGAGGTATTTAAATCAAAACTAACTTCTGCCTGCACTTGGTTTGGTGGATTACCTATCAAGTTTGAAGTTCCGGAAAATCTAAATCTTTGAGCGTGAGCAGACTCCGGAGCCAGACTGGCTAGCATCGTAAGAGCTGCTGCGGCTTTAGCCATCTTTAATTTAATCAGATTCATCGATCGCCTCCTAATTTAGCAGTTTGGTGTTATTTGCTCGTTGCCACTAATTACAAGATGTATTTGATGCCTGTTTAACACTCCCCACAGAAGACATCTGGGGAAGACTCAGGTTGCTCGCGCCTTGAGTAACGAGTGTTCTTACTGATCACATTATGCTTAACTATGGAAGGTTCAATTCCTAATGTTGCAACAGGAAAAGTCTGGGCGAAGGCATAATTCCCATGTGTGGCGATCTCCTGACATATCACCGAAGCTGTTGAGGGCGATCTGGCGAAAGCTGTGCTATCTGCCAATGGCTGATTAACACTTTAGCTTTCGAGAGTTGTTCACTTGGTCAGGTCGATAAATCAAGGTTTAATGCCTGAAATCCATAGCCCAGATTTCTTTTTTCCTGTCAATGCGTAAGTCCTAAACTCTTAACGCAGAAAATAATCAGCTTTTTGTCACAAAAATATACTTAATTATTAGGGTGATTTATACCAAAATGAGGGGGGCGCTTAAAGATGGGAAATAATAAAAAATCAGTTTATGAACCCTTTTAAATTTAAATTTTGGAGCTTTAATGGGAGTGTCTTATTTTGCTTGTTAGCTTCCTATCCAACAGCGGCAGAAATTATTTCAGATACCACACTCCCTGTGAATTCTAGTGTTACTCCTCAAGGTAACATTAGACTGATTGAGGGAGGCACTCCAGCAGGGAACAATTTGTTTCATAGCTTTCAGGAGTTTTCTTTTTCTGAGGGTACTGCCTTTTTCAACAACGACATGGCAGTTAGGAATATCATCATCCGTGTAACAGGTGGATTGCCCTCTAATATAAATGGCATTATCGGAGCTAATGGAATTGTCAATCTGTTTTTTATCAACCCTAATGGCATAGTTTTTGGCTCGAATGCAGCTTTGCAGATAGGGGGTTCGTTTGTAGCAAGTACAGCCAATAGCTTGAAGTTTGCTGATGGCATTGAATTTAGTGCAACGGCTCCTCAAACTTCTGCGTTATTAACGGTGAGTGTTCCTATCGGTTTGCAATTTAGCTCAAGTCCTGGCAGGATTGTTAATCAATCCCAGGCAAGTCCAAATGGAGAATTTACAGATGCAGACCCTCCCAACCCCATCGGGCTAAAAGTTCCTATTGGTAAAACCCTAGTGCTGGTAGGAGGTAAATTGGCGTTAGAGGGGGGCAATTTAACAACTACAGGAGGCAGGATTGAGCTAGGTAGCGTTGCCCGAACAGGTCTAGTCAATCTGACAGAGATTGCAAAAGGCTATGCTCTTAACTATGTAGGTATTCAAAACTTTGAGGATATTCAAATCTCCCAAGGTGCAATTGTTTACGGAAGCGGGGAGGGGGGTGGCGATATCCAACTCCAAGGTAGGAACGTCAAGATCACTGAAGGTTCCCTAGTTTTTTCCAACGCTTTAGGGACAGCAATAGGAGGAAATATCGCAGTAAATGCCAGCAAATTAAGCGTTGAAGAAGGTGGAGCGATAGGAACCTTTACTCTGGGTGAAGGTCAAGCAGGAAATGTGTTAGTAAGAGCCTCAGATTCTGTAGAAGTGGGGGGAAGCACATCAGACGGTTTGTTTCCCAGTGTTTTGGGTTCTCAAGTTTTTGAACAAGCTACAGGCAACGGCGGCAATTTAACTATTGAAACTGGGAAACTGGTGATCCGAGATGGAGCAGCTATAGACGTTTCTACTTTTGGGGCAGGTTCAGCCGGCAATGTGCTAGTAAGAGCCTCCGATAGTATAGAAGTGAGAGGGAGAACACCAGATGGTAGTAATGCTAGCGGGATTTTTGCTCAAGTGGCACAGGCAGCCATAGAAAATGCAGGTAATGCGGGAACTTTAACTCTTGAAACTAAACGGCTAACTGTCCAAGGTGGAGCGCAGATTTCTACAGCAGCACGGCAAAACGGAAATGGGGGAAATTTGACTATTAATGCCTCAGATTCGATTCAACTGAGTGGAACTTCACCACTTGCCACAGCCTCAGGTAACGATCTTAACCGCAGTGGAGTTTTTATCATCGCTGCGCCAGAAGCTAGAGGTAATGTCGGAAAATTGAATCTAACCACTGGACTGCTGAGTGTTGAAAATGGAGCCAGAATATCAGCGGATAATTTTGGTATAGGTCAGGGAGCAACTCAAACCTTAAATGTCAGGCAGTTGGTTGCTAGGAACGGAGGCGAGATAAGATCAGGTTCTTTTGCTGAAGGTGCTGGCGGAACTTTGAATGTAAACGCTACCGAGTCAATACAGGTTATCGGTACAGGAACCATTGATTCCACCCCAGTCAAAAGTACCTTGTTCAGTCAAGCTCAAGGTGCAGGCAAAGCTGGCAACTTAAACATTACAACCCCAAGGTTAAATGTTGAAGATGGCGCAGAAGTGACTGTAAGCAGTCAAGGTTCGGGTTCTGCTGGCAACTTGACCATAACAGCTAATGAGGTTCGCTTGAATCGAGGAAGTCTGACTGGAGAAAATTACGCGGGAGACGGAGCAAATATCAACCTACAGAATTTAGATTTATTATTGTTGCAAAATCAAAGCCTGATTTCCGCTCAAGCTTTCAACAACGCGAGCGGCGGTAACATTAATATTGATGCTGCAAACGGTTTTATTGTGGCAATTCCTGGGCAAAACAATGATATTATTGCTAATGCTTCTCAAGGTCAAGGTGGCAGAATAGAAATTACATCTCAGGGTAATGTTGGTATTGAAGAACGAGAAGCTACTTCCCGAAATACTACCAATGACATTGATGCTAGCTCTGAATTTGGCTCTAATGGTACTGTGACGATCAACATACCAAATTTCGACCCCTATCGGGGACTATTAAAACTGTCTACAGGTTTAGTAAATACTCCAGCGTTAGTTTCCTCTAGCTGTGGTGGTTTTGGTGAAGAGGTTAGTGAGTTGACCGTCACTGGACGTGGTGGCTTACCACTCAGCCCCGAAGATTTCCTCAGCCCTGATGTGGTTTGGACAGATACTCGTCTGAGTGCTACCACAGCACAGCAAGATCAACCCAAAAAACCTATTTCCAAATCACCCTCTAAACCTGAAGCGAGCGCTATTGTCCCCGCTACTGGCTGGATGTTCAATAACAAAGGTGACATTACGCTTATCTCCTCCGCACTTAATGCTACAGGCTTAGGTTATACTCCTGTTACCTGTTCTTGACGTTAAACATCAAATCAACAAACTTTCACTCGGTCGTCGTGGCACGCTCACAGAAATTGCTCAGAAATTAGATATGCAGCCGGGACAGATTCGAGAATATTTGGCGGCGGCGAATGGGACAATTTCTCTAGATTTGAAAGTAGGAGATAACCAAGATACAGAACTAAGCGAACTTTTAGCCCATGAAGGGACATCACCAGATGAACAAATTAACCAAGAAATGTTACGCCAAAATTTAAGCGATCTATTAGCAACACTCAAACCTGTGCAGCGGGAAGTATTAACTTTACGGTTTGGGTTGTTAGATAATCAAGAACGAAGTTTGGCTCAAATTGGGGAAAAGCTCAATATTAGTCGAGAGCGAGTGCGTCAAATACAGATGCAAGCAATGACTGCTTTACGTCGTCAGCAACCATCTATGGGGCAGTATTTAACTTCTTGATGAGGAAATTACCTGACCCTGATGATAGATATGATCCAAGGTGGATTAATTCTTTTGTTGAACAGAAGATATAATCCCTACCTAACCCTGTTCTGTCACTTTCGGAAAACAATAATCGTAGCTAAACATTGGAACCTGTATTTAATCAAAGTTTGAGTCTTTATTTTCTAATAGAAATTAAAATTTATAGTCAAAAACTGAAAAATAAAGCTCCAAGAGACTTTCAGGGATTGGCTTTTCCCAGTTTGACATAAGCGTCCGAGGAAAGCGATCGCTTTCCTAATGGATGTAAAGAAACATTTCTGTTTCTTAGAAGAGGGATAAGATTCAGAGAGTTAATACTGCTGCCCCCGATGAACACTAGAATGCAAGCGCACCAGACAGTTGTTAGGGACTTCCAAGTAATAAAATATTCCATCGTTTTGGTGAGCAGGGAGAGGAAGAATCAACAATCATCAACGCTCTCAAAATTGAATAATTTAATTTCTGGAAGTCCTTTAAACTATATTTCTACAAGAGAGAATGTTGGTCAACTCTAGTATCCTTAAGGGAAATTACCTCAACTGTGCGAAATCCGAGTACTGCCAAGAGATTATTTTCGGGCAGTTTGACGGGAGACGGTTGATCACCCTGACCTGGAGCGGGGAGGGGATAGGCAGTTGCAGCAGCAGTGTGGAAGCGAATATTACCTTCGTTATGCTCAATCACTTGATGGATGTGTCCTGTTAATACTGTGACTGATGTAAAACGAGATATCAGTGAGAGCAACTTTGCCGAATCGGCAGTTGCCCATCCCCATTTGGGATAAAGGTTATATAGAGGAATATGACTGAAAACAACTAGCGGTGTATCCTGTTTCTGCGCTGCCAAATCTTTGGAGAGCAAATCCAATTGCGCCTGACCTAGTTTGCCCGTACCAGTTGCCCCAAAATCCAGCACATTGGTTAAGGAGACAAAGTGGATTCCCGCCTGATCCCAAACCTGTAAGCCTTCTTTGACATCCTTGCGGTTAAAGGCTTCTTCGTAGGCTTTGCCGTGATCGCCAATTGTATCATGTTCCCCTGGTAGGGTAAACAGTGGGACTTTCAATTGAGAAAGCAGTTGTTTAGCCTGATCAAATTCTTCTGGTTTAGACAAATGGGAGATGTCTCCGGTGTGAATGACAAAGGCGGGTGGAGTGGGTAGAGCATTGATTGCATTGATCGTTTTCTGGAGCGTATCGGTCACGTGTTCATTTGCAGGTTTTTTAAAACCGATGTGCGTATCGCTAATTTGAACGAAGGAAAACGGTAAAGCCGTCGATGATTTTTGAGTATTTGGTTCTCCTACCTGACAGGCAGTTAATAAGCCATTTCCGCCAACAGTCCACATAATGCCGAGTCCTGTCCAGCCTACGTGTTCAATAAATTTTCTGCGTTGCATTGGTATTCCTGAGGTTAGTTTTTCTTATTTGTTACTGTCAACGTCCCTTTCATAAAGGGATGTATTGAGCAAATATAGGGATAAGTACCTGGTTTAGTAGCGATGTAGTTCCAGGTTTCATTGGTATCCAGTGCTTTAGAGTTGAAAGTACCATCCGTAGCCGTAGCCGTGTGAGGTTCTTCATCGACATTGATAAATTGAACAGTTTTACCAACAGCAAGCACCAAATTCGCTGGCTCAAATTTGAAATTATGGATTTTGACTGTAGCATCGGCAGTTTGTTGACTAGTTTGGGGTTCGGACTTGGGTTGTTCCATCACCATTGGCTGGCTAGTCATTACCCTATGGTTCGGACTACAGGATGACAACGACAATAGGATGACCAAGAAGGCACTGGCGATCGCTATGAAAAAATAAGAAATGTATTTCATGGGCGTTCTTCCATCCGCTTTGGTTGACGGCGTTTAGTAAACAGTCCAGTCATACTCACTCCGGTAACCACTAAGCCAATTAGACCTAGCCCATTTAAAACTGGCACAATGGCATCGAGTTTAAAGATTTGCAAGGTGTGAATAGTGATGAAAAATCCAGCCAGATCCTCTTGATGCAACCATGTGTCGGCGATGGCAATGCTAATACCAGTAACAGCAGTGAAGAATAACGGCAAACAAAAGAGTGTGGCAATTAGCCGATGGTATTTGCGAAATGTGTTTTTCATCCAATACCTTAGCCAATTTACGAGGGTTTAATGCCTGTAGAAACGGGATGAATACGTCCTAAAGAAGTAAGCTTGGCAAAAATCTGGGTTAATAAAATAGGC
>NZ_JACJRV010000146.1 GCF_014697475.1 Nostoc sp. FACHB-152
CCGCAATGGAATTACACTGCTAAACCACAGGTGACATAATTCTGGATTCTATTTAATCCGCATTCCTAAGTGATGGACAGTTAAATGTTCCATCTGTCTTTGGCATAGTTCACATTGCTTGTGTTGGTTGTTAGACACCTGCTAAAGCTAAAACCCTATCTCTTAGGATAGCTATTACTAAACACATTCTGCACGCGATCACCCTAGCTTATGCTTTATGTAGCAATAAACTAGCCATAGGATCAATTGGCGTTGTTGAGATAGTGTTTAATTTTGCGGATCAATCCTTGTTAGTTGTACCAAGATAGCCCCAAGCTGATTGAGTGCAGCATTAGTTGTTCGCTGATGTTCCTCAAAGTTTTGCTGGTGCTGTTCAAAGTTATGTTTTAATTCTTCGTGGCTATCACGTAGTTCTAGCAATACATCATTTAAAATTGCATCCCTAGCCAACACAGAATTTACATTACTGGTTAACTCACTGACGTTATCTGTCAAGTTATCTACTTTGTCGGTGAGATTGTTGAGTTTGGTGGTTAAAGCTGCTATGGCTTCAGTATTTCTAATTGCCAGTAATTCAATCCGGTCTAGTCTGCTTGGCTGGTCTGGTGTACTGGTCATAGTAATTTCAATCAGGAGCTAATCACAATCATAAAAATTACAGATACTTTACAGTATAAGCTTTCTAGCTCCTGAGTATGTTCATTTTGAGAATGGAGCAATAATTATACTTTAATTCACCAGTTTCAATTCTTCACGCTTGGTGTTTGAGCCAACCATCCTGATCAACTGCTGATTCAGGTAACTTTGCGCTGAAACGTAGAGATTATCCCAAATCACAGGATTCCGGCAGATTTTACTGCCAACTGTATTACCAGCTAGTTTCTCCGACACCAAGTATTTTTTGTAATAGTTGTTCCACAGGTGTTGCAGAAAATCCTCCGCGAACTCATCAAAGGGAATGATCCAGTTGTACTGCTCATCCAAAAACACCCGATAAGCTGCAACAATTGGCATGGCAATATCAGCAGGTGCAGCAAAGCCAAACGAATATTTGCTATCTGGCAGCAGCGTATTCTTGCGTGGGTCGATGGAGGCGAGGTCAACTACTCCCTTTCTTCTGGGCTTGGTTATGTGTTCCTCAATTATCTGAAACAGCCTTTGCTCAATCCATAACCCCTTGGGCAGTAAAGGCAGCAATTTCGACAGCCGTTGTCTTTCAGTCTCACTCAAGGATGGCGTATTACTGACAGGTGGGTGTTTGGTTCTGCTTTTGCTTTCTGGATTGTATTTGTTTCTGTCCAGGCAGTTCATCAACTTAATGAGATGGTTGACGTTGCACTGCGGACTTTTGGGCGCACCGCTTTGGTTCTGGTAATAGGCAATTCGGAATTTGGTTTTTTCTTCTCGCTCCAGTTGGGCTAAAAACTGTTTCAGGAATTTGTAGTCACCTCTGGCGTTTACCTTAGAACGTGCATCAACTGGGGCAGATGTGTTTGATGCCAGGGCGATGTCTTTTGCGTCGTCCTCACTTAGCCCAATGTGAATTGTGACTTTGACTCTGGCTTCACTTAGGTCGTACTTGTATTCTAGAGCCTGTTGAAAGGCTAAAACCGTATGCCCCCCATTGATAATGCCATCGCTGCCGCCTTCAGAGGCTTCCAGTATCTCTAATTCTAGCTGTGTCTTTTTGCTGTTGGGCTTGACCTTATTGGCACACAGTACAATTCCGCTATGCCTGGAGAAGAATTTGTCAGGCTCAGTGGTTAAGGAGTCGAAGATTTGCCTGTATGTTGAGCTTTTACGGTTGGGTTCTCTGATATTGGGTTCTAGCGGTAGGTCGGAGGGGAAGCTGTCAACGTGAACGGTAGCGATAATGCAGTGGGGGTTTGCATTGAAGAACTGGTCTATTTTTAATGTCCAATTCTTAGGCATAGTTTCTTTGGTGTGGGAAGTATAGATGATATTAATTTTGTTAAGCGATTAAGCGAGATGACTCAACATTTACTAGAATACCTTCACGCACTGCATTTCCGGCAACAGTTGCAATTGCATCCCAGTCTTCATTGTTGTAAAGCACACTCAACAATTCCCGTAATACTTGGCGATCACCAATCAATTCTTCCGAGTACAAATCATCACGCATCAATATACTTTCTAAGAAAGTAATAGCTTTTTGCTGTGGTAATTGTAGACGAGGCAATAAACGTGTAGATGCAGTTTCAATAGCTTTCTCTTCCCCTACTCCCAGATTCCATCCCTCAAGGATCTGACGAATTTCTCGATTGAGGGATAAACGTAGTATTGTCATCCTATGTAATAATGCCGGATTTTTCATAAAGGCAACAAACACCCGATCATTACCCCAATCAAGTCCTGCACTTACATCACAAGCAGCTTCATCTTCAGCACGAATTGCTGCTTGTATGGATTCACGGTTAAACAATAATTCAATTGCCTCTTCGACTGTAATATTTTCTTCCATATCCAGATTTTTTACTATTATCGGCCTAAGCGACCATATTCAAAATAAATCAAATTGTCCTTGTTTTCATCTAATCCAAAGTTGTTCATCAATTGATTTTCATAGAATCGCACACTTTCAGGCAAGGAATGTAACCCTACCCTTCCACCATAGCCTAACTCGACACTTCTGACCCTGGCGTACCTTAACAGGTTAGTCCCCACACCGCGAAATTTCGGTGGACGTTGAATGAAGCTTCTATTCCAAGGTGCTGAAGCCAAAAATTCAACATATACTAACTTTTGTCCATATACTTGATGAGAAGAATGAAGTTGGGTTTCTATTTTCATTAACCCTTGTGTGCTGTCTTCTGCTACGAGCGCATATCCTTCAAATTCCGAATTTCTTTTAATAAAATTTAATTTAAATAACCAGTCCCACTGTTTATCTTGGGTTTGATATTTTTGTAATTCTTCAGACCAGAAATTAACAAAATCATCAATATGCTTAGAAGCTAATTCCTCAATATTACCCTGAATTGGAAGGTTATCAACTCCTCGGATTAATTCAATTCCAAAACTCACAAAAAATACCTAAAAAATAATTTTTCATATACTGTTTTTAATATTGTATTAATAAGTTTAGATAAAAAACAAAGCGATAGGGTTTTTCCTATCGCTTTGCGTTCATTAACCTACAATCTCAATCACCTCACTCAAAACAGCAGCAGCGCGATCGCCAGTTGGCACAAACACCCGCTTACGCCAGTTGATAATCTCAGTGAAACAACCCACAGCTATCAGTTGATTAGCAAGCGATAAAGCATCGACTAGTTCTATGCGAGGCTCACCAGCAATGAAAGAACGCCGTAGCGTTATACCTCCGGGCAACTGCTGTGAATACTTCTCGTTCAGCACCAACCAAACCAGTTCTGTGGGACTTAGCAACTGGTTTTTGAGTCCAAGTTGTTCGCGCACGGTTTCAATGTCGTGCGCCGAAACCACCCGACCAAGAATTTTCTGCCCATCACTAGTTTGCAATCGAAATACTCGACTACTGGATTGTGGTAGTATCTTCCAGATGGGCAGTAAAATCCCGGTGACTAAGTGTAGGTAATCAGTGGTGAATCTAGGCAGTTCGTTTACTTCCTTCGACCACGCCGCAACAAACGCATCAGCCGAAACCTGCCGCCACGCAGACGAATTCAATTGTTCGACCGTCACGCGAGTTTCTTTTTGCGATCGCACCAACAAAACTCGTGGAATAACACCACCATCACTGTCGAAGATACTGTGTGTTGGAATTGACACAGCCGCATTGCCTGACTTCTCATTCACCATGAGCCGTCCCTGGTACTGGGTGGCAAACTCAAGCATCTCAAAAGCAGTTTTGATGTTGTTATTCTGAGTACGTTCTATCTTGAGATAGTTTGTTACGCTACCAGTGGCAGGATGAGTATAAACTGATTCTTGGCTCTCAACAGTAAACCGTTCCGCCCGTAAAGTCTCCACACCCATCTCATAAATTCCGGCGGCTTGTGCTGCTTCAATTTGTTGGCTCAAGAGTAGTTCAAACCTCTCGAAAATGATGTTTTGCATATCAATGCGTAAAGCCAGCAAGCGATTGAGGAATTGACGCAGAGGTGGGAGGTCGATTTTCATCCCGCCTTCGTGGGAAGTCAGCGATAAACCTGTCATTTGCTCAAACTTTCCTAAAGACACTTCATAAAACCGACCTTGGAAAATCTGCTTAAACAATTCAAACAAAGCGTGTTCCGCGTACTGAGATTCTAAGTTATCCTTAGCCTCAAATATCCCGTTTCCGCCAGTCTGCCTTTGACCGCGAGTAAGTGCGCCCAAGCTATCCAGCCGTCGAGCAATAGTGCTGATGAATCGCCGTTCACCGCGCACATTTGTCGTGACTGGTCGGAAGATTGGTGCTGAGGCTTGGTTGGTGCGGTGAGAGCGTCCAAGCCCTTGAATTGCGTTATCTGCTCTCCAACCAGCCTCTAAAAGGTAATGCGATCGCCTACGACGATTAACCGCGTTCAAGTCAGCGTGGTAACTGCGACCTGTACCGCCAGCGTCAGAGAAGATGAGGATTTGTTTGTCACCATTCATAAATGCAGCAGTTTCAGCAATATTCGCCCCACTGCCACGAGTATCAACAAACAAACGCCCGGAATCATCCTTCAACACCCGTTTGCTACGACCAGTCACTTCAGCAACTTGCTTGTGACCGAAGTGCCACAGCAATTGTTCTAGTGCGCCAGGGATCGGATCAAGACTAGCCAATCGGTCAACCAGTGCCGAGCGTAATGCTACAGCTTCAGTAGAAATGATTGGTGAACCGTCAGCGTCAAAGGCTGGTTCGGAACGCTCCTCACCGTCTTCGCCGGAGTGGATGGAATGCAGATGAATCGGAAACGCACTTAACAAATAATCCATGACATACTCACGGGGAGTTAGGTCAAGGTTCAAGTCCTTCCATTCATCAGCCGGAACCTCATCAAGTCGCCGTTTCAAAAGTTCTTCGTTAGTCGAAACAACCTGAACGACAACAGCATTGCCTTGGGCTAAATCTTGCTCAATTGCTTTGATTAGGGTAGGGCATTTAATCCCGGTCAACAAATGGTTAAAGAACCGTTGTTTGTGGCTCTCAAACTGAGACATCGCACTCATTTTGGCAGCACGATTATATGTTTTAGCACCAGTAATGTTACAAGCTTCTAGTGCTTTATTGAGATTATTATGAATAACTTGGAAAGCATCGGAATAGTCATTGTAAATCCTTTCCTGGGCTGGCGTTAACTCAATTTCGAGAGTTTGATACTCTACTCCATCAAAGGACAGCGATCGCGCCAAATATAAACCGAGTGCCTTCAAATCTCTAGCCACCACCTCCATCGCCGCAATGCCGCCAACAGAGATAGACTCCACAAAATCCTCACGGTTTGTAAATGGGAAGTCTCCGGTTTGCCATAACCCTAAACGATTGGCATAGGAGAGGTTTGAAACTTTCGTTGCTCCGGTGGCAGATACGTAAACAACCCTGGCATTGGCAAGTGCATTTTGCAAGCGCAGCCCGACAATACCCTGTTGTGATGCTGCAACCATACCCAGAGTTCCCTCTTGCGCCATAGCATTTCCCATACTGTGGCATTCGTCAAAAGCTATTGCTCCCTCAAAATCAGCACCAGCCCACTCAACGATTTGCTTGAGCCGACTTTTACCGTTCTTTTGTGAGCGCAGAGTTGAGTAGGTGCAGAACAAAATCCCTTGGGTGAATGGGATTGGATCGCCTAGCTTGATGTTGCTAAGGTCGATAATGTCCTTTTCAGCACCACCCAGCGCACACCAGTCTCTACGTGCATCTTCAATTAATGCGGCACTTTTGGATACCCAAATAGCTTTTCGCCGCCCCTGACACCAGTTATCTAATATAATACCTGCACACTGTCTACCCTTACCCGCACCTGTCCCATCGCCCAAGAACCAGCCACGTCGAAATATTACGGCATTTTCTTCTCTTTGTGCGGTTACAGTCACATTATCCCACGAATCATCGACAATATAAGACCCAGATAGAAATTCTGAGTGTGCTTGACCTGCGTAAATAACGCTCTCAAGCTGTGCTTCTGACAACAAGCCTTGAGTAACAATATTTTGTGGAAGATGTGGTTTATATGTCGGAGCCGGCGGCGAGACAAGTGCCAGTGCTGCGCTCTCACACAGCAATGAGGGATGGGGCTTTGCACCGTTTATGCGGATTCGCTGTGGTCGGTAGCTCTCATAGAGAGTATCCTTTAAACCCTCATTGGCAACCCACTCGACTACCTCATACTCCAAAACTACCACATCGGGAATTTCTGCGGAGGATTCTGGTTGTGCCACTGTAGTACGTTTGGGCAGTTTAACCACTTTCGGTGCAACGACAGCAGCTTTCATAGTTGCAACATTCCATTGCGAACGCAGAGGTAGTTGCTCAATCAATGCCAGTAGTTCGGGCAAGTCTAAGGTTTCTCCAATGCAAGGAATGTAGTGAGGGTCAGTAGCCGGAACCTTGTCAATGACGGTGATTCGGGTTTCGATTGTTGTCCCATGCTTGGCGTAAGCTTGACCACTGACCCCAACAGAAAGCACCACGCTGGACTTCTCCTGCCACCTAACAAAAGTTTCGCGCCAAGTGGCACTATTAGGAAAGAACCAATTGGCGGTAATTGTCACCAACCGCCCGCCGTCACACAGCCTTTGTAGTGCAGAGTTGATGTGTCTCTTTGTAGCGTCGGGTGAGCGATCGTTCACCTTGGGCGACGACGAAAATGGCGGATTCATCAGCACAACTGAGGGCTGAGTCTTTCCAGCTAAATAATCGTTAATCTGCTCGGCATTCACAGAAAATAGTGGAGTGCCAGGGAATAGCCGCCGCAGAATTTTGGTTCTGTCAGAGGCTAATTCATTCAGCATCAAACTTGCACCGTACAGTTTGGCAAACTGAGCCAGAATTCCTGTACCAGCACTGGGTTCAAGAATCAAGTCGTGAGGAGTGATTTGTCCCGCCATTGCCACCAAGTACGCCAACGGTAGCGGAGTCGAGAATTGCTGTAGTTGCAATTGTTCCTCACTCCGGCGGGTGTGTGTGGGGCAAAAGGATTCGAGCAGTTGCAATTGCTCCAAGGGATTTTCTGATAATGGGTTTTGTCGCAGGTAGAGAATAAGTGCAACCTCAACAACTTCGTAAGCATTTTTCCACAACCACTTACCCTCTGCCGCAGTGCCGTGAAAGTGGCGATTCATCTGGGATTGAAGCAGTTTCGTGGTTATAGGGCGGTGTGCGATTAATGATTTTGTTAGTTCTTGGGCAACATTTAATATTGATTGCCCATAGTCCAAGACTGTTTGTATGTCAAAAAGACAACCCTGTGTAGCGAAAAAGCTGACCATGACTATATGTATAGTGTTAATTCTTCATCTGTTTTGGGCGTAGCCGATGCTGAAGAGCGAAAACTTGTACTTTGAAGAAGTGAATCAAAATAGAGTTAGTTGTTTGGAATTGATTTGGGTCTTATGCTCACGCTCGATCCAATCAAAGGCGCATTCCAGATTGAGCAAGAATTCTCGCCACTGTTTTGGTTCGGGGATACCAGCAGATGTTTGTTTTGCTGCATATTCGTTCACTAAACCAGCACAATCAACCATGTGCGAATACGTATCGAATGCCAGTTGGTTGCATTGTTGTCTAACTGAGCGTTTCACCTTTTGTGATGAAGTTTTCCAAAATATAGAGTAGCGAGTTTGGTAATATTCTCCAGACAAAGCAATTGCTCTTTCGAGATGCAGACGAGCAATTGCAAACTGAGGAT
>NZ_JACJRV010000147.1 GCF_014697475.1 Nostoc sp. FACHB-152
TATTGACATTAAGTCCTAATAAGCGTCCTTTCTACCAACAAGGTCAAAGAGCTATGAGACTTATTCTGTCTGCATTCTAGCCCTTTTTGTAGCCCCTTAAGGTTAACGACAAACCCGGCACGTCCCAAGTGGATGTTGGCGTATTTTGCAAGTTAAATACGACTTGAACGAGTGGGTTATGATTGAGAGCGCGATCAGGTTGTAATGCCTGCACCAGTTCCTCAAATGGTAAGTCCTGATGAGCATAAGCTCCTAAAGTCATCTCGCGGACTCGCTGTAACAACTGTCGAAAACTAGGTAAACCTGACAAGTCTGTTCGGAGTACGATGGTGTTAGCAAAGAACCCCAACATCTTTTCTAATTCAGGGCGATGGCGATTGCCAACGAGCGAGCCAATAGCAATATCATCTTGTCCAGTGTAATGAAATAGTAGTGTTTGGAAGGCTGCCAGCAGTGTCATAAAGAATGTAACTCCTTCCTGACGGCTCAATTCCTTAAGTTCTGTGTTTAAAGATGCGGATAAACTGAGGAAATACCGCGCCCCTCGATAGGTTGACACTGACGGTCGAGGGAAGTCTGTTGGTAATAGCAAAATAGGTGGCAGACTATTTAACTGCTTTTGCCAATAGGCCATCTGACGTTCTTGGATCTCACCTTGTAACCGCTGTCGTTGCCAGACTGCAAAATCAGCATACTGAATCGTTAAATCTGACAAAGGAGAAGTCTGTTCTGATGCGAAGGCAGTATAGAGCGTCGCTAGTTCTTGCAACAATACTTTCATTGACCAACCATCACAGACAATATGATGCAAGTTGATCAAAAGAAAATGCTCGGTTTCACTCAATTTAAAGAGTGTAGCACGCAGCATCAGATCCTTAGATAAATCAAAACAACGTCTAGCTTCTTGGATAATTAATTCCCAAATTTGGCTTTGTTCTGTAGATGAATCTATGACAGCTAGTTTAAATTTTGGAGATGTATGGATGACTTGTATAGGTTGCCCATCCACAGCTTTAAAGGTAGTACGTAAGATTTCATGACGGTTGAGTATTTCTTGGAAACTTTGTTCTAAAGCTCCAACATTTACCAAACCATTTAGCTGAAAGGCTTCTGGTACATTATAGAAGGGATTGTTCGGTACTAACCGATCCAAAAACCACAACGGTTCCTGTACAAATGCTAAGGGTAAATTAGCGTCGTGTTCTACTGCTTGGATTGGAGGAAGCGTTATAGTTTGTATTTGTTGCCTATCTGTTTCTATCAGCTTTGCAAGTTCAGCTATTGTGGCTGATTCAAATAGAGAATGTAAAGGTAACTCAATTTGCAAAGCATTACGGATACGGGAAATTACTTGCGTAGCCAGCAGTGAATGTCCGCCTAAATCTAAAAAATGGTCATAGATTCCTACTTGCGTTAAGCCAAGAATTTCACTCCAAATATTTGCTAACACTAGCTCTATAGGAGTTTGCGGTGCAACAAAATTCTCCTTGTTGTTTTCATAGGTTGGTACTGGCAGAGCTTGACGGTCAACTTTCCCACTAGGAGTTAATGGCAGCTTGTTTAGTAACACGATCACACTCGGCACCATATACTCTGGTAGTTGCGATCGCAAAAATTGCCGCACTTCACTCACGGAAGTTGCAGGCGCATCTGCAACTATATACGCAACTAAACGCTGTTCTCCAAGTATGTCATTTCGAGGAACTACTACTGCCTGCCGTACTTGAGAATGCTGCTCAAGTACATTTTCAATTTCTCCTGGCTCAATACGATAGCCGCGAATCTTGACTTGCTGGTCTATGCGTCCCAAATACTCAATATTGCCATCTGCAAGATATCTAGCTAAATCACCTGTTTTATACAAGCACTCGCAATCATTAAACGGATTGACAACAAATCTTTGTGCTGTCAATTCAGGAGAATTGAAATATCCTTTTGCTAGACTAATACCACCAACATATAACTCTCCAGCCACCCCAGCAGGTACAGGCTGTAGGTTTGAATCTAACAAATATATTTGACTATTAGCAATTGGTTGCCCAATAGGTGGCAATGCTGGCCAATCTTTTGATGAACCAGTCAAAGTAAAAGCTGTGACTACATGAGTTTCAGATGGCCCATAGTGGTTGTATAAACTACACTTAGGTAATTGACTAAATAAATGTGCGATTGCTGTTGTAATACGTAATTGTTCCCCAGCTGTAATCACTTCACATAAATTAGTAGGAATAATACTTTCTAGCTGCGCTATTTCTGCTAACTGTTGCAGTGCCACAAATGGTAGAAATAGCCTTTCAATCTGGGCTTTGTTGAGGAATTGTAGTAGGCTTTTAGGATCTTGGCGCATTTGTTCAGAAATTAGAACTAATGTACCGCCTGTGGTCAGGGTAGCAAAGATTTCTTGGAAGGATACATCGAAACTAATCGGAGTATATTGAAGTGTTTTAGCAGAACTGACTGTTGAATTTTTCCACTGCCAAGCAATCAAGTTGACAAGTGGACGGTGCGGCATTGCTACACCTTTAGGTTTACCTGTGGAACCAGAGGTGTAGATAACGTAGGCTAAGTTGTCTAGAGTGGCTTTGCTTTGGGGATTAGTTGTTCTATATTGGCTAATAGTCTCTTCTTCACTATCCAAGCAAATGCAGTTTGTGGTTTGTAATAAGAAATTTTTGCTTAGATGGCTTTGAGTCAATAGTATAGGAACTTGGGCATTTTCCAGCATCAATTTTAGACGCTCTGCTGGATAATTAGGGTCAAGTGGAAGATAAGCACCACCTGCTTTTAAGATAGCTAGTACAGCAATAATAAGTTCTAAAGAACGTTCTAGACATAAACCAACCAGAACATCAACTTGCACCCCTAATACTTGCAAATGATGAGCAAGTTGGTTAGCACGCTGATTTAGCTCTTGATAAGAAAGGCACTGTCCTTCAAATTCTATGGCTATGGTGTTAGGTGAACGTAATGTTTGCTCTTCAAACAAATAATGAATTAGTGATATTTTGTCCGAGCTTAAACGATGCTGAATCTGGAAAAAATCTACTTGAGATTCTATCGAATTTACAATTGTCATTTTGGGCTTATCCTAATTATCTAAACTATCATAATTAAAATATCAAAAGCAAGCTTATATTTAGGTTAAATCAGGGAAATTGATTTCTATAAAATCTGATTATTAGATTTTATAGAAATTATTATTGACATTTTTATCTTAAAATTTCACGCTGAATAAGTATTTATAGAAATTAATAAATATTGTCTTGCGAAAATATTGAGCATATATATTTCACTGAGATAGCTACATATTTTAAAATTGTGAAAAATTGAAAAACAAGCATTTTTACACTTTTGAGATTAAAAGACCTAGGTTTATTTCTTGGACTTTTTCTTGAGAAAATCTTAAGACTTTCCGGAATTTTTAAGCAATTACAATATTCATTTATTGATATAAATATTTATTAGTTTTAAAATTTTTATCAATATTAAACATACTTAAGTTTAATTATTGATAAGTTAGCAGATATTATGATAATCAGTTCAATTTGCGTTTGGTGTTTTTCCGGACAGCAAAGGGCGAACCAACTCTCGAATCACATTTGTGTCTGGTCGTCTTGTAGCTGAACAGTATTTTTTTAATCTTTCTGCTTCAACTGATGTAAGATTAATTGTCATTCTCCTAACAGCCCCTTATTCACTGCTTATTTAATCTTGATTGATACCACTTCTCTAATATCAATCATCTAGACTGTTGCTACCATGATATATTTAATGATATTAACTTCAAGTTGTTGTTAAGAAACTTCAATTAAGTTTAAACCTTTAATGAAGTGCTTAAATAGATTATAAAGTGTGAAGTTTAAGTCATTTAGAAACAAAAAATATGAATAAGATATGAGGTAAAAGCTTTTGAAAAATAAAATTTTTAGTAAAATTATATGGTAATTAACAGCCTACCCAATCTTGCTAATTAGATAGCTTTAGTAATTACTTTACCCAAAGTTTCTTAAGATACTGCTAAATTTAAAGCGTTATCACTTTTAAATTTTCCTTTAAGGACTGTGTGAAAAAAATAGCTATTATTCGCCTTGGGTGCTGTTGCATTCTTATGATGAACGGATACAGGAGTTTAAAGCGATCGCTCTGGAGCATCGGTACTTGATCAAGAATTATCTGAACGTGACCATCTCGGCAAAACTGACACCTGTTGCGTTCCCGCTTCGGGTTGCCGTAGGCATCGCGCAGAAATTACTCGACAAGATTGACTTGCGGTTGTCGTATGTGGGACGTTTGGGGCCACGAGGGAAGCGGGAGTGTGTTTATAAGTTTCTGGCTTCTGATGATGGGCGTTCCGGGATTTTCTCTAGGTGGTTAAATCGGGAGTTGGTGTCAGTCAGTCCTAATATAGATTTAACAACACCAATCATTGACACAACACCACTTCCCAGTAATCAGGATATGGGCGGACAGGAAAACTCCACTCATTCTTGGTGGCGGCAGATCAAATCTTATGCTGTTGGGTTTATAGAATGTGTAGAATCTGGTGTGGAAGCGGTCAAAGAATTCCTTTCCATCCTCACTTTAGACGAATGCTGGGGTGTGATGGTGGCGTTTGAGGAGGCGCAGCCTGTGATGTTTGGGGAGTTGGTTGTAGATGCGCCTGATTGGGTGGAATGGATGGCGTAGGTTTTGGGTTACGAGCGATCGCTGCGGGTTGTTCATTTTCCAAAGTGGGTAAGCCGTTTTGGAATGAGTACTTGGGACAACGGACAGTTGTATGTCTATGGGGTGCGTAAGCAGCGAGTATGCAGTATCAGGTTGGGGTTGGAAAGGGACTCTATCTCTTTTAGAGCTATCTAAAACTAGTCTTTCCCCATAATCTAATGATCTTGAGTTAGGCAAAGATTGTTGAAGAGCGTACCTGATATATTAAGTATGTCGTTAAAAAACGCTGCTTAAACTATGAAAATTGGGATTATCGGCAGTGGAAATATGGGACGCTCTCTGGGTCTACTGTGGGCAGAGCAGGGACACGAAGTTTTCTTTGGTGCTAGGACAAAAGAAAAAGGACAGTCAATAGCAGAATTTGTGGCAAATGGCACACAGGGAGGAACTAACGATCAAGCAGCAAATTTTGGTGATGTCCTACTTTATACTGTACGAGGGATAAATCCGGCGGAGGTACTTACTTCGATTGAAGTGCTGTCTGGCAAAATTTTGATTGACTGCAACAACTTTGAGATTCCAACAGGGTTTGCATTTTCCCCGATAGTCCAATCACTTGCAGAAAAATTAGCCGCAGAAGTTCCGAATGCAAAAGTTGTCAAAGCTTTTAATACAATGGCTCAGGAAGTTTTTGAACTTGCACCCAGCCCACTCTTCGATTATCATGTCTCTGTTTTTATCTGTGGTGATGATACACAAGCTCGTCAAACCGTGATGCAACTAGCCCAAGATATTGGTTTTGCTGCCGTTGATTGTGGAGAATTACGTCATGCTCGATTAGTTGAGGGCTTAGGTGACTTTATTCGTTTAATGATAATTGGCCAGCTACAAAATCCTTATGCCACTATTTCTGTCAACATTCTGCCTGCGGCATCAGCGCAACGATTAGGTGGAAGACAACCTTCTGAGCTTTCATAATTTAACCGAATCGTTCGCACAATTCCTCAGCACCTCAGCACTCTTAATCCTAATAAGTGTTGAGAGGCGATAGTAGCGTTTGAGGAGGCACAACCGCAGATGTGTACGAAGCTCCCGATTGGGTGCAGTGGATGGCGTAGGTTTTGGTGATAATTTCAAGAAGGGAAAGCACCAGAGATGCAAGCAGTGAACGTTCAAATCGTCCATTTTCCTGAGACTAAGGTGGCAGCTATAGAACATTGTGGCCCGCCGCATCTCGAATACGAGACTGTTCAAAAGCTCATTGAATGGCGGCTGGCAAATCGACTGCCTCCCACTCGCCACCATAGTTACGGAATTCATTACAACGATCCACGCACTACACCGCCTGAAGAATATCGAGTGGACTTCTGCATCAGTGTGGAAAATGACATTCCTGCGAATCCGCAAGGCGTAGTGAACAAAATCATTCCGAGCGGTCGCTGTGCTATGATTCGGCATTTGGGTTCGCGCGAGAACGTATCAGCAGCATCCTACCTTTACGAAGTCTGGTTTCCCAATAGCGGGGAAGCGTTGAGAGACTTCCCGATCTTTTTTCACTACGTCAACGTCGGACTCCATGTACAGGAACACGAGATGATTACAGACGTGTATTTGCCATTGCGCTAACAGTTCTCTCCACCATCTTGTTTTACCAACGGTAGATGTCATTGAAAAATCCGGCGTTGCATAGAGTGTCAACAGTTAGCACTTAAGTTTACTGTTGATGCCATCCCCTGCAACAACTCAACGCGATCTCTTCTCCACTACCCACCACTAGCCTTCACGCGACCGCGACAGTTTCATTAGAACTCTTGCATAAATATTTTCTGGTATAATAAAAGGTTATTTTTCTTCACCTTAGAAAAGTTCAAATAGCTACGATTACCAAATTTTTAATATTATCTGTTGCTAGAAAATAACAAACCAAAAATTTGATATAGCAAACTGATTCAGCAATTATTTATTGACTGAATTGTCAGGATTATTTCAGCTTTATTTAAGCTTTTAAAGCTAATTCATGATTGTATATTCCAGCAATCAAATTAGACCTTAATCCAAATCTGCGGTGGCGATTTCGGTATTGATTAGATAAAATATTGAATATTTTTAATCGCCGATTAACGTGTTCAACAGCAATTCTTAATCGGTTTAGTTCTCGATTATATTGCTTCTGTTCTTTGGTCAATTTCTTACCTCTTGGCTTTTTTATCGGTGTTTCACTCAATCTATGAATTTTACTAATTCCTTGATAGCCCTTGTCAGCTATTACTTTTAGTAATTCACCGAACCTTACACCACTAGTTTTAAATAGTCGAAAATCATGAATTCTTCCCTTACCATGCCCTATACAGATGATAGCAGTAGTTTTTTGGTGAATAACTAATTGGGTTTTTAAAGTATGTTCTCCGCTTTTACCACTGAAAAATTTCTTTTGACCTCTTTTTGGTCAATCAAAAAGGGCTTTCAGTCACATCCATCACAACTAAATCTTCTTGTGATGGCATCTTTAATAGTTCTTTTTTTCCTGGTAAGCTAAACTTTCTTGAACTAATTAAAATGTTTTCAATTTTATATACTGTTCGACATACTGCGGATTCTGAAAGTCCCCAATCCAATCCGATGTGATAGTAAGTACGGTATTCTCTCCAGTATTGAATAACCATTAAAACTTGGTCTTCAATTATTAATTTAGGACGACGACCAGGTTTCTTTTTCTTTTGAGCATCAGCTTTAACTACATCAACCATTAATTCAAAGGTTTTACGGCTTACTCCAGTCATTCGCTTAAATTTTTTTGCAGTAAGCTGTTTAGCGTTCTCTATTTTCACTGCTCCCCAAAGTCCCAATCACAAATTGCCAAATCTTATATTTTACCACAAAACACTTTTGCAAGAGTTCTATTGAAATTGAGAGGAGCGAGCGCACTTGTACACAGCAAGACTAATCGCCTTATCATCAAATCTGCAATTCAACACCAAATCTGTAGTGCTAAGGTGCTACTTTTTCTTTGAACTGTTTGCCAGCAGAAAATGCAGGCACTCTAGTTGCTGGAATCGTAATTTTCTCCTTGGTTTTTGGATTCAGCCCTTCACGTTCGGAGCGTTCCCTTCGCTCGAACGAGCCAAAACCAACCAATGTTACCTTCTC
>NZ_JACJRV010000148.1 GCF_014697475.1 Nostoc sp. FACHB-152
TTACTTGGTCAACCTTTGCCTGTTGGTAGCTTCTTCCCTGAATCTTGGAGATGTCCCACCACTTTCTCTTCTGCTTAAACAAAAAACCTGCCCTTGAAAGCTGCTCCCCTGCCCACCCTGCGGATTATTTGTATCAAACTTAAAGTGAAACGGTATAAGTACTGGAGTTTCTGGCAACGAAGCCTGACTTTGTACTATCGAAGTTAGTCTTTAGTTGTCTAGAGCGATTTTTCGATTTAATCATTCTAGGCTAGAGCGTGGATGGAATGAGATTAACCGTCAAATTCCGTAAGACCGGGGGTAGGGCTTTAAAAGTGTCTTAGCCTGATAGACATAAATAATATTGATTACCACCCCGCCGCGTCTGATTGGTATTGTTTCAATCTCAGTTAGGCTACTAAAGTAAGTTCGATAATTAGCCATCAAATCTTTTCTATTCTTAAAGGGCGCAGTAGTAATGTACAGGGCGTTTTCCCCTAACCATTGATCCGCTCTTGACCAAAAAGCAAACCCACGCATATCGTTGCCAATGTCAAAGCAAGTAATCGGGACGTTTGCTAGAGGTTTCAGGGACATTGCAATTGGGCCACCTAAATAATAGCGATTGGTAAATATAAAGCTAGAGTTCTCTAGGGCAGCACTCAAGAGCGGAGAAGAAACAAAGCCACGCCGTAGTTGCTGAATATCAATTAGTTCTGTAGAAGGGTCATCCTTCGGAGGCAAGAACCCTCCCATGAAAGCGTATTGGCTAGGCTTTTGAAATATTCCTGTTGTCACTTGAAGCAGAGCAATCAGTAAAAGGCTGGCTACCATAATTCCCGAACCTAAAAGCCATCGCCGCACCCTACGTCGCTCATGCTGCTCCCAGATGACTGCCTGTTGCCCTAACAACAAAGTTGCTGCCCAAAATCCTGGCATCGGCCAAGCTGGCAAAATTTGCCGATATCCTCCAAGGAGAGTAAACCCTAAAATTAAAGGCAAGGATACCCATAAATTCAATAATTTAGTCGCATCTAAATTTACCTTAAAAGTTCGTGATTTGTGAAAAACAAGTTGAATTATTCTTAACACCGCAGGTCGTAAACTTACCCACCATAGTGGCAATCCTATGGTTGGGAACAGGTAAGCTACCCCGCCTAAATAGACAGCAGCTACACTCAGCAGATTGTACCCAACCCTTGGCATCGCTCGCTCTGATTGAAAACGAAAGGACACCCAATCATGCTGCATATTCCAAAACCAAATGGGGAAGATAGTCATCACAAATAAGCCTAACCCTAGCCATGCCCAAGGGGAACGCACAACACAGCGATGAGGTGGACTCGTTAAACAAAAACCAATTAGCCCCAGTCCTAAAATAAACCCGTGATATTTGCTATCGCAGGCTAATCCCACCAGGATACCAAGGTAGCTCAAGCGATAACTAGGCACATATAAATTAGATGAGCCAGACTTATTTTTCAACAGGCTATGCTTTTGATTTCCTGGCTGCCGAAAAAATTCATTGACTGCACAATATAAACTGGCTGACCAAAAAAACATCAGTGGACTATCGGGCAGGCTTAGTATGCCAAAGCCAACTTGAAAAACTGGACTTATGGTGGCAATAGCCAATGTCAGGCAAGCTGCTTTAGCAGAGAATAGTCTGTTGCTAGTTAAGTACAATAACACCAAACTGCCTGTATATAAAATCAGTGAACCCAGGCGAATTGTGAATTGGGATACATCTCCAGTTAACCACGGGCCAAAACCAGTTGTCAGAGCTACAAAAACTGGATGATCAAAATAGCTCCAGTCTAGATGCAGACTGTAGAGGTAGTAATAAGCCTCATCAAAGGTAGGGTACAGCCAGAAAGCAATGAAGGAGCGAAACAGCAATCCCCCAACCAGCAAAATTAGCACTAACTGATTAGTTTTTTGAGCCGACCATTTCTGGAATTTTTGCATTTACTCGAATTCTTATCCTTGATAAACAAACCAACTCATCAACTTCAGCTAGATAAAAGCCTAAATTAAAAGCACCAGTACGCCAAATTTTTGCGTAGTTTTTTGACTCAAAAACTCAAGAAAGAAGAAACAGCATTCAAATAAACTACTGCTAAAATACATTTGCGTTATTTATGACCCTGATTTCTATAGGAATCCGGTTTGATTACTGAAATACTTGTGTAGAGAGGCAATAGGCAATAGGCAATAGGCAATAGGGAACAGGAAAGAAGGGATAAAGGTATACTGAGTTTTTTCCCCAAATCAAATATGAATCCTATATTGCCAAAATTTCTGCATTAGATTTTCGTGAAGAGTGAGATATAGCGGTAGCCAGTTGTGTTAGGACATCAGTAGATGAGAAAACATAGACACTCAAAGACTTTTAACCCTGTCACCTGTCACCTGCCCTCTGCCTCCTGCCTCCTGCCTCCTGCTATATCATTACCCATTTTCAAACCACCAAGGGTCTTTATTAGAGTTAGTTTTAATCAAAAATGCTTTCTTTCGCATAAACCGTTTTATAGCTGCTGCACCCATGCGCGAACCACCTAAGCCGGAGAATTTGAAAGCGTTTTTCTCGCCTTCGTGCATGATGGCAGTCAAGGCGGCATCATTAATACTAATACCACCTGCATCAATATATTGAGCAACTGCTAAGGCTTCGGTTGCGGTTTCAGCAAACACCGCCGCACTCAGCCCATAAATTGAATCGTTGGCTAAATTGATTGCTTCTTCAATTTTGGTAAAAGGCATGACTGGCATAATGGGGCCGAAAGTCTCTTCGGTCATGACTTTCATAGAATGGTTGACTTGGGTCAGCACTGTGGGACGACACCACCAACCGCCGCCTAACTCTTCGATTTTTCCGCCGCAATGAATGACTGCACCTTTTTCAACTGCATCTGCGATATGTTCGTTAATTATTCCTGCTTGTCTTTCGGCAATAATAGGGCCAATTTCACCACTTTCTAAGGTGGGATGCGCTAGTTGGAGGCGATGGGCTTTGGTGACTAGTTGATGGTAAAACTTTTCAAAGATGGATTCTGCAACGTAAATGCGCTCAATTGATAAACATGACTGTCCGGTGTTGACAACTGAACCCCATAAAATTGCTGATGTTGCTAATTCTAAATCTGCCGATTCTAAAACGATCGCTGGGTCTTTGCCACCCAATTCTAAAAAGGCGGGAATAAATCTTTTAGCTGCGGCTTCTCCGACTTTTCGCCCAGTGGCAACACTGCCTGTAAAGCATACTAAATCTACATTTTCTATTAAAGCCGCACCAGTTTCTCCGGCACCTTCCACAAAACTTAATACATCACGCAACGCCGGAACAGAATTAATTGCTTCTGTCAGTGGGGCGATGAAGCGAGGCGCAATTTCACTGGGTTTGACAACTACTGCACAACCCGCCAGCAATGCGGGAATGGTATCAATTGTAGATAGTAATAGCGGGAAATTCCACGGACTAATTACCCCAACTAAAGGGTAAGGCGTTGATGTTTGTTGCAGGGCGATAAAGGGGATAGATGTATTTTTGGCTAAATCTTGCAATAATTCTGGTGCTAATCCACACCAGCGATCGATGGTAGAAAAGAAGGAGTCGATTTCCATAATTGAGATGGACAATCTACCTGTATCATTTACCAAAGCATCTGTCAGCTTGTCGCGTTGGGATAATATTGCTTGCTTCCATTCTTGTAAAGCTGCAACTCTACCTTCTACACCTAATTGTTGCCAGCGCACTTGCGCCCTTCTCGCTCGGTTGCATTGCTGTGCCAGCAACTTTGGCGGCGGTGGGATAATTACGTAATCAAATTTTCCGGTGCGTGGGTTACGGACTTCGATTGGTTTTGTCATTGGTCATGTGTTAGAAGGCAGGAGGCAGAAGGCAGGAGAGGAGGGCGAAGAAATTTTATACTTTAAATAACACCTAGTTGAGATAGACGTTCTATAGTCTTTTGCTGTGTTTGGATGAAGTGTTGACGTTGCACTTCTTGATCCAGCATAGTGTTTGCTGGGTAAAATTGTGACTGGCTGTAGCTTTGAGCGTATAGTTCAAATCGCTGGCGGGAGAGTATATTATTTAACCCTGGACGGCGGCGATCGCGTCTTAAGGCGGCTAAATCTATCTCTGCAAATGCTGCCATACTTTCACCTGCACCTGTCTGGGCTAAGACTATACCGCGATAGTCAACGATTTTTGAGCCACCATCAACGGAAGCAACGGGGATAGGACTATTAGCTAGACCTGCGGTATTAGAAGAAACAACGTAAGCCATATTCTCGACAGCGCGAGAAATTTTAGCTGCGTCTTTTGGTGTGAGGTTGCTGCTATAAATTTCTGAGGTGGAATGCAGAAAAATCTCTGCGCCACGCATTGCCAAACATCGCGCCACTTCTGGGTATAAAATTTCTTCGGAAGCTACGGCGGCTAAATTACCAATGGCTGTTTTTGCAACTGGGAAGACACCTTCTAAACCGTAAAATTCGAGGTATTTATCCCAAACATCACCAGGAGTAGGCGCAAATAAAGAATTTAACCGCCGATATCGCAAAACAATATCGCCAGCCGGGTCAATTACAAAGCAGGTTTGAAAATATAAACCAGGGAAATTAGGGTCAAGTTCGTAGGCGTTACCAGCTAAAAAGATTTTGTGTTTTTGAGCAATTTTACCAAGGGCTTCATATTCTGCCCCGTGCATTTCTATACAAGCTTTTTCAGCCCATACAGGCAAAGCTTCCCCCATTGGAAAGCCTGTAAGAAAATATTCAGGGAGGACAATTAACCGACAATCAGAACCAATAAAAGCAATACTAGCGGCGATTTGTGACGCTAAACGGGTAATAGCCTTTTGGATCATTAATCCAACTTCTTGACGATCGCTTGCTTGGTTAACTGCATGACAAGTCACTTGCAATGCTAAAGCACGAAATGATTCGATTGGGGCAGGATTATTCGCCATGCTGGTTGCTGTATTAAAATTGCCTCACTATTCAGTTTATCTGCGATCGCCACCCCAAAACCTACTAATTTGGTGATTCCTGCCTTTAACAACCGCATTAAAATGAATGTGTCCAGCGATGAAACAAACAAAATTTACAGATATCTCTTACTCATCAACACAAAGAAAAAATTAATCTTGAGTCTGATTCATGTTAGAAAATAACCCTAGAAAATCATCAGTATGGAAAGTTGCAATTATTGGTGCTGGACTTGGTGGTTTGGCAACTGCATTAGCATTGCGAAAACAAGGCATTGAGGCGCAAGTCTATGAAAAAGCAAAAGAATTGCGGCCAGTGGGCGCAGGACTGACTATTTTACCGAATGGCTTGAATAGCCTTTGTGCTATTAATCCTGATTTAGTCGAGGCGTTAAAAAATGCTGGTAGCCATACCCGGATGTTAAACCTGAAGAAAAGCACCGGAGAATTAATTGTTCAAAGCCCAATCAGCCTGATGGAAAAATATGGACAACCAATGCTAAATATGCGGTGGTCGCGGTTGCAGGAAATACTTGCGGCGGCTTTACCAACAGATACTATTCACCTCAATTGTCGATGCATAGATTTTCAGCAGCATGAACAAGGTGTAGAAGTTTACTTTGAAGATGGCAAAAAAGTAGAAGCAGACTTATTGATAGGGGCTGACGGTATTAATTCCACTGTGAGACAGATTCTCATTGGAGACGGTTTACCTCGTTATGCTGGGCGTTTGTCTTGGCGTGGTTTGGTTAAGTACAGCCATGTACTATTGCCTCCTAATGAAGTAGTGCTAATGACATCACCTCATGGCAAAGTTATCATGCTGATTGATGTAGGAGAAGGTTATGTATTTTGGAGTGCAGGATCGCTATCGCCAGAGGGAAATTTATCGCCAAACGCCACAGAAGCAAAGTCTCGTGTTTTAGAAATTTTTGCTGATTGGGGAGAACCTGTACAGGCAATTATTCAAGCCACGGATGCAGAAAATATTGTAGAAAGACCAATATGTGACAGACCGCCTTTAACCCGATGGAGTCAAGGCAAAGTCACCCTTTTAGGAGATGCAGCACATCCTGTAGTACCATCTTTGGGGCAAGGAGCAAATATGGCTTTTGAAGATGCCAGAGAACTAGTAGAGTACCTTGCTGCTGCATCTAGTATTGAAGCAGCCTTAATTCAATATGAAAACAGTCGGATACACCGTACCCAAGTAATCCAAGCTCGCAGTGCCTTGGAGGGCGATCGCTCTTATGATAGCGATAGTGAGGCATTTTTGAGTGGCGTGAGAGAACAGGCAAAGGTGAATCAATCAGAGTTTGAGGATTGGCTATATAGCACCCAGATTAAAACTAATTAGTCTAAACTAATCTTGATGCCGCATTCCAAATAAAAGAATGTCACAAATTGGCGATCGCCAGAAAATATTGCTCATTGGAGTCACAGGTGGCACAGGTGGCAATGTCATTAAGGGATTTCTCGAACAAAACGTTACAAACCTCCGCGCCATCACCAGAAAAATTGACCTCAACAGACCATCTTTAGCCAAGCTGAATGATGCTGGAATTGAACTGGTCGAAGCCAACCTTGATGATGAAAACTCTCTCATACCAGCTTTTGCCGGAATTTCAGCAGTTTACTGTCATGCTACCGCGCCAGATACAGCAAAACCCAGTCCGTTAGAAGTCGAAAGGGCAAAACGAGTCGCCCAAGCAGCTAAAAACGCTAACGTTCAGCATTTTGTTTATAACTCCGCAGGTGGGGCTGATAGAAATTCAGGAATTAGTCATATTGAGCAAAAATATCAAGTAGAACAAATCCTCAAACAAGCGAGTTTACCAACTACAATGTTGCGTGCTTGTTTATTCATGGAAGAATTCTGGAAAAAGTATACGCGCCCTTCCATCCTCAAAGGCAGTTTCCCCTTTTCAATTCAGCCTGATAGACCGCTACATCTAATTACTACTAAAGATATGGGTCGTATTGCTGCCTATGTTATCAAACATCCAGCACAGTATATTGGTAAAGAAATTGAGTTAGCTGGTGATGTCCTGACACCCATACAAATGGCCGAAGCATTCTCCAAAGCGCAGGGAAAAAAAGTTATTTATAAAGAAACCTCGCCTTGGATTTTTTTGCTGTTATTTCAAAGAGAATTATTCGCTTTGATTCAGTGGTATCGCAAAAAGGGTTATCAGGCAGATGTAGCCCAGTTACGCCAAGAATTTCCGGGACTTTTGACTACATTTAGTGAATTTTTAGAGGAAACCAACTGGGCAAACCCAGAATTGAGTTATGAAAATATTTAGGAAGGCAATAGGCAATGGGCAATAGGCAATGGGCAATAGGCAAGTAGACAATAGGTTAAAAAGCCTTTTATGAAATACATTTGGTAAGAGCCAGTAAGGTGTGTATTCGGTAAGAGTACAGCACCGCCCCAGATTTGCGGTGCGTTAACGTGAGTTCGATGAACCTCTCCCCAACCCCTCTGTCTTGAAAAGTTTTGCGCCGGGAAACCCGGACGCGCAACGCCAGTTGCTTTATGCCGGGGAACCCGTCCAACGCACTGGCTCAACTTTTCGCTCCGACGCGG
>NZ_JACJRV010000149.1 GCF_014697475.1 Nostoc sp. FACHB-152
CGACTTAGATGTAGTAGCTTTTGGCTAACGATCGCAATCCAACTGTTTAAACCCGAATCTTTGCTCATGACCCGCTTGGTGTCACGGTGGTTTATCTTAACTATCTGATTCTTCAAAAAACCTGCCCTTGAAAGCTGCTCCTCTGCCCCCCTGCACTTCGGTAAATTTGCTAGAGTTAACACACTAGGATTTTTCAGTTAAATCCCTGAAATTCGGCCAGCAGACGAGGCTACCCATGCTTACAAGTACTCTACTTCTCTCGAACCAACTACCAACTTTACAATATTCATCCACAACAGAACGATTCGATGAAACTTGGGAAGCCCCCCTGGCTACCCTTTTGGGACTAGGACGTGCCGCAGGTGCCGACTTCATCGAATTGTTCTTAGAACGCCGTAACTACATCAGTTGTTTGGCAGAAGATGATGCTATCACCAGTATTTCGCCCAGTTTGGCTACAGGTGCAGGAGTCAGAGTATTTCGCGGCAAAGCTGACTGCTATGTCAGTACAAACGACCTTTCATTTTCCGGGTTGAAAGCAGCTTTAGAAAAAGGACTTTCTATTTTAGGCTTACAGCTACCCGCGCCTTATTCCTTCATTCCAGAAACCAACCTGGAATTATTGCGAGACTACGCCACAAAAAGAGGCAAAGATGGCTGGTTAGGGCTTTGTAGTTCTATCCGTGAAATGGGCGAAGTTCTTTTGGATGGTACTGCTACTCTCAACCAAAAAGCCAGCCATGTGCAATCACGCCGCGCCACTTATTTCCGAGACTGGCAAGAAGTATTAGTCGCATCTAGCGATGGAACCTTTGCCCGTGACATCCGCCTCACCCAGTCTGTAGGCTTTAACTTGTTGTGTGCTGATGGTGCAAATCGTGCATCCATTGGTGAACGCGCTGGAAATACCAGCGATGCTAACTTCTTGAGAACTTGGGATTATACCCAAGCCGCCGAGCAAATAGCCGAATCTGCTGGCAAGATGCTATATGCAGATTACGTTGAATCTGGTAATTACCCCATCATCATGGCGAATCACTTTGGCGGGGTAATCTTCCACGAAGCCTGCGGACACCTGCTAGAAACCACCCAAATTGAGCGTAATACTACCCCATTTGCCGATAAAAAAGGCGAAAAAATCGCTCACGAAAGTTTAACAGCTTGGGATGAAGGGCGATCAGACAATGCCTTCGGTACAATTGACATGGATGACGAAGGTATGCCTGCACAAAGAACATTATTAATTGAAAAAGGCATTCTCAAAAACTTCTTAGCAGATAGAGCCGGTTCTTGGCGTACAGGACACCCCAGAACAGGTAGTGGCCGCCGTCAAAATTATACCTATGCTGCTGCCAGTCGGATGCGTAACACATATATTGCAACTGGTGAATACACCAATGAAGATTTATTTGCCTCCATTGATAAAGGCATTTACTGTAAAAAAATGGGTGGCGGTAGTGTTGGTGCTACAGGACAATTTAACTTCAGTGTTGATGAAGCTTACTTAATTGAAAATGGCAAAATTACTAAGCCATTAAAAGGAGCAATTTTGATTGGTGAAGCTAAGGAAATTATGAATAAAATTTCCATGTGTTCCCAAGATTTAGAATTAGCACCAGGTTTCTGCGGTTCTGTCAGTGGCAGCATTTACACCACAGTGGGTCAACCACACATTAAAGTTGATTCCATAACTGTAGGTGGTCGCTAATTATCCATAATCTAAAACCACAGATGCACAAAGATAAACAGGTAAAACATCTGCGTGCATCGATGATTATTTTAAAATCAAAAAAATCTAAAATTGAGTATGCCAACTATCAACGATATTGCAACTTATGCCAAGGAAAATGCTGATAAACTTGGCATCAAAAAATTTGACATTTATGGCTCAACTATCGACGAAACTAGTGTACAAGTAGATCAGGGTGAGCCAAAACAAGTTAAAGCTTCCAATCGCTCTGGTGTTACTGTGCGTGTTTGGAATGAACAAAACACAATTGGTGTCACCAGCACTACAGATGTAGACGCTAAAGGATTAGAATTAGCACTCAAAACTGCTTACGAAGCTAGTTTTTTTGGTGTCAAGGAAAATGTCCCTGATTTTAGTCCAGAAGCGACTGTTATTATTCCTAATACACCTCATGATAAAGCCCCCCAAGCTCCAGTTTCAGAACTGATAGAAAAATTAGTGGGAGCAGAAAAAGAATTACTGTCGGCTCATCCAGCAATTAAAGGTGTGCCTTATAACGGCTTGGCGCAAAGAGATATTGACAGATTTTATCTCAATAGTGATGGCGCAGTCAGAAAAGAATCCCACTCGATCGCATCAGTTTATCTGTACAGTAAAACTGAAGAAGAAGGTAAAAAACCTCGCAGTGGGAATGGTTTTAGAATTAGCTACAGTGTTGATAATCTCGACATTAATGGTTGCATCAAAGAAGCCGCAGACAAAACTATCAGCCACTTAAATTACCAAAAAATTAAGTCTGGTAAATATTTAGTTGTTTTCTCTCCAGATGCTTTTTTAAGTTTGTTGAGTGCTTTTTCTAATTTGTTCAACGCTCAAAGCATTTTAGATAAACAAAGCCTGTCTACTCCAGATGATTTAGGTAAACAAATAGCTTCTCCCTTATTATCTGTTTACGATGATGCGCTACATCCGGCTAATGTTGGTGCAGAAACCTTTGATGGTGAAGGAACACCAACCCGTCAGGTAAAGTTGATTGAAAATGGTGTATTAACAGGCTTTTTACACAGTGCTGGTACTGCTAAAAGATTAAACGCTCAACCTACGGGTAATGCAAGTATTGGAGCTAAAGTTAGCGTTAGTCCAAATTTTTATCATGTATTTGCAGCAGCAACTCCTGAGCAGGAATTCAGTTTAGAAACTGCGGAAAATGTCATTTTAATTGATGATTTACAAGCTTTACACGCTGGCGTGAAAGCTTTACAAGGCTCATTTTCTCTGCCTTTTGACGGTTGGTTAATTAACAAAGGTGAAAAGACAAGTATTGAGTCAGCAACAGTTGCGGGTGATTTCTTACAAGTTCTCAAGTCGATTGTTTATTTAGAAAAAGAAGTCGAATTAACCCCTGGGGGTGTTGCTCCTAGAGTGTGGGTGGAAGGCCTTTCAATTACTGGAGAATAAAGATATAGCCATCCTACTTTAAGTTGTAAAATTTGAGATGCTCAGATCCCCGGCTTTTTTAAAAAGTCGAGGATCTTGATGTTCACAAAAACGTAACTAGAAACTCGTGAACAGAGCATTTTGTTTAGGGTCGATGACTGCGGCGAATTTCTGTGATCTGGTCTGCTACATCTAAAAGGGATTGTGGCATTTCTGGCCCTGTAAGAATGATATCGATCTGAGGCGGACGTTTTGCCAGAAAAGCTAGCACATCAACTTCGGGAATTAAACCAAATTTGATGGCTAAACTTAATTCATCTAAAACTACAAGGTCATACTTACCCTCGTAAACTACATTTTGAGTATGTTGCCATAATTTTTGTAAAGCTTGGTTTTCTGCTTCGTCCAATTGTGGTGTATCGATACAGCGAGGCAAATCACAGCGAATCCAGTCAAGATTTTGTCCTAACTGAATAGGTTTGTCGTATCCTTGACCAATACCACCTTTGAGGAATTGTACTACTAACACTGATGTACCTTGACCAGCAATTCTCAAAGCTTGAGCCATAACGCTGGTAAAAAAGTTACGGTGAGAACTAGTGAAAACTTGCACTAATCCTTCTACTGGATGTGGTAAGGTGAGTGTCGAATTCGTGCTTGGGGATTCTAACTGGGCAACCATAAGAAAAATTTAGAAAATTACAAAAAAATAAACAAGTTCTGCTGAGAGTTGTTGCAAATCTATCTATATGATTAACCTGATTTTGACAAGTGTGTTCTGGGAATAGAGGGAGTAGGGAGTGGGGGAAATGTACTTTTTCTCATTCTTCATAGGTGGCTGATTACGAGTGCGGGTTGCTTTTAACAAAGACTAGGTTTGTCCTGATGTAAGCCATTCATGAAAAATGCTTACAAATGAATATTCCCTACTCACTACTCTCCACTCCCTACTCCCTATTCTCAAGTCAAGGTTTACAGATTAGATATTGACATTTTCGTTTTTTGGATGAAACTAGTCGCAACATGATTGCAAAATTTGGGCATAAAAAATGAAAATAGCCGAAGGTTATCTCGACTATGTATTTGGGCAAAACACAGAAGAATGTTGTGAATTTTATCAGATGAGGAGTGAAAAAAAGTGAAATTAGTGATTCTGGGAGGTTCAGGATCAGGTAAAAGCACTCAAGCGCAAAGGCTATGCAGACACTTTGATATACCTCAGATTTCTACAGGTGAAATTTTACGGGAAGCGATCGCTAACTATAGCGAACTAGGTCGTCATGTACAACCCTACGTGGCTAGAGGTGAGTTAGTCCCGGATGAAATGATGATTGAACTAATTCGGCTGCGACTAAAAAAGCCTGATGTCGGTTGTGGTTGGATTTTGGAAGGTTATCCCCGCACAGCCTTTCAATGCGAAGAACTAGATTTTTTATTGGATAATTTGGGGCAGAAGTTAGACTGGGCAATTTATTTACAAGTACCTCAAGCTGTTATGGTCAGCCGTTCTCTAGGGCGTTCTCTACCAGATGATCAACCAGAAATCGTCCAACGCCGAGTGGAAATATTTTATGATCGCACTGTCCCCATCTTAGAATACTATGACCGTCGCCGCCGCCTGCTGACAATCAACGGAGATCAAATAGCAGAAATGGTAGAGCAAAATATCCTCAACCTACTTTTAAGTTCTGAGTGAATTATCATGTGTCAAAAAGCTAAAAAACAAAATTTCATACTTCATACTAGTGGCATAGTAAGCCCTGACGCTCCTACGTCGCTACCGCTAAAAGCTTCTAAACGCTTCATACTTTATTCGTGACCTGAAAGCAGTATTCTAGAGGAAAACTTTGAGGCAAATCCAATGGTATGGCAGCGTCCCGATGGCAGACAATCTTACGAACTCCGTCCTATAAGCTTTCAATCTAGCTTTACTCGCTTTGCACCTGGTTCAGTTTTGGCGAGATGCGGTGATACTCAGGTACTTTGTAATGTTAGTGTGACTGAGGGAGTACCAAGATTTTTAGCTGGAAGTGGCAAAGGTTGGTTAACTGCTGAGTACCGAATGTTACCCGCCGCAACACAGCAGCGTCAAGAACGAGAATGGTTGAAACTGTCTGGTAGGACTCAAGAAATTCAACGTTTAATCGGACGCAGCTTAAGGGCAACAATAGATTTTGAGGCGTTAGGAGAACGCACGTTGACTGTTGATGCGGATGTTTTACAGGCAGATGCAGGAACCAGAACCACAGCAATTACAGGTGGTTTTGTGGCTGTGGCTCAGGCAATTTCACAATTATTGCAGAGGGGAGTGTTAGAGCGATCGCCTTTATGTGGACAAGTAGCGGCTGTTTCTGTGGGTTTATTGCAAGGAGAGCCATATTTAGATTTAAACTACCCAGAAGACGTAGCAGCTACAGTAGATTTCAACGTAGTGATGGATCACCGCTTGGGAATTATTGAAGTTCAAGGAACAGCCGAAGAAGGTAGCTTTACCCGTACTCAGTTAAATCAATTGCTAGATTTTGCCGAAAAAGGTATTCAACAATTGCTAATTGCTCAACGCGAAGCGATCACAGACTGGGAAAGTTTATATCAAGTATAGTTTTAGATTTTCGCATTTTCTTCTTTGTTTTCATTGGCGATCGCTTCTAATGGCAAAAACACTGTAAATGTTGATCCCTTCCCTAATTGTGAAGACACTTTGATTTCACCATCCAATAACTCAACTAATCGTGAAACAATGGCTAATCCTAAACCTGTGCCATCAGAACCTTGTACTTCTTGCTTAGTTACAGCACGAAAATAAGGCTTAAAGATTTGCGTTTGAGCTTCTGGAGCAATGCCAATACCAGTATCGCTCACTAAAATAGCCCACTTTTGCTCAGATTCTTTCCAACACTCCAAACTGACAGTACCAAATTCTGTGTACCGAATTGCATTGCTGAGTAGATTTGTGATAATTTGCTGAACTCGAAGCGGATCTGTAATCACCTGTTCAGGAGCGCAACTATAATCAACAACTAAGGATAATTCTTTACTACGTGCTAGTGGCTCAATTATCTCAACAACTGAATTAATTAACTTCCGTACATTAGATACAGTTGGTTGTAATTTCATGCTGCCCGCATCGTAGCGCGAAATATCTAAAGTATCATTAATTAAGCGTAGAATCAGCCTTCCGCTACTAAGAACTCGCTCTATACTTTCGAGATTGGCATATGTATCTTTAACCTCTGCTTGTTGACGCTGCTGACGGAGAAATAAGTCTGCGTAACCAATAATTGAAGTTAAAGGTGTTTTCAATTCATGAGCTAAATGAGAAAGGCTATCTTTACTGGCACGAACTAAACGAGTTAACTCTTGATTTGTCAGGCGCAACTGGCTTTGAAGTTGTTCAAGCTCTTGTAATCGTCCATACGTATAGCTGTTAAAACAACGAGCGATCGCTTCATCAATCACTGTATCAATTAAGCGCACAGCCCGCAGCATTTCTTTTGGAGTTCCCTTCAATAAATCTTCTTCTAAAAAGGAGAAAATCACAAATCGAAGTAGCCGATATTCTCGCGCAATCTCTGCTGGCTCGAATCCTTGTTCTGCACGCAGCATACCGTGTTCTAAACTAGCATCTACTACTGTCTGCAAATCGCTCTTTTCAGATTCCGAAAGTACGGTTGCTAATGCTTGTAACACACGGGGCAAGCTATCTCGTACAGCTTTAAAAGTAAGCTCTTTAGTAGCTTCAATCTCTTCATCTTGATAGACTGCTACTACCCACTGATCGACAATAGCATCACTTTTATCAATTAGAGTTTGGCTAAAATCCATCTTTTACTGATACTCAACCAAAGACATTAAGCGCGAATTTCCCTCCGCTAGAGTTAGCTTAATATGTTGAATGAGGCGATCGCACCTTACAAAAGATGGAGGTTCGTCAAAAGCAAAACAAGAGCCTATTCTAGTTAACTAGAATAGGCTTTTGTGTAAAAAAAAGACCTGGCGCCGAGCAATTGTGGCAGGAGGCGACCCTCCAACTATCGTAGCCGCAGCAGCGTTTCACCTCTGAGTTCGGGAAGGAGTCAGTGTG
>NZ_JACJRV010000015.1 GCF_014697475.1 Nostoc sp. FACHB-152
CTGCAACTATTTTTTCGCGCAGATCGATTGAATATGCTTTCATAAAAAGATAATATTTTTATTCTTATTAACTGTACCCCATAACAGCAGGAAGTGCTGTAATATTTTGCTGTTTAACGGAACGTGAACCCTAGCCACCTATGGGGTAAGAAAAAGTATTCAATGCTACTAATTTTGTCTTTTTACTTAGACACAGCATTGACATACTATCTACACATTTTCTTAATAATGTTGCAATACATTAACTTGGAATAGTTAACCATTATTTATATCAATGGTAACTATAAATAAGTTCGCTAGGTTTTTACTTCTGGTTCTTAATCAATTCCAAGGGTGTTGTGCATGAATTCAAGCTTAATTCTGTCTAATATATTAAATCCGCCAGTGCTGTTTTTCTTTTTGGGAATGCTGGCGATTTTTTTGAAATCTGATTTAGAAATTCCTCAGCCTTTACCCAAGTTATTCTCACTTTATCTACTACTAGCTATCGGATTTAAAGGTGGATATGAAATTACAGAGAGTGGCATTAATCCCGAAATTGCTCTGACACTCCTAGCAGCTATATTTATGGCCTCTGCTGTACCTGTTTACTCTTTTTTCTTATTAAGACTTAGACTAGACACATATAATGCCGCAGCAATAGCTGCAACTTATGGTTCTATCAGTGCTGTCACCTTTATTACCGCCCAGTCATTTCTCAAAATTCTCAATATTTCTTCTGGCGGACACATGGTAGCTGCTTTAGCGTTAATGGAATCACCTGCAATTATTGTCGGTATTTTACTAGTGAGATTGTTTAGTCAGAGTAAAGAAGGCGAAAAAGGAGAATTTTCTTGGGGTGAAGTTTTGCGAGAAGCTTTCTTAAATGGTTCTGTTTTTCTCCTCATCGGTAGCGTCATTATTGGCACTCTTACAGGCGAAAGAGGCTGGGAAAAATTACACCCATTCACACAAGACATTTTTTATGGAGTTTTAGCATTCTTTCTTCTAGATATGGGCATGGTAGCTGCTAGAAGAATTCAAGATATGCGTAAGACAGGTTCTTTCCTGATTACCTTCTCTGTATTCATGCCTGTAGCTAATGCAATTGTAGGCATAATCATTGCCAAATTAATTGGAATGTCTGAGGGAAATGCTTTACTATTTGCTGTTCTTTGCGCCAGTGCTTCTTACATAGCAGTTCCCGCAGCAATGAGAATGACAGTTCCACAAGCTAATCCTAGTTTGTATGTATCTATGGCTTTAGCCTTGACTTTCCCTTTTAACATTATTATTGGCATTCCTTTGTATTTCAATATTATCAAAGCTATAGGAATTTAACAAAATGGAAGCTATTAAGAAAGTTGAGATAGTAACCAACTCTTTAGAAATACCCAAGGTTTTAAAAATACTAGAACAAGCAGGTGTTTCTGGCTATACAGTCATTGAAGATGTGACAGGCAAAGGAGATAGAGGTAAAGTCTTCAATGACTTAGAAAGCCATGCCTTAACTAATGGATATGTTATGAGTGTTTGCACAGCAGAACAAGAACAAGAATTAGTAACAGCAATTGAGCCAATTTTGAAAAAATATGGAGGTGTGTGTATTGTTTCTGATGCCAAATGGATTGCACATTAGGTAAGCTCTGAGAGACGCATTGATAATATCAGCGTCTCTAAAAACCAAACTTATTTTATTAGTGAGGAGTATTTATCCGTGCCAATCAAACGAATAATTGAGGGACTGAACGAATTTCACGACAATTATTTTATTACACACCGGGAACTATTTGAGAATTTATCACAAGGTCAAAGTCCAGAAGTATTATTTATAACTTGTTCGGACTCTCGGATTGATCCTTGTTTAATTACTCAAAGTCAACCTGGAGAATTATTTGTTATCCGTAATATTGGTAACATTATTCCACCTTATGGAACGGCTCATGGTGCTGAAGGTGCGGGTATAGAATACGCTGTTCAAGCTTTAAATATCAAAGATATTGTTATCTGTGGTCATTCTCATTGTGGAGCCATGAGAGGGCTATTACAAATAGGTAATTTGGCTCATCAAATGCCTTTAGTTTACGATTGGTTGCGGCATTATGCGGAACCCACTCGGCGGCTAGTTTTAGATAATTATAAAGATTGCCCAAGTGATAAACTCTTAAAAATTGCAATTGAACAGAATGTTCTCACTCAGATAGAAAATTTAGAAACTCATCCTATTATTCGCTCTCGACTACACAGTAGCGAACTTACTCTTCATGCTTGGATTTATGAAATTGAGAGCGGAGAAGTTTTTGCTTATGATGCTCAGTCTAGTCAGTTTAAGATTTTAGAGAATCGTCCATTTCCTGTGCCTAATCCATTGATTTCTGCCTATTCAGAACAGTAGATTTTTGTTATTGGCGATAGGTATATCATTACTTATCTACATTAGTAAAATAAAAAATATTGTAGCGATCGCCTGAGCAATAACTCTAACTCAACATCTAGCGATCGCTCATAAACATCATGGTTTTTCCATCCAGATAGTTTTGCCTAGTAATCAATCCTCTTGCTGCCTTTTATCTCCATTTCCGCTAATAAGTATTTGCAGTATTTTATTGATAAATAAAACAATAGTTGTACCTAATAACACCAGCATTAAACTTGCAAAAGCAGCAAAAGGCGAAAAAATAAATAAAATTAACATTAAAAAAATTACAACACTTATTAATGGATTATTCATATTTTTAGATATTGATTAGATTTATATTCACATTATCTAAAAATTCACTGAATAGTCATATATCCAAAAGTAGGTGTTTGCTATTTTTTCCTAGCTAAGGGCGTATTTTCACACCGTAGTAATCCTATTTGATTGTTGCAAAAATCAGTAATTCGCGGCTATACAAACGTAGACGAATCTTCTCAGGCTTCGCGCAGGGTAAGGATTTGGGAGTTTAAGAAAATCAGGATGAGCCGTAACGCACTTCTTCTCTTGGTGCGTTAGAGGATGTTGGGAAAATCTAAATTAATACTAGCCTCGCTAGCCTCGGCGATTAAAAATCGCGGCTACACAGGCAAAACCAGCCTATCGCGTTTGCGCTGCGCTTGGCGCACCACGCGGGTTAAAAACCTTAATTTTCTGTTAGTACGCGCAGGCGGACTTAGTTTGTGTTGTAGCGAATTATATTTGCCCAATACTTTTAAAACATCCTCTTAAGCTTGCTACGCCATTAGTTTATAAATCATCTCTAATCAAACCAGATTCACATATAATACTCACCCATCTACGCAGTAGTTAGATTTCTCTAACTATAGATAGATTTTCAACTATCTATAAAGGAAGAAAGGTAATTTCTCTAAACAGGGTAATATTTGCCTTGATCTTGATAATTGCTGTGTTTTTAGGATCTCGTGCAGTAAAGTTACTACAAAACTGCCGCAGATATAACCCCGTCTACTTTGCGGGGTTTTCTCTTGCTGTATTTGGTAAGCCTACTTACTGAATTCTCGTCAAATATAGCAATCTGATTTGATTATTGAAAAAATCTAAGTATATGTAGTGTTATGGCTTTAGCCTAACGCACTGTCTTCCAGTCCGTGGTGCGTTACACTTCGTGATGACACACCCTACGTGTCTTTCATAAATCAAATATGAGTCCTATATTTTAGTAAGTAAGTATATTTAAATCTTTAAAATACAGTAATTATGCTGATAATTTTTTTATTTAGAGTTTGAAGTTTACTTTTGTCACAAAATTAACCATATATACGGGTTAATATTTCCCAAATCTAAGTCTGTAGAACCATTGATGACGAACAAATTTAAAACAGTTAGACTAATTTGCAAAGAGATTAGGTAACTATCTGAAGTTAAAAAATACGGGATTGTTACCTATACATAGAGTTCAGTATTTTACTAAAGAAACCGTAGCTGTTCCCCTACGGTTTTTTATTTTCATAATAAAAGTCGTACGATTTGCCTTAGTGATTTGCCAAAATATAAATCATCTATAAAGGCCATACTGTCCAAGAATAATTGGACATTTTAAAGTACATTAAAATCCTATTTGGATAAAGTTAAATCTTGTAATTATTGTGCAGAATACTCGAATTTTTACCAAATATCAACTTTACATTAATCAAAGTTCCCGTGATTTTACTGCACCAAAATCAAGAAAATATGAATAAAAAAGAATATACAGTCAATCAATTTAAATCATATGTTTTTTAAAAGCTTTGGTAGCGTGATAGTAGCGATTACCCTATCAGTAGGCAGTACAGCTATTGGTCAGACAACTAATAATAAATTAGCTTTCCATATGCAAGTAGGTGCTGATCATGAAGGTAATCCGATAGTTTTAGATGCAGGATCAGTACAAGGAACTCAGTACACAATCTTAGAGAAACAGGGTGATGGAATAGTAAAAAATACATTTCGTGCTTCTTGTACTGAAGGTCGGTTGTTTTCGGAAAAATCTTCAGTCTACAACGCAACTGGAGAGTTAATTAGGGAACAACAAATCAAGCAAGAAATATCTCCTCAACCTGGAACACCTGAAGCTAATTCTATGAAGATTGTTTGTCAGTCAATAAATAATGGTGCGAGAAAGTAAGCCTGATTAATGACTTTGAGGAGTACAAAATTTTGGTGTCTGCTGGTTGAGTTTTGAGGATGATATAGGAATCTGGTTTGATTACTGGAATCTTTGTATAGTCTGGCAATAGGCAATAGGGAATAGGCAATAGCAAAGAAGGCTGGTAACGGTGTACTGATTTTTTTTTAAATCAAATATGAGTCCTATAGTTACATTTTTGGTAATTTCAGTAGTTTGAGAAACCTGTGTTAGATTTCATTAGTCTGAATTTCCAAATTATGTAAAAAACATCAATGCTTTCTTCTAATCAGGGTATTCCAGGATTGCCCGATCTCACACATCCAACAGAACTCATCCAGTTTGGCAGCCAAGTATTAAAAGCTTCACTTATATTAGTATTTTTAGTTTTAGCTTTGGGAGTAGCGATCGCACTTGTCAGTTTTGCCTTGCGTCGCCATCAGCCAGAAACCATGATTTCTCTTGGTGAATGGGCTTTTCGTTACTCCCAAATTCTCCGGGGTTTGCAGCATCTCGCCCTTGTATTAATTCTGTTAGTAGCCGGATTTTTCCTGTCTGCAACTTTAGGTAATCGCTATCACTACTGGGAACAAGCAAAAGTTATGCAAGTCGCACAGAGTGTCGCTGGCGACAAACTTGAACAAGTAGCACCCCAGGTTCGCTATGTAACTCCAGAACCGTATACTTATAACACCCAAGTCAATGGTAAGATAGTCAAAGTTAACGATACACAACAAGTTAACCGTTTCTTGCCTCTAGCTGGTTCCCAAGTTCAAGTCAAGCTAGAACAAAATACAGATGTTCAAGGTCGCAGCGCGATTTATCGCATAGACTATAGTGCAGATTACAAAGTCGTCAATCGACTCAATAATATTAAAAGTTTTTTCTTTGAAGCACCACCCCCCGATGGCTACTCACTGCTAGCTAACTACAAAGTAGAACGTTCTGGAACTCGACTAGAACCTCTAAATGTAGGAGACTATCGGTTTGCTTTTAACTTACAACCAGGAGAAGAGACTAACTTTCGCGTTACTTATCAAGCGCAAGCCGGCCCGCGTTGGGTTTATAATGCCACAGGACAGATGCTTGCTAACTTCCGTCTGACAGCAACTGCCAACACTCCGGTTGACTTTGCCAGTGGTATTGTACCAAACGAAATTAAAACTGATCGCCGCAGTACTCAATATACTTGGGTATTTAATGACAACGTTTCTGTGAAAAATCCCTTTGGCGTATTTACTAATACTGCACCTATTCTTAACACTGGGATTATGCCGCGTTTGTTATTGCTAACACCAGCATTATTTTTGTGGTGGATATTGCTGTTGTATTTGTCACTACCAATGAGTTTAAAAAATGTGGCGATCGCATCTGGGATCTTTTTTGCTTGTATGTTGACCTTAACCTATCTCTCCCGCTTCATGAATGCCGAGTTAGCTTGGACAATGCTTTCCCTAATCTTTTTGACCTTAAGTTGGGGCTTAGGCGCAAACCGCAGTGCTTCTCTAGCTGCTATTATCTGTTCTATTGCTGGGGTCGTGTTACCTGTCTTTGGGTTGTTAGTCCCATTTAGCGGTCTTACCTTAAGCGTTGCAGGTTTACTCAGTGCGGTTTGGTTAGCAGTACGCCACTGGTATGGCTGGTATAGTTTGCCCATAGAAGACCGCGCAAAATAAATCTTAACTATCTGCTGTCTCTATTAAAAATTTATTGCCGAAATACTTGACATTACCCCACCTGGGGCTGCTATATTAACAGAGGTGAATCGATGGGGCGTCGCCAAGTGGTAAGGCAGCGGGTTTTGGTCCCGCCATCCCTAGGTTCGAATCCTAGCGCCCCAGTAATAAAAAGAAGGGTAAGATACTTTATCCTTCTTTTTTTAGTAATTAGTAGCTCAGTTTATCTCCTCACAACCTAAAGCGACAGAAATTATTGATTTTCTTAATACCCCATTTGCTAGTTCTGAGGCTGTAATATCGTGTTCGCGCTTTGCCGACTTGTAGCGACTGGCGTAGGCAGGGGAGAATATTTTGCTGTTTATGCACAAATTGATCGAATTATCACTTATTAACCGGACTTGATATAAAGTCAGCAAAACCTATACACAGAATTTCAACAACTAATTTTTATACACCAGTCCTGTTTGCTTGAACTGAGTTAGAAGTTAAATTTTCGTTATTCTTTACGTAAAAATTGTGTATAGCTTAGACTGAATATACAAAGCAGGGAACCAATTTCTTGGATGCAATGTTACTGTATTTGTACTGTGTAACCTTTTGACTAAGACTTATTTGCACAACTTTAACCACTTACAGATTGTCTAGCTTATTGGTTAATTAGTCAATTTACTGGTTTGCCTGGGCATGGCAATAGACAAAGGTTAATTTTGCAGCTTTAACTGTGTAGAACTTAATCGTTCAATTTATAAATCTATGCTGAATTCAGAAAAATATCCTTACCTGTCACAGCCTAAATTTGCTCACTTTAATAATAAAAATGAAGATGAACTGGATATCAGACAATTTTTTTCAGTCCTGCGTCGGCGAGTTTTATTAATATCAGGTGTTACTGCTGTAGTTGTTACAGTAGCAACCCCAAAAGAAGAAAAAACTTCTCCAGTTTATGTAGGCGCTTTTGAAATTTTAACCAAACCAATTACAAAAGAAAGTAAGGTTATAGCTAGTGCGCCTCAAACTATTCCTAGTGTTAATAAAACATCTAGCCTAGAAATCAGCAATACTAATACTGAAACAGCGATTAAAGTTTTACGCAGTCCCCAAGTTATTCAGCCGATAGTTGACCAATTAAAGTCTAAATACAGATATATAGATTATGATGCACTGGTTGGTGATTTAGTGATTAAGTCTTCAGTGCCAAATATTTTAAATGTCCAATATGCTAGTTCAGACCAGAAACTAGCTGATGAGGTGTCAAAATTATTGGCTGATGCTTACTTACAATATAGTTTGAAAGAAACTCAGTTAAATGTTAACCAAGCAATTGAGTATGTTAATAAAAAAATAAAATCAACCCAATTACAAGTCAATAACTTACAAAAACAATTACACAATCTGCAAACAAAAAATAATTTAATTGCTCCTGCACAAAGATATCAAGAACTAACTAGTCAAGTTGCTAGTTTGCAACAGCAACAGAGAGAAAATCGCTTGCAACTAGAAGAATTAGTTGTTAGATACCAGGATTTGCAAAAAGAATTAGCAAAAAACCCAGGTGAAAGAGCAAGTAATTCATTACTGACGCAGAATGTACGTTATCAACAAATACTCGATCGCATTCAAGCAATAGATATTGAAATTGCCCAAAAGTCAGCCGTCTATTTAGAAACTCATCCAGAAATCATCATACTTAAAGAAAAGAAAGCCTACTTGCTTCCTTTGTTGACGGGAGAAGAAATTCGGGTGCAGGGGGAATTGCAAAGCCAAATTCGCAGCCTTTCAGCACGCGATCAGTTCTTTGATGAGCAAATTAAAACTCTCAATCAAGACATAAACAACTTAGTAAATGTTAGTCACGATTATGACAACATTCAGCAACAATTACAAATTGCTAAGAGTGGTCTAGCGCAATATACAGCCAAACAACAAGAACTAGAAATAGAAAAATCTCAAAAACAACAACCTTGGGTGTTACTTGATCAAAAATTAACTCCTGTTAATCAACCTGCTGCTACTTCAGAAAGTGGTCAGAGGAACTTAGCAATTGAAGGTGCTTTAGGATTACTATTGGGTATTGGAGCAGCTTTAGTGGTAGATAAACTGAGCAACATCTTCTATTCTGCCCAAGAACTGAAAAAGAATATTAAGCTGCCATTACTAGGAACAGTACCTCTGAAAAAAGAGCTAAATGTGTCACCTCAAACCCATATTTCTAGAAGGTTACAAAAAACAAATCGCGCCTCCTTGTCGGAAATTTTTTATTCTCTCTACACCAAAATTATGTTTTTGGGTTCGGACGATCGCATTCGTTCTTTAGTGATCAGTTCAGCCGGACAAGGTGATGGTAAGTCTACGGTAGCTGTACATCTAGCACAGGCCGCAGCTGCAATGGGACAAAGAGTATTATTAGTAGATGCTAATCTGCGTTGTCCTAGCTTGCATCACCGCCTTGGGATTTTGAATGTTCAGGGTTTAACTGAGGTGATTAGCCAAGATTTAGACTGGCAAAATATAATTGAGCGATCGCCTATCGAAGAAAACCTGTATGTAATGACTTCGGGAGTTATCCCTCCTGATTCTGTAAGGTTATTGGCTTCTCAAAAAATGCAGCATTTAATGTATGAACTGCAAGCCAATTTTGATTTAGTAATTTATGACACTCCGTCTCTGTTAGGATTGCCAGATGCCCATTTGTTAGCATCTAATACCAACGGTATGCTACTAGTAGCAGGTTTAGGTCAATTAAAACGTAATGCCCTCAAGCAAGTTTTGACGGATATTGAAATATCTGGCACTCCCTTATTAGGCATGATTGCGAATAAATCTAAAGATGCTACACCTGTTTCTTCTATCCAATATCAGCAACACCCCAAACAAAATATGAGTGTTGCAAAAGTAGATTTAGAAACCAAAAATACGTCTAAAGTTAACCCTGAATCAACTGTTTCAGTAGGAGTTAGCGCAAATAATTAAGATATACAAAAGGCAAAAGACAGAGCTTTTACCTTTTGACTCCTCAGATCCTTGACTTCTTTGAGAGGTCGAGGATTTGTCTATTCACTAATGATTTAGGACATCAACCGATGATAAAACTTAGATAGGAAAAGGCTTTTAACTCTTTCACCTGTCACCTGTCACCTGTCACCTCCTATACTCATTCCTTTTCCGGCGATTTCAGAGCTTGATCTAAAACTTGCCGAGCCTGTTCCGCTTTAGCACGTGCTTCTAGGTAACGCAGATTTGCTTGGGCGAAGCTTTTGAGAACTTTAAAACCTTCTTTTAGGCGTGTAATTTCTTCTTCGGTGACAGACTGATCTGAAAACAAAACATCAACAGCTTTGCGAATCTCCAATGCTTCACTACGTGATTCCTGGACTTTCAGTTTGAGAGTAGCCAAGTTGCTGAGTACCTGGACAGCTTGAGTGATAGCATCTTCACCGCTAGCACTATCAAGAGTTGTTTCCTTAACTTCAATTAATTGTTGAGGGCTAAATCCTTCTTCTAATTCTGTGGGGAGTTTACCCGCATCCATCAGTTCCATTAACTGATCCATTGCTTTATCACGGGCTTTAGCTGAATCTTTGCCAGGAACAGTGAGAATAATTTCTGGGCTTTGGGCAAGAGTATACTGAACCATATTTTAAGGCAGAAAATTTGCTGGATAACCAAGCATAGGCAAATAATTTTAACACGTGCAGATGAGGTATTGATATTTTCAGTAATTAAAAAATAATTATTCTTGTTGCTGCACAATTTAGGAATTTATCAGTACCTTTTCCTGTCATCTAAAATAAAACTTTATACTAGATAAAGATAGGTCAACTTCAATAGGAGGGGCGAGCAATGGCTCCCAATCCCACTATCATGCGTACAGTGGAACAACTGGGCTACCGAGTCACTGTTGGTGATGTGGCAACCCAGGCAGGATTAAATATTGCAGAGGCAGGGCAAGGGTTATTAACTTTGGCTGCTGATGCGGGTGGACATTTACAAGTAGCAGAATCAGGTGATATTGTTTACCAATTTCCGCAGAATTTCAGAGCAATTTTACGTAATAAATATTTTCAGTTAAAATTGCAAGAATGGTGGCAAAAGGTTTGGGGAATTATTTTCTACCTAATTCGTATTTCTTTTGGCATCTTTTTAGTTCTTTCAATCGCCCTAATTACTATTACCATTTTTATCATTATTACTGCTGCTAATTCTGACCGTGACAGTGACAATAGAGGTGGTAGCTTTAGCGGTGGAGGCTTCTTTTTTTTCCCGGATTTATTTTGGTATTTTAGTCCGAACTACTACGATACTCGCCACCAACAACGACGACAAGAAAGCCGTCAAACCAGCGAATTAAATTTTTTCGAGGCTGTCTTTTCATTTTTATTTGGTGATGGTAATCCTAATGCCAAGCTAGAAGAACGCCGTTGGCAAGAAATCGCGGCTGTAATTCGCAATCAGCGTGGTGCAGTTGTCGCAGAACAAATTGCTCCCTATTTGGATGACCTTGGCCCAGGGTATAAACAAGAATACGAAGACTATATGCTGCCTGTATTGCTCCGATTCAATGGGCAACCAAGAGTTAGTTCTGAAGGACAAATTGTTTATTACTTCCCAGAATTACAAATAAGAGCTAGCAAAAAAGGTCGTCAGTCAATACAAGCTTACCTAGAAGAATTCCCTTGGCGTTTTAGTATGGCGAGTTCTGGGCAAAATATGTTAAGTGCAGGGCTGGGCGTACTGAATTTTGTTGGTGCTTTAGTTCTCGGAAACTTATTAAGAGATGGTGTTGTAGCTGCACAGTTGGGAGGATTAGTAGCTTTTGTTCAAGGAATTTATTGGCTGTTGCTGGCTTACGGTATAGGTTTCTTGGGTGTACCATTGGTGCGTTATTTCTGGATTCAATGGCGTAATCAAAAAATTGCTCAACGCAACCGCGATCGCCTGTCCCGCGCTAGATTATTAACTGAACCAGATGCAACCTTACAGCAAAAAATTGACTTCGCCCATCAATTCGCCGCAGAAACAGTCATAGAAAACAAAGATTTAGTCTATTCCACTGAAACGGATTTATTAGACCAAGAAATCGAGCGTTCTGCACAAATTGAAGCGGAATGGCACAAGCGGCTGCAAAGTGGAGAATAAAAAGAAAAAAGTATAAAGTCTGAAGTATGAAGTTTAAAATTTCAGACTTCACACTTCATCCTTCATACTTTCTTACTTCGCCTTAATCGGTGTTAAAGCTACACCTTTGTAATAATGTCCCAAAATTTGTAGGTGGTTGATACCGCGTCGAGCCAAATTATATGCTCCCCACTGGCTCATCCCTAAAGCATGACCAAAGCCTAAGCCTTGTAGTACAAAACTGCCATCTGCACCTTTGGTAACATTAAAGCGGGTACTCCTCAGTTTCAGTGCGGTACGTACCTCCTCACCTTGTAGTACCTTTGTGCCTCTGTCTCCGACAATTTTTAAAGCTTTAACACTGCGAAAAGGCGAGTATTTTTCGGGAATCATTTCCTTAACATTGCCCACACCAGAAATTCTGGCACTAATTTCCGCAGGAGAGAAGGTTTTAACCCAATTGCACTCCTTGATGTCTTGATCGAAGTCTTGAACAGCACGCAAATAAGGCAAACTATTTCCCCAGACATCTTCTACATTCTCGGTATGTCCGCCAGAACAAGCGTGAAAGACAGAGAGAATAATTTTGTTGTTATAAGTTAGTACCTGTCCTGCGGTCTTATCAACAGCAGCGTAGGTAGCCGGAGATTCACTGGTCACGCCTTTATAAATTTGCCAGCGATCTGGACTGTCGCCTAAATCGTAAATAGGATTATTGCGTTGTTTTTCCCGCTCGTAGAGAGCGTAGGTACGAGCCGCGATCGCTTGGGCTTTGAGGGCTTCTTGCGGCCAGCTGGTATTCATTTCGCCACCAATCACGCTGTAGAGGTATTCTTCAGCATCCACCCAGTTAACCGCCGTTACACCTTTGTCTGAGGGAACAACTAAAGTTCTACCTCGATACCAGCGATCGCCAATGTAAACAAATCCTTTACCTGTTGGCTCAATCCAAAATAAACCAGACTGCCACTTATCTAAAGCCACACCACCAGGAATGGCTTGAGCATAATACGCACTCATCCCTGGTAACTGCCCCAGAGTGCGCCCAGTACTATCCTTGACCAATGCAGTCGTAGAACTACCGACCTTTACTTGATTAACTCCCCTCTCAATAGCTACGCGTAAAATCACAGATGCTTGAGCGGGTGCAACCAAAACAATCCACAAGAGGATACCCATCCACCAATGACGGAATTTAACCTGAGAAAATAAAGAGCCTAAAAACAGTTGGAATTTCATGCTGATCATCTAAAAAAACTAGTATCTGCTTGACGCTTTGGAATATGGCATCTACCACTCAAGATGAGACAGTTCTCCAACATAGGAGGTTGCCGCCTCCTATCAATTATGCATTGTATTTTTAGAAGAGTAACTAATCACTAATAAGCGATGACAAATGACAAAATTAAACCTGTTGGTAATTTCTCACCCCATTAGCAATTATCCCAATTAAATTCCAATGGCTCAGAATTTCTTGAGCTTGCATTAAATCACTTTGCGTTAACTGTCCCATGCGCCCTACCATCACAATTTCATGGCAATACGCAGCTAAAATTCTTGCATCTGCTGTACCTAAAATGGGTGGAGCATCTACTAATACTAAATCGTAGGTTTGCTCAAATCGCTTGAGCAATTCTTTCATCCGCAGAGAACTGAGTAGCTTAATTGTATCTTCTGGTCTAGGCCCCGCAGTTAAAACATCAATTAACGGATGAACTGGCTGGATGTAATTATGAATGTGGTTATTTGTTTCATCTAACAATAGTAGAGATAAACCCCAATCATTGGATAATTGCAAGGTTTTATGCAAGCTAGGATAACGCAGGTTAGCATCAATTAAAAGAATGCGCCGATGCATTCGCGCTGCACTAGCAGCCAGCCCCAACAACAAAGTAGTTTTACCTTCACCAGATAAAGCTGAAGTAAACATCAAAGACTTAAAAGGCAAAGGATTCTTTGATATATGAAGGTTCTGGTAGAGGATGTCTAAGGTTTCATGGCATGGCAACCAAGTATCAGTTTCTACAAAAGAAGCTGTTTTGCGCTTATTGCCCAAAATAATAGGCAGCCATTTTTTAAAACCACGTGGTGGTAGTTTTGGCACAGATCCTAGTAATCGTAAATTGCTTAACTGCTGTAATTCTTTTGTGGAATAAATAGTGCGAGTGAATATTCCCCAACTTAAGGCTACTGCAATGCCTAAAATTGGACTAATTAGTAAACCTCCTAACAATACTGATAATCTATCAATCCCTACTAGCTTTCCTAAAGCTGGTTCTTCTAAGACTTGCCAGTCAATACCTCCTTGGGCAATTTTTAATCCCAAAGACTGTTGTGCTTGCAGCAGTTGTTCTAGTTGTTTGCGCTTAGTTTGTACTTCTGGCAGAAGACGGTTATATTCTGCTATCAAACTAGGATATTTACTAAATTCAAAACGCAGTTGTTGTTCTGTCTGGGCTAAACTCTTTTCGTTAGCAAGTAATCCTAAAGCAATTGTTTGTAGTTGAGTTCGCTCTTGCAATAGTTGTGGGTCAACGCCTTCTGTCTGCTGTTGAGCCGAAGGAGCGTGTTGCATATCTCTTATTAATTGATTGACCTCTCTTTTTAAGAGAACTAATTGATTTTGGCGTTGCTCTTTCAGTTGCTCTATGATTGGAGACTCATCTGTGTAGCGTTGCTGTTCCCTAGCTAAAATTAGTTCTGTCTTTTTAAACTCACTTAATAAAGATTGGTAGCTATCTGACTGATTTAAACGCGAAGAAAATCTAGCTTGATGAGATGAACTAGCTATTTCTTGCTCTAAATTACTATAGCGAGCCTGTACATCTTGTAGTTGGGCGCGGGTAGTTTGTAGCTGATTTTGTACTTCAGCCAGAGATTCTAAGAGAATTTTACTTTGTGATTCTGGCTCAAGAAGATTATGTTTGCGACGAAAATATTCTAAGTTTTTTTCTGCTTGTCTTACTTCTTTTTGTGTCTGAGATAACCGGACGTTAATAAATGCTAGACCTTTATTTAAACGTTCTTTTTGGTACTGGTTATTATAATCTTGATAAACTTTTTGCAGTGCTAATAGTACTCTTTGGCTTTTAACCGGATTCTCATCATTAAACGAAATTTTTAATACTTGTAAAGGAAGATGATTGGCTCCTATTTTATTTTCTAATTGCACTATTGATAGCCGTGCTTGCTGTTCATCAGATGTTTTTCCTTTGATATCTTCTACCGTAATATTTGGATAATATGGACGTAGCAAAACCACAGCTTTATCGATAATTTTAGGACTTAACATCAGCCTTACCTGTGCTGAGTAATCTACAACTGATAGATTAATATCAGATATTTCGCTCCCAATCCAGTTGGGAATATTATTTGCTCTAGTTCCTGTATTAGTATAGGAACTAACAAGTAATTGCATAGAGCTTTGATAAGTAGATTTAGTATTGAGAGCTATAAAGCCAGCAACGGACATAACTACACAAGAAACACCCAATACTAAAAAGCGTCGCCGTCGCAAAGTTATTGATAATTGTTTGATATTAAGTTTGTGCAGTAGCGAGTTATTCATTGGTTGCTGTTGATTCCTAGTCATATTAGGTGCTATTCAGTCTCTTAAATATTTAAACAATCTGCCATCATCAAAACCAGAAAGTTTCAATTAATTCAATATTTTGGGCAAGCTGGCAAAAATAAATACACCATTTAACTCATGGGCATACATTCAATCTCATGAGTTTATTTTCTATATAAAAATATCTTTAGAGATTAAAATAATTTTATTGCGATCGTCAATATTCTCTAAAAATCTTTATTATCTTATTTTAAAATGTTTTTTTACATGACTAAATAATTTAGTTGAAAATACACTGAGAGTTACAAATAATGCCAGTGTTATAAAAAGAAATGATATTGGATTATTTTAAAAAAAATATATGTATATAAATTAACTCAAGCAAATATAGAACGTCAGCTATATTTTAGATATAGGACTAGGCTAAATCAGGCAAATATTGATAAATCGTATCTGCCATAACTCAGTGAATTAACGAAAAAAATTAATATTGAATGTTTATCAGATTCATTAGTTTTGAATTGATAAAACCGAATATATATGTATACAATAAACTTTGACACTTACTAGCAAAGTTTATAATAGAATAAGCACCTAATAATACCTGATTTTATTTTTTACATCCAGGAAGCTTTGAGAGCGAATTTTTAATCTATATTGGCGATTGCCTAATTTTAAAAATTCGTGAAATTATGAGATTTTTCCTGTTAAACCCTTAAATTGATTGTATACAGCGTTTTTCGCTTGAGTGCAGTACAAGTAGAGGAATTTACCTCATTGGGATTAAAACTGCTGTAAGGATAATTTTAGTTATTATGTGGTGCGTTAGGCTAACGCCATAACACGCCACTACTGGACTGACACGGATAAAAGAGCTACCTAATTTATCAGAATTTTGCTATTGCTTCTAATTCTTCTTTTATCGATAAAGGTTGATAACCTAGTTTGAAGGCTTGAGAACTGTCTAAAGAGACATCTGCTGGTCTGGGTGCTGACATTTTTATATCTTGTTGTCGGCAGCCTTTTAGTTTTGTAGAGGGCAGATTAAATACTTCTACTAATACTTTGCCAAAATCATAACGTGAAATCCGCTCTTTTCCCCCCAGATGAATGATGCCGCTCACTTTTTCTAAGGCTAATAATAATCCTTTAGCTGCTGTTGTTCCACTAACTGGAGTGCGAACTTCATCAATAAATAAGTTTAATTCTTTATCTTCTTTTAAAGTCTGAATAAATGGTTGAATAAAACTTGTAGCTGTGGGGGTTTCTCTGCCAAACATTAAAGGCATTCGGCACACTGCTGTCATGGGATATCGCTCTAGCATACCTATTTCTCCCATAACTTTTTGTTCCCCGTAAATATTTACAGGACATACAGGAGCAGTTTCTTTATAGGGTGCATTTAAACCATTAAATACTAAATCGGTTGATGTAAAAACGCAGGGGATAGAATAATCTGCACACAACCCAGCTATATTGCATGATGTGGTGACGTTAATTGTGTGTGATTGTTGTGGATAGGTTTGACAAAAGTTTGGTTGTGATTGTGCTGCTGTATGAATAACTGCGGCTGGATTAATTTGACTAAATATCTGCTTGAGGTCTTGAAAGTTGTTGAGTTTGACCTTAAGCGTTTTGACTCCCGGAATTTCGATAAAATGGGAGTAATAAGTGCCATAAACTTCCCATTCTTGTTTTGCAAGTTGGCAAAGATGCCATCCTAAAAAACCACTGGCTCCGGTAATCAATAATTTTTTCATATATAGCAAGCTTCCATGAGACCCACACAAAAACCTATTGCCTATTGCCTGCCCCCACGAGTAGTTGGTCAATCCAATAGGATTGCTATATGATTTACGATCGCGGCAAGCAATGCAATAGAATCATCCTTAATATAAATGAAATGGGATAATAAAAAGCTTGAGTAAAAATTATCTCTAGAGAATATGACGAGTACCTTGGTAAGAATTGAGTCACATCCCCTCTGTATCCTTAGGCCCAAAGAGTATCAAACCTCTAGCTGTTTAATATCTGCGTCTATTGCTTGGTCTATTTCGATAAACTTTGGCCCAGCAATGATAACTATCACCATCATTAATAAACTCGTCACCCTGATAATGCTTACTACATTAGGGTCTTCAAAATTACTCGTCCCGACTAATAATGCTGCGGCAAAATTACGCTGGGCTGTGCCAACTCCTAATACTCTTTGGGTATCAATACCAGGCCCACCTAGTTGTTGTCAAAGCTTACGAATTACGCGTCTCACAGGACGGATAATTCTTGATATTTCGTTGATTTGGATAATTTATATCAGACGTGAATTGGTATTACAGAATAGTAAGGCTATCTTAAGAAAGAACCCTTGTTATCAGGCTGGGTGAGGTGGACTGATGTTACTATTACTCTTCTACATAAATAATCAGCGTTATGCTCTAGCTAGTCAGCAGGTTATAGAAGTTTTACCACTTGTTAGCCTCAATATCCTTCCTCATGCACCTGATTATTTTGCGGGTGTGTTTAACTATCGAGGACAGGTTGTTCCTGTATTAGATTTATGTCAGTTGATGTCGGGTAAACCTTGCTCTCAACACTTAAGTTCTCGAATTATTCTGGTGAACTATTGGGGAGGGGATGTTGCGAAGTCTTCTGTTGTTGGTTTAATGGCAGAGCGAGTTGTAGAAACATTGCATAAATCAAATACAGAGTTAGTAGATACCAATGTCCAGATAGGTGCAGCCCCATATCTGGGTAAAATGATTTTAGACGAGCAAGGCATGATTCAATGTCTGCGGATTGAATATTTGTTATCAGAGTCCGAACAGGTGTATCTTTTGCCAGCAAACTAAATAATGCTTTTGGAGCATCCATCGTTGAACAAATGACATATTCTGATGGTGAAGCTTTACTGAGACTAAAAATTGGTTTAGATGCAAGTTCAATAGGCTCGGCTAACATTGCTAGAGCGATTGACCAGAGGATGGCAGATAGCAAAATTACAGATATAGCCTGCTATTTGGAACGGGTGCAGGAATCTACATCTGAATGGGAAGCATTAATTGATAATGTGATTGTTCCGGAAACTTGGTTTTTTCGGGAGCGAGAATCATTTAAGTTTTTGCAAAAATATATTCAATCGGAATGGTTGAAAAATCGCACTACTAAAGTATTGCGGATTTTAAGCGTACCATGTTCTACTGGGGAAGAGCCTTATTCAATTGCGATCGCTCTTTTAGAAGCTGGGTTAAATCCAGCTAACTTTCACATTGATGCTATTGATATTAGTAAAAAATGTTTGTTAGCCGCTCAAAAAGCAATTTACGACAAATATTCTTTTCGTAGCAATACTTTATCTTTTCAAGAACGCTATTTTCAACCAACCCAGACGGGATATAAACTGTGTGAACAGATCAGAAATTTAGTGCATTTTCGCCAAGCTAATTTAGCAGCTCCCGATTTTATGGTTGCTGCCGCATCCTATGATGTTGTCTTTTGCCGCAACTTGTTAATTTATTTTGACCGCAGTACCAAAGAACGCACTATCCGCACCTTAGAACGATTAATTGTTCCGGATGGTTTGTTATTTGTGGGTCATGCAGAAACAGGTTTATTGCTAAATTCGCGCTTTACATTAGTGCCGCACTCTATGGCATTTGCCTATCGCAAGACAAATGTTTCTCGAACTGTAGCAAAATATAGTAGCCCAGGCGATCGCAAAAAGCACCGTTTCATTCAACCAAGACAGCGCATCGCTCACCATCCCAAATCGCAGCAGCAACAAATTCAGCAGACAAGCTTGCTAGATACTGCTAAAACTTTAGCTGACCAAGGCTCTTTGCAGCAAGCTTGCCAACTTTGCCAAGACTATCTCAACAAAAATTTGGTGAACGTTGAAGCCTATGTACTGCTTGGTCAAGTGCAACAAGCGATGGGACAAAATGAACAAGCTGCAACATCCTTTCAAAAAGCAATTTATCTGCAACCAAATCACGAAGAAGCTTTAATTCATTTAGCATTGCTGCGAGAACATCAGGGCGACATGACAAATGCTCATTTGCTGTGGCAACGCATTCACCGACTTCATCATAAACAATAAATATGATTTGTGGTGTAATAGATATTTCTGCTATAGGACTCATATTTAATTTTTGAAAAAATCAGTACATTTCCATCTGCTATCTTTCCTATTGCCTTACTACACCTGTATGTTCAGTAATCAAACCGGATTCCTCCAGGTAACAAATTATTAATTTTCATATCTTTTACTTACAACTTGTTTGTCTGCTTGCTGACATGGGAAAGCTTGCACTTACAAGATATTTTGTATGTCTTGATTATCTTTCTATAGCTAGAGAATTTCGAGAAGTTAATTAAATTCTGTTTGCATCATTTGAGGACAAGGTAAAGATATGCGGCAAGGGCTAAGACTGAACCAATTTGTAGTAGCTGGATGTGGGCTAATAGTAATATTAGCTAGTATTACAGCTTTTATTACTAAAAAAACTAATGAAGAATTAGTAGATAATGCCAATTTAGTCACCAAAAATTACCAAATAAAAGGAAACTTAAACCAATTAGAAAAGCTTTTAGTAGATTCAGAAACTGGGCAGCGAGGATTTATTATTACCAATAGACCAGAATATTTAGAACCTTTTAATAAAGCAAAAGAACAGATAATTGCAATTTTTGATGAACTAGAGTTAGAGTTAAAAAATGACGATTTAAAAATAGCTAGTTTAAATAAAATTCAAGAATTATCAGAACAAAAAAATAAAATATCTGAAGAAACCATCCAACTTAAAAAGTTAAATAAACAACAAGAGTTACTAAATTACTTTTATGCCAACAAAGGCAAAAATGTAATGGATAATCTTAGAAAAGAAATTGAAAGAATGCTGCTAGTTGAAGATGAGGAGTTAAAAGAAAGACAACAGCAAGTTAATCAACTGCAAAATTTTTCTAACTTAGTTATTTGGTCAACTTATGTAATGCTTGTAATAACGGTAATAGCAGTTTGTCTTGCTATTATTCTGATTCCAAGCCGAGCTTTGAGCAGTTCTTTACAAAATGCTTTTAATTTAGCAGAAAAGGTGTCTGATGGTGATTTAACAGTTGAGGTAGAAGCAACTTCCAATGATGTGATTGGTAAGCTGATGGTGACTTTGAAAAACATGGCCCAAAACCTTAGTAATCTGATCCGAAAAGTACAACAATCTGGTATTCAGGCAACTTCTTCAGCAACGCAAATAGCAGCATCTGGTAAACAATTAGAAGCTACACTAACAGAACAAGTAGCTTCAACAAATGAAGTTGCAGCCGCCGCGAAAGAAATTTCTGCTACTTCCAGAGAACTTGTAAAAACAATGGAAGAAGTTGCTGCTATGTCGCAAAGTACAACAATTGCAGCTAGCGATAGTCAAAAAGATTTGTTGCGGATGGAAGCTACCATGCGTCAATTAGCAGAAGCGACCAACTCAATTGCAGCTAGGCTAGGAGTAATTAGCGAAAAAGCTAACAATATTAATAATATTGTGGTCACCATCACTAAAGTCGCAGACCAAACAAATTTGCTGTCTTTGAATGCAGCTATTGAAGCCGAAAAAGCTGGGGAATATGGCTTAGGTTTTGCTGTAGTGGCTAGGGAAATTCGCCGTTTAGCAGACCAAACCGCAGTCGCTACTTTAGATATTGAACAGATGGTTAAACAAATGCAATCTTCTGTGTCTACAGGCGTAATGGAAATGGATAAGTTCGCCACAGAAGTAGGACGCAGTGTAGAAGATGTGGCTAATATTAGCACTCAGGTAGGTCAAATTATCGAACAAGTACAAGAGTTATCACCTCGATTTGAATCGGTTAATCAAGGTATGGAAACTCAATCTCAAGGCGCGTTGCAAATTAGCGAGGCGATGACTCAGTTAAGCAATACTTCTGCTCAAACGGCTGGTTCTTTAAGAGAAATTAATAATGCTATTTCTCAACTTAGTCAAGTTGCTCAAGTTTTGCGACAAGAGATTTCTCGCTTCAAACTCAAAGGTGAAAACTCAATTTCTAATTTTGCTGAATCTAGCTCATCACATTTGTAAAATATAATAATTTGGTTTGATTACTGAGCATACTTGTTTACTCAGGCAATAGGCAATAGCAAAGAAGACAGCTAAGAATTCCTGGATGTTTTTATAATATTTACAAGCCAGGATAATCTATTAATCTATCGAAAAATAATACATTAAAAATGCAAGCCGAAAGTTTAAATTATAAATCTTTGATTTATTCAAATTATTAATTAGCTGCCATGAATACTACTGATTATATCAACCAAGAGTATTGTTACAAAATCATCGGGATTGGCGGCGATCGCTCTTGTCAAGAGTTAACGAATTTTATTCATTGTCGTAATTGTCCTGTTTACTCAAAGATTGGACGCAATTTACTTGAACGCACTGTACCAGAAAATTATCGCCATGAGTGGAGTAAGTTATTTATAGAACAAAGACGCGAGTCTGAGAATTTAACCACCACAGCAACTTTAACAGTAGTTATATTTCGTTTGCAGCGAGAATGGCTAGCGTTGTCTACAGGAGTTTTTCAAGAAACTATATCTCCTAGTTTGATTCATACCGTACCCCATCGTAGTAACCAAATATTACGGGGATTGGTTAATATTCGGGGCGAATTACAATTGTGTATCTCGTTAACCCATCTGCTGAATTTAGAAATTGCTGACACCACAGTAGAAGCTTTCAGCCCTATAGTATATCCCCGCATGGTAGTAGTAGAAAAAGGCGGTAGTGTTTGGGTATTTCCTGTAGATGAACTCTACGGTGTACAGCGATTTCATCAACATGAATTACGAGATACACCAAATAGTATGACGGCGACAACTCAAAACTTCACCAAAGGATTTTTTTATTGGCAGGATAAAAGTCTGAGCTATTTGGATGAAGAATTATTATTCACCACTTTAAATAGGAAGGTATGGCGATGACAAAACAACCAGATTATAGCCAATTTTCCTTGCTAGATTTATTTAGCATGGAGGTGAAAACCCAGTGTGCTGTCTTAAACCATAGCCTGTTGGTACTAGAAACTCAATCCCACTCCCAGGAAGAATTAGCAGCTTTAATGCGTGCAGCACATTCTATTAAAGGTGCAGCCAGAATTGTCGAACTAGATTCTGTTGTCACCCTGGCGCATGGGATGGAAGACTGCTTTGTAGCAGCGCAGGCGGAAAAAATTCGGCTAACTGCGGCTGATATTGATGTGCTGCTGGCGGCTGTAGATATGTTGCTGCATATCGGCCAAGCTTGTGAAGGTAACTCTAATCCTCAATTTCCAGATGCAGCCAGCATTCAATATTTAGTAACTGCGATCGCTAATATTGGCAATTCTCCAGCTGTCAGTCAACCACTACCAGTAATTTTAGAACCAACCTCTAAAGAATCACCTTGGGTTATGCCGCCATCTCAGGTTTTTAACTCAGGGGAAAAACCCGAACCTGTACAAAATCGAGTTGTGCGGGTAGGGGCAGAAAATCTCAACTGCTTGATGGGATTAGCTGGAGAGTCGTTGGTTGAGGCCAAGTGGTTGGAAAATTTTACCGACTCGCTATTAAAATTAAAAACTACTCACACACAGTTATTTGGCTTATTAGAAGGATTACAAGAACTATTAGGTAATAAGCATTCTCGACATTTGATAGACCGTCAGATACAAGAACAAATGAGTGCGGTAAGTCAAACAGCTAGTGAATGCCGCCAGCTATTAGGCGATCGCCATAATGAACTCCAGTTATATTGTCAGCGATCGACTAACCTTGCAGACCGCCTATATCGGCAAGTCATCGCCACTCACATGAGTCCCTTTGGCGAAGGCGGACAAGGCTTTCCTCGCATGGTGCGGGACATGGCTAGACAATTAGATAAACGCATCAAACTCGAAATTATTGGCAAATCCACCCTAGTAGACAGGGACATTCTCGAACGGTTAGAAGCACCTTTAACTCATCTTCTGCGTAACGCCATAGACCACGGTATCGAGACACCCCAAGAACGTTTAGCCGCAGGTAAACCCGAAACCGGCACAATTCGGATCGAAGTTGTGCATCGTGCCGGAATGTTATTAATTACCGTGTCAGATGATGGTCGCGGAATAAATATAGAATTTTTGCGTCAAGAGATTGTCAATAAAAACCTGACTACTCCAGAAATGGCAGCAAAACTCACTGAAGCCGAATTAATGGATTTCTTATTTTTACCTGGATTTTCCACAGCCAAGACAGTTACAGAAATTTCTGGTCGGGGCGTAGGTTTGGATGTGGCACACAGCACAGTCCGGGAAGTTGGCGGCAATTTACGGGCGGTTTCTCAGTTTGGGATGGGTATGAGCTTTTACTTACAGCTACCCCTCACACTGTCAGTATTGCGGACTCTAGTAGTTGAAATCGCTAATGAACCTTACGCCTTTGGTTTGGCACGTATTGATCAGGTGCTGATGGTTCCCAGGTCAGCAATTGTAGTGTCTGAGAATCAACCATTTTTCATGGTCAACGACCAAGCGGTAGCATTAATTGCAGCCCATCAAGTTCTAGAATTGCCAGCGTCGGTAGGAAATTCTGAATTTTTGCCAGTGGTGATTGTGAGCGATCGCTTCAGCCGCTATGGTGTAGTTGTAGATAAATTTATTGGTGAATGCAGTTTAGTTGTTCGTCCTCTCGACCCGCGTTTAGGCAAAGTTCCCAATATCAGTGCCGCCGCGCTATTAGATGATGGTTCACCAGTGTTAATTATCGATATTGAAGATTTAGTCCGTTCCATTGCCAAACTACTTTCTAGTGGACAACTCAGCCAAGTCAATCATTCCTCTCAGCAAGAAGTTGCCAAAACTTACAAGCGTGTTTTGGTGGTAGATGATTCGATTACAGTCCGCGAAATGGAGCGTAAACTGTTAGAAAACAAGGGTTATAAAGTCGAAGTTGCAGTTAATGGAATGGATGGATGGAACGCCATCCGCAGTAGTGATTACAATTTGGTAATTACCGATATTGATATGCCGAGAATGAATGGTTTTGAATTTACCACTAAAATCAAAACCCATGACAAATTAAAGCAGACACCTGTAATTATCGTTTCTTACAAAGACCGAGAAGAAGATAGAATTCGTGGCTTAGAAGCAGGGGCAAATTACTATCTAACTAAGAGCAGTTTTCATGATGACACTTTGTTAAACGCCGTACTCGACCTAATTGGCGAGGCGTAGTGTCGTCTCAGTTGAAAGTCTTATCATGAAGACCGCAGAGGGTTTTGTACTTTCTGCACCTATGCCTTGAATCACAACTGATTAGTCGGATATGATGTAAGGTTTGGAAAGGATACTACCTCTTCCAACTGGGTGCAAATGATGAGAATTGCCATTGTTAACGATATGGGTATAGCCGTAGAGGTCATCCGGCGTACCATTGCCAAAATCCCAGATTATGATGTGGCTTGGGTTGCTTATGATGGCGCGGAAGCTGTCACCAAATGTGCAGTAGATACCCCCGACTTAATTTTGATGGATGTGCTGATGCCAAATATGGATGGAGCTGAAGCCACCAAGCAAATCATGAACCAATCTCCCTGTGCAATTATGATGGTAACTGCCAGTGTTAATCGTTACGCTGGCAAAGTTTTTGAAGCAATGGCTTATGGTGCTTTAGATGCCATCAATACACCTATGGAAGGTAGTAGTGGACTACTAAAAAAAATCTCTACTATTGCCAAATTAATTGATAAATCTCCTCGCCAAAGCATCCCAAACAAACACAATAATTTACCTTCTTTGATTGCGATTGGTGCTTCTACAGGTGGGCCGCAAGCATTAGTCAAAATTATCTCGCAATTTCCGCAAGATTTGTCTGCTGCTATAGTTATTGTGCAACATTTAGATGCTCAGTTTACTCCTAGTTTTGCCAGTTGGTTAAACGAACAAACTCCTTTGTCTGTGGAAGTAGCCAGTGCTAATTCTTACCTCCAACCAGGGAAGATTTTTCTGGCGGGGACAAATAATCATTTGGTGTTGCGTTCTAACCAAACCCTGGGCTATGAGCAAGAACCATCGGATTGTTCTTATCATCCGTCGATTGATGTCTTTTTTAAAAGTGCGGTTAAAAACTGGGCTGGAAAAGGTGTCGGAGTCTTACTCACAGGTATGGGGCGGGATGGCGCTCAAGGTTTAAAAATGATGCGAGATGCGCGTTGGCATACCATCGCTCAAGACCGCAGCACTAGTATTATTTACGGTATGCCGAAAGCGGCGGCGGAATTGAATGCGGCTGTAGAAATTTTACCAGTTGAGGCGATCGCATCAGCTTGCGCTCACTCCTTATCAGCTTGGTAATAAAATGTGTTTTTATTACATAAGAATATCGTAAAATTACTTATTTTTTCTTGTTTGGTTTCTTCCGGATATTAATTATTAGAAAAATTACTAATAATCTAGTTCAATAAAATCAGAATATATATTATTTAAATGTGGCAGATATACTGAATTTTTACAAAATAATACAAAAATAGAAAAGTTTTAAAAGCAAGATAATATTGTATTAATTAAATTTTTTATTAAATTAATGCAATAGAACAATGCAAGTAGAAACTCTTACACAATTAACAAATACGCAAAAGATATTACCTAATTATATGGCTGCAAAAGTGCCTGAATCTATGTCCGCTTTAGGAAATGTAGATTCAGATCAGGCCAGGGTAATATTAATTGACGACCAAGTAATTATTGGTGAAGCAGTTTGCAGACTGCTCTCTACTGCTTCAGATATTTCCTTTCATTATATAAATGATCCGACCCAAGCAATCCAAAAGGCGATCGCATTTTCGCCAACGGTAATTCTTCTAGATATGGTTATGCCAGATTTAGATGGAATCATGCTGTTGCGCTGGTTTCGTTCTCACCCCGCAACTCGTGACATTCCTATTGTCATGCTATCTAGTAAAGAAGAAGCAAAATTAAAAGCAGATGCCTTTTCTGAAGGTGCAAATGACTATCTAATTAAGTTACCCGACCCAATTGAGTTGATTGCTCGGATTCGCTATCATTCTAAAGCCTACAATAACCTTAAAGCCCTCACCAACGCCACCATTACTGCTCAACTACAAACACAGAAATTAGAACATACACTCCGGCAATTACAAACAACACAAGTACAATTAGTTCAGACAGAAAAAATGTCGGGTTTAGGGCGAATGGTTGCAGGTTTAGCCCACGAAATTAATAACCCGCTAAACTTTATTAATGGTAATTATAAATATATAAATAGCTATATTGAATCTTTAGTAGAATTAATTAAACTTTATCAGCAAGAGCATCCAGAATTAACAGATGCGCTGCAAGAAAAAATTGCAGATATTAATCTGGAATTTATTTTAGATGATATACATAAAGTTCTCGGCTCGATGCAACTAGGTACTGAGCGTATTAGCGAAATAGTTTTATCATTAAGAAACTTTTCTCGGTTAGACCAAGCTGGCAAAAAAAACGTTAATATCCACGATGGAATTGAAAGTACCTTATTACTCTTAAAACATCGCCTCAGGCAGGATATTCAAATTATTAAGGAGTATGGTAATTTACCACAAATTGAATGTTATCCTGCTGACTTGAATCAAGTATTCATGAATATTTTAAACAATGCGATCGATGCTGTTTTAGAACCACAAAATAAATCTCAAGAAAAACAAATTGTAATTAAAACTGAAATTACTGCTTCGCAAATAGCCAAAATTATTATCAGTGATAACGGAGTGGGCATTCATCCAGAAATCCAGCCTAAAATATTTGATCCCTTCTTTACCACTAAACCAGTTAATAAAGGAACTGGCTTAGGATTATCAATTAGCTATCAAATCATTGAAGATCATCAGGGACACATTAGTTTAAAATCCGCTCCAGGTCAAGGTACAGAATTTATCATTGAGATTCCGGTTAAATTAAATAAAGAATAAAATTCTAAATTGCGTAAATCTGTAGGCAAGCAAATAAATATCTTACGATGATTTATTGCCTGACTCTGAGGCAATTAAAACTCACTTTTTTAGTGCTATCCGTGCCTTCACACAACTAGAATTAATGCGAACCAAGGAGTTAATTGAAAACTGGTATGAAGTCCAGAGAAATTTGTCTCTTCAGGTGGCTCGTGACTTCATTCTGGAACATCTTGAACAAAAGATGGGCTTGATTACACATAGTCAGATTCCTGTCAATGCGTACGTTCTGATCATGAGGAAAGATGCGGGCGTTGATGGTGACGCGCAACGCATCAGCCAGTTAGTTTGGATGATTTTCCTCAAAGTCTTTGATGCTCGTGAAGAAGAACGAAATTTACGAGAAAATTCTTAAAGATTTGCAGAGTGCGGGAAATGCCGGAGAATATTATACTCCCCGTGCGGTGACAAAGTTCATTGTAGATAGAATCAAGCCGCAATTAGGCGAAATTGTATTTGATCCAGCTTGCGGTACAGGTGGCTTTTTAACAGCAGCTATTGATTACATTCGCCAACATTTTCAAAGTGCTGATGTTCCAGAAATTCTGCAACAGACGATTCGCGGGACTGAGAAAAAGCCGTTACCTTTTAACCTTTGCGTGACGAATCTGATTTTACATGGTATTGATGTGCCATCAGCAGAACATGATAATACTTTGGCACGACCATTGCGCGATTGAAGCATTGGAGAGAGACGAGTGATAGAAAAATGCGGTTAAAATTGATTTATATTCCCTAGATAAAAGGAATTAAATATGCTAAATGCAATTGAATTTCAAGCAAAGATTCAAAATGGTTTAATTCAGATTCCTGATGAGTACAAACAAGAACTCGGTGAAGGAGATGATATTAAGGTAATTGTTTTGGTAAAGCAAAAGTCATCTCGAAAAAGAGACATAATTGATGAATTGACAGAGAACCCTGTGCAGGTGGATGGATTTCTCAGCCGTGAAGAAATTTACAATCGCTAATTATGACATCTGGTGCATCATTCGTTGATACAAATGTTTGGCTTTATCGTTTGTTTGACGACCAAAAAATAGAAGTTGCAGAAAGAGAAAGAAAGCGTAATCTTGCTATTTCTATTACGGACGCTGAAGGAATAATTATCAGTACACAGGTTATCAATGAAATTTCTAGCAATTTACTGAAAAAAGCAGCCTTTAATGAGGAGCAAGTGAAAGCGGTGATTCAGTCGCTTTATCGTCGTTGCACTGTGGTAGAGTTTAACCTATCTATTTTTGAATCTGCTTCTAACCTCCGCAGTCGATTTAATTTCTCTTTTTGGGATAGTTTAATTGTTGCTTGTGCTTTAGCTGCGGGAGCAAGTATTCTCTATTCTGAAGATATGCAGGATGGGTTAGTGGTAGATAGTCAATTACAAATTGTGAATCCGTTTAAATGAAAGTAGATACATTTTTTCAAAATTTTGAATTGTTGACTGATGCGCATAATTCCAGCTAATATGCTAAAAATAACACTTCATCCACAAGTGAATAAAAAATTTATTTTATATTTTCTGAAAAGCCCAATATTTAAAGAACAATTAGACAAAATTGTAAAATTTACTGCACAACCTGCTTTTAACGTGACAGCTTTCAAAAAGTTGTTTTTACCTTTTCCTCCACTGGAAGAACAAAAACGGATTGTAGAGAAGTGCGATCGCCTGATGTCACTCTGCGATACCCTAGAAGCCAAATTGAAACAAGGACGAGATAGCAGTGAGAAACTGATGGAAGTCGCAGCAAAGCAAGTTTTAACAGCCTGATAACTTCCTAGCGTTTCGCATTCAATCAGCTTGCAGGCGATCGCTGAATACTGTTAACTCCAATTGTGGAAAATTGCGATCGTACTCTCCCAACTTTTGACAACCCATCAAGATGCGTTGGCGTAGCCCGCCGCAGGCATTGCTTCTTCAAGCAACTACAAATTATTTTGGTGTCATTGTCCCTCATTCTGAGCTTGTTTAATCGCTCGTTTCAAAATTAACACCGCCATTTGAGACAAAGAACGCTCCTCTGCATCAGCCAATTTTTGCAGGGCTTCTTTGTCTTTTTCTTCCATGTAAATAGTTACAGTTACTTTTCCCATATCACTATCATAAGCAAATTAGTGTGTTTTTATATTTATTACATAAAAACACACTAATTAACATAAAAATACTTCGTTATTGCGTATAATTACTTATAAGTCAAAAGCCAGCCATCAACTTTCTCAGGGCGGATGCTGGCTTTTGGCCCCCATATCACAGGAGACATATACAATGTTAAAGCCTGTTAGCTATAAAACAGATCAACACCGAGCTTATCAACAAGCTTTAGATGATTTCGGCATCACCGAATTACTAGCAAAGCTCAAAAACTACTCTGACGCAGACTTTGAGAGCATCTGGATGCAACTCCAGCAGCCAGAAATAGAAACTCTAGCGGCAATTCTGATTTCTGCGTTAACTCACAGCATCAATGGTAAATTGCTTGGGGCTTATGTCCATCTCATCCGGCACAATCACCAAGATATAGCCCTAGATTTGATTAACCTCAAATACCCAAACGCATCTATCGAGCTTCCCACTAACTTTCCTGATGTCGCCAAAACACCCAGATTTTTATATGGCGATCGCTTGCGTTGGCTTTCTCATGAAAGCGATACTGACTGGGGTATTGTCATTGGTAGATTTTATAGCTTTGCAAGCGATCGCTGCTGCTGGAGTTGGTGCTATCTGATTTGGTTAAGCAAAGAGAGCCAGAGTGCAGCTTGGTCATCTGCGGATATTGCTTGGGAGGAAGATTTAGAACCAATGGGTGAGGAGTCATAGTTATGAATCCTCATCCACTCAAGCAGCGAGAGCAAGATTTGATGCAATTCTACAGTTATTGTCAATTAGGTATGACTCCCAAGCAGTTTTACACCAAGTGGCAAGTGAGTTATGAAGAAATGGCGCAGATTTGCGTAGACACGAAGTGGCTTGTCGTCAGACATCGTTCCCTGTCCACTGTTCGGCGTTGGTTTGCGAGAGGTAAAAACTACCGCCGCCCCATGCCAGCCGATTTACGCCACCTTGCACTGATGAACTTTCTGCTGGAACACTTTGAGGAGATTCCCCAAGAACTGTTGCAGAAACTACCAAGAAATAATGTAATACCTTTTGAATAGCTAAAACTCTTGCTGTACAAGCATTTAATAAATGACAATAATTTGTCACGACGACAAACAATTAGTCACTGTACAGGAAAAAGCCCTAACTTATCCTGTAAAAATAAGTTTTACCAATAGGTGTTCAAGTTATTTTGGCGCGGTTCTTAGGAAACTCCAAAAGTACAGAGCTACCTTGCTAAGATGCTATCATTACCTCTGCATACTGAAAGTAAATATTGCTAGAGAAGCTGATGTCTAAGGACAAGCCCTCTGGGTGACGCTCCTGTGTCGCTAAAGCTGCGCTAACACCTCTGCTTGTCTACGCATATTTACACTGCAACGAATAGTTATTTATGCCTACTACCACCTGGAATCGTCATCACGTAATTTCCCTAGCTGACTTTACTACAGCTGAATATAATACTGTTTTGCAAACTGCTGCTTCTTTTCAAGAAGTTTTATCACGGCGGACAAAGAAAGTACCAACTTTGCAAGGACAGGTGGTGGCGAATTTATTTTTTGAGCCTTCTACCCGCACTCGTAGCAGTTTTGAATTAGCTGCTAAACGTTTAAGCGCGGATACCTTAAATTTCGCGGCTTCTACTTCTTCGATGACGAAAGGAGAGACAATTCTCGATACAGCCAAGACTTATTTAGCGATGGGTACTGATATTATGGTAATCCGCCATAAGGAAGCTGGTGTACCAAATGCGATCGCTCAAGAAATGGATAATTTAGGAGTACGAGTTAGCGTCCTCAATGCTGGCGATGGTCAACACGAACATCCTTCTCAAGCACTACTCGATTTATTTACCATCTGTAGTTTAGTCGATCACGAAAATCCTCGTATAGAACTGTTACAAGGGAAAAAGATTGCGATCGTTGGAGATATTTTACATTCTCGTGTAGCGCGATCAAATATTTGGAGTTTAATTGCGAGTGGCGCACAAGTGCATCTTGCTGCACCACCTACCCTGTTACCAAAATTATTTGCTGAGTATATATTTGGGGAAAAAACAGATACACTTAACGGTCAACTATTTTTACATTGGCAATTAGAACCAGCCTTACAAGATGCTGATTTTGTGATGACTTTACGCCTGCAAAAAGAACGGATGACAGCGCATTTATTACCTAGTTTGCGAGAATATCATCAGTTATTTGGTATTACCCGACAAAAGTTGCAATTGTGCAAGCCTAATGTCAAAGTATTACATCCTGGCCCTGTTAACCGTGGCGTGGAAATTAGTTCTGATTTAATGGATGACCCAGAGTTTAGTCTAATTCAGTCGCAAGTCACCAGTGGTGTCGCCGTGCGGATGGCACTGCTGTATTTGATTGGTAGCGGTAAGACTTAATATAGGGGTGTAGGGAGAATTAATGACAAATGACCATTGACTATTGACCAACTTCGTTGAGAATCTCCTGCAAACTGAGCAATAATTCATTGATAGTGTAGGGCTTGGACAAAAATTTCTTGACACCAGTTTTCATAATTTCACCTAACTTAGCTTTAGACAAAAGTCCACTGGTAGCGATAATTTTGACTTGGGGATTGATTTTTTGTAAGGTGTAGATAGCAGTTATGCCATCCAACGAAGGCAGCATAATATCCATTAGCACCACACTAATTTTATTTGCGTGTTTGGCATATTGTGCGATCGCCTCAATGCCATCACTCGCGATCAAAGTTTTATAGTGATAGGTTTCTAGTGATGTTTTCGTAATTTCCTGAATCGGTACTTCGTCATCAACTACCAGAATTAACTCACCATGTCCTGTTTGGGGTCTAGTTTCTTCTTGGCTAAAGGTTTCGGTTTCCCCAACAGCTGGCAAGTAAACCCTAAAGCAGGTACCATTTCCTACTTGGCTTTCTACACTCACAAAGCCACCGTGACTTTTAATAATTCCCAGAACAGTAGAAAGTCCTAACCCTGTACCTTGCCCTACTGCTTTAGTAGTGAAGAATGGCTCAAAAATTCTATCTAAAATTTCCTCTGGAATGCCAATACCTGTATCGCAGACACTAATCACGATGTAGGGGCCTACTTTAGCATCCAAATTCATTCGGGCATAGTTTTCATCAATTAATAAATTCTCAGCAATAATAGTTAAACTACCGCCATTGGGCATAGCATCACGGGCGTTGACGCAGAGGTTCATCAGAACTTGGTGGAGTTGGGTACTATCTCCAGAGACTATCCACAATTCATGGGGTAAGTCCATGCGAACCTCAATAGATTTTGGGAGTGTCTCTTTTAAAATTTTGGCAACTTCCACAATTAAATGTTTAGGTTGCAAATTGATTCGCTGACCTTCAACACCCCGTGCAAACGATAATACCTGTTTAACTAAGTCTGCTCCTCGTCTAGCATTAATTTCTAAAATTTCTAACAGATGCAGTGTTCGCTCATCAGCATCTGGGAATTTTAGTGGTAATAGTTGCGCCCCCGCTAAAATCGGCGTGAGGATATTGTTGAGGTCGTGGGCGATACCACTGGCTAAAGTCCCGATGCTTTCTAGGCGTTGGGCGCGAAATAGTTGCGCTTCTAAGCGTTTTTTCTCGGTAATATCTGTATCAACTGTCAGGATTGATTGTGGTCTTCCTTGAGAATCACATACTAAACTCCAGCGACTAGCAACTAATACTTCTTTACCAGTTTTTGTCCGTTTCGTTAACTCACCTTGCCATTGACCTTTCCTGATGACATTTAACCAAGCTGCTTCAAATTCTGGGCAAGATTCATCAAACAACAATTTACTAGCATCTTTGCCCCAAGCCTCTTGCGTTTGCCAGCCATAAAGTTTTTCTGCACCTTTATTCCAAAAAAGAATTTTATTTTCTAAATCACGCACACAAATAGCATCAGTGGCAATGTCTAATAATGCTGCTTGTTCGCGGATTTTTTCTTCAGCTTGTTGGCGTTCACTAATGTCGATGCTGGCGCAAGTTATGCCCACAATATCTTGCGCCTCATTGCGTAATGGCTCGACAGTCAAATCATAATATCGAATGCCTTGAGGCGTATTTAATGATATTTCTGCTCTTGTACCTATACCCGTAGCCAGCACACTATTTTTAATGTTGCTAAGATTTTGGGCATCTTCTCCTGGAATGAGTTCTGAGTCATGTTTACCCAACATTTCTTCAGTTGTCCATCCAGAAATCGAGTTATAAACCCAGGTGTAACGTAACTCTTTATCTTGATTAAAAACAAAAATCGGGGAATTTTTGAGTGCTACTCGAAATCGCTCTTCACTCTGGCGTAGTGCATCTTCGATGCGTTGACGCTCAATAGCATAGCGCATAGAACGCACTAGTAAGTCACCAGTTACTTGTCCCTTGACCAAGTAATCTTGCGCTCCTTCTTGCATGGCGCGTAATGCTAAAGTTTCATCATCCAAACCTGTTAACACAATAATCGGAGTAGCTTTGGCTTGGCGGTTAGCACTAAGGAAGGTGCTAATACCTTGGCTATCAGGTAGAGAAAGGTCTAACAACATCACATCAAAACTATCATGTGCTAACAAATTGAGTGCTTCTGACAGTCGCTCAACGGGACGCAACTCTACCTTCGTGGTGTTGACTTCCTTTAATAACTCCTGTAAGAGAAAGACATCCCCAGGGTTATCTTCTACTAAGAGGACTTTAATTAATTTTCCTGCCATGTCGATTACTCCGGTGGCAGTTTTACGATCGCAAACCAGAAATTTTCTATAGATTGTACAATTTTAACGAACTGATCAAAATCAACTGGTTTGGTGATATAACAATTAGCTGCCAAGTTATAGGCTTTGAGAATATCTTCTTCTGATTGGGAAGTTGTGAGGACAACCACAGGAATTCGCTTGAGTTTCTCGTCAGATTTAATTTCTGCTAATACCTCCCGTCCATCCTTTCTGGGTAAGTTTAAATCTAACAATACAATATCAGGATGAGGTTTTTTGGCATAGTTATCTTGTTTGCGTAAAAATGCCATTGCCTCTACACCATCTTCTACAATATTCAAGTTAATTGAGATTTTGCTATCTTGTAGAGCGATGCGTGTGAGTTCAGCATCACCAGGATTATCTTCTACTAACAAAACCTCAATTGGCATAATTCTTGACGTATTATTCACGATTGTTAACCTGTTCTGGAATGGTGAAGTAGAAGATTGAGCCTTGACCCGGTTTTGACTCAACCCAGATACGTCCACTGTGGCGTTCAATAATTTTCTTACAAATTGCTAAACCAATACCAGTACCTGGATACTTACTTCTACCATGCAATCGCTGAAAGATTACAAAAACACGTTCAGCATACTGTGCTTCTAAACCAATTCCATTATCACTTACCCAGAACAACCATTCGTTGGGAGTAGGGTGTGGGAACTGGGGGGTGTGGGGTGTAGGGTGTGGGGTGTGGGGGTTAAGATACTCCTCTGCTCCTCTGCTCCCCTGCTCCTCTGCTCCCCTGCTCCCCTGCTCCCCTGCTCCCCCGCTCCCCTGCTCCCCCGCTCCCCTGCTCCTCTGCTCCTCATCTCTCCTGACTGCGCCAATATGAATCTGTGGCGGTAGTTCTCCACGGAATTTGATGGCGTTACCAATGAGGTTTTGAAATACTTGTGTTAGTTGTATAGGATCGGCTTTGATTACAGGTAGAGGATCATAAGTAATGGTTGCACCACTATCTTCTATCGCAAATTTTAGGTTAGCGATCGCCTGCTGTAAAATCTCTGCACAATCAACTTGAACAAAAGGTTGTCCGCGTGTAGTTACCCGTGAATAATTCAACAAATCGTTGATGAGGTTTTGCATCCGTCGCGCCCCATCTACCGCATAGTTAATAAATTGATCCGCAGTTGCATCTAGTTGGCTGTTATATTTCCGCTCTAGTAGCTGTAAATAACTTGTCACCATCCGCAACGGCTCTTGCAAATCATGGGAAGCAACATAGGCAAACTGTTCTAATTCTGAATTAGAACGTGCTAATTCTTGAGCATGGTGGTTCGCTTTTTCTAAAAGTTGCGCCTGAGATAAAGCTATGCCAATTTGGTTGGCTATCTGTAGCAATAGTTCAGTTTCAAAGTTCTTCCAGTGGCGGGGGTGAGCGCACTGATGGGCAACTAATAAACCCCAAATTCCTTCTCGAATCAGAATTGGGACTACGAGGTTAGCCTTGACACCAAACTGTCGCAAGAATTCTCGATGGCATTCTTGAATGTCAGCTTTTTCAATGTCGAAAATTGCACTGATGCGTCCTTGACGATATTTCTCTACGTAGTCTTGTTGAAAGCAAGGATCAAGAATGTTTTGTCCTAAAACTACAGGCCAACCTGGTAGGACGGCTTCTTTGACTACTGTGCCTGAACCATCAGGACAAAGTCGAAAAATGAGAACTCGGTCAGCGTGCAAGAGTTTTTGGACTTCTTGAACTGTAGTTTGGAGAATGTCTTCTAATTGTAAGGATTCTCGAATTTTTAAGGTGATTTCGGCAAATAATTGCGATCGCAAGTTCTGCCGTTTTAATTCTTCTTCTGCTTGCCTGCGTTCAGTTACATCCAGTGTCACACCGCTCATCCGCACTGGCTGATTATCTGCATCACAGATAACAACACCACGTGCTAATATCCAATGAATACTGCCATCAGTCCAAATACAGCGATATTCTGCTTCATAATCGCCACGATTTTCTATGGCTTGTCTGACACACTCTAGAACATAAGAGCGATCGTCAGGATGAATGCATTCCAACAACTTACTATAGGTAAACTCCGTTTCTGGCAACAGACCAAAATTGATATGGCACTGACTAGATGAAGACAATTCTTTTGTTTTGATGTCGAGTTGCCAAGAACCCAGTTTAGCAGCTTGTAATGCCAGCCTCAGTCTTTGGTCACTCTCCCGCAAGAAAGCCTCAGTTCGCTGTTTCTCGGCTAAATTCCGCCGCAATTCCAACTGGCTAATTACCTGACGAGCCAAAGCCAGCAGTGCTTCTATTTGCTGTTGATTGAGTTCTCGTGGTGATGGGTCAATTGCACAGAGTGTGCCTAATATCTGACCATCTGGAGAAATTAGCGGCACACCTGCATAAAAACGCACATAAGGATAGCCTTTGACTACTGGATTTGTGGCATATTCTTCGTGTTCTAGTGCATCCTTGATCACCACAATATCCTTGCGTTCTAAGCAAAGATAAGATAACCCAACACTACGAGGCATTTCTGGCACATCTATACCTAGTTTGGCTTTGAACCACTGACGGTTTTCATCAATGAAATTCACCAAAGCTATAGAAGTACCACATATAAATGCCGCTAATTGAGCAAGATTGTCGTAAGCTTGCTCTGGTTGAGTGTCTAAAATTTGATATCGGCGTAGAGCTGCTAGCCTCGCCTGTTCATAATTATTCGATTCTGCTGGCATAAATTTTTTTGAAAAACTGAAAAAAATAATTTATAAAGAGTCTTGGCTATTTAATATTTTGTTGAATCTTTTTTCACTTTACTGAATGATGTACCTGAGTCTAAATGTACATAGGAGCTTTTCGATTCTGGAAGTGAAAAACCTAAATAGCGATCGCCCTAACTTTTGGTATACTTCTAGTCTAGACAAGATTATCTATCTTGAGCAGGATGTAACCTAAGCTCAAGTCAGATTCTCTTGAAAAAGACTAAAAATATTTTAAATAATAGCGATCGCAGCATCAAAGATTTAGACCATTTATACGGGAATCATGGCAAGCTGATGATTCCCCACAACGTTAAACTGTTACCAAAGCTTTCTCCCGCAACTTGGCAATCAACTGGTTCAAATTCCCTGAATTCAGACGATAACTTAAAGGATGAGCAATTAACCGTGCTGTGCTGTGATATAAAGTTTCAATTTCAACTAAGCCATTTTCACGCAAAGTCCGTCCTGTAGAAACCAAATCTACAATTGCTTCTGACATTCCTGTAATTGGCCCCAGTTCCACTGACCCATAAAGCGGTACTATTTCCACAGGTAAATCTAGACTATGGAAATATTCACGAGCGCAATTAACATACTTAGAAGCAACTCGACTGTGAGGCGGTAAATCTAAAGGTGACTTGTAAGGACTTAATTCTTTAACTGCTACTGACATTCGACAGTAACCAAACTGCAAGTCCATCAGTTGGGCAACTTGTGGCTGTTTCTCCCGTAACACATCGTAACCAATTATCCCCAACTGTGCCTGACCGTATTCTACATAGACAGGCACATCTTGTCCTCGTACCAACAATCCCTTTGCTTGTCCGCTAGCATCAAGAATCTGAAGTTGGCGATTTCCAGAATCTAAAAATGCACTAAAATCCAAGCCTATAGATTGTAGCAGGCGGATGCTATTTTTCAGGAGTTCCCCTTTCGGTAGTGCAACAGTCAACATTCTCTTTCTTGATATCCTTAGCGTGTTAGCAGTTCATTTATTATTGAGAATAGCTCGATTAGACCTCTTGCAAAACTAGTTTTGCAAGAGAGGGGAAAGGGAAAAGGTTAAGTGCTTCGCCCAGGGGAAAGGATAAAGGCTTTGCCTTGGGAAAAGTTTAAAAAACAACGGTTTCTTCTTCCTCTTTCCCCTTTTCCCCTTACCCTTTTCCCACTTCTGCAAGAAGGCTATTGCTTACCTCAAGCAGCATGAGAATTTTATTAGTTGATGATGAAGCTGAATTAACCGATCCCTTGAGTCGGGTGTTAACGCGTGAAGGTTATACCGTCGATGCGGTTTATGATGGGACAAATGGTAGTGAACTAGCTACAGCTAGTAGTTATGACTTATTAATTTTAGATTGGATGCTACCAGGAAAAACGGGTCTAGAGATTTGCCAAGAATTACGCCAACAAGGTAAAACTACGCCAGTGTTGTTTCTGACTGCCAAAGATACTTTAGACGATCGCGTGGAAGGTTTAGACGCAGGTGCAGATGATTATTTAGTCAAACCGTTTGAATTGCGAGAGTTACTAGCTAGAGTTCGCGCTTTATTGCGTCGTTCCGGTTCGCAAACCCCTGAAACTACTACCGTAAGGTTAGTTGTTGCTGACTTAGAACTTGATTGTGACAATCAAGTTGCTTACCGTCAAGGACGCGTGATTGAGCTATCGCAAAAAGAAAGCCAACTGCTGCAATACTTTATGGAACATACTGGACAGCTATTAACTCACGCTCAAATTATGGAACATCTGTGGCAAGATGAGGAACAACCCAGTAGCAATGTGATAGCAGCATTAATTCGCTTATTGCGTCGAAAAATTGAGGTAGGTAAAGAAACTACCTTGATTCATACAGTGTACGGTAAAGGCTATCGTTTTGGTGCTGCTCCTGTAGAGGCATAATATCGTATTTGTTGAAAGACTTGTTATTAAGGGCCGCAGGGGGGCAGGGGGAGAAAAGAGTTTTATTAAATCTTCTGCACAGATGTACCGAATCATAACTGAATCAGCCGGACATAATATAACAATTCAGAGAATAGTAGGTTGGGTGTAGCGATAGCGCAACCCAACAAAGTATGTGTGAATGTTGGGTTCCGTTCCTCCACCCAACCTACACTAGTCTAGGTTGTTAGCCTTAACTGAACTGTATTGAATCATAACTGAATCAGCCGGACATGATATGACAATTCAGTTTTTGGGTTTGGATAAAAAAATGGGCAGGCTTTCCAGCCCACCACACAAGACTTTTATTTAATTAGTGAGTACGAGGAGCGTTAAAGGCTTCCCAGGCGGTTTTAGCTTGCAAAGTGCAGCTAAAGCCAAAATCAGCGACTTCACTCTAGACTTTTGACTCTGAACAATTAATATGTTGTTGACAGTTGCCTTTCTAGCTTCAGCAATTGTTCTACTCTCGCTTCTGTGTCAGGGTGACTAGAAAACAAGTTCCCCAAAAACTTTCCAGAGATAGGATTAATAATTAATAACGGTTCAAAAGATGGGTTGGCATCTAAAGGTAATTGCCGTGCTGTCGCTTCTAATCTTTGTAGGGCGCGGGCTAAGGCGCGGGGATTACCAGTTAATCTTGCAGAACCAGCATCAGCAGAGAATTCACGTGTGCGAGAGATACCTAACTGAATTACTGTTGCTGCTAATGGTGCTAACAATACAGTTAACAACAGTCCTAAAGGATTACCACCTCTATCATCATCGCGTGAACCACCACCAAACCACAAACCATAACTTACCATTTGTGCCAAGAAGGAGATAGCACCAGCAATGGTAGCAGCTACCGCTTGAGTTAAGGTGTCACGATTAATAATGTGAGTCAGTTCGTGGGCAATTACGCCTTCAAGTTCATCTTCTGGGAGGAGATGCAAAATACCTTCAGTAACAGCCACAGCCGCGTGTTCGGGATCGCGTCCTGTAGCAAAAGCATTAGCCGTTTGACTTGGAACGATGTAAACTCCTGGCATGGGGATGTTAGCGCGTGCGGCTAATTTCTCCACAATCTGATAAAGTCCTGGTGCTTGTGCTGCACTCACAGGTTGGGCGCGGTATACTGCCAGTGCAATTTTATCTGATTGATACCAGGAAAATAAGTTTGTAGCTGCTGCTAAACCAATTCCTATAATCAAACCACCAGTACCACCAATTACCCAATAACTAATAGCAATCAATAAGCCGCTAAGTGCAGCAAGCAAGGCAAGTGTTTTAAATTGATTTCCCATATTTTTGCTCTCCTAATAATGCTGTATTGATGTTGTTTAGCTTTGCTAAATAACAGCATTACTTAAGCCACACTTAAATTTTATCCACCCAAACACATATTCATCAGGTAGAAATTGCGCTAAAATTCAGTACGGTTTTCACACTTAAGTTAGTAAATAATGACTTATTTTGTTTTAGATCAACAATTACTATTGAAAAAACTTATACAGCAATAAGATTTGATTTTAAAAAAATCAGTACACTTTACCTGCCTTTTTTGCTGTTGCCTATCGCCTATTGCCTATTGCCTTTCTACACAAGTATGTTCAGTAATCAAACCAGCTTCCTATATGTTAAAAGACCCAAATTTACGTTATCCACTCGCCATTAGTTTAGGTGCGATCGCCGGAGCTTTAAGCCGTTACTATATTACATTATGGTTCGCTAACCGCTTTGGGATTAATTTTCCCTACGGTACATTTTTTATTAATATCAGTGGTTGTTTAGCTATGGGTTTTTTCACTACTTTAGCTGTAGAGAAAATGGCAATTATCTCTCCAGAAATCCGCTTAATGGTAGCCACAGGATTTTTAGGGGCTTACACAACTTTTTCGACTTACGGTTTAGATACTATTAATTTATTCCGTAGTCGGGCGTTTTTATTAGCAGTTAGTTATTGGCTTGGTAGTGCCTTACTAGGAATTATTGGTGTGCAGTTAGGTATAGTTTTAGCTAAAATGTGGCGTTAGATGTTTACTATTCAAGATATTCAGCAGCTTGTTTAATAAGTGTTTTCTCAGAAATTATCTATAATTTTTAAATTTAAGAATGTATTAAATTTTATTGTTAACAGTCACTTGTTAATGTTTCTCAAGTTATTCAAAGAATTGTTATCTTAGCCTTTGCTTTAGAGGATGTTTAAAAATTTATCTTGTCAGTAAATAGAACGGTGTAAATATTTGTAGTTCGCAAAAAGCATGAGGGAAGAGGGTTTCAGCTTTATTGATTTTTATTAACATAGTTTTTTTCCCACCTACTTACTTATCAAAGGTTATATTCCCCACTAAATTTCTCTATTTAAGGGGGATTTTTATTCCGATTCTACCCATCAAACAAAGGGTTAGGGGAAATCTATAAAACCCGATTTTAAGATTCTGGAGGCTGATTTTGCCTGTCTAAGTGCGGCTTCCAGCAGACTCAATTATTCTTTTTACAAAGTCATTTAAATAGTATTAATGATGATGGACAAAATTATTGTATTGCAACACAATGAAGATGGTATGTAGCATTTTGGAACCTCGTTATGCTAAACAAAAAATTTCAACCAGAAAAATATTCTTTTTCTGGTAAATTGGATAGCCTTGATGAAAGTTTATTTTCTGAATTAAGCTCTGATGAATGCTCGGAAATTGTTGGAGGTTTTACGGTTAGGAATGATTCGGGAATTACGAAAAGGTTTTATACTTTTGGAGCATCTGTAAATCCACAACTCCAAATCTTACAACCTAATGAAACGGGTAATTATGTTGGAGTTGGAGAATATATTTTATATAATTCTTCAAGCACCACATTTCAACCAACATTATCATCACCAATTGGCGCAAATGACGCAGTAAGCTTTAAACTTCAGGGAAATAGTGTAGTTATTGGTACTGCATTTCTCTTTAGCCCCAATCCCAACCCCTAAAACTGGTGTAGGTTAGTGAGCCAGCATGAATAGAATTCGCGGCTACACAAACAAGAGCTACAAGTTCGTGGGCTAAAATACGCTTTTTGAAACCCGCGTAGGCGGGGTTTGGGTGTGTAGACGCGATTTCTTTTTAACCGCCGATTTAAGGTTAAGTTGATACGTATGACAGTTGTACACCCCTACAACGTGATCTATTTACTTGGATAATTATTACCTCTGCGTTAGGCAATCAAGTAATCATCTTCTCTAAGAAATTTTTCTTTCAATCACCTTATAAAATCCCCTTGACAACCGCCTCTCAAGCTTAAGTTTTGACCAATGGCGCGACGGCAACAAGAGCGATCGCTGGATATGGAAAACACAGTACAATTCACACAACTGTGGGAATTATCTTCAGATTTGCCAATTGTCGTGACCATTATAGACCGTGAAGCAGCGATCGCAGATTTTGTTCCTTTGGTCAAAGTGATGGTCAAAGATGGCTTAGTAACACTATTGAATTTTAGATTGGAGCTAATCTACCCTATCGACCACTAATTTTACTGAACCAATAGGATAAAGAAGCCATTAATTAATAATTAATGAGACTTCTTGCCTTTAATTATGAAAAGCAGAGAACTATAAATTGGCAATTGCTTTAGTCATTGTATATCAGGATTTTTAGCAGCTTTTTTTCAGAAATCAAATATGAATCCTATATAGCATTCCCACACCATAAATTGCCTGTTTTGAGATATCAGAATAAGGAGAAAAATAATGGGTAGAAAAAAAACTTGGTTGTACGCAACTTTCGTTTGCATAGTTGTACTTTTGAGCAGCTGGATGGGGAATGTTATGGCCCATCCCTTTTTCAACAGACAAAATTTGACTCCCAAAGAACAGTTAGGCAAATCTATATTCTTTGATCAACAACTCTCCATCAAGCAACCCCAAGCGTGTGCAGTATGCCACGATCCTAAAGTAGGCTGGACAGGGCCAAACCAAGATATTAATCGGTTGGGATCAGTTTACGAAGGTTCTATTCAAGGCCGCTTTGGAAATCGCAAGCCACCTAGTTCAGCTTATGCAACCCTCAGTCCGATTTTGCACTTTTCAGAAAAAAATGGGAAGCGAGTATTTTCTGGCGGTAATTTTTGGGATGGTCGCGCTACAGGTGAAAAATTGGGACATCCGGCTGCTGACCAAGCACAAGGCCCTTTCTTGAACCCAGTGGAACAAGCTCTTCCAGATAGTGCTTGCGTCGTTTACAAGGTTTGCACAACCGCATCCTATCCTGTGGCTTTTACTGATATTTGGGGATATGATGCGTGTAATATTGACTGGCCTGCCAATGTCAGAAAAATCTGTAAACAAGAAGGTGTAAATGTCCGGTTGTCTTCTACAGATAGAGGCAAAGTAAATCAAGTTTACGGCAAGATAGCACTTTCTATAGCTGCTTTTGAAGGATCTGCCCAATCGAACGCTTTCACATCTAAGTATGATAAGTACATAGCAAGGAAAGTAGACTTCACGCCTGAAGAAAAAAAAGGTCTTAACCTATTCCAAGGTAAAGCGCGATGTAGCCAGTGCCACATCTTAGACCGGGGAGCCAATGGCGAACCACCTGTATTTACTGACTTTACTTACGAAAACATTGGTGTACCTAAAAACCCTGATAATCCTTGGTACACTTCGCCATTTAACTCTTTGGGCAAGGAGTGGGTTGATTTGGGATTAGGCGGCTTCTTAGCCTCAAAACCTAATTATCAAGCCTTTGCTGAGTCGAACAAAGGCAAACAAAAAGTTCCCACTCTACGCAATGTGGACAAGCGACCCAATCCTAATTTTGTCAAGGCATATATGCACAACGGCTACTTCAAAACTCTGAAGCAAGTGGTGCATTTTTACAATACACGAGATATCAAACCTCTCTGTGCAGATCCTTTTACCCGTGTAGAAGATGCTTTATCTAACAACTGCTGGCCCAAACCAGAAGTGACCAAGAACGTCAATAAGACTGAACTTGGTAATCTTCTACTTACTAATAAGGAAGAAGATGATCTTGTTGCCTTTTTGAAAACTCTCAATGACGACTAAAAACCTTTCTACTCCACCCGATTGATTTTGATAGATTGCGGGTATTCAGATCCCCGACTTTTAAAAAAAGTCGGGGATCTATGACCTATCATAATTTGCGTGGTGGACTACTACTTTTAGAGTTTGTAAGCTAGTATCTGCACAGCCACTGATAAACCCGCCCATTGCTTGAATTTGTTGTAGATATGCTATTGCTGCGTTAGTAATGATTTCTCCTGGCATTAAAATCGGGATTCCGGGAGGGTAGGGACAAACAATTTCGGCACAGATGCGATCGCTAGTTTGTTGGAGTGGTAAAGTTTCACTAGCAGCAAAAAAAGCTTCGCGCGGTGATATCTGCACAGAATACTCGCAATTGTTTACAAGATTTAGGTTATTTACTATCAATTTGGCACCACGATACTTCTCGGCAAGAATCGTAAAACCTTCTACTAATTGTTCAATATCTGCCAGAGTGTTACCCAAACTAATAATAAAAGTTAGGTTGTGTAATGAAGAGAATTCCGCAGTGACACCCAACTTCTCATCTAAAATTTCCTCGGCTGCAAATCCCGTTAAACCTAAGCCAGCAACGTTAACAGTTAATCGGGTTTTATCTAACTCTTTAAACCCTGGTGATATTGTTGGTTGCAAAATTGATAAACCATAAATTTGGCTGATTTTGGTTTTGGCTATATCTGCAAGTTGCAAAGTGCGAAACATCAAATTTTCTCCATCCACCGCCATTTGCTGACGCGCTGCATCTAAGGAAGCTAAAAGTATATAACTAGGACTAGTAGACTGGACGAGTTGCAAAGCTTTATTCACACGGTCGCTATTTATTCTCTCTCCCTGGATGTGCAGCATTGATGCTTGCGTCATTGCACCAAGTACCTTGTGAATAGACTGGACAGTTAAATCTGCACCTGCTTTTAAAGCTGGGGTAGGTAGTTCGGGATGAAAGGCGAAGTGTGCGCCGTGAGCTTCGTCAACGAGTAAAGGAATATTATATTGATGGGTGATTTGGGAGATCGCTTGTAAATCACCGCAGACACCGTAATATGTGGGGTAAACTGTCAACACTGCCTTAGCATCAGGATGCTGTTGTAATGCAGCTTTTACAGCATAGGGTGTAATACTATGAGCAATATCAAAAACTGGGTCATATTCAGGATTAATAAAAATTGGCATTGCACCAGAGAGAATTAAACCAGCGATCGCAGAAGAATGCACATTTCGAGGCAGAATAATTTTATCGCCTGTACCGCAGGTAGCCAGAATTGCCGCTTCTATGCCACAGGTAGAACCGTTGACAAGAAACCATGTTTGTGAAGCACCAAACGCCGCCGCCGCCAGTGCTTGGGCTTGTTGAATTACACCTTGGGGTGAAAATAAACTATCTAACTGTGCTAATTCCGTCAAATCTGCCTTAAATAAGCTTGCGCCCAGTAAATCAGCCAATGGCTGCGGAATTCCTTGTCCTCGCTTGTGACCTGGAGTATAAAAAGGGGCGTGGCGATGGTTGACACAAGCTTTTATCGCATCTAATAAAGGCGTTTGGTGTTGGTTAAGCATTATAAGCTGTTAAGCACCTAATTTGCAGTTTAGACCGCAGGGGGGCAGGGGAGCAAGGGAGCAGGGGAGAGGGTTTGAAGTGTTTAGCCACAGTCTCAATAGGGCAACTTGTATGCACAATAGCTTACCAATTCGCAATGACGCTCCTTCTCCCAAAGGGAGACGCTACGCGAACGTCGCTAACGCTGCGCTAACGCAATTAAAAAATAGATGAGAAAACTTAGACACTCAAAGACTTTTAACCCTATCACCTGTCCCCTGCTATAAAACTACTTCACAAACTCAGTCAAGAACCTAAAGGCTTTGAGAATGTAAGTTGCACAATCTCTAGGAGAAGTATTGTAGAACGATCGCCACGCATTTGCTTTATCTTCATCATAGCGATCGCCGCGTTCTGGGTGTGTATCTAACCAGGCCAAGCGCACAGCATGACCAATTAACACATCTAATACAATATATTCTTCGATTTGCAAGCTGGGGTTTTTAGATGCGATTTCGCCTAATTCTATTAGTGCTTCAAGATTAACTTGGCGATATTCTGGGGCTTCGATTTTATTTAATAAATGCTCAACCCGCAGAGCAAAATTCTTTTCACCAGCCGTCATTTCTGATAACATTAATTCGCTATCTAAACGATTGCGACGCTCTAGTTTGTCACCAATAACTAAGCCTTTGCAATGTTTCATTAATAACCAAACTTGCTGGAAAAAGTTTTTGGGTACCCGGTTCAACGCCCCTTCTGCTTGGCGGTAGCGTCGCCAACCTCCTGGCGGTACGTCGATTTCTTCTGTAATTGTTGGTGGCACAACCCAGTTAATATCACTTTCTTTTTGCTTAACGTGCAGTGATTCCTGCTGGCGCAACAGGTTACTCATACCTGTATAACCAGTTAACACTTGACGCAAGCGCATTTTGATTTCAAAGGGTGAACGTTCCATTAATTGTTCGTAGGCTTCATCTTGAGTAGCACGTAACTCTCGCGCTAGTTCGCTGGTAATTAATAGGATGAGATAGCCAACTCTTAAAGTTAACAGCCCTTGGAATAATTCAGATTCCGAGCGAATCAGAGTACCAAGATAAAGTAAGATTTCTTGTGTAAGAACGCGATCGCGAATATCCTCACGACAGAAATTATTTATCTTCTCGGCAATTTCATTGTGAGGCATCGGCACAGTAATCAATGAGGCTTCGCTATACGCCCTACCCACAGCTATTTGCTTGCCACGCACCAAAATACTCGTAACTGCATCTGATAAGGCAATATCAACCATCTGGCGCAACCCTGCAGCCCGACGCACTACTGCCCAGAGGCCTAAGTCTCCGGCTTTGGTGTACACTTCATCCAGCAAATCACCTACAGTTACGCGAGTAGTTGGGCCACCAAACCCAGTATCAAATTCTAATCCTTGCAAGCGGGTTAAAGCCTGCAATAACTCTATTTGCTCGTAAAGATTTTCTGATGCGCGTAAAGCAGAAAGCAATAATCCCAAATTAGTTTCGCACTCCATTTGGAATTCTTGGGTATGCCCCAAACGCCAACTTTTACCCGGATGATAAGCCAAGTAATAACAATGTGGTGCCGCATCTTGCATGGCTGACTGATAAAATTTGGCATCTTGCAGAAAATCAATTCTTTGAATAGCACCTGTTAGCATTAACTGATTCAGCCTGCCTAGTTTGACACGCACACCGTTGCAAATCCCATCTTTGAGTTCTTGCATCAGTTCTAATAATGCCTCAGCACCAATTTCTAACATGGTGTGAGTTAACATTAAAGTTAAGATAGGACGACCTAAATCACTCCAATATTGTTGAATATAAGCAAGTTCGCTTCTAATTTGATCGAGTAAAAAATGGTAATCAAGAGTTAAATAAAACTGTTGGGCATCAAGAAATGAGGGCAAAAACACTACCTTTTCACCACAAATACGAAAGATGCGTGATGTAGTTAAACTTCGCAATCTACGCACTGGCCGACCAGTTAAACCTAGTTTATCGTTGCGTCCTATTTGGGTGTAAATAGTTGAAAGTTCCCCAGCTTGCCTAACTTGAATTGGCTCTACTTGCTTGGGTGTTTGTGTTTCAATGCCGTAAACTTTTAGTTTTGCTTGTAAGTCATCATCTTCGGCTAACAGCGCAATTTGTACTAGGGCTTCGCGGTTTTTCCCTACAGATAAATGCCTACCTAACGGGTCAATATCACCAACCGCCAACAACCCTTCACTTAACATTTGTCCGAGAAAATATAAACTTTGCGCCCACACTAAGGGAATATTTTCATTAGGTAATCGAGGTTGACTTTGGGGTGCTAATTTTTCTGCTTCTATATTTTCTGCTGGCACATAATAAAGTTCTGGCAATAAACCATAACCATCACGTTCTACTAATAGCCCTGCTAAAAGTTCTTGATATTGTTGAACTTGCTCTTGGTTGTTCCGAAATAAGCCATCAAGCAGTAAATAAGTGAAAAATAACGGCCATTCACATTCAATATGTTCAAATTGTTTTAATTCCCAAGGTTCGTAGTGCAAACGTTGATTATCTTCTAATACGGTTTGATGTCCATCACGCAAGAAGCGTTTGCAGCCGTATTTGCCTTGGAGTTTGTTGATGATATCGTTAAAAGTGCGATCGCGCAGCGTCTCCTTTGGAGAATCGCGCAGCTGTACATTCTCCACCGCAAAGGCAGGATAGCTAATAATACTCAACAGTGCTGCATCAATTTCTTTAGAAGCAGATTCTCTCGGTAACAAAGATTCTAAGGTACTTCTGGCACGGGCAATCTCATCCGGTAGCACGTGAATTACTGAAGCTTGACTCCCGCGCACGCCAAATAAATCTAATTCATTCATGGCTTCTAACGCTGCTTTCGCCATCCCGACAGAACTGGCGTTTAACTCAGCATTACCATGATTAATTTTGTTACCTCGTTCCCAAATACCATAATCTGGTGTGCGGTAAGCGCGTCCAATGTAGTAAACCAAGTTCTGCACAAAGTTTACTTCATCAATGGTATAAATAATCTGCAATCCTGAAGCGGTCATTTGCGCCAGCATCAGTAAAAATATAGATGTGGCATCAAGTTGTAAATGTCCCCACTCATCATCACCAACTACAATGTCACCAGTAGCGGTATTGTATTTAGCGTGTAAACCGTCTAAAGGTGACTGAGTATGTTTAAATTGCTCTACTTTATGCGCTTGTCGCATCATCGCAAACAGTAACCCACGCATCAGCTTAATCACACTGTGTTCTAGTTCGTAAGTACGTCCCTTGTCTTCATCAACTTTGCGGTACGCCAAAGCTAAACCCCAAACCGCCAAGATGCTGTAAACATTGTCTCTGACCCAAGCATCTGTATAATCACCGTGGGCAGTAATTGCTGTACTCGCAGGTAGCAAACCAGTAATTGGATTTTGACGGGATAGGATAATGGTTTTGATTTGCTGGTAGTAATGCTCCAGTCGAGTTTGTAATTCGGTAGCTGTTTTCATACTTATTAAGGGATGCTTGCGAAATTTCACCCTGTGGCTGTGAAGTATATTATGTAAGGAAAAATGAGTTTACAGCTTAGGGTACTAGGGAATACTTATTATCTCGCGTTAGTAGCCATTTGTTACACAGTTGTTGGCGAAGTCTTACCGACAATGTAGATTTGTTGAAATCTTTATATACACGGTGGTCATTTTATACTAAATTTCATCATTTGTTTGTTAGTAATAGAATCAACAAACATATAAAAGATGTACAGTTTGCCAAGAACATATTAAGTACATTCAAAATATTCAATCGTTTGAAAAAATAAATATGTAATCAAGGAGATGTATTATGTCTTTGCGATACAACGAAAATCATGCTCAGTTAGTGAAAGTAGTTTATTCTCAAGTTAAAGTTAACGGCAAAATCGAATTAGTTCCGCTTGAACTTTATGCTGATGGTTCACTCAAACGTTCTATTATTTGAGGCAGAGTTACAAAAAAAATTTCATTTTCTGCCTATTTACTGACTATTAACCAAAAACTAACTCTTTCTACTTAAGTAGGAACTCCGCAATCATTTGCAGTCCAGATTCCCAAAACTAGGTTGGAATCTGGACTTTTGACTATGAAGAAATTTTGCGAGTCAATGTGTAATGAGAACTCGTTATAACTGAGGGAAGAGGTCTTTTCTATGACTTAAGAGATACTCCTTTAGGGTCAAAATTTTAGTTTATACAGAGTCTTCAGTATAACTCCAAGGGTCGAAGTACGATTAAGAGTGATATCATAGAAGTCGTCACTGAAGACATCAAAATAATCATCACTACATGAAAGCCGAATCCGTTCGCACAACACTAGCTATACCACGGGAGCTTTTAGAAGCCACTGATCAGGCAGTTTTAGAAGGCAAAGCAAGAAGTCGTAATGATTTTATGGTGCAAGCGTTACGTCGAGAATTAGCAGCACAAAAACGAGCAGCGATTGATGCTGCTTTGACAGAAATGGTCAGCGACCCTGACTATCAGGCAGAGGTACTGAAATTAGAAACTGAATTTGCCGCAGCTCAGTGGGAGGCTTTTCTGTTAGAGGAAGCTCTGTAATGAGAAGGGGTGAGGTCTATGATGCTCGCCTAGAATCAACTGAAGGTTCAGAGCAAGGAGGGACTCGCCCAGTAATTATTGTTAGCCGTGATGCAATTAATTCGTCGAGTCCGGTTGTTCTAGCAGTTCCTTGCACTACCTATCAATCAGGAAAGCGAGTTTATCCGACCCAAGTGTTAATTTTAGCACCCGATGGTGGACTCAAAAACGATTCGATCGCAATGGCAGATCAGGTGCGGGTGTTATCTAAAACCCGCTTTTTGCGTTTAAGAGGCGCAGTTTCTTATTCAGTAATGGCTCATTTGTCTCAAGCGTTGTTGATAGCGTTAGATTTACCAATCCCAGACGAAGAATAAAGCAGGCAAAATACAGGGTGAAAGCTAGTAGCTAGTAGGTTGAGTGAAGGCGCATGAGAGATAGTAACAGCAACAAGGTAAATCTCTATGCGCCGTAACCCGACACCAAAATATGACAGAACTTACGCAAGTTTCATCAGCAACTGCGGGTTTGCGCCGAGCCGAATGCCAAGAAGCTAAACTGATGTTTTAATCCTTAATGAGCTATTAAATACTAGTGTTTAAAATTACAGTATTTTACTAAAAAAAATTTAGACAGGTATAGCAGGGGACAGGTGATAGCTGACAGGTGACAGAGTTAAAAGTCTTTGAGTGTCTAAGTTTTCTCGTCTACTGATGTCCTAACACTACTGGCTATCGCTATATTTGGAAAAGAGCGATAGCAAAAATTTTTGCTCTCCTGTCTGTTCAGTTCAAAAGTTGCGTCATGCGCTCTATCTAAATAGCTCTACATTGCTTGAGGAAATTTTTTTAGCACGTTTCATATTAGCAGATGAGAGTTGGGGGTTCAACTCTCATCTGCTAATAGGGATATGTATTATAGCATACTCACTATTTTCTCTGGCTTTATCACCTATTTATTCTAAACTCCAGTCATACAAAGAGATAAGAATTATTAGGACAAAATTGCTTAAGACCAAAGAACCAGTGAATTTAATGTATATTTTTAAGTGTGAATAAAATGACACCAAAAGTTATATGATCTGCTGTTTAAACCCAGATTGTTTAAATCCGCAAAATCCTGACGGTACAAACTTTTGCCTCAGTTGTGAAACAGAGTTGGTGTCGCTACTAAGAAATCGTTACCGCATTATTCAACCACTCGGTAGAGGAGGTTTTGCGTGTACCTATCTGGCAGAGGATGTAGACAAGCTAAATGAACAATGTGTTGTGAAACAGCTAGTTCGTAGTCAATTTTATGGTAGTGGCAGTAGTAAAAGCCCAAAGAAAGCAACTGAATTATTTGAGCAAGAGGCAAAACGCCTGCAAGAATTAGGAAAACATGACCAAATTCCTACGCTATTTGCCTATTTTAAAGAAAATAACTATTTATATTTAGTGCAAGAATTTATCGAAGGGCAAAATTTATTGCAGGAGTTAAAACAACAGGGAATATTTGATGAAACTAAAATTAGGCAATTACTGAATGATTTGTTGCCTGTGTTGGAATTAATACATCAGCAACAAATCATTCATCGAGATATTAAGCCAGAAAACATAATTCACCGTCAACGTGATGGTAAGTATGTGCTGATTGATTTTGGTATATCTAAACAAAAGACCGAACTAATCAAAACTACACCAGGAACCATTATTGGCTCTTTAGGGTATGGGGCGATGGAACAAATTCAATTTGGTGAAGCTTATCCTTCTAGCGATCTCTACAGTTTAGGGATAACTTGTTTTGATCTGCTTACCAATATTCCACCATTTCAACTATGGAGTAAACAAGGCTTTAGCTGGACTAGTAATTGGCACAGTCAATTGACGCAAGTAATAAGTCCAGAATTAAGGCAAATTATGGATAAGTTATTGCAAGAAAATCATGAACAGCGTTATCAATCAGCGAGAGAAGTTTTACAGGAATTGACATTTTTAAGGGCTTCACATAGTAATATACCACACACAATCATTTCAAGTCAGCAAATATTACAGCCACAGCTACAAATTCAAAAATCTAATTCATCTCCTACTTCCTTACAGTTATCGATGCAAAAATTAATGCCTGGAGTTTTAACGGTAGGTTCGGGAGGTTCGTTATTAGCTATTGCTTTAATCAGTTTTATCGGAACTAGTTTAATTAGCTATGGATTATGGTTGCTAGTTTTAGGAATTTTACTATTTACTCAATCTCGCTCTTTATTTGAAAAAACATATTTACTTATTGTCGCTATAATTACGAATTTATTTCTTATATATATATTCCACGTATGGCAAATCAATAATCCTTTTAACTTTGGAATTAATGGATTGATAGTTATAGTTTTACTAGTCATACTTGGCGGTGTCTTGGGCTTTATGCTTTTGATGCTATCCCAAATTTTTGATAAGCTAATTAATAAATATTTTTAGTTCTAAAATTTATTTAATTTTTATATAAATTTTAATAAATGCTCGTGAATGAATAGAGGGGGTTATTATAAGATGCTTAAAGATGAGAATATTCGGTTGCTTATCTCTCTAGGGCTTGCTGGATTGACAGTAGCAGTGATTTTATGGTTGGTCAGCAAACTATCGCGTCAACCGATAGTAGTTCAGGAAAATAATTCAGATAATTCAAAAAATATTGTTAGACTACCTTTGCCAGAATGGATGAGTATAGGTGACAAGTTGTTAGTCACAGCAGACAAGACAGATGAAAAAGAAGCTGGAGTCAACGCTTTCAGATCTGGTGACTTTAGCACTGCTACTATCAAATTCCAAGCATCCTTGCAAAGCCAGCCGAATGATCCAGAGGCATTAATTTATTTAAATAATTCTAAAATTAGTGATTCAAATGCTCTCAAAGTAGCTGTAATTGCACCAATTGGTAGTAGTTTGAATGAAGCGAAAGAGACTTTACGCGGTGTAGCCCAAGCCCAAGATGAAGTTAATAAAAGCGGAGGTATTAATGGACTACCTTTACAACTGCAAATTGCTAGTTTGAATAACTTTGGACAACTTAATAAGATAGACGAGGAGTTGGTAAAAGACTCTAATCTTTTAGCAGTAGTAGGTTTTGGTCGTAACAAGAAACTTTATGAACAAAATAGTTTAGTAAGAGTTTCTCCGGGAAGTTCTCGTAATCAATCTGAAGAAAACTATGCACAAGATTTGAAAGAAAAAAAATATTTATTTAATGTAAGTCCTAATCAGAAAATTTTCAATCAAGTCTTAGCTGAATATATTGTCCAAAAAGAACGTCGTACTAATGTGGCTATTTGTAGAGATTCATCATTTAGAACAAATCAAAATACATCTAGTACGGAAAGAACAAATCAAGAAGTTTTCAAAGAATATATTACGTTGCTCAACAAAGCGGGGGGCAGAGTTATTAATACAGATTGCGATTTAGGGGCTGCCAATTTTAGAGCTAGTGATTTTATTGCTAGGGCAACAAGCGATGGTGCAGAAGCCATTCTTCTCCTGGCAAGACCTACTAATATTAATCCAGTCCTTGATGTGGCAAGAGAGAACAAAGGTAGAATGGCACTTTTTGGTTCTCAACAGCTCTACAGTGAAAGAATTTTAAAGTTTGGGCAAGGGGATGTCAAAGGTTTGGTGATTTCTGTACCTTGGCATCGTGATGCTAACCGTAGTATTAGTCAAGAAAAATCTTTTGCAGAGAAAGCCGCTCAACTTTGGGGTGGAGATGTAAGTCCGCGAACTGCTACAGCTTATGATGCAATGCAAGTGATTATCGCTGGGTTAAAAGAGGATCGTACTCGCCAAGGATTACCAAAGGTGCTATCTAATCCAAATTTTTCCACTACGGGAGCGACAGGTGAGATTAAATTTTCATCATTAGGCGATCGCCAGGGTGGAGTCTTTTTAGCCAAAATCCAGCCTTGTGAGTCAGGTAAGCGTTGTGCTTCTAGTACTGGCTACTATTTTGAACTGGTGCAGTAGAAAGTCAGTAGACCGAAAATTATGAGTGCAGTCAATCTAAAATCTAAAATTGGTTGACTTTAACTTAACGTTTTGAAGAAGAATTCTGACTCCTGAATTCTTTTTTGTTAATTTCAACCACTCTACCCTTGATTTTACTGGAAATACCCAGGCTATCTGTAAATATTTTGACTTTGTGAAGTTTGCCAGCAAATCCCCACATTTGCTTGACACAAATTTTTGCAATAGTAAAATCGTGAGTAATCAAAAGAAAATCAGGGTAATCAATAGAGTGTTTGTATGGAAAATTACTAATTCTCCTATTTGCACTCGAAATTGATCAGATCGCAAGATTCCACGTTAAGATGATCACTTAGCGATGCCTTGATTAGGTTATCGATGTTGAGTTTTTAGGATTTTATGGACAAAAGTCCACAAGACGGCAGTACGAACCTCCTCTAAGCTAGTGAGCGTGTCTCTCGGCGCGGGGGAGGCACATAGGAGGTATTATGCTTATAGAAGACATTCGTGATTCACTGTTTGCTGTCAGTGATTTAAATCAGCTTAAATGTGATTTAAATCGCTTACAACCCGTTGATGTCGGGGAATATATTACACAATTACCAGAAAAACAAAGGGCGATCGCTTTCCGCCTGTTAAATAAAGCTCAAGCAATTGATGTATTTGAATATCTACCAACAGACTTACAAGAAGAGTTAATTAATTCTCTCCATGATGTTCAGGTAGTACAAATTGTTGAGGCGATGAGTCCCGATGAACGCGCAGAATTATTTGATGAATTACCGGCTAAAGTAGTCAAAAAATTATTACAACAGTTAAGTCCAGAACAAAGGCAAGCCACAGCCACAATTCTTGGTTATCCTGAAGGCACCGCTGGCCGGGTGATGACTACAGAATATGTGCGGTTGCAAGAAGGATTGACGGTAGGTGAAGCCTTAAGTAAAATTCGCCGTCAAGACGAAGATAAAGAGTCAATTTACTACGCTTACGTTACGGACAATAACCGCAAACTGGTAAGAGTAGTTTCACTGCGTCAGTTATTGTTTACTTTTCCCGATGTATATATCCGAGATATTTCTAGCGATCGCGTCATTAAGGTAAAAACAGAAACACCTCAAGAAGAAGTTGCCCAAATCATGAAACGTTACGACTTAATCGCTATTCCTGTGGTTGACAGGGAAGAGAGATTAGTCGGGATCATCACGATTGATGATGTGATCGATATCTTAGAAGAAGAAGCTACCGAAGATATTCAAAAGTTAGCTGGTGTCAGTGGTGATGAAGAGGCTTTGTCACCTCCTTTGGTCACCATGCGTAAGCGTCTACCTTGGTTGTTAGCAATCATGGCATTGTATATAGGCGCAGCAAGTGCGATCGCCCCTTTTCAATCAGTAATTGCAGCTGTCCCAGTGTTAGCAGTTATCATGCCGATTTTTTCTAATACAGGTGGTACTGTTGGGATTCAAGCGTTAACTGTGACTATCCGGGGATTAGGAGTAGGTGAAGTCACATCAAAAGATACTTTGAAAATTCTCCGTAAAGAAATTCTGGCTGGTTTAGGTACAGCCTTGGTTCTAGGGATAACCATGACAGGACTATCAATGATTTGGGCTAAACCCGAAGAACGATGGGTAGGTTTAATTGCCGGTACAGTTATGGCTACTAATACAATGGTGGCTGTTACTCTCGGTACCCTTTTACCAATGGGTTTAAAACGCCTGAAACTAGACCCAGCTTTAGTAAGTGGCCCGTTAGTTACCACTATGTTAGATACTATTGGATTTTTGACCTTCTTAACCTTAATTTCTATAGCTTTACGGGTTTTACATTTACCACAGTAATTAGGTGCGCTGAGTCACAAAGATTAAACCAATTCGCAATTGCGAATTGGTTTAATTTATTTTGCAAATGTGAAGTTTTATCCTGATTTGCCACCGCAGATTTGAAGATCTTATGTAAACGCTGTAGGTTGCGTTATAACACGCTGTTCAACAGTTAATATGTGCGTTGATGCCGCTTGTAAGTTACTGAAAAAGGAGAGCTACTTGGGCAGCTCTCCAGATCATCAGGGTGCATCTACTTAGCACATCATATCATTTTTGCCCTGAGGAGTATCACCCATTATTTAGTTTTTTGTATAAATATTGTTAAGAATTTTCCCTTAGACTACTTAGAAATAAAAAATTGTGTAAAGCTAGTAACTTTACTTACCGTGAGTAACCATCTGACATCATAGGCAAATTTCAGCTTAATAAACTGTTACTTGCTATATCCCTAGCTCATAGAGACAGGCTAAGTTGTTAAACTATAGCCGTTTCCCAGCCGTCCCCTCCTGTGGGATAGCCAAGCCAGTAATCCTGAAATTTATCTAAAAAGACTACAAAAAAGAAAAAGGAGAGCTAGTTAGGTGGCTCTCCTCATTATTTGAGTGCATTTACTAAACACAGAATAGCGTTTAAACTGTAATGAATGTTACCTACTAAACTATGCATTTAGTAAATATACTGTGAAGAAATTCATCAGATGAGAGTTGGCAGAATGTCTAACTTCTAATGAGTTTAATTTCACTCAAGTTAGGCATTCAGCTTTTTCTCTACTAGTTCGTTAGTTAACTTCGGATCAGCACGTTTGTTGGTCTTTTTCAGAACTTGCCCAACAAAGAAACCTTTCAGGTTGGTGTTACCGCCACGATATTTTTCGAGTTCTTTGGGGTTAGCGGCAATCACTTCATCAACAATCGGTTCTAGTACACTGGGGTCAGAGATTAACTCTTGACCTGCAAAGGCTTTTTCTGGCGGTACGCCTTGGAGTAAGTCGGGCAATTTTTCTTTAGCTTGCGCGTTGCTGATTTTGCCTTTTTCAATGCGAGTGATGACATCCGCCAAGTTAGCAGGAGTTAAGCCAATCTCAGTAATACTCAATTTTTGTTTGTTGAGGTAGGCGGCGATGTCTTGCGTAATCCAGTTAGCGGCGGCTTTAGGATTTGCACCAGATGCGATCGCAGCTTCAAAATACTCTGATACGTAACGCTCTTCTGTCAAGACTCGCGTATCGTAAGCCGAAAGCCCCAACTCGTTTTCATAACGATGGCGTTTTTGGGCTGGGAGTTCTGGTAATTCGCTGCGCCAGTTTTCTAATTGCGTATCCGACACCTCGATAGGTGCTAAATCTGGTTCAGGGAAGTAACGATAATCGCTGGAACCTTCTTTAGTCCGCATACTAATTGTGCGTTGCGAACCTTCTTCCCATAAACGAGTTTCTTGGATAATGCGCTCACCTGCTTCAACGGCGGCAATTTGACGTTCAATTTCATATTCAATCGCCCGTTGAATAGCGTTGAAGGAGTTCATGTTTTTAATTTCTACCTTCGTGCCAAATTCTTTTTGCCCGACGGGACGCACAGAAATGTTGACATCGCAACGCAAAGATCCTTCTTGCATATTGCCATCACTCACGCCGAGATAGCGTAAAATTCGGCGCAATTCTTGGGCATATTCGGCTGCTTCTTGTCCAGAACGGATATCTGGTTCAGAGACAATTTCAACTAAAGGTACACCTGCACGGTTGTAGTCTACCAAAGAATAACTCGAACCAGAGAGGCGATCGCTACCTGCGTGGACTAATTTACCTGCATCTTCTTCCATATGCAGGCGGGTAATGCCAATGCGTTTGCGAACCGAATTACCATCAGCATCGACCAATTCAATTTCTAACCAACCATGTTCGGCAATAGGTAGGTCATATTGAGAAATTTGGTAATTTTTCGGTAAATCAGGATAGAAATACTGTTTACGGTCAAATTTACTATATTTAGCGATTTGACAATTTAGTGCTAAACCTGCTTTTACAGCGTACTCTAAAACTTTTTGGTTGAGTACGGGTAGAACCCCAGGTAATCCCATACAAACCGGGTCAATGTTAGTATTGGGATCAGCACCGAATGCCGTAGAGCTAGAGGAAAAGATTTTGGTATTCGTACTGAGCTGACAATGGGTTTCCAAACCAATAATCGCTTCATACTCTGTTTTGACTGGAGTAGCAGAAGTCATAATATGCTAAATTTCAACCAATTTACACGTAGATTACTATTTTAGCCATTGCCGGATAGTTATTCATTCAGGCCGCAGGAGAGAGGGTTTTACCTTTCTGCACAGATGCGCCCCATAATAACTGATCAGCAGGACATGATATTAGTGAGTATGGGGTAGTAAAAACAATTTAAGTATCTTTTTTGTGTCAATTTTAGTAGTTGTGTCAAGATTAAGTTAAGGCTTGGACAAGTCATACAATGTTAGGAACTCTATTAGCCGGGCGTTATCAAGTCCGCCAAATATTGGGTAGAGGCGGATTTGGTCAAACTTATATTGCCCTAGATACCCACCGCCCTGGTGATCCTAAATGTGTCGTTAAGCACTTTCACCCTGTCACCTATAACCCTGGGTTTATGGAAACTGCTAGACGACTCTTCAATAGTGAAGCAGAAATACTAGAAAAACTTGGCTACCATGATCAAATCCCCCGGCTTTTAGCATACTTTGAAGAAAACCGAGAGTTTTTCTTGGTGCAAGAGTTTATTGAAGGGCATTCTCTGAAACTAGAAATGCTACCAGATCAACCTTGGACAGAAGGCAAAGTTATACTATTTCTGCACCAAGTCTTAGATATTTTAAAATTTATTCACCTTCATCATGTTATCCATCGAGATATCAAACCAGACAATATTATTAGAAGACTGCAAGATAGTAAGTTAGTGCTAATTGACTTTGGCTCAGTCAAGCAAGTGCAAACTAAAATGGTGACTCTTGCTGAACAAACAGAGATAACTGTTGCTATTGGTACACCTGGATATATGCCCATAGAACAGGTAATGGGTAAACCACATCCTAACAGTGATATTTATTCTTTGGGTATTGTTGCTATTCAAGCACTCACTGGTTTACATCCTAGAGAACTAGAAGTTAACGCATATCCAGGAGAGATTGTTTGGCAACACAAAGCAAAAGTAAGTCCAGAGTTAGCAAATTTATTGTCTAAGATGGTGTTAAATAACTGCAAAGAACGCTATCAGACTGCAATAGAAGTTTTAGAGGATTTACAACAAAATTTTCATCATCAAGCACATACTCAAAGCACCATAACATCAACTCCGACCCTGCCGCCTGAAATTTTACTAGCTCAACAAGAAGTAACACAAATAAATAATAGCTCTATTCTTTCTAAAGAAAAGTATAAAGCTATAGAACATCTATTTTTAAGATTTGTTGGGCCTATAGCCCAAACTTTGTTGCGACGCGCCGCTTCAGCACAGAGTTATCAAGAGTTAATAGATAATTTGATAGTTCATGTAGCACAGTCTCAACAAACTCAATTTAAACAAGAAGCAATGTTGCTACTTGAGCAATCAACTATTCCTACTACTAAAACTCCTACTCAGAAGTTGCCACAAAAGGTGCAACAAGTAATCACCTCAGATATTGACGATGCCTTTGTGCTGCAATGTGAACGAGAATTAATAGATTTAATTGGGCCAATTGCTCGTTTGTTAATTCAAAAAGCTATAAAAACTTCTAATCTGACAATTTCTCGTGAGGAATTGGTGAAAATTTTAGCTGCACACGTTCCAGATACTCAAAAAGCTATACAGTTCCAGCAGCGTCTACTTTCTTAGATAAATTTTGAATGTTGATACCAATTTAATGTAAGTAAGTAGGTGGGAAAAACCAAAACTATGTTAAGAAAGGTTAATCAGGCAGAAACCCTCTTTCCTCCTGCCTCCTGCCTTTTCCCAACTACAAATATTTACGCCGTTCTACTTAATGTGCATCTTTACAGAGAATAGGTATGACAATTTGAAAAACAGCCTATAAATCTAAATATTATGAAGCAAATAGAAATCATTCAAGGTGATATTACTCAGTTAGCTGTAGATGCAATTGTGAACGCTGCTAATAGTTCTTTATTGGGTGGTGGCGGTGTGGATGGTGCAATTCACCGTGCAGCAGGGTCAGAACTACTGGCAGAATGTCGGCAGTTAAGAGGTTGTGCCACTGGTGAAGCAAAGATTACAAAAGGTTACAACCTGCCTGCAAAATGGGTAATTCATACTGTTGGGCCAGTGTGGGAAGGTGGCAATGATGGAGAGGATGAGTTACTAGCTAATTGCTACCGCCATAGTTTAGCTTTAGCAGCACAATATCAAATTAAAACTATTGCTTTTCCTGCTATTAGCACGGGTGTTTATCGATTCCCGATGGAACGCGCCAGTAAAATTGCGATCGCAGAAGTTAAAAAGTTTTTTGCCCAGCCAAGCTCCCTACAACAAGTGATTTTTGTATGTTTTGGGCAAACTGCCTATGATTCGTACACCAAGGCAATGCAAGAAGTTACTGAAAATAGGGGATAGGTGACAGGGGACAGGTGAGAGGGAATAGAGTTAAAAGTCTTGTGGCTGTCTTGCCGCCGTGATTGTTGCTATAACATAAGATTCGGCGTGTTACTGTTCGGGAGTGCAAAATGTCAAAACAGCGTGGTCAAAAAATCGCACCTACACCCATAACATCTGATATTGGGGTAGTGGATTTAATTAATAATTACTTCACAGCTTACAACTCAGCACGTTTGCGGGAAGCTTGCCAACTCCTGAGTAAAGATGTACTTCAGGATGGCGTGACTGTGGGTGTTAGTCTTTCTGGTGCGATGACACCAGCAGGATTTGGGGTTTCAGCACTAGCACCCTTAATTCGCAACGGTTTTATTGACTGGATGATTAGCACCGGGGCAAACCTTTACCATGATATGCATTATGGGTTGGGCTTTGAACTATTCGCTGGTAATCCATTTGTGGATGATGTCAAACTGCGTGAAGAAGGTACTATCCGAATTTATGACATTGTTTTTGGCTACGATGTATTGTTAGAAACCGATGCTTTCATTCGCAAAATTTTGCAAGCTGAACCTTTCCAAAAGCGGATGGGAACAGCAGAATTTCATTATCTTTTAGGTAAGTATGTCCGGGAAGTAGAAAAGCAGTTGGGAGTGCAGCATTCTTGCTTGTTGGCGACAGCTTATGAATATGGCGTACCAATTTACACTTCTTCTCCTGGGGATAGTTCGATTGGGATGAACGTTGCAGCTTTGGCGTTAGAAGGTTCGCAATTAATCTTAGATCCGTCAATTGATGTGAATGAGACAGCTGCGATCGCCTACAATGCAAGAGAAGGAGACGGTAAAAGTGCAGCCGTGATTCTGGGCGGTGGTAGTCCTAAAAATTTCTTACTGCAAACTCAACCGCAAATTCATGAGGTACTAGGATTAGAAGAACGCGGACATGATTTCTTTGTCCAGTTTACGGATGCACGTCCTGATACTGGCGGTTTGTCTGGGGCGACTCCATCAGAAGCAGTTAGCTGGGGTAAGATTGACCCAGAAGAATTGCCTAGCACAATTGTTTGTTATACCGATAGCACGATCGCTTTACCATTAGTGACAGCCTACGTGATGAATCAATGTTCACCTCGTCCCTTAAAGCGGTTGTACGATCAAAGAGAAGCAATGTTAGCCACCTTACAAAAAGATTATCTCGCAGCTAAAACGCAATCATCAGATAAAGTACCAGCCGTGATGGTTGAAGATGCAGCCCAAGGTGTTGCAACTTATCCCTGTGGTCGATTGATTCCTAATAATTCTTAAGTAGAGGCTAGGGGTTAGGGGTTAGGGGTTAGAGGCTAGGGGCTAGAGAAGAATTTATCTAACTTTTAACGTGAGTTCGACCGATGATAAAGAACCCCTCTCCAAACCTCTCCCCGAAGCAGGGAGAGGCTTAGAAAGCTTAATTTTTTGTTCCTAACCAAGATATTAAAGCCCCTCTCCGTCTCGGAGAGGGGTTGGGGAGAGGTTCATCGAACTCACGTTAACTTTTAATTCCTATTCCCCTTCTTCTTCCCAAGTTACAATTTTTTTGATTTAGAATCATCATTCCCGAACTGTTCAACGCCAATGCAAGGTCTTTGCCGTGACCATATTTCACAACAATGGGCTGGACTTAAGGCTTTTGTAGTCGTGGAAAGAACTGCTATCCGTAATGGTCAACCTTGCCATGAACAACAGTTTTATATTGGTAGTTTAATTGAAGATGCACAGCAGTTACTGGCTGACACTGTGGGGCATTGGGGAATTGAAAATCGATTGCATTGGGTGAGAGAGGTACCATTTAAAGAAGACTTCCCGCTACGACGTGGCGGGAATGCACCCGTCAATTGGGCTATTCTGCACAACTTCTTGATTACGAGCGCTCGTTTTTTGGTTTCCGTACTATTCCCCAAGCTCAACGTGCTTTGTCTAATCAACTCGATCTGGTTTTTTCTCTCTTTGTATGAAACCACCCTGCTTTTTAAGGGGAGCCAGCGCCGTAGGCGGGTTTCCCGACTTGAGGCGACTGGCGTGGATTTAGGGGGATCAATACTAATGATGTTTGCTTCAATCTTAAGCTTGAATATTGCAACTTTAACCATTAATGTTATCGCTTTAATCGTCAACATTGTCACTTAAAGGCTTAATGTGACGACTTTAATGGTTAACGTTGTAGCTTTAAGAGTCAACGTTATAACTTTAAGCCTTAATGTTGTAACTTTAATGGTTAACGTTGTAGCTTTAAGAGTTAACGTCATCACTTTAAGCCTTAATGTTGTAACTTTAATGGTCAACCAATAAGCTAATAATCACTTAATTTGCTTGTTGAGACCGCAAGGGGAGCCAGCGCGTTGGGCGGGTTTCCCGACTTGAAGCGACTGGCGTGGCAGGGGAGCAGAGGAGCCGGGGAGAAGGTTTGAAGTTTTTCCCTAAAATTCCAATTGTGCAACTTGTAAGCACAAAAGCTTACCTTTCGGTTAAGGGGGAAAGGGGAAACCCTCTTCGTACCCGTCGCTGGCTCACCTTTTCCCCAAACCAAATTCTTAGTTCAAAATGCTTATCCGTACCGTATTGGAGAGTGGGGAGTAAGAATACAGGATTAATTCATGATTTGAAAGATCATCAATTTCTATAGAGACGTTGCATTGCAACATCTCTACAAAGATTAATTCTTGGCTTGTGGTTGTACGCCGGGAATTGTTACGTCTATTGGCGTGACCTGTGTTGCTAACCCTGTTAATGGTGGTTTAATTGTGGTTTGATTCCCCACAACCAGAGTTACCAGATTTTCTGGTTTGAGATATTTTTTGGCTACCCGTTGTACATCAGCTGCTGTGGTGGCTGCGACAGCTTTTTGATAGCGAAACAAAAAGTCTGAGGGGTAGCCGTAATATTCATATCGCATCAGCCGTGATAAGGTTTGGCTGGGATCTTGAAAGTTGAACACGAAAGAGTTGAGAGTAGAGTCTTTCGCATAAGCAAGTTCTTGGGCTGATACTGGTTGTTCTTGGATGCGTTTAATTTGGTCTTGTATAGATTTGACAAACAGCACGGTAGCATCAGAACGGGTTTGTCCACCAGCTAAGAAAATGCCAGGGTAGTCAAAGCGAGGACTCCAGTAACCATATACAGAGTAAGCTAAACCTTGACGCGATCGCACTTCATTAAATAAGCGTCCGCCAAACCCATTCCACACTCCACTCAACACATCTAATGCGGCATAGTCGGGATTGTTAAATTGACCGCCTAAATGCCCTATCAGTACACTGCTTTGAGTAAGTTGCGGCTGGTTGACAAAGAATACTCCACCTTTATTAGCTGCTTGTACTTCTGGTAACTGCGACTTAGTGATTTTGGGGTTGCGTTGCCAATTACCCAAATTCGCTTGAATGAGCGATCGCATTTTTTTGGAGTCAAAATCCCCAACAACCCCCAAAATCATATTATTGGGGTGAAAATATCGCTGGTAAAACTGTACCAAATCATCCCGGTTAATTTTATCCAAAGTGGCATATTCTACTGTCCGGGCGTAAGGGCTTTCTTTGCCATAAATCAATTTCTTGAATTCTCGATTTGCAATACTGTCAGGATCATCATTCCGCCGCGCAATGCCGCCTTTTACCTGCGTTTTCGCTAAGTCGAGTTTTTCTTGGGCAAAAACTGGCTCTCGTAGCACTTTGGCAAACAGACCAAACACCGTTTCTACATCTTCAGTCAATGCTTCAAAGCTGGCACTACCTGAAGCTTCACCAATGCTAGTTTCTACAGATGCAGCTCGCTGTTCTAGAATTTCATTGAGTTCATCTGGCGAATGCTTTATAGTACCGCCAGTCCGCATCACTGTGCCTGTCAAACCAGCTAACCCAACTTTTTCGGCTGGTTCCCAACGGCTACCTGTACGCACCAACGCTGTACCACTAACTAACGGTAGTTCATGATCCTCCATTAAATACACAACCATACCGTTGCGTAACACAAACCGCTCATACTTCGGTATCTTGACCGTAGGTAGTGGTGGTAATTGCAATTCGGTGTAATGCTTGGCTTCTGCTTTCGCCGCTAGAGAAAAGTTAAAAGTAGAAAGGAAAAAGGCAATAGCCATCATTAAGGCATATATCAACCTCTTGCTATGAAAAATTGAGAATTTCATCTGCCTTTTACCCTTCACCGTGTACCTGTGCATATCTGTATTTATCTCCTCATCCTTTTTTAGACAACAGCTTGCCAATGGTGCGATTTTCTGGCGTAAATGTTGCCTTTGCCACTCGCTGAACGTCCGCAGGAGTCACCGCCGCAATTTCATCTAACTGCTTAAACAAGTTCTGCCAAGAGCCGGTTTTGACTTCATATTCCAACAACAACTGAGCCATACCCGCATTTGAATCGAGGCTACGTAATAAATCTGCCCTAGCTTGGGTTTTTACACGCTGTAATTCAACTGCTGTGACTGGTTGATTTCTTAAGTTCTCAATTTCCTGACGTAAACCTGTTGCTAATTCATCAACAGTCCGGCCGGGAGCCGTCAGCGCATAAAATAGCATAAGATTAGGATATTTATCTCCGGGAAATCCACTTTGACCTTGAGCATTCAGTGCCAAACGCTGTTTTTCGACCAAAGATTTATACAGTCGGGATGTGCGCCCATCACTCAACAGTCTGCTGATAATTTCATAAACAGCATTATCTGGATGGGTAATTGCTGGACGGTGATAACCTTCTAAATACCAAGGTTGAGAAGGTAGTTCTAAAGACACTTCTCGTGTTTCGGTTTGCTTGGGTTCAACCGGAAGTTTTGATTGGGGTTTGGCTTTGGGTTGAAAGCGTCCAAAGTAAATTTGCGCCAGTCGTTGTACTTCCTTGGGGTTGACATCACCAACAACTGCGATCGCAATATTATTAGGTGCATAGTAAGTATCAAAAAACTTCTGCACATCCTCTGGTGTCAGACCGCGAATATCTTGGTCATAACCAATTACTGGCCGTCTGTATGGATGAACTTTGTAAGCCGTATCGATAAATTTCTCCACCATTTGGCCAATAGGTGAATTTTCTACCCGTAAACGGCGTTCCTCCAAAATTACATCTTTTTCTTTATAAAACTCCCGGCTGAGTACAGGTTCCAAAAATCGCTCAGACTCCAAAGACATCCAAAGTTCTAACTTATTTGATGGAAAGCTATAAAAATAACGAGTCGCTTCTGTGGAAGTAGTAGCATTTAAACCTACCCCTCCCGCTTGTTCGACAATTTGCCCCATCTTGTTCTGCTCGACAAGGTTACCTGCTTGCGCTTCCAGTTGTTTAAATTCAGCTTCTAACCGCGCAACTTCATCATTTTTACCATCGGCTTTCGCAGTTCTGATTTGAGCGTCCAACTGCTCTAAGCGATCAAGTAAAGGTTTTTCGGCTTTGTAATTTTTCGTACCAATCCGGGTTGTGCCTTTAAAAGCCAAATGTTCCAGAAAATGGGCTACACCAGTTTTCCCGTCTGGCTCATCTACACCACCGACATCTGCATAGGTAAGAAAAGAAACTACAGGTGCTTGATGGCGTTCTAAAACAATGAACTTCATGCCATTGTCTAGGCGAAACTCGCTTAACTCCTTAACAACCCGATCCAAATAAGGCTGAATCGAATTTTTAGGTGCTGGTGACGGCGTTTTGCCCGGTTGTATTGTTCTGGTGGGCGGAGGTGCAGTTTGGGTTTGCGCTAAAGCCATTTCTGGCAGCGTTCCCCACACTAGGCTTGTAATCAGAAAAAACGTCATAAACAGCCGAGACAGTTTTGCAGATGCGGCATTTGACCAATTTAAAACTGCTCGTAGGCTACTGAAATGATTCATAAGCAATAACTAGGTAAAATTCCCTTACCTGAGAAACAGGTGAATAAATCAACAGGGCGTTAATCTTGTATTAAGCTTTTTATGCTTTTTGTACTCGACGGTAGACAATAATGCTACAAATCCTGTTCCGGATATCTGGCAGTAAATGTTATGCGAGTTTTTAATTCTCCTCCTCCCTCAGAAGCACAAACACGTACCCGTATTTTACAAGCGGCAAGGCGGTTGTTTGCCTCGCAAGGATTTGACGGTACTACTACCCGCGACTTAGCACAAGCGGCTGGGGTAGCAGAGGGTACATTATTCCGCCATTTTCCTAATAAAAAAGCAATTTTGGTGGAAGTGGCGACAAGTGGCTGGGTGGAGATTCTCACAGATTTACTCACAGAATTAAGCGAAATGGGCAGCTATAAAGCTGTTGCTCAAGTGATGCGCCGGCGGATGTGGAATTTTCAAAAAAATGCTGATTTGATGCGGGTGTGTTTTATGGAGGTGCAGTTTCACCCCGATTTACGCGATCGCATTCAAATAGAAGTCATTAATAAAATGACTGATGTCGCTGAAGCATTCTTCCAAACGGCAATGGATAGAGGCATTTATCGCCAAACAGATGCCAAACTTGTCGCTAAAGTATTCCTCGGAATGTTTGCGATCGCTGGTTTTTCTAACAACACCCTCATGGAACCCGACGCTTCTCCCCAAGAAATGCAGCAAATGGCCGAAGGACTCGCTGACATATTTCTTAACGGAGTTTTAGCGAAAGAATAATCACCAATAACCAATGACAAATGACCATTGACTATTAACTATTGACCAATGACTATCTTTGCCTGTTGACTCCATTGTTGAACTAACTCAACTGATGGACACAAATCTCGGCGTTGTAAAGTTGCTACTTGCAAACGCATAATTTGTCTATGCAACCTATGAGTCGGCGTTTGAGCTAACTGCGCTACGGAACCGATACCTGCATGGAGCAATAAACCACAATATTGCGTACCAACACTAGGAATCCGCGATAAATCAGCTAAAGCCACCCATTTATTTACATATTGCAGATGAACTTGTAATTTACTCGCTAAAGCTACCTTAGCTTCAGGTGTTTTTCCTTGATTAAATAGTTTTTCTGTAGTTTCAATTCCGCAACTTTGAAGTTGAGATTGTTGCTCATGGCTCAATCCCGGTAATTGTTCAATCGGCCAATCACAAGATTGACGCAAACTTTTAGTTTTTATAGGAATAGGTTTAGCAGACATTTTACTCAAGAAAATATGGACACTAATTATATTGTGGCTTGTCAGCCAGAAGGCAAAGACAATATCACAAAAAGATAATTAGGTCAATTAGGCGATCGCGCTTTGTTTAGTTAATTCTTCAAAAAGAATATCTGCCAAAATAGCCAAGGTCATGAGGTTCTCAGTAAAACAAATCTTTCACCTGTAACCTGTCACCTATCACCTATCACCTATCACCTATCACCTGTAACCTGTAACCTGTAACCTGTCACCTATCACCTGTCCCCTATCTGCTCAAGTCGCAAGGCTACTATCACCGCCTTCGAGAATAGTTCCTTCCAAATTGGCATCTTTGAGATTAGCCCCGGTGAGATTGGCTCTTTCTAATGCAGCTTGGCTGAGATTGGCCTCATGCAAATCCGCGATCGCTAAATCCGCCCCACTCAAATCTGCTGCTTCGAGATTAGCTCCTGTTAAATCAGCTTCACGAATATCAGCCTTGCTCAGATTAGCCTGCTCCAAATTAGCCTCTCTTAGATCCGCCTGATCTAAAACAGCTTCATCAAGAATTGCACCTTCTAAGATTGCACAATCAAGAATTGCATCACTTAAATTAGCTCCACTCAAATTAGCACCTGTTAAATTCGCACCGTTGAGGGTGGCACCGCTTAAATCAGCCCCACTCAGGTTAGCTCGTTGCAAATTTGCGCCATCTAGTATTGCTCCATGAAAGATTATCCCACTGAGATTAATATCTTCCATCACTGCATCGCTCAGGTTAGCAATGCTAAAGTCTCTCTCGCCTGCGGCATATCGTTGTCTGAGTTCTTCTACATTCATGAAACTAAAACTCCATTTTTCTTATATTTAAAATGATTAATTATTGTAAAATTCAGAGTATAAAAGCACTTATTTAGTTCAAAAATAGCACGCATTCAGAAAGTGACCAGCCGAGTAAAGACAAGAGTATCAGGAAGAAAGCAAAATAATCTAACATGAGGATTTTATGGAAAATATTTTCTTGATACTGATTAATGAATAGTCTTTATAAAAAGATAAATTATCTTTCTCACAACTACTTCTATCGCAAGATAAAAAACTAACCAAAGACAGTTATTTCTAAAGGATTAAAACCATATATTATAGGTTCCTCTCTAGAAAGATGTTTTATATTTTGAGGTTTGGTCTGCTAGTTGATATGTACAAGTAAAAGTTAAGAATTATTAACAAAATTTAGAATTAGCATAATTAAGTTTATAGAGCTTTTCACTAAGAGATGATTATTGATGGCAACATATTCAAAAAAATCTATTCAAAAAATCATGTAAATTAATTTTGCAAAACCATTTACCTCATAGTAGTTTTAGTAGATAAATACAAAGCTCAAAAAGCAGAGAAACTTGGAAAATTATGAGTACAGAAAACTTGACAAATTTACCATCCGTAGCCCAGCAAAAATTAGAATCCAGCAATACTTATGGAGTTCAATCCGCTTGTTTACATGACCAAGAAATACCTGAATTAGACTTATTTAGCCCACTAAAAATTCGAGATTTAACCTTGCGAAATCGCGTGGCAATGTCACCTATGTGCCAATATTCCGCAGAAAATGGCGTAGCTAATGATTGGCACTTTGTTCACCTTGGTAGTAGGGCTGTTGGTGGTGCTGGTTTAATTATGGTAGAAGCCACAGCAGTCACATCCCAAGGGCGAATTACGCCTGGTGATCTTGGTATTTGGGATGATGCTCATATTGAACCATTAGCGCGCATTGCGCGTTTTGTTCGCCAACAGGGAGCAGTTGTAGGTATTCAACTGGCTCATGCTGGGCGCAAGGCCAGTAGTAATCTTCCTTGGTTAGGTGGTAAACCTTTAACACCTGAACAAGGGGCTTGGGAGACGGTTGCACCAAGCTCAATTGGATTTAATGAAAATAGTCCTGTGCCAATTGCCCTGGATGAGCGTGGTATTGAAGAAGTCATCACAGCATTTGTTACAGCAACAGAACGTGCGCTGCAAGCTGGTTTTCAGATGATTGAAATTCACGCGGCTCATGGATACTTACTGCATTCTTTTCTCTCACCGCTTAGTAATCAGCGCACTGACAATTTCGGAGGGTCGTTAGAAAATAGAATGCGTCTATTACTGGAAGTAGCCAGACGTATACGAGCGACTATCCCTGAAGGAATGCCGCTTTTTGTCCGCATCTCTGCTACTGATTGGGTAGAAGGAGGTTGGGATATTGAGCAGTCTGTAATTCTATCTCGTGAATTAAAGGTTTTAGGCGTTGATTTGATTGATGTTTCCACAGGCGGGTTAGTGCCTCACGCCAAAATTCCTGTAGATAAGGGTTATCAAGTGCCTTTTGCTGCCAAAATCCGGCAAGAAGCTCAAATCTATACGGCAGCTGTAGGGCTAATTACTGAAGCTGAGTATGCCAATCAAATCATTACTCGTGGCTGTGCAGACTTGGTTCTTGTTGGTCGAGAATTGCTGCGCGACCCATACTGGCCTATTCATGCCCAGTGTAGCTTAGATGAAGAAACGGACTGGCCTGTAGCCTATGGTTATGCCGTAAAACGACAAAAACGTAGATAGCTATTAGACCTCTTGCAAAAATAGTTTTGCAAGAGGGGAAAAAGGGGAAAGGTTAAAGGGAAAGAGTTTTTGATTAGCTTTTTTTACCTTATCCCAACTACAAATATTTACGCCGTTTTACTTATTCTCAACAATTGTTGAGGAGTATTTGTATTAGGCAACACACTCAGCTAATACCTCTTAAGAAGGTAGGTATATACTCATTTATTTATTAAGCTGCAAATAACACACCAATGACACGATGATTTTAGGAACGGCTTAAATTCCTCAGTCGTTCCTATTCTTTATATTTAGTGATTTATCTCAAAATTATTATCCACAAGACGCTTATGCTTGTTTGAATAATAGCGATCGCCAACCAAAAATATCATCTGTAAATATTTACTAAGTAGTTATTTTTATAAATTGATTTTTACAAAAGATATTAGTTTCCTATCGCACATGGTTATATCAACAATTATCAATTAATTAGCAGCAGACTGAGCTTCTTGATACATAATTTCCTGAAATTGGATCATATCTTTTTGGGGGTCTGCAATGCTAACTTTTACTAATAATTGTTCACCTAATGTTACAGAACGTTTAAAAATCATTGGTAACTGCAAGCCCAAATCTTCTAATAGAATTAGTGCTAAGTTACTGTCTTCGCGTAGCCACATTAAAACTGTCACTGACCAAATTTGCTCTGGATGACGACGGAGATATTCTAAAGCCCAATATCTATTAGTTTGCCGTTCTACCATTGTGACCTCTTGGGTAATGGTAGACACAGTCATCATGACTTCTTTGAGTTGGTCTGCGGAAAATGGCAACATTTCACCCCGCAAGTGGGCTTTTAGTTGAAAATGGGTGAGCAAATCACTGTAGCGGCGGATAGGAGAAGTTGCTTGGGTATAAGTATCTAAACCCAAACCTGCATGACGTAACGGGGTAATGCTCATTTCGCTTTTGGGCATACAGCGCCGCATCGCACAAGCACGCACGAATCCTGCTGGTAGCTGAATTAATTCTTCTTCTGGGGGTAATTCTGGCTGTGGCTGACCGCGAAAAGGCAACGGTATATTGTGGGTTTGACCGTAACGGGCGGCTACTTCACCCGCAAGAATCATCATTTCTGCTACCAATTGGCGCGATGAAGAATCATCTAAGATGTCGATACTAATAACGTCGCCTTTGACTTTAATCATCGCCTCTGGCATATTGATGCTGATGGCTCCTTGATTGTAACGCCAAGACTTACGCTTTTTTGCCCAAGTAGCGATCGCTGCAATTTCTGGCTCTGCTTGCACTCCTAATTCCAGCATCTCATCGACATCTTCGTAGGTGAGGCGATATGTCGGTTTAATCAAACTGGCATGAATGCTGTAATCTTCTACTGCTCCATTGCCATCTAAAATAATGCCAAAGCTCAGGGCGCAACAAATTCTTCCCTGTACCAGACTCATTGGCCCAGTCGCCAATATTTCCGGGAACATCGGAACCATACCTGTGGGCAAATAAACTGTACTGCCTCGCTTTCTAGCTTCTAAATCTAGGTCATCTTCTGGCTCTAACCAGCGTGTGGGGTCAGCAATATGTACCCATAATCTTTCTCTACCATCGGGTAATGATTCCCAACTCAGACCATCATCTATCTCAGTCGTACTTTCATCATCAATTGTGTAAACCTTCAGATTGGTCAAATCCAGGCGATTTGCATCCAAATCTGTGGTTGGAGAATCCAAACGCTGTTGCGCCACTTCTAATACCTTGCTAGGAAACTGAACTGGAATTGACGAACGACGCAGGAACAAGTTTTCATATGGACTCCACCAGCCCAGGTCTACTAATAATTGAAAAGCTCCTTGGGGGGTTGCAGGCCGCCCCAGCATATTCATCGTTTCTAAGACTGGTGCTGGAGGAGGATATGCCCTAGCTAGGGCATCATATTTTACTCCCTCCCGCACAATATCGGCCATTAAAGCTGCGTATTTTTCTAATGCTTCTAGACGGTGGCGATCGTGCCGTTGCCACTCTACAGCCTCACCTTTGAGTGCCTGTTCTACGCGCACTAAAAATTCTTGCTGTCCTTTCGCTTTGAGGGTTTCTACTTCTATTTGGTGTTTGCGCTCTGCTACCTGCGCCGTTGTGCGCGGTTCATAGGCATCACCTTTTTGCTTGAAGTAGAGTTTGTCATCTGATAACAAGCAATGTGCTGCATAACAAGGGGCTGGTTCTGATTCGGAAAACAGCAGATTCGCCATTTGCGATGGTGTAACTGCTTCTCCGTCCTCCACCAGTAATTCCCAAGCCACTTCTAAACTAGATGGGTCTAAATATGGCTTGACTTCCTCCAGAAATTTAGGAATGTCAGAGGACTTGTAGGTTTGTCCGTTAACTGTATAAGTAAATTGTCTCGGCGCGAGGCTGTGGGATTGACCGCGTTCATCTACCACAAACCAACGGGTCTTCCCATCTGGACGATCAACGACACCCAGACGGCGATCGCCTTGAACCCTAAATTCAACTAGCGTCCCCTTCTCCACTACTCTCGCACTCTTTTAATTTTAGATTTTAGATTTTAGATTTTGCGGAAAGTTGCCTGGGCGGGTTTTCCACGCCAGTCGCTACAACGGAGGGACTTCCCTTCGGGTGACGCTCCTGCCTCGCTGTCGCTGCGCTAACATCAATGCAGCTTATGTCGGGAAACCCGTCCACCGCAAGTGGTTCACCGCAACGTGCTGGCTCGACTTGAGCAAACTTTCCAAGAAGGATTTTGGATTTCAGTATGAAGTCTTACATCCTAAAATTTTTATGTAGGAACCAATTTTACACTTTAATTATTCAGATTAGAGATTTTGGACTCAGAAAGCCATTTTCCTGTTAATCCAAAATCTAAAATCCTAAATTTAAAATTGATTTAGCCTTCTGCGTTGATGAATGGCAACAATGCTACAATCCGCGCCCGTTTAATTGCTAATGTTAAGTCTCGCTGTTGCTGACAAGTCAGCCCAGTAATCCGGCGAGGTAAAATTTTGCCTCGTTCGGTAATGAACTTACGCAATAAATCAACATCTTTGTAATCGATTGGCTCTCCTGGCTTAATCGGAGACAGACGACGACGATAATAACTCATCTTTACTTGATTTCCTTGTGAACGGTATGTTTGTTGCAGTGGGTACAGAACTTGTTCAGTTCTAAGCGGTTAGTCGTATTACGACGGTTTTTCATGGTGGTATACCGTGACACGCCAGGAGAACGCTTGTCAGGGTTGCTACGACACTCAGTACATTCTAGTGTCACTATTATGCGGACACCTTTACTCTTAGCCATAATCTTACAAACAGTAAAGCCTGAAGAGAAATTTACACAAATGACTATCTTCGCACATTTCGTTGCAAAGTATCAACTAGACGCTTGATTTTTATATCGAGCGAGTAGCCCCGACGCGACGAAACTATAAAAGTTCTAGCGTAACGGTCATGCAAAGCCTGCCGTAACTGGGTATCAGAGAAAGCTGCACCGCAGTCTATTGCCAGAGGAAGTAATAGCAGTATAGCAGTGGGATTAGCTCTAATGTTGCCGATGGCGATCGACACCAACAAAGCACCAAAGCCAATTATAGCTTCTCGTTTCACCAGTGCCAGCAACTGGGGAATTCTCCCCACTACTTGCCCATTTTCCACTTCTAAGATTTTCAAATCAAAAGCCCAGCGTCCTAAACTTTGCCCTTGATTGTTAAATACCACTACTACCCGGAAAATCAGCCAACAAAAGATAAAAACTAAAATTTGAACTAATTGAATACCAAGGCTATTACTACCAAATAGCGAACTGACTAACCAAGCACCCAAGAAATCCAGCCCCAAAGCCAAACCGCGCCGCCAAATCTCAGCTTTGGGATAGTGTTTTTGCGGAATCCTTTCGATAGTCATATCAATAGGTATTTTTATTTAGAGGTTGGTAAATAATCTATGCTTCTGCTTTTAATATTAAGGTGATATTTTGCAGGTGCAGTACCGGAGTCTTTCGTTATGTTGCCAGTTAGCGATGCAGAAGTAATTATTTTAAATTTGGTGCAACCGTTAGATGATCAGCAGGATATAGAAATTGTAGATTTATTGGCAGCAAGCGATCGCATTCTGGCAAACCCTATCAGCAGCCAGCTAGATTTTCCTCATTGGGATAACTCCGCAATGGATGGCTATGCAGTGCGTTATGAAGATGTACAGCAAGCTAATGCTGAACAACCAACTATCTTAGAAATTGTTGAGGAAATTCCAGCAGGATATCAACCTAAAATCACAATTCAACCTGGACAAGCAGCGCGAATTTTTACTGGTGCGGTAATTCCAGCAGGCGCAGATACAGTAGTGATGCAGGAGAGGACAAGCCGCGAGGAAAATCGCGTTTTTATTCAAGCCGCACCTAAACCACAAGAATTTGTCAGACGCAAAGCATCTTACTACCAAGCCGGAAGCCAACTTTTACCAACAGGAATTAAATTAAAGGCGGCGGAAATTGCTATATTAGCAGCAGCCCAGTGTCCCCAAGTTAAAGTTTACCGCCGTCCAAGAGTTGTAATTTTTTCAACTGGCGATGAATTAGTTACACCAAATACACCACTAAAACCAGGCCAAATTGTCGATTCAAATAATTATGCTCTGGCAACTCTAGTCAAAGAAAGTGGAGCAGAACCTTTATTATTAGGCATTGTTAAAGATAATCCGGTTGCTTTACAAGAAACAATTGCCTACGCCATAGCTAATGCTGATATTGTGCTTTCTTCTGGTGGCGTTTCTGTTGGTGAATATGATTACGTTGAAAAAATTTTAGAAGCTTTAGCAGCGAAAATTCATATTCGTGCTGTTGAAATGACACCTGGGAAACCTTTAACTGTGGCGAATTTTCCTAATCAAAACTCAGCAATTTACTTTGGTTTACCAGGAAATCCTGTTTCTGCTTTAGTAACTTTTTGGCGATTTGTACAACCAACAATTAAGAAATTAGCTGGACTTGCTGAAGGTTGGGAGCCAAGATTTTTAAAAGTGCGATCGCATGATGAATTACGCGCCAATGGTAAACGCGAAACTTACATTTGGGGACACTTAAATTTAGTTAACGGCGTTTACGAATTTCACAAAGCTGGCGGTAGTCACAGTTCCGGCAATTTAATTAATTTAGCTCAAACCAACGCCTTAGCAGTTTTACCAGTAGGTCAAACATTAATTTCACCAGGAGAAGAAGTGCAAGTTTTATTAATTGCTGTAGTGTAAATTATGAGCTTTGACAATGTTTGTAAAATATTAGCTGAAAAATATCCAGCAGAATTTGTGAATTGGTTACTTGCTGAAGAACCGACACAAGTTAAGGTATTGAAAACAGAATTAACTTTAGAACCAATCCGTGCTGATTCTGTGATATTTTTGCAAACGTCCAATCGAATTTTGCATATCGAATTTCAAACCCGTACTATATCAAATCCTCCACTTCCATTCAGGATGCTCGATTATTCGGTGCGGTTAATACGTCAATATAATGTTCCTGTTACACAAGTCGTAATTTTTTTGCAAGAGACAAATAATGAGATCGCTTTTACCGAAGAATATGTAAATGAGACAACCACCCACCGTTATCGAGTTCTACGTATGTGGGAGCAAGACTCAGCAATATTTCTCGATAACCCTGCATTATTACCTTTAGCACCATTAACACGCACAACTTCACCTCAACGCTTGCTATCGCAGGTGGCCCAGAGTGCTGCTAGAATTTCTGATAGAAAGACTAGGCAAGATATTGTAGCTTACATAGAGATTTTAGCTGGTTTGAAGTTTGATAAAGGATTAATTCGTCAATTTTTAAGCGAGGATGTTATGCAAGAGTCAGTAATATATCAAGATATTTTACAGAAGGGAGAAGAAAGAGGAAAACAACAAGAAGCCTTTCGGTTTTTGATGCGTCAATTAACTCGGCGTTTTGGTGAGATAGACTCGTCGATTATTGAGCGTATCAGAGTATTATCTACTGAACAATTGGAAGTATTGGGTGAGGAATTTGTTGATTTTTCTACAATCTCTGATTTGATTGCTTTATTAGAACAGCAGGAAAATAGTTAAGCAAGTAGCAACAATTGAAACGCAGAGTATCGCTGAGGTAAACGCGAAGGTGCGCGGAGTTTTGTTTAATTTTTTTATTGCACTAAAGCTCTAACGTCATTTGCAGAATCTAATTGCAAGGCTGTGGCGACGATCGCCTCGGCTTGAGCTACAGTTAATTTTGCGATCGCCTGTTTAACTATCCCGATAGCTTGGGGATTGACGCTCAATTCATCTAATCCCAAACCTAATAAAATGGGTGCGGCGGTCGGGTCTGCTGCTAGTTCTCCACACAATCCTACCCAAATTCCGGCGGCGTGGGCTACTTTGACAGTTCGTTGGATCATTCGCAACACGGCAGGATGTAGGGCATCGGCTAAATAAGCTACTCTGGGGTTATTGCGATCGCCTGCCATGACATACTGACTCAAATCATTAGTCCCGATACTGAAAAAGTTGACTTCTGTGGCTAAATGGTCAGCTATGGCGACAGCTGCGGGGACTTCAATCATCACACCCACTTGCATATTTTCATCGAAGGAAATGCCAGCTTGCCGCAGTTCGGTCTGTACTTCACCTAATATCGCCTTAGCTGTGCGTACTTCCGTCACAGTGGCAATCATCGGGAACATGACTTTAATATTGTGTTCCGCACTAGCGCGTAAAATTGCCCGCAATTGAGTTTTAAACAATTCTGGATGATCTAAACAGAAACGAATACCACGCCAGCCTAGGAAGGGGTTAGCTTCGTGAAAACCAACTCGCAAATAAGGTAATGGCTTGTCTCCGCCGACATCTAGAGTGCGGATAATTAACGGACGGTTATCTAAAACTTGGGCGATCGCTTGATAAACTGTCAGTTGTTCATCTTCTGTCGGATCTGTAGTTCTATCTAAATACAAAAACTCAGTCCGCAGCAGTCCCACTCCTTCAGCACCACCAGCTACAGCCGCTTGTACATCTGCAATGCTGCCAATATTTGCAAGGACATTTATCTGTTTTCCATCACGGGTAATTGCTGGTTGATGCGCCTTGGCAAGTGCTTCTTGTTTGGCAGTTTGCCAAGCTTCCCGTTTAGCTTCTAACGCACCGAGAATATCTGCTTCAGGTTCTACCCAAGCTTTACCGCTTTCACCATCCAGCCCCATCAACGTACCATCTTCCAACCGCAACACTTCTGGATTAACACCCAAAACGGCGGGAATTCCCAATGTCCGCGCAATAATCGCACTGTGAGATGTGGCACTTCCCGAAACTGTACAAATACCGAGTACCTTACTAGGATCTAATCCTGCTGTATCTGAAGGTGTCAAGTCTGTTGCTACTAAAATCGCTGGTTCTGTAAGATGCAAGCTAGTAACAGTATTTCCGGCTAAAAGTCGCAGCACTCTTTGCCCCACATCTACCACATCTTCGACTCGTTCTCGCAAATAGACATCATCTAAGATACGGTAGGAAGTTGCAACTTCATCAACTGCGGCTTGCCAAGCTGCTTCTGCATTCAGATGGTGTTCCATGATGCGTTGCTGCACAGTTTCTAGCAACACTGGATCTTCTAAAAATAGTAAGTGAGCATCAAAAATTGCGGCTTCGGTGTCACCTATTTGCAAAGATGCTTGCGAAAAAATCGTCTGAATTTCTTGTTGCGCTGTATGAATCGCCAATTGTAAACGTTGCCATTCTGCTTCCGGGTCATTGACGTGGTATTCTGTTACCGTCACCGGAGCAGGTTGATAATGAATTACAGGTGCGATCGCAACTCCCGGAGAAGCCGCAATTCCTGAAAGTTCGCCATGTGTTGCCGGAGTTGCTTGTTGCTGTATTTTTGGTGGAGACACAACAGCAGTATTATCTTCACCAAAGTTATTAGTAAATAACGTTTGTAATGTGGTGAGTGCTGCATCCGCATCAACACCAGTTGCAGTAATTAAAACTTCGTGTCCTTGACGTACGCCTAAAGTTGTGACTTGGTTAATACTGTCACCCCGGACAACTGCGGAATTTCTCGTTAAATTCTGCACATGAATTCGAGATTGAAATTTAGCTGCGGTAGCGACAAATTGCGCTGCTGGACGAGCGTGTAAACCTAAGCGATTGCTAACAGTCAGCCGAATTTCTTTAGCAGGATAAGCTGCGCTCGTTGTTGGTTGTGTATTATTACTATTCTCTGCTGTTAGATTAGTAACTCCTAATTGTGTAGCTTTGGCGTTTAATGCTCCCCTAGCTTCTGCTATTACCTCTTGGATGTTCTTACCTATGCCAGCTGCTACGGCTGCGGCGATCGCACCTTCTACCAGTGGTGCTTCACAGAGATAGACTTGTTTCTGGTGTTCTTCTGGTAGGAACTCCACAGCCATTTCTGCATTCATGACTGCGCTACCAAGATCCATCAGCACTAATACACCATCATCGCTGAATACAGATGCGATCGCCTCATAAATCTTCAGCGCATCTGTACCGAGTGGATTTTCTGCATCTTCAATACCAGCCGCCACCGCAATGGCAACTTTGCCCTGAACCATTTGTGCAGCTAGTTCCTGCACACCTAGAGCCAATTGTTTACTATGAGAAACGATAACTATTCCGACCACTGCAACACCATCAACTTTGTTGAGAGTCTGAGATTGAGCAAGCTACCCGTTGCATTTACCCTGGCGCACCACCAAAATAGCATCAATAATTCATTGCTATTGCAATTATCCAAAAATATTTAGAATGAGGCGTTTTAGCTAAGGCAAGGATGCGTAGACACATAGCGGTTTGTGGTAAACATACATCGCCGTGGATATTTAGAAATAGTTAACAGTATTGCATAAAATACAATGATATAAAATAACTCTAATTCTAAAAAATATTATGTTTATCCCTATTATTAAAGAACACATCGAAATGACTCCTGGTATATGTGGAGGCAAACCAAGAATTGCTGGACACCGCATTAGAGTTCAAGATATTGTGATCTGGCACGAACAAATGGGAATGTCACCCGATGAAATTCTTCATCATTATCCAAGTATTAGCCTAGCTGATGTTTATGTAGCCTTAGCCTATTATCACGATAATCAAGAGGAAATTTGGCAACAAATTGCTGCTGATGAAGAATTTGCTCGTCAACTACAAGAGCAAAGTCCATCATTATTGCAACAAAAAATAAAGCATCTCTAGCATGGCTAAAATTAAATTTCATTTAGATGAAAATATAACTTTTGTCGTTGCTAATTCATTTAATATAAAGAAATGAGAAATATTGCTTATAAATTCGGCACAAGTAGTGCTTCTATAATTATGGCTTTAGATGTTTTAGATTATTTGTATGAAGAAGAAAAACGTGATTATCAGACTTCCAATTATTCTGAACTAAGGACAAAGATTCTAGAATATAGCTCTTCTACAGCAGATTGCTTTTCTAGTAAATTTGAAGCAGTAGACAACCAACTAAGACAGTTACACGTTAGATTTTATGCAAGAGTGACTGCTTATCTAAGTACGATTAGCCAATTAGAGGAAAACCTCGAAGATATTTTTAAACAATTGACTAACTATGATCATATTAAAGAGGATAAGCGAGATTTTTTAAAAAAACTAATACAAGGCAGAAAAGATGAAATTAGAAAATATAAAGTGTGGAGAGATAAAGTATTTGCTCATCTAGAAACTAGAGATCCAGAAAATATTAAACTAGAAGCGAGGCTTCAGTATGGTGGCTATATTAAGGATATTAGTAAGGATGACTGTTTATCTCTACGCTCTAATCCAGAATTAAAACCATTTTTAGATTCAGATGTTGATATTGTTACTCTACATAAAACACTATTACAACATTATGATAACTGGGAAAAAATGTTTAATGATTATTCTATTGAATAACTGTTACTAATTTATTTGGTTAATTAGTTATATAAGCACATAATATACTTGCCTACTCTTCCACCACTTCTATCAAATCTTCAATCGACACGCCAAAGACACGCGCCAGCTTTAGCACAGACATTAAATTAACCATTGACATTCCAGGTGAGTTTGCGTAAGTTGCAACAGTGCTGTAGGGAAGTCCAGAACGCTCAGATACTTCCTTGAGTGTCCAACCTCGCGCCGCAGCAAGTTCTTTAATTCGCAATTTAAACACACATCATCCTGACTTGACAGTATCGAGATTTCGATTTTTAATAGTTTTAACCTCAAAAATCGAAATCTCGATTTTTGAAGTAAACACATCAAAAGCGATCGCTCGTCTTGCCTGGAAAACATACAGAGCGATCGCTATTCCTAACACATCCCACAAAGTGGGAAAGTATTTACCTATGATACCAACCTCAAAGTCAAAATCAAATAGTCATCCTTGGTGTATTATTCGCCAACTACCCAATATGCAACGGATGGTAGTCGCAAGGTTTCATCGTCGCCATGATGCAGATGCTTACAGGCAAATTCTTCAGCGATTATTACCCACAGCCAGCCACGTAATTGTATTTGACTCAACAGTTACAGAAATATCAGAAGAAGTTGAAAAGACCTTGCTTGAGCAAATGTATTAGGACTTAAGTAACAACTTTCTCAACTCTTATTCCTTAGTGTCCTTAGTGTCCTACCCTGGGGGAAGCCGCTGGCGCGTCTATGCGGTTCGTTTTTCTATAACCTGTGCATAAGTCCAGATTTCAAATAAAAAACCGAGAAACTTTAATGTTTCCCGGTTTATTTTTAATATTAAAACCCTCAGTTAAAGGAAACACTACTGTGTTCCCTATAAATCTTTAGCTAAATTAAACTTTAGCAGCAGCCTTGGTGACAGCGTTCAATTCACCTTTAGCATACTTAGCAGCAAAATCTTCTAAAGTAACTTGCTTAATCTTGCTAGCATTACCAGCAGTACCAAATTGTTGATAGCGTTCAGCACAAACCTTCTGCATATATTTGATAGAAGGCTTGAGGAAGTGACGGGGGTCAAATTCCTTAGGATTTTTTGCTAAAGCTTCGCGCACAGCTGCGGTAATAGCCAAACGGTTGTCGGTGTCGATGTTAACTTTACGAACACCACTCTTGATACCTTTTTGAATTTCTTCTACAGGTACGCCGTAGGTTTCAGGAATTGCACCGCCGTACTCGTTAATCAAAGCGATTAAATCTTCAGGTACGGAAGAAGAACCGTGCATTACCAAGTGGGTGTTAGGTAGACGACGGTGAATTTCTTCAATACGGCTGATAGCCAAAATTTCGCCAGTAGGTTTGCGAGTAAACTTGTAAGCACCGTGGCTTGTACCGATAGCTACAGCCAAAGCATCTACTTGGGTTGCTTCTACAAAGCTAACAGCTTCATCGGGGTCAGTTAGCAATTGGGAGTGGTCGAGAGTACCTTCAAAACCGTGTCCATCTTCAGCTTCACCCGCGCCGGTTTCCAGAGAACCCAAGCAACCAAGTTCACCTTCTACACTTACGCCCAAAGCATGAGCTACATTTACAACTTCGCGGGTAACATTAACGTTGTACTCGAAGCTGGCAGGGGTTTTAGCATCAGCTTCCAAGGAACCATCCATCATTACGCTGGTGAAGTTGTTCTTGATAGCTGAGTAGCAGGTAGAAGGAGCATTACCATGATCTTGGTGCATCACAATGGGAATGTGAGGATAGGTCTCTACCGCAGCCAAAATCAGGTGGCGCAGGAAGTTTTCACCTGCATAGTTACGAGCGCCACGAGAAGCTTGCAAAATGACGGGGCTATCTGTCTCTTCAGCCGCCTTCATGATTGCTTGAATTTGCTCCAGGTTGTTAACGTTAAAAGCTGGGATGCCGTAACCGTTCTCAGCCGCGTGATCCAACAGCAGCCGCATTGGTACCAGCGCCATAGATAGTCCTCCTAATGTGGTTGTCAGCTAGTCGGTGTGAGACGAGCGTAAAAGCTACGCTAATCTTAAGAGTTTTTTCAACTTATAGGAAATTATAACTAGAGTCGGGTGTTTATGTTGAAAAAGTTTACGCCATCTCTCATCAAGATGCCTTATGCTTGACTGAGACTACTGTCAAGTATGCTACGTTACAGTTATTTGCTTTAGTAGTGTGGTATTCCAGGTAGGTAATTAATCCACTCCTAACTATTGAGACAAGCGATCGCTCAAACTACCAGTTTCTGTAAAAATGATCCCTGTTCTTGCCTGTGGCAATTATTGCTAGAGAGTTGGGTTTTTAGTCATTCAAAAGCTTTAAAGATTGTTATAAACAGAATCATATAGGACTAGTATTTGATTTAAAACAGTGAACAGTGAACAGTGAACAGTAAACAGTGAACAGTAAACAGTGATCACGGCGTATGGTGGGGGATTTAAACCAGCCACCAACACCTACCACCAATTGCTATGGTGTTTCACCTTCATATAAACACCTCATTCTTTACTGATAACTGTTAACTGATAACTGTTAAAAAAATCAGTACATTGTTATCTGCCTTAGACGCTATTGCCTATTGCCTGGCTACACAGATATGTTCAGTAATCAAATCGGATTCCTATATAAACAAAGGGAAAGGAAAAACCTTTTCCCTTTCCCCAACTGTTAAAAAGATTTTAGCAAACCACTAGTTTGGTTAATACCAGTTACTTAGCTGCCCCGCCTACGCTGATAGCCTTAGCCTTGATCCCAGGCAAGTTTTTATTGACATTATTATCTACATCACGCCAGTGAACGCTGCCATCTGTATCAATGTAGTAACTCGCACTTGATGTGGTTGGGTCAGCCGCAATTGCTAAACGGGGTTCACTATAGATATCCCACCGGCTATACTCTGGCGCCCAACGCGCCCAAATTCCATTGTCCTGGATAGCCCACAGTCTGTTATCACCACCTACGCTGATGGCCTTAGCCTTGATCCCAGGCAAGTTTTTATTGACATTATTATCTACATCACGCCAGTGAACGCTGCCATCCGTATCAATGTAGTAGCAGGCACTTGGTGTGGTTGGGTCAGCAGCAATTCCTAAGCGAGTTTCACTATAGATATCCCACCGACTATGCTCTGGCGCCCAACGCGCCCAAATTCCATTGTCCTGAATAGCCCACAGTCTGTTATTACCACCTACGCTGATGGCTTTAGCCTTGATCCCAGGCAAGTTTTTGTTGACATTATTATCTACATCACGCCAGTGAACGCTGCCATCGCTATCAATGTAGTAACTCGCACTTGATGTGGTTGGGTCAGCCGCAATTGCTAAACGGGGTTCACTATAGATATCCCATCGACTATACTCTGGTGCCCAACGCGTCCAAATTCCATTATCCTGAATAGCCCACAGTCTTCCTGATGGTGAATTAGCCATATTAAGCTTCTCCTGTTGCTAACATTTTCCGCAGAATCACGGTTTTCCTTTGATCACAGAGTGATCACAATTAGTCAGAGCTTTATTTCTTTACTCATAAAAAGCAGAACTACCGACTTAATACGGTTAGAATCTACTTAATATCGTCCAACGTGATGAAGTATTTCAGTATTATTTAGGAAGCACGTTGTGACTAAAGTAAAGCAGCTAGCCTTAAATCTACATATTCAAACTGTTAATGTCAATGTTTTAGCATACTAAAAGCTTGATTGTAACAATTGTATAAACTTATTCCAGTTAAGAAACTCATTAACCTAAGTTTTTACCCTAAACGAGAGTTCTCCAAAGTCTTACCAGAGGCGCATACAGCGTTTTATCGATTTATGGTTATGATTTATTCAAATACCATACTTAAGTCTTATGTATACTATTTAGGTTCTAGATAATATAGGTATTTCAGCAATATGAGTACTTAGCAAGTAAAAATATACGAATAAATTAGGGTAATGCACAGCACATGAAACAACCAAATACATCCATGATTCGTAAGAGGTTAAGGGAATTGCAATACCGCTTCACCTCGTTGATATCAAAACAGATCGGATTTTGATTCTCTATTGCATAACTGACAAGTGCGATCGCTCCAGGACTTATACGCAAAGTAAGGTTATGGGGTTAATGGGTTACGCCTGATGTGAATTAAAAATAATGTGAGTTCGATGAACCTCTCCCCAACCCCTCTGTCTTGAAAAGTTCTGTTACCTTCGGCAAGCCCCAAAGCCTCTACAGAGGAAGCCTCCTCTCAGACTTTTCGCTCCGATGCGGAGAGGGGCTTAAATATCCTTAATTACGAACGAAAATTAAGCTTTCAAAGCCTCTCCCACCGTGGAGGAGAGGAATGGAAGTGAGGTTTTTTAACCCGTCGAACTCACGTTACCTAAATCCTGAGTTCTACGCATTTGCAATTCTTCTCTTAAAAATTAAACTCGCTGCTACTTTATGTCCAAAGCTTCAGCGAGTTCTTTTGTTTTTATATGGGTCGCCCGGGATTCGAACCCGGAACTAATCGGTTAAAAGCCGAGTACTCTACCGTTGAGTTAGCGACCCTTGCGCTTCGTTCGCAACTTTGCCATCATAGCACGAACATCTATAGATTTGTAAAGTGGTTTCTAGAAAAAATTTGCTGTCAATCTAATAGATGCTTGATAGCTGTCCCCTGGCTCTAACACAGTCAGGTTTTCGCCTGTGTTTAGAGAGTTGCGCGGTGCGCTCCAAGGTTCTAGACAATAAAAGTCTTTGCCTTTGAGCGTCCAAAATACCACGATGGGATAGTCATCGCCATAATTAATGGTCAATTTTAATTTACGGCTATTGTCTGTGACTGTAGCCGATTTACCAGTTAGCTGCTTAAAGGCAACATCAATTTCATCTACATTGAAATCAAAATTACCGTTGAAGAATTTAATTTCCTTAGTTCTCTGGTCTTGATACTCCCCAGCAGGAATGGCAAACTCTAGTTGGGTTTTATCCTGTGTGAGGAAGTAAGGATGAAACCCACTAGAAAAGGGCATTGATGTTGTAGAAGAGTTATGCAGATGTTGCTGAATTTCTAGAGTATTGCCGTTGATTTTGTAACTGAAACTTAAATGAAAATCAAAGGGATATACGGCTTTTGTTTGCTCGTTGCTGACAAGATAGATTTTGAGATAAGTCTTATTGTTCTCAGATACTTCCTCAAGTTCCCACGGCAAATCACGGGCAAAGCCATGCTGTTTGAGAGTATATTGCTTTTCGTTGTAATTGTAGGAATTATCTGGTAAGTTGCCACAGATAGGAAATAATATTGGCACTCCACCCCTGACACTCAAATCAGGGTTAGCAAAACGCTCTCTATCCAAATAAAAAATTTCCTGACCTTGAACGCGCCAACCAATGATGATACCACCGCGTTCTGGGACAACTTCTAATTCAGAACCAGAGGTTTGTTCAGAAAGGATGTAAGTTTTGTATTGCTCTTGTTTAAGTGTAACGGTATACACGGTTTTATTCCTCAGAGGCTAGAGGTTAAGGGCTAGAGGTTAGAGGTTAGAGGTTAGAGGTTAGGGGTTAGAGGTTAGAGGGACTAAAAAGATGTTATTAATCTCTACTCTCTAGTCCCTAGCTCCTAACCCCTACTCCCCAATATGATTTACTCGTCTTCTGCAAAGATGAAGCGGTACAACTCGCTGGGGTCTGGTTCAGGGCTGCTTTCGGCAAATTTTACGGCTTCGTCAATCAAGTCCTGAATCTTTTTGTCAATTGCTTTTAGTTCTTCCTCACTGGTCAAATTATGTTCCACCATATAAGCAGCCAACTTCTTAATTGGGTCACGAGAGAACCAAAATTCTTTCTCGGCTTTGCTACGCAATTCATCTGGGTCTGCTAAAGAATGACCACGGAAGCGGTAGGTGAGAGCTTCAATTAAGGTTGGGCCTTCTCCAGCACGGGCGCGGGCGACGGCTTCTTGTGCTACAGACCGGACTGCTAGTACGTCCATTCCGTCTACTTCTACACCAACCATGTTAAATACGCTGGCTTTTTTGTAAATCTCCGGCTGGGAAGTCGCCCGTTCATGAGCCATCCCAATTGCCCATTTATTATTTTCTACCACAAAAATAATTGGCAGTTTCCATAAAGCTGCCATATTCAAGGTTTCAAAAAACTGACCGTTGTTAGCAGCACCATCACCAAAGAAGCAGGCTGTTACTTGGTCGGCTTTGGGGTCGCCTAAAACTTCACGGCGATATTTACTTTGAAAAGCTGCACCAGCCGCTACAGGAATGCCTTCTGCGACAAACGCATAGCCACCTAACAAGCCATGTTCCGCAGAGAACATATGCATAGAACCGCCGCGTCCTTTGCTGCAACCTGTCTCTTTGCCAAATAATTCAGCCATAACTTCTCTGGCTGGAACTCCCGCACTCAGGGCATGAACGTGGTCGCGGTAGGTACTGCTAACGAAATCTTCTCCCGGACGCATTGCCCTGATAACGCCAGTTGAAACGGCTTCTTGACCGTTATATAGATGGACAAAACCGAACATTTTGCCCCTATAGTACATTTCAGCGCATTTATCTTCAAAAAAGCGTCCTAATACCATGTCTTCGTAAAGCATTAAGCCTTCTTCTTTGGTGATTTGAACGCTGGCAGTATCAAATTTAGGTAACGTCCGTTCTTGAACCATTATTTTTTTAGTATCCCTGTTGTAAAACTGAAATTTACCATGTTAAATAGGCCGCTTTTTGACAAATCATCTGCTTTGTCTAAGCTAGGTTGTGCTGAAGACCAGAACTAAAAATTTTAGACGCTAAAACAGGTGTATTGGGAATAGAGGGAATTAGTAGGTAAATTTTGAACTTTTTCAACCGCTAACTGAGATTTACACACCCTAAATGCAATCAATGACCTCTCATACTGCCCTCTGATGTTTGTTCACTCCCAGCTCCTGTACATAGGCTATCAATCAGGATAGCTTGGTTTCTGCATATCCATGAACAATTTAGAGAAAATTGCCTCACAAAGACAGACTAGATGAAGCCAGTTTCTCAGCCTTGCATGAAGATGAGTTAAGGCTAGAGGATAGATGAATTTACCTCATTGGGATGAAAATTGCTGTCACTATCTATCTATAAGGCTTGTATATGATTTTGGGAAAAAAATCAGTACATTTCTATCTGTTTTATTTGCTGTACCTTTTTCCCTGCCTACACAAGTATTTGCCGTCATCAATCCAGATTCCTATACCTAGATAGTTGTAATTAAAACTTCATCATGATAGTATTTTTGCCTGTTTTATTAACATCTACCGTTGAAAAAATTTTGCTTTCAATACATCACAAAGAAATTTACTGAAAGCACATCAATCAGATACCATGATGATTAAAGGATACACACTGTTATTAATGGTATGTATGCTTTAGATGTCATAGATTGGGAAAAGTTATATAAAAAGGAATACTAAGAATTAAGACAATGTATCGCTGTTTCCTAGGCGAATTCAAAATATTAGGACTAAAATATGACACACATTTTGACAAGTAACAAAGTTAATTGTTGCAATATACACTGATAGTGTAAGTCCGGCACGGTATTATTCACCGTAATATTATGGCACGGTTTTACATGCCTGGAATGCTCTAGGTGGATTATGTTGATCACGGTGCAGGGGAAGTAGGCTGTGCGAATTCCGCTAGATTACTACCGAATTTTAGGACTACCGTTAGCGGCAAGTGAGGAACAGTTGCGGCAAGCATATAGCGATCGCATTGTGCAGTTGCCGCGACGGGAGTATTCTCAAGCAGCAATTTCTTCTCGTAAACAACTTATAGAAACAGCTTACGTGGTTTTATCAAATCCTAAAGAACGTAGCAGTTATGATCAGCTTTATTTGGCCCATGCCTATGACCCTGATGGTACTGCTACTGGTGCAGTCACAACAGGAAAACGCACAGAGGTTAATGTTGACCTTGATAGTCAAGGTCTGAGTATTGATATTCCCCAACAGGAATTAGTTGGTGCGTTATTAGTCCTACAAGAGCTAGGAGAATACGAGCTGGTTCTGAAGTTAGGTCGTACATACCTAGCCAATCATCAAGGTGTCGCCTCTGCAAAATTTAGCAATCATCAGCCTGATGATGACTTTCTCGAAAGTAGTGACCATCCAGATATTGTGCTGACGGTTGCTTTGGCTTGCCTAGAATTAGGGCGGGAACAGTGGCAACAAGGTTACTACGAAAATGCGGCAATTTCCCTAGAATCTGGTCTAGATATGCTGGCTAGTGAAGGGATATTTTCTAGCGTGCAGGCGGAAATTCAAGCTGATTTATATAAATTACGTCCTTATCGGATTTTAGAATTACTAGAGTTACCTTTAGAAAAAACTGGGGAGCGTCGCCAAGGGTTGGAATTGTTGCAGAGCATCCTGGACGATCGCGGCGGGATTGATGGCACAAACAACGATCTATCAGGTTTAAGTATAGATGACTTTCTGCGATTCATCCAGCAAATACGCAACTATTTAACGGTTGCCGAACAGCACAAGTTATTTGAAGCTGAAAGCAAGCGTCCATCTGCTGTAGCCACTTACTTAGCAGTTTATGCTTTGATTGCCAGAGGATTTGCCCAGCGTCAACCAGCTTTAATTCGTCAGGCTAGGCAAATGCTGATGCACCTAGGTAAGCGTCAGGATGTCCATCTAGAACAGTCACTCTGTGCGCTACTTTTAGGACAAACTGAAGAAGCCACCCGCGTCTTAGAATTAAGCCAAGAGTATGAAGCTCTAGCTTTTATTCGAGAAAAATCGCAAGACTCGCCTGATTTATTACCGGGGCTTTGTCTGTATGGCGAACAGTGGTTACAGCATGAAGTGTTTCCGCATTTTCGGGACTTGTCACGACAGCAAGCATTACTCAAAGATTACTTTGCCAGTTCCCAAGTGCAAGCATATCTAGAAGCACTCCCCACCGACGCAGAAACTACCAATGAGTGGAATGTAATTAATCGTCAACCTTTTTCCTCCGCGCCACAGCCAAATAATCAGCGTTCTTACAACCATTCTCCTGGGGTTTCTCGCCAAAATCATGCCAAAATGCCTGATTTAGATTTGCCAGAACCACAACCCTACAAAAGGACTGAGTATTCTAACTCGTCACAACCAAGGTGGAATACACCGCCTACACCAGTCGCGGCTAATCATACCCAACCGCCAGAAATACCTATGCCATCTACCGCAGAACGGCCGGAAAAAACCAATAATCATCATCTGAATGGCCACACTCAGGTAACTGCGCCGCCTCGTCCTACAAAGAAACGTAGACGGCGCAAACCTAGTCAACCTGTAAACAGAGAAGTTGGCTTAGATCATAATCGCGATCGCCGGACTCGGCAACGCCGGACGGTAAGCAGCCTAGATAAGAAAACGCGGCTAGTTTGGCTAGTATTTGCCTCATTGGCAGGTATATTAGTTCTCTGGGTGTTTGTTTCTACCACCTTTGGTTGGTTAAAAAATGTATTTTCCCCAAATCTAACTGTGGAAGGTCAACCGTTAGCGGTGCAACTCAATCAACCACCAATAGAAATTCCTGATAGCAACAGCGAGTTACTACCACCTGATGGCCCGCTAAACACTACCACAGCCGAAGAAGTCATTCGCACTTGGCTGTCTACCAAAGCAGCAGCTTTCGGGCCAAACCATGATATTGAGAGTTTATCGAAAATTTTAACTGGTTCAGCTTTATCTTTATGGCAATCAAGGGTACAGCAAGATAAGGCTGATAATCGCTATCGCAAGTATGACCACAGCGTCAAAATAGAATTTGTCAGTAAAAATGACCTAGACCCTAATCGTGCAGCAGTATTAGCTACTGTCAAGGAAGCCACTCAAATTTATGAAAATGGTCAGAGGAAAAAGCCTACTGATGAAAGTTTGCGCGTTCGTTATGATTTGATTCGGCAAGCAGGTAAATGGCGAATTCAAAGTATGTCTGTTGTCAATCAAGTAAGTAGTAACTTTTAGGAAAGAGACTAGGGGCATACCATTTCACTTTAAGTTTGATGCAAATAGACCGCTCTTGTGCAGGGGAGCAGAGGAAAAATTATTTGGATCATTTATAGGGTGAAATAGGATCAGCACTTCATTCTATCTGCACCGGAATCTGCACGACAAATTCTGTTCCTTGGCCAGGATGGGAATAACAATCAATCTTGCCGTTATGTTTTTTAGTGATGATTTCATAACTGATAGATAGCCCCAGTCCAGTACCTTTGCCAATGGGTTTGGTGGTAAAGAAGGGATCGAAAAGCTGACAATGGACTGCTTCAGGTATTCCAGTGCCATTGTCGGCTATGGAAATACTCACCCAGTTGTCCTGGCTGTGGGAGGTGCGAATGGTAATTGTGGGATTGACTGTACTAGTTTGTTCCCGATTTTCCCAGCTTGATTCTAAAGCATCGATCGCATTGCTGAGAATATTCATCAGTACTTGGTTGAGTTGGCTGGCGTAACATTCCACCAATGGCAACTGTCCATAGTCTCTGATGACTTGAATTGCTGGATATTCAGGGCTGGCTTTCAGGCGGTGTTGCAAAATTAGTAAGGTACTTTCGATACCTTCGTGGATATCAACTGCCCTGAATTCTGTTTCATCTAGGCGGGAGAAGTTGCGCAAAGAAAGCACGAGTTGGCGGATGCGATCGCTACCTATTTCTAAAGAATTGACGAGTTTTGGTAAATCTTCTTTCAGATATGCTATATCTACCTGTTTCATCCAAGCGGCAATTTTTGGATGAGGTTGAGGATGACATTCTAGGTACAACTCAAGAAATTTCATCAAATCCTGGATGTATTCTTTAGCAGGTGCGAGGTTGCCAGAAATGAAATTCATGGGATTGTTAATTTCGTGTGCGATACCTGCCATCATTTGACCGAGGGATGACATTTTTTCGCTCTGGACTAAATGCACCTGTGCTTGTTTCAGGTTTTCTAAAGCTTGAGAGAGTTCGGTAGTGCGTTTTGCAAGTGCTTTTTGAGAATGGTAGAGTTGCAGATGTACCTGAATCCGCGCCAGTGCTTCTTCGTGTTGAATTGGCTTAGTAATGTAATCTACAGCACCCAGGCTCAACCCTTTGACTTTATCTAATGAATCAGAGAGGGCAGTCATAAAAATTACGGGAATGTCGCGGGTAGCGGAGTTTGCTTTTAACCGTTGACAGGTTTCAAAACCGTCAATCCCTGGCATCATCACATCCAGCAAGATGATATCAGGATGATAGGACTGGAGACGTTGCAGGGCGGCTTCTCCACTTTTTGCGATCGCTACTCGATAACCTATTTCAGTCAGAACATCAAATAAAACTTGAATATTGGTTGGGTTATCATCCACTACTAAAACTGTGGCGGCTGGGATTGCGGTTTCAACGGACATTGGTAAACTCCTGAATCTGTGAGTCAGCTAATAAATCAAAACGTTAGATATGGGGTTTGAGCAAATTGAGAATTGCTTCGTCATCAAAGCTTTGGCTCAATTCCAGTAGTTTGTTCGCAAAGGTAGTGTATTCGGAATTTAGCTGCTTCAAGCGATTAGCCTCTTGCTGGATGTCAGCCATGAAACCATCCTGGGCGGCTTGATAAAGGGCTGTCAGTTCTTCTGATGGTGGCATTACCAATTCTGCTGCATGAGAAACAAGCAAGGATGGTTCAAATTCTGCTGTTGTTTCATAAATCCACTGCAATTGGAGGTGGCGTTGTAATTCGCCTAATAATCCGTTGAACTCAATTGGCTTGGGGAAAAAGCTATTGCAGCCTGCATCCATTGCTTGCTGCATATCTACCTGAGACAAGCTGGCTGGAGAGGCAATAATTGGCGTGTGGGCAAAATCTGGTAATTGACGCAGGCGACGTGTCATTTCCAGTCCATTCATTTTGGACATGATGACATCAGTGATAATCAAGTCGGGGCGCAGCTGGAGGGCTGTATCTAATCCTAATTGTCCATCCTCAGCCTCCGTTAGTTTGAAGCCCAGAGGTTGCAGCATTCCGACAATTACAGCCCGGTTTTCTACGCGATCGTCAATTACTAAAATTTTGCGTCGTTCGCCTTGGTAGCCGATGATTTTTTGATTGACAGTCGCAGTCTGGGTCAGCCAATCGGCAGCTATGGGCAAATTTACTTCAAAGCAAAAAGTGCTGCCTTTACCAAGGGTGCTGTTAACTTGGATATTACTGCCCATCATCTGTACAATTTGCTGACTGATGGCTAGTCCTAATCCCGTACCTTCACTATTGCGATCGCGCTTGCCTGCTTGCTCAAAAGGTAAAAATATGATGTGCAATTTATCCGATGGAATGCCAATACCTGTATCTTCCACCCGGAAGCGAATTGTATTCGATGGATGATCACCTGTTTCAACTACTTCCACCGTAAATGTCACATTACCAAAGTCGGTAAACTTTACTGCATTACTCAGAAGGTTGAGTAAAACCTGGCGTAGGCGTTTATCATCGGCATGAACTGCGGTAGGTAAATTAGCACTCGGCCGATAATCGAAAACGATACCCTTTTGTTCAGCTTTGATACGGCAGATTTCTACGGTAGTGGTGAGGAAGTTTGCTAGATGGAAATCTTGGGGATAAAGATCCATCTTCTGCACTTCTAATTTGGAGAGGTCGAGAATATCATTAATTAGCGTCAGCAGGTGAGAACCACATTGATGAATTACGTTTAATCCCTTATGTTGTTTGGGAGTGGTATCTGGCTCGCGTTGAAGAATCTGAACATATCCCAAAATCCCGTTAAGCGGGGTGCGGAGTTCGTGGTTCATGTTGGCGAGAAATTCGCTTTTAGCATGGTTGGCTACTATTGCGTCTTCTTTAGCTTGTTGTAGTTGAGATGTATATTGCTCTTTTTCATTCAAAAGTGCTTTGACTCGTTGAATGAGATTATTGAAAGCAGTTGCTAGAGTACCTGTTTCATCATTAGTAGTGACTGGGACTTGCAGATCAAAGTTAGATGCTTGTGTAACTTGCAATGCCACCTCTGTGACTGCTTTTAACGGTCTGGCAATGCTAGTGGAAATCTGCAACCCTACAAATAGTGCTAGAAGCACACAGCCTAGACTGGTCATGAAAATCACAATCATGGTGGGTCTAGCTTGGGTTAGTGCCTCTTTGTACAACGATGACCACTCTAAAATAACAGCACCATTAACTTGATTTTGCGCTGTTTTTAGTGGTACGACAATGAGGTTAATACCTTGAGGATAATCTTCACTCTTCTCTATAAATATTCTTGGTTTTCCATCTTGCATAGTTTGCTGAGTTTCATTCTCTTGGTCGTGTTCGAGAATGGTTCCTATATCTTCAGGAACGGCATCTGCCAAAATCAACTTTTGCCGATTGATTACCTCAATGTCGCGGTTTTGTAATTTGTGCAACTGCATAATATATTCTTGCAGTTTGCCTAAATGCTCTTGGGCAATGGACTCTCTATTGTTGTGACTATAGTAATTGATAGAACTAGCAATCAGTTGAGCAACGTTTTCTGCTTCTGCGATCGCCAGAGTTTCAGCAATTTTTTGACTTTGGACGACGGCAACCGCGCCAACTACGCCAGTCAATAAGGAAACACCAATAAAACTTCCAACTAGTTTGTGTGCAATTTTCATAGCGATCGCATGGTTGGGTCATCTCAGTAAATTTGGCAATCTGAAGCACACTGATACACACCGTTATCAGTGTGAATTGCCTTACTTAAGATAATTCCCTAATATTTTTCAGTATTAACAACTTTTTATACCGATATTCCATTTTTAAATTGAATCAAACTTTACTTTTACTCCTACGTTGCGCTCAAACACAATATTTCTAATCCCCACTCCCAGCACAAATTGCTATATAGTCAGGACTGACGCACAAAGATAATCTGTTGAAGCTGGGTGTAGGGGTTTTGGATAGATACACCCCTTCACTCACACACCCTTGCACCCTTCCCCAAATACTTGATTTTTCGTTTTCATACGTAAGTCCTAATAGTAATTCTATTTGATTTACAAACTGCTTATGGGAGCAGGCAATAAGTAATAAATTTGTTTGCAACTGATTTAGAATTGCTATATCTGACTGCAAATTAATATCAATTCAATCTGCTTTGCTATGACTTTTATAAAATCTTTAACTTAGTTTTTATTAAAAATATTTAGTTTAGTAAACTGTAATCAAATATTTGCAGTTTGTAACATTAATGTGGTTGCTTATTGCAGTTTGTAAATATTTTGTGTAACTAGAAGGAATATTCCTTTAGACTTAATCTCAATTGCAAAAGTATTGGGATCGAGGCAAATGCATTCGATGAGTTTTTTGTGTCATGAATTTGTGGTTGCAGTCTCTTTTTGTGCTTGTATTCTGGGTTTGGTAATGCTTTGGGACGGTAAGCAACCAAAAGATAATATGGAAGAAACAGAGAAGATTTTATTTAGAATGAGCTTTTCTTACTGGCTGGTATATTGTGTTGCTTTTGGTCTAGAGAAGCTCATCTTACCTGACTGGGAATCTGTAGTGATGTCTTTGAGAATTACGACCGCATTAGCGTATTTTTTAACTTTTTCTTGCATTCTCAGTTTACCGCTACATAAATTTGCAGTCCGCCGCGTTGAAGAATAATCAACTGAAGTATGTAGAAGCGTACCGCTAAAGCGAAACTCGTTCGGCAAAGCCGTTCCCGAAGGGTAGAGTAGCGGTTTGCCGCAGGCTAGGCTGAAGTCTAAAGTCTGAAATAGTAATAACCATAAAGGTATTGGGGATCAGTGAGGTTTGTACCAACTTTTTTAGTCAACAAATCTCGAATACCAACTATGAACTTTTGACTATGCACTAGTAACTATTAAGCTGATTGTTTCATGGCGATCGCAATAGCTGTTTGAAGTTCATCCTGTACTAAACTAGTCAGGATGAAAACTTCTTGTACTGTTTTGCCTTGTCTGGCAATGATTTTATAACCCCCGCGAATTGGTACAGATATGCGTAATTGCATCTTTGGACAATGACCTTTTACCCGCCCAATTACGCCTGGGGTAACGGTATTAATTCCATCCTGCTGACACAGAAGTTCTAAAATTGGGATAAGTCCGGGAAGATGGGTAGAGTGATTCCAAACGAGTCTGCCATCTTTGCGGTTGTTGCCTTTTTGGGAGCCTTTGGTAGATTTATCCATGATATTAAGCTGCTTCTAGCGGAGCCATTGTTAAACCGGCTCGCCGCAGCTGTTGGTGATACAATTCTGCTGGTTCTTGAGGCCCTACCCAAACGATCGCTTGCCCTTCATAATGTACTTGATTAGTTAAATCCCACGCGCGATCGCTGGTCATATCAGGGATATACTTCAACAAGCACTCAGCGACGTGTTGAAAAGTATTAAAGTCATCGTTTAAAACAATAACCTTGTAATTGGGATAGGATTTGCGGACAGTTTGACTAGACCGTTCAGGAGCAACAGTTGGTGCTGTACCCATCCAGTAAACAGCTGCTGAAAGTCTTGTAATCATAAGACAGTGGCTAACAAGATTTTACAAAACTACATTATAAGTGAATAGTTTAGTCCATAGTCTAGCGTGAAAATAGGGAGTGGGGAGTAGGGAGTAGGGAATGAGGCTAAGAGTGTAGGAGATAATAACTATGGGCTATTGACCCTTGACCAAGCACAAATGACCTATGACTATTGACCAAGAATAAATAAACCTAGCAGGAAGCACATCACAACACTGCCTGCTAGGGCGTAGGTATACTCGCCATGTTTGAAGGGTAGAGCTTATTTGTAATCAATAATGTCTATCCTTAGTTAGAATAACCAAATTGCTTGTACCGCAGGGTTAAGAAAAGTCAATCAATTAGTTAACTCTTGGGGAGAGGGAACAGGCAATAGGCAATAGGCAATAGGCAATAGGTTGTTTATTCTTTACTCTCTGTTCCCTGTTCCCCAATAGCTCATAATATTAAAAAGACGCTTCATACTTCTTAACTATTTAGCTTTATTAGAACAATGGCGAGAGATTTACGCGGATTCATCAAAATTTTAGAAGAGAAAGGTCAGTTAAGGCGGATATCAGCCTTGGTTGACCCAGATTTAGAAATTGCTGAGATTTCTAACCGGATGCTGCAAAAAGGTGGGCCGGGGTTGTTGTTTGAAAATGTTAAAGGTGCTTCTTTCCCGGTGGCGGTGAATTTGCTGGGGACTGTGGAAAGAATCTGCTGGTCTATGAATATGCAGCATCCCCAGGAGTTAGAAACTTTGGGTAAAAAGCTGAGTATGTTGCAACAACCGAAACCGCCAAAAAAGATTTCTCAGGCGATAGATTTTGGTAAGGTGCTGTTTGATGTCCTTAAAGCCAAACCAGGGAGAGACTTTTTTCCGGCTTGTCAGCAAGTGGTAATTCAAGGCGATGATTTGGATTTAACCACTTTACCGTTGATTCGCCCTTATTGTGGTGATGCTGGCAAGATTATCACGTTGGGGTTGGTAATTACTAAAGATTGCGAGACAGGTACGCCGAATGTGGGTGTCTATCGCCTGCAATTGCAATCGAAAAATACAATGACTGTGCATTGGTTATCGGTGCGAGGCGGGGCGAGACACTTGCGGAAAGCGGCAGAACGTGGGAAGAAGTTAGAAATAGCGATCGCACTTGGTGTAGATCCTCTAATTATCATGGCAGCCGCTACACCCATACCTGTAGATTTATCAGAATGGCTGTTTGCAGGTTTGTATGGCGGTTCTGGTGTGCAGTTGGCAAAGTGTAAAACAGTAGATTTAGAAGTTCCCGCCGATTCCGAATTTGTTTTAGAAGGGACAATTACACCAGGGGAAGTTTTACCAGATGGGCCTTTTGGCGACCATATGGGTTATTACGGCGGTGTGGAAGATTCGCCTTTAATTCGTTTTGGGTGTATGACGCACCGCAAAGATCCGATTTATTTAACAACATTTAGCGGTCGTCCACCGAAAGAAGAAGCGATGATGGCGATCGCACTCAATCGGATATATACCCCAATTCTGCGACAACAAGTAACAGAAATTGTGGATTTCTTTTTACCAATGGAAGCCTTGAGTTACAAAGCCGCCATTATTTCCATTGATAAAGCCTATCCCGGACAAGCACGCCGAGCCGCTTTAGCATTTTGGAGTGCTTTACCGCAATTTACTTACACCAAATTTGTCATTGTCGTTGATAAAGATATAAATATCCGCGACCCACGCCAAGTAGTTTGGGCAATTAGTTCTAAAGTTGACCCCACGCGCGATGTGTTTATTCTGCCAAATACACCCTTTGACACTTTAGACTTTGCCAGTGAAAAAATTGGTTTAGGTGGACGTATGGGAATTGATGCAACTACCAAAATTCCCCCTGAAACAGAACATGAATGGGGCGCACCATTAGAATCAGATCCTGATATAGCTGCAATGGTAGAAAGACGCTGGGCAGAGTATGGTTTAGCAGATTTACAGTTAGGAGAAGTTAACCCTAACTTATTTGGCTACGACATGAAATAATATCGTGTCCGGTGAAAGACTTATCATTAAGGCCGCAGGGGGGCAGGGGAGAGGGTTTTACAGTTTCTGCACAGATGTATCAAATTACAAGTGATTAGCCGGACATGATATACAGTGTTTTGGAACATACTTAGCTTCAAGCTGTGATCAAAGAAAAAGGGTTGTATTGCTACAACCCCAATCTCTGAGCAAAGTTATTGGGTTAGAAAATCAAGTTATTTTGGCTGAAGTTACTAGCATTAAAGTTATTGAGCGTGACTAAAGTGCTAAAACTTGCGTTGCTACTAACGCCATCAGTATCAATTTGAATCAAAGTATTTGACCCCGACTGGATACCTCGGATGTAAGCGTCAGCAATTGGATTTGTGCCTGTGTAATTTAAGTTAGTAAAGAGAGTCTGTACTACCAGAACATCATCTGTGCTGCTGAAGTCGGTAATTGTATCAATACCTTCACCCAGGCTGTTAAAGACAAATCTATCATTACCAGTGCCACCAGTTAGCTTGTCGCTACCAACACCGCCAAATAGTGTATCGTTACCAGTACCACCAGTCAGAATGTCATTGCCATTGCCGCCTTCGAGATTATCATTTCCATCACCACCGTTGAGGGTGTCATTGTCGCCACCACCAAACAAGTTATTGTTTGCAGAGTTACCAGTAATAGTATTTTTCAAGGCATTACCAGTACCATCAATGGCATTAGTGCCAGTCAGGATGAGATTTTCCAGATGATCTCCCAGTGTGAAGGTAACAGCAGCCCGGACAGTATCAGTTCCCTCATTGAACGCTTCGGTAATTTGGTCGCTGTTGCTATCAACGTAATAGGTATCGTTACCAGCACCGCCAATCATTACATCATCACCAAGACCACCATCTAAGATGTCATTGCCCAGACCGCCATTCAGAGTATCGTTACCAGCGTTCCCTTTGAGGTTGTCATTGCCGTCGTTACCCGATAGGTTGTTATTGGCAATGTTTCCTGTGATGCTGTTGTTCAAGGCATTACCAGTACCATCAATGGCATTAGTGCCAGTCAGAATCAGGTTTTCTAAGGTACTACTTAGCACCCAGGAAACACTGACACGAACAGTATCAGTCCCCTCATTGAATGCTTCGATAATTTGGTCGCTGCTGCTATCAACGTAGTAGGTATCGTTACCAAGACCACCAATCATTACGTCATTACCAACACCGCCGTCTAAGATGTCGTTTCCTGCACCACCATCTAAGGTGTCATCACCAGCTTTGCCATTGAGGGTATTATTGCCACTATTACCTGTAATGGAGTTGTTGAGTGAGTTACCTGTTCCCAAGAGATTGCTTGTGCCAGTCAAAATCAGGTTTTCTACATTGTCACCCAAGGTGTAGTTAATCGATGAGCGAACTGTATCTGTTCCTTCATTGAGGTTTTCAACTACCTTATCAGCAGTGTTATCAACGATGTAGATGTCATTGCCCAATCCTCCAGTCATGGTGTCTTTGCCAGTACCACCATTTAGAGTATCGTTACCAGCTAAACCAGATAGGATATCATTGCCTTCTAAGGCTTGGATGTTGTCATTATTGGCAATATTGCCTATGAGGGTGTCATTGCCAGCAGTTCCTACAATATTTACTTCATTGTCATCATCGATGATACTGACAACGGCTGTGTTTTGACTACCAATGGTTGCACCACCAGTGGCATTAGTCAGGGTGAGGTTAAAGGTTTCTGTACTTTCTGCTAGGGTATCGTTATTGATGGGGATGGTAACAGTTTTAGATGTTGTATCTCCATTGGCAAAGGTAACTGTAATCGGTGTATTGCTGTAGTCGCTGGCTGCTGTTGCTGTTCCATCACTGAAATTAAGAGTAACACTGACTTCTCCATCACTTCCACCAGTGCGAGTCAGGGTAATTTGATTGATAGGTGTTCCATTTTCATTGACACTATAGTTAGCCCCACTAAACGCGATCGCTCCTGGTAAGAAAGAATCGTCATTAACTATCGTTAGAATTGCTGTGTTTTGACTGCCAATAGTTGCGCCACCAGTCGCACTGCTGAGGCTTAAATTAATGGTTTCATTGGCTTCAAATTGGCTGTCACTGACAATAGGAATGCTGATAGTTTTAGAAGTTTCCCCATTGGCAAAGGTAACGGTAATCGGGGTATTGCTATAGTCATCGGATGCTGTTGCTGTACCATTACTCGGCGTTACAACAACGCTAATTTCACCATTACTTCCACCAGTACGAGTTAGAGTAACTTGGCTAATGGGGGTTCCGTCTTCATTGACACTGTAGGTAGCTTGGGAGAAAGCTATAGTACCGGGAACAGCATCATTGTCAATAATACTGATAGCTGCTGTTGTTTGTGTGCCTAATGCTGCACCGTTAGTAGGGTTAGACAGCGTTAAATTAATAGTTTCTGTCTGTTCATAAACTGTGTCATTGACAATCGGTATACTAACTGTTTTAGAAGTCTCGCCATTGGCAAAAGTAACAGTGATAGGGGTGTTGGAATAGTCATCGGGTGCTGTTGCTGTACCATTACTAGGTGTTAAGGTAACGCTGACTTCACCGTTAGTACCACCTGTGCGAGTAATAGTAACTACAGTATTGGCTGTACCATCTTCATTGATACTGTAGTTGGCACTACTAAACGCCAGAGTACCAGGGAGCGCATCATTATCAACAATGGTTAAGATGGCGGTATTTTGTGTACCAATGCTTGCTCCACCGGTAGGATTGCTGAGGGTTAAATTAACGGTTTCATTACCTTCATAAACTGTGTCATTAATGACAGAGATTGCGACTGTTTTACTAGTTTCTCCGTTAGCGAAGTTAACTGTAATCGGGTTACTAATAAAGTCACTAGATGCTGTTGCTGTACCGTTGGTAGGAGTCACAATCACACTGACTGCCCCATCACTACCACCAGTACGGGTGAGGGTGACAACTGTAACAGGTGTACCATCTTCGTTGACGCTATAGTTAGCTGCACTAAAGGCGATCGCGCCAGGAAGAGCATCGTTATCGACAATGGTTAAAGTAGCTGTCTTCTGAGTTCCTAAAGCTGCGCCATTGGTAGGGTTAATCAGGGTTAGATTGACAGTCTCATTAGATTCATAGATGTTGTCGTTAACAATGGTAATAGTAATGGTTTTGCTAGTTTCGCCATCAGCAAAGTTAACGGTCATACTACTGTTATCATAATCACCAGAAGCAGTGGCAGTACCGTTAGTTAAAGCCAAGGTAACATTAGCTGCACCAATAGTTCCCTGTTCACGGGTAATTGTAATGGTGGCGTTGTTACTTTCAGGAGTACTAAAGGTAGCTTGGCTGAAGGAGAATAGACCAGATTCGTTTTGTGCTTCGATAAAAACGTTGGAATTGAGGTTTAATCCTGTGACTCCTTCAATGATGGCGATCAGTTCATCTGGTTCACTATTGGGTTTGTTAATGTAAATTGCTGTGCCAGTGATGCCATTGATTGGAGATGTACCCAGGATGTAGTTAGTTTTTGGGCCTGTCAGTTGGATGAGATCTTCACTGGCGTTAAAGCCAACAATCCGGGCGTAATCTGCTGTACCAGAGGTAGTGGCGTTGCCATCATCATAAAAGGTAGTAGCTGCATTACCGATGATGTAAATGTCTCCACCTGCACCACCTTGGAGGGTATCAATTTCTCCTAATCCAGGGTTGACGGCGTTTTGAGCGACACCGATGAGGCGATCGCTTCCACCTCCAGCAATAATAGTGTCATTACCTGCACCACCAACAATGGTGTCATTGCCATCACCAGTACGAATATTGTCATTAGCGGCTGTGCCAGTAATTTGAAAGCGCTCGATGTTAGAGAAGGATACTTGGTCGTAATTGAAGCTAGTGTTTCTGTAAGCAAAGTAAGAACCGTTGAATCCACCTGCACCGTTGCTACCAGCAGAGCTACTTATCCCTGCTGATGTGCCAGTGTAGCTGTTGCTGGAGTAATCGACAATTAACAGGTCGTTACCTGCACCGCCATCTACGTTATCGGAACCTAACCCAGCATTAATCGTGTCGTCGCCACTGCCAGTATTGATAGTGTTGTTGTTGCGCTGGGTAAAGCTGATGACATCGTTGCCGCTACCTGTGGTCAGGTTGGTAAATAGTTCAATGTTGGTGACACTTGTGCCGTCTGCTAAGGTGATGGGTGCGTGAGTTGTGCCAGTGTCATCAAAAGTAATCGCCGTGGTCAGTGTACTAAAGTTGCCATCAACTAAAGTATCGGTACCTTCGCCGCCATCAATAATGTTGATGCCTGCGCCTGCGGTAATCGTGTCATTCCCCAAACCACCTGTGATGCTGTCGTTGCCGCTACCACTAGTGATATTGTCGTTACCCTCACCTGCTGTAATGTTATTGTTTCCATTCCCAGCAATAATAGTGTCATTACCTGCACCACCAACAATGGTGTCATTGCCATCACCAGTACGAATGTTGTCATTAGCGGCTGTGCCAGTAATTTGAAAGCGCTCGATGTTGGAGAAGGATACTTGGTCGTAATTAAAGCTAGTGTTTCTGTAAGCAAAGTAAGAACCGTTGAATCCACCTGTACCGTTGCTACCAGCAGAGCTACTTATCCCTGCTGATGTGCCAGTGTAGCTGTTGCTGGAGTAATCTACGATTAACAGGTCATTACCTGCACCTCCATCTACGTTGTCGGAACCTAGTCCTGAGTTGATGTTGTCTTCGCCACTGCCAGTATTGATAGTGTTGTTGTTGCGCTGGGTAAAGCTGATGACATCGTTGCCACTACCTGTGGTCAGGTTGGTAAATAGTTCAACGTTGGTGACACTTGTGCCGTCTGCTATGTTGATAGTTTTGCTGGTAGTGTCGTCAATATTTAAACTACTGGTCGCAGAACTGAAGTCAGCATCAATGAGAGTATCGGTTCCTTCGCCGCCATCAATGATATTGATGCCTGTTCCACCTGTGATGATATCGTTTCCGGCACCACCGGTGATACTGTCGTTTCCACCCCCAGCAATAATGGTGTCATTACCTGCACCACCAACAATGGTGTCATTGCCATCACCAGTGCGAATGTTGTCATTAGCGGCTGTGCCAGTGATTTGAAATCGCTCGATGTTGGAGAAGGATACTTGGTCGTAATTAGAGAAGTTATTAGCCTCCCGATAAGCAAAGTAAGAACCGCTGAATCCACCTGTACCGTTGCTCCCAACAGAGCTATTAATACCTGCTTGTGGTGATGTGCCAGTGTAGCTGTTGCTGGAGTAATCTACGATTAACAGGTCATTACCTGCACCTCCATCTACGTTGTCAATTCCTAGTCCTGAGTTGATGTTGTCTTCGCCAGAGGTTCCGGTTATTGTGTTATTTCCGTTAGTACCTGTGAAATTTTGCTGTTCAACTGCGATCGCTTGTCCATTAATATTAATTACTGCTGAATCATTTTCTGCCTTTAACTGTGTCAATGCGGCATTACTAAGACTTTCACCTTGCACCAACGCGGAGAAAATCGCTCCCTCATCCCCAGCACTATCAGTATTATTGAGGACAGTATCAATTCGATGCCCAATTTCCTCTAATAACAATCCAACAAAATTTTCTGGGTTCGCCTGATTTGTCAGCAAAAACTCCCAAGACAGATAAATCTTATTAGTAGATGCCCCATAAGCTCCATTCGCACCATTAATATCTGCTGCATTGCGAATCTCTATATTAGGGAAAATACTAAAATCTTTTGCCAACCAAGCTGTGCCTAAAAAATCAACCTTAGCTTCTCCTCCAAAAGCTACTGCCATTTTTTGAGTAAAGTCTGAGTCATTAGCAAAAGTTTGCAATCTTTCTTGTGTAAGAAATAAAGCTTGTTCTAATGTTCTTAAAATATTTGAGTCAATGTTCAAGGGAGACTCTACAACTAAATTATTATGGAGGATGTAAGCATTATTCATTTTCTGTTTATTCTTGGTATAAGTACGTTGTAAAAAAAGGACTACAAGTTGTTAAATAACTGTCAATAGCAGCATTATCCATAGCCTGAGTAATACCAAATTGGCACAGGTAGTCTTGTGTCAAAACTCTGCAATAGGCTCTGAAGCAAGACTTGCAAGCCAATATTTAAAATTGTTGGTATAAGGCTATAGACAGATGAATTTCAGAAATTAGCATTGGTGAAAAAATAGTAGCTCTAGCTGCTTGAGTTACTAGAAAGCTTGTTTTCTTTGAGCAACTTCTGTAATGTCATTATGGAGTTTTGCCAGTTTTTAAATGCTTTAAGGCTGGCGATCGCTCTACTAAATGACTATAATTAACTTGATAGTTAAAACTCAATTTGAGTAAGCATCCTTTATCTGCTTTAGTAGCTTCTAACTTTTAAAGTTAGTATTGGTTTGCTATGAAGTTAAAACCTTCACTTTCCAACATTTTTACTGTGTTTATACTGGTTAAAATTTAATTTAGCAAAAATATTTTTAAATTTGAATTTATATTTATAAGTATACTGAATCTTTATTTTTTGCTTTCAAAAAGTAGAGATTAAACTCAGATTAATCACTTAAATTGTACTAAATATCAAGTGTTTTGTATTCATTAAATATATATAAATACTGTATGTTGAGTTGAATAAGATTATGTTAAACATCAATACAGTATTTTAAATATTTGTCTAAAAGCTAAATTGATTTTTTCAAAATTATTTATGCAATTTTTAATTTCATAAATGCATTAAATAGCTTTACTGATTATTAATAAAATTATCTTTAAATTTTATAGGTAAAACACACCAACAAAGTCAAAACACTATCAAGCAAATAAGCGTTTTAAAACAGTTGCTCGAAGGTAATAAGGATACAACATCATTTGACGTTGGTAGTGATTCAGAACAAAAAAGCACCATTTCTGATTAGTGAAACTCTATTGTATGGACGCTTAGGGATAATGAATTTAAGAATAAAAAGACACTACACAAAGTAAAAAAATGGAAATTAGTGCCTGCAAATACTAAAAAACCTAATTTAGCAAATATTCGCATATATTCTTGCTAAAAGCTTATTATTTACTGCTGGGTTTGCTTGTTGTTATAAAACTTTACAATTTAGATTGAGCATTTTTTATCATCTTGTATAGACTTACAAGTAGGTCTTCTATATGCGAGTTAGCCAGTTTATCAAAATGATAAATAAAGGTTAAAACTCAAGATTATTTATCCTTATATAAGGATAAATAATGATTCGCAGAATCTGTCAATTTCAGCCCTATCTTTTTTCACGTCTTGTCTCCAGTTACAAACTGGAAATGAGATATTTGTACAAAGCTTTCCAAGTCTAATTATAAGTTTAAGTTGACACGGATAGTGTCCTTTAGACCAATACCAAGCATCCAAAGTTTTTTGAGATGGCTGCTTTTTGAATCAGTAAAGCAGGTAGTCTCAGCCGGACATTTATTAACAAATTTCAAGTTTTTGAGGTAGTAGTAACTTCATTTCTAGAAATGAAGCTCTACTAGCTTGATATTCTCTGCAAAATAGTAAATCAGGAGAAACTATCATGGCAATAACTTGGACTCCAGGCCCAGGCCCAACTAATGGCCCAGATATCGGGACTAGTAATGCTGCGGCTGATATCTTAAATGGCTTTGGTGGAAATGATACGCTCAATGGTGGCACTGGAAATGACATTCTCAACGGTGCTGGTGGTGCTGACATCCTCAATGGCGATGATGGGAATGACATTATTAATGGCGGTAATGGCGCTGATACACTTAATGGTGGTGCTGGCACTGACATTCTCAATGGTGGTAATGGCGACGATGTTATATCGGGAAATACGGGGAATGACACTTTCAATGGTGGTAACGGTAACGACCGACTAATTTGGAATAACGGTGACGGCAGCGACCTCATTAATGGCAATGGTGGTAGCGACGTGGTTGAGGTGAATGGCGCACCTGCTGGCGATGAATTCCTCTTGGAGGGTAACGATAGTGATAACGCCATATTCGACAGATTGAACCTTGTCCCATTTACCCTAACTGTCAATGGTGTAGAAAGTTTTGAGATCAATGGACTTGGAGGCAATGATAGTCTCGAAGTTGGCAACTTAGAAGATACTGACGTAACTGCGGTTACTTTTACCGGCGGTGCAGGAAGTGACACGCTTGATGGTAGTGGTACAACTACACCATTGACTGCCTTTGGTAATCAGGGTGCTGACAGCCTCAATGGTGGGTCTGGCGATGACAGTCTCGATGGTGGGGCTGGTGCTGACACGCTCAATGGTGGGGCTGGTGCTGACACGCTCAATGGTGGGGCTGGTGCTGATGTGCTGGTAGGTGGACTAGGCCAAGATACTCTGACGGGTGGTGCTGGGGCGGATAGTTTTGTCTACAATACTGCTGCTCAGTCACAAGTTGGTTCAAGTTTGCGTGATACAATTACAGACTTTACCAGTGGTGTGGATACAATCGATTTGAAAGAAATCTATGGCGGTTCGCTCGTATTTATCGGTGCTAGTGCTTTTAATGGAATTGGTCAAGTGCGCTTCCTCGGTGGTTTGGTGCAAGCCAATCTCTCTGGCAATGCAAACCCAGACTTTGAAATCCAATTGGCAGGCGGCGCAACATTAGGTGCGGGTGATCTCGTCTTTGGCTAAGTTGCAATTATGCAATTAAATTAAGAGTGAGTGTGGTGGTTGGACTCAGAAATAGTCTAGCTACCACATCCTTATTTCGATTTATTTCGATACTGCACCAATCTTAATTAAAACGTTTCCAGTTTTATGCAGTACACCTTTCAAGGGTAGAGAGGCTAGAGGCTAGAAAATTTATCTCATCCAGATGAAAAATGCTGTAATTATCAAAGTATTAAAACTAAAGTGCCGATAACTACTAATAAATTTCCTAATATAACTTTCCAGCTTAAGGACTCGCCAAGAAACATTACAGAAAATAACAGAACTAATACCAAACTAAATTTATCGATAGGTGCAACTAATGATGCTTTTCCTGTTTGCAAAGCTCTAAAATAAAAAATCCAAGACAAGCCAGTAGCCACACCAGATAATATTAAGAACAACAAAGTTTTGGGAGAAATTTCTAAAACTCTAGCGGCATTACCTTGATAAAAGACAATTCCCCAAGCGACTACCAAAATTACAACTGTGCGGATGGCGGTTGCTAAATTAGAGTTCACATTTTCTACGCCAATTTTGCCAAATATGGTGGTTAAGGCAGCAAAACCAGCCGAGAGTAAACCATATATCCACCATATATTTGTGCTGTTGTTCATCGTTGTATCCAAGCAATCAGGGTTGCGATCGCACTACCATTTACATGAGTTTACTACCAACCCTGTTCTGATTTTTGAAAAACGTATGCAGCTACCTCCAAAATTTCTTGGGGCGTTAACTTACTTTTGAAGGGAGGCATAGCATTTTTGCCATTCTGCACCTGATGAATAATTGCTTGAATTGCGTCGGTATTATAATCTGCAAGATATTGTGATAAAGCTTCTTTGTGTAAAGTTTTCTCAGGAATTAAGATGTTACCACCACCTATGTGGCAAGAAGCACAATTGTCACTGAAGATTTTTGCACCGTTGGATGTTTCAGCCGCTAGTACTGGATAAGTAAATGTAAAATTAAACAGAGCGATCGCTAGAAATAATATTAATAAAATTCGTCTCAAGTTATTCTCCTTGTAAACAGGTTCCAGCGATTACATAACCTTATATAGAAATCCGGTTTGATTACTGAATATACTTGTGTAGGGAGGCAATAGGCAATAGGCAACAGTTTCTAAGGCTGATAACAATGTACTGATTTTTGAAAAAAATCAAATATGAATCCTATAGAATAAATCTCACTTTCAAAATTTATTTATATATATTGTAGTTTTTGTTGCAATTTAAGATTTGTGGTAATGATTGACAAATAATTTCTGAGGACAGATAGGATGTTTATTTTATCATCTTTAAACTATGAATAAAATTAGCGGTGACGAGTTCATCTCTTCCATAGCTATAAGCTGTTGAGCATTCTGGGCGGAAATAAAACTCGTCACCGCCATTTTTTGATTTTTTTGTATGTGCCAGATGGCATTTGTTAGCTTGTGAATTTTACTGAAGAGTCTAGAAAAATCTCTAGTATCTACAGTAATTTTTTAGCCTTCAACAGTGATTTTACCAACCATGCCAGCACCACGGTGAGGTTCGCAGTAGAAGGTGTATTCACCCGCAGGTGCATCTGCTGGAATGGTAGTTGTTTGTTTTTGACCAGGACTCATTAACAACTGTTTGTGAGACAGAGATTTAGCCAAATCTGCACTCTTAGCAGGGTTGTTAGCCGCATCAAATACAACGTTATGGGGAGGAACTTTGTTGTTTACCCATTCAATTGTATCGCCGGGCTTAACTGTTAACTTTTTGGGTTGGAATTCCAGCAGTCCTTTATCGCTACCCAGCTTGACTTGATAGGTTTCAGCAGATGCGGAAGGTGCAAAAACAGCAAAGCTACTTACAACTAAAATAACTGTTAAAACAGCTAGGCTCAAGCGCCGCAGGCTTGCCATAATCAATTTCATGATTTTCTCCTAACAGATGGTTTTTATTTCCCTATCTCATTTTAAATAAAATCAACGCCAAAGTATGACAATATGTCGTAGATATATTTTTTTTTATTTTGCAGCTATAAATCAATAACCAAAAATTTGGCAATCAGCAATAGTTACTACACTGCATTGCACTTAAAAATTTATGGGTAAAATTACGGCAAGCTCAACACTAAATTTCAATTACTAAAAAAATATTAAAGATTGGGAACTAGGAACTGAGAAGTATTAAGACAGAAGGCTGAAGTCTGAAGGATGAGAAAAGTCAACTTTCATACTTCTTACTTCATACTTATTTCTTCCCAGTATCTAATTCCCCACTACTCAGCAATCAGTACTGAAGTTTAGTAATAGATTTTGCCACCGCCCCACTTGCTACCGACAACTTTGGGTTGTAGTAGGATATGACCAGCGATCGCTACTAAATCATCTTCTGTGAGATTACGCATTTCTGTGAAAATATCTGCACTCTTGAGGCTAGGGTGTAATTCAGAGATTTCCTCTTCGCCATCATAAGTAGTGGGATTTTTCATGTAATCTACCAAACCTTCAATGTTGTTGCGGTTTGGTGTAGCTAGTGCTAGAGCTTCTGGTTCAAGGCCAACGTTTTGGTTTGTTTTGGTAACGCCACCAACATGACATTGAGCGCAAGCATATTGAAATAAACGTTTGCCTTCTTTCACTTGCTTCAGGCTGAGTGTGATATTGTCACCCTTGTCATTTAATGGCACTGTTCTGGTAGCTGCGTCTAGCTCCACAGCTGTAGCACTACCGACCATCAACTGAAATGCCAGCAAAACAGTAACCACAACAACGCCAATTAATCTTCTTAACATATTTCCCCTTAAAAATTTTGACGCTCAACACAGCTAAATAATGCGATGCTCAATCTCTGTGTCGTTAACGGTGGTTGTATGTTATTAAAGATTCGCTCAAGCCCGAAATCGCCCATAAGGTGACGCTGGTGTCACTTACCGAGTCGCTGGTACCTTTATAGGAAATTTCAGACGATATTTGCGCCATAATTGCTTTTGCATTTTCTAACGCCCAATGAGTTTTTTGGTATTTATAAGCAATTCCCAATTGGTGATACAGAGACAAAACTTTCTCCACAGTCATACTGTAGTCCGTTGCTATCTCTGCGATCGGTAGACCTGCAAAATTCATAATGTTTGTTAACTAACAAATAGAGATTGAGTCGCTGTAATACCAATATCACGTTAGGAGTGCAATTTGTCGCCCAAATTTCGAGCAGGGGCTGGGGAAGTTGGGCAGCAGGGGTGCAGGGGTGCAGGGGGAGTTACAAAGAACAAATAACTATTGACAAATGACTACCCTTTCCCGCCTGTAAAGGTGGCACTTTGAATAAAGTAGCGGTTGAAGAAAGCATATATACCTAAAGCAGGTAAGGTAAATACCATAGAAGCTGCCATTATGTAGTTCCAATAGCTGATGTATAGACCTTTGAATGTGTTTAAGCCTAAGGGCAGGGTGAACATTTCCGGGTCAAATAAGATAACCACAGGTAATAAAAAATTATTCCAGCTACCCATGAAGACAAAAATGGCTTGGGCTGCTAGTGCTGGTTTTGCTAAAGGTAAAACGATATATCTAAAAATTCCTAAGGTATTTAAACCATCTAATTGCGCGGCTTCTTCTAATTCTCTGGGGAAATTAACAAAAAACTGCCGCATCATAAAGATAAAAGTAGCATTAACCATGCTAGGCACAATCATGCCCTGATAAGAATTCAGCCAACCGATCGCCTTTAAAATTAAAAATGTGGGAATCAAGGTAATTTGTGCTGGTACTGCCAACACTGCCAAAATCAAAAAGAACCAAAAGTTTTTCCCCACAAAGCGCAGTCTAGCTAGGGCATAACCCGCCATTGAGTTAAATATTAAGTTTAATAGCGTCACGCTGACAGCAATAAATATACTATTGAATAGCCAACGCCAAAATAAAGGTTCTTGTAAAAAGATTTGCTTGTAATTATCTAAGGTAAAATTTTTGGGGATGAAATTACTGCCGCCATTGACTATTTCTGGTAATGGTTTGAATGATGCTGACAATGCCCATAAAAATGGTACTAAGGTAATAACTGCATAAACCGTCAGCACCAGATATAACAATACTTTCAGCCAAGAAATGCGAGAAATTTTAGTCAAATATTTTCGCCTCCAAATAAACGCCTCTGAATTAAAGTCATGGTGATGATGACTACTGCTAATAAAAATGCGATCGCAGCAGCATAACCCATCTGTAAATTACGAAATACGGCTTGGTAAATTAACAAAACTAAGGTCAAGGTCGCGTTATTTGGCCCGCCAGTTCCAGCCGAGAAAATATAAGACTGGTCAAATAATTGAAAAGTCCCAATTATGCCGATAGCTACTACAAAAAAAGTGACAGGTTTCAGCAACGGAATAGTAATATAAATAAACTGCTGCCAAGCATTTGCACCATCAAGTTCTGCCGCCTCATATAATTTTTGTGGAATATCTTGCAATGCTGCGAGATAAATCACCATATAAAATGGCGCAGTTGACCAAATATTCATAATCATGATGGCTTTAAGTGCTACAGCCGGATCTCCTAACCAGTTGTAAGTAGGTAAACCCAGGAAAGCCAGAACATCATTTAGTAGCCCATTAGTGTTATAAATCCACATAAAAATGAGCGTCAGCACTGCGGAAGAAGTTACTGTAGGCAAAAAGTAGAGGATGCGCCACCAATTTTTTCCGCGAATTCCTGAATTCAAAGTTACCGCCAAAACTAAAGCCAAAATAGTTTGAGACGGTACTACAATGGCAACATATTCTGCCGTATTTTTCAAAGCAATCCAGACGCGTTCATCTTCAACTAAGCGACTGAAATTGCGAAAGCCGATGAACTGATAGTTAATTCCGCCGAGAAGTTGAACTTTGTGTAGCGAAAGAAAGACGGCGTAGAGAATTGGTAATACGACAAAAGTTCCTAAAACCAGGATAGTCGGTGCTAAAAACAGATATCCAGCCAGATTTTCTGTTATATTCCACCTGCTGCTTCTGGGTCGTCTGCTATTTTGTAACACAATTTAACCTCCGCCTAATTCAGCATAAGCTAGTTGAAGCGATAGGGAGTGCATGATTATTTATGGTATCGCTTGATGAGGAGAGTAGAGCGATCGCTTATCTAAGTTAGCTGCATATCTCGTTTAGGGAAATATAAGTTTAGTTTCTATGAGGATACAAAATGTCATATACAGCCTACTTAAACTCTATTAAAAATGAACTCCAAAGAACTGGTAAAGCCAAAAAAAGCTTGCGCGTTAAAAGCATTATGGAATATTTTGGCTATCAACGTAGAAGTCAGGCATTCATTGATGAGTTTAATACTACTTTAGATAATCTTGGGCTGTGTGCCGAGCCAGTTTTTGATTTATATATTCCCTTAGATACCAAAATAGATATTTCTCTCAAAGGCGTAGAACCTCCTGAGGAAATATGTGCATCTAAAACAATTTTGCAAAAACTTAGTGAACCGATTCAAGTCAAACATGATTTCTTTTACTATTTATTTGACTTTGGATCTGAGGAAGAATATGAACGCTTCCAATCTTGTTTAGATTCAAATCAACCTATGGGAATTTTTCTCATTCCCCAAACCGTAGATTTCTTTTCTGATATTGTTGTCAAAGTTTTAAATTATGAATTAATCAGAAAATTTCAATATCAAGGTACTAGTGAAGTTACCAGTTCTTCTGTACGGCAATTTGCCACTAAGATCATTGACTCAGATGATGATAATGAAAATGAGAAAGAAAATCCAATTCAGGGAGCTAATATATTTCATTTTTATTGCTCAACAATGACTAGTGTTATCTTAGGTAATACTGGCTTAGAATTACTAGACTCTGAAAAATTTGATGAGCAATTTGAACAGATATCTTTGGCTCTAAATAAATATAATTCTACACAATCCTTTATTTTATTTCATTGTCCTCCAATCTCAGAAATCCAAGCCCAGCAAAAAGAAGATACATTAGGACATTTAGTAGACAGAGTTGCTAGTAAAATTCCTTTTACATTTACTCTTAGATGTAAATATTCTCATGAAGCGGCGATTGAGCAAAAAGACGAGATATTAGCTCACTTTCGGCTATTATTAGAACTACCTTATTATGAAACGGATGAAGATGACGTATCTTTACTAAATTATTTTTTAGAACTGCAAAAAGCCCAAATTCAGGCTGAATCACAATTATTACTGAGGATGAAACCTGAACATCTTTATCATCTAAAGTGGCAAGAAGAAAGCAGCGAATACATCTATCTAAAATATTTTGCTATCAAAACCTTGGAAAGTTTAGGATATGAATTATCTCATATAGGCTGTGAGGTAGAGTTAACTTCCCAAGATGAAGAAACTACAGATGATGATGAATATGAAGAATATCAAAATGAAAAAATTGAAGTATACGTAAAAAATAAAATTGTTGTCGAAATAGAAACCCTTAAATATCAAGAGCATTCCGATAAAAATCTCTTCTTTGACATGATTAAGAGAATTTTACGCAAATCTCAGGTATGGCCAAATAAATTAGAAAGTGTTTGGTTAGTAGTACCTGGATTTGAAATTGCTCGTAACTACTATCAACTGAAAAAAACTAAGGAAATTTTAGAATATAAGCTAGCAGAGTACTATGGTGATAATTTCAAAATCATAGTCATGACTCCGGATTATGAAAAGCATCAATTAATTCCTGTATCATTTGAAAAAATTAATTACCCTACTTTTGAATATAGAGTTAAAAAAAGAGGAAAAATCCAAATCAGTCCAATTATCAAGCAAGTAAAACTTGACTTTAACCAAGTCAAAGGTCTACATGAAGAAAAAGAAAAATTAACTAAACTGCTAAAATTACAAACTAAAGGATACAAAGGTTCAATAGGCGGGATTCTTTTCTATGGTTTACCTGGCTGTGGTAAAACCTTACTCGCCAATGCTTTCGCTAATGAATCAGGGCGATATTTCTTTAAGTTTTCGCCTGCTGATATTGTTAGTGTTTGGATAGGGCAAAGTCAGAAAAATATTCGAGATATTTTTGCTCAAGCTAAGAAAAAAGCACCTTCTGTTTTATTCATAGATGAGTTAGATAGCATTGGATTTAATCGGAATGAAGATAACGCCCATACTGACCAAAAAGCGACAATCAATCAGTTATTGATTGAACTAAATAATATCAAAGATAGTGATGTTATAGTTATCGCTGCTACTAATTATTTGAGTGGAATTGATAGTGCATTGAAACGTTCTGGCAGATTAGATTGGAAAGTCCCAATTTTCCCTCCAAACCAAGAAGAACGAGCGGAAATATTTAAGCACTATTTATCACAAATTAATATGAATCAGTTAGTTAATTTTGAAATTTTAGCAGAGCAGAGTATCAGATTTACCTCCTCTGATATTGAGTTGGTGTCTAGAGAAGTCAATAATGCTGTTTTACTTGAAGAGATAAGTTCATCTTTGACAACTTCAGATGTGATTACCTATATTCATAACCTCCAAGATGGCGGTTTGAGTCTGACTCAAGAACAGGTGAAAGAATTTTTGGATGAGTGTAAGAGACTGAGTGTAAAAAATTCTAAACTGGAAACATTGGGAGTTGAGTGGGGTATTGACTAGGCGTAGTCAAAAATATAAATTCCTTTAGTGTTTTAGGCGTTTGTTACAAAAAAGTGCCTAACTTACTTCCACATAATATGGTGTGTTATGGCGTTCGCATAACACACCCTACTCGATTAATAAGCTGTTCCACATTTAACTTTACTCCATCATTTTAATTTGTTGATTGGCTGCATTTTCCGCCCTTAATATTGCCTGATTTAATGGTTGTTGTCCTAACAAAGCACTGACAAACTGATTATCAAAATTATTGATAATTGCTGCGGGATATTTACCAACTTGCCAAGGTGTTGCATAATTTACGCCTGCAACTAATGGTTTTCTGAGGGGGTCTTGGTCAAAACCTAATTTTTGGGCTACTGATTTTCTTGTTGGTAAAGCAAATCCTGTGGCTGTCCATTTTTGCATTCCGGCTTTACCTGTAAGGTAAGAAATTAATTCCCAAGCTGCTGCTTTATGTTGAGATTGCTTGTTCATTACATAGGCTACAGTAAACACCATCGTGCCTTTTTGATTATTAATTGTGGGTACTTCTGCTGTGGCAAATTGCAGTTGTGGAAAGGTTTCTTGCAGGTAAGGAATTGCCCAGTTACCTTCAATAACCATCGCTACTTTACCTTGTCCAAACATTTCGCTACCTGAGTTTGTACCTACATCAGATTTTTGGGCAGATGATTTAGCTTTTTGATACTGGTCGATAACTAATTGCAATCCTTTTAAACTTGGTTCACTAGCAAAAGTAGCATAACCGTTCTCATCAATAACTCTTCCGCCAAAGGCTTTAATTTTATATGCTTGTCTTGCTAGTTCTGTGATTTCTCCAAATCCATATTTGTTGAGCTTGCTTGTTAATTTTTGGGAGTAAGTGAGTAGTTCTGACCAAGTAGTGGGGGGACTATTTAAGCTTGCGGTAGCAAAAGATTCTTTGTTATAAAAGAGAGCTAATGTAGAATAGTCTTTAGGAAGCCCATAAATATGGTTTTGGTATTTAAAACTGTCTAATAGGGTAACTTCAAAGTCATCTATATTGAATTCTGGCTGAATATAGTTATCTAAAGGTTCCAAAACATTTTGACTCATCAAAAAAGGTGCTTCCAACGCATCCAGATAGAATACATCAGGGGCTGCATCTCCAACCAAACGGGTTTTGATTACGTCCATATATTGATCAGAGATGACTTCGTATTTAACTTTGATGTTGGAATGTTGGGCTTCAAAGTCTTGTAGAACTTGTCTTAAAAGCTTTTGTTCTACCTGGGAACCAGCCCAGCCACTCAGTTTGATGGTGACTGCGTTTGCTTTTGGTAGTTGTAAACTATGACAGCTAATAATAACGATCGCGATCGCTATTATTACACCCACAAATCTCCCCAAACTGATTCTTTTCACAGAAAGATGACAATAGCTTTCTCTTCACTTATATCGTCTGTAGCTAAAGACAGAAGTTTAACTAATCTGAATTTTTGTTGAGAATTCGCAAGATAAAATAACTAAAAATTATAACGAAAGCTGATGAGGAAATTTCTATTCCTCAAATGTAACTACAACTGCGCCCAGGTGCATGACTTCAAAAATCACTATGGATTCTGTTCAGGTTGAAACAGCTGCTTCTCTAACTCTGGAAATACCCCAGGTTGTTACACCGCCAAGCACACTAGTTCGTAGCGAAAAACCCAAGTTAAGCATTCCTAAGGATGGTATTCGGACTAGTTTACAAGCCTCCACAATGGATGCTGTTTTAGCAACGGTTTTTACAATTACAACTAGCGGTATTTTACTCAGTAATTTCCTGGTGGAATTAAAGGCTAGCCCAGTAGTGTTTGGGTTGTTATGTTCTATACCCATGCTGGTGAATCTGATTCAGCCTTTGGGTGCTTATTTGTCAGAACGCACTACTAGCCGTTTTCGGTATGCGATGGGGGTATATGGAACGGCTCGGCTAGTGTGGCTAATTTTAGCGATCGCTATTGCTATCTTTAGTTGGGGCGGTGTAAATTCTCAACAGTTAGTTGTCATGACGCTGTTAATTCTCTTAGCCAGTAATCTTTTAGGAGGGTTAGGTAGTGCATCGTGGCTGAGTTGGTTAGCGATGTTGGTTCCCAGACGATTGCGCGGTAGCTATTTTGGGTTTCGCAACAGTGCGATTAGCTTAACCAACTTGATTTGTCTGCCTTTAGCTGGTCTTGTAGTATCACATTGGTACGGCGGAACTATACAAGGTTACGGGGTATTGCTGCTATTGGGAGTTGCATTTGGCGTTGTCAGCATTGGCTGTCAATACTTCCAAGTAGACATCAATCCCCAATTACAAAATTCTGTAGATTCTACAGCTATTGACAACTTACAAGATGAAATAGTTACTTCACCCACTACCTTAAATCAGCCGGCTATTAAAATTTGGAAAAATGTTAACTTTTTAATATTTTTGATTTATATCAGTTTATGGATGTTTTCTGTACATCTGTGTGCGCCCTTTTTTAACCTCTATATGCTGGATACTTTAGGTATAGATGTTAGTTGGGTGACGCTTTATGGCAGTTTACAAGCTGGTGCAAATTTGTTGATGATGATTTGGTGGGGCAAATTAGCAGACCGGGTAGGTAATCTGCCAATTCTACTTTTTGTCGGGATTCTAGTAGGAGTGACACCAATTTTGTGGTTGGGGGTAAATGCCAGTCAGCTTGATATTTGGCTGTGGTTACCACTGTTACATATTTTGGCGGGTGCGACTTGGGCAGCAATTGACTTGTGCAATAACAATTTGCAATTAGCGATCGCACCAATGAAAAATCAGTCAATTTATTTTGCGATCGCAGCTGCGGTGGCTGGGGCTAGTGGTGCTTTAGGCACAACCATAGGCAGTTTCATTGCCCAATTTGCCGTCTGGGGTGGCTTACTCGGATTATTCGCCCTCTCTGGCTTATTGCGCCTAGCCGCACTTGTGCCACTATTTTTTGTTCAGGAGCCTGGAAGGTAAGGAAGAGGAACTGGGACAGGCTGCAAGGTCAAAATCTTGCTGTAAATTCCCCCCCTGCTCCCCTGCTCCCCCACTCCCCTACTCAACTGCTGTAGAACTAAAAGTCATCGTCTCCCACAGCATCATAGGAGGGGCGGTGGTGACGGGTTGGTGTAGAGCAATTAGCTGGGCTAAGGTGTTCTTTAACTGTGTACGGGGTACAATGTCGTCCACAAAGCCATGCTTGAGCAAATCTTCAGCAGTCTGAAAATCATCTGGCAGTTTTTCGCGTAGGGTTTGCTCAATCACGCGCCGACCAGCAAAACCAATGGTTGATTTGGGTTCTGCCAAAATAATATCGCCTAACATAGCGAAACTAGCAGTTACACCGCCAGTGGTCGGGTTAGTCAACACGGGAATATATAATAATCTCGCATCACGATGGCGGTCTAAGGCTGCGGAGATTTTCGCCATCTGCATCAAGGAGAGCATACCTTCTTGCATTCTCGCACCACCAGAGGTGCAGACAATGATTACAGGGTAACGCCGACTAGTTGCTTGTTCAATCAAGCGGGTAAGTTTTTCGCCAACCACGGAACCCATACTACCACCCATAAAGCGGAAGTCCATGACTCCCAACCCTACAGGCATTCCGTTAATTTTTCCTAAACCAGTTTTTACCGCGTCTATCAGACCGATTTTAGTTTCCATTTCCCGGAGGCGATCGCTATAAGGTTTGCGATCGCGGAATTGTAAGGGATCTGTTGGGCGCAAATGCTCATCTATCGGTTGCCAAGTGTTGTTATCTATCAATTGGCGGATGCGTTCATCGCTATCTACCCGATTATGATGTCCACATTCGACGCAGACCATTTGATTAGCTCTCAAATCTTTTGTATAGGTTAAAACACCACACTTAGAACACTTGTGCCACAGTCCGTCAGCGATCTCTCGTTCTTGCCGTTCTGGGTTGGTAGAGCCTGATTTTCTTCGATTTGCAAACCAATCAAACAGAGACTTTAAACCGCGTGATTCTTCGTTGTTTGCCATTTTTATCTTATTCAAGTGGGTATGGGTCGAAAACAGTCCATTGTCATTGGTGAACCAGTGACGGGTTCGTAGGGGGTTTCCCCTATGAGCAACTGGTTCACCCAAAGGGTCATTAGTCATTAGTCATTAGCAAAGACAATGCCTTTTGACCATGTAGCCAAATTACACTTATAAGCAATTCAGACCTTAAACCAGTTATCAGTTATCAGTTATCAGTTATCAAAGCGTATGGTGGGGGATTTAAACCTACCACAAACCCATAGCACTAATTTGGTGTGGTGTTTCACCAGGGATCTAACTGACAACTGTTTACTGTTCACTGTTCACTGTTAATTTGCATCTTTGGTTGCCAGCTTAACGAAAATGCTTATACCAATACAAGTCTCTTGTGGGTATCATTTTGTAAATGTATTAGCCTGCGTCAAGTCCGTTGGAATACCAACTCCCCCCAAAAGATGCTGTTACCCAACCCTAGCGGCAATTTGCTGCCCCCATATTTTATTTATTAATTTTGCTAGTTTCTGAGCAATTAGCATCTATGGCATTAGTCTTGCCAACGGGTCTATTTCGTTAAGAGAGGTAATACAAGTCACAGGCTGATATTATCAAAAAGTGAAGCGGCGATGGCGTAATGACTGTTACAGTCGTTAGGAATTGTAAGTGCTTTCTTAAGCTATAAACAGAAAGCCGATAAACAATATTATTATAGTAGTTCACGCGATCGCTTGCTCGGTTTATCTAGAGAGCAGAATATTAAACTGGCGATCGCGTAGCATCTCCTCATGCTCGCTCAAATTTGTTGAATGTTACGATCAGTCAATATAGAAATTTCTTATTCTTAACAAACTATGCAACTGGAAGACTACTTTAATTTTTTAGCACCTGATGATATTCGACTTCAGGGTACAAGAGTAGGGATTGAAACAATTTTATTTGACTACCTTTTCCGTGCTAAAACTCCAGAAGAGATTGCCAAAACCTACACTTCGCTGACTTTAGAACAGGTTTATGCTACTATTCTCTACTACTTACACAATCAAAAAGCTGTAGATGCTTATCTTAAAGATTGGCTAGAGTGGGGCGATCGTATGAGAGAAGAGCAAAGTCGCAATCCAAATCCAGTTGTTGAAAGGCTACGTAAATTAAAAGCGGAAAAAATTGCGATGCAAACTCATGGCACTGAAGTATCTCATCGATGAGAACGTTGATCCGATTTATACCATTCAACTACGCCGCTTAAAGCCTGATTTGTTTGTGCTGGCAATTGGTGACTTAACTACTCCACCAAAAGGAACTCTAGACCCAGAAATTTTGCTTTGGTGTGAAGAACATAATTTTGTTTTAGTTACTAATAACCGCAAATCTATGCCACTTCACTTAGCAGATCATATAGCTCAGAACCATCATGTACCAGGAATCTTCATTCTAAATCCAAAATTAAGCGTTGGTGAAAATCTTGAGCAGTTACTTTTGGTAGCAGAAGGTTCACTGGATAACGAATATCAAGATAGGATAGAATTTCTACCTTTGTTTTAAAATACTAAAGTGGAGATCGCTAGTCCGTAGTATGGGTAAAGTTTCCCCAACTTACTTGTCTATAAATACAGAATATTAAACCTGCGATCGCGTAGCTTCTCCTCTGGAGAATTTTTCAAATTTTTTGACTACTACACCAAAGAATATGTTTGCAAAAATCAAACATAAACCTTTGATGAAACAACTCGATTTTCTGCATCTAAAATAAAATCATAAGTATTTAAAAAGTCAGACTGCCAATTTTTCGGTTTCTGGCAAATTCCAAGTGGAAAACCTGCTAAATCAAACCATTGAATTTCATTTCCGACCTCTACTGGTACTACTGTCCAAGTTTTAGTTGGAGCTATAGTGAAATCCCTAAGTAAATTTACATTCATTTGATTAGGCGGTTTTGGAGTTGGTAAAGGGCGTTCAAGAGGAAATGATTGCTCTGCCCAATTTCTGATATTAACTGCATTAAGATATTCGTTGGGTTCTGCTTCTCTTTCGCTAATGTACTGATAGTAAGTTTTTGCTAATTCTTCAGCTTGTTCACGAGTCGTTACATCTTCTACTTTAGCAAGCAAGTACGCTGCGACTGGTTCTAGCGTTCCCCATATAATAAGTTCTTTCATCCAAAAAACAATCCAAGGAAGCCCAGTTTGTGACCAGTTTTCAAGGGATAATTCAACTAATTCGCCACCAAAAGCTTCATCTATTGCTAATGCAATAATACTTCCTAATCCCCAGTTAAACTTGTATATAAAATCCTGAGTAATGCACTTATACCAATCTGGAATTTTCTTGATTGCTGGCTTTTGAGATGCGCTTTTAGAGTCAAGCCACCAAAGTAATACTTCATTTACAGAAGTTTTATTAGGTAGATTAGTTGGCTTAAATTTTAATAAAGTGCTTAAATTATTAACTACAGTCTGAATATAGTTAAAACGTTGCTCTGGTGTCCAGGTTGCATAATCTTCTCCTTTTGCTAATTGCTCTTTGAAACCGGAATCAAAATAGAGATTTAGAAGTTGATTTCCAGAACGTGGTGGTAAGCTGGTACGATACAAACGCCGACGCTGTGAAGAATCTCTATAAATTTCTGTTTTCAGTGCCATACCTCGCTTGATAAATAAATTTGCTAATCTTTCTTGTTCCTGGCTTGCATAATATGCAAAGCTTCGTTGCCAAATTTTTTGAAGTTGCTCTTCCAACTCATTAGTACTAAAGTCTTTAGCTTCTATTTGTTCAATTTCGACAATTGCAGACAATAAAATACTATCTAGCGAGTCGAGAGTTTCAATAGCTAATACTTGTGCATCAGAAAGATTATTACCAGGATCAAGTGGTGCAGTTTTTTCAAGCCATTTAAAAAACTCATCTTGTGAACCAGAACTAGATATCAAAGACCATTTTTCTTCCAGAAGTAACAACAATTCTGCTAAAGGACTAGGAGGATTAATATTTTGATGACTGTTTTGTAGTTGATTTTCTAGCTCATTAATTAAAGAAAAATATCTATTGCGTGCTTGCTTGCTACTCCAATCTGTTGATTGATTATTAAGTAACACTAGGCTGCGCCCTTCTGTACCGAATCCAGGTCTTCCTGCTCGACCAACTAAATTACTAAATTGATGAATATTTAAGCATCCTTTGCTACGTCTTAAGCTAGGAATTAATACCGTTTCAAAAGGAAGGTTAACACCTTCAGAAAGAGTAGAAGTTGATAAAACTAAATGTACAATTCTTTCATCAATGGCATCGATAAGTAAGCGAGCCATCAAACCTGGCATTTTACCGTGATGTACTATAATACCTTTTTTTAGTAGTTTAAACTCATAGGATTCAATTCCAAAATAGTCTACACAGGAACGCAAACACTTTCGCCAAATCTTCACATTTTTTGACTCTAAAAGTAAAATCCCAGCTAAACAATCTGTATTAAATATAAAAGCTAAAAGCTTTATCGGTATATTATTAAGCTCTAATATTATGGGTTGTTGAAAAAATGAAGGTTTTTCTACTTCTGCCCATGTTGAATTTAGTAATTGCAAAAAATCTTCAGCATAGCCACTTATTTGCTGTGTAACTGAAATAAGAACAGCACGTCTTTGTCCTTTATCATCTGGTGCTGCTAAGTGTATAGCTGCCCAAAAAAGATAAGGGCGTAACCGCTTTTCTGGCCCTGTCCATTTTGTTGGTGCAGAGGGATATGGTGGGAATGGAGTTGGAATAAAAGGTGTGTTAAATTGACCAACTTCTTGAAATTCTAATCTTTTACCATCAAGTAAGTCATAGCGTATTTCAAATTCTTTTTCTGTCTTGCATTCAAGACGACCTATTAATTGGCGTGTACTTCTATAATCTGTCTTTGCTGGGCTGGCGTTAGTCCTATTTTCTATCCAGTTTGCTAATGCACTTTCTGTTTCTGATGCAACAGCAGATAGTGCAATAATTCGGCAATGGTTTTTTTCTACATAAGTAAATAGTCTTGCCCCTAGCGATTCTAAACGTAAGGATCTATTTTCAGATTTTTGCAAAGATTCTTTTATACCATCAAATTTAACAAGATGGGCTTCATCAAGTACAATCAGTGAAACTCTACGAATAAATAGCGTTCCTAAAAATTTCATCAAAGCTTCTGCTTTTTCATAGGTGCAAATTAAAACTGTTGGCTTATCTGATGTCATCCATACATCGGTTGGCCCCCAGTCAGTACCTCCATATAAACCTGTAACTATGACATTATTATTAGTAGTTCGTTTTAAAACACGAGACAGATTTGATTCAACTTCTGTAGCAAGTGCTTTGCTTGGTACTAAGTAAATTACTAAAGGAGCCGAGCTACTAAGATTGTTATAATTTTTTGTCTCAAAGAACAAACTTTGTAAAATAGCAATTTCAGCTATTGTTGTTGGCTCTCCCAGACTAGATATGATAAATTAGTAGCAGAAATACCAATTGAGTAGAATTCTTCTTCTAAAATTATCAAAGTTAGTTAAACCATAAGCTCTTCT
>NZ_JACJRV010000150.1 GCF_014697475.1 Nostoc sp. FACHB-152
CCAGTGTTTATTGGGGTTTTAAAACCAAGGATGCACGTAAAAAAATGCAGCGTTTATATCCAAGCATTTAACCCAGCAAAATTGCCTTGGTGGACTACTAGAGTGCGATCGCACAACACTTCAAAATGCAGTACCAGAAATTATCAAGTATTTCCTTGATATTGTGCAGATGCCACCTGCGTATAACTTATTTTTGGTTGATGAGGATGAGAAAAAAATTCCGACTACAGTTACCGCAGTTGAAAATGCAGCATCGCAAGTAGTAATAGCAGATATTTATTCAGAAAGTTATAGCTGGGAGTTAACTGGTGCTAATTCCTGGCACCGCAAACACGCCTATAAAGTTGACCCTGATGAAATCCACCTTTGTCTGCATCTGGATTGGGATGAGAACGAATTTATTTTTTTCGACGCTCATCACCCAGATCCCAAGCGATGGCCTTGGGCGGACAGAACGATGGCTGAGTAAAACCCTATTTCAAATTTGAAGCAACTTTATGTCAAAAAAAAGAACGGGTATCAATTTTATAGCCATCAGTCATGAGTCTACTACTGGCTACGTAATTAATACTCGTATTATCGCTTGATTATTACACGCTCAAAAACAGTAATGCTTGTTGATGAAATTAGGAATAACTGACAGTTAATAACAGGTTAATTTAGCACTCATCCATTACGAGCATAAGCATTTACTAACGAATAGCTCTTAGTTACGAAACTCAAAAATCTCAAGCGGCATAGTTGCAATGCCGCGACAGTTTCATGTGTCAAAAATTTGGAGGAAAAACGTGACAGAACAAATCACCGACTTGGAAAGATGCTGGTATCTCTCACCACCTTGGGGTAATCAAATTCCACGCCTTGAAGTCAGCTTGTTAGAGAAAGTCTATTTCAAAGACAACAGAACATCCGGCTACTGTTGCGGTGTGCAGTGGTATGGCAATTGCTGGAATTACGTTATTGAGATCAAAGATGACTTCCTCTACACAACAAAACACCAAATCATCGGCACTGGTCAAATCCAACCCAACACCTTGACTAAACCATCTTTCGTGTTAGGCGATCGCGTCATGTTGCGCTTTCCCAATCACGGCACAAATCAAAGGCTGATTCTGGGGATTGAGCTAATCGAGAAGTCTTGGTTTTATCTGGTGGAGTTGATATCACCTGCTTTTGTCCGAGCATCGACCACGACCAACCGCTTTTCATTGGTGCGAGAAGAAGACTTGGTGAAAGTGAATGTCTGAGCAATTTACAACAGTTTGAACAATAACAGGAGAGTCAATTATGTTGACACATTTATGGCGAAACTCCGAAATTAATCAAATTCCCCAAGATGTCGAGATAGGCAAGTACAGCATCCCCAAAGGTTATGTGAATGCAACGCAAATGTGCCATGCCAACAATAAATCTTGGGGACATTACAAAGAAAGAAAGTCTACAAAAGCTTACTGGACAGCACTTTCAAACGACATCGGAATCCCGATATCGTCTTTAGTCATTGAAATTGATGGCTATGGCAGTTCTCAGGGAACTTGGGTTCACCCAGAAATAGCGATTGATTTGGCTCAATGGGTATCGGTTGAGTTTCGTTTGTGGGCCAACAGAACTCTGATGAAAGTGATAATCAGCCAAGAATCTGTACAGCAGCAATCTATGACCCAAATTCAGTTACTCGCCGCGATCGCACAACAGATGGCCGAGCAGGAGCAACGCTTAATTCAACAACAACAACAGCAAGCCGAAATCTTGCGCCGACTCAAGGATGTAGAAATTGAACAAGACAGGTTCAACACCCCCTCCGGTCATAAATACAGTATCGTGGGTTTCGCTAATCTTCAAGGTTTAGAAATATCAGCAAAAGAAGCGAGTGCCAAAGGAAAGAAGGCCAGTGCTTTGTGCCGTAAACAAAACATCGAAATTGAACGCATTCATGACCCCAGGTTTGGCAGAGTCGGCTTGTACCCCGAAAGTATTTTGATTGAGGTTTTTTCTACAGGACAAAACTGAGCGTTGTAATAGCACCTGCTTAGTTCAAAGTAATTAGCTCTGTAACAAGCACTTTAAAGCGGTACAGCCGGATACCGCTTACTTTTTCATGCGTCTGTACAAGGAGGAAACATGGCCATAGCAACTAATCCTGAATCTCATCATCTGCAAGAATGGCTCGACAGTGGCGTTGACGAAGAATTGATTGCTCTCAACGTGCGATCGCTGACTAGTACAACACCTTATGAATACCTGTTGTACAGCGATAAAATATCCCGCCGTAACGATGGACGATTGCGAGACAGGGATTTGAAAAAATACCAGCACATTGAACTTGGTGGTTGGTGGTGTAACGGCATTGACCCACTCAACGACTATATTTTAATGCTTTGGGGTTGCTTCAAACCCGACAAACCAAGGCGTGATCCGCAGAAGATTCACAAATTCATCAAGTATGAGCATCCGTACAGGGAGCAAACACGGGCTTTCTTTTTGCAAGTCACCAAGACGATTTGGGTGAAAATCTCAAACCGTTGCGGTATTCCCATCACTGACGAGGATCTACAGCATCCAGGGGGCTTCTGGCACTGGGTATGGAAGAACAACGTGCCAGTGATTATCGTAGAGGGAGCCAAAAAAGCCGCTTGTTTGTTGAGTGCTGGGTATGCAGCGATCGCCATCCCTGGAGTTAACGCTGGCTACCGCACACCAAAGGATGAATACGGGACTGCCACTGGTAAACCTTCCCTTATTCCTGACTTAAAACATTTCGCAACACAAGGCAGACAAATTAACATCTGCTTCGACAATGACACCAAACCCGAAACTGCCCAACGAGTGCGAACCGCTATCAGCCGTATGGGGCGATTGCTCGTAAACGAAGGTTGTCAGCTACGAGTAATTGACTTGCCGGGAACCGAAAAGGGTGTTGATGATTTTGTTGTTGCTCAAGGACAAGATGCCTTCCATGCTCTGTACAACACAGCCGAAACGCTGGAGTTGTGGGAAATTAAGCTGTTTACTCTGCTGACTTATCCGCCAGCGATCGCGCTCAACCAAAGATTCTTGGGTGGGTTGATTGCACCCGAAGGAGAAAAGCTCATCGTCCTCAAAGCTCCAAAGGGAACGGGTAAAACGCAGTGGTTGTCTCAGGAAGTAGCAAAAGCCCACGACCAAGGGCGAAAGGTACTCATCATCACCCACCGCATTCAACTGGGTGAGGCTTTGTGCGATCGCTTCGGCGTTGATTACGTTAGCGAGATTAAAACCTCTGACACAGGTGGTTTGTTGGGGTATGGTGTGTGCGTAGATTCTTTGCACAAAGATAGTCAAGCCCATTTCAACCCCAACGACTGGTCAAACGATGTCATTATTATTGATGAATGCGACCAAGTGTTCTGGCATTTGCTCCACTCTACTACTGATGTGGCCAAGCGGCGGGTAGCGATACTGCGAAATTTCAAGCAGCTGATCCAAAATGTTTTGGGTAGCGAACACGGTAAAATCTATCTGTCTTCTGCTGATGCCTCAGATACCGATGTTAAGTACATTTTGTCTCTGGCTGGAGAATATCGAGTTAACCCCTTTGTCATCGTCAATAACTATCAGCCTGTGTCTGGTAAGTGCTACAACTACTCTGGGAGTAACCCTAAGAATTTGATTGCAGCGTTAGACAAAGCGATCGCAAAAGGCGGACACCATTTATTATGTTGTTCTGCTCAAAAAGCAAAGTCAAAATGGGGTACTCAGGCATTAGAACAACGATTTAAAAAGAAATTCCCTTACCTGCGGATACTGCGAATTGACAGCCATTCGGTTTTAAACCCGAAACACCCAGCTTATGAGTGTATCGCTCATCTCAACGAAATCCTGACCCAGTATGATTTAGTCATAGCCTCACCCAGCCTTGAAACTGGCGTGTCTATCGACATCAAGGGTCATTTTAACTCTGTCTGGGGCATCTTCCAGGGAGTGCAGCCTGTGGATTCAGTGCGGCAGATGTTGGCACGATTGCGGGAAACAGTTGACCGTCATATATGGGTGAGCCAGTACGGGATGGGGACTGTGGGCAATGGTTCAACTTCTATGGGTGGATTGTTGCGGAGTCAGGATATCGCAACCCAGGCTAACATTGCTCTGTTGTCTGCGGCTGACAATGATGATTACTCGTTCATTGACCAGAACTTTCAACCCGAATCTTTGCAGACTTGGGGTAAGCGAGGTGCTGTCATCAACGTTGAGATGCGCCGTTATCAGGAATTTGTGCTGAAGGGTTTGGCGGCTGATGGCTATACGATTATTGATGCTGATGATTGCGACCCTGACGAAACCAAGGAAGTGGTTAAAGAAGTCAAAGCAGCCTCCAAAGAATTATATGCTGGTCAATGCTTGGGGGTTTCTGAATCTGATGATGTGTCTGATGCCGAACTGAAGAAATTGCAAGAAAAGCGGGTGAAGACTGAAGAGGAAAGATACCAGCAACGTAAGGGTGAGTTGTCCCGGCGTTATGAAGTGGAGGTTACGCCTGAGTTAGTAGAGAAAGACGATGACGGGTGGTATCCTCAACTGCGGCTGCACTATTATCTGACGGTGGGGCGGGAGTTTTTAGCCAACCGCGACAGTAAAAGAGCTAAGGGGCTGGCTGAAGTTGGGGAGAATGCTATATGGAAACCCGACTTCAACAAAGGGCAGATGTTGTCTTCTGTGCTGTTGCTGGAAGAATTGAAGCTGTTGCAGTTGCTCAAGTCAGGGAAACAGTTGCGGGGTTCTGATGAAAAGATGCAGGAGTTTAAGGCAATCGCGCTACAGCATCGGTATTTGATCAAGAATTATTTGAATGTGACTGTTTCGGATAAGCTGACTCCTGTGGCGATCGCACAGAAATTACTCGACAAGGTTGATCTGCGGTTGTCCTATGTGGGGCGGTTGGGGCCACGAGGGAAGCGGGAGTGCGTTTATAAGTTTGTTACACCGGATGATGGACGAGATGGGATTTTCAAGAAGTGGTTAAATCGGGAGTTGGTGTCAGTCAGTAATAATATAAATATACAGACACAAATCACTGACACAACATCACTCCCCAGTAATGAGGATATTGGCGGACGGGAAAACTCTACTGATTCTTGGTGGCAGCAGGTTAAATCTTACGCTGCTGGCTTTATGGAACAAGTAGAGTCTGGTGTGGAAGCAGTTAAAGAGTTCCTCTCTACTCTCACTTCGGATGAGCGTTGGGGGGTGATGCTGGCGTTTGAGGAGGTGCAACCTGTGATGTTCGGGGAGTTGGTGGCCGAGGCTCCTGAGTGGATGGAATGGATGGCGTAAGTTTTAGGTTTGGGGCAGTGGCAAGTATGAGTGAACTTTGGGGACGGTTGTAGGTCTGTGGGGTGCGATTAGCTGGCTGTAGTTTATTTCACTTTGTTACCCGGCTTGCTGGTTTAGCCAAGCTTCTAAATCTGTCACAACGGCAAAATCTAATAACGCCTCTGCTAAAAGAGACAATTGCTCAATAGATAATCCTCGAATTCGTTCAATCAACACTGCATCGATTTCACCAAAACGACGATTTAGTTGACGTAGAATTACATCCTGTTGTCCTTCTTGTTTTCCTTCTTGTTTTCCTTCTTGTTTGGCTCTTTCGCGGTCTTGCTGATAAAGTGGTTCTAATCGCATAATTAACTCTCTGTCATCTGATTCTAAATTTTGATTGATTTTTAAATTTTCGCGCAAATTATAAACTAATTCTAGCGTCGCTTTTCTGTATGGATGATTTGATGGTAAAGCTTGCAACTCAATAATTGCCTGTGACTGTACACTTCCCCTGCCCAGAATTCTCAGCCACAACGTTTCCGGTGTTGATGGTAGTTGATGTATGGCTACAATTGCTGTCCTTAAAGCATCACCTAAAAAGTATATTCCTGGCAACCACCCCGATTTCTGATTAACATTAAAGCTCGATAATATGGCTGGGGATGCAGTTGGAGTCAAAATCCATAGTTTCGGAATATTTGAATCCTGGAGTTTGGTTTTATTTGCTTTAGCCTCTCGCCGCAATAAAGCTTTTACTTCTAATAATTTTTGAAGACAATCACAAATTTCGTCACTAGAAGCTGCATTCCGAAACGGTTCTAATATTGCTGGAAATTCGGCAAATCTTCCCAGTAGTCCTAACAATTCTAAATTAGAGTTTGGTTGTGCTGATGGTGTGAATAACACATCAATTTCTTTAATCTCTCCTGATACTTTTTGTGAGGGTTTTACTTCCCCATACGGTTTTAACAGTTCTTCCAGATAATCTTTAGCAAATTCGTCATGTACAAACCGAGTCATTCAATTTAGTTTATTTAGAATTGATGTTATTAATAATATTTTATGCTTCGTTGGTGATTAAACGGGTGGAATCTGGAGTGAAATCAATCAAAAACTCGTTCAGTACCCTCACAATTGATGAGCGTTAGGGGCTGATGCTAACTTTTGAGGAGGCACAACCGCAGATGTTTGGGAATATGGTAGCTGCGGCTCCAGATTAGATGGAGTTGTTAGACTAAAAAGTTAGATGTAGATAAGGCCATCATTAATGCAAGCATACAAACTCTACTCTATTGCCAGTGACTCCAGCCATAAGTGTTAAGATATGACCGAGCCAGTTTTTCAGGGTTTGTGTCAGTCACCAGATAGTGCTTTGTATCAAAGAATCGTTGATCCTACTAGCTTATGCCCAGATTTAGTGAGGGCGTAAACAAAAATTATTTGGGCATAAATAAACTATTGCTAATTTCTTGTTTTTCTTCGTCAGATAAGCCACTTTTTTCTATTTTATCTATCAAGTTAAAGTTAGCCTTATAGTATTTTTTTAATAATTCTTTCTGTTGTTCACTAAATTCTAAATCATAATCAATCAAATCAATAATTTTTTTAAGCCAAATTTGACCATAGGCTTGTCGCCATCCTTCAAATGCTGCTAAGTAGAACGACATAAAAAAACCAAACTGTGTGAAGATAAGTAAATAAAGTCGATGTATCAAGCACGGTAACAAAGGTATGGGTAGCCGTTTAAGGGTAT
>NZ_JACJRV010000151.1 GCF_014697475.1 Nostoc sp. FACHB-152
AGCGTTACCGTGAGCGAATGGTCAATAATCTCCACAAAAAGGCTCAGGCTTTTGGTTTTGAGCTTATTCCTCAGCCATCAGAAAATGTGGTTTCTTAGAAGAGGGATAATTTTTGAAATTGGCTATTGAAATTATTCTGCTTGCGTTTTTTGGCTGATTTAGCTTTGGACTTTGCTCGGTACGCCGTATGACTTCAACGTGAGCTTGGATCATCTGCCCTCATAAATTATCTTGTAAAAAACCGTACCCATGTAACGTCTGCATTCACAGGTACATCTGTGGTAAACTCTGGATGGGGGGGGCAACGCTTCAAATTCGCTCCGCAAGCCCTTTTGGTAGTTTGTACCCAGTAGAGCGACGCGAACAAAAACTTTGAAAGTCGCTCTGTGTAAGCATTAGCTTTTTGCGTGGGGCGAACTTGAGTCTAAAACATTTTACGCCGCAGCCAGAAAGAACTTTGTACTGTAATCCATTCTTCATTTGCTGATAGAGTGATCACCCTCGCCTCCCGATTTCCATTCCCTGTCAGTGCTATATCTAGTAACTGTTCTAAGGGCTTGTTGATATTTGGTAACTGCTCCCCAAACCCCTGCCGTACACCTTCATTTAGCAACCAACTGAAGTCAGTTGGGTAGGTTGTGGCGAAAAGCTTGAAAGTTTCAATTCCTCCCACTAAGGAACCATCGTTAGAAGATGACACATAAGGGAATTTTTCTGGCAGGTACAGTTCTATGTGTTCGTTTTGGCGTATACCAATGTTGTGTTTACCGGGTTGGAACTCTTGATTAGCACCTTTGATGGGGTATATCTGAGTCACACCATAAGCTAATCCTAAGTCCAGGATATAAATGTAAATGGAAGCGTTATGAAGATTTTCGACCTCCAAAATCAAGCGATCGCCATTTTCAAAAACAATTTGTCCACTATTCTTATCAGGTTGAGCTTCTATCCAATTGCCATCACCAGCTTGTTGCTTTAGAGTCAGTTTCACTTTGTTTTTGAGCAAGCTTTGGGAGTTAGGATTCTCTAAAGCTAATACCGACTTACATCGCACAATTTTTTCTAAGTTTTCTCGCAGTGTAGTTGTAGCCCCAACCCGATCTACAGGACAAGTTGGCATTAGTACTTGCCCACTGTTACCTACTAAAACCCAAGTCGGTTGATTTACTACTCCCAACTGAGGCACAGGAGCATCAGAACTTACTTCGCTTCGGGGCGCAATAATATATACCATCACATCAGCAGTTTCGCCCTCTTGAGCAAAGCGTAGTAACTTCGACTCTTTAATTAGCTCAATCAATTCTTTCTTAGCTGCATCGTAGTCAGGCGGCACTTGGATATTCACCTTTAGGGACATTTCGCCGTAAAAATGGGCTTCTTCTGTTGCCCGACTTCCTACAGTAATCACACCGACTTGATTCTCTTCCAGAATCTGGGCATCAGAGGTGACAGCACGAACAGCAGTAATTTTTACCTTGCCCAGTTTCAGAGTTTCGTTACCAATTTGCTTGGTTGTTTCATGATAAATTGCCCATTCTGATTTCTCAGTCATGCCATGAGCTGCGCCAGCACCTAAAATCACTTTGTTATCTTTGCGATTGACAATCGAGACAAAGCGCATGGGTTCAATGTCATCCACGTAGAAAAACTCCCGATCCTGCGCTCCCTCCATTTGTGGGTGCTGAACGGATTTATACCCCGTGACTTGGGTGCTGACACGTTGAAAAATATCTCGGTAAGTAGTGTCTGACTGAATTGAGCGTAATTCTTGGCATAAGAAGTATGTCAGAGCGCCGTGACCAATTTGACTATTACCTTCTTGTTTCCAGTATTCCCAAGATGACTCCGCAGCAGTACAGCCTGCAATGAGAACATAGCGATCGCTCATTGGCAACCAGCCGCTAGAACCAATATCCCGCGCTCCTCCACTACTGCGAGTCGTAGATAATGGCGATGGTGGAAGTTGTTCGATCGGACGAGTATCAGATTCAACCCAGCGATCGTTAGCTCCAAAAGGCTCGCGGACAATTCCCCCTGAATGACAGGAGTCAAAAATCAGGGTTATGTACGGGGTCTTTTCGCTCAAACGCAACAACCATTCGTAGAGTTCATCGTCGGTAATATCCCGGTTTTCATGAGGAGCGCGTCCAGTATCGTGAGGCATGATAGTTTCATCCATCCCGTCTGGTTTGTCTCCCTCGCGATCAGTCATCCGGGAACCATGCCCGCTGTAATGGATAACTACAATATCATTCTGGTTTACATGGTAAATTAACTCTTGTAAAGCCTTCAATATACCTTGTCGAGTAGCTTCCTCATCAAGCAGGAGAGTAATATTTTTCTCTGGAAAGCTGAAGTTTTCTTGCAGGACTTTATTGATTAATTGCACATCATTGACACAACCACTTAATTGATAGCGAGCATCTAATCTAGGGTATTTATTAATACCTATTAACAATGCCCATTTATCATTTTTGGTTGCATGATTGTTTACCATAAGTTTACCTCTTCCAAATTTAATTGAAAATCAATTTGATTTTTTACCAGTTTTCCCAACGGTAATTTGTAACAATCATCACTCAGCTTCGCCAATGAGTGTAAAAGCTGCCCAAGCTCTAGGGTTGTTGGGATATTGTTTCATAGTGCTGAGCATTGCACTACGAAGTGCAGTAGCTTTGTCCTGTTTGCGCTCCAGAAAATTACGATAAAACTCGGTCATTAAAAACGCTGTAGAATCATCTGGTACTGACCAAAGAGATACCAAAATACTAGACACACCCGCAGAAATAAATGAGCGAGATAATCCTACCACTCCGTCACCTGTAATCCGACCTCGACCAGTATCACAAGCACTTAAAACAACTAATTCAGCGTGTAGTTCTAGTTTGAGAATTTCTTCGGCGGTTAACCAACCGTCATTCTCGCCACAAGAAGTTAAAGCAATCGCACTTCCTAATCCTCTAACATCATCTAGTAAGCCGTGAGTTGCTAAATGGATAATCCTGGCTTTCGGCATCTGCTGCACAATAAATGCTTCAGTAGCTTGGGAGCCGATAATAGCTTTAGTATTAAACAATGAAGCTATTGCTTGAGCTTCCTTTTGAGCGCCAACAAGAGGTTTTAACTCAAAAGATGTACTACTAAATTGAGGAGGCAAATTCGGCATACTGGGATTTCCCACAATCATCACCTCATGAAGATTTGCCTGCTGAATTTTTTCTCGTAGCTTTTGTGTTAGATTTAGTAGCTCAATCGCAGAAGTCGTCAGAATATTGTGTCGCTCAATGAGATATTGACCAGAGCCATCTTGTAAGGCGGGAAATGGAACTAAGAACAGAGAACCTTGAGGAACAAAGATAACGTTGTCATTGGAGTCACTGGGCAGAATATCTGCAATCGGTTGAATTAAGATTTCATAGAGTTGTTGTAAGTAGTGCTTGTTTGCTAAGGAATCATTAGCTGTGCTAACCCACCGAGCATCGCGTGTTACACCAATGGATTCAATCCGGCTTCGGGTAACAATCTCTTCTAAAGACGTTTGATGTTGCTGCCACAAAGGTTTAAGGTCAATTTGGCGAAATCTAATATCACCCGTGGGCTTGATTACCCAAATATAAAGTTCTGATTCGTGAAATTTTTGTTTACCTTCCACTTTAAAGAAATCAGAAATAATTGAATATTCAATCAGAGTTGCATTTTGAGCCTTGGCAATTTGTTGAATTCCTGGAAGAGTTAGTCGAGTAATGGTGAATTGTTCCTTGGCACTAGGGTCTAGTCTTTTAGCTAGTAACTCTACAAAAGCACGCGCACGTCCCCGTTCAGCAATTACCAGTGCATCCTTAGGTTTATTCAGGGCGACCAAAACTTTTTGCAACCAGGTGTAAGTATCTGCTTGTGTGTCAAAAATTGATACCTTATGGCTATCGTGCAATCCCACTCTCAGAGATTCTTGAACCTCGATCCCGTCATAGAGTATCTTCTCTGATTCTTCAAACTGCTGAGATTTAAAGAGAGTAAAGCCCAGATTGGTCAAACATTTTGCTTGACCAGCGCGATCGCCTATTTCCTGAGCAATAGCTAGTGCCTGCTGTAAGTTCTCAATTCCTTGTTGGTATTTCTCTTGATCATTGTAAACAAGTCCCAAATTGGCTAGAGCAGTGGCTTCTTCTTGAAGATCGCCTATTTCCTGAGCAATGGCTAGTTGCTGCTTTAAATTCTCAATCGCTTGGTCGTATTGTCCCAAGGCATAGTAAACACCAGCCAAATGGTTCAGAGTGGAAGCTTCACTATCGCGATCGCCAATTTGACGACAAATGCTTAAAGATTGTTCTAAGTATTTAACTCCTTGCTCGTATTGCCCTTGAGAACTGTAAATATAACCCAAATGATTTAGAGAATTGGCTTCTCCTCGGCGATCGCCAATCTCACTGGCTATGTCTAGAGACTGTTGATAATACCTAATGCCTTCCTGGGATTCTCCTAAGTTTTGGTAAACAATGCCCAAATCCCCTAGAGCATGGGCTTCTCCTTGCCGATAACCAATCTGGCGTGTGATATTTAGTTGCTGCTGATAGAATTCAATTGCTTGCTGATATTTACCTTGGGAATCATAAGCACTACCCAAATGACCTAAACAGGCAGCTTCTCCTTCAGGAGAACCTAATTCACGAAAAATAGTCAACGACTGCTGATAGAATTCAATTGCTTGCTGATATTGACCTTGGGAGTAGTAAGCAAGCCCCAGACTGTTCAGGATAGTAGCTTCACCACTGCGATGGCCTATTTTCCTGTCAATATCTAAAGACTTTTGATAGTATTTAACAGCTTCCTGGTAGTTTGCTAAATAGTTATAAGCATCGGCAAAGCCGCATAGGGCAGTGGCTTGACCGTGCAGATCGCCTATCTGCTCAAAGATAATCAATGACTGCTGATAGTACTCTATAGCTTTGTGGTATTTTCCTTGCGAGCTATAAACATTACCCAAATTAACTAACGAACCAGCTTCTCCGCGAATATCTTGTATATTCTGCTGAATAACTAAACACTGCTGATGGAAATCAATCGCTTTGTGGTATTTCCCTTGCGATTTATAAACATTACCTAGATTACCCAGACACAAAGCTTGTTCATAAGGAGCGTCTATTTGCCGTGCTATGGCTAAAGCTTGCTGATGGTACTCAATCGCTTGCTCGTATTGTCCTAGCGTGTTGTAGACATTACCCAGATTGGTTAAGCCAATAGCTTCATTTTGGCGATCGCCTATTTCTTGAAAAACAGTCATTGATTGCCGATAGCATTCAATTACTTCTTCGTATTGTCCTAAAAAGTATAAAGCATTAGCTAAACCTATTAAAGTACTAGCTTCTTCTTGGCAAGTGCCTATTTCCTGTGCAATAGCTAAAGCTTGTTGATGGTACTCAATCGCTTGCTCGTATTGTCCTAGAATACAGAAAGCTTTACCTAGCTGATTGAAAACGCTAACTTGGGAGTAAAGATCGCCCGTATCGCAGAAAATATCTAAAGCTTTTTGAAAATATTCAATTGCTTGCTGATATTGTCCTAGAGAGTTGTAAGCTGCACCCAGATTCAGCAAACCAAGAGATTGCCCATAACTAGAACCTATCTCCTGTGCTATTTCTAGAGATTGGGAATGGTAATTTATTGCTTGTTCATATTGTCCTAATTGGCTATAAAAATTACCTAAACCGCAGAGTGAAGCAGCTTGACTTTCACGAGCAGCTATTTCCCGTGCAATAGTCAAAGCCTGCTGATGGTAATCAATTCCTTGCTGATATTGTCCTATATCGCCATAAACATTGCCCAGATTACCTAGACAGGCGACTTCACCTTGGTGATCGCCTATTTCTTGAAAAATGACTAATGACTGCTGATAATACTCAATCGCTTTTTGATATTGTCCTCGATTGTAGAAAATATTGCCTAGATTACCAAGTGCTTGAACTTCGCCTTGACGATCTCCAATTACTCGATACATACTCAACGACTTTTGCCAAGCCCGGAAAGCAGCTTGAAATTGGCTGGTATGAAATAGCTGAACTCCTTGAGCAAGTAATGTATCTGCTTTTTCCTTTAAGGACGGGGTCATATAAGTGGCAAATTCCTTTTGACAAACCAATATCTTTAAAATAAATGTGATTCCCACTGGAATACATCTTATTTATCTTATTTATCTTATTTTTCGGATTAAAAGGTAATATTTCTAGAAATATTAAGCAATTCCTAATTATGGCTACACGAAAGTGCCTTAACGTTCACTCAGAGCTTCTGAGCGAGCATTTTTAAGGAACGGTTAGTTAGATTCTCGCCAAATCCCGCCAAGGGGATACACTCAGATTGTTCATTGAATTTCTCTATTGTGCAATTTTAACCGAGGGGTTTGATTGCCCAGACTCTAGTGCTGCGGTGATTGCCCGACCAACCAGCAGTGTCACTCTCTGGCTGCAAATGATTGGTAGGATATTGCCTCCTGCACCGGGAAAAGAATATGCCACTATCTTAGACATGACTGATAACTGGTATCGGCTAGGTCGTCCATGCGACAACCGAAAATGGAGTCTTGACCCAGTATCTTGTGACCCTGATACCCAAGGAGCAAGATGTTGCCCTCACTGCCATCATGTCTTCAAACCCTTAAGGGGCTACAAAAAGGGCTAGAATGCAGACAGAATAAGTCTCATAGCTCTTTGACCTTGTTGGTAGAAAGGACGCTTATTAGGACTTAATGTCAATA
>NZ_JACJRV010000152.1 GCF_014697475.1 Nostoc sp. FACHB-152
GCCTATTTTATTAACCCAGATTTTTGCCAAGCTTACTTCTTTAGGACGTATTCATCCCGTTTCTACAGGCATTAAACCCTCGTAAATTGGCTAAGGTATTGATATCATTATCTTCTACTTCATGTGATAGATTCCCAATATAAACTGACATACAATCTCTCCTAATTAAATAATAGTAATGAGGTAAATAATGCCACTCTTTCAAAACCAGATGCTAAGGGTATTACGGCTCGTCGCTAGACATCGCTCTTCTGGTGATTATTGTCTGTCTATTGAAGATTATTAATTAGATAGTCGAAGTAAATGCCAACAACGCTGGCATCTTCTCCAGACAACATTGAGGTAGTGATATTCTTCATAGCACGGATACTTTCGACAACGGCATCAATTGGGGTACCGAGAGATCTGTACATTTGCCGAACACCAACAATCCCGATCTCTTGAATTGGCATAGTATCTCCGGCCGCTACACTATAAGTAATCAACCGCAGGTAGTAATCCATATCGCGCAAGCAGGTGGCTGTCATATTTTCGCCGTAGGCATTGCCACCTGGCGCAACAAGTTTTGGAAATCTCTGAAACAATTGCTTTGCAGCTTGCTTAATAATGCGATCGCGGCTTTGAGTTATAGCTTCCACCAGTTGTAGACGGCTTTGGCTGCTGTTAACAAATATCTTGATCTGGTCTAGTTCTCCAGGAGTGAAATAGCGAACCTCTGCATCTGCATTGAGAATCATCTTGGTAATAATAGTCATTTACGAACTCCTGAAAGATTTAAATTACGTTTACGCATATTGAAGACTGCCGCCATGAATAGCATTACAAGGTGCTGTTTCATTTCTAGGTTGATTTGATTAACTACGATATAAAAATAATCTGTGGCATCTAGCGATGAGCAGTGCCATTAGATTAAAGGCACTGCTCATCAACAACAGATTTATGTCAAGCGTTAGCTAAAGAAATAATTGGCAGACTCTAAGAGATCATTGTGTTTTCTTCCATTAGGCATTTTTGCCCCCCTCAGATTCGCTCTACTGAAATTGGCTCCTTTTAGTCCAGCCCAGTTTAAATTAGCGTTGCTTAAATCGGCGCCGCTCAAGTCTGCGTTACTCAAATGTGCGCCACTCAAATCTACTCCACTTAAATTAGCTTTAGGTAGGCTTATTCCTCTCCAGTCTGCCTGTCTAAAATTTCTTTCTCCGGCTGCATATCGTTTTAAAACTTCATTGGCATCCATATTGGCTGCCTCACAATGTGTAGCGTTATCGCTGTTTATATATTTATTATAACTCACAATCTATCATTATAACATCACCAGTTTCAGGGCGATCGCATCTTATTAGGTTGTGTTGCTCAATGGAGTTCCATTAAAGTCAATCAACTGTTCTGTAATATTTTTTGCGAAACAACTATCTGATTTGCTTCCTCAACTGCGGCATTCAGTGCTTGATAAGCTGTTTCATAACAACCAAATAAGCAGGAGTCAAAGTCTGCAATAGGGGATGGGTTGCGCTCTAATACGTTATCGATAGCGATCGCGTAAGAATACTTTTTTTGATCTAAAGGGTGGGGATGTACTGCCACATACCACTGTATGGTAATTTCACCCTCAGATTTAGTCCCATCTTTTTCTAGGATTGGTTTGTCCATTGTTGCCTCAACTCCTGATCGCTTTAGCTGATAATCACTAAAGTACTTTAATTAGATGCGGAAAACATCTATTTGGGAGAATAGTAAAGGTGTTAAACATTAGTTTACCAAGATTGATTTAGATTCAAGTTGCGATCGCCCATTACCGTGATCCACCAGTGCTGCCATTCCGTGTTCTGAAGCACGTAACTCTTTGTCGGAGATTTCTGGCTCCTTGGTATAGACTGAACTCAGCAAGATATTCAAAACTCCACTTTCTTCAGCTTGACGGACGGCGCGGTGCGTAATCAGTTCGCCCACATTCAGAATTACGTTGTCTTGTGGGTCAAGAATGACACGGGTAACTGGACGACCCAATGCTTGTTCAATCCGTTGCTTCTTGATTGCCCTTGTGCTGCGTCCTTGTAGATTTTCAGACTGCTTTTTCAAGGCTTGCCAGAAAGTTTTTAGGTTCTCTTGAGCAATATTTGCGTCGTCGCGCAGTTGAACTTTGGTTTCTAACCATGTGTCATTAGCACTAGAACGAACTGCGGTTGCCAGATCTAGACCAACGGCGTTGAGTAATTCTGCTTCTTTACCGTAAATCTGGGTACGATCAAGGACGGATTCGGTCACAATCTGCCCAGATGCCGCAATAATTAAGCCATCATTAGCACGCACTGTTTGCAAGACTCTGCGCCCTTTTGCTTGCTGAATAGTCACCTGTGCTGCCAGCCCATCAACTGAGTGACGCAGATTAGTGACGCTACTGTGAGTTGCGCTCCCAATTCGATTGCTAGTAGATTCTGCGGCTGCTTGCAGATTGCGGCTGATGTTTGCAGTCAGACTGCCACCTGTGGCTCGATAGAGTTGATCAAGAATACCCAGGCGATCGGCTGCTTCTGCATCGACTAGGGTGACTTCCTGCCCCTGTATTAGCAATACATTCTCATCTGGAGTCAGCACATCCCGCTCAACCTGCTTACCAATCACGTATAACTTTTGCTCCGCAGGGTCAACCAAATTATTAGTCAGCGCAACAGTTGCATCTCGATTGAAGTCTTGCATTTTGCTGCTAGTAGCGTCAGTTGCGCTCTGCAACTGCTCACCTGCATTCTGCCTTGCTTCCTGGAGACTACGGTTCACGTTCTCTACCGAGCTTTGCAGTTGCTCATTCACAGTTTGAACTGCTGTTTGCAGTCTGCGGTTAGCAGTCTCCGCCGAGTATTGGAATTTCTCGTCAGTTGCGTTAACCGCTCCTCGGATACCACCGACCTGTTCTGCCATCATTTGAGCCGTTTCTGGAGGCACAAAAGCAACATCGTCACCAATTTTCAGCGTTTCAGGGGCCGGAACGAACGATCGCCCAGAGTAAGCATCGGCAAACACACCACCAGAAACTTCGTATCCTTCCACTAGTCCACTATGCTCATCAAAGAACAAATCAACCAGTCCGCCAAGATCGAGTCCCTCTGTGGTAAGAATTCTCGTGCCTCTTAGCACGATATTCTGACGCAAAATCTCTTTAATTGCCGGAAAACGATGTGCCTCAACAACAGATTTTTTCGAGTTAACGACGATCGCATCTAACCCGATAGCTTGCACCTCTTGCAAAGGAATCACTTTTGCATCTCGAAACAATCCCTTCTCTTTTACCAGGAAGCCTAAAAGTTGATTGCGTTTTTGATCAAAAATTAAATCTTGAATTCGCTCAATTTTTTTACCCGCGTCGTATGTGACGACCACTTTATTGATAATATCACTACCTTTACGCATCTATTCCTCGCAGTTTTTATTGATTAGGTTTTCCAATGACTTGTTCGTTCGTGGGCTGACTTTTTAGCTGAAAAAATCGTCCCTCTCGACCAAAACCAGGAACAATATTCATCACGCCAAAGTATTCGTAAATTACTCCGAACATGGCGATAATGATCATGAGAATGGTGATGTTGGCTCCAGTATGAGAGCGATGTCCTACGAGTCTTGGCATTTTTTCCTTTTATTTCTTTTATTTATTGTTGTTTTTATAGCTAAACTTGCTGTCAATGTTAGACAAGATTATTTCCAAAAAGAATATAATTCATCTATCTATTTCTCGGAATATACCTTCGCTCACTTTGGCTAACAATAAATTAAAAAGATATACTCCCAAAGATAGATATTAAATTTAGTTAATTTCAAGTTCTCAAATTTATTTTTAACCATAATTATATTGTAGTACTAAAAGATTTTTTTAGTTAATTTACTGGTATGATATTTTTAAAAGCTCAAGCTTAATAGATATGCTTTCACGAGGTTTTTAGTCCCCCAATCTATTACGGCTAAAATTACCCAGTATTTTTAAAATCTTTGAGTTGGTTTCGTCTATCAGATTCCAAAAGAACACTGTGAAGGGCAGGGAATTATTTCCTCGACTGCTTGCTGACTATTATTGAAGCCAGAGACAGTAATACTAACAACTTTACCCCCAATTGTTAAGCCAAAAAATCTTTTGAGATTGGCTAGAGAAAGATAAAAATTAGACAGTGCAGCAGGTTCTTCATTAATTACCATTAATGCTTTGGCTCGACAAATGCCGTCGTTGGCTCTTAAGGTTTGTATTGTTATAGGTTTTTTCATACCTCTACTTTCAAACACCCTGAGTGAAATATTTACTTTGTCCCCTAATATAGATTGTGTAGCTATATCAAAAGCGGGACGTTGTTCTTGTGAAAGGTTTTTAGTTGAGCCATTCTTCATTCGCCAGTAGGCAAAGACTGGCTTACTCCCGTTTGGTGAGCAATCTTGATTCAATTTTATGCCGTAATGTACTTGATTCTTGTTATTGTTACTCGACACAAAGAACATACTAGGAATATTCTCGGCGAGTGATGGTGCAATAGGAAATAATAGTATTCCTAAGTTGAGCAAAATGCTACCAAACAAGCGTAAATGAGGGTTGAATATCTGTTGTTTACTCAGCATTAATATCACCAATTCTGATAATTTTAGAAGTTTGAGGTGTGAGAATTAAAGACAAATGTTTATAGATTGCTTGGGGAGGAGTTCTTAAATCCCAAACTATTCCTAGCCATGAAAGTAGTTTCAGGATGTAATGAGTAACATCTATTTCCCACCAGTAGAAACCTTGCCGTTCTGAAGCCGGATAATAATGATGATTATTATGCCAACCTTCGCCGAGAGTTATGAGAGCTAAAAACCAATTATTGCAACTAGTATCTGTTGTATTAAAACGGCGATCGCCAAAGATATGAGCCAGAGAATTAATTGTAAAAGTCGTGTGATAAAGTAGTAAAGTACTTAAACAAAATCCCCACACAAGCATCTGTAAAGCAGTCGTTTTTAGCTGTGGAATATACAATTGAAGCACTAGACCAATGGCAGTTACAGCGATTCCTAGCACAATAGGAGCAATCATATGGAAACGGTTTAACCACCGCAACTCTGGATATTTGGCAAAATCTCGGACTAGCTTTTCGTCTGTTTTGGAATATTTCGGACACATCACCCAGCCAACGTGCGACCAGCAAAAACCATGAACAACCGGAGAATGAATATCCTGTTCTGTATCTGCATAGCGGTGGTGATGGCGATGATGTGCTGCCCACCATAGTGGGCCTAATTGAGCAGAAGAATTGCCTAAAACAGCAAGAATAAATTGAAACCAACGCGTTGTTTTATAAGTGCGATGTGAAAAATAACGGTGATACCCTGCTGTAATTCCAAACATTCTTATGAACCAAAGAATGAGGCAGGTAAAGAGAGCAGCCCAACTAAAACCTACCCAAAAAATTAATAGGCTACTGATATGAATTGATATAAAAGGAATATTACCTAAAATATCTATTTTAGGTTCTTGTCTTGATAACATAAACTGCCAGCTTTTGAATCAGGTTCACAAATAGCAATGATTACTCTTAAAAAACTTAGTTTGAAATATTTGTAATATTGCAACTTCTGGTTATAATAATCAGCTTTCTATCTGCTGTCATTGCTCTAAAGAGCTAACCAGTATTTATAGAGAAGTGCTACCTCTTTACTTTTCCAACATGACAAATCGGTGTTTGAGATGAAGTTGTGGCAAAGGTTAGAATTGTATAAGATGAGTGAATAGTGTTTGAATTTGTTACAAAACTTGAAATCCTGTGATTAAATTACAGTCGGATTTTGACTGTTGTATGATTTAACTAGAGCAAAAGATATTTAGCATAAGAAAAAGTATAAAATTCTTGGTATTCATAAAAATTTAAGTTGTGAATTTGAATATGAGTTTTTTGTCTTATGGTCAGGCGATCGCTCCAAGCATCACACATTGGCATTCAACAGGCTAAAAGAGCGTTTGCCCGCAAGGGTTGGACTCAGGAAAATTTGGCGTTAGAAGTTGGTTTAAAGACTCGACAACCTATTTGGCGGTTTTTCTCTGGCCGTCCAGTTGAGCGTCATATATTTTTAGAAATTTGTTCCATATTGGAATTGAATTGGCGGGAAATCGCTGCCGATCCTCCAGACGAATTCGCCGATCCCACAGAAGTTGCCCAGGCTCCTGTCTTAGATATTGATGCCTTGGTGCAACAAGTGCGGGAGCAACGCTATGAAAAAATTCAAGACCAATGCGGGATTTTACAGTTATTAGATATGGGTTATCCCGTTGCGATCGATGATATATATATTGATGTCAATATTCTAGAAAACATCCCCAGCCAACAGTGGCTAGATATTTCTAAACTGCAAAACCTCCAACCAACTGAATTTGACCGCTTTGGCTTAGGGGAGGTTGAACAGAAACAAATACCAGGTATGCAGGCAGTCGAAACTTACTCTAAACTCAGGGTGCTGGGTAAACCAGGAGTAGGTAAAACTACCTTTTTGCAACATCTTGCTATTCAATGTAACCAAGGCGTATTTGCAGCAAACCAAGTTCCTGTTTTCATCGTCCTGAGGAATTTTGCTGAAGAATATGGGGTAAGTGGCGAATTCAGCCTCTTACCTTGCGGGGGGACAAAATGGTCTAGAATGCTTATCTTACAAAGAGTGTAGCAATTTGTGGTAAAAGAAAAAGAGCATTTATTCGCAATAAGCTCTATTTAA
>NZ_JACJRV010000153.1 GCF_014697475.1 Nostoc sp. FACHB-152
ATTCGGTTTATAGCTTGGGTTTTCTCTATTAACCAATCTAAATTATCTAAGTTTTATTTAATTTTCTTATATTATTTTACCATAGTTACTCTGGGAGAGCCATTTTTTTAACCATTTATCATAAGTTACGAGTAAATTAAGTAGGTTGGCTTGCGAAGAGGCTTTATTCTCAAATGAACTGTTAGAGTCTTCAATAACTTGTTGATAAAGCTGAATAGCTTCGGTAGCGTTCTCTTGAACTACATTAAATGTTTGTTGTTGAGAAATAGGTTCTTCTATTACCGCAAATCTATCTTTAAACTGTTTGTAGATATATCTTTTGGTATCGCCTAATGAAAGTAGAATAGTGCTGACCTGTGCTGAAGAGGTTTGTTTAGCTAATAATAAAGCCTTTTGCAAAATAATTTCAGATTCTTTAAGCTTACCTAGCTGGCGTAAAACATTACCCAAATTTAGTAATCCTAACAAAGTAACAGATGACCCAGTTTCCTGTTTAATAATTTTTGCTACTAGTTTTTCTGTCAATTCTTCTGATGACTCTAAAGAAGAATTACAAATCCAATCATCTGCATTTATATTTAAAGCTGGCAAAAGCGTTTTGCAAGCGCGAGAATTTAACCCTAAAGCTTGTAGTGCTAAACTTTGATTAATTAGACTTCCTGTGATGCCTTCATTATATTTCATCTGTTGATAAATTTTTGTAGCTTCTTTAAAGGAATCAAGTGCTTCCACTGGAAGACCTAATCTTAATTGTTGATTACCTTTATCAGTCAATAATTTTGCTTGACTACGTTGTTGCATTTCTTTAGTAGTAGCATAAAGGCTATTGGTAAATGCTTGGTTCGTAATCAGAGAAAACCCTAGACCTACTAGCAATAAATGCTTGGTTATATGGTTATACTTAATCATTTATTGCTATCCTTCTTTGTTAGGATTATCTGCTAACTTTCTTGCAGTAGGTCGAAAAGAACAAGAATTCTTGGATAAAGAAGTTTCAGCACTAATAGTATTTGGTTTCTCTGTTAATGTGACTGTTCCATCAGTATTGAATTGCCAACCTTGTGCTGGTATGATTTTGGCAGTTTCTTGAGATGGTAGTAATCTTGAGTTTTCTAAAGTACTAGTTAAAGCCACAGTAATTGAATTATCTTGCCAAGCGAGATTTGTGTTGGGAAGATTGTCAAAGCCTTGTGGTAGTCCGCTAGTACCAGTGATTACAAATTCATTAGGGCTGATGTTCTGAGATGTTCGTCCCTGGCAGACTGAAGCGATTTTTGGGGTTTGGGAAGATAATTCTAGTTTTGCTTTGGTAGGTTCTGGTTGAGTTCGGGAATTTATCTCAACAGTGCCGTTAATGCCTTGTTGCGAAGAAGCTGTAAGCAAACTGTTAGAAGATAGAAACAGTCCTTTGGTATTAATTCTAATATTTCCACCTCTGCCTGAAAAAGCATCCGCAGTAATACTGCTGTTGTTGAAACCAGCGATGACATCAGCGTTGATTGTGATGTTACCGCCGTTGCCAGAGGTACCTTGTTGACCAGCAGTGGCAGAGACAATGCCATTGTTTAGTCGAAGAATGTTTGAATCAATGGCAATATTTCCGCCTTCTGCGATCGCGGTCGTGGCACTGATACCTCCACCATTGGAAATGTTGATTGTGTTTGCCTTGATATTGATGTTTCCAGCGTTGCCAACGCCTTCGTTGCGGACGGTAACTAGAGCATTGCCAGTAATATTTAAAAAAGGAGTATTAATATTAATGTCTCCTGCTCTTCCAGAAGGGATAGGAGGAAGTCTAAATAAATTTTGCAGGGTTTGGGACTCAATATTAGCTGACGAAATCACTAAAGACGGATTTAAGGAATTAGGTGTTGCACTTATATCTAAGAACTTGGAGGCATTTATAATAATGCTCCCACTATTGCCGCTTGCAAATGCAGAAGAATCAATTCTACCGCCTTCTCGAACTAACAAGCTTGATGTATTGATTTCTAATTTACCCGCATTACCAGTGTTAAAGGCTGTAGCAGATAAAGCACTTGGCTGCAAGGTGCCTGGGGCATAACCTTCTACTATTACGTCAGTTGCATTTATTGCCAAATCTCCTCCTGTACCAGAGCCGAATGTCGAGGCTCCTATTACACCACCGCCTGTAGCAATCAATTGTTGTGTTGACACCAGAATGTTGCCAGAGTCTCCCGAACCAAATGTTCCAGTACTAATAAGGCTAAAAAGAGCAGAATTACGAGGTGAAACTCCGATTAAACTTACAGAATCAGAAGCCTTAACAATTATGTTGCCACTACTGGCAGGGCTAAATGTCAAAGAATTGATCTGCCCCCCATCTCTAATAATCAATTTTTGAGTTGATATAACTGTGTCTCCACCTTTACCGCGCCCTAAAGTCTCATTTCGTAAGCTTCCAGCAATCCTAGCTATTGGATCAGTACCACTTATATCTAAGGAGTCGGAAGCATTTATATTGATTTTTCCTCCCATCATTGCTCCTTGATTTTGAACTAAAATAACGGAGCCATCAATGAGTGTAATATTTCGTCCTTGTAAATAGATTGAGCCACTGTTAATGCCACTGGTATCAACTAGAGAGCGTTTTAACAGTTGAATGTCTTGAAAAGAAGATGTGTTGTCGTAAGACAAATTCCAACCAGAGGATGTTTGTATTAAGTTAACTAAACCGTTGTTTCCTACGCTGCCTAGTTCAATCCTTCCACCTTCGGCTATTATCTCACCGCCATCTAAAATTACATTCCCTCCAACCAATGCTAGAGTCTTTGTTGATTGAACTTGTAAACCTGTTAATCTATTTCGTCCGAGTACTGGAGAAAATCGTGAACCACTTAAATTATGTCCTGTTCCTTCGATACGGAGCGCATTAGGGTTACTTCCAAATTGCAATCCAATAGGTGAACTCATGGTTAGTATAGGTGTGAGTTGGGGTTGATTTGCTACGAACTCGAAGCCATCTGCAAACTTAATACTATTTGCAGTAGTGCTAATAAATGAGCCACCAATATTTAGCTGTGCATTTTGTCCAAAAACAACTCCATTTGGATTGATTAAAAATAAATTTACTGTACCGTTAGCACGAATCAGTCCATCAATAGTAGAAACGGAATTACCAGTGACTCGGCTTATAATATTTTGAACATCCAGTGAATTGTTAAAATAAGCTTGGTTCCCAGTAGAGACAGAAAACTCTTTAAAACTATGGAATAAATTTCCTTCTAACTTGCTTCCATCCTCTATAAATATAGTATTATTACCTAATTTTATGCTTGTATTATTGGGTAATGTGCTGTCAGGAATAATTTGAGATTGAGATGGAAAAATATTTACTATGTTATATGCTAAAGCAATAGCAGTAATTTTCAAAAAGAGATAATATCTATATTTCATAATTAAAATTATTTGAGTGAATATATTTAAGCCTTATACTTCATAAAAAACACAAAGCCTTTAAGAAATTTTTTTCTTAATTGGGATAAGAAAAACTTAGATTTAAGGGAATTTGGTAAATCCTGATAATCAACTGTTACAAAACATCTTTTTGTGTAAAAACTCATTAGTTCTTTTTTTACACATTTTAAATAAAGGGGTTTGGTAGCTTCAATAATTAAATTCTCTATTAAAAAAGTTCCTAAGCCTTGATTTCTAAAATTTGGAGCTACGTATAGACTACCCAATTCTTGTGCAAGAGGAAAATTACGTAGCTGTCCAAATGCTACTAAACGGCCATGATATTCAATTACTAAAAATTGCTGCAACTTCATTTGTGTTGGATCAAGTCTAGCTTTAACAATAAAAAATATAATTAACCAAAGATCACTGAGCTTGGCTTTTCTAAGAGTGTACTCGTGCGATAATGAAAAATTAGCCTGTTTCATTTAGGTCAAAATATAAGTTAGTAATATATCAATTAGTTTGAGAGAAAACAGTATCATCACAGAAGGAAGCAGAAGCAAGCAAACTGCCTAATGCTGCCTGCAATACACTATATACAACCATAAACAAAATAAAAAATAATTCCACACTGACAATGGTTACTCAGATGCGACCGTGAGCTTCATCTATCTCTGCATTGCGCCAGTTGCGGAGAAATTTAACACGCGACTTGTGTTTCATAAGAAGATTGGTATTGAAACAACCAGGATTAGTTTTCCTGGAAGAACAGCAACAGTCAAGCAAGAGTAATGATATTTAACGATCACAACCTAGCACTAATTGGAGAAGACTGATTTTAAAAGTCGGTGGAAAGATTAAGAGGTTGAGCAATCGCTCGTTTAATTCTTACGTTGTCGTCTTCAGTTCCTCATCCTCATCTTCGTCTTTCTGTTGTTCCTCCTTACGGTTTAAGTAGGTGCAGTAGCGATTAATAGCAATGCCGGAAGCTACGCCAACAGCAGCACCAACAAAAACAGAAGCAACCACAGGTTTTAAATCACGATTCCACAGAGCATTGGAGTAGAAAACAGCCAGCAGAACGTATGCAACGATGGCAACTAGAACATTAAAGGCCGCTAATACAATTGGTTTGGGAAGATACTGCCTTTTGAACACAAACCACTGCACAGCAATAGCAATCGCAGCAAAGATGAGTGTAAAAATGCTTAAAAGGATAACAACATAGCTCTTCACAAGGGAATCTAGTCTGGAGGAAAACCAAATTGTGAGAGTGACAAAGGTAGCAATAGCTGCACCAACAGTAAAAACCCCAGAATTAATGATAGCCCACCACCCCCAATCGAAACCTAGCTGTTTTCTGAGGAGTTTGTCTTGAACAATGGTAATAGCGTTCCACAGAAGTATTGCTGACCAAACGAAGCCGTCCATTGATTTTCGGTAGTATGCCAAACATTCTTACGATACGCGAAACCGATACAAGGACGCGCGGCTGATTAAGGTGATCGCCGCAGCGAGGTGATCAATCACAAAAGCGATCAACACGCAAATCGCGCCAGACATCAGAAACCTGCCAACCGGAGTTACCCACAGACTGAACTGGAGGATTGTCTAGTAATGGGATATAGCTAGGTTGAGGCTCTGGGGCAATTACGGGTACAGGTGGCTCTACTACAGGTGGCGAAAGATTAACAGTCTCAGCAGTTTGAAGAAGTTGGTCTTCGGCTAGCTCTATTTCCCGCATCTGTCTGAGGGTAAGTTTGTCAGATTTTTTGATGATTTTCATGAGAGTTAAAAATTGTAACTAGTAGTAGTAAAAAAAAGCTAAGTACCAAATGGAGAAAGGGAGATAGCTTTTGAAGCAGCCTGAGAAGGAACGTAAAAGCGATGATAAAAATCGGAACTAAAAAGTACACAGGATAACTAGGATACAACAGATGAGAGAGAAATACGAGTATTCGGACTAACCCTAAGCCTTCATGATGCAGAGATATTTAGTAATCGTAAGAATGTCATGAATGTTGGAAATTTAAATTGAACACATTGTTACAAGCAGCAGAAATGCAAAGATATAAGGAAGTAACAAAAAGCCCCAACCTTAGCTAAGGAGTGGGGAGTAAAAAAACCTTAATTCCATGATGGCACAAATAAATACCACATCGACAACCTTCAGACCGGAGGTGGGAAAATGACTCCTACTCCCCCTCGCCAGAAGACGGCCACCGCAACGAGCGCAACTCCAAAGCGAAAACAAAAGCAGCCCCAGCATGAACAAGCACAAGTAGTTACTGTTGAGGTGGTATCACAAGAAGTTCCAGAGTTAAGCCAGGAGGAACAGCGCGATCGCGCCCGGTTAGAAGAAAAAGTTGAGACAGCGTTTTACGAAGCGGGTTGTGCTTTGAGAGAATTGCGCGATCGCCGCCTTTATCGTTCAACGCACAAAACGTTTGAGGAATATTGCAAAGAGAGGTTTGGGTTTGAGCGTCGTCATCCTTATAGATTAATTGAGGCGGCAGGTGTTGTAGATAATCTCAAAAAAATGTGTCCAATTTGGACACAAAAAAATGTGGTGTCCAAAACAGTAACGGTAGAAACTGTTGGTACGTCAGTCCTGCCCACCTCTGAAGGGCAGGTGCGGCCACTGACAACACTAGAACCACAAGAGCAGCAGAAAGCATGGCAGCAAGCAGTCGAAGCAGTTGGCGGGAAGGTTCCTTCTGGGCGTGTGGTCAAAGATGTTGTAGACAAAATTCGAGAGCGCACAAAAATTCCAAATCCGTACCGCAAAGGTGAAATCTGCATACTAGTCCCCAGAGATAACCCAGATTTGCGAGGTAAAAGTGGTTATTGGGGTGTGATCACTCACGTTGGAGATTTTAGCTGTACAGTCCAAACCTGGGACGGTGACTACACAGTGAAGATAGAACACCTAAAAACCTTAGAACTGTTAGATGACGATTGCAAGTCTATGCAACAGTTATGTATGCGATTGCGACGGTTACATCAAGTGGCAGACCATGACCCGGCTGTGGATTGGCTGTTGCAGGGGTTGGGGAAACAGGCGAAGCCTTATCTGTCAGCGTTACAGGCAAGGCTGTTGGGGGCGATGGAACGGGAGTATGGGCTAGATGGGAAGCAAAAGAAGTGATTGTAAAGAATAAGTTGCTGTAGTAAGGGCGATCGCTACTTTCAAAATCCAAAAATTTCTTGACGCATCAATGAACCTTTAGATGTGAGAAT
>NZ_JACJRV010000154.1 GCF_014697475.1 Nostoc sp. FACHB-152
AGTATTGCAAGTATTGGCAATTTAGCATCAGTAACTCTTGTTAGCAAAGGTGGAAGAAGAATAAAACTCTAAAATGTAATACTACTACAAAGTCTTTTGAACTTTATTAATTCACGCAATAGTGGAACCAAGGGCAAAAATACCGTTACCGCAGATGTCAGCGCGTGGTTTGAGTGGGCGCGAAGGGAAAGAATTGTGCTGGCGATGTCTGGTGGGGTTGTTTACACGGTTGATGGGGAGGCTGTTGAATTGCGGGAGATGATGCGGCGGTTTAGGATTCAGGAGTAATGCTAATTTGTAATATTTTACTTAAGTTACTCAGTATTTATTATGACGTTAAAAATATTAATTAGCACTTTAATATTTTTATCAGAAACTTTACTGCTTTTAATTTTAGGCTAGGGTTAGTTTTATAAACTTCAATTTTCGTCATCGAACATTAGCTTTTAGCTATGATGTTGCGACTGCAACTAATCAATCGCCTAAGCTCAACTCCTACCTATAATTTGTGCAGTGGGTTCAAAGACAGCTAGCGACAATTCATCGCTTACCACTCAAATACAAAATACTAAAGTCTACATACATTGTTGGATAGGCAATTGAATTATAAATTTAGTACCTTCCCCAATGGTAGAAAAACATTGCAATTTTCCTTTATGCTTTTCTGTAATGATTTGGTAGCTGATTGCCATACCCATACCTGTTCCTTTGCCCACAGGTTTAGTAGTGAAAAATGGATCGAAGACCCGGCTTTGAACTGATTCTGGCATTCCTTGTGCGTTATCAGCGATCGCAATTTCTATCGATTGTGAATCAACTACTGAAGTGCAGATAGTAATTTGACTGGGATTTTCTTGTATCTGTTGAGAAGTGGGCTTGATGTCTGCCTCATCAAGGGCATCCATTGCATTCACTAAAATATTCATCAATACTTGGTTGAGTTGACCAGGATAGCATTCCACTGGCGGCAAGTTGCCATAATCTTTAATAACTTCAATTGCCGGACGGTCTGGTTTATCTTTGAGGCGGTGTTGCAGAATCAAGAGCGTACTTTCGATACCTTCATGAATATCAACTGTCTTAAATTCCGCTTCATCCATACGCGAAAAATTCCGCAGCGATAGGACAATATTACGAATTCTTTCAGTCCCCATTTTCATCGAAGACAGCATCTTTTGTAAATCTTCGATGAGAAATTCTAGATCGATATCCTGGGCTAATGCTTGAATTTCTGGGTCATGACTAGAATGGCGTTCTTGGCAAAAATAAATCATCTGCAACAAGTTTTGAGTATATTCATTCAAGTGAGTAATATTGCCGTGAATAAAGTTGACTGGGTTATTGATTTCATGAGCAATACCTGCTACCAGTTGACCCAGGCTAGACATTTTTTCACTTTGAACGACTTGTGCTTGGGTACGCTGTAGTTCAATCAAGGCTGTTTTGAGTTCAAAAGTCCGTGTTTCAACTCGTGCTTCCAGTTCGGCGTTACTATTTTCTAAAGTAAGAAAGGATTGGCGCAGTTGATCTGCCATGTTGTTAAACGAATGGGCAAGGATGTTAAGTTCTTGAATGTTGCCATCTGTAACTGTCTGTTCTAAGTCGCCAGATGCCATTGCTTGGCTTGCCTGCTTCAGACGCAAGACAGGACGTGAAATCCAGCGTCCGGTAAAAATACCACTTATGGTTGCCAATATCAGTGCGCCAAAACAAAGTAAAACAGTAATCTGGGTATTAGCATTGATTTGGGACATAAAGGCACTGTGTGGGATACTGGTTATAACTAGCCAGTCCAAGCCATAAGAGTCACGCCAAGGCGCAATATGCACAGAATAATCTTCGTCTTGAAAATTGACTTGTAGTTCTTGGGTATTAATAATTGTCCGAAAATTAGGAATTCGTTGCTGAAGCTGTTTAGCAATCCCTTGCACAATGGGATTAGGACTCTCTGTAGCTTTAAGACGTTTAATTTCGTTCTTATTGACACTAAAAGGTTGCTCTGGACAAGAATTAGCAACCAACATCCCGTCACGTTCTACAATAAATACTTGTCCAGAGCGACTGATATCTAATGCTCGCAAAAATTCGCTCAGTTTCAATAGATGAATGTCAACCCCCACCACGGCAATTAGCTTTTTAGTGGCATTATAAACTGGGCTACCTGCCGATGCTGCGATATAGGGAGGATAGGCCGGATCGTAGTAGGTATAGATCCTTGTCCAGATGGGTTTCCCAGCTTTGGCAGGTTCCGTGTAATTGGTTTCATTGAGGGTATCCCACGTAGCAGTAGACAACAGTTGAGTACGATTGCCATCGTTGTCTGTCAAGTAGGTTTTAGAATTTTTCGGCAAGCTAGGTGTTTTGATGGTGTTCTCGTCGATAGTAACTGTTTTGCCATCGTAGCGACCGGCTCCACCTCCTTCCCCAGTTGGTAGATTCAAACTGATATAGGTCAAATCATAAGCTTGCATTTGATACCAGAAGAATTTGCCAACTGTTTTGCGATCTCGGACATCTAGTAATCCCATACGTATTGCATTAGCATTAATCTGGATGACTTTATGCGGAATTGACAAGTAAGCATCTAAATGATGGTGTACCTCACTACTTGTTCGCTTCATCAATTGCTTTGACAAATCCTCAACAGCCTTCTCACTATTTTTAAACGACAAGTACCCCACTAAACCCACTGCACCAAACACTTGCACCACGAAGGGAACAATGAGGACAAGCTGCAATGGCAATGCCCAGAATTTGCTAGATGATGAACAGGTTTTCATAAAGTGGAAACCAGAATAAATTTTAAAAGCTGTTATGCGAGTAGAAACTTATTGAAAGCAGTATAAATTTCTTCTCTAGTTAAGATAATTCCCTAAAAATATCCAGATCAAACATAAATTCACTCTACTTTTCAGCACTTAAAATAAAATGCCTCAGAGAGATAATGGGTTTGAGTTAACAAATTTACCTGTTGAGTCCAGCATTTCTTGAATAGCAAAGAGAAGCGAAAGCAGAGAAATTGATGTTTAACCAATTTCTCTGCCTCTGCCTTAATAATTAATCTGCACTCTATTGGAAAGGAGGGTTCAAAAAACCAGAATGGATAAAGTATGAAAAGTAAGTATTCAGCAGTTTATCATTCACAGGTGGACAATTAATATTACTACCTGCTAACCCAATGAATGTATTAGAGCTATCAAAGTGTAGAGTTTTTGGTTGAAAATAAATTTCCGGAATTGACTGGTGCTGCTTTGGAAGCTTTTCACATAAGAAAGTTAAGAAGGGAAATAAAGCATTCTCTGGCATATTTGGCAGAAAAGATTTGATTTTAGAGAGCCAATCTGAAAAAGGAATTATTTCAATTGAATAGCCAAAATTCTGCATCCAGTTAACAAGCTGACACCATGATATAGATTGAGGATTAGAAATGTGAAATATTCTCTCATTAAATGATTTTTGTTTTGATAACTGGATGATCGCCTGACTAATATAATCCACAGGAACAATATCTATTGGCATATTCCAATCAGGTGCTGACCCCAGTTGAATACAGCCTTTAATTAGACTGCGTAAAAAGTCAGGATGGTTACAAATTCCTGTTTGGCTGTGTCCTTCTATCCAACTGGGACGATAGATAGCTGTGGGAATTCCTCGCTTATGAGCAAGTGTAACTAATTTTTCTGCAACCCATTTGCTTTGGGTATACCCGTAAAGACTATGCGGGCGATCGGCTGGCTGTTCTAAAATAACTTGGGTTTCAGGATAGGCTATTGGTGAAAAAACGCCAACAGTAGAGACAAAATGAACGGGTTTAATCTTTGTTTGGCTTGCTAATCTGAGAATTTCTTGTGTACCTAAAACATTCGCGGCTTTGAGCGCAGAGTATGGATACACAAAGTTAACTAATGCACCGTTGTGGTAGATAATATCGATAGTCTGTGCCAAGGTTTGAAACTGTTCAGACGATAATCCCAGCAGTGGTAGCGAGATATTGCCAATTACGGGAATAATTCTGGAGCTTCTATTTTGCTCCCAAAGCTTGTAAGATTTCAGGATGCTCTTGATGCGTTCGTTACCTTCTTTAACATCACTAGCCCTCACCAAACAATAAACCTTAGTCTGGGTTTGCTCAAGTAATTTGTGAAGCAAAAAAGCTCCTAAAAAGCCTGTTGCACCAGTTAATAAAACGTTGGTTGGCTCAAAAGCTAAATCAAGCGATGCAGTTTGAGAATTAATTGTTGGATCTAAAATAGCTTCAGCTTCTAAATCAAGAATAGGATAAATAATTGATGCTACTTCATCTCCGGCTTTGATCGCTGCAATGATTTTAGCTAATTCTGCAATGCTAGGTGCTAGGAAAATATTTTGCAGGGATAACTCTACCTGAAATGTTTCTTGTATCATGAAAAGCATCCGAGCTAATAATAAAGAATGTCCTCCCAAGTCAAAGAAGTTATTATAAATTCCAACTTTTTCGAGTCCCAAAATTTGAGTTACAATTACAGCTAATTGCTGTTCAACATCGTTACGAGGTGCAACAAAAGGTTCTTGTAGTTCGGGTCTAAGTCGGTTTGGCACAGGTAACGACTGGCGATTAACCTTGCCGCTAGGTGTAATTGGCAAAGCTTCCATCACAACAAAACCAGTAGGAATCATGTACTCTGGTAGTTTCTGTTTGAGAAAAGCACGAAGTTGGGGTATCAAATTGGAAAGGTTAACTGCCTGTTCGTCTTGGACTGGAAGATCGCCAAGTTTGTTTTGAGTGGTTATTTCAGATAGACAATACTTTTGTAGTTCAATCTGCGATGAAACTGAAGAAGTATCTTCAGACTCCTGTGGTTTCAGACAAAGATAGGCAACTAAGTACTGTTCACCAGGCAGATCCTCGCGGGCTATGACAATTGTTTCCTTAACAGCAGGATATTGACTAAGTGCAGCTTCTATGTCTCCTAGCTCAATACGATAGCCGCGAATCTTGACTTGTTGATCTATGCGTCCCAAATACTCAATATTGCCATCTGCAAGATATCTAGCTAAATCACCTGTCTTATACAAGCGATCGCTCTTATCAAAAGGACTGACAATAAATCTCTGTGCTGTCAATTCAGGAGAGTTAAAATATCCTCTTGCCAAACTAACACCACCAACATATAACTCACCAGCAACCCCAACAGGCACAAGTTGTAGGTGTGAATCTAGTAGATATATTTGTGTGTTAGTAATTGGTTGTCCAATCGCTGGCAATGCTGGCCAATCTGGCGGCGAACCAGTCAAGGAAAGGGCTGTCACTACATGAGTTTCAGATGGGCCGTAATGGTTGTGCAAACTACAGTTAGGTAAGTGATTAAACAAATGTGCAATTGCTGTGGTGATGCGTAATTGTTCGCCAGCAGTAATTACCTCACGCAAACTACTAGGTATGATGCTTTGCATTTGTACTGTTTGTGCTAACTGTTGTAGTGCCACAAACGGTAGAAATAGCCTCTCAATTTTTGCTTGATTGAGAAATCGCAATAGACTTGTGGGGTCACGCCGAGTTTGTTCGGAAATTAGAACGAGTGTGCCACCTGTAGTTAAGGTAGCAAAGATTTCTTGGAAGGAGACATCAAAACTAATCGGAGTATATTGAAGTGTTTTAGCATTAAAACCAACTGTGGAATTTTGCCATTGCCAAGTAATTAAGTTGGCAAGGGGACGGTGTGGCATTGCTACACCTTTAGGTTTACCAGTAGAACCAGAGGTGTAAATGACGTAGGCTAAGTTGTCAAGTGTAACTTTACTTTGGAGATTGGTTGTCGGATTTTGGGCAATTACTTCCCATTCAAAGTTTATGTCAACTATCCGTATGTCATGCCTTGGTAGTTTTTCAATTAAATTCTGCTGTGCCAATAGTAGCGAAGCTTGGGAGTTGTTGAGCATAAATGTTAAACGTTCTTGGGGATAAGCTGGGTCTAATGGCACATAAGCTCCACCCGCTTTGAGAATTCCTAAAAGAGCAATCACCATCTGGAGTGATCGCTCAATGCAAATACCGACAAGAACATCTGGTTTGACACCAAGGGTTTGCAAATAATTTGCTACTTGATTTGCTTGCTGATTTAATTCTTGGTAAGTTAAGTGCTGTCCGGCAAATTCAATGGCGATCGCGTTCGGTGTTCTTGCTACTTGGGCTTCAAACAATTTGTGAATACATTCTTGAGGAAAATCGCTTTGAGTCTGATTCCATATATGCAGTTGTTGTTTCTCGGCTATGGTGAGCAAGCAGTATTTATCAACTTGTTCATTTGGATTAACAACAATGTCCTCAAGTAATTTTTGGAAATGTTCAGCCATACGAGCGATCGTCGTAGCTGCAAACAAGTCGGTACTATACTCGAAGTAGCCTACTAGACCAGTCGGCGTTTCAGTCAATTCCAAAAACAAATCAAATTTGGCGGTTTGATTGTCCAGGGGCAAGTGAGTTAACGACCTTGCGGGGGGACAAAATGGTCTAGAATGCTTATCTTACAAAGAGTGTAGCAATTTGTGGTAAAAGAAAAAGAGCATTTATTCGCAATAAGCTCTATTTAA
>NZ_JACJRV010000155.1 GCF_014697475.1 Nostoc sp. FACHB-152
TTAAATAGAGCTTATTGCGAATAAATGCTCTTTTTCTTTTACCACAAATTGCTACACTCTTTGTAAGATAAGCATTCTAGACCATTTTGTCCCCCCGCAAGCTGGTCAAGTCGCTTGGCTCCAATTCGTAATTCGTAATTAACGTGAGTTCGACGGATGTTAAAAACCCCTCTCCAAACCTCTCCCCTGCAAGGAGAGAGGCTTTCAAAACTTGTTTTTTTCGTTCAAAACTAGGAAGATTTATGCCCCTCTCCGCGTCGGAGAGGGGTTGGGGAGAGGTTCATCGAACTCACGTCGTAATTAATACCCCATGAATAAATTTAGGGGCTTGAAATAATGAATTAATTATTAATTTTGTTCGCAATTACGAATTACGAACTACGAATTACGAATTATTTGGTCACGATATTACTGCACTTGAGATGGGAAAGCTCCTGGTCGTACAGATAAATTCAGAGTTTGTCCCTGACGACGTAACTCTAGACGCACATCTGTCCCTACTTGGCTACTGTCTACTGCTTTTTGTACACTACCAGCTTCTGTAACAGTATTACCATTGAGCTTTTCGATCACATCACCCGCCCGTATTCCGGCTTTGGCTGCGGGGGAATTAGGCATAACTTTGACAACTAATACCCCTTTATCTTCGTCAACATTCAATCCACTGTTGGGGTCGGAATTAATATTTTCCTTTAGTTGTGGTGTTAAGCCAATCATCTGAATTCCCAGATAAGGATGTTGAACTTTACCTGTAGTAATAAGTTGATTAGCAATGCGTTGCGCTGTATTAATGGGAATAGCAAAACCTAAGCCTTGCGCTCCTTGAATAATAGCTGTATTCATAGCAATTACTTCACCATTGGCATTTAGTAGCGGCCCGCCAGAGTTACCAGGGTTAATTGCTGCATCAGTTTGAATATAATCTACACGCTTATCAGCCGCACCGATTTGATTACCACTGCGTCCGGTGGCACTAATGATACCTGTAGTAACAGTATTATCTAATCCTAAGGGGTTGCCGATCGCGATCGCCCATTCTCCTGGTTGCAATTGTTCTGAGTTACCCAAGGTGACTGTTGGTAAATTATCGGCTTGAATTTTTACAACTGCGACATCAGTTAATTCATCTTTTCCTAATACCTTACCTTTAAAACTACGCCCATCTTTGAGAATAACTGTTACTGTATCAGCACCATCAACAACGTGAGCATTGGTAAGAATTCTGCCATCACCACTGATAATAAACCCGGAACCAGTACCTCGTTCTACTTTTTCTTGAGAGTCTGGTATTTCCGAACCAAAAAATTGGCGGAAAAATGGGTCTTTGAACTGTTCTGGGATTTCGGTTTTGACAGTGCGAGAAGAATCAATACGTACTACTGCTGGCCCGACTCGCTGCACGACCTTAGTCACAAAATTAGGATCTGTAGCAGCTGGTAGTGGTGGTGCTGCATTGACTCGACTCAATGCTAAATTCGATGCAGTTTGCGATACCTGCTGTTGGTGATTAGCTAAATAACCTCCAGCCATTGTCATACCCGATCCCAGCAGCACTAGCGATAGAGAAGCAGCGGCCTTCTTCCAAGGTGCTGGATGGCGGTATTTGGTCTCAGAACTCCTATTTAATAAGTTATTGCCGTCTGGTATTTGGTCTTGCATTGCTGTCTGAAATGGTATTTAAATATATTTCTAAGGTAGACAGCGTTTGTTGCACATTTGTGACAAGTGTATAGCGTTGGTATGAAAATTTTGCTTTCTTTAATTCAACCTTGAACAAGATTTTCTACACTCTCAGCATCATTTGGTAAGGCAGATGTTAAAACTTCGCTACCCTCGGCGGTAACTAAAACATCATCTTCGATGCGGATTCCTCGGACATCAGCAAATTGTGCTAACCGTTCCCAATTCACCACATCTTGATATTTGATTTTATTTTGGGCATCATTTAAGATTGCTGGAACTTGATAAAATCCCGGCTCGATAGTCACTAACATTCCTGCGCGTAGGGGACGATTTAAACGCAGATAGCCTAAACCAAAGCGGCTGCTTCTTCTCCTGTCCTCTTCATATCCCGCTAAATCCCCCAAATCTTCCATATCATGAACATCCAAACCCAATAAATGCCCAATTCCGTGGGGAAAAAACAGCGCATGGGCATCCATCTCGACTAAATCTTGAGGATGACCTTGCAAAATCCCTAAATCTACTAATCCTGCCGCAATCACCGTTGCAGCTAACAAATGAATATCTCTATACTCCACCCCAGGGCGAATTTTAGCAATGCAAGTATCATGAGCCGCTAATACAACATCATAAATATCCCGTTGCGTCGCAGAAAACTTGCCAGATACAGGCCAAGTCCGGGTAATATCAGCCGCCCAACCCATTTCGGTTTCTGCACCGACATCAGCCAGTAGTAAATCTCCTGGTTGCAGATGGTGATGATACACCTCATTATGCAGAACTTCCCCACGAACGGTAACGATACTGTTATAAGAAGTGGTCATATTATGGCTAATAATTACCCCTTCCATCGCCGCCCGGACTTCTGCCTCTAGTTTGACTTTGGGTGTCGCAGCCATCCCCGCTTTATGTGCTGCAACACTCACCGCCGCAGCTTGGCGTAACTCGGCTAAGGCTTCTGCATCGTGGGTAAGGCGTAATTTTACAATTGCCTTAGCTAACTCCAGATCTAACCCTTCTAAGTCATAAGGTGAAGATATCTGCCGCCACAGCACTTGAGACTGTACAAAACTAGTCTGGTAATTCTGCACAGGTATTGAGGCTGCATCCCTACCTCGATGTTTCAATTCAGACATAGTTCTAGCGACATCTGCACCTATCTTCTCGGCAATTTCGCTGCGTGTGGGCATTTCTCCATACCACAAGGTGCTGGCGGGCGTAGGATCATCCATAAATAACTCTAGCTTCCCTGTGTCGAGACGAATAGCGGCATTAGGTAGAGGCAATCCCGCAAAATAAAGAAAATGACTACTGGCGCGAAATGGATAGGCGTTAGCTGGAAAGTTACGGGGACTGCTACCGCCAGACCATAGAATCACGGGAAAATCAATTAGTTGCGCCAGTTTTTGCCGCCTGTGGCGTAGGGTATCAGCCAGGGAACTAGAAATGTTGTGGATAACCATAAATTAAAACTTGAATAAGATTGTTATTTAGTCATTGTCGTTATCTTTATCATTGTCTTTGTCGTTATTGTCATCGTCGTGATCATCATCATCTTTTTTGCGATCTTCTCTGGGCTGTGACTGATTTTGATTGTTATATTGCTCTTTTTGTGGCGAAGTTGCTTCGGGTAATTTGGGTGCCTGAACAACGCAGCTAACTAATCCTAGAGAAATCAGCCCTAAGTGGATAGTAGCAAAGATTGTTTTGAGGGTTTTGGTTTTCAAGTTCACGTCTTGATTTAGCATTGACTTGTGCTGATAGAAATAGTATTACTAATTTCTACATTACTGCTGAGATGTTTAGATTGTTCGAGTAATTGAACTGCGTAACTATCTTATGCACCTATAGTTTGCTGACTAAAGTAATTCTATAGCAAGCCTAAATGAAATCCAAACAAACCTATTGCCTATTGACTATTGCCTATTGCCTGCCCCCACGAGTAATTTGTAAATCAAATAGGATTGCTATATGACACAAATCATTACCCAGGTTGATGCCTTTACCAATACACCTTTTGCCGGCAACCCTGCGGCTGTCTGTGTTTTGCCTGCACCAAAAGATGATCGCTGGATGCAGCAGGTAGCGCAGGAGATGAATTTGTCTGAGACAGCTTTTTTAATTAAACAGGATGATGGCTTTAATCTGCGTTGGTTCACGCCAACCGTTGAGGTTCCGCTTTGTGGTCATGCAACTTTAGCTAGCGCCCATGTGCTTTGGTCGGAAGGACATTTGTCAACCGATGAAGTGGCACGTTTTTATACGAAAAGCGGGTTACTGATTGCCAAATGCCAAGATGCATGGATTGAGTTAGATTTTCCGGCAAATCGATCGCAAGCAGCGATCGCATCTCCACAACTAGGCGATGCTTTAGGTATAAATTGCACATCTGTTTACCAAAATTCCCTCGGCTATCTTGTAGAAGTGGAATCAGAAGATTTAGTCAGGCAAATGCAGCCTAATTTTCAACTACTCAAAACATTACCTGTAGATGGTGTAATTGTTACTAGTAAAACTAACCCTGATTCTCCATATGATTTTATTTCTCGCTTTTTTGCACCTAGATTAGGAATTGATGAAGACCCGGTAACTGGTGCTGCCCACTGTTGTCTTGCTCCTTTCTGGCGCGATCGCTTAAATAAAAATACGTTCTTAGCTTATCAAGCATCCAGCCGTGGTGGTGTCGTGAAATTAGATTATGATGGTGGCGATCGCGTCCTGCTCTCTGGACAAGCAGTTACAATTTTGCGTGGTGAATTGATGAGTCATTGACTGATCCCGTTTCACTTTCAGTTTGATACAAATAGTCTGCAGGGGGGCAGAGGGGCAGGGGAGCAGAGGAGAAAATATTTGTATCATTTATTTGGTGAAATGGTATGAGCGTCCGCCGCGAATTGCGAATTGCGAATTGATATCAATGCCTATTGCCATTCCCTATCTTCAAGTTCCTTCTGAGGCAACAATAAAGTTGCTTCAATTTCTTGCCTAATTGCAGATGTCACCTCACAATTGCTATTCAAGCAATCGAGCAATAGCTGATTGGCATCATAGTAGCGTTGTAGCACTTGCTGTTGCTGTTGGCTAAATTGCCAATGGTGGTTAATATTACGATAATTAGCGATCGTCATTTTTAATTGTTCAATCCAAGCTGAAGAGTGTGCCTGCCACCATACTTGAAATTTTTCTTGGTTTTGATTAGGATTCGGCAATTGCTCTTGAAGTTGTTGTAGAGATTTATGCAGTCCAGCATCCAAGACAATGCTCAGAATGTTCGAGAGAGCATCTCCACAGGCATGAGCATAGGCAAAATCTTGGCTGCGGTCGATTGCACATTCCAGCAGTAAGTTATCTAACACGGCATCCAGAAGCATTCCCTGGTCTAGGGTGCAGGCTAGGGTGAAGTGAGGAGCTATGTGAGGATTCCGGGCAAGGGCAAGGTAAAATGCACGGGTACTCGCCACTTGTGGTGGCGACGGGGTAGTCAGAGATTTTTGGCTTGCCCATGTCAAAAATTCTTGGAGGTAAGGGTCTTGGGCAACTAGTGCATCGATGTGTTGTTTCATCAACTGCACCAGCCCGTCTGCACTCCGAAGCATGGCAGCTGTCAACAAGAAGATTTCGCGCCAGTGAGGGTCAGTGATGTGACTGACTAATCCTGCCAGAGCTTGCTCTAATGCCTGGAGGTTATGGCTGGCAACGATTTTTCTCGCCGTAAAGTATTCTTGAAACGCCAGATAAGAGAAGGAGAAAATTCCTCGCGCCCGTTCTGTCAGTAGCCCATGTTGGGCTTCTATCGCCTTGAGTACCGCTTCACTTTCTAATTGCAGTTCCTCTGGCTCCATTGCCACCTCAGGCAGATTCCGAATATAGTCACTGATATATTGCTCAATAACCCGTTGCTCAAAGAAGTACTGACCCCCTTCAAACGTTGCGGCTGCTATCTGACTTAATAACTTGAGCTTTTGTGGTAATAAAAACCCTCGGTAAACATCATCCCGTTCAACGCCTCTAGCTTCATCCCATTTGCCCAAGAGTAAATCTAGCCCTTGCTTATAAAAATCAGTCCGCTTAGTGGGAAATTTTTCCTGACCGTGGAACACCCAGCAGGCCAGATGCAAAAATAGGGGTGTGATCACGAGTTGGCGAAATTGCCAGTTTTCAGGTAAGTCTAGCTTATGAATAAACTGAATGGATTGTGCCTGTCCATGTTGAGTATTTGTCTTGGTGAATGCCACAAACCATTTTCGAGCAAAGGCGCGGATTTGTTCAGAGGTAAATGGGGCAATCTCAACATCGGTAAAGCCCCGGAGTGTGAGCTTTTTAGCTGCCGTTCGACAGGTCGCTACAAACCGATTTTTGTGATATTTATCAGAAAATCTGCGAATTTCTCTTAAGACAGCATTACTCTCTTGGTTAAGAACTTCATCCATCCCATCGAACAATAGCAATACTCTGCCTTTCTCAAGCAAGGTTTCAATCACAGATTCTTCGGAAATTCCAGACGTAACAAACTCCTGGCGGATGTAGCGTAAGAGGCCTTAAGGGGCTACAAAAAGGGCTAGAATGCAGACAGAATAAGTCTCATAGCTCTTTGACCTTGTTGGTAGAAAGGACGCTTATTAGGACTTAATGTCAATA
>NZ_JACJRV010000156.1 GCF_014697475.1 Nostoc sp. FACHB-152
CTGCAACTATTTTTTCGCGCAGATCGATTGAATATGCTTTCATAAAAAGATAATATTTTTATTCTTATTAACTGTACCCCATAACAGCAGGAAGTGCTGTATATTGGTGTTTGTTAGGGAAAGATGGTTGCAGTAACCTAGAAGAACAGCAAAAAGTATTACGCCCAGTAATTCGCTTATTAAAAAAATACAAACTAGTAATTATTGGGGATAGAGAATTTCACAGTGTAGAACTGGCACAATGGCTCCACAAGCAGAACATAGGTTTTGTATTCCGTCAAAAAAAAGATACTACTTTTCGGAAAAAAAGACAGAAGTTTCAGCCTTTAAGTAGCATTGAAATTTATCCTGGTATTCGCTCCTTTTATCCCGATGTTAAAGTTACTCAAAAACAAGGTTTTGGTTGGTTCAATTTAGCTGTTTATTGGAAAAGGAAGTATCGGGGAAAGCAAGATAAGGAAGCTTGGTATTTATTAACTAATTTACCTGATTTAAACACTGCCATCAAAATATATGCTCAACGTTTTGGGATTGAGGCGATGTTCAAAGATTGTAAAACAGGCGGTTACAATGCGCGAAAGTTCCCAAGCCAACCCTGATAGACTTGTACGTTTAATATTCTTAATTGCTTTAGCAATGACGAGTGCTTGGTTACAAGGTCAAAAAATTAAATTACAGCGACAACAATCTTATGTCTGTCGTTCTCAAGAGCAAAGTAAAGCTGAAAAAAGGCACAGCAATTTTTGGATAGGTTTGTATGGTTTTAATTGGATAGTTGCTTGGCAAGGGTGTCAAGCATGGGTCGAGGAACTGGTCGCTTCCATTCGCAATAAGCAAGCATATTATCAGCGAGGTTTAAGGGCTATGGAGCTTATACAGCAAGCACTTTAGGGAGCTTGTCGCCCCTTGAAGTAATTTGAATATTCCTCAAAATTATGAAAATTTGGGGGTGAGGGAAGATGATATCGTTGAATTAAGTCTTGTTCTAAAAACTTGGGCAATGAAACTTTATATATACGTTCTAAAAATCCTTGATGGCTTTGAAATTCATCTCCATAAATGATACAAATCAAAGGAAATCTTGGAGCTTGTCTAATCTTTTGTTCTAACTCATACTCCTGTTTGCTACGGTTAACTAAATAAGGTAACAGAGGAGGAATTTTTTTTCGTGGTTTTTGTTGTGGTAAATTTTTATTACCAGTCACAACAAAGTTTATTTGATTATTATTTCCATAAAATACAGTATTTCTATTACCTATAACCGCACTATTTTCATTTCCTTGAACTGCACTATTTTCATTTCCTTGTATTGCATTTTGCGCTTGTGGTACTAGGTCATCATTTTGTCCACTCATAGCTATTTTTATCTACAATCCTAATAAATGAGAACCCGCAGCCACACCTAACCAAGTGGCAATTTTTACAATAATCGGTTTGGCTGTTGTCCAGATTTTTTGACCTGCCTCTACACTCTTACTAGTTTTTTCAAGTGTTTCTGCTACACCTGTTAAACGGTCTAATGCACGTTGTTTATTTGGTTCTTCTTTATCTGTGGCTTTCTTAGCAGCACTCAAATCTTCAATTACTTCTTCTTTTGTATCTGGATGTAACTCTGCTCCTTTAATCAAAGTTTCAAGCTGTGTCAATAACTTGACAACATCTTCTTTAGTAAGAGATTCTCCAGTTTCTGTATCCACTTGATTTTGTTGTGTTAGTCGATTGTTGTCACCCAGGACAGCCTGATTATTGTCTCCTTGTACTGCGCGGTTGTTATCACCTTGAACGTTGTTAACGTTGCCGCCAATTGAACCACCAACTGAAAAGCTACCAGGGTTGTGTGTCATAGTACCTACCTCTTCTACTTGAATATTTGAATAAAAACTGGGACGCTGTAGTGCTGTCACTACCATATTCTGTAAATCAGCAATTCTGCTATCTTTTTCGGCTATAAGTGCTTTAACTTCCTGTTCTGCCAGAGCTTTTAGCTGATTATAGGTGGCGAAATACTCAGCACTCAGTTGGGATTTGTCGGCAGCGATCGCAGTTTTGGCCCGGAGCAGAAACTTATCTTCACCCCGCACTTCCATACCTACAATTCGCAAATCTGCTTCGGGGTGATTTTCAGCTAACTGCTTGAACGAAATTGCGATCGCTCTAGGGTCAACGCCTTGGTTATGATACAGGTCGAGCGTGTCGAAGATTGGCTTGATAAAATCACCAAACTCACCCGGAGCGAACACTTCCTTGTAGTTATCAGGTTTGCGAAGTGGATCTGGGTTTTCTTTTGTGGGTAAGCGCATAAAAACATATTCGCACTTTACCCTGTCAAAAAGGGTTTCATTGGTAATACCCCAATCTTCAATAAATGCACCAGTGAGAGTTGCGCCCCTTAAGTCAGTACCGTCTAGCTGTGTTTGTACTAGCTTGGCTCTGGATAAGTCTGCGTCTTGTAAGTTAGCGTGGCTCAAGTCTGCACCGACGAAACTGGCATCTGCTAGATTAACTCCTTGGAGATTTACGCCTCGCAGATCTTGACGATGAAAATTTTTGTACTGTCCGTGTTTATTGATCAACCATTGCTGTAGTTGTACATTAGACAGATAAGTTGTTCCTGAACGTATACAGTCAAGTTTCTTGGCTTGATACCAACAAGTATGAGTCAGAATAGCATTTCTAAAATCGCTACTTTTAAGTAGTGCTTGTGTAAAATTAGCCTTGGTTAAGTCAGCATCTCGAAAACTTGTACCTTCTGTACTGGCAAAAGCAATAATAATCTTCCAAATCCAGCGAAAACGTTTATCTCCATTTAAAGCTAATTGACCAACATAAGAACCTAAACCTGCCCCAACCAGTCCGCCAATAACCCCGCCGAACCATGCTCCACCTTTAATTAATTTTCTGAGTAGTCCATCTCCAATGAGTGTCGTAGAGAATGCTTCGTTACCTGTTACAGATGAATTCAGGGCTACGGCCAAAACAAAAAGCATGGACATCACCCCAGATACAACTATCGCGCCAATCTTAGCCTCTGGTTCATCTACTGCGGCTGCGGGTGCGCCTACAGCTACCACAGCTAAAACAATAGCTACGGCTGCTACCAATTGTATGTTTACAGCTATCGCCCCATAAGTAACATTTAAAACTGTACGCACGAAGCAAATAAACAAGAATGATGTTACGAAAACAGGAAATACACGTGGTTTCAAAGAAAGGAAAAAATATGTGGCGAAAGTAATAACAATACCTGCTGTGAACCCTGATAGTCCTGCTACAAAAAACAATAATAATGAGACAACAAATATTCCGTAGCTTGTCAGCCCAGCTTTTGCATGAATAAAATTTGCTCCTTTGAGATTAGCTTCACTAAAATCACAAGAGCGAATATCAGAGCTGCTGAAGTTTGCCTGCTCAAGGTTTTGACCTTTAAATGAACGACCTCTGAGATTTTGACCGGAGAAGTCTTGGGGCATGGCAGGGCTAGTGAAAACAAGATTTACGCTGGATACAACTTTAGTATGTGCTTTTACGGACTTTAACACAAGAATTCGCAGTTAGTTGAGCAGGAGAGATCGCTGTTTACTTGCTACACCGCAATTATAGTGAGGGTTTTTGGCAAGCCATCTGGTGCGTTCATCGCAGACGTTGGCGCGGCCATCGCTCCCTTCAAGTGGGCAAGGAAAAACAGGATTGTGATTGCGATGTCGGGTGAGGTTGTGTATACGAGCCTTGGGTGAGGTGGTAGCGTTGGCCGAGATGATGCGGCGGTGTCCGATGCAGTAAACTAAGCGATTCAGCTTAAATAGTTTGGAACTTGCTCCTGGGTATCATCGCCACGAGCAATAGCAACTGAGTGTTGAGAAGCTTGTCCTTTTACATCTTTACTTAACTTCCAATTACATAGATGTTTGTAATTTAATTTTCAAGCAATGCTTTGGAAGTGATCACTGAAGCATTCAAAGTTACATTAGTAGTACATTCAAATCGTGTAGAGTTTTTTTTGTTGTGCCTGAAGCAGTATTGAAAGGTCGTGTTGCCCTAGTTACAGGTGTAAGTCGGCGTAAAGGAATTGGCTTTGCGATCGCACAAAGATTAGCAATGTTGGGTGCAGACGTTTTTATTCACTCTTTTTCCCCTTATGATGCTACTCAAACCTGGGGAGCCGATCCTGAGGGTATGGGGGCATCCGGAAGATGCAGCCCGTTTAATTAGTTGGCTAGTAACAGATGATGCTCAATGGATAACTGGACAAGTGATCAATTCTTGTGGAGGTGGAGTTTGATTGTGCGTATAGGCTATTGTGAGTGCGTTCGCTCGTGTCAAGGATGCGGTTGCGCTCAGGTTGATGCGATAACCCAATTGGTCTGTTTATAGATTCCTGCGCTGTTTGGGGCTAGAGGAAAGAATACTGTCACAGAGCAAGTATGCGATTGGTTCGAGTGGGCGAGGCAGAAGCAGATTGTGATTGCGATGTCAGGGGAAACAGTGTATACGGCGGATGGTGAAGCGGTGGCGTTGGCCCAGATGATGCGTCGGTTTCCGTTGGGTGAGTAAGGATCAATTTTTTGCGCTGCCCGTGCGACAGACTGAAAAACGGTCAAGTGATATCGTGTCCGGTTAAATACTATTATGACGACCGCAGAGGAGAGAGTTTTGTCGTTGCGGCACAGATATATCGAATTACAACTGATTAGCCGGACATGATATGAAACATTGTTTACTGCATTTGTACTAGCTGAATGAGACAAAATAATTAGCTTGGTATCTATTGAATTACTTCAAAATTCTCAATTGTGAGATATATTTCTTCATCAGCTATTTGACTGTCGTAATCGATATTAATTTGAGTTGGATAGCCCAATCTAGGACTGTAATTTATATTCAGACTGTAGGCTTGACGATTGAGCGCATCTTGAATCACATTAAAAAGTTTAGGAATTGTGTTGTACTGTGCAAAAAATTCTGGATTCGCGACTGGTTGACCTGTAGCTACAGAAGTGATTGTTGCTTGTCCATTACGTACTTCGATGATGACTGGCCCTCTAGCTTCTGGTATACAAAAGCAACCGTTGCTAAGTGTATAGCGATAGTTGGAAATATTTTGCTCATTCCACAAACGGCGATTAAAATTTAATCGTCTTAAATCCAAATTATTAGCCTTTGGGATTTGTGCTATTTCTATGGCAGATTGGGACATTACTGGTATGTTCAAACCTACAGATAGCAACAAGGTGGCACCGATAATAATAGGTAGACGCATATGAATCGATGAAATTGTAAAAACCTTAAATATATTAATAAATTGAATCTTTAATTATACTTTATCTTTTGGTTAAATATTTGTGGCTGAAGGTAGAAAGTAATAAATTTAATCAACAGATAATTACAGGTTGCGCCCTGGTTGGGTTAAGTTTTCAAAACATTGACTCAGTTGATGGTGGAGGATTGATGCTAGAAATTTTATTATAAATCCCAATACCTTTGCCAAAATAAGAGCCTACAAAGATTTTGTCCAAAATGGCAAAATAACTCATATATAAGCGTTTAGGTTATAAGATAGCTGGAAAGCTCAAACCCTTGATCCTGCTTGCGATATATACATCGATAGCAGGTTCTATCCTTGATTTGGCAAAGTTGGTGTAAAATCCGCGTAATAACCAGGCATTTCTTCATAAGTTCCTCACATTCTTGTTGTAGCTTTTAGAAAAGAGGATGTTTGAAAAGTATCCGTTCAATAAATCGGGGCAAGCTACCAGTTCAGAAAGATTTTACGCCATTTCAGGCTTTTCACTGAGCAGTTTTCTCTGGATTATTGAGCTTATTTAAAACGCAAAATCAAGCCTTTTCCGGTCATATTGCAGGTTTTTACACGAATCTCGGTGCTATGCCTTAATGCGGTGTCGGCAGCAGATTTATTGCAACTTGGTGCTGTGGCGAGTTTGAATATTGCGGATGTGCAAGCTGTACTTACTAGTAGTGATTTTGTAGCTAAAGGTGCGGCAACTTTCACGTTAGGTGCAGGAAATAATCAACAGACTTTTTTAGCACTCAA
>NZ_JACJRV010000157.1 GCF_014697475.1 Nostoc sp. FACHB-152
CTGCAACTATTTTTTCGCGCAGATCGATTGAATATGCTTTCATAAAAAGATAATATTTTTATTCTTATTAACTGTACCCCATAACAGCAGGAAGTGCTGTATAGTTCGCTGATAGAAGGTTATAAAGCTACGTGAAAAAATTTTGTTAAAGGCTAGATACTAGACAGATCTGAAAAGTAACGAATAAATTTCAGAAAAAATACTGGTTTCTGGGTTTGAGTTATTATCTAACCAAAACGTTTTGGTTAATCACTACCGCTATTGCCTTTTTTAAAATTAGTGATAATATCAAACAAACCATATGCTTTGGTTAATTAACCTATACCAATAATAAAAGTTTTTATTGAAAAATTTTGGCTACCTAATCTAATTCCTAAATGGTGTGGGAACTAATGTAATCATTGCAACGTGAGAATTGCTTATATGGCCAAATCCAGATCAACAAAAGTTACTACGAAACCTGACAAATTGCCCAAAATTGTGGCGTTTGCTAATCAAAAAGGTGGAGCAGGTAAATCAACAGGTGCTGTTCATGCTGCCGATTGGTTTACCCAAATGGGACGCTCTACAGTATTAGTTGATGCAGATGGGCAAGAAAGCTCATCTAATTGGTTAAAAGATTTGAATTTACCCTGCAAGGTGATCAGCGATCCGGAAATTTTGTTTGATGAGCTACCAAAGTTAGCAGAATCTTACGATGTAGTGATCGTTGATGGGCCAGGCAACGCTAGTGAGGTAACAAAAGCGATTTTAATTCGCTCCAACTTAGTGCTAATTCCTTGTAGGGATTCCATGATTGACCTCGCAAGTACAGGCAAAATTGTACAGTTTGTACGTCAAGCGAAAGAGATTAGAGGTGGTCTTCCTATTGCAGCACTTTACCTTAATGCAGTTAAAGATAATACTATTTTGTTACGGGAGGCTAGAGAAGCGTTGCAAAGTGGTTTCATACCGTTGCTGAATGCAACGCTTCCAGATCGACAGTGTATTAAAGATGCGCCTGGGCAAGGTAGTACAGTCTTTCGTATGAAAGGAGAAGCCCCTAAAGCAGCCGCACAAGCTTACATCAAAATCCTTACAGAAGCTTTACAGCTATTTGAATCTGAATCATGAATCGACGAAAACTTAAAGATAACATTGCAAATAATGAAGAACTGAGCTTTGTGTTTGGGAAAACTACTGCTCAGGAAATTATCAAAACAACAAAAGAAACTAAAGAAGAGATTTTATCTCCCAATGATATTGTTTGTACATTTACCTTTATTCCAGATAGTAAACCAGTCCGTCATTATTACGATCCTGAGGAATTACAGAAGTGGGCATTAAACGATATTCAGCCTAATGGAATTCGTTCTCCTTTGTGGGTTCGTCCTCATCCCAGCCAACCTGGTAAGTATGAGTTAGTTGCCGGACTTCGGCGACTAAAAGCAGCAGCAATTGTGAGATTAGAAACTGTCCCAGTTAAGGTTTTTGATTGGGATGACCAGACTGCTTTTCACGCTGCAATATCAGAGAATACAAATCGCCGTGATTTTAGCGCTTTAGAAGAATTGGATAACACTTTACGATTGCTGGAATTGCAGCTAGGTTATGATACTGAAAAAGTCATCAGTTTACTCTACCGAATGAATAATGCTACGAAAAGCAACACTAACCAAAACGTTTTGGTTAGTGAAGAAGCTGAAATTGTCCGGCAAGTATTTGATTCATTCGGAAGAATCAGTTGGCAATCTTTCGTCGCAACTCGACTGCCCTTATTAAAAAAACCAGTAGATATCTTAAATGCTATACGTCAGGGAAAAATTCATTATACTAAGGGAATTTTGCTGGCTAGTGTCAAAGACGAAGATGTAAGACGCAATCTTTTACAAGAAGCTGTTAAAAATTCTTTAAGTCTTACTGAAATTAAGCAACGGATCAAGATATTAACTAGTAGTAAGACACAAACATTATCTGGCACTATCAACCTAAAGCAACGTTTGACCAAGACAGTTCAAATGGCGAGTAAGAATAAGAGTTTATGGAGCGATCCCCATAAAACTCAGCAAATAGAGCAGTTACTTAACGAATTAGAAGCAATTGTGACGAATCAAAGTAAATAAAGACTGTTCTCTTAACTTATATTGTGAATGCAGCCAGCCCTATGTAATAACGCTAAACTTGATTTCACAATAGCTTTGGCTGTGTTGCAAGTAATCGGTGTGCGTGAGCGTTACCTTTCTCCTATGTTTACACGTAGCTTAGTTGTTTGCTCAGGATGGATTGTCAGTTGCTGTAAATATTTTTAATACGTCTGCCGTGATTGCTGGGTAATTACACCAAGCAATTTCTTTTTCAGTTTGTATGACTTGATGCCAAGCAAGCTGACAATCTCGGTGGACAACTAATCAGTAAATCAATTGCATGGCAGAATAACTTCAGTCTTAAAGAGATCAACTCCCTATGCACTTCCAGTCGAAATTAGGAGATGTATTAGGGATATGATAACTCTGGCATTTACATAATGCACTGAATACCCTATTTGATCCAACACATCAACTTGTTGCTGTAAAGCTTGTCAAATTTTCTGCCAAGGTTCGAGTCTTAGCTTAACAGTAGATTCTACTGCTGTTATTTGCATCCTTCCCTAACAGGGTAAGTAAATGCTTTCGCTAACAGAATCCACAATTTACCGTTGATGCTCATGTAGTGGTCTTTACTTGAACGAATTGCCTTTAGTTTTTGAGTAAGAAGCAGCGGCATCAGGTATTTTCATCGTTTGTTGCTTGGAGTGAATAATCAAAAAAGGCAGATGAATCAGTAGGTAAGTGGTTTACAAGCGAGCTATTCAGTCAAAATTTACAGAGTAATTAATCTTCACCCTTATTCATCTATTTTCTAAATTCTGAAAAATAAGTAAACCTGGTAAAAAATAAAAAATCCCAGATAGGGGCTAAATAGGGGTTATATGACCCCTAAAAACTCCCAGAAATTCATGGGTGCTAAATAGGGGTCATATGGGTACTAAATAACCCCTATTTGGGGTATGCTCAAAAAGTCCTATTTTTATGCCGCAATTTACCCAATGACCTTTTTTGAATTCAAAATTCAAAATGCAAAATGCAAAATTCACTTAGGAAGACTGGAAATAATGCGCGAACTAAACAATTCTTCAAGGTCATTGCCCCCGCCACAATATGCAGATTTAGCTGTCAACACTCAAGCGTGATGAGTTCAGTCGGACACTAATTGTCTTTAATTTTAAATTTTGAATTTTTAATTTTTAATTGGAGCGAAGCGATATGTCGAACATCCACGCACTACAAAAAATTTTTCCCGCAGGCTTTGACAATGGCTACGGAAGTTTGAAGCTGTTAGTCGATGGCTTTGAAGTTGTCAGAGTACCCAGCTACATTTCTACGGCAGACATGGAAGATGTTCCAGGGAGAGTGGAATTTAATGGAACAGCTTACACAGTTGGAGAATCTGCATTCCGAGCCGGAGATCATTTTGAACGCAACACCGATAGCAATGAAAACAAAATCAAGAATGCCCTGACGACTTTGCTGGGAGCATTAGCACACTTGCCACACCGCAAAGCTTGGCATTTGAAGTTAGTAGTCAGTTTGCATGATGTTGCGCTGGCAAAAAACTTAACCCAGGTACTCAATGGAGAATACCAAGCTGTCCTTGCTGGCAAACCCTCAGAGATTAAAGTAGAAGTTCTGAAAGTAGTTCCAGAGGGTATGGGAGCATTGTTTGGACAAGCATTACCGAAAAAACTAACAGTTTTAGATTTTGGCAATGGCACAACGCTGTATTCTCGATATACCCAAGGTAAGCGAGAAGTACACACTCCTTACCCTGTAGGGGTAGAAGTCCTCATTGATGAGATTGCCCAAAAAATGAAACATCTCAATGGGGGTAAAGTAGGGGACGCATCGAAAGTGCGATTTTGCTTAGAAATGGGACACACCAGATATAGCCGAGACATTGATATCAAAGATGTCTACATGGGTTGTTTTAAGGATTGGTATGAAAAATATTTAAAAAAGGTAGTGAACATGGCGTTGGATGCCAAACACCAAGGTGATGAAATCTGGGCAATTGGCGGCGGCTGTTTATTGCCAGGATTTAAAAAGCTGCTAGAAAAAAATGGCTTCAAAGTCCTGGACAATCCGGTAGAAGCGAATGCTGTGGGATTACTAGAAATGGCCAAAGCAATAGTGAACAGGGTGTAGGGTGTAGGGTGTGGGGTGTGGGGAAATCTCAATCTTAAAAGAAGGGGTTTCAAACAAAAACATTATATTTTTCGGACTACGTATGTCAAAATACATATTTTTTAATTCCATGCGTAAATACAGAGGCTTGTATCCTGTTGTTTTGGGTACTATGACTTTCCCTACACCCTACACCCCACACCCGCCCTAAAGGGGCTTGGTCAACAAAAATTCTTAAAAACCCAGTAGGAAAAAGCCATGTTTAATAATCAAGATGATGTCTCAGACAAAGTACGCATTAGAAATAATTATCGTAAACGCATACTCGCAGAGGCTAAAGAACTAGACAAAAGCTATCTGGAAACGGTTCATTTCATCATTGATTGCTACTTTGCATTCAAAAAAGGAGTGTTGAATATACAGCAACCAACGTCTTATACATCCGGTTTCAATGGAATAGATATCAATTTGGGAGCATCCCAACCCTCTGTTAGCCGTGTATCGACGTACCCTGAACAAGAGGATTCAGGCGATGAAACATTTTCGCTAGACTTTGATTTATAAATTTTCTAGCTAGACTTTAACAAGATTAATATTAATAAATATGAAAAAGAAGCGAAAATACCAGTCTAGAGACACATTAACACCAGTTTTTTATAAAAATACAAACTTTGATTCATTATTACACGCAAGATGGGCAGCTTTTTTTGATTTGTTAGGAATGGAATGGTTGTACAAACCAGATTGCCAGGATGCTTATCTAGATTGGCAGCCAGACTTTGTGGTTGATACACCTGTAATACAGGCGGCCACAGATGAATGGATTAGCGTTCATTGTTTCTGCTATATTTGTTCGGAGCAGGATTTGAGCCAGTTGCCCCAAAATGCTGCTAAAAAAATGATGAAAGCTCATCCTTATAATCATGAGCTAGAGGAATTATCAAGCTTGCTGAAAAATGCGCCAACTGGTTTTAAGATAACTTCTTGCGCTTACGACCGCGTACTGATTTTGGGGGACAAAGCAGATTTTGATGTTCCGGCAAATCAATATTTTTATCGGACTAAATTTAAAACTATCAATGATATTGAAGTGACTGCTATTGATGTAGGTGGTGAGCGGGATGCTGATCTTTCATCTGTGGCATGGTTTTCAGCCGCGTTCCATGCAGACGCAAGAATTTGGATGCCAATAGACTTTAGTTATGGTAGCCAAACAAGAGTAACTCACTGGATGAATGCTTTGAAATTGCTTCCTTGAGCAGTTAGAACACTTTGCAAATGCCGCCTACGACTGTTTTGTTGTATTGGTAGAGGTAAGGTTGCTGCTAATCTCACTTGTTTGTGAGTTTGTAGTAACCACATCAACATCTTCAGGGTGATTAATTGCGCCTTATTTAGGTATTTCTCGCTCGAAGTTTTGGTAGAATGATGCCAGCATTATGATGACGGTCTTGGTCAAATTACGAAACCGTTCTTTTTTACCACGAAACCGCTCTCCACAGAAGAGTCTACTACCCCTTAAGGGGCTACAAAAAGGGCTAGAATGCAGACAGAATAAGTCTCATAGCTCTTTGACCTTGTTGGTAGAAAGGACGCTTATTAGGACTTAATGTCAATA
>NZ_JACJRV010000158.1 GCF_014697475.1 Nostoc sp. FACHB-152
CTATCTTGTAAGCGTCGGGCTAAAGGCGAATCATAGCGTTTAATGTTGTACCGCCGCGCTACTAAATCCCAGATGCAGTTGGCAATATCAAAATAAGTAACTCGGTTGGGGACTTTTGGTGGCGATTCATATTTAACTGGCTTACCTTTAAGCCAATCAATGCGGGGGTTCGTCGGCTTGATGCGCCCCCACTCCATTGGTTTCCAGTCATTATATGGGTCAAGTGAAGCAATCCACATCCCACCTGCCATTAAATGCAGATATAACTTCAACAGCCCATCCGTCACTCGACCAGCATTTTTCCTGGGCAGCAATGGGGAGATGAATAGATAATCGTAAACTGTTTCTCCCTCAATGTGGAAGAAGTTACGTTCAATTAGTGCCGGATGAATGGCACTACCCACCGCTAACTCATGATACTCTGCTGCGGTGAGATTGTTCGGGTATTCAGTTGGGGTTTGGCTCATTAGATGCTGCTGCCCCCAATCCCAGCAAAAGAGAGTGAACTTGGCGGCGTTGCATCGGAGTTACTCTGTGCTACTGTTGTTGAGTTCTGCCCCAAGCACTTCTGCACATTAGCACCCCTGTTGTACTGCTTCTGCTGCACAAACAGAATATGGGTACTGAATTTTTCCCCTGTTTCTAACACTGTGCCAAACACATAATCGGATTGGGGCGAAACCAACAGCAACACTTCTGCAACAGGATCTAAATCTGGCAGGGTACTGGCTAGATGATTCTGTTTTATTAAAATCTGCCGATAATCATTGGCGTTATGAGCAACCAGCGCAACTGCTTCCTCGCACAGGTGCATACTACTGTCACTATGCCAGAACCAATCCAGTCTTTGTAATACTGTGGCTCTGGCTAAAACATTTTTAAACCGCGTTTCGACAGAACTTATCAGTATTTCTTTCCACTGCCCATTCTGGCTGTCTGCGTATGGTGCTGTTACCACACCTGACAGCCTCACCCAACCAGTATTTGTTACTGGGTGATCGTAATTTTTCATGATAGGCTCCCCTAATAACTTGGTGACTAGCAAGTTTTAGAGGGGGTTGATTAAATCAATTCGCAATTATACTTACGCCTGTAAGCCTGTAGGATTATTGTGAATTACGAAGACGTGCCTTGCGCGTCTTCCCGTAGGGTATTGCGAACTGCTCCTTACGTGCCGTTATGTATAAATACAACTAAGTGGGTGTAGAAAATTTTTACAAGAACACAAAAATTTTTGGCAATGTTACTTTTACCGCTCCCAGAAAAGTTATAATCAGCATAACAAAGCAGCGTGGGATCTTTTGACAAGTCAGTGGAAACAGCGTCCAAACTATTCCCCACTTTCTCTGTCATTACGAGATCAACCCCGCTCAGAAACTATGCTATTTTTTAGCCTTTGGGCAAAGCGTTACTCCTTAGTGCGTTTTGCCCTTTAAATTTTTTGTCTCCTTTTTACCTCCATACTTGCTTTACCGATTGAATAGCTTGATCTTACAAAACTTCGGGTCTTTTCGGATCTTAGAATATTGTGATTGTTTACTTTCGTTGCCTCCATATTTATCAACTCTGGTTCAGACTTACCCTATAGGGTAAGGTTTTCTCAAGCTCCCCCTGGTTTTTACTTTAAAAGTTTTACATCCTCCATCGAAAAAAGTTAACTCGTGTTGCAGATGTTTCTGAAATATCTGCTGGTTTATGCTGCAATCAATTTTTTCCCTGCCTGAACTCAAAATGTAAGTCAGCAAGGCATTTAGAGTGTGTTAATACTAGATTAGAAAAGTAGCAATTTAATCTTACACCTCAGAAGGTAAACTAGAAAACCAGCTTTTGTTAAAAAGTGTGAAGTATTTATATATGAATTAAGGTTAAAAATAAATATAGAGTATTGGTTAGAGTAGCGTTATATTACGGCTAATTATGACTAAAGATAAAAGTTTAAGCATAGAACAAATACTGGAAATTTTGGAAGCACAAGTGCTTGAGAGAACTGGACGGTATTTGTCGAAAGCTGAAAAAGCTGTAATTAAGGGAACTTGGGATAATAAAGAATACAGTCAGATAGCTAGCGATTCAGGATACAGCTTACAGTATTTACAGACTGGGGTTGGCCCACAGTTATGGGCAACCCTTACAGATGTAATTGGTGATGGAGTACAAGTAAAAAAAACTTACTTGAAAAATGTTTTGCTTAAATTTGCGAAAAAGCATTATATGAAGTTAGAAATATCTAAGCTAGACAATAACAGCTTAGTGGGTAAAACTAAAGTGTATGGCAGATTACCTAGAATTCCGTATTTTTATGGTAGAGATGAAGAAATCGGAGATTTGAAAAAACAAATTAAGATTTCTCAAGAGTCTTGTATAGCTATAACTGGAGTTGGAGGTATAGGAAAAACTTTATTAACAGCTAAACTAATTGAAGAAATACTTTTTGAAAATCCAAATATGTATGATTATATAATTTGGAACAGAATTAATAGATTCTCTTCAATTGATGAGTTACTTTCAGAAACACTTACAATTTTCAACCTTCATGCAATTGATGAATCTCTTTCAACAAAGATTTCATTATTGTTAAAACAATTTCATTTACACAAATGCTTGTTAATAATAGACGGATTTGAAAAGCTAGTACAGGTAGATAATTATCAAAAAAAATTAGAATATGAAGATTTCTTTGTTGGTCTAACAAAAGAAGTTCATCAAAGTTGCATTATCTTAACCAGTCAAATACCTTTAGAAGAAATTACTCATTTAACTACAAGTTTTTCTTTTTCCTCTTTACATCTAGAGGGACTAAAGGAAAGTTCTGCGATGCAGATGATGCACGAAAAAGGTTTAGGTGGAGAGAAATGTAGAGAATTAATTGAAATATATCGTGGAAATCCATCAGAGTTAGAAGCAGTTATTAATAAAATTCATCGTTTCTTTGGAGGGAGTGTAGAAAGATTTTTTGAATATAGTACAACTATGATGGGGCCTCAAATCCAAGCAATGCTACATATACAATTTGGGCAACCTGGCTTTTTAAGTAACCTTCAAAAACAAATAATGGTTTATTTAGCGCACCAGATGTCGCAAGATTGTAATGATATCCCTTTTTCCAAAATTGTTGATGACTTAAAAGAGCGATTAGATATAGAAGTTTCTATTTCTGAATTAATAACAGCTATAGATACTTTAGAACAGCGTTCATTAATTGAAACTAATAAACAATCAAATCAAAAAGAGATTAGTTATAGGTTACAGCCAGTAGTTAAGAAGTATATTTTAGTTGATCCACTTGGTTTAGTAAATAAAGAACAATATTTAGTAAATAAAAAACAGAATAAAATGGCGACAAGCCATTTTGTTTAGGAGCAAGTGTGGTTTACTGTATAAATCCACTTTGTACGCAACGTCAAAATCCTCAGGGGATTGAAAATTGTTTAGCCTGTGGGAATTCCTTGCTAATAAATGGAAGAATTCGTTTGTTACGTCCGTTGATTTCGTTAGGAAATCAATTTACTTATACAGATGTTTTTGAAGTAGAAGATACTGGTTCAAAAGCACCTTCAAAACCTGAAATAAGAGTTATGAAGGTATTGAAATGGAGTGATGATAATAAAATAGTTCAGCTATTTCAGCGAGAAGCAATTATCCTGCAAATTCTTAATCATCCTGGTATTCCGAAGTCAACTAGAGATGATTATTTTACTTTTACACTTAATAATAAATTACAATTGCATTGTATAGTAATGCAATTATTTGAAGGCGAAAACTTAACTAAATGGATAAAAAATCATGGGCGAATTAATCAACACACTTCCTTAGATTGGTTATTTCAACTGGCTAATATTCTTGATACTGTACATCGCTCTGGCTTTTTTCACAGAGATATCAAACCAGACAATATTATTTATCAACCCGATGGTAAGTTAGCATTAGTTGATTTTGGTGCAGCGCGACAAATTACTAGAACTTATTTAGCAAAAGTTAGCACTAGTGGAGGAACTAAGACAGGGTTAGGTAGTGGACACGAAATAACTGTTGTCCGAACAGCTTGTTATTCTCCTTGGGAGCAACTTCATGGTCAAGCTGTTCCACAATCAGACTTTTTCGCTTTGGGGAGAACCTTTGTTTACCTGCTTACTGCTATTCCATTAATTGAAATTAAAATAGACCAGACAACAGGAAAACTACTTTGGAGGAATAAAGCACCTCAAATTGAAAAACCTTTTGCAGATTTTATTGATGAATTGATGGCTACTTTACCTGGGAAACGCCCACAGACGACACAGGTAATTCTGCAAAGATTGGAACGTATACCACTGCAATCAAAGATAAATCGGATAGTTAAATCGAAGCCCTTTGGTATTGGTGCAGTTACTTTAGTCATCTTAAGTTTTATTGGCTTACATCATGTATTGCGTCCTGTAGTAGCAGATTATTTGATGTATCAAGGAAGAAAAGCACAACAGGAAAATCGATTTGATGATGCTCTAAAAAGATTTCGTGATGCGGTCAACACTGACCCTGCTTTAGCAGACTCAGTATCAAAATTTTATGTTGAGCAAGCGTGGGCGCAGGATATTACTCCTGAAGATGCTAGAAAATATTATGAATTAGCTATTAAGTTTAACCCAAAGAATGATAGTGCTTATAATAATTTAGGCTTGTTATGCCAAAAATTACGAGATGTTGAATGTGTTAATAATAGTTATGCAGCCGTGTTTAAATTAAAACCTGATAAATGGGAAGCTCATTATGGCTTAGGAAATTTTTATGATGATTTAGGTAAGTATGATTTGGCTGAAAAACATTATAGATTAGCAATCCAAAGCAGTGATTTAGCTTTGGATGCAGTGAGTAATTTAGCGAGAATAAAAAACTTACAAGGCGAATATAATGAAGCTATTAATACAGTTTTGCAAGGATTGAGAAAAGCTAAAGACCCTGGATTAAAAGCAGCTTTATATAAGAGTATAGGCTGGGCAAAGTTAGAACAAGGTAAATATAGGGAAGCAAAAAGTTATTTGGAAAAAGCACAAAATTTAGATCCGCAAAGAACTGATACTTATTGCTTGCTGGCAAAAACTCAAGAAGCATTAGGGAATATTGATAGTGCTTGGGCTTGGTGGGAACCTTGTATGCTATTAAATTCAAACTTACCAGAGGTTATCCAATGGAGGATAAGTTTATTAGAACGAATTAAGTTATTGAAGGGTTCTCAAGCCAAAAACAAATCCTGACAAAAAAAGTTGCCATCAATAATAAATTCAATAAATTTGGTTGAATAACGTAAATTTTTAATATCTTTAAAATTATCAGTGTTACCTAAAGTTTCATGCTTAAATATCAAACATTTATCAAAGTAATAGCAGGAATTACTATAATCCCTCTTTTATCATGGAACGACAGTGCATGGAGTGAAAACCGATTAAGAATCACAAGGGGTATTTGCGTTAAGCCTGTTGGTCGAATTGTTAACTCTCAGATGGGGAGACACATTTGTAAAGGGGAGCAAATTTATGTAAAGGATAATACTAGTTTGATATGCTACCTGAACCAAAAAGTTGTGCGACTTCAAGCAGGAGTTTACAAAACTGATTCACTATGTAATAGACATCTCCGAAAACTATCAAACCTTGTTTGTGACTAGCTTATAAGGCGCAAATGCAAGCATCGCGAATTACCTAGTCTATACGCTAAAATAAGGATTT
>NZ_JACJRV010000159.1 GCF_014697475.1 Nostoc sp. FACHB-152
TTACTTGGTCAACCTTTGCCTGTTGGTAGCTTCTTCCCTGAATCTTGGAGATGTCCCACCACTTTCTCTTCTGCTTAAACAAAAAACCTGCCCTTGAAAGCAGAGGAGCAGAGGGGCAAGGGTGCGGGGGAAATGAGTTTTTTAATTATTTGCTCCCATGTATATACATAATTTTCTCTCTACCTTACCATGTATATACAAAGATAATTTTAATTCCCTTTTGCCTCCTGCCTTGTGTTCCCCTGCCCCCCTGCTTCCAAGCTGTCTTGACGGGCGAAGATTTCAATCATTTCGCTGCGGGTGACGTTATTTTTAGCTGCTAATTCTGCTAACTTTTCCCAAGCTGTATCTGTGAGTCTCATAGACCTTAATTGTTTGGGTTCTGAGGCGTAGTCAGTCTGAAATTTACCGGAGGAATTGCGTTTGCGCCTGGGTGTTTTCTGCTTTGTACCGGAATATTGATCTGTACTTTCAGATTTGGGAATTTGATTGATGGTAATTAAGTTAATCAGGTTATCAATCAGGCGATCGCGCTCCATTGGTAAAATCTCTTTACAGTGCAACATTTCCTGCACAATGGTGAAATGAATTAACGTACCAACAAAAATCCGCGCCGCAGCTTCCGGGTCGGGTAATTGCAATTCTGGATGCGCTGCTAAATACTGGCCCAGAAGTTCCAAAAGAGGTTTATCGACGTTGCTAATGAACACTTGCGCTAGTAAAGGGAAGCGTCCAGACTCACCAATAATTAGTCTTACCAAACTCAGCAATTCTTGTTTTTGATTAATCTGCTCGACAATATTTATGCCTATGCGTCGTAGCACAATATGAGGTTCTGCTTGCAGAAATTGTGCATCTTGTGGACTAAAAGCTTCTCGAAAATTTTCCTTTGCTAGTCGCTCAATTAAAGCAGTAAATAATCCTTCTTTATCTTGAAAGTAGTTATAGACCGTGGTTTTAGATACGCCTGCTGCGGCTGTCACTTTATCCATTGTTGCCGCAGCGTAGCCGTGGGCTAAAAACTCTTGCATTGCACCAGCAAAGATAGCATCAACTTTCTCTGCTGATGAAGAACGGTTTTGATTATTCTTTTGGTTGTCTCTGCTTTTCTTTTTCATTCTCTAGATCAACCAGCTTATACCATTATCCAAAAATTAGATTGTACTTATCTAAAACTTCGATTCTACTGAAATCTCTTGACATGATTGTAATGTAACGTATAGTTTATTTACAGTACAGTTAAACTAAGTAGTTTAATTAACGTACTAAATAAAAGGGGGCTAAAAGTGCCTGAAGTAGGACTGAGAGGTTCGGAATCCTCTAAACCTGGCTTGCGCCAACGAATTCTGCTGGTGTTAGCGATAGGATTTGCGATCGCCGGAATAGTTAGATTTTTCCAGGTAAAATCACAGGCTTCGAGTCAGGCTCAAACAAACCAATTGACTGTACCACCAATTAAAACGGTGACAGCCTTGGGCAGACTAGAGCCAAAAGGAAAAGTAATTAAATTGTCAGCACCTGCAACCACTCCAGGTCAAGGGAGTCGGGTGGAGACATTATTAGTTAGGGAAGGTTTTAAAGTTAAAGCTGGCCAGGCGATCGCAATTTTAGATAACCGAACTCGCCTCCAAGCAGCTTATCAAGAAGCCCAAGAAGCTGTGAAATTGGCACAGATAAACTTAGCTAAAGTGCAAGCGGGTGCAAAACAAGGGGAAATCGAAGCCCAAAAATCTGAAGTTGCCCGAATTCAAGCGCAAATAGCAGGTGATGAGCGAGAACAAAGGGAAGCAGTAGCCAGATTAGAGGCACAATGGCTAGGTGAAACAACTGCCCAGCAAGCAACAATTAATAAGTTAGTGGCAGAATTAAACAATGCCCAAGTCGAATTTCGCCGCTATCAGCAACTTTATGCTGAAGGTGCAATTTCCCAGTCTTTATTTGATAGCAAACGTCTGAGTTTAGATACTGCTACCCAGCAGTTAAGCGAAGCCAGAGCTAATCTCAACCGCATCGATAACACCGGACGCAAGCAAATTAATGAAGCTAGAACTGCTCTAGCGCGGATTAATGCCACTGGTAACAAACAATTTAGCTCTGCTGTAGCCACCTTAGATCAAATAGCTGAGGTACGGCCTATTGATGTGCAAGCCGCCAAAGCCGAAGTAGACCGAGCTATAGCAGCCGCCAAACAAGCTAAGGCAAATTTAGAACAAGCCTATGTGCGATCGCCCCAAGATGGTGTAGTCTTAGACATTCATACACGTTCCGGCGAAATCGTTTCAGACCAAGGAATCGTGGAAATTGGGCAAACCAGCCAGATGTATGCAGTTGTAGAAGTGTATCAAAGCGATATCCGCAAAGTGCGCCCCCAACAACAAGTGCGGATAACTAGCAATTCTCTACCAGGGGAATTGTATGGCAAAGTCGATTGGATTGGCTGGAAAGTACAACGGCAAGATATTATCAACGCTGACCCCAGTGAAAATATTGATTCTAGGGTGGTCGAAGTTTATGTGCGCTTAGGAGAAGCATCAAGCATCAAAGCTGCCAAATTTACTAACTTGCAAGTCAAGGCGGTGATTTCGCTGTGATGGGATTGATTCAAGAAATACAACGCCGCACACCTCTAGGATGGCTGCAACTAAGTCATCATAAAAGCCGCTTATTGGTTGCGATATCAGGCATTGCCTTTGCTGATGTCTTAATTTTTATGCAGTTGGGCTTTCAAAATGCACTGTATGACAGCAACACCCGCCTCAATCGCGTGGTGCGTGCAGACATAGTTTTGATGAGTACCCAAAGCCGTAACACGCTCAACTTATCTACCTTTGCGCGGCGGCGACTGCTACAAGCTGCTGATGTACCGGGTGTCAGGTCAACATCAGCCATGTATATCGGTTTAGTTACCTGGAAAAATCCCCAAACACATCGCCCGACCTCACTCCAAGCAATTGGGTTTAATCCTGACGAGCCTGCGATAGATTTACCAGAAGTTAACTCCCAATTAGATAAACTTAAGCTGCCTGATACATTTATTTTTGACCGTGCTACTAGAGGTCAATACAATGAAGTATTTAGCCAAGTTGAAGCAGGTAATACCGTCACCACAGAAGTAGATAAACGTACCATAACTATTGATGGCTTATTTAAATTAGGTTCTTCCTTCGCCGCAGACGGGACATTAATTTCCAGCGATGATAATTATTTACGCATCTTTCCCAGACAGCAAGCCGGAAGTATCAATCTAGGTTTGATTTATACAGAACCTGGTTATGACCCTAAACAAGTTGCCGAAATCTTAAAACTCTACCTGCCAAAAGAAGATGTGCAAGTATTAACCCGTGAAGAATTTGTCCAATTTGAAGAAGACTATTGGAAAAATGAAAGTCCTATTGGTTTTATTTTTGGTTTAGGCGTAGGTATGGGATTTATTGTTGGTGTAATTATTGTCTATCAAGTTCTCTCGACTGATGTTAATGCCCATATCAAAGAATACGCCACCTTCAAAGCAATGGGTTATCGCAATTTGTACCTGTTAGGTGTAATTTTTGAAGAGGCGATTATTTTAGCATTACTAGGCTTTATTCCTGGATTTGCAGTCCCTTTAGGACTTTACCGCTTGACTCGCAACGCCACAGATTTGCCCATTTATATGACAGCAGGCAGAGCAGTATTTGTTTTAATAATAACTATCATTATGTGCATGATTTCTGGGGCGATCGCTACTCGCAAACTCCAATCCGCAGACCCCGCCGATATGTTTTAAAAATACTCACAACTCTTTGCGCCTTTGCGCCTTTGCGTGAGGTAAAAAATTTATGAAACCCCTTAATAATTCCGAACCTGTCATCTCCATCCAAAATCTTGACCATTACTTTGGTAAAGGTCAACTCCGCAAACAGGTTTTATTTAATATCAACCTCACCATTAAGGCAGGTGAAATTATTATTATGACAGGCCCTTCTGGGTCGGGTAAAACTACATTATTAACCTTAGTAGGTGGCTTACGTTCTGCCCAGTCTGGTAGTTTACAAGTTTTAGGTAGAGAACTTTGTGGTGCGAATGCGAAACAACTTACCCAAGCACGACGCAGCAACGGTTATATTTTCCAAGCACACAATTTACACGGTAGTTTAACAGCTATCCAGAATGTGCGTATGGGTTTGGAAGTGCAACCAAAAATTCTACCTCAAGAAATGCTGGCGCGTTCTCAAGCAATGTTAGCAGCAGTTGGTTTAGAACATCGGCTGAATTACTATCCAGATAGCTTATCGGGAGGACAAAAACAACGGGTAGCGATCGCACGTGCATTGGTAAGTCAGCCTAAAATAGTCTTAGCAGACGAACCTACAGCCGCCCTCGATAAACAATCTGGGCGTGATGTTGTGGAATTAATGCAAAAACTAGCCAAAGAGCAAGGTTGTACAATTTTGCTAGTTACTCACGACAACCGGATTTTAGATATTGCTGACCGAATTATTTATATGGAAGATGGTCATCTAATTAGGGATGGCGTGGGTGCTGTAGCACTGGAAAAGTAGTGTCAGATGAATTTAATTTAAAGGCGTTGCTGATTAAGAGGATGAATTTAGACTCGCGCAAAGGCGCAAAGACGCAAATCTGAACTATACATATGTTTCAATCCCTGATAGGGATTATTTGAAATTTCAACCCATCGGGCTTAATGCTTGGAGTAATTAAAGTAGGTTTCAATCCCTGATAGGGATTATTTGAAATTTCAACGGAAGCTTTGATTTAAGCCCCCATTTGTTAGCTAAATGTTTCAATCCCTGATAGGGATTATTTGAAATTTCAACATTTCATTAGGCTCATAACCCTTAGTCTCAATGTTTCAATCCCTGATAGGGATTATTTGAAATTTCAACATCATATCGCCAATCCGGGTCTTTCCAGTCACGGCGTTTCAATCCCTGATAGGGATTATTTGAAATTTCAACTGGATTTGTCCGCCTGAATACTCCAAAGGTCAAGCCGTTGTTTCAATCCCTGATAGGGATTATTTGAAATTTCAACGAAATAAGCTACTACGGTGAACTATTCAACGGGGATAATGTGTTTCAATCCCTGATAGGGATTATTTGAAATTTCAACACCATTGCTCGTTGAATTTGGTAAACCTAAAACTCGTTTCAATCCCTGATAGGGATTATTTGAAATTTCAACGCTGTAGATAAATCTCTTAAAAATAAGAGCAGCACCACCGAAGTTTCAATCCCTGATAGGGATTATTTGAAATTTCAACTAAATAGCCAGGGCTTTGTAACTAGGAATAAAAAGCTTAAGTTTCAATCCCTGATAGGGATTATTTGAAATTTCAACGCACCAGCAGCAGCAACAGAAGCACCAGAAGTGTTTCAATCCCTGATAGGGATTATTTGAAATTTCAACGTTTTTATAGAACCCATTTGACATCTTAGGAAGAACCTGCAAGCCTCTTAATCATGAGCCTGATGAAGCAGAGGTTGAGTTTGGCAGTGGCACTAGCTAGAGTTCG
>NZ_JACJRV010000016.1 GCF_014697475.1 Nostoc sp. FACHB-152
GTAAGCTGTTTGGCGTTCTCTATTTTCACTGCTCCTCAAAGTCCTAATCGCAAATTGCCAAACCTCGTATCATACCATAAAACACTTTTGCAAGAGTTCTAACCAAGACACCAGAATATTTAGCCGCAGGTAAGCCTGTAGTTTCTACCAGCATTCGAGATGTGGTGCGTCCTTATGGTGAGTCGAAACTGGTGCGAATTGCAGACACAGTTGCAGATTTTGTTGCAGCCGCCGAACAAGCGATGCAAGAAGACACAGCAACTTCAGGGTGGTTAAGCCGAGTAGATGCCTTTTTAGAACAAATTTCTTGGGATCGGACTTGGGCTGCAATGATGAAATTGCTAGACTCTGCGATCGCAACTCGTGATCTAGAAGATAAAGCTAATTTAAATGGAGCGATCGCCGGTAAGCAAGCACCCAATGTCATTACTAGAGAATTTGTCTTTGATTACTTAATTGTCGGTGCTGGTTTTTCTGGTAGCGTCATAGCTGAACGCTTGGCGAGAGAATCTGGCAAGAAAGTACTAGTTGTTGATAAGCGCAACCATATTGGCGGTAATGCCTACGATCATTACGATGAAAATGGTGTTCTTGTTCACAAATACGGGCCGCATATCTTTCACACCAACTCCCGCGAAGTCTTTGAATACCTTTCACGCTTTACAAAGTGGCGGGCTTACGAACATCGCGTGCTGGCTAGTGTCGATGGGCAACTTGTGCCGATCCCCATCAACCTAGATACCATCAATAAACTGTATGGTATGAACCTCAACTCATTTGAGGCAGAAGAATTTTTCAAATCACTTGCTGAACCCAAAGAATACATCCAAACTTCTGAAGATGTCGTCATCAGCAAAGTTGGTCGAGTACTGTATGAAAAGTTCTTCAAAAATTACACACGCAAACAATGGGGACTTGACCCTTCAGAACTTGATAAATCAGTAATTGCCCGGATTCCTACCCGCACCAATCGGGACGATCGCTATTTTACTGATACATACCAAGCAATGCCCCTGCATGGCTTTACCAAGATGTTTGAGAATATGTTAAATCATCCAAACATCAAGGTAATGCTCAACACCGATTATCGAGAAATTGAAAAGGCGATACCTTGCCGTGAGATGGTTTATTCAGGGCCAGTTGATGAGTTTTTTGAATATCGTTACGGTAAGCTACCCTATCGTTCCCTAGATTTCAAACACGAGACACATAACACCGAAGTATTTCAGTCTGCGCCAGTTATTAACTATCCCAATGAACACCTTTATACTCGTGTCACCGAGTTTAAATACTTAACTGGACAGGAACACTCGAAAACTAGCATTGTTTACGAATTCCCTAAAGCTGAGGGTGATCCTTATTACCCTGTGCCACGCCCAGAAAACCAAGAAGTTTATAAGAAATATAAGGCACTGGCAGATGCAACACCAGGAATCCACTTTGTAGGCCGGTTAGCAACCTACAAGTATTACAACATGGATCAATGTGTTGCTCAGGCTTTGGCTACGTATAAACAAATTGCTGTTACTGCTTGAGTAATTGGTGATTTGTGAAGAGTAAGATCCCCGATTTCTTAAAGAAGTCGGGGATCTGAAGGTCACTAAATTTTTTAATTAAATTTGACTTTCTTAATTACGAATTACGCATTACGCATTACGAATTAGGAATAACTATGGCTTTTGTTAATTCAAAATTTCCTCTGGAAATTTGGGCTGGTGTGGAGTGTACGGTTAATCGTGTCGGTGATGAGTATTTTGATCAGTTAGAACGCAACGGTCATACAGAGCGTTTGGATGATCTGGAGTTATTTGCCCAACTCGGTATTCAGAAAATCCGCTATCCAGTTTTGTGGGAAAAAGTCGCTCCCGATGGTTTAGAGAATGCAGACTGGTCGTGGACTGATGAACGCTTGGCAAAACTGCGTGAACTTGGGATTACTCCGATTGTCGGATTAGTACATCACGGAAGTGGGCCGCGTGATACAAGTTTGGTAGATCCCCAATTTCCTGAAAAATTAGCTGTCTTTGCCCGTGCGGTGGTAGAACGGTATCCTTGGGTGACTTATTACACACCCATCAATGAACCTCTGACAACAGCAAGATTTAGCGGGATGTATGGTCATTGGTATCCTCATGGCCAGGATGGTACAACTTTCGCCCGTGCTTTGTTGGGACAGTGCCGCGCGATCGCACTTTCGATGCAAGCTATCCGCGAAGTCAACCCTAATGCTCAACTAGTCCAAACTGAAGACTTAGCTAAAATTTACAGTACACCAAAGCTCGCTTATCAAGCCCAATTTGAAAACGAGCGTCGCTGGTTAAGTTTAGACTTCTTGTGTGGTCAAATGAACCCAAATAACAATCATCTTGTTTGGGATTACTTACGCAACCACTGTGGAATCAGCGAGGCGGAAATTGCCGCAGTTTTACAAAATCCCTGTCCCCCTAACATCATTGGCATTAACCATTATTTAACAAGCGATCGCTTTTTAGACGAGCATTTAGAAAACTATCCAACTTGGACACATGGTGGTAATGGAAAAGAGCCGTATGCAGATGTCGAGGCTGTGCGAGTTTGTGCAGATGGGATAACAGGCCCCTACACATTACTTAAAGAAGTATGGGAACGTTACAATTTGCCTGTAGCTGTCACTGAAGTTCACCTGAGTTGTACTCGTGAAGAGCAAATACGCTGGCTGTATGAAGTCTGGAGTGCAGCCAAAAAATTACGAGAGGATGGTGTAGATATCCGGGCGATTACTGCATGGTCACTTTTAGGTAGTTATGACTGGAATAGCTTATTAACTCGCTGGGTTGGTTACTACGAATCTGGTGTATTTGATTTGCGTTCTGCCAAGCCTAGACCAACTGCGATCGCTAAAATGGTGCGTGATTTAGCCACCGGACATCAACCAAATCATCCCCTACTGGAAACACCCGGATGGTGGCATCGGCCAGAACGCTTGGTTTACCCAGTGTTCAGTTGTCTCAATGAAGGAAGTGGGGAAACAATTACCCCTACACCCACTCGCCCCCTGGCGATTGTCGGAGCTACAGGCACATTAGGAAGAGCTTTTGCGCGGTTGTGCGAACTGCGAGGCATTACCTATCGCTTGCTGTCACGTCAAGAAATGGATATTGCCAATGCAGATTCCGTGGATGCAGTGTTGGCTCAATTGCAACCTTGGGCAGTTGTGAATGCTGCGGGATATGTGCGTGTAGATGATGCAGAGCGTGAACCTCATCTTTGCCTCAAAATCAACACTGAAGGAGCCGAAATTTTAGCTACTGCTTGCGCCAAACATAACGCTGCACTGCTAACTTTTTCCTCAGATTTAGTCTTCAACGGTGCTGTGACCAATCCTTACGTTGAAACTGATGCTGTTGCTCCACTCAATGTTTATGGATGCAGTAAAGTTTTAGCAGAAAAACTGGTATTGCAAGTTAATCCAAGCTCGTTAGTGATTCGCACCAGTGCATTTTTTGGCCCCTGGGATGAATACAACTTCGTAACTATCGCACTACGTGAGCTTAGTGCCGGAAACACCTTTGTTGCGGCTGAAGATGCGATTGTTTCGCCTACCTATGTACCGGATTTAGTTCATGCAAGCCTCGATTTATTAATTGATGGTGAAAGTGGTTTATGGCATCTAGCCAACAAAAGTGCGATCGCCTGGGCTGATTTAGCACGACTAGCAGCAAAACAAGCAGGTGTGAGTGTTAAAAGTTTGGTGGCTTTGCCTACCGAAGAAATAGGTTTAGTTGCTCCTCGTCCAACTTACAGTGTTCTTGGTAGCGATAGAGGTGAAATCATGCCTTGTCTTGAAAGTGCTATATCCCGTTATTTCGAGGAAAGGGGAAATTAATAATTTCTTTTGTTGGCATTTGTCTTCAAGGTTGTTTGAAAAGTGTTTCGCTGTGACTTTAGGCACTTTTAAATCTCCCTAACCCCCTTGAATAAGGGAACACTGAATCAGATCCTCCTTTTTAAAAGGGGATTTAGAGGGATCTAGAACCTTTAATACAGACAAGAGGACTTTTCAAACACCCTCTGATATCGTGTCCTGTTAAAGACTTATCATTAAGGCCGCAGGGGAAAGGGTTTGTTCTTCAATTAATACAATTAGGGCCGATTAACGCCACAAACTGACATGATTCCGGGTATAGTTGTTGTCCAGTTACCGTTCCAAACTCCATTGGCTGCTGCTGCTGCTACAGGACATTTAAGTTGTGCATCATCGTTGTTCCAGATCGGGCCAGCGTTTACATCTCCGGGTAAAGCAATCGTAGGTAGAAAAGTTAAGTTCGTACCACAAACTGACATTTGTCCGAATACAGTCGTTACCCACTGCCCATTCCATTGAGCATTATAAACTTGAGCAGCTACAGGGCATTTAATTTGTGCATCATCATTGTTCCAGATTGGGCCAGCTTTAACATCGAGGGCAGAAGCCTGACTAGAAAAACCAAAAACAGCAGAACTGCCAATAATAACTGCACCGAGAGATAGCAAAAATTTATTTTTCATGGATTCCTTATGGTTATTAGTTGAATTGGACTTGATTCGCATACACCAGACAGTATTCAGCTGTTCCATATTTAACTTACATTTCTGATGCAAAGTACATATGGTTTAGCTTACTAGGAACCAATCAGGACGCTACCCCAATTTGCTTTTTCAACAAATATTACAGTTAGAGAAAATGCTGACACTAAGCTTGGACTTTAGAAAAATTTGTCTTCAGAGGCAAACTTTTAGGAATTAAGCATTGATCCAAGTTTAGTTTTGTGTAATGCCTACATTAATTGCTAAACAGAAGTCAAGCGGGGTAGCTTTGATTTAATATTTTTTATAGGCATACACAAAATCAAATTATGGCTTTTGTTGGTTTTTTGTGTGCAATCTTATTTCAATTGATTTCTCCTTGAGATATATCCTATATCTCAAATAATGTAATAGTCACGCTATATTTATAAGTAGCGTATATACAGAATTAGAGGTGCAGCACAAGCTAAAAAAATGTTTTAAAGCTGCTAAATACTCAACGGCGTTACATTTTTCTTTTACGCAAGATTGGTGATTTCGTAATATCTCTTTACAATAAGTCTTGATTTGATATTGTTGATCCGCAAGTTGGTTAAACCGTACAAGCTCCTTAGCGATAGTACTAGAACAGCAATTAAGTAATCTTGAAAAAACCTCTCCCCCTACCCCTCTCCTACTTAGAAATCTGCCTTGTCCCTAAATTTAACAGAGCCAGGTTTTGACTTTACTGTTGTAAGAAAATTCCGCGACCGATTAATAAAAGGTGACGTTAAGTTGGAAATATTAGATAAGATACTGTCGAAATTTCAGAAACTCAAACTACTTTCCTAGGGCAGCATTATGTCAACTATTTTAGTCACAGGTGGAGCCGGGTATATTGGCTCCCATGCAGTATTAGCTCTGAAAAATGCAGGCTATGAAGTCATTGTTCTAGATAATTTATCTAATGGGCATCGAGAAATTGTTGAAGAGGTTTTGCAGGTAAAGTTGATTGTAGGCGACATGAGCGAACGCGCCCTACTTGACAATATCTTTACCAGCCATAATATAGCCGCAGTTATGCATTTCGCCGCTTATATTGCTGTGGGCGAATCTGTTACCGACCCAGCCAAATATTACCAAAATAATGTTGCAGGTACACTCACTCTTTTAGAGGCAATGGTAGCTGCTTCTATTAATAAATTTATCTTTTCTTCTACTTGCGCTCTTTATGGTGTACCTCAGTTTGTGCCAATTACCGAAGTCCATCCACAAGACCCGATTAGCCCCTATGCTACTAGCAAATGGATGGTAGAGCGAATCTTATCTGATTTTGATGTCGCCTACAATTTCAAGTCTGTACGTTTTCGCTATTTTAATGCCGCCGGGGCTGATCCAAATGGCTTGCTGGGTGAAGACCATATCCCCGAAACTCACCTAATACCATTAGTTTTACTAGCAGCTTTGGGTAAGCGCGAATCTATTTTAATTTTCGGCACTGATTACCCAACCCCAGATGGTACTTGCATCCGAGATTATATTCATGTAAACGACTTAGCCGCAGCCCATGTTTTAGGTTTGAAATATTTGCTAGAAGGAGTGGAAAGCGAGGTATTTAATTTAGGAAATGGTAGTGGTTTTTCAGTCAGAGAAGTGATTGAAACTGCAAATCAAGTTACAGATAAAGAAATCAAAATTGAGGAACGCGATCGCCGTCCAGGTGACCCACCTATTTTAGTAGGCAGTAGTGATAAAGCCCGGAAAATTTTAGGCTGGCAACCCCAATACCCAAACTTGAATGAAATTATTAGCCATGCTTGGCAATGGCATCAGAGGCGGCATCAGTAACGATTTTGAAAAATTTAATAGGTTTAGCTCCCCGACTACTTTAAAAAGTTGGGGATATTTTTATTCATAAATAATTTATTAGTTTATATGAGTCTAGTTTATTTTTCAAAAGTTAATGCGATCGCTAAGTCGGCAAAAAAACACAACTCCGTTACAAAATGTTAATCAATCTCAAACTCTCTTTTCTCCGTTTTTGGTTCTACTCTGAATTCAAAAATCAAGTTACTAACAGGTTAATAGATTTATGCTATATGTTATATTTGTTATATCTTAAAATAATATTTTCAGGAAATTTACGGTAACAAATAATCAGCTTTATAAGATACTTTGATGACAATCAATTAAAGAGACAATAACTATGCAGTATGAAAGATATAAGAATCCGGTTTGATTACTGAACATACCGATGTAGTCAGGCAATAGTCAACAGCAACTAAGGGAGCTAAGAATGTACAGATTTTTTTTAAATCAAAATATGAGTCTTATATATATATATGGAATTAGTGAGGATGCATAAACAAACTAGGTAAAAAACCCCTCCTTACTCTTGATATGTTAGTAAATATTTTTACATTAAATAGGTTTTTAGTATGGCGTTTTTAGATAATTTTTTTTTACTAACCAGTTCATTCCTCACGGACATTGTTATCTCTGGAAGCCTGGATTAGTCTGGTTACACGTCATATCAGATTCGCTCATTGCTTTAGCCTATTATTCCATCCCAGTAATGCTAGTTTATTTTGTCCGCCGACGAAAAGATATACCTTTCGGCTGGATATTTTTAATGTTTAGTACATTTATTGTTGCTTGCGGCACAACCCATGTGATGGATGTTTTAACGTTATGGCATCCTACCTATTGGTTATCAGGATTTATTAAAGCAATTACGGCTTTTGTCTCAGTAACTACTGCTATTAAGCTCTTTCCTTTGATACCTCTAGCACTTGCTTTACCAAGTCCTACACAATTAGAAGCAGCAAATTCCCAACTTGCAGCAGAGATTGCTGAACGCAAACGTACTGAAGAAGTACTAAGAGAGAGCGAAGAACGTTGGCAGTTAGCATTACGCGGTAATAATGATGGGATTTGGGATTGGAACGTCAAAACCAATGAAATTTTCTTCTCGGCTCGTTGCAAGAAAATGCTCGGTTATGAAGACGATGAGATTGTCAATCAACTTAAAGAAATATGGATACGAATTCATCCAGATGATGTTGATTTTGTAAATAATACAATTCAAAATCATTTTGCTCAAATTACGCCGTTTTATGCTGCGGAATTTCGTGTTCTTTGTCAAGACGGAACATACAAATGGATTTTAGATCGAGGTCAAGCACTGTGGGATCAAAATGGTCAAGTAGTTAGAATGGTAGGGTCGCATACAGATATTACTGAGCGCAAGCAAGCAGAAGCTACTGTTAGCAAATTACTTGCACAACTAGAGATAAAGGTCGAGGAACGAACAGCAGAGTTAAAAAGAATTAACACATCTCTACAAGCAGAAATATTAAAGCGTGAAGAGATAGAAAAGGCATTACGTGAAAGTGAAGAGCGATTCCGTACTGCATTCCATCAAGCCGCCGTTGGTATTGCCCATGTCGGATTAGATGGTAGATGGTTATTAGTAAACCAAAGACTTTGCGATATTGTTGGTTACACACCACAGGAATTAGAGTTACGTACTTTTCAAGAGATTACTCATCCAGAAGATTTAGAGGCGGCTCTGAAATATGTGAATGAAATGCTTATAGGTATTATTCAAACCTATACAATGGAAAAACGCTATATCCGCAAAGATAGTTCTATCATTTGGGTGAATATCACGGTGTCTTTAACGCACACATCTGCGGGGGAACCAAAGTATTTTATTTATGTTGTTGAAGATATTAGCGATCGCAAACATTCCCAAAATCAAATTCAAGCATCAATTGTAGAAAAAGAAGTTTTACTTAAGGAAATTTACCATAGAGTTAAAAATAATTTGCAAGTAATTTCTAGTTTGCTTAACTTGCAATCTGAATATATTAAAGACAAACAAGACCTAGAAATATTCCAAAAAAGTCAGCAACGTATTGCTTCAATGGCTTTAATTCATGAAAAAATGTATCAATCTCCAGATTTAGCTCGGATTGATTTCGGGGAATACATTCAAGATTTGGTTGCAACTTTATTTAGTTCTTACGAAGTTCAAGAAGGTTCAATTTCTTTAAACTTAAATCTTGATAATCATGTTCTGCTCGGCTTAGATTTAGCAATTCCCTGTGGTTTAATTGTTCATGAATTAGTTTCTAATTCTTTGAAATATGCTTTTCCTCTAGGTGGCAAATGTGAGATTGATATTGATATTCGACAAAACAGTCAGCAGCAATCCATTATCACTGTCAGTGATAATGGAATAGGCTTACCACCTAATTTTGACTTTAAAAATACAGCCTCGTTAGGTTGGCAGTTAGTTGATGCTTTAATTTACCAAATATCAGGCGATATTAATATTGTAAGTAACAATGGTGTAAAGTTTCAAATAATATTTCCTTTAATTTAAAAATACATATACATGACGAACGCAAATATTTTAGTTGTAGAAGATGAGGCTATTGTTGCAAAAGACTTGCAGAATCGACTTAAAAAATTTGGTTATAAAGTTTGTGGTATTACTTCTTCAGGACAGGAAGCAATTAATAAAGCTAGAGAAATTAAACCTGATTTAATACTAATGGATGTTAGATTAAAAGGCCAAATAGACGGTATAAAAGCGGCTGAAGAAATTCATAAGTATTTAGATGTACCTGTAATATATTTAACTGCATACGCGGATGAAAATACTTTAGAAAGAGCCAAAATTACTGACCCTTTTGGCTACCTACTCAAACCTTTTAAAGAAAGAGAATTACAAACGAGTATTGAAATTGCCCTTACCAAGCATAGTCTAGAAAAGCAATTAAAATCTAACAAAAAGTGGTTAGCTACATTGCTAAATAGTATCAGTGACGGTGTGATAGCTAGTGATATGAATCAACTAATAACTTTTATGAATCCTGTTGCAGAAAAATTAACAGGATGGCGGCAAGAAGAAGCTTTGGGAAAAAATATTGCAGAGATTTTTAGAATTGTGGATGCAAAAACTCGGCAACCATTAGAAATTCCCTTAAAAAAAGTTCTACAATCAAGTGATATTTCATCTTTGTCAACAGCAACTAGACTAATTGCTAAAAATGGTACAGAAACGCCAATTGATGACAGCACATCACCCATTAAAGACGACCAAGACAACATTACTGGTGCAGTGTTAGTATTCCGCGATGTCACGGAACGCCAACAAGCCATCGAAGCTAGACAAGAACAAATAAAACAGGAGCAACTTGTAGCGCAATTAGAACAGCTTAATCAACTCAAGAATGACTTTTTGGATTTAGTTTCTCACCAACTGCGATCGCCTTTATATAATATTAAGGGAATCGTTCAAACTCTAGAGATTTCTATAACGCCTCACCAAAAGCACTTGCTGTCTCTACTAGAAGCAGAGTGCGATCGCGAAATGGAATTAATCAATGATTTATTAGATTTGCAAAAACTAGAAAATTCATCCTATTTCTTGCTCGCTCCTGAACTATTGCTATTACAACAATGGTTACCTTGGCTAATCGAGCCATTCCAAATTAGAACTAAAGAACATCAACAAACTTTGCAATTAAATCTGTCTCCCAATCAACCCGCATTATTTTCAGATCGTAATAGCTTAGAGCGCATTTTAGTAGAATTGCTTAATAATGCTTGTAAATACACTCCTCTTGGTGGTGAAATTATTTTGAATGTTAGTTTTTCTGCTGTTGAAGTTCCCCAAAAAACTATTATTACAGTGAGTAACTCAGCACACATTCCAGCAACAGAGTTACCAAGAATTTTTGAAAAATTTTACCGCATTCCCAATAACGACCTGTGGAACCAAGGCGGTACGGGCTTAGGTTTAGCTATTGTGCAGAAACTAACAGAACAACTGCAAGGTAGCATTCAAGTTGAAAGCACCCAGGGCTGGACAAGGTTTACATTAATATTGAGTGATTTAGAGCTTAATAGCTAGTGCAAGCATTAAGTTAGTAAGTCGAACTTTTTATTACTTAGACACAACTCTAGGAAGATGTGCTTATTTGTAACTGAGTTTAGATTAATCCTGGTGTGTCAAATAACTGCTTTCTACAAAGGTTTAGCTCAGTGCTAAACCTTTTTTGTAAATTCTTAAAATTCTAAAATATTAACTTTGAGTTTTTTCGACAATAGTTCACAATAATTAAAATGAACGCAATAAAAGCATATAGTGTGGTATTTAGCTATAACCCTTAGATAGATGAACTAAAGGAGTAGACGCAATAAATTATTGTTATAGTAAACTCTTGTTATATATTGACCTAGCTATCAGCTAGGTCAATATATAAACAAACCAAGTTTTTTTAAATTTTTCACTAATTTTACAAGTCATAAGCTGTTAAGCACCTAATTTGCAGTTTAGACCGCAGGGGATCCAGTACGTTGCGAAGCTTCCCTCCGTTGTAGCAACTGGTGTGAGCGGAGGGGCAAAGCAGCAGAGGAGAAAGTTTAAGTCATTTATTCACAAATTCAATAGTGCAGCAAATGCTGATTAGCTTATCATTAAGTAACTGATAATTTAGGCTTTTATAAAAAGCATATTTGAGATATGTTCTTTAACATAGATGGGATTTTTTATCTATACTTCAATAGATAGTTTAAATAAGTTATTTGTAGAGGTAATATTTTGTGACAGAATGCCTGAAAAAAGTATATTTACCCTGGCAAAAACCAGGGTTTTATTTTTGATAGTTTATTTAATCAGCTTATTAGAGAGGTAGGAAATTTTGCTATTCAAAGATGATTTATTCCTGCTATATCAAGGCGTGGCTAATAGCCACGCCTTTTTTATATTTTTAGACAGTGGAAAAACAGCAGTTCATTTGTCGATGCTTAAAAAGTTTATTAATTTATCAGCATAGCATATATAAATTTATGCTTATATAGCAATGTTTATTCTTTTATTAGATCATAAGTTAGCAATTTCTAATAATTTTAGACATATCCTCAAGATAGATGAATTGTAAAAATAATATGTAATAAGCTGGTTTAATATTTTGTAAAAAACTATCTATGTTTATCTTTAACTAATTTTTTGTAATTAATCAGAACTTTATTTTGAGCATTTTTTGACCTAATCGAAGTTAAAACCCCAATTTTTGTTCTTTCAATATCAGTTTTAAAATATTTTGCATACATCCCTTAGGAAGATGAACTAAAGTAAGTACCAGTGTAAATTAAAATTGGTGTAGTAAATGCTTGGTATACATAGGGCTTGGATAAACCAAGCCTTTTTTCGTGTAGAGCATCAGATTAATCTAGTTGTGTTATTGCTACGTTGTTCTACATAAGTGTTGGACTAGCTTAGAAAATTAATATTAAGAAAATCTAAAATATTTTGTATTAACCTTTTTTGGGCTTTAGTGCAGCAGTGAAGAGGAATCATTGCTTTTAACTGTGAGCAAGCAAAAGAATTGAGATTTATCTTATAAAATCTCAGAGATAAATATACAGCAATTAGTAACTGTATGAAATATTTGATAATTACCAGATATTCGAGTATTTAGATACAACCTCTAGGAAGATGATCTGTAGGCTAAGTCTGTCTACATTAATTTGGGATGTCTGCTTAAGCATTAGGACATTTCAAGGCTTAGTTAAATACTAAGCCTTTTTTTTAAGTTTTATTTTGCTCACCTAAATTCAGCCATTGCGCCTGCTGTTGCTGGAAAATTTGGCACGTAGACGCAAGGCGGTGAAGGGGTCAGAGTCTTGGATGCCACTTGACGACAGTTGCCTCAAGTTGGGAGACCCTTCCACCGCAGTGGCTCCGCTTCCTGTCGAGTCTGAACCCCTGAACCCGTTCGACGAAGTCGTTCTCGTTCGCGCAGTGTCTCCGTCAGGAGAAGAGTAGGGCTTGTCCTTGGACATCGCCTTCCTTTTGTACCTGATATTGCAAATAACGGATTACAATTATGTAAAAATTGCATAAAGAGTGATGCAATAGTGTCCAACTAGTGCGATTCTCGTTATGTAGGAATAGGTTGATGCTGATAGAGATAGATACCCCTGGACACAAACCAGGGGCTTTTTATTTGTAGCTGACATCTTATGCTTTAAACGTCAACACTGGACTTAACCGTGCTACGACATCTACCATTCCCGCCGCTACCTGCACATCAATGACTGATTGAATTGGCTTGTAGGCAGCAGGTGCTTCTTCAATACGACGTTCTTCACGTAAGGTAATGCAGTCTACTCCACTTAATCCCAGTTCAGATTCAGTTTGGGATGCACCTTTGCGGCTCAAGTCAAATCGACTACGTAATCTGCCAGCACCATGCGAAGCCGAATTACAAAAAGCGGGATTGCCTTTGCCTACCATCAGGTAAGAGTAAGCACCCATTGAACCAGGAATAATTACAGGTTGCCCTGGATGGGCGGGACAAGCACCTTTACGCGTTACCCATCCTTGACCTTCTCTTAAAGTAATGTTGTGGGGCAAATCGTAAATTAAAGGTGCTTCCACATCACCGTAGACTTCTCGCAAACGCAGACGTAGCAGTTCCGCTAACAACAGGCGATTCATAAAGCCGTAATTTGCAGCAGTCGCCTCGGCTTGCAGATAACTAGCAACTAATTCTGGGTGTGAATGTACAGACAAAGGGAAAATTTGCGATTCTGGGTATTTCAGACCTTTAGGCCAAGTTGCCTTAGTTTTATCTCGCCACATTCCGCCAATGTATTTACCCACATTGCGCGAACCAGAGTGAACCATAAAAGCTAATTGTCCCTCTCTGATTCCCCAAGCGTAGGCAAGCGATCGCTTTTCGACTTGATCAACCCTTTGCACTTCTACAAAATGGTTGCCAGAACCGATAGTAGCCAATCCTCCATCCCTTACTAGTCCAGCATCAGGAACTAATTCTTCTGGTGCTAACTTCCAGTCGCCAGCCATTGCACCATCCAAAAATATAGATTCGCTTTCCTGAGAAAGTTGATCTAAGTCAGACTTGACAAAACTACCTGTAGGCTGATCCAACATGGCATCCAACCAACCGGGAACACCATACTGAAATAAAGCTTGCATTGTGTTAGCCGTCATGGTGACATCCCTGGTACCAAAGAAGTAATCCCCTTTCATGCGTTCTACAAATAAGTCCCGCTTGGAGAGAAATTCTTCAATCGTCAAATCAGCGACGTGCAAACGCATCCCGCAGTTAATATCAGAACCGACAGCTGCCGGAATCACCTGATCTACCGTTTCGACTACAGAACCAATGGCAACACCCGCATCACCAGGGTGAAAATCAGGTGTAGCGCAGGCACGACAGACACATCCGCCATTGGGGTGGCGTACATTTGCTAAATTAGCTAACTGTTTTAGTGCTTTGGCTTCGACGGGAAAGCCTTCTGGTAATAGCACTTCTGCTGCTGGTGCATCAGGAGAATTAGTTAAACGGACAGAATAAATACCGTTGCTATAAGTCACATCCAAACCTTGCCGCGCTAAAGCACGCAGCAGTCGTTGAAGATTTTTGGGCTGCATGAAAACTCCATGAGAGTCTAAAGACTCTTGTTTTAAATTGATTGCAGAGACATGGGTTCAGCAGCCGCGTCTCGAAGATTTTTTCAGGTCGTTTTTCAGAGTTATAGGAAAAACAACTAGTTAATTCTTTTTTGATAACACAGACTTTAATCGCCTGACAAGTGTAAAGATTTGTAAATATTGCTAGATTCTCCATCCAAATGGAGAGTTTAAAGTGAATTTAAGTCAAGGTTAGCCAGATGAACTATGTAAGACAAAAATAGTTCCTTTGAACCAGAAAGGAGGAACAGTATGTTAAATAAATCAAAAATTTATGGACTGATAGGTATACTTGCAGGTGCTGCTATTGCAGGTTTATCCATAACCTATAATGTCAGAGCCGAACAACAGCGTTCTTTGCAATCTCCGCCTTGCGGTACAACCAGCACGATGCCACACAAGATGGCGGGAAGACAGCAAGTAGATCAGCATTTTATCGAAATGATGATTCCCCACCATCAGGCAGCAGTAGAGATGTCAGACGTAGCTTTGCAAAAGGCGCAACGTCCTGAAGTCAAGAATCTAGCTACTGCGATTAAAGCTGATCAGACCAAAGAAATTGAGCAAATGAAAGCTTGGTACAAACAATGGTATGGGACTGAAGTCCCTGCTACTCCAAAAACTAGCATGGCAATGCATCATGGTAGAGGCCAAGGTATGTCAGGAATGTCTATGCACTCAGGAATGATGGGTATGGAGATGAATTTAGAGGCGTTAAAAAATGCTTCTGATTTTGATCAGGAATTTGTGCGGCAGATGATTCCTCACCATGAGTCAGCAGTGATGATGGCAAGAATGGTCTCCAATAAAGCTACCCATGCTGAAATCCGCAACTTAGCTGAAGCTATCATCAAATCACAAGCTGCTGAAATTCAGCAAATGCAGCAATGGTACCAAGCTTGGTCTAAATAGTTTTATCGTTCAATATTTTACAACTATGACAGTTACACTCACAGTTCCTAACATGGCTTGTTCTGCTTGTGCAAACAATATTACTAATGCCGTCAAGACAGTTGATGCTGATGCGATCGTTCAGGCGGATCCTAAAACTAAGCTTGTTAGTGTAGAAACTCAAGTTTCTGAGCAAAAGATTAAGGATGCTTTAGCTGAAGCTGGCTATCCCGCAGCCTAATTCTTACATTAGAAGCTAATAGGGTTATTGTATAAATTTAGAGTAAGGGTTAAAGGATGAATTTCCTTTAACCCTTATGTTTATGAAATCATAACCTTTTAAAAGTATTCTGAACTAAAAATAGTTTTAAAATAGATTAGTATTTTCCGCAGTTTTACTTTTATAAATATTGATTGCTATTAGTTTTTAGGTGATACAAGCTTATAGTAATTAGGCAAAATTTTAACTTTATAATTAATTATATATATAAAAAGTTGATGAGAACAACATTTTAACTGGTACTGAAAATAACTGTTTTAATGAAATTAACATGATATCTCTAGAGGAACCGCTTCACTTTTAGTGAAATTGGAAAATTCCTGTTAACTCGCAGAGTTTATTTCGATGCGTAAACCTAAAACTTTTAATAACCCAGAGCGTTTCGTTGAGGGCTGGTATTGGGTAATGCCATCTCAAAATCTGCGAATAGGTGAGGTAAAACCTGTTACTATTTTAGGCAGAAATCTAGTAATTTATCGTGGTAAAGATAAAAGAGTTGTTATTTGTGATGCCTACTGTCCACATATGGGTGCTCACCTAGCTGAAGGCCAAGTTGAGGGTAATGAAATACGTTGTTTTTTCCATCATTGGAAATTTGATGAACAAGGAGTCTGCACTGATATTCCTTGTTTAACAGAATCTATCCCGGTGAAATTAAAAACTTGGCCTACAGCCGAAAAGTATAAGATGATTTGGGTTTGGACTGGGGAAAATCCGCAGCAACCGATACCATTTGTTCCTGAGTTAGAATTTGAAGAATATGAAAGTTTAATCGGCCCTCGCATTATAACTAATTGTCACCCGAATGTTGTAATGATCAATCCTATTGATGCACAACATTTTTCTACAGTTCATCAACTACCAGGAGATTTTTTCTTTGAAAAAGTAGAAATCTATCAAAATGCTCTGATGTTCAACAATTATACTCGTGGTAACGAAGAGACATTTTTCGGAAAATTAATTCATTTATTCAATAACAATAATATTTACCAAATCTGCTATTGGAATGGCAGTACATTTACATTAACATTTGGATCTGATTTTATACATTTACACATTATGGTAACCTTGCATTTACTTAAAGCTGGTAAATGTGAAACTCAGCTAATATTTATCACTAAAAAACGTCGCGGAATTGTTGGTAAGGTATTAAATCGATGGGTGCTGTGGTTGACTAGTCTCTTCGCTGGGTACTTTGTTAAAGGTGATGCTAAGGTTTTGCAGACAATTCGGTTTGATTTTAAAACACCTATCAAAGCAGATCAAGCAATTATCCAGTTTATTAACTATATTGAAAAGCAAAAACCGCTAATGTGGGAAACTTGGCAGTTAGCGCGATCGCGCGAGGTTGAACCCAAAGAAAACAACAAATGGCGCGAGGATTTAACTAACGATTAAGTAAGACAAAAAAGTAAAAAGTTAACACCTACTTTCTACTTTTTATTTTATAGTTGATGGCTTAAATAAAAAGAAGTGGCAAACAAAGCCACTTCATCATTCCCAGGTAGAACCTAAAAATGAGTATAGCGATTATAAAAATCGAAAATGGTATAAAACAACACTAATTAATTTGATATTCGAGTTTTACTTCGGATATTAGTTAGAAAATTTCAATTTCTACTCATGTGCTAACTCAAGGTTTTACAGCTGAATGCTACTGACCTGGGTCAAGTGAGACAATCACCTCTGACACCCTAATTCCTAGAGGTTTCCAGTGGGGGTCGGTAGAAGAAAATGTGCTGTCGCCTAAAACTGCACGATAGTCTCTGGGGTATTTTTGCCCTGCGTTGGGTGCAGCATCCACGCGCAGGATAAGTTTACCTTGATAGCGGGATAGTCGGCTGCTTTCTAGCAAAATAGTACCACCGTAGTCCCAAGCCAGTCCAAAAAGTTTAAAATTACCTAATTTTTGGCGTAACTCACTCCACCTAGTACCAACACCAATACCTTCACGCGTTTTCCAAGCAGTGCCTAAGTTACGCACATCGAGAGGTTTAGTACGAGTGTTATCACTCCACACTACCAAAAGCGATCGCTCTTTACCCAAATTTACCTGAGTAGCAGCAAAACTACCGATTCCTTCCGCCCCAGAAATGGTTTTATCGACTAAGCGAGATGCACCAAATAGCTTAATTAAATCTTGTTTAGTAGTTGTGCGTTTAATTGGCCCTACACGTTCACCTGGCACAATTAAGTTATCTGTTAACTGTTGTGATTTAGCAACCGTGAGGCGGTGAGAGTTGTTTTGCGGTATTGCAATGGCTGGGGTTGCTGAATAGCTAATCAACAAAGCTAACGCAGCTGTTGTAATTTTCTTGATTGGTAAATTCACTGTAATTCTCGGTTGAGTAGTAGGAGTAAAAGTGACGACTCCTATTACCTACAGTTCCCTATTACCAATTCCTAAATTCTCAATTACAGATTTTATTTCATTACCCTAGTGGCGTTAAAAATAGCTAGTAATGCTACACCAACATCAGCAAAGACAGCTTCCCACATTGTTGCTACGCCTAAAATACCCAAGCCAATAAATGCAGTTTTAATTGCTAAAGCAAAACTAATATTTTGCCAAACAATTGTACGGGTTTTTCTGGCAATTTGAATTGCTGTTGCTACTTTGGAGGGCGCATCTGTCATGATGACTATATCGGCAGTTTCTATGGCTGCATCTGAGCCTAAACCACCCATTGCCATACCTACATCGGCTCTAGCAATTACAGGTGCATCGTTAATACCATCACCGATGAAGGCTACTTTACCATGTTTACTGTTGTTACTAAGTAACTTTTCAATTGCACTGACTTTTTCTTCTGGTAATAACTCTGCAATATAGGAATCTATGCCCAGTTGTTGAGAAATTCGAGAAGCGATCGCCTGATTATCTCCTGTTAACATGACTGTTTTCTCTACACCCATCCGTTTGAGTGCTAGAATCGCTTCTTTAGCATCCGCTTTTAACTCATCAGCAATAATAATATATCCAGCGTAAATATTATCTACTGCTAAATGCACAACTGTGCCTTCTACGTTGCAGGTATTATGGATAATATTCTCTTTATGTAGTAGGCGATCGCTTCCCGCTAATACTAGTTTATTTCCTACCTTTGCCCTAATTCCATGTCCTGCGATTTCTTCATAATCTTTGATTTCTGTTATCTCAAAACTATCACCGTATGCTTCTCGAATTGATTGAGCGATCGGATGATTAGAATGGGATTCTACTTTTGCGGATAGTTCCAGAATTTCTTGTTCATTATAACCATTGAATGGAACGATTTTTATTACTTTAAATACTCCTTTAGTTAAAGTGCCTGTTTTATCAAAAACCACTGTTTTGACTGTGGTTAAAGTATCCAAAAACATGGAACTTTTAATTAAAATACCCCGTTTTGCAGCACCACCAATCCCACCAAAATATCCTAAAGGTATACTAATTACCAGTCCACAAGGGCAAGATATCACTAATAATATTAAAGCCCGATAAACCCATTCTGAAGAAGTAGCACCTGGAATAAGTAAAGGTGGTAATATCGCTACTGCTAGAGATATAAAAACCACTACTGGCGTATAATAACGAGCAAATTTTGTAATAAATTTCTCTGTTGCTGCTTTCTTACTTCTGGCATTTTGTACCAAGTCTAAAATTTTGGCGATGGAAGACTCATTAAATAGTTTTATAACTCTAATTTTAATTAATCCAACTTGATTGATTGTCCCAGCTAATACCCTATCTCCTACCCTAACTGTTTGTGGTACAGATTCTCCCGTTAAAGCAGATGTATCAATCTGGGAAGTTCCTGAGATAATTTCACCATCTAAAGGAATTTTTTCTCCAGGTTTAATAACAACAATTTCTCCAATTTTGACTGTTTCTGGAGATACTTTATTTAATTTATCTTCTGTCTCCACATTGGCATAATCTGGACGTACCTCTAATAAAGCTTTAATAGAGTTGCGAGAACGACTAATGGCTGTATCCTGAAATAATTCGCCAATTTTGTAAAACAACATCACACCCACAGCTTCAGGTAATTTATGAATTGCTAAAGCACCAAGTGTTGCGATTGTCATTAAAAATGTTTCATCAAAAATTCTGCCTTTGAGTATATTGCGTCCGGCTATTGTTAAAACACTCCAGCCACTAAGAAGATAGGCAGGAATAAAAATTAGATATTCACCAATAGCGTAAGGTGTATTATGCAGTTGCTGCTCAAAAACTAATCCAGTTATATACAATATGCCAATCAAAGCTAGAGAAAATATTTCATTTTTCAGGATAAATTCTCCCCCGTGGTCATGGTTATGATTATCATCATGATCGTGATTATGATTATCATGATGCTGATGTTCATGATCGTGATTGCAACAACTGGAATGCGTTGAATGTGTTTTATGCTGCATTTTGTTAAAATCCCATCTATTTAATGTATGAGCATATATTCAAATTTATTAGAAAGCAATATTTTATGCAAGCTAAAATTTTAAGAAAGAGAATCTTTATCAAACGATATTTTAGATATGTTATTGAATTTGCTGATAAACTTTCCGTCAATATGAATATTTGCAAATTTAACTTAGGAAAGATGTATGTATCTTAGTCTTTTATAAAATTATGAAAAGATTATGATAAATTGAGTCCAAACGAATGCCATTTTCGGATAATTCGGCTAAAAAGCCTAGCCTACCTGAAGTCCACCGCAGTATTAAAGTCCCGCATACCAAAAGTTTCTGGCGTAAGATTTTGGCATATGCAGGGCCAGGATACCTAGTTTCTGTAGGATATATAGATCCTGGGAATTGGGCGACTGATTTAGCTGGCGGGGCTAAATTTGGCTATGCACTGCTAACAGTAATTATGCTGTCTAACTTGATGGCGATTTTAATGCAGTCGCTGTGTGTGCGGTTGGGGGTAGCGACTGGGAAAGATTTAGCCCAAGCTTGTCGGGATTACTTTAGTCCGCGTGTCAGCTTTTGTTTATGGTTAATGTGTGAGATTGCGATCGCTGCTTGTGATTTAGCAGAAGTTTTAGGTAGTGCGATCGCGCTACAATTACTTTTTGGCATTCCTCTGAGTTGGGGTGTGTGCATCACGGCATTAGATGTAATTGTATTGTTACTACTACAAAATAAAGGCTTTCGTTATACAGAAGCCTTAGTAATTATGTTAGTAGCAACTGTGGGCATTTGTTTTGCAGCAGAAATTATCTTTTCACGTCCTGACTGGGGCGGAATTTTATTAGGTTATGCCCCTAAAGTAGAGATTTTGCAAAATCCAGAAATGCTGTACATTGCCATTGGCATTTTAGGGGCAACAGTCATGCCACACAATTTATATTTGCACTCCTCAATTGTCCAAACGCGAGATTGGCAACCAACAACAGAAAAACGATGGGAAGCTATTAAATTTGCCACGATAGATTCTACCTTGGCATTGTGTTTTGCCTTGTTTATAAATTCAGCAATATTAATTGTGGCAGCCGCAACGTTTCATTTTTCAGGACATCAAGATGTCGCAGAAATTCAAGATGCTTATAAATTACTTTCTCCTGTGTTGGGGGTGAATGCAGCTAGTGCAATTTTTGGTTTAGCATTGTTAGCTTCTGGACAAAGTTCAACCCTCACCGCCACTTTAGCAGGGCAAATTGTCATGGAAGGCTTTTTAAATTTACGTATGAAACCTTGGTTACGTAGATTAGTCACCAGACTAATTGCAATTGTCCCGGCTTTGATTTCTATTATGTTTTTTGGTGAAAAAAGTACTAGTAGCTTATTAATTTTTAGTCAAGTAATTTTAAGTTTACAGTTATCATTTGCGGTAGTACCGTTAGTAATGTTTACCAGTAATCGCCGCTTAATGGGTGAATTTGTTAATCCTTGGTGGTTGAAAGTTTTATCATGGTTAGTAGCGATCGCAATTGTTAGTTTAAATGCTTGGCTGCTCTTAAAAACTCTTTCTGCTTTGTTGCTTGGGAGTTTTTAGTTAAAATGGTGCAATAGGAGCAATCCTAACTCGTGCTGCAAGTGTGAAGGGGTCAAATTATGAACCATATCCAGCAAAAAATTGCAGTCTTAGGAATCACAATCTTGTTTGGCGTAACACCTGCGGTTGTATATGCAAAAACACCAAGCAACCAAACGAAGTTTCAGGAATATTATCAACAAGGGGTACAAAAGCTAGAACAAGGGAATTTTAAGGCGGCAATTGTAAATTTTGATCAAGTAGTACAGCAGAATCCTGACTTCTACGAAGGCTTTTGTTTGCGAGGTTTAGCTAAATCGCAAATCGGAGACTTACAAGCAGCAATTACCGACTTTAACCAAGCACTAAAACTTAATCCTAACCATGTAGATGCTTACAATAGTCGGGGAATAGTTCATGTCCAATTAGGAAATCTGCAAAAAGCAATAGCAGATTTTAACACTACACTCAAAATTGATCCCCAATCTGTAGATGCTTATTACAATCGGGGATTAGCTTACTTTCAACAAAAAAATCCTCAAGCAGCCATTTCTGACTTTAACCAAGCAATTAGCTTAAATCCTAATTTAGCTGATGCTTACGGCAATCGCGGGCTGTCCAAGAATGCTTTAGGAGATCAGCGTAGCGCGATCGCGGATTTACAGCAAGCCGCAACACTTTTTCGCCAGCAAGGAGACACCGTAAGCTATCAACAAACACAAACCTTAATTCAGCAGGTTCAACGTTAGTATTGCAGTCTAAGTTTCTGTTTTAGCTGCAATCCTACTAACAAACCGACAATAATAATCCCTGTCAGGTAAGCCAAAACAATTAACCTAATTGACAAAGGTGGCGCAACTCCTTCCACATCGACATTTTTTTGCACCCGCACAGGTGAAAATTGCCGTGATGCATTTGGCTGCGGCGAAACTTCTACCTGAATGTTGTGGGGTGCGCCATCAAAAAATTGCTGTTCCCAAGAGAGTTTTCCGGTTGCATCTGGGATACCTTGGTAAGCAAAAGGAACCCAGCCATCTTCTAAGGCTGTAGTCTTAATATTTAACAAGACATCTGAAACAGGCTGCTTGGTTTTTTGGTCGAGGACTTGTACTTGTAATTTAGCAGGTTCGCCAACTGTAGCACTGTTATCTCCCAACAGTTGCACTTCTAAACCCTGTTGGCGAACAATGCCATAGTTATCAGTTTCGGGTTCAGCCGCCGATGTATGGTGATCTGCGGCTGAATCAGCAGCTGTATGATGGTGATGATCTCCGTGCGATGTCTGCGATTGTGCCATTTCTGCACTCAGGTTAACTGCCAATAAAGCAACAATTGCCACAGCAGCAGCACCACTCAACAGCAATCTTACTCGTTGAGGTGCAATTTCTCCTGGTTGAGTTTCTTGCCGTCCACCAATTACCCAGCCACCACCTAAGCCAACCAGCAACAGAATTACAGCGAGAATCGCAAAATTGCGGTATTTAACCCCATTTTCAGGAACTGACAGGTTGAGGTTTTGTTTAATTGGGGTAAAAGCATTGGGCGTTATCGGGGTAACATTCACTTGTAGCTGGTAATTACCTCGAATTGGTAATATTTGTTGGAATTGCAGTTGACCTTTAGGCGCGATCGCTTCTATATCTAATAGCTTGGTTCCTTCTACTATGGGAAAGTCTGTCGTAAACCAAGGATTTTTAGGAGGAGTGAAAATTTTTAAATTAACTTTGGCATTTTCTAATGCTTTGCCTGTTGCATCTACCGCTTGCAGTGTCAGTTTTACCGGAGATTGAAGTGTACTAGCTTCTGCCTCAAAGGGTATTATTTTGTTAATAGGAGGTTCAGTAGTTATGCGTACATTTGGTTGGGGTGACTGAGAAAAGCCAACTGAGTTATAAAACCCGATACTCATCAAACAAACTACAAAACTGACGAGTAGATAAAACCTTAATTTTCTGATTTGAAGCATATATTTTAAAGAGGCTAGAGTAGTTCCTCTAGCCCTAGCGATCGCAATAATTTTGATATATTTTGCAGATGATGGGGAGAATAGTTTAAATTTCTTATCTCCCTGACCATCGGTTTATACAATCAAGGCTACTAGTGACAACCTACTAGCAAAGTATGGTGACGTACAGAGTGTACGCGATCGTGAATAGCTGGATTAGTAGTAAAATAAACAGTCCAAAGTGTTAAAGCACATAAAGAAACGAACAAGGTTGCTTGTACAGGTGTGGATATAGCCACACTTGCTGTCTTTTTCAAAACTGAAGGATGGGCTTGAGTAGTCATCAAATACCTCGGATGAATATGAAACATTTAACCTATCGGTCAAGATTTTAGCTAAGAGTAGCTGTAACTGTTTTACAGTTGTAATCCTTTAGTTTAGGATTAAACTTTACTCATAGCTTCTAGTGGCAGTTATCCACTAAAACCGATTATTAAGCAGATAACACAAGATATTAGATTTTACCACCGTGCAATCCTGTAAATTCATGTTTTGTTGTAGACATAATTCTTGTACTATTGAACAAAATTGATTGAGATTGTGATTATTCTATTTAATGGATTCATCATTCAATATCCAATTACTTATAAATTTCTTATAAATGGAGAAAAAAGCCGGATAACCCTGTTGAATTGTCAAAAAAAGCTTAATTAAGCTAAAAATAACATTAATTTTGAATATTGCTGATGAACACCGACTTGACCAGTAAAAGGGAATCGGATAGGCTTGGCAACTATATATGATTAATTAGGAGACCTATGAACAAGAAATTAATACTTAATTTGTTTTCTAGTTCGGCGATTTTTACTTCTCTGATGTCTACGTTGGCAATCATCAACCCAGCCCATGCTAACGTTAACCTGACCCAGCGATTAATTCATACAAATGACGGTCGTACCTGTATCACAAATCCCCACGGGCTGAAGGATTTTGTCTGTATTCGAGATAGTGAAAGAGATCCTAAGGCTGCGCCTCCACCAAAATCTATGGTCGTTTCATCAAGGCCATCTGACAACAACATTGCACAGCTAGATTTTACTGATGAGGAAAGTGATGCTGCAATTAGAATCTTTAAGTGCGATTGTCCTTATTGCATCAATTCTTTGCGGCAATTACGAGGTACTGGCAACTTAGTTTACTAAGAGATTGATGAAATATCTCTATCCAATCGAAAACCAAAAAAAGCATTTTTAACCACAATCGATGACTGATACAGGACAAATTTATATCTATCTTCAGGGGGTTTGTAGTAACACAACTGCAAACCCCCTGATTTATTTAAGACAGTTATCAGTTATCAGTTATCAGTCCTGAAAGCGTATGGTGGGGGATAAAGAAGCGCCCTAACGGGTTCGTCACTTGCTTCACTTGGGGAGACCCCAAGACCGCAGTGACTCACCACCAACGCCTTCCACCAATTGGTGTGGTGTTTTCGCCAAGGATTTGACTGATAACTGTTTACTGTTCACTGTTAAATGTAAATTTGCCTTTTGTCAGCTTATTCAACCACTTCATTCACCGGGAATCTATCAATTAATTGCATTGCACGGTAGGCATTGCGCTGCAAAACTTCTGGTAAATGGGGAACATGGGGAATTTGGGATAATAAATCCAAAGTCCGGCGTAAAATCCTGACTACATCACCCTCATCTAAGCTGGTGTTACTGCAAAGTTCTGTCCATTCCATGCCCAAAGCCCACTTTTCTACAAGCGCAATTAACTCAAATTCCAACCAAATAGGTAATGCTACGTTATACCGTCGTTGCAGTTGGAACATTTGGCGACGAATTCCTCGTAGTTTTGCCAAAGCTTCTGCTACTTGTTCACTCAAGTCAAAATTGACTTTACTATCTGGACGTGGGGTTTCTGTTACTAAAGCCGCGATCGCAGCTGCTAAGTGGTGCGGGTCTAATTGGTTGAGTTCACCACTGGCAAAAACTAAACCCAGCCACAATTCATTTTCTCCACGAATAGCGGCAGCAATTCGACCTAGTTCGGTTGGGACTAAGTTATCCAAACAGCCAAAATGTTGCAAAATCTCAATTAAATTGAGAAATTCCTCCCAATGGCGTTGTGATTGTTGTTCGACTTGGCTTTGCAGTTCTTCGAGTTCGGCTTCGAGTTCGATATAGCGTGCTTTGCGTTTGAAAATATTGCCAGCATTACCTGATTGATGCAACGGATGATTTTCTAACTGTTCTTGGACTGCGGTAACGCGACTGAGTTGTTCTGCGACTTCTGGTGGCAGATTCAAAGATTCAGTTTCGTCAGGAATAAGTTTTGCGATCGCAGCTGATTGTTCATTCCCCCGGCGCGACTGTCCTGGTTTAAAGGGCATTTCTGGCGGTGGCAAAATATCTGCTGGCACGTCAATGCGGGGCAATTGGGCATACAAATTGACGACATCCGCCGTCGTGGCTACATACCAACGGTTATCTTGCCCTAAACATATTAAGTATGGTGCTTGACCTGAGCCAGGGCTTTTGCCAACTAATACTGCTGGTACAGGTGTAGACACTGTAATATTTTTCCCTTTCAGGCTTAACAGTGTCCCAGAGACAGCAAAGCCCAACATCATGAACAATTCCTCTTGACGGTCATCTTGGGCTTGTTCTTGCAGCGTTTTCAATAACTGGCGTTCAACTTTCAGCCGTTGTCGCAATTTCTCATAAACAGCGATTTCGTTTTCGTCTACGGCGGCAATTTGTTCTCCTAGTTGGGTTAGTTGGGCTTGTAATTCCGCTATTTCGTCATATTCTGGCTTGAGGTGCAAGTTGGCTATATACTGCCCAAAACTGCGTTCTACAAGTTCTCTGGCTTGTTCTATGGTGTGAGTTTGCAGCAAGTTCAGCACCATACCGTAGCTAGGTGTAAACTGGCTGACTAGGGGATCTGGTTTAGATGTTGCCAGATACGCTGCTTCTTTAGAACCTTCAAAGGGAGTTTGGACTGTCACCACATGACCTTGTTTATCCATCCCTCGCCGCCCAGCCCGACCTGCCATTTGCAGAAACTCGGAAGCGTTCAATAGGCGATGTCCAGTATCGGTACGCTTGGAAAGGGTGGAAATAACTGTTGTCCTGGCAGGCATATTAATCCCTGCGGCTAAGGTTTCAGTGGCGAATACCACCTTAATTAATCCCTGCTGGAATAATTCTTCGACTAGCACCTTCCAAGCAGGTAAAATTCCGGCATGGTGGGCAGCAATTCCGCGATAAAGGGGGGCAATTTGTCCAGAACGCCCGGCTTCGGGGTTACGGTTTAAGAAATCATCGATTTGCTCGCGCAATATTTGTGACTCTTCGCCATTCACTAGCCATAAATCACCTACTTCTGCCACGGCTTTATCGCATCCCCGACGGCTGAAGATAAAGTAAATTGCGGGCAGCATATCCCGTTGTTGTAGCTGGCTCAAGGTATAGATGATGCCAGGGGCTTCTGGTCTGCCATTTTTGCCTTTATCCCCTTGCCCTTTTTTGTGTTTCTTAACTAGGCGGGGATTAATCTTAGTTTTACTTTCATTTAATAGGGGAAACAAACCTTTGGGATTGCAGTAGTGAAATTCCAAGGGTACTGGCCGAAAATCAGAATAAATCAGGTCTGTGGGGCCGTGGACGTGATTTAACCAATCTGTTAGTTGTTCGCTATTATCAACTGTGGCAGAGAGGGCTACTAGTTGCACTTCACGGGGACAGTAGATGATTGATTCTTCCCACACTGTACCTCGCTGGCGATCGTTCATGTAGTGGCACTCATCTAATACCACTGCTTCTACGTCCACTAAAGAAGTACCGACTTGCCCGATGGGTGTGCCATAGAGCATATTGCGGAAAATTTCTGTGGTCATCACCAGAATCGGCGCATCTCTATTAATAGAGGCATCTCCTGTTAACAGTCCCACCAAGTCGGGGCCGAATTTTTCTCGAAAGTCACGTAATTTTTGATTCGACAGAGCTTTGAGGGGTGTGGTGTAGAATACGCGCTTGCCACGGGATAAAGCGCGATAAATAGCGTACTCTCCTACCAAGGTTTTGCCCGAACCTGTGGGCGCACACACGACTACGGAGCGTCCAGCATTAAGGGACGCGATCGCATCTTTCTGAAACTGATCCAGATCAAAGGGAAATATCAACCCTAAATTAAGTTCTGGAGACGCTGCGGGATAATTCACTCAATCACTTTTGCAACCAGACTGTTTACTATATTAACGGGTCTTTTGTCAACTTCGTCATCGGAAATAGGGAATAGGGCATAGGCAATAGGCAATAGGCATTATTTTTTACTTTCCCAACTCCCTATTCACCAATCCCTACTCCCCTATTTCCCCAATTCGTGCGATCGCATTGTAGCCGCTTTGACTGCTTCAATTAAAGCAGAACGAAAACCTGCTTTTTCTAGTTGGCTAATGCCAGCAATGGTTGTGCCGCCAGGACTGGTAACTCTATCTTTTAGTTCTGCTGGGTGCATTTTGCTCTCGTGCAGTAGTTGTGCTGTTCCTAAAACTGTTTGTAGGGCGAGTTGATTGGCTATACTTCTGGATAAACCTGCGGCGACTCCGCCATCGGCTAGGGCTTCTACTAGGATTGATACATAAGCCGGGCCGCTACCGGATAGTCCTGTGACAGCATCCATCAAGCTTTCAGAAACTTCAACAACTTCCCCCACTGCCGAAAATAATTGTTGGGCGATTTGCTGGTGTTTGGTGGTGGTATAAGCACCTAAACATATGGCTGTCATCCCAGCCCCGACGGTGGCGGGGGTATTAGGCATGGCTCTAATTACTGGTAATTGGGGAAACGCTGCTTCTAGCTGATGTAAAGACACTCCCGCCAAAATTGAGATTACTAAAGGAGAGTGTTCTTTCAGAATGATATCTGCTAATTCTTGAGCGATCGCACTAAATACCTGCGGCTTAACAGCTAAAAATATCACTTCTTGAGCTTGCTGAAATACCAAGCTGTTATCTGTCGTCACAGTCACATCGTATTGCTGCTGTAAAAAAGCCTGACGCGCTGATTGGGGTTCGCTAACTATAACTTCTGAAGGTTGGTAGATACCACGCGCAATAAGGCGGGATAACAGTGCTTCTCCCATTACCCCGCCTCCAATTAAGCCAAATTTTATGGTCATTTGTTACTTGTCATTAGTCCTTGTCATTAATCATTTGTATTTTAGGACGAATAACAAAGGACAAAGGACAATGGACTAACAACAAATGTAAATTTACTGTGCCATCCGGTTAGGTTCATTACCCCAGTTTGGTGTTGCAGTCGGGGCGGTACGTACAGGACGCGCTGGTGGTTGTGGAACTTCGTGAATAACTCCACCTTGAGTGCTGACTTGCACACAGCTTGGCGTAAACAAAAAGATGCTTTCGCCAATTCGCTCTTGGTGTCCATCTAGGGCATAAGTTCCACCAGCAACAAAATCAACTGCTCTTTGAGCTTGATCTGGATCCATAATTGTCAGGTTGAGAACTACTGACTTCCGCTCACGCAAGGCTTGAATTGCCTGGGGCATTTCTTCAAATGTACGAGGCTCAAGTACTAATACTTCCGAAATCCCGTTCACTGCTCCTGGCATACCAATTACGTTCCCCATTGTAGACTTTGATCCTGTTGCTACATCTTCACCCATTGTAGACATGGGTTCGCGCCAACGTCGATTTTGTGTAGTGGCTTCGGCGGGTGCAGGTTGAGGATTTTCTTGTTGGTACAGATTTTGGTAGTTATCTGTATCTGGTTCTTCTTCGTAATATTCGTACTCTACCTGCTCGTTCAACCCCACGAAGTCCCGAAGTTTGGAAAAAATATTGTTCATTGGTACGCTCCTGATGCAAATTACCTTTATCGACTTAGCGATGATGCTGATGTAGCCATCTGAGATCGCTACAAAGGTCAGACAGTTTTTGTAATCTTATCGCTGTTTGTAGCTTCTATTACAATTACGAGTAATAAACTGACGCTTATGTAAACGCCTGTACAATAACCTAGATACAATAATGAGTCAAGATTATATCCCAAACATTTCCGGATATAAAGTTTAATACCAGGTTTCTTTGATTATTCTTTATTTTTTTTAATATTATTTTTGGTGCCGTATTGTACCTCTAAACGAGGAAAATTGACTGCATTCCCTACTTAGAGGCTCGGCTACCAGTACCTAGCAATTACTATTTGAGAATTTAATAGCGATCGCCGAATAATATAGTTCCTAATCTAACCATAGTAGCCCCAGCTTGTACAGCTAGGTGATAGTCACTTGACATACCCATCGATAAATGCTGTAATTTAAGGTTTTGCCAATTTTGTAATTGAATTTCTTTGGCTAAGTCACGAGTGCTATTAAATACATCAACAATTTCCGCATCATCCAAACCAAGCGGCGGAATTGTCATCAAACCTTGAAATTGTAAAAATTTACACTCGTTTAGTTCCGCCAAGTCAGCCATTAATTCGGGAACACTCCAACCAGACTTACTAGGATCGGGGAGTATTTTGACTTGTAGGCACACATTAGGGCTAACTCCTAGCTGCTGGGCTAATTGGTTTAAACGCTGTGCCAGTTTCAAATTATCTACCGAGTGAATCCACTCAAATAGTTCTAGGGCTTTTTTGGCTTTGTTGCTTTGCAAATGCCCAATCAAGTGCCAAGTGATATCAGATAAGTCTTGTAACTGTTCCTGCTTAAGAGCGGCTTCTTGAATGCGACTTTCACCAAAATCACGAAGTCCGGCATTATAAGCTAGGCGAATCACCTCAGCCGGAACTTGCTTACTGACAGCAATTAACCTGACTGAGGGAGGCAGAGAGGCGCGAATAGAGGCAATACGTTCGTCAATCGAACTAATCATTGGAAGGTGCGTTGGAAAACACTCTGAAGCTGATCGTACTCCTGAGATTGACCATTACGGCGTAGGGTACGCAAACGATTTTCTAACATCATTCTGGCCTCAGTCCGCCCAATGGATTGAAACTTAATACCTTTAACGTCGTTTGTGACCAGAAAAAATAAGCGTTGGGCATAAAGTGTAGTGAACAGATCTTGGTTTTCGTCAACCAAACAAATCCGATAAAGCAAGCCCCAATTTGGATGATTTATGTAAATTTCTGAAGTTTCTGAAGTCATTTAGGAGTCAAGGTAGGAGTATGTATATTTTGTCTTAGTAAAAAATAAACATTCAGACGATGATAATGCCTTTTCGTCAGAATATTTAGACAATACTAAGTGAAGTTGTGTAACTTTTTGCCCTTTTTAGCATTGATGAAGTCATGAATCGAATGCTTTTTGAGCAGATGAAGCTAAAAGTTAGGAAGGATAAACGCACAAGAGATTTGATTTGTCTGAGGTAACATCAAAAAGTCTCTGCTTTCTGTTTGGCTTTGCCTTGACAAAGGTATTTACCCTGCAAAATTTTCACCACGCACAGCTGACTCTCAGATTAAAACTGACGCTGGCTTCTCTCCATGTTGCCATAATTCTGGCTTGGTGGCGCAAAATTGCTAACGATGGATTGATATGCTGAATATATGAGACATCACACAGACAACACATCAAATTTGGAAACCAGGCAGCACTGAAGCCTATTGCCTGTTGCCTGTTGCCTATTGCCTATTGCCTATTTCATGATTCAGCAGTTTTAAGGCTGCTAGTTGTGCCTGAGCTTTGTGCAGAGATTCATACCATTCTCTTTCGGGATCACTGTCAGCGACAATGCCTGCACCCACTTGTCCCCAAACGGTATTGATTGGGGAGTTGGGAGTTGGGAGTTGGGAGTTGGGAGTAAGATATTCTTCCCTTGCATCCCCTGCACCCCTGCACCCCTGCACCCCTGCTTGAGAAGTAGGAGCCAACAATAGGGTACGAATCAAGATATTCAAGTCCAAGTTACCGCGCCAGTCTAAATAGCCACAGGAACCGTAAAATAGGCTACGTCTTACAGGTTCAAGTTCTTCGATGATTTCCATGCACCGGACTTTTGGACACCCTGTGATTGTGCCGCCAGGGAACATGGCACGAATCAAATCAACGGCGTTTTTGCCAGATTGTAAGTTACCTTGAACGTTGCTCACAAGATGCATAACGTGACTATAACGCTCAATTGTGAGTAATTCATCGACTTTGACTGTACCCCATTCACAAACTCTCCCTAAATCATTGCGTTCTAAATCGACCAACATGATATGTTCTGCGCGTTCTTTAGTATTGCTGAGTAGTTCTTGTGCCAGTTGATGATCTTGTTCTGGAGTCGCACCACGCGATCGCGTTCCGGCGATTGGTCGAGTCTGTGCCTCCTGATTTTCTAACAGTACCAACCTTTCTGGCGAACAGCTAACTACTTCACCCCAGGGAGTCCGCCAATAGCTGGCAAAAGGCGAAGGATTGATTTTTTGTAATGCTTGGTAAATCGACCAGCCAGAAGCCGATGTAGAGGCGGAAAATCGCAAAGAAAGATTCGCCTGAAAAATGTCTCCAGCCTGAATATATTTTTTGGCACGATTGACTGATGTTTCATAATCTGACTGCGATGTGAAGAACTCAGGGGCAGAACTGATGGGTGTATGTTGTGAGGAGGTAACTTGGTAGAGTGAATTCCCTGAATTTTTTTCTTCTAAAAGAATTTTTAACCTATCTACATCATCAATGTCACTAGCTGCTAGCCAAAGAATTTGATCTACATGATCTAAAACAGCAAATGAGTCTGGTTCATACCAAAAAGCTACGGGGAAGGGTAAGGTATCAGATTTGGCAAAAGGTAGCTGTTCAATTTCCCAAGCTGCGTCATAACCAAGCCACCCTAGCCAACCGCCGGTGAAGGGGAGGTGTGGAGGAGGCAGGGGAGCAGGGGGGCAGGGGAGCAGGGGGGCAGGGGAGCAGGGATGGTTTTCTGCTTGTTTCTTCTGTAGTAACTCTTCTAAAAAGGGGAGAATTTGGCCTAAAGTAGGTGTCCACATCTGCGGTACGCCATCGATGATGCGGGGTGTGCCTGCACAGATGGAATAGCGGCTGAGTTGAGGTTGATCAGTAGGTGTGGGGTAAGGACTTTCTAGAAGGGTGGCGATTTTTGATGGTGTGTTTGTGAGAAATAAGGCAGCGAAAATTTCTGAGCCTGTACGATTTTCTAAGGGAAGCGATCGCCAATACCAAGGCTTGGTTATCATAAATTCAAAGCTTAAAATTGATTACCTAAAACTAGGCGCACACCCCAGAATAAAGTTAAAGTGGCGATCGCTAACCAATCCCATTTTTTCAGCCGTAATTCATGCCACTGCACTTTGTGTTCGTGGGGACTGGTAAAACCGCGCACCATCATGGCATTAGCCATTTGTTCCGCCCGTAATAGTAGATTTTCTAACAGTCTTTCTGCGATTATCATCCAAACTTTGACGGCGCCTTTTAACCCTAATTTTTTCCAATTAATCGCCCTTGTCATGACAGAACGAATGAGATTTTGTATTTCTTCTAAGACAAGGGGAATAAACCGCAACGATAAAGTTAGAGTTAGGGTAATTTCAGTTACAGGTATTTTAAACCTACGTAGTGGCTGCATGATGCTTTCAAACGCAGCAGTAATTTCTTCTGGTGCGGTTGTAAGTAAATATAAGTTAGTGCTGTAAATTACAGTGAACAAAATTGTACTCAGCCGCACTGCCAAATCTAAAGAACGACGAGTTACTTTGACTGGGCCTTGATGAAATAGGACGTAAGAGTATTTATCCTTACTAGGAAATATGATATTAGGAGCAGGGGGCGGGGTGCGCTGGGTTAAAACTTGTTCGTTGCCTGGCAGACGCGGCTGATAATTGATCCCCAAACCATCAGGACTGATAGCTGCAATTAATAATACTAAAAACGACAGTGTTAATAGCCAGCCCATCTGCTGTTGCCAGACTCGTCGGGGAATTCTAGCAACTAATGTAAAAATAATTAGCAATGCAACTAACAAAACACGCCATTGATTGTTGGCAAAGCTATAGCTTGTCAAAAAACTCATCAACCAAAAAAACTTGACACGCGGATCTAATTTATGTAGCCAAGTTTGCGGTTGTTCTAAATATAGTCCTAGTGGTAGCGATCGCAGTAAATCCATAATTTAGTCATTAGTCATTTATCATTAGTCATTAGACAAAGAACAAATGACTAATGACCAGCAATTATTACACGCGAGTTGCGCGGTTAACATTGCCACTTTCCACATCGCGGACTTTCTTACTCCGCCAGAGTAAGCGAATGGGTGTACCCTTAAACCCTAGCTGTTGCCGGAATTGTCTTTCAATATAGCGGCGGTAGTTGTCGTTGAAGCGTTTGGCTTCGTTCACAAACAGGGCAATTGTCGGGGGTTGGGTGGTTACTTGTGTACCATAATAAATTTTGCCCTGACGACCACCGCGTGAAGTTGGTGGTGAGTGCCATCTGACAGCTTCTTCTAAGACTTCATTAATTACCGATGTACTAACACGGCGTTTATGTTCTGCTGCTGCTTCAACGACTAACTCTAAAATCTTTTCTACCCGTTGTCCTGTTAAAGCACTTACAAAGATGGTAGAAGCCCAATCTGTAAAATGTAACCGTTCTTGCAGAGTTTTTTCGTAATCGTAGATAGTGTGAGAGTCTTTCTCAATCGCATCCCATTTATTTACTACAACGATGCAAGCGCGACCTTCTTCGATAATCCGCCCAGCTAATTTTTGGTCTTGCTCGGTAACGCCGTCAAGGGCATCTATGACTAATAACACTACGTCAGCCCGACGAATTGCTTTAAAGGCACGGTTAATACTAAAGAATTCTGTCCCGTATTCGATGCTTTTCTTTTTGCGAATCCCCGCAGTGTCAATCAGTCGGTATTGTTGCCCATCCCTTTCGATTGAGGTATCGATCGCATCGCGGGTTGTACCAGAAATAGGGCTAACAATGGCTCTTTCTTCACCCACGAAGGCATTTAACAAACTTGATTTTCCGACATTTGGCCGACCAATGATCGCCACTTTAATTTCGTTTGTTTCTGGTACTTCTGATACCGGCGGAATGTATTGAATTAACTCGTCGAGTAATTCTCCTGTACCGTTGCCATGAATTGCCGAAATCGGGTATGGTTCTCCTAACCCTAATTCCCAAAACTCGGCAGCTTGAATTATGCCTTGGTCTGGTGATTCACACTTATTCACAGCCAGCAGCACTGGTACTGGTTGTTGACGCAACCACTCAGCAATTTCTTCATCAGCTGAGTTTGGGCCTGTTTGACCATTCACCACAAAAATCGCTGCACTGGCTTCTGCTAAGGCTGCTAATGCTTGTTGGCGAATTAGGGGTAAAAATTCGGTGTCATCGTTAAAGACTAAACCACCTGTATCTACCACTAAAAACTCGCGATCGCTCCAATAAGCGGGCAGATAAGTGCGATCGCGGGTCACACCTGGCTCATCGTGGACAATCGCCGTTTGTTCCCCGGCGAGACGATTAACCAGGGTGGATTTGCCGACATTTGGCCGGCCGATAATTGCAACAATTGGCAGTCCCATAAAACCAGGCGTAGAGAAACAGATACTATATCACATTTCTTCATTTTAGCGACTTTAAGACTCTCTTTGATTTTATTTAATTAGAGAAAATTAACCACCAAATTTTTAGAAAGTAGCTCTCACGTCGAAGGAGATGATGCCTTGAGAACTCGTAAATGGTTGAGAAAAGCCAGCAGATCAGCCTTTCGATGTATGGGATTGTGCATTTTGCTAGGCTTTGGTACTTTACTATACGCTAAGTTGATAGAACCAAATTGGATTGAAATCAATTCTTTACAACTGAAATTACCAAACCTGGCATCAGAATTTAATGGTTATCGCATTGTGCAAATTAGCGATATTCACCGAGATAGATGGATGAGTACTCGGCGTTTGCAGCGAATAGTACGATTAGTTAATCAACAAAAACCCGACTTAGTAGCAATTACAGGAGATTTAGTTACTCGGAACTTACCACACTTAATTCCTTCGCTGACTGTTTCTTTAACTCACCTCACACCCAAAGATAAGACTGTAGCAGTATTGGGCAATCATGACCACGAAAATGATACACAAAAGATTATCGAAGCACTACAAAAAAGTAATATTGTCCACCTTGGTAATGCTGTTTACACCCTAAAACGGGGTAATGCCATGCTGCATATTGCTGGTGTAGATGATGTGCAAATGGGTAAAAGTCGCATAGATTTAGTTATGCAGCAGCTACCCAAAGAAGGCGCAGCAATATTGTTAGCACACGAACCAGATTTTGCAACTATCAGTGCGGCTACAGGGCGGTTTGATTTGCAACTATCAGGACATTCACACGGCGGACAGGTACGTTTACCGTTTATCGAACCGCCAATTCTGCCACCGTGGGGAAAAAAATATTATTTAGGACAATATCAAATAGGGAATATGTTTTTATATACCAACCGAGGCTTAGGAATGACAGGTTTGCATCTGCGGTTGTTTGCTCGTCCTGAGATTACGGTGTTTACTTTAGTTGCACCAGGGGCTAAGGGTTAGAGGTTATACCATTTCACATCTATGGCGATATACATAAATTTTGTAGAGACGCGATATATCGCGTCTCTACAAGATCCGTATACACATCAGATTTTTCCTGAAATGATATTAGGGGCTGGAAATATCAATGAAAAGGGGTTCCTTCCTTGCGAGGAGAGAAGGAACCCCTGAGCGTGTTTGAGTTTAAACTTTGCAATCAAATCAATCCAGTTGATGAATTATCCCCGACTTTCAAAAATGTAACTATGCTACGGGAGCTTTTTGTTTACGCTTCATCCATAAACCCATAGCACCTGCAACTGCAATACCAGTAGTGGAAAGAGGTTCTGGTACTGCTTTGATAGGTAATTGTCCAGAAACTATAGTACCTTTTTTAAACACTACACTACTGAACAAGCCATCAGATGCGCCACCAACAGGACTAGTAAATCCTGGTGCAAATACTAATCCTAAACTTGCAGTTTCTTGACCTTTGGATGAAGCAATTTTGTTTGTAAATAAAAGCCCATCATTTACTACTAAACCAGTATTGCCAATTGTGCTACTAGAAAAGGTTTTCAAAATATTGTTGGAAGCATCTTTCAAATTGATAATCCAACTGGATAAAGATACTTGCGTAGTAGTAGGTAATAAATCTGTATCTACTGTGTAGCTACCATCAAAAAAACCATTTTGCAAATCTACAGCTATTCCAGTTGAACCATTAAGAGCTTGTGATGCAAATTGTCCTGAGAGATTGAATGTTTGCAAATTGACAGCATGAGCAGGGGCATTCCCTACAGATGCCAACATAGCAATACCAAGGGCTGTAACAGCAGTAGCTTGAGATAATTTTTTGAAAGTTGTTGTCAACATGGTTTTCTTTTCTCCAACATTAGAATTGATGAATTGGCAAAGTGAGTCAGGAATGATTTACATGAATCCTGTACACATCAAGATTTGATCTCTATTTGCAGAGATGTTACTTATTAGGTATTTGAAACTGATTTAAAACTCAAAAATTGCATCAGTTTTGATATCAGCAAGCTTCTAAAACTCAAAAGTTTTTCTATTCTTGATTTTGGCAAAATGTTTGGTAGGCTTGATAGTTCTAATCAAAAAGCATAGCCTAGACAAATATACTGAAATCAAATTATGAGCTTTAGAGATGTTTATGTCACTCGCTATACATATATCCATTGAGTATGAACACACTTAAGTAATATTGCTGAACTCTACATTTCTGTTAACTCCCTAATCTTTGAATTTCGTTTTTTGTTTGTTGCCTTTGCATATTTCTATACTGTCAGTAGAAAAAACGAACGGCAACTCTAATAGAAGTTTTTTACAAAAAGCTTAAATTAACAGCCTCAGTATGATTGGGGAAAAAAGTGTAAAATTGCTAGCAATATTAAGGATTGTAGGCTTTAGTACTAAAAAATATATTCAGTATTTACGCGAGAGTAGCTTAGTAGAAAGTTTACAATCTATCTGGTTTACTGGAACTTAGATGTGTAATAACTGCATTACTAAGACGTAAGTACATAACAGACATTACAAGAAGCGATCGCTACAATTTAGTCTCATAAAAAACACAGGCAATAGGGAAGAGGCAACAGGCAATAGGGTAATAAGATATGAGTCAACTTTTATCTTGGATATTTTCTTCTGCGACCTCAGCTTTATCTTGTAAGGGTTTGACAACTCTGGCGATCGCTTCTTGAATAAAAGCTTTAATAAATTCATCCCGGCGATTAATTTGAAATTGTCGCTGCACGACTTCCGTCATTCCACCATCGCCCCAATCTTGATCATGGCGAAAATACTCAATAAAGCTTTTCCCGGCAATTCGGGTTAAATAGGCGGCGGTTACACCTTGAATTGCCCGGCCTATAATAAATGTCGCCACATTCAGTTGCAAGGCGGTAGATAGTAATTGAATCGCGCCCTTGACTATACCTAGACTGGCAATAGTTTTTGCTAAAGATAAGGCTAACTCTCGCCCGCGTTCCATGTTTAACTCACAGCCGTAAACTCTGCCAATTTCTACAACCATCTGGGCATTGACAGCTGCCGTCGCCAGTAAATCTACTACTGGTAACGGTGTGACAGATACTACACCCGCACCTATCCATTGAAATCGCTCGACGATTTTATCTGCTTGGCGGCGACGTTGGGCATCGATGAGTTTTCGTGCTTCCTCTCCTAATCTTAGAGATTGCAAAAGAATGTTATCTGCAACTAAATCTTCCCCCTCAGCCCGCAACACAGCCGCCATGCGCCGCAGCAACGGTACAATATCAGGTTCTGGTTGGAAGAGTTCACCTGTTTCTAATTGGGCAGATTGGGGGTTAGCTGCGATCGCTACGACATCGTTAGGGGCAATAAATCCCTTCACCCGTTGACGTAATCGGGCGAGAATTATTTCCTTATTTTCATCTGTATATAAATCTGTTTTGTTAAGAATTAACAGCGATCGCTTGCCGATTTCTGCTAAACCGCGCAATGGTTCATATTCTGAGCGTCGTAAGTCATTATCCACGACAAACAACAATAAATCTGCCGCAGTTGCCAATTCCCTGGCTAATTGTTCTCGTTCTGTTCCTGCTACCCCTGCTTCTAAAATTCCCGGTGTGTCGGTAATTAAAATCTTGCGTTCCAAGCCCTTCAATCGCAAGCAATAAGTTTCGCCGACGGTAGTTGTACCCATTGGCGCGTTTACCTGGCCTACCATCCGCCCCATAATCGCATTGACTAAGGAAGTTTTGCCTGCACTCCCTGTACCAAACACGACAACTTGAATTTCTCCCCTGGCTAAATTGGCTTCAATTTCCCGCGATTTACTCAATAAAGCTTGCCGTGCTACTTCATCTTGAATTTGTGAGACTTGTTGCCGTACAGCTTGCAGCGTGGAAGATGCTGCATCAGATTTCACAGCTGGAATTTGCGCTGGTGTGACGCGTCTGCGATTTTGCTTAGAACGTTTTTCTCCACCTTGCAGCACTAACACGTAATAAACAAAGGCAGCAACCAATCCACCAATGAGGACAACTAGCAGCAACAACAGTAAATTGCCTAGTAATGGGGAATAGGACAATTGCCAATACAGGCGTGACAGAGAATCAATCAGCCACAGGCTAAGTGCCAAGATGACGATGAGACCAACAATCAGCGTTACTATACGCGATAAAGGCATGGTTAGCGGGAGTCACTATTTAATGGGCAGATGCTTTTAATCTTAATAGTTTCAGCAGTGAAACAAATCCGCACAAGGTTTTGCAGCTAAAAAATGGCAGGACAAGAAAACAATAGTCTGTCCTTAGTACTAGAGATAGTTCCTCGAATTCCTGGAAATGAGTAGGATGAAAAATTAATATATAGGCAAAATTGGAAAAATACACCGCAATTATCAGATATTGAATGTAATTCAGGGAGAAAAAACTTATGGGACTTTTTGACCAAATTCTGGGTGCTGTAGCTAACCCTAATCAACAAGGTAGTTTGGGGCAAATAGGTAGTATTGTCAACACTGTGCAGCAGTTGAGCGATCGCACTGGTGCAGATTCTTCTACCATACAATCGGTTATGGGTATTGTCGGCAACTATGTACGTTCTTCGTTACAAGAAAAGCAAGCTACAGGCGGTAATGCCGAAGCCCAAACTTTAGTAAATGAATATGCGGGTACTTCTCCTAACCCCCAGGCTGTAGATTCACTGTTCTCTTTGGGTATGCAACAGCAGATAGCGCAGGTAGCCGCCCAACGCACTGGCTTAGATGCTGGGATCATTCAACAATTCCTACCTTTAATGGTGCCTGTGGTTTTGAATTTCTTAAAAGTTGGTGCCAACTCGCAAAATCCTCAATCTGGCGGCAATCCGGTACTCAATAGCTTTTTGGATGCCGACGGAGATGGCGATGTTGACATTGCTGATGCGATTCAGTTAGCGAGCCAGTATATCAGACGGTAAGCATTAATTAAAGGGTGTAAGGGGGTAGGGGTTTAGGGTGTAGGTGAATGAGGTACAAGTTTTCACCAAAAAGCCATGTAACAAAAGACTTTCAAGCCTGTCCCCTGTTACCTGCTGTAATTCTTTCCCCTAAACCCTTACACCCGACTCTTGCTAATTAACTCGCTCCCATATTAGTTTCAAAGTCAGTATTTCTTTCGTCTTCTAGGCTATTACCATCAGCATCGGTAAAGTCTACATTACCTGTTTCAGATTCGTAAGAATAAGTAGTCTCCCGATAATAACTACTACCCCAGCTATCTCTATAGCTACCGTAGTTCGGGTAATAGGCGTAGTCTTCTGTATATGACTCGTTGCAGAAGGGACAGTTAGTTCTGTCGGTGCGTCCACAACGGCGTTTAAATAAAAAGCCTACCATGCGATCGCATTCCCAGGCTGTAGTTGTGATATTAACTACGATTTCCGCAGTACCAATTTGAATGCGATCGCCATTTTTGAGAATGCCATTAGATGATTGTACGCCGTTAATCTTGATGCCATTGTTGGTATTTTGATCAATAATAATTAACTCTTGATTTTGTTCATCAATTAAAGCGTGATAATCTGCAATTAAATCATCTGCGATCGCAACTCTCGAAACTCCTTTTTCGCCAATTTGTTGAGGCATAGTTGCAGTTTGCCGCCCTATTGCCACGGGAGTTTCTAATCTTAATTCTGTACGAGTGCTGGTGTTTGGATCTGTCCAAGTTAGCTGTATTTGCACAGTCTATCGCCCTCCTGTCGAATTTACAGCATAAGCCAAAGCCGCCTGCTGTTCACGAGTCATAACATCAAAACCAAAGCAAGCAAATGCAATTGATGATATGCCTGATTTTGTCGAAAAAATGGTTTTTTCTGATGGATTTCTTAAAGAAATTTTTCCTTCTTTTACTTTTATTTTGTAAACTAATTGATTATTAGGCGTTAGAATTTCTAAACCATCATTGCGTGACTTAATCTGATAGATTTCTTTTTTAGCCGCGTCTTCTAGTTGATAATCGCCATTATTCTGCTTTCTAAGGATATATAAATCTTTATTTTGTTCTGGATTTTCTACTTTCCAATGATCTTGTTTGGTTACTACATATCCTAAGGTTTTATCAGCAGAATTTTTTAACTTAATTTTCCCTGATTTATCTGCCTTAATTCTAGCTAACTCTTGCTCTTTGCCATCTACTAATTTTGCGCCATCGGCTTGCTGTTTAAGCGAAAATAAATCAGAACCGCCTTCTGTTTTAAATTTAATTTTGTCAGTCCGAGCATCTATATTAGTTGCTGTTGCTGCAATTGGAGTGCTATTTACTTGATTTGGCTCTATATTAGCTTTATTTACGCTATTACATCCCCAAACTGTAGCTATTAAAACAAGAAGTGAGACTTTTAAAATTGCATTTTTCATATAACAATATTTAATTTATTTAGACATCAAAATACTTTTAAATCTGTCACCCTATTACCTGTCATCTGTAACCTACTATATATTTTGTTTAGACAATACTTTTGCTAAATTGAGTATTTGATAAACGCTTAAAAACATGGCTGTAATTGTTTGATAAACCTCTTCTGGACTACCTACAACATTTGGTGCTACTCTCACAACTATATGCATCGCTTTATCTGTAATTCTCAACCCTCTAAGATGAGCTAATCTAGATAATTTAATTGCATTTGTGGCTTCATTTTTTAAAAGTTTAACTGCTCCATATCGGCGTTGAGGATAGGTAATATTTAAGTTGATATCTAATCCTCCAGACTTGGTTTTTGATTTATACTTGCTTTTACCACTGCTACCACGCTTCCAGCCATATTGCTTTTTAGATATATCAGTTGCAGATAACTCAAAGCGAGTTTTATCTAAAAATTGACCTTGAATTTTCAGCCATTCATGTTGATAGTGGTCTATTTTCCATCCAGACTTGATAGGATGTGGTGTTGTATTTGTTTTATATTCATCTTTCTCAATTGGCTGAAAGGATAATTGCAACTCAATATCAGCATTTGCATCCATATCTCTAGATAGCATTTGCAATATTCTTTGCGTTGACTGATATCTAGAATTAACAACGTTGATTCTGCCAAACTTGAACCTATTCACTAAGGCATAAATAAAACCAATACTCAACACGATGATAGCTAACGCAAACAAGGCAACAAGCACACTCTGTAATCCAGTATTGGTGATAGCATTGGGTGCAACCAACATCAATACAACTGTAATAATTATTCCTAAAAAATAATATAGTGTCTGCTGTCCGTATTCCTTTTGTTTTAGCTCGGCGAGATGATCAACCTCTGCTATTTCCTGTAGATCATCTATTATTTTAGCGACTGGAGCTTGCGCTTTATAGATCAGGTGTTGGCGGAATTGTTTTAAATCAATAGGCATATTATTGCAGATTTAATGAGATTTACTAGCTTTAAATTATTTTTTAACCTTCTCAAGTTTTTTATTATAAAAATTGAAATATTTTTTAATATATTTTATCCAACTTCAAGGCTAGTATAGCAAGACATAAAAATAGGAGACAATGATATTATGTAGATATTTATGAACCAACAAAAGTTAGCGTATATTTCTTTTGATACTCTTCCAGCACCAAAGGGAGCAGCAATTCATATTGCAGCTTTTTCTAGAGCATTAGTAGATGCTTTTGGCAGCATTAATTTATTAACAGTTTCACCAACAACCGAATGTCTAGATGGTAAAGAAATTTATCCGCAAGTTATTCAAACGACTTTACCAGCTTTGGGTGAGAATTTGATTCAGCGAATTTTATATTTTCGCTATGGGTTATGGCTATGGTTAAAAGACAAGCAATTTGAAGCAGTACATATTCGTTCAATTTACGAAGGCTTTATAATTGCCCTTAATAAACCGCAATATTGCGATAAGTTAATTTTTGAAGTGAATGGCTTACCTTCTATAGAATTAAAATATCGTTATCCAGCCGTTGCTGATGACAAAGAGCTTTTACATAAATTGCGATCGCAAGAGAAAATTTGTTTGTCAGCCGCAGATTTAATTGTTACGCCTAGTAGTGTGACATCGCAATATTTACAAAGTCGCGGAGTCCCAGCAAATAAAATTAAAGTAATTCCTAATGGCGTAGATTTAGATGTGTTTACATATCAACCCAAGATAGTAAATCACAATAGCGTAGCAGATATACAGATGCTATATTTTGGTACACTTTCACCTTGGCAGGGAGTAAACTTAGCAATTGAAGCTTTAGGTTTATTAAATCGAGATATTCCAGCCTGTTTAACAGTAATTGGACAAGCAAGACCTGACCAAATCAAAAGTTTAAAACAACAGGCATTAAAATTAGGTGTAACAGATAAACTTAATATATTAGAACCCATCTCACAGCCAGAGTTAGTGCAATATATTCATACTGCTGATGTAATTTTGGCTCCTTTAACACCCAACGATCGCAACTTAATTCAAGGTTGTTGTCCCCTCAAAATTTTAGAAGGCATGGCAACCGGAACACCTGTAATTGCTAGTGACTTACCAGTAGTAAGAGAACTGGGAGAAAATGGAGTACATTTTTTATTAGTTAAACCCGGTTCAGCCAAAGCTATTAAAGATGCAGTGTTGCAGTTGCAGAATGATCAAGAATTGGCAAATCAACTTGCAGAGAATGCTAGAAAAAGAATTGCAGAATATTACACATGGAACTATGCAGGGGAAGCTTTAATTGCAGCTTATACAGAATTAGGCATCAAGCGGTCAATTAAAATTTGAAGTCGCCGTTGTTCTTGAGCGATAGAATATTCTGAGAGGATGCGATCGCGTGCAGCTTGAGTAATTTGATTTTTCTCTAATATCGGCATTGTCAAAAATTCCAGCACCGCTTCGCCTAGATGGTGTAGTTGTGAACGTGGCAAGATAAAACCATTTTCACCATGTGTAATTACTTCGGGAATACCACCCGCATCACTAGCAATACAGCAACAACCACAAGCCATTGCTTCTAACAGTGCATTTGGCATTCCCTCCCACAATGACGGCTGGAGATAAACATCGCACAGTTGTAAATGTGCCGCGACTGCTTGAGGATTAGATAAATGTCCTGTAATAATAATTCTTTGGCTACTTTCTGCTTGCTGACTGGCATACACTTGCAGCACAGATTCTTGAGAATTCCGCACTTCACCGATAATTAACAAGCAAGCAGGACGCTGATAACTTACTGTTGCCAAAGCCGTTAACAAAAACTGTTGCCCTTTCTTTTCGCGCAATTCACCGCAAAATCCTATAACTAATTCATCTGGGGGAATTCCTAAAGATTCCTTGCTAATTTCTTCAGTCGCTTGCTGTGGTGCAAAAATCTCTGTATCCACTGCATTTTTCAATATCAACACATCATCTCTACCACTTAATAGCTGAATTTTGCGCGACATATCAGCACTCACAGCCGTAATTACTTTAGCTTGTTGTAGCGTCCATTGCAGACGGGCAAAATCTCCTGGTGGAAACATTTCTTTATCAATATCATTACCACGCGCGCTAACAGTACTAACTAACCCCTGAAGTTTGGCAAACCAAGTGGCTAGAAACCCACTAGGAAATAAGTAATGTCCCCATACAGCATCATACTGCCGAGAAGAGTGCAACCATTCCAGCACATTCAAAGTGTGCGGCATAGTCATATCCCAGTGACGATAAAGCCCAATACGATAAACGCGAGATTTGACATCTATAGATTCCGGTGGTAAAACTTCCCCTGGTTGCAGATAACGACTCCATGTAACTACATCAACTTCTACATCTAATTGAGAGAGTGTAGCCACTAACCTTGTTGCACTTCTAGCTAACCCCCCTAAATCTGGGGCAAATCTTTCTGTCATAAAAAGCAATCTTTTCATAAACCTCTGAATATCAATTTCAATTTCAACTTATTTACAGTTTTTTGGCATAAATTTAATCAATGTGGATGATAGGTAAGCATACGAACAATAATATTAAACACTAGGTTTTCAGGTATGACTAAAACCACCCATAGGGTAGATGATTTAGGAATTCAATTGCCAATTTCTCAAACTGCTCGTAACATTGCTCAACAGTTTGCCAATCAACAACCTACTTCTGCCAAAGCCGAACAAGTCCGCTTAAATACATTAGCTGTGTTGGTAGTAAATGATTACTTGCAAATGATGGAAATTCCCACTAATCTCAATGCCAGCGATAGTTGGAATCCCATCATGCAGTTGTGTGCCAATGTAGCCGACTTAGAAATCCCATCAGTTGGTCGGTTAGAGTGTCGTCCTGTACAATTGCACGCACAAGGATGTTTAATGCCACCAGAAACTTGGGAAGAGCGAGTTGGTTATGTGGTGGTGCAAATTGATGAATCACTGCAAGAAGCAAATATATTAGGTTTTATTCGCACTGTGGATGCTGAAATATTACGTTTAAATCAATTGCAACCTATAGAAGCATTAATTGACTGCATCGCCCAATTAAAAACATCTCCAGTTCAACCATTGGTAAATTTAAGCCAATGGTTTATTAATCAGTTTGAGTCCGGTTGGCAAACAGTAGAATCCTTATGGGACTTACTAGACTCTACGCCCGTTTATGCGTTTCGCGGTGGCGTAACTACAGACGAAACATCACCTCATCAGTCACAAATACCTACGAAACGAGCAAAGCTAATTGATTTGGGTATTCAAATAGCTAATCATCCCGTAATGCTGATTGTAGAAATTAGCTCGGAAACAAATAATAAAACCAGTATCCGTTTACAATTACATCCTATAGGTAATCAGATTTATTTGCCAGAGGCAGTCAAACTCACGGTATTAGATGAGTCGGGAGAGGTATTTTTAGAAGCTCAAGCTAGAAGCGCAGACAACTATATACAGTTGCAACTTCGTGGTGACCTTCAAGAAAAGTTTAGCGTGCAAATCTCTTTAGGGGATATGAGTTTTACAGAACATTTTATTATTTAAAAAGGCAGGAGGCAGAATAATTTTAGATTTTGGATAGTTGATTACTTCAAGCTTGTAAATGACGAATCACAAATGATAAATAACAAATAACGACAGTCATGACGAAGTTAGTGGTTTTGAAATTCGGAGATGGTAATTTCAACCAAGGGTTTGCTGTGACTCTTCAGATTGGTGAAGAAGGCGATCGCCCTGACTCCGAAATTACAGGTAGACTGTCACCATGCCCAGAAATGCCGCTTTACTACTCCAGGTGGCAATTTAGCTATCTCCAATTAGGGAAGACTTACCGCTTAGATGCGGAAAAAATTCAAGTAACAAATGTATCTATTAGCCAAAGTTGTCAAGATTTAGCCCATGCCTTAGGCGCTCGGTTTAACTCTTGGTTACGAGCAGAAGAGTTTCGTCTGTTAAGAGAAAAATGGCTAGAAAAATTACTGCCTACAGACGAAATAAGGGTAGTTTTGCAAACAGATAATAGTCAAATACAGAGATTACCTTGGCATTTGTGGGAAATATTTGAACGCTATTCTAAAGCAGAAATTGCGATCGCTTCACCAACATATGATCGGATTCTGCAACCACGCACCCAAAACCCAAAAGTCAAAATTTTAGCGATTGTTGGCAATAGTCAAGGAATTGATACCCAGGCAGACCAAACTATTTTGCAACAGTGTCCCAATGCTGATGTCACCTTTTTAGTAGAACCAACAAGGCAAGAATTAAATGATTTTCTTTGGGGAAAAAACTGGGATATTATATTTTTCGCTGGACACAGTTCTAGCCTGGGAAATGATGCTACAGGGCTGATTTATTTAAATAAAACTGATAGTCTCAGCATTAATGAGTTAAGATACGCCCTCAAGCAAGCAATTGAGAGGGGTTTACATCTAGCAATTTTCAACTCCTGTGATGGTTTAGGACTGGCACGAGAATTGGCAGATTTACACATTCCCCAAATGGTAATTATGCGCGAACCTGTTCCTGACCAGGTAGCCCAAGAGTTTTTAAAGTATTTTTTAATTAGTTTTGCCAGAGGCGAACCTTTATATCAAGCAGTACGCCAAGGGCGGGAACGCTTACAAGGCTTAGAAGATAAATTTCCCTGCGCTACGTGGCTACCAGTAATTTTTCAAAATCCCGCACAGACACCATTGACTTGGCAGGAACTAGTATTTACAGCCCAGCCAGAAATTCCGAGTTCACCTCCACCCTCTAAATTAGGATGGAAGTCAGGTTTATTATCTAGTCTGGCGACGACCGCCGTAATTTGTACGTTGCGGTTTTTGGGAGTATTTCAAGGTGTAGAATTGCTAGCATTCGACCAAATGATGCGATCGCGTCCTGATGAAGGCCCTGATCCTCGACTGCTAATAGTCACAATTGATGATGCTGATTTAGTCGCCCAACGTCGCAACGGTGAAATTTTAAAGGGAACTTCTCTGTCTGACAAATCACTCAATGCCCTACTAACCAAATTACAACAACATCAACCGCGAGCGATCGGGTTAGATATTTATCGTGATTTTCCGGCTGAACAAGCAAATTTAATTGGGCGACTGCAAAAAACAGATAACTTAATTGGCGTGTGTAAGGGAAGTGATGCTACAGCCAATATTAAAGGCATTGAACCACCACCAGAAATTCCCCAACAACGCCTAGGTTTTAGTGACTTTATTCATGATGCTGATAATGTGGTGCGTCGCCATCTGATGTTTATGACTCCAGAGACGGCATCTTTATGTCCGGCTGAATATGCTTTCAGTACCCAATTAGCATTCCGCTATCTTTTACCTTTGGGAATTGAGCCAAAATTTACTCCTCAACGGCAGTTAAAGTTAGGTAAGGTTATTTTTCCCCGTTTATCATCTCGTAGCGGTGCATATCAAAAAATTGATGCCAATGGTGGGCAAACCTTACTTAACTACCGCGCCTCGAACATGATTGCCGAAAAGGTGACACTCACCCAATTTTTATCTAGTCCGGTTAACGCCAATGCCATCAAAGACAGAATTGTGTTGATTGGTGTGACAGCGAGAGGTGATTTTCCCGACTACTGGGCGACTCCCTATGGCAAAACCTTAGAAACCCAAATGCCCGGAGTGCTAGTACAAGCGCAAATGATCAGTCAAATTCTGAGTGCTGTCTTAGATGGGCGGCCGTTACTTACAGTTTGGTCGCCTGGGGTGGAAATCATTTGGATTTGGGCTTGGTCACTCTTAGGGGGAATTTTGGCTTGGAGGTGGCGATCGCTGCCAATATTATTATTGGTAGTATGTATTACTAGTAGTGTGTTGTATTTACTGTGCTTGAGTCTGTTAATTGGGGGTGTATGGGTGGCTTTCGTCCCATCAGCTTTGGCGTTAGTAGGGACAGTGAGTATCATTTCCATCCAACATAAAACTTTTTACAAAAGTCACAAAATAAATAATTAACTATTTATATAAGCAGATAAAATTCACCGTTTAGTCTTAGACATACTGGAGTTTACAACTAATGAAACTGTATTTAAGATTAGCGTTGGGCTTCACAGTTTTCTTGGCTAGCCAGATGGCAATAGCAACACCAGTACCAACCCCGAAAAAGTCGCGCCAAAAAGTCAGCTTTAACCCACCTTTACCCCCTAAAGAACCTGCTCCTGGCGGTCGGATAGTGGGTGGTGCCAAACGTGGTTCCTGTCCGCAAGTCCAAACTGAATTGACGGCCTTAGTACCCTTTAATCAAGAACGCCCCACTGTGACTAATGTCTGGGGGTTAACGACAGCAGCACACCCAACATTTTGGTTTTATGTGCCGTACTCCCAAGATTTTCCTTATCCGGTTGAGTTTGTGCTAGAAGATGAGAACGCAAACCCAATTTATCAAAAAGCGATCGCTCTCCCTAAGCAACCAGGTATCATTAACATCTCTCTACCTGCTGATACTGCTTCACTAGCTGTAGAGCAACAATACCGTTGGTTTTTTAATGTCTATTGTGACAAAGATAAAAAATCTCCGCCTGTATATGTTGAAGGCGTAGTAAAACGAGTTAATCTTGATCCTGCGATCGCTCAACAACTACAAAAAGCAACATTGCAACAACAGTTTGCCATCTATGCCGAACATGGTATTTGGCACGAAGCCATAACAACACTAGCGCAAATGCGGCAGCAAAGCCCCAAAGACCCAACCCTAGAAACACAGTGGCAAGATTTATTAGCCAGCATCCGCTTGAGTAATGTGGCAAAAGAACCAATTTTGTCGGTGAAGCCTTGAAAATTTCAGTAAGGATGCGCCAACTTCTCTTGGCGGTGTAAATAATAAGGAGTCAAAGGAAGGTTTTCTTCCTATTTTCATTATGAAAATCACACTTACTCAGATCCCAGACTTTTTAGAGAAGTCTGGGATCTTTTTGTTCACAGCTTAACCTATACAAAAATTACAAAAAAAGACAAAATCCTTAAGAATTGACCTTTTAATTTTTAATCTTTGATATTTTCAATTTGGGCTTGAGAATTTTTTGAATCTCAATAGCCAGTTCAAATATCAAAGCAGAGTGTTACATGAGCGAAATAAAAATCAAAGAAATCGCACCTAACTTATTTCCCAAAGGAGATTACATTTCGCCAGGATTGTCTACTATTAAGCCTGATTCATGTTTTCCTAATATGATTTTAGGAAATAAGTATGATACTTTTTGGCTTTATCTGCGAAGAGATATTCCGCATAACTGGTATGTAGATCAGCGACGCTCTGATGTTGGGTTTGTTAGCCGCGATGAAGCCCATATTCTTTACAACACTGCCTTAAAATTTCAAGGTAAAAAAGCTTTAGAAATAGGGTGTTGGATGGGTTGGTCAGCTTGTCATCTAGCTTTAGGAGGAGTAGAGCTAGATGTCATTGATCCGATGTTATCTGAACCATTATTTAATGAAAGTGTCACAGATTCACTGAAGCGGGCAGGTGTGAAAGATTCTGTGAATTTAATACCAGGATATAGCCCACAAACAGTAGAAGAGGTAGCCAATAAATTTAACCGAAAATGGTCATTGATATTTATAGATGGTCATCATGAAGCACCAGCACCACTTAATGATGCAATAATTTGCGAACAACTAGCCCAAGCAGATGCGTTAATTTTATTTCATGATTTGTCTTCTCCCGATGTCGGACAAGGATTGGATTATTTAAAAGCCAAAGGTTGGCACACAATGGTTTATCAAACTATGCAAATTATGGGAGTTGCATGGCGAGGAAATGTTGAGCCTGTGATGCATCAGCCAGATACAACAATTGATTGGCGTTTACCTCCACATTTACAAAATTATGCTGTTAGTGGCGCAAATCAAACTGCAAAAAAAGATAAATTGGGAGCAACGTTGAAAGCAGTTCAACCATATACCTTCCTCAGTGAAGCTCAGTTATTAATGCGGTATAGCCAAGTAAAACAAGTATATGACTACCTTTTTTGGCTACCGAAAATGCTCTGGCAGACAACTTCTAGAAAGAAATTTTTTAATAGTTAAACAACAGCTATTATTCATTATCTTTGAGTTGATTTGATAGCTGATTAACTAACTCACTCAACACATCGATTTTAGTCCTTGAGGTTTGTCTACAGTAATCCTCAAGGATTTGTAATTCTTGGTTGGCAAGGGGAAGTTGTTGATACACATTAGGACGATTTTTTGCTTCCCTTTGCTCAATTTTCATGGCTTCATAATTTAAAAGTGCAGAAGTCATTTCAGAATTGAGCATCATGTTCTGAAAAGCTGTACGGTCAAAAGCTATAACTTTTATTGTTGTGCCATTTGCTGCCCTTACTGTTGCTGTTCTTTTAGCTTGGTGAAGTAACCCTACTTCACCAAAATGGCTATTTGCCCCCAATGTTTTTAATAATTTTGGTTCTGAGTCTGGATCTTCTAAAATTATTTCTACTTCACCTTCCATTACAATATAGAATTTATCAGCTACATCACCTTGGCGGAACACAATTTCACCGGGTTGGAAAGTCAACATTTTTATTTGGGGAATTACCTCAGTCAATTGGTTATCCGATAAGGTTGGTAGGGCAACAGATAGCCGACCTTGATAGTCTAAATCTAGTTGACCATCTTCCATACGAACAATGCGATTGGTAATATCAAAAATCCGGCTGTCATGCGTGACGATTAAAACAGCACTTCCTTGTTCTTTTGCTAGTGCGGTCATTAGTTCTACGACTTCTCGCCCCGTTTGTCTATCTAAAGCTGATGTAGGTTCATCTGCCAAAATTAAAGGCGGGCGGTGGACAAGAGCGCGGGCGATCGCTACTCTTTGTTTTTGCCCACCAGAAAGATCCCTAGGATAAGCATTTAAGTGCTTTCCCATACCTACTGCTTGCAATATTTCCGTACTTTTGCGTTTTGCATCCCCTGGTGTGAAATCTTTCTGTAGTTCTAGAGACAGCATCACATTCTGAAGCACAGTCATAAAATCCAGCAAATTGAAATGCTGAAAAACATAACCAATGCGTTGCCTTAGCTTCATTCTCTCGATTTCGCTAGCACCATTTAATTCATAATCTAATACTTTCAGGCTACCCTCTTGCACAGAACGCAGACAGCCAATTAAAGTTAAAAGTGTCGTCTTTCCTGAACCAGAAGCTCCAGTTAAAATTACAACTTCTTTGGTATGAATCTCTAGATTGACTCCAAATAAAATTTGTTTTTTTCTGCCACCTTCTTGATAATAATGATTAAGTTCTTTAATGCAAATAACCGGATTCATAAATTGTCTAAAAGTTATTAATTAATCTATTTAAAAATTTCTACTGGGTCTGCATCTTTAACCTTAAATAAAGAAAGCCCTGCCGATATTAGGCAAATTAGACTTACTAATGATAGAACAAATAACGCTACACCTACAGACATTTGAATAAATATCTTGGTTACATTAAGTAGATAATCATAAGCGAGGTAAGATAGGATTATACCTGGGATATATCCAGCAATTACTAAAATAATTGCTTCTTGTATAACTACACTAACCAAAGATTTTTGGCTAAAGCCTAAAGCTTTTAGAGTTGCATAATTACCAAGATTGTGTGTTACTTTTACATACAAAATTTGATATAAAATAAAAATGCTAATCACAACAGCCATAATTAAAATAAACCGAAAGATAAAACCCATCGGTGAATTATTTTCATGAAATATTTTTTCTCGTTGGATTAATTCGGTTTTCGAGAATATTTTAATAGTTGTAGGTAAATAACTCCTTAATTGTTTAACAGTTTGTTCTATATTTGCGTCAGATTTAAACTCTGGCTTTAATTTAATCAAGCCAACATCTATTTTTGTCTCGTCACGTCCAAATAATTCACTAAAAGTTGTTGAACTGGTAATAAAACTAGCATCATAAGCATTATTAACACCTAATTCAAAAAGTCCGACAACCCTAAGTTCTCTCAATGAGCTACTATTTCCTACTTGAATCTCTGCTGAAGACTCTCCTTTTGCCTTAACGTTGGCAATAATAGAAGAAAATTCATTTCTCGCATTTTTGTCAAATAAAGCAAATTTTTGCTTATTGAGTTTTTGCAGGTTTGCCTCTACTCCTGGCAAACTAAGTGTTGGCACATTTAAAGAAATGCCCATAACGTTAACTCTAATGCGATAAACAGAGTTGTTTTTGTCGTACCATTGAGTTGAAGTAATGTAAAGTGGCGCAACAGATTTAACTTGCTTGAGTGCTAGTGTTTGATATAAAGGTCTTGAAGAAAAAGTTACTGGTTGCAATGCAGTCGAAGAAAGAGAGCTAATTACAACAATATCTGCATCAAAGTTTAACGGTAATTGTAACGCCCCTTCTAAAAATGCATTTCTCAGCCCTACCTGCATAAATAGCAGAAATGTAATGCAAATAATACCAATAACTCCCGCAATAGTTTGATTGCGTTGATATCTCAACTGCAACAAAGCAATAGGAATTTTTCGTAGTTCAATTAAATAACGTTGAATCATGAGCTAAAAACTCAACATAAGAAACCCAGCCTTCAGATGGACAGGCTTTTATCTCAAACAGCTTAACTCAAACTCAAGTGAAAAAAACTAGTGATATACTCATTAAATTTTATGGGAGCTAAAAATCTGTAATGCTTTTTTGACAAGACTTACAGCAATCAAAGTTTGAATACCTATTGACAATTAAAAGGCATTACGTACAATAATACGTATACACCTAACTCATCTCATTAAATTTATTAAATCGGCGTTTCCAGAAAACGTACAGATCATGTCTCTTACAATTTTTAGCAATGCTTACTCAGATGAACTAATTACAGCCACTGAGTTAAATCGTCAACCTGGGCGAATTCTAGACAAAGCCTGTGAACGCCCAGTAACAATTACTCGCAATGATCAATCCTTTGCACTGATGCGTCGTGAAGATGCAGCTTACCTTGTTAAGGGAATAACACAAAGTAAAGCTGTTATTGAAATGTTATCCGTCGCTTTCAGTTTGCGGTTAGGAAAAGAAATCGGTTCTGAGCATCCTTATGGATGGCTGAGAGTGTTTGAAGCGGATGATATTCAAGATTTGATTAAAGAGGTTACTGAAGCTTTTCGTTTAACTGATGTCTCTGACAATGCATGGGATTTGATTGATGCAATAATCCATGAATGGCATGAAAGTGCCATTGCGATCTCTAGCCCTGAACTGGCGGCAGCTTTTAGTGCCGAAACTGATGAAGTGCCTTTAACCAAACCATCTACTCACGGTGCTGTGTAAAGCGTGTATGTCAGACAACCAACAAGAAGATGCAATAGTAGAGAATGTGGAGCCGCCAGAAGTTAAACTGACGGCTCCTGCATTATCTGAAACAGAAAGCACTTGGTTAGTGGTAGCTAAAAATCGCCGGGTTAATCGGGACTGGGAAGGCTTAATGCAACGCCATCCAGAAAACTCTTGTCGTTGCTATAAGGATTTATGTACTGCACCTATAGAAAAATAAATAACTAGATAACCGCTTATCTTTAAACCGAACTCAGGTTAATATACTCATCTTGTAAGCAGAAATTTTAGTGTTCAAGTCCTATAGATACATCAACTTTAAGATTAGTTAGTCCCGCAACAACATGACTACTTTCCTGATTCAAGTTAATTTTTACTTCTACTACACGCGCATCTACATTTGTGGTGGAATCTGTATCTAATACATTCCGATTACCAATTTCTAACCCTACTTGCGAGACTGTTCCAGAGAGTGGTTTGGTGAGACTGGGGCTGGTAATTTTTGCTGTTTGTCCTGGCTGTACTTTGCGGATATCTGTTTCGTAAACTTCAGCTATGACTACCATTTGGGTTGTATCACCTAAACTAACAATGCCTTTATTTCCTACTAGTTCGCCAGGAAAAGTTTGCACTTTCAAAATTTGTCCACTTTGTGGCGATCGCACTATACTTAAATCCAAATCTGCCATAGCTTGTAATACCCTAGCCTTAGCCTGTCTTACCTCTGCTTGGTACAACTGCACATCAACTGGACGTACTTCCGCCAAACTATTCAACGCAGCACGGGCTTGATTTACATATCTTTGTGCAGATTCCATTTGCAGGCGTTTGCTATCGTACTGCGAAGCTGAAACCGCCCCTTCTTTGGACAAAGTGCGATATCGTAATTCCTCGGCTTGAGAGTTGTGCAGTTCTGCTTCTAATCGCGCGATTTCTGCTTGTTGAGCTTGTAAATCACCCTTTTTTGCTCCCGCTTGTACTTGCATTAACTTAGCTTGGGCTACCCGCACTTCTTCTTCGGCCGCTTTCACAGCAGCTAAACGACGGGCATAATTATCCAACACTGCAAGCACTTGCCCTTTTTCCACCCAGTCGCCTTGCTTCACCCGTAGCTGTTGAATACGAGCCGATTCTGTTGCAGAAGGTGGAAAGACTTGAGTCACTTTTCCTTTGGGTTCTACACGCCCTAAAGCTGTGACTGCTTGTATTGCTGGAGCGACTACATCTTGCTTGGGTTGTGCGATTTCTTGACTGTTAACTATTGGCGGTATCGTGACCCTGCTGAAAGCGATCGCGCCCGCACCTAACGTAGCTAAAAATGCAAATATCTTAGTATTTTTACTTTTGTAACCTGGAATAAAAAAATTTGTCATACTTGCTCCAAATTAAGCGGCAAAACCTTTGACAGGCAATAGATATTTAGTTTAATTTCAGTTCTATTACGCAAAAAATACCAGAGTAAATCAACTGGTATTTTCCTATTTTTTAAATATATGCTGTAATTATTTTTACTAGTAATTCTGATCACTCTTCACAAGAAAACTCAACAGCATTAGCTCTCAAAAGCAGGTTCGATTTTCCGTACTAACCGAAATACTGTTTACTCAACGACTTTTAACTCTGTCACCTGTCATACCGTTTCACTTTAAGTTTGATACAAATAGGCCGCAGGGGGGCATGGGAGCAGAGGGGCAGAGGAGAAATTATTTGTATCATTTATTTCGTGAAATGGTATCTATCACCTGTCACCTGTCCCCTATCACCTGTTCCCTTAATCGCGGATATTGGGAACGACAAGGGCTTCCCCAACATACTTGACTAGATGGCATATTAGTAAACACACTACTACGCGCGCCAATCACAGCATTCGCGCCAATTTCAACGCCTGGGCCAACAAAGCAATCAGCTGCTACCCAAACGCCATTCCCAATAGTAATTTTCGCTGTTTTTAAGCCAAACGCAGGGTCATGGATGTCATGACTACCAGTGCATAAATAACTTTTTTGAGAGATGATGCAATGTTCACCAATGCAAATCTCATCCAAGCTGTATATAACTACGTCATCACCAATCCAACTATAGTCACCAATGCTAACTTTCCAAGGGTAAGTAAAGCGAACAGTTGGGCGAATTAATACACCTTTACCAATACGCGCACCAAACAGTCGCAGTAAAGCACAACGTAGATTATTGAAAGGATGTGGAGTTAAAGGAAAAGCGATCGCCTGTACAAACCACCATAGCAAAATATACCAGCCGGGACGACCTCGGTCAAACCAAGATTGGTCATACTTGCGTAAGTCTATGAAAGATTTATCATTTATCATTTGTCATTTGTCAATAAATAATAAGGACTGGGTAGTATTCTTTTCCCAGTCCCCAATGTTTACTACCCAATCGTCAATTGTTTAAATTGCCGTTTGTCCGATTTCTTGGGTTAGAGATGGTGGTGCAGATTTAGCTGTATTTGCAGTATTTAATTTACCGCCACAGTTGCGTAACTCATAAAGTTTTACGCCAATTTGATATTCATATTGACTTAATAAGCGTCCATAAATATATCCTGCTTTGCCATCCAAGAAACCGCGCTGAATAATATAGAACAAAATAAAGCGTAAGAATGGTTTAAATGGCAAGTGTACCCACACTCTTTTCAAAAAGCGTTTGCGTTGGACTGCATCACCAAATAAGTTTGCGCCAATTGTGCCTTTTTCATCTTGACCAGTCAGAATATTGTAATAAACACGGGCTTCCCAATTAGAATAGCGATTGTGTCTTTCTAACCAGTGGAACAAGTCACGGAAATCCTCATGGAGCATATCATTTTTTAGATAGCCCACCTTACCTTGCAAAATAACGTGTTCGTGTACTTCGTTATCGCCTGTATTGGCTATATCTTCGGTATTCAGATTTTCGTAACGACCGATTTTATGTTTAAACAAACGTAAATTCCAATCGGGATATTTACCACCGTGGCGAATCCATTTACCTAAGAAAAATACCCGACGATTGAGATAGTAACCGTTAAATTCATTGCTTTCAATCGCTTGAGCAATTTCGTCCCATAATTCAGGAGTTATGCGTTCATCACAATCTACAATTAGTACCCATTCATTACGAAAAGGCAAATTATCTAAAGACCAATTTTTCTTTTTTGGCCAGCGTCCATTAAATTGAAACTGGACAACATTTGCACCGTAATTTTGACCAATTTCGATGCTTTTATCTGTACTTTGCGAATCTACAATAAATATTTCATCTGCTCTTTGAAGACTCGCAAGACAAGCAGGTAAATTGGCTTCTTCGTTTTTTGCCGGAATAAGTACAGAGACTGGAATTTTAGCTGACATATATGTTGTTATTGGTTATTTTTTATTGGAGGTAGACAATAAACCCTGAATTGCAGCATTTAAATAAGCTATCTGACAATATGCATACACGAGTTTGTCGAAGCGTTCTGCTGGGTCAGAAAAATACTGTAATGTTTTATATAAACCCCGAATTAATCGCTCGCTACCGCGTTGTAACTGACCGATACCTGTTTTACCTGCAAGTTGTTCTCGATAGCACTCACTAATACCTTGCCACCAACCACGATTCAAAAACCAAGAGCGATTGAGACGTTCGGGTGCAACGTTATGAGCAACTAATGCCTCTGGAAGATAGGCGACTTGCCAACCACGTTGAAGCGCAAATTCTGTCATTTGCAGTTCTTCATTAGATAACAAGTTTTTTCCGACTCGACCGAGATGGGGATCAAAACCACCTATTTCTGTCAAAAAACTCCGACGGATAGAATAATTCAAGCCTCTGGGGGTTAAACCTGGCTGCTGGATATAAACTATTTTATCTCCTAGATCGTAGGCTCCTAAGTTGCCTGCTAATCCAGAAGATAGCCATTTTGGTTGTTGGATAGTTGGCGGCCATAAAAGCGTAACTTTGCCACCAGCGATCGCTAGTTTTGGGTTACTAGCATAGGCAGAGTACAATATTTGCAACCAGCGATCGCTTGCGACGGCATCATCATCTAAATATGCGAGAATTTCTGCACTAGCAACTCTAGCACCAGTGTTACGGGCAACCGATAAGCCGGTGGTGGGTTCAAAGATATACTTTAACCGGGGATTGCAGGCTCTCTGTTCTACAACTTCACGAGTGCGATCGCTTGAGTTGTTATCTACCACTATCACCTCAAAGTCAGCCGCAAAATCCTGCGCCAACAGGCTATCAATCGCAGCACCTAAATAGGTGTCTCGATTGTGGGTGCAGATAATAGCAGAGATTTGGATGTCTGGCATAGGATTAGTTGTAAGTTGTCACCTCTGGATTTTAGATTCAGTCTTCAATCCAGCAGTCGCCTGCTCAGTGCTAATCTATAACACAAAATCCAGACCCACCAACCGCGTTTCTTCGGAATTAGTTTTTAAAACTTCACGCTTGTTGAATATGGCTGTGTAATACTACTAAAGTTTCTGCTAGCTGACTCAGGCGAGTTTCTAAATCTTGTTTGCGTCCTAACAACTGACGTAATTTTTGATGACGGGCTATAGCCATACTTACCGTAGCTACTTGCTCCGGTGGACATGGCCGTGACCAAACTTTACCTGATTCATCTAAACCACAAAGACGATATCCTGTCCGGGAAAATTGATAAGCGTCCTTTCCCCCAGTTGTGCAAATTTCTTCTACATAGTTCATCAGTTGGTCAACCTCTGCATGGCGCAGTGTGACAGTTCCAGGCTGTTCTGGTTCTTTAGGATTGGATTCTAACCAACCATTAACTATTGGCCCATCTAAGTAAATGTCTTGGATTTGTTGCAGAATAGTTTGGAGTTCTTGTTGCCAACCAGCTACGTGAATTTGAATTTCTTGCAACAAATTCATGGCTAAAGCTGGATTAGCACCGTGGCGATGGTTGCTAAAGCTAGGAGTTTTAAACTTGGGTAGGCTAGGTGTTTTATCACCATTCTCTTGTGCAGGAAATGTTTCTACAGAATGATGCGAAGAAAATAAATTCTGTTCAAAAGTACTGTCTTTTTGAGAGTCTATTTTGTCTGTTGTTTTTGGTTGGCTGCTCTCTAGATCGTCAGATATAACTGTACCTGTGGTTGCTTCTTTAGCAGAAACGCTAATTCTAAAAGATACCGGACGCTTTGGAGAATCACCAGTTTCGACAGTTGCATTGTCACGATTTCCTAGATCATGTAAAGTAGCCTCAATGCGTTTTAGACCTGTTTTCATAAAGATACCCTGTAAGTTTGCTGCTATATGTGGTGTTTAACTGTTAACAATCGTTTGTTGGGAGTTTTAGCTTTTGCTAATTTTGGCACAAATTATTGCTGGTGCTAATTTTATCTCTTAAAAGATATTTGCGACAAACAAACTCAAAGTGGGAGCAGGCAATAGGTAATAGGCAATAGGCAATAGGTAATAATTTGTTTGAATCTCATTTAAGTTTGATATAAGTAGGTCGTCGTGAATATTTATCGTCAGGATAAGGCAGGAGGCAAGAGGCAGAAGGCAGAAGAGAAGAGGCTTTTAGCTTAATTAATCTTTCGTAACATAGTTAGGTTTTTTCTCACCGACTTACTTATCTGTAAAGCTATTAGGAATCATCTGTGGGGATTATTTTAATTACGGGGCCTGCTAGATCGGGAAAAAGTGAATGGGCAGAACATTTAGCAACGCAGTCAGGCAAAAAAGTTGTTTATGTGGCAACGGCAAGGGAAACCCCTGACGATATAGAATGGCAAACACGCATTCAAGCCCACCAACAACGCCGTCCTCAAGATTGGGAAACTTTAGCAGTACCGATAGATTTATCTACTACTTTGGCTGATGCCAAACCAAATACTTGCTTGTTAGTTGATTCTTTAGGCACTTGGGTAAGCAATCTTTTAGAGCAAGATGAAGTTAGCTGGCAAAATACGATCGCAGAGTTGATCGATACTGTACAACTAGTTGCCGCCGATATGGTGTTTGTTGCCGAAGAAGTAGGTTGGGGTGTAGTACCAGCCTATCCAATTGGGAGACAATTCCGCGATCGCTTGGGTTCTTTAGTGCGGCAATTAAGTGCAGTTTCTGAATCTGTTTATCTTGTGACTGGTGGTTATGTTTTAGATCTCAGCGTTCTTGGTACACCTCTACCTAAAGTAATAAATTATGAATTGTAAACTGTTTTTTAAGAAAAATTAAGACAACTAGATAATTATTTGTATACCTTCTGAAGGGCAAATATTTAATAGAAAATTAATAAGATCAGTAGAGTCAGCCTCCTCATACCGAATGTACAATCTTAGTATGGCAAACGAAAAAGATGTAAAAAAATATCTTGCCTACTGGTTTCAGTTAGGTAAGAGAGTAGTAATAGGTAATGGGGCAACACACTTGTTACCTCAACCTGTTTACAGAGGTAATATATATAGCCAAGAATTTGAAGACTGTTGGCAAAGAATTATTTCGTTAGAGTCTGGTGACTGTTATTTAGAAGGAACTAACGAAACTATTGCCGAATTACTTACGCCTACATGGGAAATGATGCCTTGTAGCCGTTGTAATATGCCAATTCCGATGAAAAACGTAGGAATGCCCGCAGAAGTCTGTCCTTGTAGTAATTTACCAGGCTGGCCTAATACAGACCTGCCAGCACCACGCTCTGCTGTAAATGATCAAGAAAGATTAATTGGAATTCGCGATCGCCTTTTACAAAATCTTTCCGTAAAAACTAAATAAATTTTGTTGGTCTATGACTTTCAAAAGGTTTATATCCGTGGTTTTTCTCAAAAACTACGGTAATTTTGTATATAGCAAATTTTTGGTAGCTTGCTCACAATCTTATCTAATGACTAATGATAAATCACCAAATTTTTGTTGAGAAACCATGTCACTATATAAAATAGAGCGAAATTAGTAATAAGAAAACGAAAAACGCTGTGCAGATTACATTTTTAGGCACAAGTTCCGGTGTACCCACGCGATCGCGTAATGTATCTAGTGTTGCCCTGAGATTACCCCAAAGGGCAGAACTTTGGTTATTTGATTGTGGTGAAGGTACTCAGCATCAAATTTTGCGAAGTGACCTAAAAATCAGCCAGCTTTCCCGAATTTTTATCACTCATATGCACGGCGACCATATTTTTGGTCTGATGGGTCTTTTAGCTAGTTGTGGTTTAGCTGGCAATGTAGACAGAGTAGATATCTATGGCCCATCAGGATTAAATGATTATATTCAATCGGCATCACGATACTCACATACACATTTTTCCTATCCCATCAAAGTTCATGCCGTCCGTCCAGGTGTAATCTACGAAGATGATGAGTTTACCGTCACCTGTGGTCAGTTACATCATCGAATAACTGCTTTTGGTTATCGGGTTGCCGAAAAAGACCGAGCCGGACGTTTTGATATCGAAAAAGCCAAAGCACTGCAAATTCCTCCTGGTCGGGTTTACGGACAACTCAAACGCGGTGAAACAGTAACATTGACTGATGGACGAGTAATTAACGGTACTGAACTTTGTGGCCCGACAGAAATTGGCCGCAAAATCGCTTATTGTACAGATACCATTTACACTGAAGGCGCAGTTGAACTAGCCCAAGACACAGATGTGTTAATTCATGAAGCTACCTTTGCTCATCAAGACGCAGACATGGCCTTTCAGCGATTACACTCTACAACTACAATGGCAGCGCAAACAGCCTTAGCTGCTGGTTCACGTCGGTTAATTATGACTCATTTCAGTCCTCGTTATGCCCCAGGCAACCCCATAGAATTGAAAGACTTGCTTAAGGAAGCGCGCGCCATTTTTCCGCATACAGATATGGCTTACGATTTTATGACCTATGAAGTACCCAGGCGGAGAGAACCCAAACTCGCTGAAGTCAAGTCTTAAATATAGGAATCTGGTTTGATTACTGAAAATGCGAGTGTAGAAAGGCAATAGGCAATAGGCAAGAGGAAAGAAAGCAGATAAAAATATACTGATTTTTTTTCATAAATCAAATATTAGTTTTATTGCTACCCTAAAAATAGCTTATAAGCAGGGTTATTACTTTCATCCCAGAATTGATAGCCAAGAGTATCAAGAAATGCTTGCCATTCCTGCATTTCCTGGGGAGGTACTTGCATACCAACTACAATGCGCCCGTAGTCTGAACCGTTATTGCGGTAATGGAACATACTAATATTCCAATTGGGACTCATGGAACAAACAAACTTCATCAACGCGCCAGGCCGTTCCGGAAACTCAAACCTGTAGAGTAATTCGTTATGAGCTAACGCGGAGTGTCCCCCAACCATGTGTCGCAAATGTAATTTGGTGAGTTCGTCGTCTGTTAAATCGATAGTTTTAAAGCCGCAACCTTCAAAAGTTTCTACCATTTTGGCTCTGTCGGCACTGTTTTGAATTTGCACACCGACAAAAATATGGGCTTCTTGTTCATCAGCGATGCGATAGTTAAATTCAGTCAAATTGCGTTGACCAATGCATTCACAAAACTTACGTAAACTACCGCGTTCTTCAGGTATCGCAACTGCAAAGATAGCTTCCCGTCGTTCACCTAACTCTGCTCGTTCTGCAACAAACCGCAGCCGGTCAAAGTTCATGTTAGCTCCGCAGGCAACGGCAACTAAAGTTTGCCCTTGAATTTGTTCGCGCTCTACATAGGCTTTAGCAGCTGCGATCGCCAATGCTCCCGCAGGTTCTAAAATGGAACGGGTATCTTCAAATACATCTTTAATCGCCGCGCAGGTGGCATCGGTATCCACCAAAATAATGTCATCCACATATTCCTGGCACAAACGGAAGGTTTCTTCACCCACTTCCCTAACCGCTACACCATCAGCAAACAAACCCACTTGCGACAAGCGTACCCGTTTCCCTGCTTTTAAAGATTGATGCATGGCATCCGCATCAACAGGTTCCACCCCAATAATCTTAATTTCTGGACGCAACCGTTTCACATACGCCCCAATTCCCGAAATCAAGCCACCGCCACCAATAGCGACAAAAATCGCATGGATAGGCTGCTGGTATTGTCGCAAAATTTCCATCCCAATGGTTCCCTGTCCTGCTATCACATCAGGGTCATCAAAGGGATGAATAAAAGTTAAGCCTTTTTCTGCTTCTAATTGCCGCGCATAAGCATAGGCATCATCATAGGTATTACCATGCAGAACTACTTCGCCACCTCTGGCTTTGACCGCATTCACTTTCACCTGGGGTGTAGTGACAGGCATAACAATAATCGCTCTTGTTCCCAGACGGCTAGCTGATAAAGCTACGCCTTGAGCATGATTACCCGCCGAGGCTGCAATTACACCTTGCGCCAGCAAATCAGGCGGTAAATTTACCATTTTGTTATAAGCACCCCGCAGCTTAAAAGAAAATACTGACTGCATATCTTCCCGCTTCAGCAGCAACTTATTATTCAGTCTTGCAGAAAGATTTGGGGCATATTCCAGTGGTGATTCCTGGGCAACATCGTATACACGGGCAGTCAGGATTTGTACCAGATAGTCGCAAAGCATGGGTGTTAAAAGGTAGCAGATGCCGGATAAAGGATAATTTTACGGTACTTGTGTACCCTATCTTTAACAAAATGATAGCTGCGATCGCTATACTAACTCGTACTAGCAATCATCCCTGACCAGTGTCATAAAAAACCAATGGGTGCAACAATTATCATATTTCTTATTCTTACGCTGATTGTTACCGCTATTCTCATCAGTCCCATCCTTACCAAACAGCGCAGAAATAAAATTAAAAAGCGTCCTTTTCCTCCCTTGTGGAGTGCAATTATTGAAAATAATCTGCCTATTTACTTACATCTTTCCCCTGATGAACGTAGGCGACTTCAGGGACATATTCAAGTATTTTTAAGAGAAAAACAATTTATTGGCTGTCAAGGCTTGCAGGTGACAGAGGAAATGAAACTCACCATCGCAGCTGTTGCCTGTTTACTCTTACTCAACGAACGAGGAGAATACTTTCCTAAACTACGTTCAATTTTAATTTATCCCAGTGCCTATTTTGTACAGCAGACAATTGCTGTTAGTGATTACGTTGTTGAAGAAAGACGAGATATCAGACTAGGCGAATCATGGACGAAAGACCAACTAATATTATCGTGGGAACAGGTGCAACAAGATACGCAAAACTGGAAAGATGGTCATAACGTTGTTTTACATGAATTTGCCCACCAATTAGATCAAGAAGATGGGAAAGCCGAAGGAGTCCCCATCTTACAGCGAAAATCAGATTATCCTGTATGGGCAAGAGTCATGACAGCCGAATATCAACAACTTTGTCAGGATATTCAACAAAATGCCATAACCCTAATTGATAGTTATGGTGCAACTAATCCCGCAGAATTTTTTGCAGTAGCAACTGAAACCTTCTTTGAAAAACCTCAGCAACTATTCTCTCAACATCAAGACCTTTATGAATTACTGCAAAATTACTATCACCTCAACCCCACACAATGGACTTAAAAACTCAGCGTAACTCTGCGTTAACCTTTGCGATACTTTGCGTTTAATTCCGCACACGAAAACCCTGTTGTCCATTACCTGAATCAAACAAGACATCGTATTTGTCAAAAAACCCAATCCCACTATTCACCAAAATAGGATATTCAGCTTCTTTAGAAATATTGAGATTCCACGCATTAAACCCATCACGATTACCCGGCACTAAACTGTAGTCTAAAACGTTTGGAATTCCTACCTTCACAGTATTTTCCGGGCGCAACCTTCCAGATTTAAGTTTACCTGCTAGAGAAGCCGATTTAAATTCAACAAAACCATTTCTGGCTGTAGTATCAGTCACCATTCTGCTATTACAGTTATTTTTCGTGGCACTACCAGAGATAGTTAAACAAACTCCAATCAGCCGAGAATCCCATCTATTGCCAGGTATACTAGCGATCGCAGGTTGTTGCTTCAGAGAAGCCATCTTAAAACCTGCTCGATTCTTTTCTGTTAAACCCAAAGTCAGGCTACCGTTATTGTTACTACCACCATTACCTGTGACGATAAACCCGTTACTTAAATTTCCTGGTAGTTTTCTCAACAGGTTATAAGGTAGTGTCTTTTCAGAGTAGTTAACACCGATAATACCCGAAAAAGCCGCCCCACCTTTAGCAGAGCAATTAGGCTTTTGAGGGATACATTTACGGCTAGTTACAACCTGCACCGGAATAGGTTCTTCAGTAGCAAGTAAACCTATCCTCATGGTGGTATAAACCAACTCTCCCTCTAAGATAGTCCCATCACTTAATACTTCTTTGATAATTTGACCTGTTTTTTGAACGGGTACATTGCCTAAAAATTCTTTGGTAACTCTTAAACCTGCGGAGCCTGTATCTAGTAGAATACGTCTTGGGCGATCGCCACCCAAAGATACCTCTAAATAATAGCCGCGACCTGCTTGCCCACCAGAACCTTTTGTATACAAAGGAACAGTTAATGTATCAAAAGTAGGCTGGCGGCGTGTAATTTGCGAGGTATCGCGTAAAGCAGAGTTGGCAAAGACTTTTAAAAATCCAGCCTGTCTCTCCTCCACGGGTTCTGGTGCCTCTTCCCAAAGACTTTCGTAGTAGAAAAATACAGCACCTAAACCCCGTGCTTGCGCTGCTTGGACTTGAGATTGAATTTGTTGGATGGAAACTGGGCGATTTCGTAACCCGGCCATAATACCTATGCCAGTAGGTATATATTGTTGTGTCTCTACAATTTCAGGGCGCGTAATTTGACTAATAAAAGCATCTAAATCATTGCGGTAAACTTGCATCACAAGCTCGTCTATAATACCCAAGCGCATCCAGTTAAGCCAGTCTTGAAGTTGAAATTTATAAGCAAAGTCATAGTAATTAGGAGAAACGGAGAAAATAGCATTAGGCTTTCTCTGTTTCACAGCTTGATGAAGTCGTTGCATGAAAGCTGTGATTTTATCTGCCCGCCATTGCACCCATGCTTGAGCCTGGGGGTTAGATGGAGGTGGATTCCCGGTTTCTTCTGTATATAGTTTAATGGTGTAACTATCGTAGCCAAAATCGACAGGCAAACTCATGTGGTCATCAAATTGAATCCCATCAGCGTTGTATTTAGTAATAACTTCTACTACAAGGTCAGTAATAAATTTTTGCACTTCTGGGTGGAAAGGATTAAACCAAGCTACTTCACCCGCAGCTGTAATTGAGGTTTGAGTTCCATCCTGCTTTTGTGTCAGCCAATTTGGACGAGCCGATGCTAGTTCTGAAGTTAAGGGAACCATGAAACCAAATTCAAACCAAGGTATAGCCAGTAACCCTTGGCGACGGCTTTGGCTAATAATATCAGCAATTACATCTTGTCCTTCTGCACCCTTGAAGAAAAAGGGGATACCTAGCTGTTGCGCTACCTCACTGGGATATTTTGTATAACCATCATTCCAGACGAGGGGATAGACTGTGTTGAAGTTCAACTGACGCAATTGAGCCATAGTTTCCTGCACTTTGGCTTGATGCTTCATAATGTCGAAGTCATTATTAGTTAGCCAAACCCCGCGAATTTCTTGACGGGGTGACTGAGGTATTTGAGCAGTTGCAGGAGTGAAATTGCCTAACACCACTGCGGTAAATGAGACTGCAAACAAGACAGGGAGAAAACGCCCAATTGAGTGCCAGCTTATCCGGATGAAAGGAAATTGTCTAAATGTAGCTGATAACTTAGCTACCCAAGCATTAATTTGTAAGCCTTTGTTATGAACACGAGTGATAATGGACATTACTCAGTAATTATATTGAATACGTAAAATTTATAACATTTGATTGGATGGTAAAAACAAATTGCTGCACCAGTAAAACTAATGCAGATTTAGCTGATTAAGGCAACTGACGCAGCTAGTAAATAAATTGTGCCAAGTTACAAATGGATAAATAAACAGAATTCTTCTTTATATATCAACAATATAGAGAGAGTAATAATTTGAAATAATTTCCAAGATGTTGCCAATATGAAACCGAATTTACGGTGCAGTCATTTTTAACTTAGTTTGATTAATTTATTAAAATTTTTTAAGAAAAAAATATATGTTTCTTCTATCTATATAAATTTCGTCATCAGAAAAAATAATTCAACTTTTATATAGTAAGTTTTTTATCCTTATTTAAAGGACATTTTATTTTTGTGTTAGCAGAATTAGGCAGAAAATTTACATTTTTATAATTTGTGAATTTTAAGATTGTTTGATCTGAAGAATTAGCAAATCACTCAAATTTTATAATCAACCTCTTAAGAAGAGGCTAAAAGGGTGTTATTACACTTATTAAAAAGAAAGTTGAAGAGAGCTAAAAAAAAACTGAATTTTCTTGTTGTAAGAGGCTTTTATAAAGCTAGATGAAAGTGATATTTATATTCAATATCAATTAAATTTAACAGTGATTTGATTGATAAAATCAAGCTCAAAAGAGGACTTTATGGCAGCTATAGACTTAAGTAAAGTTAAATTTACAAAAAATTCAGATAAAGTCATAACCGATGGGGGAATTTTCAATCCCGTCGGTTCCGAAGTCAAGACATTAGCAGGTAATGATGAAATTATTGCTAATACTGCTATAGAAACTTATTTTTTTACTGGACTTACTGTCGAGCTGGCAACCGAAATTTTAGGTTTAGTTGGCCCTGTTACTTTGAGTTCGACATCGGCTGTTAGAACCAATGCATTTAACAATCAAGGAAGTATTTACACAAACCAAGGACGCGATGTATTAAAAGGCGTGGCATCAGCCAAATCCACTGCCATTTTAGATATAGTAGCTAAAACTATAGCCATTGCTAACAAATTCGATGCGATCGCAATCACTAAAATTTTTGGCACCCTAGATAGCAGTGTCATTGCCAACGGCATCGTAAATTCTGGCAAGATTAACACTGGTAATGGAGATGATAGCGTTGATGGTGAGACTACAGGTTCTATCTTCGCAGCAGCAACAGCGACAGTAGATGCTACTGCTATAGTTGATGCGGTTGCTCAAGCGTCTTATAGCAAAGGTTTGATAGCTTTTTCACAAGTATTCGCTAAAAGTTTAGCGAAGGCAACCGTCCAAGCCACAGGTATTAATAACATTGGTGGCGAAATTACTACTTCTAAGGGTGGTGATACTGTTAATGCGGTTGCTACTTCTTATTCTGCTACTTATGCAGCAAGTTCTAGTACTACTTTCAGTAGTGCCAGTCCTAACAACCAAGCTTTAGCAATAGGTGTCGCCAAAGCTATTGCTAGAGTTAAAGACAAAGCAATCGCCATTGACAATACTAATGGCAGTATTGACCTTGGCAAGGGAGCTGATATTATCAATGCTACTGCTAAGGCTTCTGGTACAGCGATCGCAATTAACAACATTCAAGGCAGTATTGAGACAGGACTTGACGATGACACGATCAAAGCCTATGCAACCGGACGCAAATCTTATGGTATTTTTGGCGGTTCTGTTGAGACAGGAAATGGCAACGATAGAGTAGAAGCTTCCAGTTTTGGTGGTGGCGTGAATATAGATACCGGTATTGACAACGACTTTGTTAGAGGTTTCGGTGAGGCAAAAATCAATGGAGGCTTAGGTTTTGATACACTAGACCTTGGCTCTTTCCGCTTAGGCTACTTTGACATCAGTTTCGGCGCCAAGAACAATCAGGTATTTTTTGAGCGTAATGACATTATTATGTCTACTAGTAGATTTGAGCAATTCGTTTTTGATAATGGAAAATCAACTTTAACCTACGATCAGTTGGTTGCTGCTGTGTAATAGGTAAGCAGCAGTGCAAGGGGGCAAAGGTGCAGGGGGCTGTAACCTATTACCTGTCCCCTGTTATACCTCATAACTCATAATCACTATATTGTCCCACCTGCTTGAAAAATCTGTTCAACGCTTAAATTCAGATCAGGGAAAGTTGGGGATTGAATGTGTTGCCCTACCCGGAATTTGTTAATTTGATATTCACCATCCTCCAAGCAGCAAACTAAGATAGTAGGTTGTTTGGGCTTACCAATATGCTCTCTACTACCCAACGCAGCATAGTCCACAATCCAGTATTCAGGAATTCCCATTTCCTCATAATCGGCATATTTTTTGTGATAATCATCTCGCCAATTAGTGCTTACCACTTCAACAACTAAAGGGATAGATGCTGCTTGGCTAACAGTAGATTTTTTTTTCCAAAGCGGTTCATTAACTAAATTTGGGATATTTAGTATCAGTATATCTGGTAAGTAAGCAGATTCATTTTCCAGTGGTTTGACTATTACTGTTTTGGGGATGCCATAAGGTAAGCTGAGGCGACTATACTCTAAAGTAAATTGCTGGACTAAAAAAACTATAATAGCTTCATGGTCGCCTGTCGGTTGTGGCATCTCAACTATCACTCCATCATGTAATTCATAGAGTTTACCTGAGTCGTCTGGATATGTTGCAACAAATTTATCGTATGTAACTATCTTGCGTAAGGCTTGAGTCATAGCTTAATTCCTATTGAATAGACCTAATGATGGCGCAATAGCTATATGAGCAATTCTATGTAAATTATTAACTTATAATACATTTATAAGCTTGGTATATTGAGACTTTAGGGACTATTTATCAAATAAATCTAAAATAGAAGGTAGAGCGAAAATTATTGATTTACTAAGATAGTAATAAAAAATGAAACAAAAATGCCTCTTGCCAAATGATGAATTTTATGAACTTCCGAATACAAAATTATTAGAAATATTTGAAAAGGGTTTATTGCTGGAGAGAGGACGTGCTTTGTTTGTTCTTGCGCGACGTTCTGGAGAGAATAAAGACATTACTCACATAGTAGTAAAACAGATATATGATTCTAACAACAGAAATACTAGAACAATTGGTATAGCCTCCATTTCTTTTTTAGGTATTGCTGGTTTGTTAGAGGCAGATACTAACGATACAAAAGAAACTGTTAAAAACATTCTCGAATTATGGGCAGAACCAGACCGTAGCAATCTTATCCTATTTTTACAGTCAACTTATCAAAGTGCATTTATTTCCTCAATTATCTGATTAACTGCGCTGCCGAATTGAAAAACTGACGACACAATCCTCTTGTAACTAAAATCGTCGTCAGTAAGTTTGCAAAAGCAACCATAAATATAATCAAAATCTCATAAGAGACAGCATCTAAAGGGTTGACTCCCCCTAATAACTGTCCAGCTGTAATGCTGGGAAGGGTAGCCATACCAATGAGCATCATTTGATTGACAGTAGGAAGTAATGCGGCGCGAATCGCTTCTCGACGGTATTGAGTTACGGCTTGTTGAGGTGTTGCGCCTAAACTCAAGTGGGTTTCAATTTCTCCAGAGGAGTTATTAATTGTACTAACTAATCGTTCACCTGCGATCGCCGCTGCATTCATGGCATTACCGATGATAATTCCACCCAGAGGAATTAAATACCGTGCTTCAAACCATCTATCTGGTTGCAAAATCAACAAGTTAACGTAAAAAAGCGTTAAAGCGGTACTAACTAAAATTGCTCCCCACACTACAGGTAATACAAGGGGAATTTTCTGGCTGATCCGATTTCGTGCGACAATCGCCGTAATTGTCAGCATAATTGCTAAAAGCCCCAAAACCGCCCAAACATTATTTACAGCCAAGATGAAATCGAAAACGTATCCTAATACGAGCAGTTGTAAAATGGTTCTGCCTGTCGCAATTGCAAAATTTAACTCTAGTCCCAACTTTTCCCAAGCAGATAAACCAATAGAGATCGCCATTAACCCTACAGCAAGGGCTAAATCAACGAAATCTAACTTAATTAAATCCTGCACGTCTTCTTTACCTCCTGGGATTGTCTCATCAGCCGTACATATAGCAGGTTACAGGTTATAGGTTACAGGTTACAGAGTTATAAGTCTTTTAGTGTCTAGTTGCTATATTTGGAACTTTAATTTTAATTGTGAGATCTTGGTTGATAGCAACAGTATTAGGCATCTGAAAATTCCAAATTAGCAAAATATGTTTTGTGCCAATCTCATCAAACAGCTTACACAATACCTATGTATGAACACTTTTCCTGAGTATCGTAATTACGAATTAAAAATTACGAATTACGAATTATTATGATATCTTTACCCATACAATAATTTCAGTAATAACCCTTTTTGATGCGTATCCGGGGCGACAGTCTATTTATCAGCTTTTTGATCAAAAAGTCAATCAGCTACAATCGACAGTCGAAATGCATCCTTTGTATATTCAGATAACATAAAAACTCATGTTCCAAAGCGTAAATTCTGTTCCTGCCTTTGATATTAAGCAGCAATACGCCACTATCGAAGCAGAAGTGAGTGCAGCAGTGTTAGAAGTTTTAGCTTCTGGGCGTTATATTGGCGGCCCGATAATTGAAAGCTTTGAGCAACAATTTGCTGCTTATCATGATGTTAGTAATTGTATAGCTTGTAACTCTGGAACTGATGCACTCTACTTAGCTTTACGAGCTTTAGAAATTGGTGCAGGCGATGAGGTGATTACTACACCCTTTACCTTTATCGCTACGGCTGAGGTAATCAGTGCTGTAGGAGCCAAGCCTGTTTTTGTTGATATAGACATTAATACATTTAATTTAGATTTGCAGCAAATAGCTGCGGCGATTACGCCTAAGACCAAGGCAATTATTCCAGTGCATTTATTTGGACAGTCTGTAGATATGACGACGCTGATGGAGATCGCGCAATCTCACAATTTAGCCGTCATCGAAGATTGCGCGCAATCTACAGGCGCAACGTGGGAAGGTAGAAAAGTCGGTAGTATTGGGCATATTGGTTGCTTTAGTTTTTACCCGACTAAAAATCTTGGGGGTTGTGGCGACGGTGGGGCAATTACAACGAATGATTCAGAATTAGCAGCCAAGATGCGAGTCATCAAAGAGCATGGACAAAGAAATCGTTATTACTATGAAGAAATCGGTGTAAACAGCCGCTTGGACGCAATTCAAGCGGTTATTTTGCAAATTAAGCTGCGTTATCTTGATAAATGGAATCAAAAACGGCAGGCGATCGCATCTTATTACGAACAATCTCTTAGTCAAGTTCCTGGTATCGCTGTACCCGAAGAATTCGCACCAGGGGTGAGTGTATGGAATCAATATACGATTCGCGTCTTGAGTGAAAGTCGCAATGGTGCAAGTGCTTCACATCGAGACTGGGTACGCAATCAACTGCAAGAACGGGGTGTAAGTTCAATGGTTTACTATCCCTACCCCTTGCACTTGCAGCCAGTGTATCAACATTTGGGCTATAAACCAGGACAATTGCCAGGAGCCGAGCAAACTTGTCATGAAGTTTTATCTTTGCCCATGTTCCCAGAACTGACAGCCCAACAGCAAGACCAAGTGATTTACGCACTGAAGGATTGTTTGGTTTAAAGGGAGTGGGGAGTAGGGAATGGGGGAAGAAGAGGTAGGGGAGACAAGGAGCAGGGAGGAGATACAGTAGAATTTCCCCCTTGCGCCCCGCTCCCTGCTGCGTTTCCTCTTCCTACTCCCTAAAATTAAACGATCGCGTCGCTCTTAGCAGTCGCCAAAGCTTCTACTAAGCAACGTACCGCAGCAATCATTGCCACTTCGCTGTTGAGTTGGTTGATAGCAGAACCAACACCAACACCAGCCGCACCAGCTGCTACAGCTAAAGGTGCGGTAACGTTAGAAATGCCGGAAGCGCACAACACTGGTACTGAAACAGCGCGAGAAATTTCATAAGCTGCTGCTAATGTAGGAGCAGCTTTTTCAATGAGTCCCAGAGTGCCAGAGTGAGCAGGCTGGCTGCTTGTACCGCCTTCGGTTTGGATGATATCAGCACCAGCTTTTACCAGTTCTTCTGCCAATTGTACTTGTTGATCTAGTTCCAGAATATGGGGAACGGTAACAGACAAAGTAATTTCCGGTAAAAGTGCGCGGGTTTGCTGAGTCAACGCCAATACTTCGGGAGCTTCAAATCTGCGTCCTTGAGCATAAAAAGAATCGAAGTTACCGATTTCAATCAAATCTGCACCAGCTGCCACAGCTGCCACAAATTTTTCTGGCTCAACTGCTGATACACAAACTGGTAAATTAATCAAGCTTTTTGCCATTGCTACCAGAGCAGGAGCGGCGGCGATATCAACAAACGTAGCACCACCAAATTCAGCAGCTTTAATGGTAGCAGCCACGCGATCGCGGTCAAAATTATTCAAACCACTGATCACTTTTAGAACACGGCGGTTGGTAAATGCACGTTGCAGTGCTGGATGTATTGTCATAATTCGTCTTTTGTCGCTACGACGGTAGGAATATTTTTACACTACTGAGCGTTTGCGGCTAGGGGGTAATTCTAATTCGTAATTCGTAATTCGTAATTTAACAGCATGAAAGCCAGAATTAATCTAATTAGGCAATCTAAAACCAGCACTAGAAGCTGCTACTCGCCCAAGTCTTCGAGGTTTAACCCAGTTACGTATTTGGGCAATCATTTCGGCGGCAACTTCATCTGACTCGTATCCTGATGGACTCATAACAACAATATCCCCCTGCACCAATTCCATACGATAGTCAGGAAACTGTCGCTGCATTTTTTCTAAGTCTTGAATTGTCAGGGACATAAAACCTCCTGAAACAGGCAATCAATAGATTAATTTTAATGCTTGTTGTCTATAGGCTTTATTTCCCCAATTGGACTTACACTGCCCCCAGACTCGTATGATCAAAATATAAGCAAAATATCAAATCGCCAGATTTCTACGGCATAACATGGGCAGTATTTGGGAAATCGATTTTTACTCGCGTCCAATTTTGGATGAAAATCAAAAAAAAGTTTGGGAAGTTTTAGTCTGCGAAAGTCCCTCGGATATTCGGGCGCAAACAGATTCAGTATTTCGCTATGCTCAATATTGTCCCAGTACCCAGGTCAATTCGGGCTGGTTGCGGACGGCGTTGCAGGAAGCAGTTAACAAAGCAGGAGAAGCACCAATTAAAATCCGCTTTTTCCGCCGCCAAATGAACAACATGATTACTAAAGCGTGCGAAGATTTGGGCATTCCGGCTCAACCTAGCCGGCGTACTTTGGTACTCAACCAGTGGCTGCAACAGCGAATGGAGGAAGTTTATCCTCAAGAACCAGGGTATCAAGGGGGTACTAATCCCTCGGTGCGCTTAGAAAGTCCTTTACCTCAGCGTTTACCGGATGCTTTAGAAGGACAGCAATGGGTTTTTGTCAGTTTGTCAGCAGCTGATTTGGCAGAAATGCCTGAGTGGGATATTGGCTTTGGCGAAGCTTTTCCCATAGAAATGGCAAAATTATCGCCGGAAACTCGCATTCCGGGAGTTTTGATTTTCTCTCCTAGAGCTTTGCCGTTGGCAGGTTGGATGTCTGGTTTAGAGTTAGCTTTCTTGAGAATTGACACTAGTGTTGGCACAAGGTTAATTCTAGAAACTGGTGCTACCGAAAGTTGGATTTTGGCAAATATCAAAAATCCTCAAACTATAGTCGAAGCCAAAGGTTTTGCCGAAGCTAAAGAAAAAGCTAACGGAGTACATTTTGTTGGTGTACAGTCAAGTCCCCAAGCCGAATCCTTTGCTGGGTTTTGGCTGTTGCAAGAGGTAACTTTGCCTTGAATTAGCGAGTAGGGAGTGGTGAGTAGGGAGTAGGAAGAGGAAACGGAGCAGAGGGCAGGGTGTAAGGGTAAATTAATTACTTTTACCCAACTCCCCACTCCCTATACAAATGATTTTGGGAATTCTCTGCACTGATTAAACGCTGATAGATACCCATGATTTGGGATAATTATCTGCACGGCAGTTGCTTCAAGTCGGCAAAGCCGACGACAGTTGCTACAACGGAGGGAACCTCCGCAATGCACTGTCTCCCCAACGCACTGCCTTGTCCGTCTGCGTTGTTAAAAAGCAATTGCTGATTCATGCGGATAGGCACCAATGATTTGGGATAATTATCTGCGTTTGCTTGCAGTTCAAAATCCGAAATCCACAATTCACCAAGGGTCATGGGTTCTGAAAATTTCTCACACGATACACTAGCAGAACAGCTGCTGGAATTAGCCATCAAATCGGGAGCCGAAGCTGCTGAAGTGTATCAGTCGCGATCGCTTTCTCGTCCAGTCTTTTTTGAGGCTAACCGACTTAAACAACTAGAAACCAGCCAATCTGAAGGCACAACGCTGCGGTTGTGGCGCAATGGTCGTCCAGGACTCACGGTAGCCTATGGTGCGGTTTCAGCCGAAGCTATGGTGGAACGGGCTTTGGCTTTGAGTGAGCTAAATCAACCTGAACCAGTCGAGTTGGTTAGTAACTCTAAGCCTGCTTACCCAAACTTAGGGGAAAGTGTGGCAATCGAAGTTTTAGTCAACTGGGGCAAAGAAGCGATCGCTATTATCCGCGATGCTTATCCTGATGTGCTGTGCAATAGTGATTGGGAATGCGATGTGGAAACTACTAGGCTTGTTAATAGTCAAGGTCTAGATTGTTACTACACTGACACTACCCTCAGTTGCTATATGTCAGCAGAATGGGTCAGAGGCGACGATTTTTTGAGTGTTTCTGATGGTCAAACCCAACGGGATACCCTAGACCCTGAAAAATTAGCTCATCAAATTTTACAAAGGATAGTCTGGGCGGAACAAAATGTTTCACCCCCTAGCGGTCGCGTCCCTATTTTATTTACATCTAAAGCAGCCGATATGATTTGGGGAACTGCCCAAGCAGCTTTGAATGGTAAACGAGTTCTGGAGGCTGCTTCTCCTTGGGCAGAACGCCTAGGTAAACAAATAATTTCTCCTAGTCTGACTCTCTTTCAAGACCCCCAAGCAGGCCCTTATAGTTGTCCTTTTGATGATGAAGGTACGCCGACTACGCCTTTAGTATTCGTCAAAGACGGGATTTTACAGCATTTTTATTGCGATCGCACCACAGGCCGTCAACTTGGTATTGGCACCACTGGTAATGGTTTTCGTCCCGGTTTAGGTAGCTATCCTACTCCTGGTTTATTTAATTTTCTGATTCAGCCCGGTTCGGCATCACTATCAGAGTTAATTAAGCACTTAGATAATGGCTTAATTGTTGATCAAATGTTGGGCGGTGGCGGTGGTATTTCTGGTGACTTCTCGATCAATATTGATTTGGGTTATCGGGTAAAAAATGGTGAGGTAATTGGCCGTGTTAAAGATACGATGGTCGCGGGTAATGTTTACACAGCCCTCAAACAAGTCGTGCAATTAGGCGATGATGCTGATTGGAATGGTTCTTGTTATACGCCATCTTTAATAGTTGAAGGTTTATCCACCACTGGCAGAAGTAATTAAGCCACAGCAAAGAGGTTAGGGGTTAGAGACTAGAGGCTGGGGGCTAGAGGCTAGAGGTTAATATTTTTTACTTAGCACTTTACTGTATAGCAGTCCGTGTAGGAGTTTCAAACAAATCTATTGCCTATCATCTATTGCCTGTCCCCATAAGCAGTTTGTAAATCAAATAGGATTGCTATAGTTTGGGTTTTTGCCACTCATTTACTTAAATACGCATTATGAATTTTGCTCACAGCACAACCGATGCTATCCAACTTGATAGGGTCATATTTATTGGCAGAACTTTATCAGAATATGTGAAATTATTTCATCTGGATTTATCGCAGTGGCAAAAATCCAAAATTTTAGATTGTCCTGCTGGTGCGGCTTCTTTCGTAGCGGAAGCTCATCAAATGGGTATTGATGCTGTAGCTTGTGACATTTTGTTCAACTTGGATGAAAGCACTTTAAGAGCAAAAGGGCAAGCAGATTTAGTTTATATGATGGAAAGGCTGGCTGATGTTACCCATAACTATAATTGGGATTTTTATCAAAATCTTGAGCAGTTAAATGAATATCGTAAAACAGCACTAGAAAGTTTTCTGACAGATTATGCAACTGGTCGTCAAGCAGGACGGTATATCCAAACTACACTGCCTCAATTACCTTTTGGCGATCGCAGTTTTGATTTAGTATTAAGCGGTCATTTTTTGTTTCTCTATGGTGACTGTTTCGATTATGCTTTTCATTGGCAAACAATTTTAGAACTATATCGTGTTTGTTCTCAAGAAGTGAGAATTTACCCTCTGCAAGGTAAAGATGCTCAACCATATCCTTTTCTAAACAACTTAATCAATGATTTAAATCATGCTGAAATTTCCGCAGAAATTGTGAATATACCTTGGGAATTTCTCAAAGGAAGTAACCAAATGCTGCGGTTATGGCGAACATAAAGGAGAGGCTAGGGACTAGTACCGCAAGGCGGAAGTCAAAAGTCAAAAGTCAAAAAGCTTTTATTTTGGGCTTCTGAAGCTTCTAAAAGAGTATCTAGATTTCCGCCGCTTTGTACTAGTATTTATTGACTGAGAACTTTCACATCAGCAATTCATCAGAAAATATCAAAACTCAGGGATAAAAAATTTTCTTCTCTAGCCCCTAACCTCTAGCTTCTAACCTCTAATCTCTAACCTAAGCGCCCCTATTTTCAAGGTATAACTGGGACAGGAATTATTAATAAATTGTGAAATTTATATTATTATGTCGCTTCCTGTTCTGAGTCAGAGCTTGCGCCGTTGGTGGCAGCCTAGAAAAGGTTTAGCGATCGCTGAAGCTTCGTTTATCGGTCTTGTTGCTGCTTTATCTGCGGTATTCTTGAAAATTGGTTCGGGATGGTTGGGGGCTTGGCGCGTTCATACTTCTCACGTTTTCCCTGCATGGTTAGCCTTACCAGTAGTTGGTTTAGTTTTTGGCTATCTGGCTGGTTGGTTAGTCCAGCGATTCGCCCCAGAAGCTTCTGGTAGTGGTATTCCCCAAGTAAAGGCGACTCTGGCCAATGTACCGATGAAATTGTCTTGGCGGGTGGCAGGGGTCAAGTTACTCAGTGCGATGATTGTCATCGGTTCCGGCTTAACTTTAGGTAGACAAGGCCCGACAGTCCAAGTTGGGGCAGGTTTAGCTGCTGGAATGAGTCGATTAGTTCCCACTTCCCCAGATCATCGGCGGCAAATGATTGCGGCGGGCGCAGGTGCAGGTTTAGCGGCTGCCTTTAATGCGCCCCTTGCTGGTGTCATATTTATTGTCGAAGAATTACTGCAAGATTTATCTGGTATAACCTTAGGAACTGCCATTATCGCTTCATTTATTGGCGGGGTAGTATCGCGGTTGTTGGGTGGCCGTAGTTTGCACCTAAATCTGCAAATGATTCAATCGTCTAGTCAGTTTTCTCTCCCAGAGATTCCCTTTTTTTTAGTCTTGGGAATTTTAGCTGGGTTATTAGGTGCCTTATTTAATCGTGGTTTAGTAGTAAGTATAAAATTTTACAATAATTTACATATTAGTTTGCCTCTAAAAGTTGCTTTGGCGGGATTTGTTTCTGGAGTTATAGTAGCGATGCTGCCAGAGTATTACCGCAATAATACTGGATTACGGGAATATATCATTACTATTGACTCTAGTGCCTCAATCGCAGCGATCGCTTTTGTGGCTCAGTTTATCCTCACATTAATAGCATTTGGTTCTGGTGCGCCGGGAGGGTTATTTGCTCCCAGCCTGATTTTAGGTTCTTGCTTAGGACACTTAGTTGGTGTATGGGAATCTCATCTATTAGGCGTAGGTTCTCTATCTACATACGCTTTAGCTGGTATGGGCGGATTTTTTAGTGCGGTTTCTAAAGTACCAATCACCGCCATTGTGATTGTGTTTGAAATGACTACAGATTTCAATCTGGTTTTACCTTTAATGATTGTGGCTGTGGTGGCTTACTTAGTTGCCGATAAGGTAATGCCTGGATCACTTTACGACAAACTTTTGCAGTTAAAAGGTATTACCCTCACCAAGACAGCCCCATCTGAAGGCATTTTAACAACGTTAACCGCCAAAGATGTCATGCAACAGCAGGTAGAAACGTTGGATACAGAGATGACTTTAGAAGAAGCCAAGCAAGCATTCTCTAGTTCCCATCACCGGGGTTTTCCGGTAGTAGAAGATAGCAAATTGGTAGGTATTATCACACAATCAGATTTAACCAAAATTCCTAACCGTCACCTACCAAACGATACTGCTTTGAAGGAAATTATGACCTCAGCCCCGGTGACGGTTACACCCATACACACTTTGAGCAATGTGCTTTATTTACTAGATCGCTATAAAATCAGCCGTTTACCAGTGGTGGAAGGGCGAAAACTGATAGGGATTATTACTCGTGCAGATATTATCCGTGCCGAAGCAGACCATCTTAATGGTGAAAATACGACTCTACGACCACGACCGGAACCGTCTTATGTAGTTTACCAAACGCGATCGCCCAGTATTGGCAGAGGCAGACTATTAGTACCGATAGCTAATCCCGAAACTGCTACTACTTTATTACAAATGGCCACCGCTATTGCTCGCGATCGCCACTATGAAATCGAGTGCGTCCAAATCATGTTGGTATCGCGTCACAGTTCCCCATGCGAAACTCAAGTCCGAACTGCTAAAAGTCGCCGCTTATTGCGACAAGCCGAAGTCATGGCGAAAAAGTGGCGTATTCCCATACATACACAAATTCGTGTTGCCCATGATGCTGCTCAAGCAATCTTAGAAACCATCCAAGAACAACATATAGACCTGATTTTAATGGGCTGGAAAGGTAACACCTCCACCCCTGGACGTATTTTTGGCAATATTGTAGATACCATAATTCGCCAAGCCACCTGTGATGTTGTGCTGGTGAAATTGGGAGAAGGAAAAATTTCTCCCCTATCCTCCTCCACTCTCGACTCCCCGCCCCCGACTCCCCAATTTAACCGTTGGCTAATACCAATGGCTGGTGGCCCTAATTCTCGATTTGCGATTAAATTGTTACCTGCATTAGTGACGTTGGGAAATAAACCAGAAATTCACTTAACGCAAATATTCAAGCCATCCGAGTTGAAACCCAATATCCAGGTTTTAGAACAAGCCATCCGTGAATTGATGCGTCGCCGTCAATTGTCTAATACTGTCTTTGTGGCTACGCCAGTCCAGGCTGATTCAGTTGCTGAGGGAGTGATTAACTTAGTCAAAAAAGAAGGCTTTGATGTCGTAGTGGTGGGTGCTACCCGTGAAGGGTTATTACAACAAGCAATTCAAGGTAATATTCCAGAAGCGATCGCTTCTGGTGTAGAGAGTACAGTAATTTTAGTACGTGGAGCAATTAATAAGTAAAGAAAAATCAAAAATTAGAATTAGCAAAATTTGATGCAATTTATCAACTTTATCTAAGATTTATATTTTATGGTTTTCTAGTTATTTCTTAAAGACTAGAGAAAGTCCTCATCGCATCAATATTGAATGGTGATGTCAAATTTTCCTAACCACATTCCGCAGGTTGGTTTTTAAATTTTGGTATTTTTCATAATTTAGATATAGCAATACTTTCAAGTATTAAACCCAGATTCTGCATTGTGCGATCGCTTTGGTAAAATAGCATCAATCCTCCTTGCTCCAGCCAACTGAATGACGCGATTCATCCATGACCAATTTTCCAAAGACTATCTAGAAGAACTACTAAAACCATACGGAACAGTTCAAGCACCAAGTCGCGTCGCTGCCGAAGTGCGAGAAATAGACGTATTATTTTCGCCAATTCCTACACAGGCAACAAATTTGGATACCTTGGGATTATTAGGAAAAATGGCCACAAACTCCGCCATATTTGAACCATTTCGTAACCCAGCAACCAAAGACGAAATTACAGATTGTCTATTAAAACTATTAGAAGTTAAAAATGCGCTGCAAAGAGAAGCCAATCGCAACAAAACTACAATTTCAGATAGAGATATTCCCCAGTTATGGGTTTTGACACCCACCGCATCAGCAACAATAATTTCCGGCTTTGGTGCAACGCTAAACTCAGATTGGGGAGAAGGCGTGTACTTTCTGCCTGAATATTTGCGAACAGCTATAGTTGTTATTCATCAGTTACCCACTACTATAGAAACACTATGGCTGAGAATATTAGGACGAGGAAAAGTTCAACAACAGGCAATTGAGCAATTAACAGCACTACCAGCTAATCAGCCATTTGTGAGAGTAACGCTAGAATTGCTTTATAACTTGCAACAAAACTTGCGAATAAATCAGAATACAGAAGCAGACGATCAGGAGTTAGTGATGAGATTAGCACCACTATATCAACAAGATAGAGAACAAGCTAGACAAGAAGGGTTAGAGCAAGGATTACAACAAGGAGAACAACAGCTAATTCTGCGCCAGTTAAATCGACGACTGGGAGAAATAGATTCATATTTAATTGAGCAAGTAAAAAAATTGTCTATTGAACAGTTAGAAGTACTAGGGGAAGCACTGCTAGATTTTGCTACAGTCACAGATTTAGAAGTTTGGTTAAGTCAACAATAAGACGCAAAAAAACAGTAAATAGCTAAATTTGATGAATTTAATTCCTAGATGTACGATCGCCTCAATAAAATAACTCACTATCCAATCAGCAATTTAAGATAAAATTTCCAAGCGATCGCCCAGGTTGAAAAATTCAAATACTTAGACACAATCTGCAACATCACCAATGCTGCGTAAGTCTTATGATTAGCTCTAAGTATCTGGGAATCTGAGGAATGTCAAATATTGTTAAACGCAAATCCCGTCAACTCAAACGCAAACCTTTTGGTTTTATATTAATCATTTTGGCTTGGAGTCTGGTGATGGGTTGGCTATTTGCTTGGGCCACCAGCGTCTACAGTGCAACCCCTACCTCAGAAGTCGGGACAGTTGATGTAGTACCTGCTCAATATCAGCTAGGACAAGACTTATACATAGAAAATTGTGCGACTTGTCACATTGCCATTCCGCCAGCAGTTTTACCTACCCAAACCTGGAAAAATCTTCTGGAAGACTCGCAGCACTATGGCGTTCAACTTAAGCCTTTAGTTGATCCACCCCGTATTCTTGTATGGCGGTATCTTTCTACTTTCTCTCGCACTCACCTCAAAGACGAAGAAACACCCTATCGCGTCAATAAATCTCGTTTCTTCAACGCCTTACATCCTAAAGTCAAATTACAGCGTCCGGTGCAAATTGATAGCTGTGTTAGCTGTCATCCTAGCGCAGAGGAATTTAATTTTCGTCGCCTTGCTTCAGAATAAGCATTTATGCAGTGAGCCGAAAAATCAAGGGTTTGGGCAAGGATGTAGGGGTTCAAGGGAGAACGAAGGTACTTTCTCCCCTGCCCCTCTGCTCAACTCAACAGAACCGTATTGGGGCGATCGCTACTTGGCTTGGTCGGCGTTCTCTGCGCCAGATGGGGGCAAAATGATACTATTAATAGAGTTTCGATATTAAACGTAAAATAAAAGCAAATCTTTTAGTAGACTTACTTGAGCTACGTTTTCTCGTTTCTTGAGTCAATTCTCATTTCCTACTCATCTGCCAATAAAATGGCTGGATTAGGTTAAATTCTTATAATCAATCCCAAAGCTTTAATTCCCATCCCCCTTGATTTAGTTCCATAACCGCCATGTTAAAACTCTTGTTGGGCGATCCCAACGCTCGGAAGCTAAAAAAATACCAACCTTACATCACGGAAATTAACCTCTTAGAGGAAGACATTAAAGCTCTTTCTGATGAGGATTTAAAAGGTAAAACTGGAGAGTTCAAACAGCGTCTTGCTAAAGGCGAAAGCCTAGATGACATTCTGCCAGAAGCCTTTGCCGTGGTCAGAGAAGCAGGAAGGCGAGTCTTAGGTTTGCGCCACTTTGATGTCCAGCTGTTAGGCGGTATCATCCTGCACAGTGGACAAATTGCGGAAATGAAAACTGGGGAAGGTAAAACCCTGGTAGCAACTTTGCCAAGTTATTTAAATGCTCTCACAGGTAAAGGTGTTCACGTCGTTACTGTCAACGATTACTTAGCTCGCCGGGACGCGGAGTGGATGGGACAGGTGCATCGCTTCTTAGGGCTGAGTGTGGGACTAATTCAGGCGAGCATGACTCCCAGTGAACGCCAAAAGAATTACGAATGTGACATCACCTACGTTACTAATAGTGAAGTAGGCTTTGACTACCTGCGCGACAACATGGCTACGTCAATGGCTGATGTAGTGCAACGCACGTTTAATTATTGTGTCATCGACGAAGTAGATTCGATTTTAATTGATGAAGCGCGGACACCACTGATTATTTCCGGTCAAGTAGAAAGACCTACAGAAAAATATCTCCAAGCTGCGGAAATCGCCCTCACCTTGAAAAAAGATGAGCATTACGATGTAGATGAAAAAGCTCGTAACGTTTTATTGACAGATGAAGGTTTTGCCGAAGCAGAAGAGCTTTTAGGTGTTACAGATTTATTCGACCCAGAAGATCCTTGGGCGCACTTTGTATTTAATGCGATTAAAGCTAAAGAACTGTTCTTGAAGGATGTTAACTATATCGTCCGTAATGGCGAGGTAGTAATCGTAGATGAATTTACTGGGCGGGTGCTACCGGGGCGGCGGTGGAGTGATGGTCTACACCAAGCCATTGAAGCCAAAGAACACGTAGAAATTCAACCGGAAACCCAAACTCTAGCAACAATTACTTACCAAAACTTGTTCTTGCTGTATCCCAAACTCGGCGGAATGACAGGAACGGCAAAGACAGAAGAAGCTGAGTTTGAAAAAATTTACAAACTAGAAGTAAGTGTAATTCCTACCAACAGAATCAGAAGACGACAAGATTTGTCGGATATGGTTTTCAAAACAGAAGCGGGTAAATGGATCGCGATCGCCAGAGAATGTGCCGAAATGCACGAACTCGGCAGACCTGTGTTAGTAGGAACCACTAGTGTCGAAAAATCAGAATATCTCAGCCAACTGCTGAAACAAGCAGGCATTCCCCATGAGTTGTTAAACGCTCGACCAGAAAACGTCGAACGGGAAGCAGAAATTGTGGCTCAGGCAGGTCGCCGAGGTGCTGTAACTATCGCTACTAACATGGCTGGTAGAGGTACAGACATCATCCTGGGTGGTAACTCCGAATACATGGCGCGTCTGAAGTTGCGTGAATATTTCATGCCGCGCATCGTCCAACCAGAAGACGAAGATGTGTTTGGTGTGCAAAGGGCAAGCGGTAGTATGCCTACAGGACATGGTGGCGGCCAAGGTTTTACACCTGGGAAAAAAGTGAAAACTTGGAAAGCTTCGCCAGAAATTTTCCCCACCCAACTGTCAAAAGAAACAGAAAAACTGTTAAAAGAAGCAGTAGAATTTGCAGTGCGGGAATACGGAGAGCGCAGTTTACCAGAACTAGAAGCCGAAGATAAGGTTGCGGTAGCTGCGGAAAAAGCCCCCACCACAGACCCGGTAATTCAGAGATTGCGGGAAGCTTACAATCGTGTCAAGCACGAATATGAAGAATTCACCAGCAACGAACATAATAACGTTGTCGAAATCGGTGGTTTGCACGTAATTGGTACAGAACGCCACGAATCACGGCGGATTGATAACCAGTTGCGGGGACGCGCCGGCAGACAAGGCGACCCTGGTTCGACAAGATTCTTCCTCAGCTTAGAAGATAACTTGCTGCGGATCTTTGGTGGCGATCGCGTCGCTGGGTTAATGAATGCCTTCCAAGTCGAAGAAGATATGCCCATCGAGTCGGGAATGCTTACCCGCAGCTTAGAAGGCGCACAGAAAAAAGTCGAAACCTACTACTACGACATCCGGAAACAGGTGTTTGAGTACGACGAGGTAATGAACAACCAACGTCGCGCCATCTACGCCGAACGTCGTCGGGTGTTAGAAGGTCAAGACTTGAAAGAACAAGTAATCAAATACGCAGAAAAAACGATGGACGACATCGTTGACTATTACATCAACCCAGATTTACCCTCAGAAGAATGGGATTTAGAAAAGCTGGTTGATAAAGTCAAAGAATTTGTCTACTTGCTATCAGATATGCAGGCAAGTCAGCTAGAGGATATGTCTGTCACCGAGATTAAGGCATTCCTACACGAGCAGGTGAGAATTGCCTACGACCTAAAAGAAGCACAAATTGACCAAGTTCAACCCGGACTGATGCGCCAAGCGGAACGCTTCTTCATATTGCAGCGCATTGATACCCTGTGGCGAGAACACCTGCAACAGATGGATGCTTTGCGTGAGTCTGTAGGCTTGCGTGGTTATGGTCAAAAAGACCCGTTGATTGAATACAAGAGTGAAGGTTACGAACTCTTCTTGGATATGATGGTCAACATCCGCCGAGATGTAGTTTACTCCTTGTTCATGTTCCAGCCACAGCCGCAGCCAGTGGTGCAAACCTCATCTGAGATGGTGTAAATAATTAAATATCTCACGCAGAGGAGGCAGCGCGTTGCGGGGGTTCCCACGCCACTTGCTTCAAGTCGGCAAAGCCGCCCAACGCAGTGGCTCCCCGTTATAGCGACTGCCGTCACGCAGAGGCGCAGAGAATTTTATGAGTGCCTTTGCGTCTTTTGTTAATGGCGATCGCCCTATTTATTGCAGCTTAGATTTGTGATCAAAATCTAGTAGCTGCATTTTAATAAGTAGGTAATAGAATACTGTAAACATGGCTGCGGAAAAGATTTGCCCTCCTAAACCGTCATGCCAAAAATTAAATGTTTCTTCATCCCAATAAGCTACAGAGATTGTCAATAGTGCAATGCGCGCCGTGTTGAAAGTACAAGCTAGAATGCATCCTAAAAAACTGATTTTTAATATCTGAAAGCCCTTGAGTCTGTAAGCAATGCCTATTAACAGACTAGTTATAACCATCAAAACTATCAACTCAAATCCGTTACAACCCCATCCTATTTCCACACTACCTGTGGGTAATTTCACCAATGTTCCATCTACACTGCTTGGATAACCGATGACCTGAAGTACTAAATTAGCACTCCAAGCTTGGATGTAATCCATTGTTCTTTCAGGAGTCAAGGCTTCCCATATATATGCTGGTAAAAAGAAAATACCAGGATAGATACTTAAAACCATCAAGACAATTAGACGTAAATAGTATTTAAAGAACTTCAGCCCCCAAGTGCTAAAGAAAATACCTACTAAAATTACTAACCAAACTAATGCTTGAGACCAACCTTTGTTAAGACTGAAAGGGAAAAGACCAACTCCAAATAAAATCAAACTATGGCCAAGCCTTCGTTGCATAGTTGCAGGATTTAAGTTTGCCAGTTGATTTTTCTGCTGCCATAACTCTTGTAATCCCAAATAAGCCGCAGTAACTGTTAACAATGGAAATGAACTACCACTAATTAAGAACTGTATTAAAGTCTTTAACCAAAAAATTAAGTAATAGTAGGCACCTACAAGCAAACCAGCAAAAACAATTTGATTGTGTTTTTTGGCTAAATATATTTGCACGATTTTTTTGATTGTACAACCATAATTTTTAGATTTATTCAAATGAATTAAAATCTCCTCCTGATAAAAAAATTAGCAAATACTTTAAAATCAGTACTTGCTTAAGATGAGTTATCTAAATGTTTATGAATAATGTAAATATATGACAGCGAGAACGTAATATGTGTTTCACTTCTGACCTTCGAGCAGTAATGAAATAATTTTTTACATATCCACTTGCTTCTTATCTTGGCGATGTTTTCTGATTAAGCCTGCACCAAAAGCCACTAATCCTGGTATTAAGACAGGCACAGGAACTTCTTTATGTTTATATCCTTGTTTTGTTGTAGTTATTAGTTTTGAGTTATTTGATCTACTTAAAGAATTTGAATTTCTAATCCACATAGGTAAGGGGATAAATCCCAAAACCCATTTAATTTCTAAAGACGTTGAGGTTTTGGAATTCACCTGTTTGGTTTGAGTTGGTCTGTGTTGTGCCTGTGCATAATCTTGGGGAAAAAATATCATACTAGTAGCAATAGATGTAGTGACCGCTATGCTTGCACATACGGTTTTAAATTTCATAAATGATTCTCCTGATAAACTTTTATTAGACTAAATATTTGACTTGTTGAGTGAAAATATTCTCTGAAAAATGATTAATTTTTCATCTATCTAAAGATTGATTATATACAGTATATTACTAATTTTTTGGATATATTTTTGTTTGACTTAACAAAAACTTTGAATAATGATTTAATTAACTGCTAAATAACAGCATATTTAGCAGTTATTCACAAATATTGTGCAAACTTTATTTTATGAGCGATCGCACTAGTAGCTCATAAAATTAAGCCAAGTTTTCTAAATGGCTAACAATTGGAACTAATGAATCTGCTTGTACAAATAGAGAACTTTGCTCAGGAAAAGCTATCCAATTTTGGTTGAATAAAGGTTCAGAAGCCACAATAACTTGGTTTGATTGGTTCACAGGATTGGAATACCAATAAAGAGTAGGTGCTGGCATATCATAGGCATAACGAACTGCTGCAACTGCTTGACCATCACTAACAATTATGTTGGCACTAAAGCTGGTGTCGTATTTTTGAGCCAAGTCAGTCAATCGTTGTAGCGTAGCACGTAGGGCTGACAAAAGTGTGTTATCCGGAGACGACTGCCAAATTTCTACTAACAAGGCGAAGATATGTTCCGAGTCTGTCATACCTTTAATCAGATGGTATGTCGAATCAGAAAGGCTATCACGTATAGGCCTGTAGAGTGTTTGTTTAAAGTTAGATATCTCGCCATTATGGACAAACAACAGCTTTCCACTGCGGAATGGTTGGCAGTTACTAATATCAAGCGACTCGCCTATCCCTGTTAGTCGGGCATAACCTACAGTACAAGCAGATTGTACGTATTGACTCAACTCTTCTAGATTCGGATCATTCCATAGTGGGATAGTATTGCGGTAAATAAATGGTTTACCTGTTTCATCGTACCAACCTACACCAACTCCATCTGCACATATTGCTCCAGACTTTAATTCCAAAGCGTTAAAACTTTGATTGTAAAGAGAATGCTCTTGTTGATATAACAACTCATCTAATCTGATGCTGTTACCAAGATAGCCAATTAATCTACACATACAAAATTGAGCTAATCTAAAATTTCTAATTTTTAGCTACAAATTTCCATAAAAATCGAATTTTGGAGCCTAACTTATTATAAGTTAACACTATTTTATAAGCTTAAGTTATGACTAAAGTCATGGTTATATTTGTGACTTTAGCCGGAAGTTTTTTATAAAAAACAGCTTTACTAATATAGTAGTAAGCAATTAAAACAGCTAAAAGCTAGTGCTACTAAATATGGGAGTTTAGTAGGTAATTAGTAATCTAGGGAAAGCCACGGTTTTCCCTATTTTTATATCCATTTTAGGACTTACGCACGGAAGCTTAAAATTTAGAGTATCCATAGGCCCATCCCCGCGGGCAAATAAAAAGGCAGCAATCTCTCCAGCCAAGTAACTTGCTACAACTAGCTTAATCAGTACAAAAACAAGGCTGCCACTGTTTAAAGAGTTTTGGTAGTCTAAGTAAAATCCTAATTATCAGTAAACTAAATCGTGAAAATAAGCATTCAAAAGTTCGGTTTTCTACACTGACAAACGCGCACATTTAATTTTAAATAACATACACACCATTACTCGTTTTTTGTGTGAAAATCTAAGTTTAGTCAGTTATTGGCGAATTAACATCTACCTATTACTAGTAATTGAGTATAATATAAAAAGACAGTATAAAAATCATCCTAAAAGGATGAATCCTCAAAAGTTAGTAGATAACCCTAATCCTAATAATCACATCTTCAAAATTAGGATAAAAATATAGGTTTTCTTGGCTTTGAGAGCGATAGTAGTAGGTAAAAAGTTTTCGTCATAAAGGAACGTTGACTAAGTTGGAAACTAATAAAGAAAAAATATTAGTGGTAGATGACGAAGCTAGTATTCGTCGGATATTAAAAACCCGCCTATCGATGATTGGCTATGATGTAGTCTCAGCCAGTAACGGAGAAGAGGCTTTAGAAATTTTTCGCTCTTGTGATCCTGACTTAGTAGTGTTAGACGTAATGATGCCAAGGTTGGATGGCTACGAAGTATGTCAAGAGTTACGTAAGCAATCAGATGTCCCAATTATTATGCTAACAGCCTTGGGCGATATATCAGATCGCATCACTGGGCTGGAAATGGGTGCTGATGACTATATGGTGAAACCATTCTCGCCCAGAGAACTAGAATCTCGAATTGCCAGAGTGCTACAACGGCTAAAAAAAACTAGAACAAATACGGTTTCTATTCCTGGAGTAATGCATATTGGCAAAATTATCATTGATACGAACAAGCGACAAGTCTATAAAGATAATGAGCGCATTCGGTTGACTGGTGTAGAATTTAGCTTGCTAGAGTGGTTAGTTAACCATGCTGGAGAAGTTTTTTCTCGGAGTGAAATTTTGCAGCAAGTGTGGGGTTATACCTCAGAAGACCATGTAGATACCCGTGTGGTAGATGTGCATATCTATCGCTTACGAAGCAAGTTAGAAGACGACCCCAACAACCCAAAATTACTTGTGACAGCAAGAGGTTGTGGCTACCTTTTTCAACCAAGTATTTTACCCAAGGAAAAGTAAGTTATAAAAGCTTTGGTAATTTTATAATGTTAAAGACTTCATTATACCTTACTAAATAAATATAGTGTTAAATAATTCCTTAGATATAGCTCATGCTGGCTACAAATCATCATTTCTCAATCCTAATCTTCCTATAGACTTTGAATAATATAAGCTTTTAAGCAGAGGTTAGCATTTAAAGCATCTGATAAATTAAAACTATAGAATTTTTGATTAAGGCTTTCCTGAAAAAGGAGGTTTATATGTTACCTGCTGTAATTTTTTTTGCTAGTTACGCTTTGATATCTACATTGTTTATTTCTAATATTGAATAGTTGTCCAATACATTTCCAAAATTTTACATATTATCAGGAGTTACTTATCGATAAGTAGATCAACAATAGTAAGTTCTTCCATCTCAACTGCTCAAGTTTTCTAATCGTCATTCTATCCTTCTCTTTCTTTCCTACCCTAGTTGGTTTAGCTGGGGTTTTTTCTTGCGAATACGAGTTTGAAATAGTTTTATACCAATTGGCCGATGAATAATCAGCCAAAAAATGCAGAAATAGTATTGTCGCCTCTACATTAAATTATTGCTGTAGAAAATTATGGAAACTCAAATTCAACAAAAAGAATACGCTGAACCTAGCTTGGCTAAAAACATAGTGACAATTCAAGATTCAGAGCCAGGAAGTTTAGCCAAACTAACAAATACTGAGATATCGAATAATCAAGGCGCAGATTTTGGCAGAAATATTTCTGATGTTTTGCAGCAATTACCCCAAAATATAGTTGAATTTACTTATGAATATAAGCTGCCAGTTGTGAGCTTTGCTTTTATTGTATTAATGAATATTGGGCTGAGATTGGTGTTAGCTGTATTATATGGTGTAAGACAAATTCCTTTCGCTCCTACATTTTTTGAGCTTATTGGAATTGGTTATACAACTTGGTTTGTTTCCCGTAATTTTTTCGCAGAGCATGATGGGCGTTCTTAATGGAATTGCTAAATTGGAATATTTTTTTTAATTTAGCCTCTTTAAATTAGGTCTGACAGTATGAGATGCTGCCAGATACGTTAACGCAGCAATCTGCGAATATGTTTGCTACTATTGTATAGAAACTGACATCTCCTGCTGAATCTTGCTCTTAGTAGCTTTGAAGTCAGTAGACATTTGCTCTTTTTGAATGTCGCTGCAATTTCTATCGATCGCAGCAAACATAGTGCTTTCTTCTTGACGGATGTGATCGCCAAGTATATCCATTAATTGTTCAATTTTTGATCTGAATTCGTCAAAATTATTTTTCTATATTCAAAAATTATAAACTTTTATTAATTTAGCAGCGTTTAATACGCATACAAAAAATCATGCAGTATAACTTATCAGGGCTAAAAACAATTTAGCAGCAAAAATTACATGATTTTTTAACAAAATTTTTGCTGTTTCTAACTTAGATTTTTATGCCTCCTACTTTCAATATATTTAGGAGATTTAAAAATGCAACGTATTTTTAAACAAACTGCTATGCTTACATTTACTGCTACGCTTTCAGTAATACTTACAGGCTGCGGTGAAAGTAAAGTTGCTCAATGTAATAAAATGATAAAAGTTGCAAATCAAGCAGTAACGCTAAGTCAAGCATTCAGTAAAAATCCCCAGCCTCAGAAAGGGTCGAAAGCATTAACAGAAGTGGCTAGTAAAATAGACCCAATTACTAACGAAATGAAAGCATTAGAAATCAAAGATGAGAAATTGCAAAGTTTTCAATCACGCTTTGTTAAACTCTACGAAGATACTACAAAGGGGTTAAGGGATACAGCAGCCGCTATTGATAAAAAAAATCTAAAAGCCGCAAATGCCTCTTTATTAACTCTGAAAAAGAGCAGTAGCGAGGAAAGTGCAATAGTCAGTGATATTAATAAATATTGTTCTGGCAAATAAATCTTAGTGTTTTGTTGATAGAGCAATCATATTTGATTTACAAACTGCTTATGTGGGCAGTTAATAGGGAATAGGCAATAGGCTATAGATTTGTTTGAATCTCCTACACGGACTGCCAAGGTGTAAGACCGTCTAAAGGCACTGCTTTTAGAGGCGATGTTGGATGAAGGAAGAATCTCCCCGCCCATTACGGCGGGGAATTGTCAACGAACTCACCTTAACCTAGATGCAGAGATGGTAAGCTAATGCGCCTACAAGTTGCACAATTTAAATTGTGGGGAAAAACTTCAAATCCTCTCCTCTGCTCACGGCAGTCGCTACAACGGGGAGGCACTGCCGACTTGAAGTATGTGGCGTGGGAACCCCCGCAACACGCTGCCTCCCCTGCTCCCCTGCCCCTCTGCGGTCTAAACTGCTTATGTGTGTAACAGCTTATGAGGCTGCTTTAAGAATTGCCGGAAGGTGCAGTAGCATGGATTAGCTCTGGCTTCTCTTCGTTGGCTGGACGTTCAATAGTTTGCTCTGATGTAGCACGTTGAGAGCGTTCGAGAGTTTGCACTTGCACAGGTTGACCTGTTTCAATGGATTGGTAGATCGCTTGAATGATGCGAACATCGTTCAATCCTTCTGTTCCAGATGGTTCGGGGTCTTTATTTTGCAGAATGCAATCGGAGAAATATGTGAATTCGGCGGCTAGCTGGTCGTGTTTTTCAAAAGTACGCTCTTGGGTTTCACCATCAATGGTGAGGTAGTGCTTGATATCTCCATGCCATGTATAGGCAGGTTCTAGCCGTAAATCGCCTTTAGTTCCCACGACTTGGTAAGTAGAAACTTTTGCTCCTCCAAAGCTACAGGTGAATGTTGCGAGGCGTTCATTGGGAAAGCGCATGGTAACGGTAGCCATTTCTTCTACTTCGCTGAAGCGTTGTTCTCCTTTGCTGGCAGCTACAGCAAATACTTCGGTTGGTTCATCTTGGAATAAATAGCGTACTGCATTAAGGCAGTAAATACCGATGTCGTAGACTGCTCCACCACCTGTAACATCTCGTAAACGAATATTACCTTCGTCTACTACTTGTTGAGAGAACACAGAGTTGAAAAGACGCGCTTCACCGATTTGCTGCGATCGCACAATTTCTACAGCTTGCAAGTTGGCTGGTTCTAAGTGCAAGCGATAAGCAATCATTAGTTTGACATTATTATCTTTTGTCGCCTTAATCATGGACTCGCACTCTTTATCTGTGACGGCCATTGGCTTTTCGCACAGCACATGGATAGCCTGATTAGCTGCTCGTACAGTGTACTCACAGTGTAGGTGATTGGGTAATGCAATATAAACAGCATCAATCTCACCACTGGTCAGACAGTCTTCATATTCGTCATAAGAATAAGTATGTTGAATACCATACTTTTTGCTAAGTTCTTCGAGTTTTGCAGGATCGTCAGAAACTAAAGCAACTAATTCAGAATTTTCAGTATTAGCAAATGCAGGTAAGGCGGCTTCTTGAGCAAACCAACCTAAACCAACTACTGCATAACGAATTTTATTTTTTTCGTTTGTAGCTGTCATTTTTAAGCCTCTTAATGAAGAATTTTTTCAAAAATTACTCTTTTAAGGTGATGGACTTTCTTCAGTATTCCATCCTGCTGATGAGAGAGAGGTGAATCCTGCTTAGGGAGTATGTAGTTAAATACAAATAGAAGCTTTAATCAATGTATCTTAGCAATATTTATGTAAAACCTAAATAACAGGCGATCGCTATTTAGCTGACTTTACAACATAAGATAAATTATATTTTTAACCTTAACAGAAAATACACTTCCATAAATCTTATGATCAGAAAAGTTTTTCTTTTGATTATCTGGCTAGGATTTGTTATATACACAATATTATTAGCACCAGTTGATCAACCAGAAACATGGGCTATAGGAACAAAGCTATTAACACGTCAATGGCATAAACTTAACGCTATTATCCCAACAATATTTTGCTTAATGGGTATTTTTCCAATGATTTACGCTTGCTTAATGTTTGCTGATGGTAGAATGCAGAACTTTCGCGCTTGGCCTTATTTTATTGGTTCAAATTTTACAGGTGTGATTTGTCTTTTACCTTATTTAATTTTTCGGCAGTCTAATCAAGAATTTTACGGCATAAAAGATAAGTGGCTTTTAATATTTGAGCGACGAAAGACAGGAGTTAGTTTGCTGGTTGCTAATGTTGCTTTATTGAGTTATGCAATAATTACTGGAAATTGGACAGATTACATTCAGCAGTTTTTACAAAGACTTTTTGTTCACCTGATTAGTCTCGACTTTCTACTGATGTGCTTAATATTTCCGATTACTTCATTACTGGATAATGATATGGCACGTCGGGTAATTAAAGATAAACGTATTTTTTGGGCTGTTGCTCTTGTACCTTTGTTTGGGCCATTAGTATATTTGTGTTTGCGTCCATCATTACCAGAAACTTCTTTAACAGAGTTACCTGCTACTTAAATTGAGATTTTAGATTTGGAATTTTCAATCTAAAATCTCAAAAAGTTTAATTTATTTAAAAGCGGATCAATCCAAAGTAAGCAGTTGCAGAAACAAGGATAATTGTTATAACACCCAAGGCAATACTAAGCCCAAATTGTGCAGCAGTTTTTTGATTGAGTTCCTCTTTACTTTCATGCCGCATGGCAGTCTCAGTAGTTTGAGAATTTTTAAAGCTTTCAGTGTTCATAAATATTCTAGCTGAAACGTATTTATTACTAAGTTCGCTCCAACTGTGAGAAAGTACATCTAGCTATGGGCCTACTAAAAAAGGTATATTGATAGTTAGTGGATTAGTTGGGTCTATCTTATATAAATGACCTTATTTGGTGAGTCTAAGAGTCTCATCAAAGCTAGAGCTTGAATTATTCGGAGTATTTTACTTTTTTCTGTCAGCATCCCTGAAACACAAATAAAATATTATTTGTTATGCAACCTCCTCTCCCACTTGCTGGCTTAAGCATTCTCGTAGTTGAGGATGATGATGATAGCCGCTTTTACATTACTACTGTGTTAGAAGCAGATGGAGCAACTGTCGTAGCAGTTCCATCAGCAGTAGCAGCATTGAAAGTGCTACCTGAATTGCAACCCGATATCTTAATAAGCGATATCAGTATGCCTGAGGAAGATGGTTACACTTTGATTCGTAAAATACGCACACTCAATCCAGATGCTGGCGGACGAGTTTTAGCTATTGCTTTAACAGCATTTGGCGATCGCGAGAGTTGTGTTGAAGCATTGGAATCGGGTTTTCAGACTCATGTATCTAAACCAGTTGATCCAGAAGAATTAGTTGAGATTGTCGCTAATTTGTTTGCCTCTTGTAATTGGTAATACCATTTTGGATTTATATTTTTACCATGCTATTCGTGATGATCAAAAACTGCATATTTTGTTAAATGAAAAAATCCCCGACTTTTCTAAAAAGTCGGGGATTTGAGCCTTCGTTGTGACAACTAATTATTCTACTTTAACCAAATCTGGTGACTGCTTTGGCAATAGGAGGCGCATTAGCTGACCTAACGAGATAGAACGTTGCTCTTGAACAAAAACTAAAGGTAAAAGTGCAACTATCCGTAGTAAGCCTGAGATGACAAATAGCCCCAGCAAACCGCCAGCAGCAGACTGAGTTGCTAAAAAGCTACCCATTGAAATACCTATTGCTCCAGTTATACCAGCAACCGCTCCGGCGATCGCAAAATAATTAGACTGGTAACGCAACGGTGCTATTCCCATCATCATATTGTTTGTACACAAATCAATCGCCGCCCAAGTCCCACCAGCTAATATGTGCAACAACGGTAAATAAACCCAAAAAGAAATCTGATCACTTCCTACCGCCAACCACAGCAAAGGTGTCACCGCCACTAAAACTCCTACGAATATCAGTAGCGGACGATTGCCAATTCTGTCTGCCAGTTTACCCCACAACAGCAGCATTAACATATTCGCCGCAGTACCTAAACCGTGATAAATCGTTACCACACTAATATCTATATTCAGGTTATCTAGCAGATAAAGGTTAAAGAAAGGTGCGCTGACGTTAACTGCAAAGCACCAAATACTCAGGTAAAGTACAAACTTCACAAAATTAGTATCTTTGAGCCAGCTAAAATCTATCTTTTGGGGCTTTGACTCTGAGGTGTCAGAATGCTCCACCTTTAACAGCTGAGGATTGACATCAGCCATCCATATTTGACAGCCTACACTAATTACCCCAAGCAAAATTCCTAGAAACAAAATTGCACTGTAACCTTGGAGTGTTCCACCAGGCCAAGCCGATACCACAAAACCTAGTAATGGTACAGCAACAAAGTTTGTCAAACCCAGAATGCTACTGCGAAAGCCAAAATATCGCCCCCTTAATTTTTGAGGTACTAACACAGCTGACCAACCCAGCCAAGGCGCACGACCGAAAGCTTCAATGATATTAGCTCCTAAGAGAATTGCTAAGGTCAACTGCACCACTTGCTGCCCAGCGATATGAGATGATTTTACTAGCCAAATTGCTGGTAAAAGAATCAACCACAGCAAGCGTGGCGGAAGGAAAATAGATATAGAATACTTACGAAAGCTAACGCTTCGATTTACTAAATATGCTCCCAAAGGTTGGAGTAGATTCACTACCTGCGGAATAGCAGCCAATAGACCAATTTCTACAGGCCCAGCACCTAACTCTAGCAAGAAATTACTGAGCAATGCCCCACCGATAATACTATAAAAAATCGTGGCGAAAATACTCTCAAAAGTTAATGCTTTGAGACTCGTCCTAATTTCTGGTTTAGAAACAAATTTTAAAAACCGTTTTGGACTTGGAGAAATTACTGTTTCTGTTAATGTCCTATCTTCTGAAATTTCTTGAATAGGAATAGGAGGAAGAGGGTTGGCTTCTAGGGAAAGAGTATGTTCTTGGGACGGAAGCATATTATTTTAACAATATTAAAAAGTGAAGTTTCCACAGCAAATTTCTCCTCTATTAATACTAATTAGTAAATCTGATAGAGAAGTTGATAAATAAGTTCTGACACACTACAGTGAGCCACTAATTCATCTAAGTAAATTGCAGCGATTGTGAACAATACACTACGTTTCCCAAGGAGGTGGCAGTTAGTTGCGTTTGTTATTTAAATCAAAACCGTCTTTTGAATGACAATTTCAATTATGTATAAAACTTATCGCTAACTGTATGATCATAAATATTTTTATCATAAAAATTCTACTGATTGGTAGAAACCCTACCCGAAGTTTCCCATATCTCTCCTGAGGATTAAAATCTTTCACATCTTAGGCACACAATTTAAGTATTTAATGCTCAAATCACAAAATTTATTTATCCAAACTGGCTATGAGTAGCTAAATATGCATAAGTCTTAAGAAGATAGTTTTCCCCAAAAATATGTACTGATTTTTTTCAAAAATCAAATATGAGTCCTATATTATTCAGTAAAATTTTAAAAAGTTGCAATCATTAGCGTTCAGTTTACTCAAACTCTTGATCAGATTAAGTTTTCCCACTGTTAATCAAATCTCAACAGAAAAATTTGCCGAGTGGCTAGCTGATTCTGCAAAACAGCAGCCGTTTGTGCTTGATGCACGCAGCCCAGCAGAATATGCAGTCAGTCACATCAAAACATCTGTGCGTATTGATCCTGTTGTACCCGACATAACAGCACTCTCGACAGTTTCAAAAAACACACCAATCATTGTATATTGCTCAGTTGGGTATCGTAGTGCCAAAGTTGCCCAACAACTTGATAGAGAAGGTTTTATCCAAATTTTTAACTTGAGTGGTGGTATTTTCCAGTGGGCTAATGAAGAACGACCAATGTTTAAAGATAACGAACACTCATCACAACTTGTGCATCCCTACAATGCCATCTGGGGAAATTTTCTTAAACATAGTTACCGTGCTGAGAATCATTAAATTTAAATGGCTGCCAATCTTAACTGAGTTTATGTATTATTTTTATTTTTAATTAAATAATGAATTTAAAAGAAAACTTAGAACAAATAAATATTACCGATGAACGACGCTATGACCTAGATTGGCTAAGAGTTTTGGCAGTTTTACTGCTAATTTATTTTCACGCTGCTGCAATTTTTTATCATGGTGAATTAGGCGAATTTTATATTCAAAATAATTCTTTAAGTTCTGCCCTTCAATGGTTTATTTTTGTTGTCCATCAGTGGCATATGCCATTATTCTTTTTTATTGCAGGAGCAGCTACTTGGTTTTCTTTAAAGTTACGCTCTGCTAGAGAGTATATTGGCTATCGCTTCAGTAGATTGTTCATTCCCTTCATATTTGGAACCTTAGTATTAGTTCCTCCTCAAGTTTATTATAACCGTCTCAGCCATCATGAATATTCAGGCTCATACGTGCAGTTTTACCCACAATTTTTTCATGGAATTCGACCCCAAGGAAATTTTGAATGGGCGCACCTTTGGTTTTTGATTTATTTATTTGTCATATCTTTGGTCACTTTGCCATTATTATCATTCTTAAAAAAACAAACAGAGCAACTCTGGTATTCTCAAGTAGCAAACTTTCTAAGACAACCAGGAGCTATTTTATTACCTGCTCTACCATTAGCTGTAATTGAAGGTGCATTGCGTCCTAGATGGTTTGGTTTTCAAAATCTCTACGATGACTGGGCAAATGTATTATTGTATATCTCTTACTTTGCCTATGGATTTATATTTTGTTCTCATGCAGAGTTTGGACAAGCAATTCAAAAAAATCGCCAATTAATTCTAGGAATATCAATAATTACGATGTCTGTGCTATTAGGATGGCAGGCAAGTGATTTTCTTCCCAGCCGTGGTTACTCTTGGAAATATATTTTTTATCAAATGTTCCGAGGAGTAAATTCTTGGTGTTGGGTAATTGCTTTAGTGGGATTAGGGCAAAGATATCTAAACTTTAATAATGGCATTTTGCAATATACTTCCCAAGCATCTTACCCATTTTATTTATTGCACCAGACAGTTTTGGTAACATTAGGTTTTTATGTAGTGCAATGGAATTTGGGGATACCAGAAAAGTTTTTAATTATTAGTAGTGCAACTATTTTGCTAACAGGTACTTTGTATGAGGTCTTAGTTAGACGTATAAATATTATACGTTTTTTATTTGGTTTAAAACCAATAGAGATTAAGCAGAAAGAATAAAAATCAAGATTTTAAGAAATGTATGAATCAAGTTTCGATTATTATTCCTACTTTCAATGAAGCAGCTAGTTTAGAGCGTACCTTGCGCCAACTGGGTTTATTAAAACCAGCTGTCAAAGAAGTAATAGTAGTAGATGGTGGTAGCGAAGATGAAACAATAGCGATCGCTAAACAAGTTGCGGAATCATTGCATAAACAATTAAATGTGCAAATTCTGGATTGCGATCGGCGTGGACGTGGAATTCAGATGAATTACGGAGCATCAGCTGCTACCGGAGATATACTCTGTTTCCTCCATGCAGACACTTGGATTCCTGATGATGCTGCTGCTGTTATCCAAAACACCTTGGCAGATCCTACTGTTGCTTGTGGCGGATTTATTTCTTTAATGACAGGCTCTCATACCACTCGCTGGGGTATATCCCTACATAACTACCTAAAAACTTACTATGCACCGCTAGTATTTAAACCTTACTTATTTTTTAAAGGATTGCGTCTGTTATTTGGTGATCAAGTTATGTTTTGTCGCCAGCGCGACTTTTGGGATTGCGGCGGATTTAATGAAGCACTACCAATTATGGAGGATGGAGATTTATGCTTGAAATTGGCGCAAAAAGGACGAATTGTTCTGGTTAACCGCATCGTTCAAAGTTCCGATCGCCGGGTTGCGCGTTGGGGTAGTTGGAAAGCTACAGCAATTTACCTCTACATCGGAATTTTATGGGGAATTGGTGTTGATACTAACTATCTCAAGCGGTTTTATCAAGATATTCGCTGATTTAAACTCCAGTCATAATCCAGATAAGATATCGGTGTTGCCGCAGTTAATGGCACATCTATTTTTAAGTAAGAATCAATGTATTCAGGGATAGAAGGCGCAACTTTTAAGAAATCTTGGCGATACCATTTAAAGATTTTACTGCTGTAGAGCGTTTGACTATCAAAGTCATAACGCACTTTTTGGGGATTATTAATAAAGCGATGAGTATCTTCATCTAACTGCTGATTAACTTGTTCAGGAAAGTAAGCTTCCGGACGGAGTAAAGGACAACCTACAGAAGCACAAACAATCGCAAAATGAATACGTGGTTCTTGCAATTCATCTCTGAGAATTTGGTTTTCGATTTGCGCTAGACTGTAATGCTGACCAAAGATGTAATAAACTCGACGCTGAAAGAACCATAAAAAACCTAGCCAGTTAGGAACCCCAAAAATTTTGGGCAGAATCGAGTCCAATGGATATTTTTCTAAAATACTGGAAATAGTCAACGCATTGTAGAGGTTAATCCACAGTGCTAATTTCTCCTGAGCGTTGATGTTAGATTTGAGAGTGGATTCTTTGAGGCTTAACAACCAATCAGCCAAAACTTGGGGTTGCTCTGTTTTCCAAGCAGCATAGTTTACGCGACCGTCTTGGTCAACATATTGCCGCAATAATTTATCCCAAGGTTCAAAGTCAATCATAAAATTTGCTCTATAGGAATATGGTTTGATTACTGAACATACTTGTGTAGTCAGGCAATAGGCAATAGCAGCAAAATCTAGATAAATCACTCTTTATATTTAGCATTTACCGAAAGTATTAATGCTTAAAACTACGTCTAGAGTAAGTGGTACGTATTGTGAGTATTGCCAGGTTGCAACAGTTTGTTCGATCGCGTCATTAGTGCTTGCATTCCCTGAAGTTATGACTGCTGTTTGCACCTTACTGGGCAAGCGCGACAAGAATGCAGTAGCAGAAGCTAAAACACAGTAGATAAATAGCTCAACCTAAAAAAACATAAAATGTAGGGTGTGTTACGGCTATGTCAGGATTTGAGAATTTTACCAAATGATATCTAGCCGTAACGCACCGTATAATATTGGTGCGTTACGCGTTGCTTGAACGCACCCTAAATTTTAAGGTTTACTTTATAAATCATCTCTTAATACGATATCAAACTTAACAGTATAACTTTGAAAATAATGCGCTATTATCGACAAGCAATTATAAAAAAATAATGCTAGAGTTCGCTTTAAAGTTAACTCTAACAGCAGAAATTAAAGAGGATAAAAGCGATGATTCAAAGTGTAGGAGGCATGGCTAAATATTCAGCTACCGACCTAGATAAATTTGCCGAAAAATTAAAAACAGACGGAATTTGTTTGATCCCTCAGCTTTTTGAGCAAAAATTGATTGACGAGTGGGCGCAAGCTTTTGAAAAGTTATTTCGCGATCGCCAAAATCAACCCGGTGGGTTAGCTCCGCGTGAAGTTGCCCGTTATTATCTAACTTTGCCTTGGGTTGCTCCATTTGCTAATCAATCAGTTTTTGCTAACCCAGTAATTATGGGTATTCTTGAGCGCGTGTTTTATCAAGAATATGTGATGGTTCAAATGGGAGTTGATCTACCATTGCAGGGTTCAGATTATCAAGAAACTCACCGAGACTTTCGCCCACTATTTAGCGATCAGATAGTAACTCCACTTTATGCCTTAGCGGTCAACTTTCCGTTAGTGGAAGTAACAGCAGAAAACGGCCCGTTTCAAATGGCGCGTGGTACTCATTTGCTACCACGTGAAGAAAGTTTGAGAAAGATTGCTAGTGGTGAAATCCCGATGGAATCTTTTTATATGCAGCCGGGTGATGTAATTGTGCGATCGCCTTTAGCATTACACAGAGGTTCCCCTAATCGGACAAACCAGCCAAGACCAATGGTTGTCATGGGCTACGCTATGCATTGGTTGCATACACCAAAGGTAGATTTGACTCTCCCGCGTGATTACTATGAGAGTTTGCCACAAGAATTGCAGCAAATGATCCGGTGTCAGGTAGTCGAGGAATTACCCCAAGAGAAAGTCGAAACTTATATCAATTTTAAGTACTAAGTAGAAGGCAGGAGGTAAACCGTTGATATCAACGGAGTTACTTGATTCGCACTTTACATTTAATTCTGTTTACCTAGTTAATACAAAAAGTCTGAAGTATGAAATAATGCAAACTTATACAAATCCTGTTTATAAAGGCTATTTTGCCGACCCCTTTGCTTGGCAGCACGAGGGCATATATTATGCGATTGGGACTGGCGCAGCAGAAGCCGCCGGTATGGTAGACGAAATCGAAGAGGCGTTAGATATTGATCCAAATTATAAATTGCGGGTCTTTCCTTTGTTACGCTCCTTCGATTTTGTGAACTGGCAATATATGGGTAACGCCTTAGAAAGACCAGACCCCGCGCTAGGCGATAACTTTTGGGCGCCCGAAATTGCTTACTGCGATCGCAAATTTTATCTCTACTATTCGGTCGGTCACGAAGACAAACGTCATCAGTTGCGGGTGGCTACCAGTGACACACCATTAGGCCCTTATGTAGATATTGGCGAATCTTTAATAGATCCAACTTCCTGTTCCTTTGCGATCGACCCGCACGCATTTTGTGATGATGATGGACAGTGGTATCTGTTTTACGCCCGTGATTTTTTAGATGCGGACGGTAGTGTACGTGCTGGTACTGCACTTTGTGTAGACCGACTCGTAACAATGACAAAACTCGCAGGCGAAGAAAAAGTTGTTTTGCGGGCGCGTTCCGATTGGCAAAGGTTTTTAGCTAACCGTCTAATGTATGGCGAAATCTATGATTGGCATACCTTAGAAGGGCCTTGTGTCCGCAAGCATGAAGGCAAGTATTACTGTTTTTATAGCGGTGGGCGTTGGGAAACCGATACCTATGGTGTAGATTATGGTGTTGCTGATAGCGTCATGGGGCCTTACTCTGATGCGGGTAACGAAACCGGGCCACGCGTCCTTAAGTCGATTCCTAATTATGTCATCGGCCCAGGCCACAACTCCATTGTCCTTGGCCCAGATGGTCAGACTGAATATATCGTCTATCATGCTTGGGCAAAAGACATGACTATGCGCCAAATCTGTTTAGATAAGCTGATTTGGACAGCAGAAGGGCCGCGTTGTAAAGGCCCGACTTGGACACCGCAGACCACTAATGGCCTATCCCATTAATTCTGATCAGCCAGTAGCCAGTAGGGTGCGTTGTCGCATAGCGCAACGCACCATTCAGAATTTTCGGTGCGTTAGGACTAATGTCCATAACGTACCCTACGGAGTAACTCGTAAACTAACTTTTGCAACTCGTAAACCAACTTTTGCAACTCATAAACTAACTTTTGCGACTCGTAAACTAACTTTTGCAACTCGTAAATCAAGTTTAGAAATTGTATATTAGCTTCACGATTGATAAACCCGATAATTTAACCAAATCTTACTATATATATTTGTTTTCAACAGATTTATTAATTTTCAGACGCTAACGCATAATTTCATTCCATTTCACGTTAATCATCATACATACAGCAGGAAACAGGCAATAGGCAATAGGGGTGAAAGCCTGTTGGTATATGGCTTTGTTCTTAAAATCTGTATCTCATTTACCTGCAATGTGCTGTATATATGTAGAGACGTAGCAATGCTACGTCTCTATAAATTTTATCCTGCCGAAATTACCGCAACAGATTCATCAATAATTTGTAGCAAGTGCTGTTTAAAAGTTTCTAAACCCAATCGCTTAGTCGCAGAAATAAACATCGCTTGGGGATGTTCTTGTTGGGCTTTTGCTAAAGTTTCGCTATCAACTTGATCAATTTTATTAAAGGTAATGAAACTTTTTTCGGGAATTGTTGGCATTTCCTTCAGTATTTCTTGCACACTAGCAATATGGCTTTCCCAAGCTGGATGAGATAAATCAACTAAATGAACTAAAGCATCTGCCTCAACTACTTCTTCTAATGTGGCGCGAAAAGCATCCATTAGCGGTGGTGGAAGTTCGTGAATAAACCCAACAGTATCAGTTAACAAAATTGTCCGGCGTTCTTGAGTTTCTGATGCTGTAATTACTACTTTGCGCGTGGTCGGGTCGAGGGTGGCAAATAGTTGATCTGCGGTGTAAACTTCGGCGTTAGTTAACACATTTAATAATGTTGATTTACCAGCGTTTGTGTAACCAACTAACGCTATGACAGAAATTTCTTGCTGTTGTCGTTGCTGTCGAATACGGGCGCGATGTGCTTGTAATTGGTTGACTTGTTCTTGAAGTTGGGTAATTCGCCGTTGAATTACTCGCCGTTCTGTCTCTAGTTTAGTTTCACCAGGGCCTCGCGTACCAATCCCTGCGCCTAATCTCGACATTTCCTGACCACGACCACGCAACCGAGGTAGCATATATTCGAGTTGCGCGAGTTCTACTTGTAATTTACCTTCTTGGGTGCGCGCCCGTTGAGCAAAAATATCTAAAATTACTTCTGTGCGGTCAACAACTCGCAGACCAATTTCCTTTTCTAAGTTACGGGCTTGGGATGGCGAAATATCGCGGTCAAAAACAATTAAATTAGCTTGTAATTTTTGGGCTAAAAGGGCAATTTCGGAAACTTTTCCGGTTCCAACTACTGTTTGCGGATGTGGGCGATCGCGCTTTTGCCGCATTGTATCTAGTACAATTCCTCCAGCACTATCTACCAACCGCACCAGTTCTGCAAGTCCATCTTCAAACCGTTGGGGAGAAACATCGTTAGTCTGCACTCCCACCAGCAGCACTTTATCTTGGCCAGAAACAATATCTTGGGATAAAAATCCTCCTGCGTCGGCAATTTCTTCTTCCCATTCCAAAACTAAATCGTTAAGGTCTTCTTCAGATAAATCATCTAAACTTAGGGGCGGTGAAATTATCCAAGGTGTTTCTGTATTAGGGACAAGATTTGCTAAAAAAGTTGATTCGATTTGACCATCAGCAACGTTTAAAATTACAAGGGCATCTAAACGCTGGCGCAACATGGCAATTAATGCTGCTGTATCAGGGGCTGTTGGTTTTAATTGAGTAGTAATACAACGTATCCGGCTCAAGCGTTCTGCGCTATGTCGCGGTAATTCTTCTGATGGAATTTGAGTTTTATTTGGTGTCCCTATAGCAACTCTAATTACTTCTCCACGCCGATTAATATAACAGCAAATCGGTTGATGGATAGCTGTTGTAATTGCAGCTAAAGTTTGAGCAAATTCCGGCGTAATAAATCTATCTCCTGGTTGCTGTTCTTCATAAAGATGTTGTAATTGTTTAAGGTGGCTGTTTCTGATGCCTTGAGTATTTCCATAAATCTTTTGCATATAACTAATAATTTCAAATTACTTTTCAATGTATTTAGTTTATATTTAACCATTCTTTAATCCAACTTACTCTACCAAACGAAACAGTCAGTAAATAAAGTATCTATTCCCAAAGTAAGTCCTATGTTTAATATAGGAATCCTACTTAATTTACAAACTAGTCGTGGGGGCAGGCAAGAGATTTGTTTGGACTCCTACACGGTTTGCTATAGAAGGCAAGTCACCTATAGGACTCATATTAGATTTTTGAAAAAAATCAGTGTATTGTTACCTGCCTTCTTTACTGTTGCCTCTTGCCTGACTGCACAAGTATATTCATTAATCAAACCGGATTCCTATAGATAGCGATCGCAATTTTAATGATGTGAGGAGCAAAGTTAATTTGACTACCACTTAATTTTCTGCGATTACAATATTATTGTTTGAGGATGCGAAAAATCTCCAATCTGCGGTTGATGTGTTCGCCAACAACATTTCATACTTCATAATTCACAATTCAAAAAATGGTAGCTGCCAAAAAATTTTTTCGTGTTGATGATTTACAGGTGCAGATTTACAATACTGAGGCTGAAATGGCTGAGGATGTTGCACAAATCACAGCTAAATATTTAACGAATGTCCTGGAAAAGCAGAATACAGCAGCAGTTTTATTGGCAACAGGTAATTCCCAACTCAAGTTTCTTGATGCTTTGATAGGGTTGGGTGGTGTTGATTGGCAAAAAATTACTCTATTTCATTTAGATGAATATTTAGGTATTACTGCGGAACATCCTGCTAGTTTCCGGCGTTATCTGCGCGAACGTGTGGAAAAAAAGCTTGATCCGCAGCAATTTCATTATATAGAAGGTGATACCTTAGAGCCGTTGTCTGAGTGCGATCGCTATACTAAACTATTGCAAGCCCAGCCAATTGATTTATGCTGTTTAGGTGTTGGTGAAAATGGACATTTAGCTTTTAACGATCCCTCAGTAGCCAATTTTCAAGATTCTTACAGTGTGAAGTTGGTAAAATTAGACAATCTAAATCGCCAGCAACAAGTAAATACTGGTCACTTTCCCAATCTCGACAGCGTTCCTCAGTACGCTTTTACTGTTAGTCTTCCTTTAATTTGTTCCGCAAAAAAAATTATCTGTTTAGCACCCGAAAAACGCAAAGCGCAGGTAGTAAAACAGATGTTACAAAAGCCTATAACTACTAGCTGTCCGGCTTCTATCCTACGCCAACAGCCACAAGCGATGCTATTTTTGGATGATGATTCTGCTGCTTTTTTATAAGCAATAACAATAGAAACATCCTTATTTGATGAGTATTTCCTATTCTTTATCAGATAGAGTAGGCAATAGGGAACAGGCTTGAAAGCATCCCAGTATATGGCTGTTTGCAGAAAATGTGTACCTCATTCACCTGTAATCTATTGTAAAAAGTAATTTTTTACGGCTGTGTAGCACTAAACTAAGCATTTAGCTAAGGAATACAGCCAACTTAGATTATTTGTAAGTACTATAACCTGAGTTCGGGTTAATCGGGTTCAGTAGTTTCCCATCGCCGGAAACCGCCAAGATGGGAACTACTTCACCACGAGCGGCTAAACCATCAAATACTTTATGTTGAGAAATCCGACGGTTATGACAGACTTTGAGACTCGTCGAATCGATAAAACCGATACCCGTACAACTTCCAAAACAATGCTTCAGGTAAACGCACAAAGGTATCAAGGTTGATGGTATCCATTCAATGAATCGTTGATAACTTGGCACTGCTGGAAAAGCACAACTCCATTGCTGTTTGACATGATTCAAATAAAAATGCTTAAAATTCCGGTAGTGATTTTGATGAAATGCAATCAGTATCGTCATTATTTCACTCAAACACAGACTTTTAGCCCGAATCCGTCTGCTGACTCCATTAGACTTTGCTGTAGTATCGTAATTTTTGTCATCTTTGCTCCTTTGTGCCTACTCTGCGAGTTCCGCTTGCGGTATGCGCGAGACTTAAAATTCGTGTTTTCTAACATTCACACAAGAGGTCTAATAATTACTGATTGAGACTGAAAAATCATGGGGAGTGCAAATAATCAGGGAATTTGCTGGTGGTTTCTCGCAAAGTTTACCCGCTACAGTTTAACTTTATTGCTGAGTGCGGTAATGTTTGCTGATGCTGTGGCGGCGACACCGAAAAACCAAGGCTTGCAGATAGCACAGCAAACCACTCAACAAGATACCACTCGCGCTGCTGCGAAACGCCTTTTTCAAGAGTGAATGCAGTTTTATCAACAAGGAACAGCAGAAGCACTGCGACAAGCAATTGGTAAATACCAAGCAGCTCTGAAGCTTTGGCAAAAACTTGATGAGCAAAGCCGGGAAGCCGAAACCCTCAATCAAATTGGCTTAGTCTACGACGATTTGGGAGAAACACAAGAAGTACTCAAATATTACAACCAAGCTCTACCAATACTCCTCGCAGTGGAGGATAGAACAGGGCAAGCCACCACCCTCAACAATATTGGCAAAGTCTACCTCTCATTAGGAGAAACAGAAGAAGCACTCAAACACTTCAACCGAGCTTTATCTATACGCCGTGTAGTGGGGGACAGAAAAGGGGAAATCCTCACTCTCTCTAACATGGCTTCCCTAGAATACAGACGGGGTAATTTACAATCAGCCCAAACATATATTCAAGCAGCTATTGAAATAATTGAAGATTTACGCGCCAAAATCACTAATACAGAATTACGTGATGCTTATTCTGCATCAGTGAGAGGCTATTACGAGTTCAACACCTATCTATTGATGGAATTGCAAAAAAAAGATTTATAAATTGGCAGTGAAAGTTAGCGATCGCCAGGCTACCTTATCATTTAAACACCCTTGTTGAGAATAAACGTCAAACTAAGAGTTTCGGATTATTCTCTGCCTAGAGTGACAAAAGCGGTTGATGGACGATATGTCCGCGATGGATGAAAGAAACGGAATAAAGAGTACCAAAGAATCTTATACTTGCATTGTGTCTTGACAGTTAAGACCGTTCCCTCAATGGTGCATTTTCGCCCGTACAAAAGCGTGGTTCTGGGTTGTGACGGCGATGGCATTGGTGAAGCGTTTACACGTTATCCCGTTTAGAAGACTGTATAATTCCGTCAACCTGGGTCAAGGCACACCTCAACTTTGATACTGCTTGAGACTAGGGGAACTAGAATGAAGAAAAAACAGAAGTCTTCAGTTCCAAATCGCCAATCTGTAGCCAAGGCATCTAAACTTAATCCGATTCATCCAAATGCTGCTGGTATTGACATTGGTTCACAACATCATTGGGTATGCGTACCGTCAGGATCTGCTAACGAATGTGTTCGGCGTTTCGGTTGCTACACGGCTGACCTCTACGCTATTGCTGATTGGTTAGCTGAATGTAAAGTTGAAACAGTGGCAATGGAATCAACAGGTGTTTATTGGATTCCATTGTTTCAAATTTTAGAGACTCGCGGTTTTGAAGTCAAACTTGTCAATGCTCACCATGTCAAAACTTTGCCTGGGCGCAAAACAGATGTTTTAGATTGTCAATGGCTGCAACAATTACACAGCTATGGGTTGTTGTCAGGTTCTTTTCGCCCAGAAGACGATATCTGTGTTCTACGTAGCTATATCCGTCAACGTGATAATCTCATCAGAACTGCCAGTGTTCATATCCAACGGATGCAGAAAGCTTTAACTCAAATGAACATACAACTGCATCAAGTAGTCAGTGATATTACAGGTACTACAGGCATGGCAATCATACGAGCTATCGTCGCAGGCGAACATGACCCACAAGTACTTGCAGCTAAAAAACATCACCGTGCCAAACGTAGTGAAGCAGAAATAGCTGCTGCGCTTCATGGTGATTACCGAAAAGAACATTTGTTTGTCTTGCAACAAGAGTTACATCTCTATGATGTCTACCAATCCCAAATCGCTGAATGTGACCGTCAGATTGAGGAGTGCTTAAGCCAATTTAACGACAAGATTGATATTGCTCAGTCCCCTCTTGCTCCACCCAAGAATCCTCACCATAAGCCTCAAGGTAATGAACCTGCCTTTGATTTACGTACTCATCTTTACCGCATGAGTGGGGTAGATTTTACTCGCGTTGATGGTCTTGGTGTCCTGACAGTACAAATCATCCTTTCTGAAGTTGGTTTAGATCCTCATCGATTCCCCACAGTGAAGCACTTTACCTCCTGGCTTGGCCTTTGCCCTGGCAGTCGCATTACTGGTGGCAAAGTTAAAAGTTCTCAAACTCGTCCGGTAGTGAACCGCGCTGCAAATGCTTTCCGTATGGCAGCACAAACCGCCGGAAAAAGTAATTCTGCTTTGGGAGCGTTTTATCGTCGTTTACGTTCTCGCCTTGGCGCTCCTAAAGCTATTACCGCCACTGCTCATAAGATTGCGCGCATTTTTTACCAACTTTGGACAACTGGCGGAGATTATACCGATCCTGGTATTGATTATTATGAACAGCGTTACCGTGAGCGAATGGTCAATAATCTCCACAAAAAGGCTCAGGCTTTTGGTTTTGAGCTTATTCCTCAGCCATCAGAAAATGTGGTTTCTTAGAAGCGGGATTAGAAGGAAAGCTGTCAATGTGAACGGGAGCGATAAGGCACTTACCAGGAATAAAATCGCCCGCCCTATCAAGGATATAGTCGTGCTTATGACTGGACTGCTGTGCTTTCGCCCTAAAGGGCGAAAGCGACGGCGGGCGATTTTATTTTTTGGATCTCCCTAATGCAGTGGGAATTGGCATTGAAAAACTGGTCTATTTTCAAAGCCCAATTTTTTGGCATAGTTTCTTTGGTGTGGGGAGTGCAGATGATATTGAAGAAGGATACGCGCATTCAGAAGCAAATGACCAAGCCCTGCAAACTCAAAACTTATGTTAAAGGGTTGGAAAAGCCTTTGCTTCTAACTATGAATCAACTGTAACAACGCCTCTGTTGATATCTTGCCACTCAGATCAGAACCCTCCAAAAGACTATCCGCTAAATCCCGCTTATGGTGATGCAGTTCCACAATCTTGTCTTCAATAGTATCCTTAGCCACCAAGCGATAAATTGTGACTGGGCGTTGTTGCCCAATGCGGTGGGCGCGGTCGGAAGCTTGGTCTTCTACTGCTGGATTCCACCAGGGGTCTGTATGAATAACATAATCAGCGGCAGTAAGATTGAGTCCAGTACCCCCAGCTTTGAGACTAATCAGAAACACATCACCATCCCCAGCTTGAAAGGCATCTACGCTTCTTTTCCGTTCTGTCATTGGAGTACTACCATCTAAGTATTGATATTTAATACCCTGTTTCTCCAAAAAATCGCGGATGATGTGCAAATGATCAACAAACTGACTAAATACCAAAGCCTTATGGCGATTTTCGAGAAGTTCGTCCAGCACCTCACCAAAAAGTTGCAATTTGGAACTAGATAATCCAGTATCAGGCATAACGAGGCTGGGATTACAGCAAGCGCGGCGCAGTTTCATAATTTCTGCTAAAACTTGCAAATGTTTCTGTCCTGCATCTGCATTACTTTGGGTCAATTTAGATATAGCTTGACGACGCAAAGCTTCATAGAATGCCTTTTCTTCTGTACTCAACTCCACATGAAGCAAAATTTCAGTTCGAGAAGGCAATTCTTCTAATACCTGATTTTTGGTGCGCCTTAACAAGAATGGTTGAATCAGTTTTTTGAGTTTATTACGCGCAAGTTTATCTTGATATTTTTCAATGGGGGTAGCAAAGCGTTGATTGAAACTTTCAAAAGAACCTAATAACCCAGGATTAATAAAACGGAACAAATTCCACAATTCACCCAGATGATTTTCAATCGGAGTCCCAGTAGTCAGCAGTTTAAAACTTGCTTTCAGGTTCATGGCAGCTTGAGAACGTTTAGTGTTCATATTTTTGATCGCCTGGGCTTCATCCAGGACAATTGTTTGCCATTTTACTTGAGCAAGCATTTGAGCTACTTCTTCTTGCTGCAATAAACCATAGCTGCATATCAACATATCCAAAGGTTGTAACCCATCTAACAACTTTTGGCGGTTAGCACCAGAGAATTGAATGATATTCAGAGTTGGGGCAAACTTTTGCGCTTCACTCACCCAATTCATGCACACAGAAGTTGGGGCAATAATTAGGGTTGGCCCCTGATGGGCATTTCTGAGGATGACAGCCAATGCCTGCACGGTCTTGCCCAATCCCATTTGGTCTGCCAAGCAAGCTCCTACACCCCAATGTGCTAGACGCGCCAACCAACAAAAACCTTCCATTTGATAGTCACGCAGTTGGGCTTGAAAGGTAGATGGGAGTTCTGGTTGGAGGTTTTGTACTTCCTTAAGGCGTTTGATATGTTCTTTCCAATGTTTATCTGCCTTTACCTTACCGACTTCATCAACAAAATCTTCTAATCCTAATGTAGCCAAGGGATGAAAACGCATCCCAGTACCATGTTTTTCCGAAAACATCCGCAATTCGTCCAGGCGTTTGCGAAAAGCTTGAGTTAAAGCCAGAAATTGACCATCTCCAAGCGGAATAAAACGGCTTGGGGTTTTCTCTAATAGTTCTAGTAGTTGCTGCATATCCAGCACTAGGTCATTATTCAATTTCAATTCCCCAGTGGCGGCAAACCAGTCCTGCTGACGTTGAATCGATAAATTAAAGTCTTTTAAGTCGGCATTGTGGCTAACACGCAGTTTTTCTCCTTGGGGCCATTCTATGACGACATCACTTCCCAAAGCTTGCAGTTCTAGCAGCAATTCTAAACAGTCCTCTGGGTCTTCTATTGTCCATTCACCATCTTGTTCTTCATTTCGAGCTAAAGTGGCGCAGGCTGATACAGCGTTTGCGGCAAGTTGTTTCTCTTGTAACAGATTTCGTCTGGTTTGTAGACGTTTACCATCAATCTCGGCAATAACAGTTTCACCACCTGTACCAGGACGATAGTAGGGGCCACCTTGGGCAAATGGGCGCGACAACATGGTAACTTTTAAGCCGGCATTGGCAGGCAAAAGATGAATATGAGGTAACGTCTGGGCGGGGACAACTTCTGCTCCTTCTGCGCCACCACCAATGTCCGAATGCACGGTGACAATGCCAGAGATAGCATTAATGGCAGCCAAAACTTGTTTTTCGGCATTTGCTGGTACATTTAATTTATTATCTTTACCAATAATTTCTGCAATACGTCTGTGTTGGGCAGTGATTTCAATAACTTTGATGCGGGTTGGAGTTTCTTTAATATGCAGAATACTCTGTGATTCGATGATTTTAGGAGAAAATTCCAAGGTGAGACGACCAAGTTTCTCTTTTTTAACTAAAAGTTCTGGTTCTCCCTTGACAATTTCGACACGAACATTAGGACTATCTTCCCAAAAAACCAACGGGTGTCCAATTAACGCAGAGATGGCTTTTTCGCTGAAGTTATAATCAACTTTGCCGTAATAAGAGCCGTCATTATATGTTTCAATACAACTACATACCCGCATATCTTGAGGTGTGACGTAATCAAACTCACTCAAGTTATTACTCAGACGTTTGAGGGCGATGGGGCGACCTTTACTCCATTCTCCTTTAGCATTTACTTTCTGTTCTTTTGGTTGCAAGACACATCTACTGGGATAGAAGGTAATGAACCATGCTAAACGTAATTCTGATTCTGGTTTTCCTGGTGTCTGTGGTTCTTTTTGAAGATTAGCTAAGGCATTGAGGCACATTTCCCAAGCTTCTTGGGGTCGAATTAAGTCGATAATAGTTTGAATACCGCTATCTTCTCGCAGTGCCTCTGCCTGTTTTTTATAGTTACTACTAGGTTTGAGCCGGGATAGGAGTTCTGCGGTTTCCATTGCCAACCAATGATGCCCTGAAGTAAGCGATCTCCGATATAATGGCTCTAATAAATTAGGTAAACGTTTTTTTGCAGCGTCGGCATCCATCCAGTAAAGGCATAGTGAGCAAAACAATGTTTGTAAGCTGTTTTCTTCTTCCACTGAAGAAATGTGAGAACTAAGGACTAATTGTTTTTGAGTAATATCACCTTGATGGACTTGCAGTACCATTTTCAGTCTGCCATAAATAAACCTCAGCCAATGATCTGATTGGCGGGACATCGCACTGGTGTATTCTTCTGCTTGCTGGAGGCTCTGCACTGAACCATCTTTTAACAGTGCCAGGATAAAAAATAAGCCCCCCATCGTATTAAAATATATTTGGCGTTTGCCTGTCGCTTTTCTCAGTTTTTTCAGGGCATCTGTATAATATTTAATCGCTTGTTCGTTTTCCCCTCGGAGAAAACTTAACCATCCCCAAAAGACAGCAGCATTATTTTGATATTCATCCGATACCCGCTCCAGACATTCTTGTGCTTCTTGAGTACAACCTCGGAGTAACATTTGTTCTGTCAAAATCAAATGCAAATAATCTGAGCAATATCTTCCAGATGTAGAACATTCTTCTTCCAGCAACGTAAACGCATCTTCGGAGACAGATAATTTTAAGGCTGAATTGAGTAAAATACTGGATATTCCATTTTCATATAATCCTTGTGGTAGAGTGTTAAACCAATCGGCATCAAATGGGTTATTGCATATTTGCTCGAAGATATTTTGGATGACTATTTTTTCTTCGCTATCAGCGTATTTATCGTAATCTTCAATTTGCTGATTAATAAAATTAGGGTCTTGGCGATAAAAACCTATACGGATTTCCCGAATACACTCGCGTAAGCTGCGGAATATCCGAGCATTTTTGTTCCAATGAGTCCGTATAGGTAACTTTTCTTCTACTGCTGTGACCAGAATTTCAAACTGTCCAGTTTTTACAGCATGACGAGTAGCAATTTCTGTAAGTAGCGGATGACATTCAGGGCTTTGCCTGCCTGACTGCACCAGCAAACCTACTTTTAACAATTTATCAATTTGGGGACTAATGGTTTTAGTACCCCAAGGTTTATTGTTTTCATCTAAAGCACCCGTTTTACTAATACAACTCACGAATGAATTTTTATCTATAGGTGCATAAATTATCGAGAACAACTGAATAATCTTTTGTATGCAAGGGTGTAACTCGAAGTATTTCTCAGTGAGTTGTGCTTGTAGTTTTATGGATTTAGAAGCAATATTAGTCATTAAGGGCAAAGGACACTTCTGATATATTAAAAATACTAATTAGATAATTTAACTGTAAGAATTCAGCACACAGAAGTCAGAATTCAGAATTTAAGAGTAATTTAGGATTATGAGGCTATTTTTAGCCTGAAGAATGTGATTAAATTTTCTACCATTCTGGCTCCTGGATTCTGACGGATGTATACTTACACTTAACTTAAAACTATTTTGGATATAAATGTTTGCTTTTGGGCTAATGATTAATTGAACATCTTAAGCAGCTATTGAACCTATTTTAAAGGAACTTGTGACGTTATGGTACGCTCAATCAAACTAAATTCCAGATGTTTTGAGCTAATGATGACAAAACAAATTCTCTAGATAAACTTGAGCAACACGGCATTGCCCGAAGCGGAAAAATCCAGCTAATAACAAGATTTACAAAAAGCGCAACTGCAAACCCGAATTTGAGAAAAAACAAAGCGACGGGTAAAAACCACATCGCTTTGCTCCCATTACACAAGAATCTCAATTACAGCACCCAAAACAGCCGCAGCTTTATCTCCAGTTGGCACAAACACCCGCTTACGCCAATTTATAATTTCGGTAAAACAACCTACAGCCGCAAGTTGATCGGCTAAAGATAAAGCATCAACCAATTCAATTCGTAGTTCACTAGCAACGAAAGACCGCCGCAGCGTTATACCTCCAGGCAACTGCTGTGAATACTTCTCGTCCAGCACCAGCTTCACAAGTTCTGCTGGAGAAAGCAGCTTATTCTTCAAGCCGAGTTGTTCGCGCACAGTTTGAATATCTTGAGCATTCACCACCCGACCAAGCACTTTCGCGCCATCGCTGGTTTGCAATCGGAAGACCCGGCTGCTGTGTTGTGGTAGGATTTTCCAAATTGGTAACAGAATGCCAGTGACTAGATGCAGATAGTCAGTGGTAAACTTGGGCAAATCCGAGGTTTCTTTTAACCAAGCAGTAGTAAACGCACTTGTTGAAACTTGCTTCCAGGTAGAAGATTCCAAATCCTTCACTGGTAAACGGGTTTCTTTTTGAGGTTTAATGAGCAACACTCTTGGAATAACGCCGCCGTCAGAATCAAACGCGCTATGAGTTGGGATGGTCACAGCAGCATTGCCTGACTTCTCATTTACCATCAGCCGTCCTTGGTAATTATCAGCAAACTCCAACATCTCTTCAGCCGATCTGATGTTGTTCCTTTGAGTGCGTTGAATTTTCAAGTAGTTGGTCACACTCCCAGTTTCAGAATGAGTGTACACAGCTTCTTGACTCTCAATAGTAAATTTCTCAGCCCGAAGTGTTTCCACACCGACTTCGTAGACACCAGCCGCGATCGCTGCTTCGATTTGCTGGCTCAAGAGTAGTTCAAACCTCTCGAAAATGATATTCTGCATATCAATTCGTAAAGCCAGCAGCCGATTGAGGAATTGCCGCAGGGGTGGAAGGTCGATTTTCATTCCGCCTTCGTGGGAAGTGAGGCTAAGTCCGGTCATCTGCTCGAACTGCCCTAGTGAAACTTCATAAAATCGCCCCTGGTAAATCTGCCTGAATAGCTCGGACAAAGCACGTTCGGCATAGTTCGATTCAAGGTTATCCTTTTCTAGGAATATGCCATTACCGCCTGTCTGTCGTTGACCGCGAGTAAGTGCGCCCAAACTGTCCAACCGTCGAGCAATAGTCGAAATGAATCGGCGTTCACCGCGCACGTTTGTAGTAACAGGTCGGAAGATGGGTGCTGATGCTTGGTTGGTGCGGTGAGAGCGTCCAAGCCCTTGAATTGCGTTATCTGCTCTCCACCCGGCCTCTAGAAGGTAATGCGATCGCCTACGACGATTAACCGCATTTAAGTCAGCATGGTAACTTCTGCCAGTACCGCCAGCGTCAGAGAAGATAAGGATTTGTTTGTCACCGTTCATAAACGCGGCAGTTTCAGCAATATTCGCCCCACAGCCTCTAGTATCCACAAACAATTGCCCGGAATCATCCTTCAAGACCCGCTTGCTACGACCAGTCACTTCAGCAACTTGTTTATGACCAAAGTGCCACAGCAGTTGTTCTAAAGCACCGGGAATTGGATCAAGACTTGCTAACCTATCGATCAGGGCATCACGTAAACCCACAGCTTCAAGTGAGATTACAGGAGAACCATCGGCATCAAAGACTGGTTCAGAACACTCCTCGCCGTCTTCGCAGGAGTGGATGGAATGCAGATGAATCGGAAACGCACTTAACAAATAATCCATGACATACTCACGGGGAGTTAGGTCAAGGTTCAAGTCCTTCCATTCGTCAGCCGGAACCTCATCAAGTCGCCGTTTCAAAAGTTCTTCGTTAGTCGAAACAACCTGAACGACAACAGCATTGCCTTGGGCTAAATCTTGCTCAATTGCGAGGATCAGCATCGGGCATTTCATCCCGGTGAGTAAATGGTTAAAGAACCTTTGCTTGTGGGATTCAAACTGAGACAATGCAGACATTTTAGCCATGCGATTGTAAGTTTTCGCACCAGTGATATTACAAGCTTCTAATGCTTTCCCTAAGTTGCAATGAATAACTTGAAAAGCGTCGGAGTAACTGTTGTAAATGCGTTCTTGAGTTGGTGTTAACTCAATTTGAAGTGTGTCATATTCGACACCATCAAAAGAGAGCGATCGCGCCAAATACAAACCAAGTGCCTTGAGATCCCGTGCAACAACAGAAGTATGCCTGAAAACTTCGTTTCTATTTAGATAATGAGATTTTTATTCAAGCTGATCGGTTTGGCACTACTACTGGCTGGTATTTACTTGCTCGGTCAGAATATTTATTTTACTACTAATATTTATCCGTACTGGTGGCGAGGTGTAGCTGCTGATGCTTCCATACTTTTTCTGACAAGTGGAATTCTGATGTTATTTGTCTTGTCTCGCCAGGATAAAGCTTTAGGTTGGGTGGCATTAGGGGTGGGTATACTGAAGAGTCTTTTTTAGCAGTCGCGCTGTTCTCAATCCTACAAGCCTTTGGCAGTTTTGCCTTTCAATGGCTTGTTTTGTTGGGGGATATCAATTGTTAACTACAGGTCGCCTCAATATTTAGGCTCTAATGCTGCTAAACTTTGGTTTGATACAGTGTTGGTAACAAAAATTTGTAATACTTGTCTAGATGCGAACTTTGCTTAATTGTCCAGTTAAGATAGTGGCTTGTACTTAAGTAGGAATGTATCTAAATGTTTCAGTTAGCTCAAGTTAATGTTGGAACAAACGGCTCTACAATAATTGGGCTTTTTTATTTACTTTTAGCAGCTATCTATATATTTTTAATGATAGGCTGGCTAGTATTGAGAAAAAATACACTCACGCTCTGGATTAGACTGATATATATTTTCCAGGGAGTGTTAATACCAGTGATAATGCTGGTTTCAGGAATAATATTAATGCTTCAAGGCTGGCGGTTAGATCCTGTTATTCAGTTTCAGCAATTTTTATTGTTATTACTAATTATTTATCTCAGCTTTAAAGATATTATAATTAACCTTATTCTCAGGATTAAATAAAGTAAAATCTAAAATTGCTCCGAGCTTTGCTGTTAGTGTTAGAGTCTGATATCTCTCATCAAGTTGCAATAGCATTAGTGAAGTTCCTTTGACTGACCAGGGTGTTTCATCCACGTAAAGTCTGCCGGACAGAGTATCTGCCCGGCAGACTTTACATGAATGTTAGGCTACTTCTTTTTTACCCAATCGCTTAATTCATTGATGCTTAGTTCTATTGCCCCAGTAATTCGTTTATTAGTTGCTATTAAAGTTCCTGACCCAATTTCAACTTGCCCCAATTAAGACAACATTTCTTACTGTTTTTCGTAGGGAATATTGTCATACTCTGTTACCTGAATCCTTAGCTAAAAAAGGCTGTTTTTGAAATCTGCCATGTTTTGCTCATTATTACGGTTAATCAAGTTTATTTAAGAGAATATCTTCAATAGGCTAGAGCAATTATAGGGTAATTACTAGAGATGACAAAAATTGGCGCGGAATAGAAAACTATTCTTACATACGAATGATCGGATTGCCTGTGTAGACAGGATTTTAGCTTGAGATTAGGTTTCTGTTTCAACGCTCATTTACCCTCGAAAGACACTTTAATATAAAAAATTGTTGAAATAGCAGAGGCAAATTAATGAAGAAACTTATAAGGGGATTTGTGGTATTACAGCACTTCCTGCTGTTATGGGGTACAGTTAATAAGAATAAAAATATTATCTTTTTATGAAAGCATATTCAATCGATCTGCGCGAAAAAATAGTTGCAG
>NZ_JACJRV010000160.1 GCF_014697475.1 Nostoc sp. FACHB-152
CCGATCTTAGTCCAATCCAGTGTTGCCTTCGTATTCAATACCTTGACCTAATTGATAAAACAGTTGCATGGGTTGACCGCAGAGCCGACAATACTGATGCTCCACTTGTTGTCCCCAGTAGCCCCACCCCGAAAGCTTATCTGCTGTTCTATCCCAAGCTAGTTGAACATCTGTGAGTGTCGGTCTGTCGGGATCGTCTTCCTCGTAGTATTCACAATCAGATGCATCAACATGGAAGATTAGCATTTCTTCATATTCACTGTATTCTGTACCATAGGTTTCCTGTGCTTCCTCAAAGAAAGGATAGTCATCAAAAGGTTGCCATCCGACAATTTGCAGCATATAGCGGCCATGAAAGTCATCAATGCCACAGGTTTGAATTACATAGGGTGTCCATGTACTGAGGGAAGCAGCATCTTCTGCACTAATTTCCGGCTCTGGTGGTGTTGGCGTTGCTGATTCAGGAAGTGCCACAATTTGGGGAAATTGTACATAGCAAGAGAAACAGGAAAATAGTTGAAATAGTCCAGTTCCCAATTTATCTTGTAAGGAGTCAGGTAATTCTTGGAGATTAAGTTGAAAGTGAAAGTTTAGAGCATCTCCACAACCAGAACAATGAGGATAATTTGTACCAGAACTTAGCCAAGGTTTACCCAGATATTTAGATGCGAAGGGCGCATCAACAGTCGGTTTAATCAAAGGTTTCCAGCCTGTGCGCCGGAGATGGTTTAATCGAGCCAAACGGCGATCGCCTCGTGAAATTGGTTGTTTGGTGCGATTGCCTTTGTTTGCGCGTTCGTAACCCTTCTTCAGCTTAGAATTAACGAGTTTGGTCACTTCTGCCTGCGCTTTTTGTGTAGTATCATAGGCTGTGACAGTTGTTTTGCCTGCGTCTCCAATTCGCCCATAGCGTACTTTCACTTCTACATCGTTGATTGTTACCTCATAGAACTTGTGCGACTTCCCATCCGAAAGCTCCAGATATGTCGTTTCCGTTTCCATATAACTGCTCCTTTTACAGAAAAGATGAGGGTGGACTAAATTCTCAAGCCACTTTGCTAATTTAAAAGCCTAAGTAATTTTTTTAAATAAGCTGAAACAAGAAGCAGTTTTATAATTTAGTCCAGCTTCTCGTTTAAAAGCTCTCATCACCGTTCGCAACCAACCCCATCCTTATCTCTATCAAACCCATGCGGATCTGGTGGAACCACTTTAAATCTGCGGTAGGGGATATCAGAACAATTCAAATCAGGTGAATTGGGCGGAATGCAAATATCTGGGTAGGATAAATCGCATTGCTGAACTTGTGGCGATCGCGTAGTTGATGTTGGTTTCTTTCCTCTCCTAAAATCCCAAGGCATAGTCGGCTGCGATTGATTCCAAAAGCCCAACTTCTTACTCTTGGCATCAGCCTCAGCCTGAAGAAATTGCCCTTTGGTACTGTTGCACCCCTGGAGATACTGCCGATAAACAACAGCCTGTCCCTCTTGTACCATTGTCAGGTTCACCGAGCGATTATTCACGAAAATCTCAGCAACAAGTCTTTCGTACTTGTCACGCTCAATCTGTCGAACTTGCACAGACTGGCCCACTGGCAGAAGTTGTTGAAGACGAGCTTTAGATTGCTGACCCCAAGGATTTTGCTTGAGTTCGGGCGCGTCAATGCAGCCGAGGCGAATAGTTACTGGTTGCCCTTTTTGATTGCGAACTCTCAAAGTATCGCCATCACCCACGCTCACCACTGTCATCTTTGGAAGCTTGGTTTGCGCTACAGTTGGCATTCCAGAGAACAACAGTAGGGCTACTGTGAGAATACTGGCTTTGTTCATTAATATACTGAGTGATATGCTGTATCAAGGGTAACTTGCGTTTATTTCTGAACCTGTGATATGGATCAGCATTAAATTTTTAATGCTGATGAACTTTATTATGTATAACTATTAACTATGAAATTATTTAAATACTCAGTTAATCTTGCTGCTGCTTGTATTGTCGCCTCTACTATTAATTATCTGCCTGCGGTAATTGCTCAACCTAAACCTTCATCAACCAATTCAGGCATGAAATTAACCCCAACTCAGTTCAAAGTTTTGCGCTCGTTAGGTTTAAAAGTAGCATTACCAACTTACGTAGGGACAAATTTTCAGGCCGAGAAAGTATTAGTTGAGGCTGGGCGCGAAAATGTTCAGGGCTTACGTTACTTTGTCGTTTACCGAAATTTTAGTGCCAACAAATGCTTTGCCATTGAGTCAGCATCCGGTGGTATTGGTGACTTGCCTTCAGGAACTCGCAGTTACCCGATAAATTCTCCCATATTTGGAAAAAGCGTTTTGGAGTTTGGACTATACGGTAATGCCAAACAACCAACATTGTTATCGCAGTGGTTGGGGGAGCAAAATGGCCCGTTTTATAGATTTGTTGGTACGGGAGTAGTACCAGAATTGTCTGATTGTAGTAATATTACGCCTCAAGAAGCAGTCAAAATTTCCCAATCAATTCGATACTTAAACTAATCGGCTAAGTTAATCAATTGGTTCTTGAGTACATGATAGATAGTTTGAGTTAACCCATCTTTCCAACCTATTAACTTTACTATTAGGACACAAAAGTAAAATATATATAGCCAAAATTAACAAATTATCAGTAAAAGTATGAAACTACCCTACCTTGAAAGCCAAACGATTGACCGCATTATTGAAATGGCATGGGAAGATCGAACCCCCTTTGATGCGATTGAGGTTCAGTTTGGACTAAAAGAAAAACAGGTAATTGCATTAATGCGGCAGCAAATGAAGGAATCTAGCTTCCGGATGTGGCGAGAACGAGTTACTAAACGCACAACGAAGCATTTAAACAAACGAGAGTTTATTACAGGTCGGTTTAAATCACAAAATCAAAAATTATGAACCTGGATGTTTAACGGGATATTGTGTTTGAGAGGAGCGATCGCTCTTGGCTGTGTACAGATGCGATCGCTTTGTGCAAATTTTATTGGTACTAGTTTCATTACCAGCCAGTTGCCTTCCTTTTACCAAGCACTTTATTAATAGCACTCTCACAACTGGCCCACACTCCAACATCAGAAATCGGGATTTTAGCTTGTGTTTGTCACACAATCTTCTGGTTGTTGGAGTATGTTGTTATTCATTAAAACTGCAACCGAAATACTTTGGCTGCCAAATTGCCAAAATACTTTGGAGATAGAACAAACTATCAATAAGTAGGCAATACCTAAGGCGTTGCTTACTTATTGAGTAATGAAAAGAGGGGTAGAAAAATTAAGTCCCAAATGTTTTGATGCCAGAGGGATTTCTAACTTTGGTTGATTGTGCTTGACTCCAGATAAACCAGTTCCCAAATGTGGCCATCTAAGTCAGCAAATCCATGTGCATACATAAAACCGTGATCTTGTGGTTCATTATACGTTGTTCCACCAGATGCGACTGCCTGACGAACCATTTCATCAACTTTGTCTCGGCTATCACAGGACAAACACACTAGCACTTCTGTACTTTTGGTGGCATCACAAATTTCTTTCGGAGTAAAAGTTTTAAATTTTTCATACGTTAAAAGCATGACGAAAATGTTTTCGGACACAATCATGCAAGTGGCAGTTTCATCCGTGAATTGAGAATTAAAACCAAAGCCAAGTTGAGTAAAGAACTGGATTGATTGATTCAGATTTTTGACTGGCAGATTGACGAAAATTTGTGTACTCATAAGCTTTCTGGTAAATTATTTACAGTAGTTGGTTAGCGAAAAAGCACTAAGGTTTAATTCGAGGGAAGATGGACAAAAGCACCTCCCGACAAATCAGGCAGTCTTCTGGCAGTTGATCATCCACGGAATACCAAATTGATCGACCAACATTCCAAAGCGAACAGACCAAAAAGTTTGAGCAATTGCCATCTTGATTTTTCCGTTTTCTGCTAGGGCATGAAAGATATGTTCTGCTTGTGCTGGTTCTTCAATACTCAACTGCACATAAAAGCCTTGGGGTGTTTCAAAGTATCCCGGTGGACTGTCAGACCCCATCAATAGTTGCTTATCTAGGTCGAGGCAGACGTGCATAATTTTGTCATGCCAATGGGCTGGTATGTGTTCTGCTGTCGGGGCATTCCCATGCGTGAGCATCATGACGATTTTGCCGCCTAGACATTGTTCGTAAAATTTGAATGCTTCTTTACAGTTGCCGTTGAAGTTCAGATAAGAATTAATTTTCATGAGGGTATCCTTGGGTAGATTCAGTAGATTGGGCTATATGTCTAGCGTGAAGACAGCTTGAGAGGTGTGCGGGTCGAAGGGGACTGAACAATGCTCATGCACGATCAGCCATTTACCCTGTTGCCGTTGGTAGCCAGCAGTAAACCGCAGCCAAGTCTGCATCGCTGGATGATCCTCTGGCATATCTGTGAAGCGCAACAGCCAATGGGCAAAAGCTAACTCGCCACTCACGAAGATGTTGAGATCCCGTGTCTGTGTCCCAAAAGAGTCGGGAAAGTAAGGCAAACACTCCTCCCAAATACGGCGGAAGGCATCTGCACTCTTAGTTTGAAATGGCACTTTACAATCAAAGTAAATGACATCTTTTGTGTAGTACGCCATGATTCGGTCTACGTCTTTGGCGCAGATAGCACTTTGTTGCTCGTCAATTAGTTGTCTAATCTGAGCTTCGTCGGATGTACTGGTTGTTTCTTTTATTAAGTTAATAGTCATATTTTGTCCTTGTGCAGATTCATCAGTTGGTGTGTTTTGCATTGTGATTGCTTTTATGCGTGGCAGAGCCTATTGCTCTGGCAAGCCCGCAACTTCAATCACGGGACGAATTTCGACAGTACCGACTTTGGCTGCTGGAATCTGGGCAGCGATCGCCATCGCTGCATCAAGATCCTGGGCATCAATCAGGAAAAATCCGCCTAATTGTTCTCGTGTTTCTGCAAACGGCCCGTCGGTCACAAGCGGTTTACCATCACGCACTCGAATACTGGTTGCAGTCGCTACAGGGTGGAGTGGGGCAGTAGCTAAATACTGTCCTTTTGAATTGAGTTGCTGTGCGAGTTGCGCGGATTTTACATAACACTCCTCCCGCTCGGTTTCGCTGAGGGCATTTTCTTCTAAGTAAATCAACAGAACGTATTTCATTAGCTAACCTCCGTTGTTTCCTTTTGTAAGGATTGAGAATTAAATAAGATCCAAAAATAGACACAGCAATGATAGGGTGAACTTATACTGTGAGCAACTCAAAGATGCGATGAATCCCTATCCTTTTAA
>NZ_JACJRV010000161.1 GCF_014697475.1 Nostoc sp. FACHB-152
TATTGACATTAAGTCCTAATAAGCGTCCTTTCTACCAACAAGGTCAAAGAGCTATGAGACTTATTCTGTCTGCATTCTAGCCCTTTTTGTAGCCCCTTAAGGTGTTAGAGTCGCCAGGACAAAGGTGGTGGAAGACAGCCCAAGAAATCTGGGGTTACGATGTCCGCAATCGATTAGTTGCTGATATGTTTTATGACGATGGTGCAGAATTCATCAAGTTTACTAACGGCAAGGAAATAACAGTCGAAACAGCATGGCGTTGGGAATGGGAACGAGTTCTCAAATATGCCAGTAGTTGAGCGTACACATCTGGAATATTCTTTGCTTTATTTGCCAGCCCAAACATTCTAAGATGCTACATCTAATTCCTCAGTTTCTGGCTTTTGCTGCTGACTAGCAGCATCCAATTCCTCAATAAAAGCATCAATTGCTTTGGCAGCAGACTGCTTGCCTACTTTCATTTGAGAAAGAACATTGGAACGTATTGCCTCATAATCTGGCTTGGATTGCTGCACCACAGAAACAGCTTCTTGTGTTTGGCTGTTAACTTCACCCGGACGCTGCGTGATTAAATCCTTGATCTGGTCTATTGCCGAAGTTAGTTCCTGTTTGAGAATTTGTTTTATCTCTTGATCATCAGATAATGTCTGCCCAGCTTTTGACTGACCCAGAATACCTTTTAGCAATCTGGTTGCTGTTTGATTGAGCGACTCATTTTCGGAGATTTGCATTGCTGAAAGTGCTTTAACTTCAGCATCACTTAGCTGAATTGATATTGAAACTTTAGACATACTATACACTCCGGTAAGTATTGAGATTTAATTAATGGATTTTTGTTGATTAATATCTGTATACAGCCTCTATCACAGTACTTTGCCGGGTGTATACAGTCCGGATCATCAAATTATTAACTAATTTAATGAGAAAAACGTCCCACTATCAACAGATATTATTGCAGATGGCTGAATTTAGTCTTTTATCACCCGAATAATCGACATCTCTATCTCTGCTGATCAAAGAAGCGATCGCGCTAGGTTGATTCTTCTTAAGTCTAGGATTTTTTGCAATTCTTATCATTAGTCTTACTTTTCCTCGCCCATTCCACAGCTTTTCCACAGGCACTTTCAGTTTCTCCACAGACAATCGACAAACCCATAGGCTTTGGTTGCATAGCTGGGGATTTTATTTCCTGGCTTGGGAAAAACTTAATTACTGAGTTTCAATTAAGTAACGTAACGAAAATACATTTCAAACCCTAATAATGCTGTAAATCTTGATTCTTTCTGTACTGTTAGTTAACATTTCGTAGCATTGACAAACCCACCCCTTCTGGCCGCACAATAATTCGACTAGCTTCTATAATTCTGTAAGCTGCAATAACCAACTGTATAAACTTGGTTCAGTAGTTAAAGAATATTTGGTAACAGCCTTTAGCTGCGTCACTCAAAGCTAGTTGCCCTGATTGATTTGCTAGAAGCTCTCACTTATGAACGCAACCGTTAGCATCCTCACCGAAATTCCTGCACCGCTACATGAGTGTCTCAAAGACTACTTACAACAGCATCCTGATTGGGATGAAAACCGAGTATTGACGGCGGCAGTCTCTCTGTTTCTGCTACAAAATGCCCAGGGCGATGCCTGCGGCAACCCCTTCGGGCAACGCCGAGTGGCGCAAGTTTATCTAGAGACTTTGTTCCGTCGTCATTAAGGAACAATTATCATATATTCTGAAGAGCTAAATAATCCTACAGACTAGGGCTTGTTTCGTGCACTGATTGGTAAAGAACTAATGCATTGCCACGCAGAATCTCAACAGAAATTGACTCAGCTTCAGCTACAGTAATATCAGAATCTCTAACTGCTTGCTCTAATACTTCTGCTAAAATTTGGCGACCCCATTTTGCACCCAAGTAGTATAGCTCAGGGATGGAATGAGCATCGGAAGAATACATCAACTTCGTAGTGGGAGCTAATTCTAACAATTGCTGGATTGCTTGTCGCATCCCGGAAACGCTTAAAAAAGGGATTGCTAAACCAAAATCTAAATAAACCTGAGGATAGACAGAAGCTAAATAACCAGCCTCTCGCATATAAGGATAAGAAGCGTGTAGCAATACTATTGGTACACTACGGAACTGTGGCGACTCTAGTAAATATCGCAGATTGAGAGGATTGGCTAATCGTAAATCTAAGTCAGGATCTCCATAACCAGTATGAAATTGTACTGGGAAATGGTGTTTAGCAGCTATTGATAGTGCCTGTTGTAACAGAAAATCAATCAGGGGTTTATTTGTTAAACGCAAAGGTTGATTGTGCAGTTGTAGCTTGAAATTGTTAAAGTGAACCGCAGCCTCCTGGGGGGCTACGAATTGAATATCTAAACCACTGCGGTAACAGACAATAGTTTTAAAAGCTACAACTCCAGGCGGTGGGGGATCAAGTGCACTGTGGAATCTGTCTAGAAAAGTTGCAAAATTAGGTGATTGCCCAATTAATTGTTCAGCTAACAGTTCTAATCTCAGAATCCGTCGCACCGGAGTCAGGCGTTCATGCCATGACAGAGGTAGTATAGTTTCGGGCTGTAAACCATCATCTAAATAAATTGCTTCTAAGTTAGCAGCCTGAAAATACATCCGCGTTAGTGCTTCTAATCCCAAGTTTTTCCGCCTTGCCAAAATTGCTGTCTCTTGTGCTTCGCAGTTTAATAAAACAGCAAGATCGCGCAAACTACGCCGATAAAAGAAAGTATGACGAGCATGGTAGTCCCTAATTTCTGGAGCATAGCCCTCGGTAAAAGAAGCTGCAAAAGGAAACTGAGCAGCTACTTCTGGTTTTAATATGTTATGAGCGTGTTGGTCAATTAAAGGAATATCAGCCAGATTCATTTTTAGTCAGGAGTAGAGAGTGGTGGAAAATTAAGTTCATCAGGCCGGCTGTTGCTTTTGGCATAAGTAGTCTTAAACTTGGCAGTTTTGCTAGTATTTCTCTAATAGGGTTTTCACTTCTTCGTTGAATTCCCAATCCTTCATCGCTTGCCACTCTGCTTGACGTACTGCTAAGAAAGCTTTGGCTAAGTTGGGATTTAAAGCTGTTAATAGAATATCGTCTTGCTGGAGGTGAACAATAGCTTGCCCTAAATTATCTGGTAATGGGTGTATTTGATTCTGGGTACGTTCTTCAGTTGATATATATCCTGGGTCTTGATTTACTGGGTTTGGTGGTGTTAAACCACGTTGTACACCATCAAGCCCAGCAGCAATCACAGCACCTAAAGCTAAGTAAGGATTTGCACAAGCATCTACAGTTTTTAATTCTAAATGAGTGGGACAGCCCATTCCAGGGTCACTAGGAACTCTAACGGCGGCCTCTCGATTGTCTAATCCCCAACAACGGTAAGCACCACTCCAACTATGAGGGCGAATACGACGGTAAGAATTAGTACTTGGGGTAGTTAGTGCCATCAACCCTGGAAGATGACATAGAATCCCCGCAATAAATTGTAATGCTACTTCAGAAAGTCCATAGACGCTCCCAGGCTCAGGTAATAGATTTTTCTCCTCATGCCAAATACTCAAATGGATATGACAACCACTACCAGCTGAATCTAAGAAAATTTTAGGTAAAAATGAAGCGATGAGGTTGTGGCGATGAGCGATGGCTCTAACAGTTTCTCTAAAAGCGATTTGCCAATCAGCTGCTTGTAAAGCATCGGTATAGCGCATAGAAATTTCCTGCTGACCGGGGCCTGATTCTGGATAATACTGTTCAACTGGTATTCCTTGAGCAATCAGCGCGTCAGAGATGTCATCAATTACTTCACGATGGAGATCCATTGCCACAGTTGAGGCAAAAACTGTGGAGTCAGCCCCAATGATGCCATCAGGTGTTTGCCGCAGTAAGTAAAACTCATTTTCAAAGGCTGCCTTGATTTCCAAACCATTTGACACAGCTGCTGCAATCATCTGCTGTAAAAAATTTCGTGGGCATAATGCCCAAACAGCACCATCAAGTATCATATTGCCCATAACGCGGGCATGACCTGGACTATAAGGTAAAGGTTTGAGGCTAGACCAATCGGGGACTAAGCGAATTTCACCAACTGGCCCTAAATTTGTTTCTGGCACGACTGCATCGTACATCACCGGAACTCCTTGCTGTCCTACAGAAATTCCCACTCCATGTTCAAAGTAGTTAGCTAACATTCCTAGATGTACAGCTTTGCCACGGATAATGTTAGCATTATCGCACCAAAGAATTCGCACAAATTTAACACCTGTCTCTTCTAAATATTTATGTATTTTTTTAAAGTTAGTTTTTTTTACCATTGTTAATTACTTTGATCCGGGTACAGCAACTAATATCTTACATTTCTATTAGCTTATTTTTTAGTCAAAAACTGCTCCAGGAAAATCAGTTTTAGCTCATCAGTAAAACTTACACATCTGGATGCTCTTTTCTCTTCAAAAATAACAATCTGACACTATGATTATTGAGATTTATTTATGGACTATCTACCACTGACACAACAAATTACTTTTTTATATACCCATGATTTAATTACCTCAACACTTTTCTACGAAGAAAAACTGGGCTTAAAGTTGTGGCTTGACCAAGGAAGCTGTCGGATTTATAGCGTATGTGGCGATGCCTACTTGGGATTATGCCAAATAGAGCTAGCATCAGTTTCAGCATCCCAAAAGCAGCCAAATGTAATTTTTACCCTAGTAACTCAGCAGGTAGATGAGTGATACGAATGCCTTAAAAGACGCGGAGTTGAATTTGAAAAAACCCCTACTTTGAATGAAAAATATAAAATTTATCACTGCTTTTTGCGTGACCCGAATGGTTACTTAATTGAAATTCAACGGTTTGAAAATCATAAGTAGTTAAAAGCCCAAGCCAAATTTCTCCTAGCTGTAGTTTTTGTATCAACTGTTGTTGTTGCAGCGTCGGTGTTCCCACTGGCGGTAATGGCGTTTGGCTTCGTGAAGATGAATATCCAACTACTAAAGCAACCAGCACAGTAGCAACTGATATCCAAAAGCGATTAAGATTTAAGCCAGAGTTACTTATAGTTTTCAATAAACTTCCTGATAACAGCTACAAGCATTTTAGTAATATCAAATATAACTTTGTATTGTCAGGATTTCGGAAATACCCCTCTTCTGTCACTTTCCGGGTATTCTAAATAAAAAGATGAACAGAAAAAACTCTGAAAGGGAAGTAGGGCAATGGATGTAGAATTACAAATCCTCAAAC
>NZ_JACJRV010000162.1 GCF_014697475.1 Nostoc sp. FACHB-152
ACAGTTATCTCAGTTGCACTCAACTTAATGAATCCTCAACATTTAAGAAACTGGTTTACTAATTGCTGTTACTGTACCTCATAACACAGGAAACTGCTGTATCTAACTCAATCTGATTTTTCTGCCTTTCTGCTGCTTTACGGTTTATTTTTGTATCCGGTAAACCAAGAGATAGATAGTATCTTTTACCTCCATAACGAAACCTTAGTTGTAACCGGCTATTGGAATCAATGATAGATACACTTCCCTTAGGTTCTTTACCTGTAGATGTTTTGGTGTACATATAATTAGTAGTACGTTTGTACGCTAAGCTTACACCCAATTTACACCCAAATCACACCCAAAGTACACCCAAATCACACCCAAAGTACCCTAAACTACCCCAAATTATTGTATATTTTTAGTACAAAAATACTATAAAAGCAACTGTTCTATAAATACAAAAAACCCTTGTAAGCCTTAACCTACAAGGGTTTTCTTTATTAAGCGGGCGGCGGGAATCGAACCCGCATTAATAGCTTGGAAGGCTATAGTTTTACCACTAAACTACGCCCGCAAAAGCCAAACCATATCATAATAACACTGTTTTCAGTAAAATTCAAGCAGCTAATTAGAACCACCAGAGCTAATAACAACCCTGACAATTAAATTGCTGAAATCTGGTTTGCTACCATCTAAATTATGGCCTGCGGTAAACTGCTCATTTTTGAATAGATCTTTTATGGCTTGCTCGTAAGTAATTTTTTCGCTTTGTAGTCTAATCGGTTTTATTTGTCTAATTTCAGCCTGTTGAAAATTACCATTGCGATCAATAATTAAGCTAACTATGAGTTGTGCAGGTGCAAGACCAGCACTACTTGGTATAAAAGTTGATTCTAATTCTTTAGTTTTACTTCCCTGATATGTAGCTAAAACATCAGGTAAATCTTTACTTAATTGACGCATTTCCTGATCAGGTAATGGCGTGATAGTTGCTGTTGAGCCAGTTTGTCCAGAGGTGGTGGGATTATTTTCGTTGGCGGGTTGAGGAGTATTTTCTGTAGGAGTAGGTGAAGTTGCGCCTGTAGGAATTTGAGGAGTATTTTCAGTTGGTAGGATTGAATTATTTCTTGCTGAAGTATTCGGATTTTCTGAAGATGGTGTGCTTGAAGTTGGCTTTTTAGGACTTGTTGGTGTGTTTCTAGTTGAACCAAGGGAACTGTTATCTGTTGGCTGTTCTAATGGAATACCGTTTGGTAGTCGCTTGCCTTTTCCTAAAACAATTTCTTGCCGACGATTCCAAGGCAGATTACTTAGGGGAATTTTTGGTTTTGGTATTGGTGTCGGTGTGGATTTAGTGGATTCAGGAGTAAAAATGGGTTTCGGTGTTGTTTTTGGTGTAGGTTTAGGTTGAGAGACAGTTTTTTTGATACCTGGTTTGGTTTTAGCTTGAGAAACGACAACTTCCTGTTTCTTCAGAAGACTAGCACTGGAATCTTGATTTTTAGGTATTGTTTGCTCTGTTTTTGACAAACTTGTTGATACAGACTGTTTAGCTGAGATTTTTGGTTTTGGTGCAACTATTGCAGTAGATGATTTTGGTTTGCTTGTAGATTTTGTTGAAGGAGAAATTTCGATTAACTCAATAGGAACAACAACTTGACTTTCCTGTGGCAACCATAGTCCAAATACATTAGACGATCGCAGCCACCAAAAAATCAACAGATGCAGAGAAACAGAACTAATACCTACAAAAAACCACAAAATTGGAGGATCACTATGTCGCCTCCAATTTTTAGGTGGAATATGAGTTTTTTCTGCAATCGGGGTTGTCATATCACCGCAGCCAAATATTATTCAGAGTCCTTGGTAATACTTCTAGACTCAGTTTGGATCTTAGCGATTAACCACTAGTTCTGACGAAACAGCAAAAGTTAAAACTGTTTCATCCACTCCTTTAAGTTTCAACGGACTTCCTTTAGTAATTTCTTCATCCTGTAAATAATCTGCGACAGCCGCAGAAACTAGAATAGTACCAGGCACAGCCGCAGCTTGCAATCTGGCAGCAATATTCACGCTCGGCCCAATAGCAGTATAATCAGCACGTTCAGCACTACCAAACATTCCGACAACTGCCGTACCTTGGTGGATACCACAGCGAAACTGCACACCAGAACGTCCATCGTTTTCAAATATACCTTGCTCTCGCCAACGTTGATTTAAGTCAGAGAGTGAGCGTTGCATTCCTCTAGCTGTATTGATGGCTCGACGCACCTGTTCATTAGGAGTAAGTTCTTCTGGCGCTCCGTATAAAGCTAAGATAGCATCCCCCATAAACTTATCAACTGTCCCACCATTTTCAAACACAACTTTAGTCATACATTCTAAATACTCATTCAGCAACTCGGCTACTCGACGGGATCTTAAGGTATTAGCTAACTGAGTAAAACCTACTATGTCACTGAACAAAACCGTAATCAAGCGCGGTTCTGGACGTAAATCAAGTGTTAAATCACCCGTTGCTGCTTTTTGTACCAGGACACTGGGCAAAAATCGCTTGAGTACTGATTCTGTCAGATATGTATTTAGTTCCAAAACCCGTCGTTCATTTTCCTTCAAGGCTAAAAGATTTCTCACCTCTGCCAGAAGTTCCCTGTCGTTAAATGGTTTAGCTAGATATGCATCTGCACCATATTCAGTACTTTCGATGCGGGTTTCTTCATCAACTTTCGCTGTCAGGAGAATTATCGGAATTCCCTTCAGTTTCTCTTCTGAGCGAATCATCCGAATCATCTCTAATCCAGTCACCAAAGGCATCATCAAATCAGTGACTATTAAGCTAGGCACAACTTTCTGAGCGATACCAAACCCCTCGTAGCCATTACGAGCTGTGTGAACATGATGACCGTTGCGTCGGAGGATATCTGAAACGTAAGTTCGTAAATCTGGATTATCGTCTACGACTAAGATAGAGTGTCCAGAAGCCAGTGGATTAGACGGTTCTGCTGATGGCAAGGAATTGCCATTGCTGAATACTGAGTTTTGAACATCAGAAATTGTAATATCTTCAAACTTGTCTGTAACTGCTTCTATTAGTTCTAAATCAGCTAATTCGACACTAGCGCGACTAGTATTTAACTCAGCAGGTGTTTCTAGAACTTGGTTGGTGGCTAAGTGAGAATTACCAGTAAGCAACCATAAAGTAAAAGTAGTTCCATTACCATATTCTGAATCTACAGTAACGTTACCACCATGCAGTTCTACTAATTCTTTGACTAAGGCTAAACCAAGACCACTACCTTCATAAGAACGGTTTTCGGAGCCTTCAGCTTGGCGAAAACGCTCAAACAAAAGTGGAATCTGCTCTTTAACAATACCAATGCCTGTATCTTTTACTTGTAGTATGCAGTGATAGCCTTGAGCTTGAAGGTTGACGCTAATTGTGCCATCTTCAGGCGTAAACTTCATAGCATTTGACAGGAGGTTATACACAACCTTGTCAAATTTTTCCATGTCTAAGTAAACTTTGGGACACTCACTGAAATCAGTAACCAGATGCAGCCCCTTTTTCTCACAGTAGGGGCGAAATGATTCAACAATTTGGCTGACAAATTCCACCAAATCACAAGGACGAAAACTAGGCTGCATTCGCCCAGCATCTAACCGTTGCAAATCTAGTAACTGATTGACTAATCTCAGCAGACGGCGAGAATTGCGTAAGGCGATCGCACTTTGTTCATGAGATAGCCCTTCACCTGCCGCCACTGCTGATTCTAGCGGCCCTTGAATTAAGGTAATTGGGGTACGGAACTCGTGAGAAATATTTTGGAAAAATTCAGTTTTTTGTTTATCTAATTCTAATAGTCGCTCGGCTTGTTCGCGGGTTTTTTGGTATAAGCGTGATTGCTGTACTGCGATCGCTGCTTGTGCTGCCACTGCCTTGGCTAGTTCAACATCAGATGATAGCCACCGTCTGACTTTGGTTCCTTCCCGGAGAGTAATACTGCCGATACATTTACCATCAGCCAATAAAGGTACAAGCATGAGCGATCGCGCTGGCTTTTTCCAAGGTAAATTAAACCCCCGCAGTTCCGAATTACAAATGCTCATATCCGAAACTACGACAGGTTCCTGTGTTTGCAGAATTTCTTGTAGCAGTGGATTTTCTTTAATAGGAGCTTGAGATTGGGGTAATTGTTGATATGTTAGTTCAATATTATTATTTAATATATGACTTTGTGTTGGATTCAGCGTAGGCTGAAGATTTTGAGAGCTATCGTATAAACCTACACAATGAACAAACTCATCTTCTTCTGTCCATAAAGATAGGACACAACCATCAACTTGCAAGGCTTGTCCCAATTTGTGGGTAATAGCAGCAAAAATATCTTGTGGGTCTAAGCTAGAGCGAATAGCTGTTGTAATAGTATTAATTAAAGCTTCTCGTTTAGCTAGAGCGCGTACTTGCTCGTAGGCGTAAGCTTGAGATAAAGCTAAAGCTGCCTGATCAGCTACCATCGAAACAAGCTGTACTTCTTCTGTAGCCCACAAACGAGCCTCAGAACACTGATGAAGTGCTAGCACTGCCAACAATTCTTGTTGACAAATTAAAGGCACAACTAAGCTAGAGCAAATATTCGCTTCTGCAAAAGCTGCGACTCGTTGCTCTAATTCTAGAGTATCCCCTTGAATACGTTCATCACTAGCAACATCATAAATGACTTGAACTTCACGGGTTTCCCAAACTGTTTGTGACAAAAGAGATGATGCTGGCGGTAAGGCCGCAACACTATTCTTATATCCTGATGTTGATGTCTCTAACTCAACAGTAGAAATAGCAGATCTCTGGTAAATAAATCCTTCATCAACCAACTGGCCATCTTGAAACGGACGTAATAAACAGACATCCACCTCTAACATATGACCAACTGTATCGACAATCGCTTGCAGAATTTGTCGATAATCTAAAGCACTGCGAATCGTATTCGTAACAGTATTTAATAGCGACTCCTGGCGGAGTGTGCGGGTTAGTTCACGAGTCCGGGCTTTGAGGACGTTGTGGGTATCCAAGGCTTGGCGTACTACCGCTTTGAGTTCCTCAGCTTCCCAGGGTTTAGTAACATATTTGAATACTTTACCAGCGTTGATTGCTTCTACTAAATCTTCAACATCAGCAATACCTTAGCCAATTTACGAGGGTTTAATGCCTGTAGAAACGGGATGAATACGTCCTAAAGAAGTAAGCTTGGCAAAAATCTGGGTTAATAAAATAGGC
>NZ_JACJRV010000163.1 GCF_014697475.1 Nostoc sp. FACHB-152
TCTAGGATAGAACCTGTAAAAGCATTTCCACTTTGCACAAAAGCTGCTTCAAATCGTGTTGGCATTTCATCTTGCCAATAGGTTCCTAGCCAATTACCGCTGATGTCTGCCATAAAATTATCCAGTAATTATGATGAGCATAATTTTAACTGTAGTCACTTAACTAAACTTGTTTTTACTTCCAGACTGCGCCAGAGATACCAACAAGCAACTGAACGATAAGGTTTCCACCTTCGCCCTAAATCTTCGACAGTTTTTTTATCAGGCAGTTGAGCTAAAGCATACAAATGGCGAATGGCGGCACGAATACCTAAATCATCTACAGGTAGAACATCCAGTCGATGTAGCCGAAACATCAACAACATCTGGACTGTCCAACGCCCGATGCCCTTGATTGGTGTTAAAGTTTTGACTATTTCCTCATCATCCATTACCTGCAATTGTTCTATAGTCGGCAATCCATCTGTGACTTTTTGAGCTAAATCTTTTAAATACACAATCTTGGGGCGTGAAATCCCAGCAGTACGCAAAACTTCATCTGGGGTATTCAGGATATCTAAAGCTGTTGGTAGGTTTTGGGGATAAAGCTGCAAAAATCTACTGTGGATGGCGGCGGCGGCTTTACCCGATAATTGCTGGTAAAGAATTGACCTGGACAGCGAAAATAGCAAGTCTTGTGTTTGTTGCACTTGATATAGTTGACAATCTCCTACTATTTCAATGACATTCGCTAAGATTGAATCTGAATTTTTGAGTGTTTGGATTGCGATTGAATAGTCCATCCGTTGCCCAGTCATCTTCAAGCGATCGCTCTCAACTGTATCATCATTTTATTTAAGTTGATTTTGCGGTAAGCTTTTGTGATTAATCAGGAGTTCCTGAACAATATTAGCCACTCAAAACACTGTTATGAGCCAGGGTATCTACCCACCTAACTGGAAAGAAATTGCCACAGCACTTAAAGACGCTTGTAATTGGTGCTGTACTCGATGCGGTCGATTCAAATCTCTGCTTCGATTGTAATTAAATACACAATTTTTCTGCTAGAACTTGATTGTCTGTGTCTAATCAAACATAGCTTTGGACATAGTAAAAAGCTCAAACTTATACTTATTATTTAAATAGAGAAAATTACAGGTATCTGATGCCCAGTAAAGAAATTCAAGTCAAAGAGTACACAGTCAGAGCGCACAAACGGCAAATCCACACGCGCATTTTTAACTTCGTCTGTAAGCAATGCGATCAATCAACTTCTCGTGAAACTTATGGCCCACGACCCCTGTACTGTGAAACCTGTCGTCCTCCAGGGCCTCCTAAGAAGTCTAAAGTGGCTGCACCAGCTAAGAAGGGCAAGCCTAGAGCTAAGGTTTATAAGAGTGATGTGGATTTTCAAAAGTCTTCGTAACGTAATCTCACACTCTCAACAAAATGCTTCTGGCCAATTGCTGGACAGAAGCATTGATTGTAATTTGCTTTAAGCGATTCTCGCCCTGAACAGAACAATTGTACTACATAGCAAGTCAATCTATCTAGCTCCCTTGGGCTAGGTGTCAATCAAGAAAGTTGCTTGTAGAGTTAGAAAAATCCGACTTAACTGGCGCAAAATGCCAAGATTTGAGCTAAATTTTTCAAATTGTAAAGTATATTTTATTCTGCAAGTTGATACCGATAAAGTAATTCCAAGCTTTTAGAGAAAAATAGAAAGAATGACCCTCCAGCCAGATAGTGTAGGCATCTACTTGCGTGAAATCTCTAAATATCCCATGCTGACACCAGAGCAAGAGATTATTCTGGCTCGTCAAGTGCAGCAGATGATGGTAATAAATCAATACAAAGAAGCTCTCGAATTGCAGCTACATTATCAGCCAGCCTTGTCTCAATTAGCTGCGGATCTGGGAAAAAGTGAAGCTGAAGTATCACAGATTCTGCGGTTAGGACAGCAAGCCAAAGAAAAGATGATTGCAGCTAATCTGCGGCTAGTGGTGGCGATTGCTAAAAAGCATCGGTGGAGTCATCTAGAATTTCTGGATTTAGTACAAGAGGGGTCGATTGGTTTACAAAAAGCGGTCGAGAGATTTGATCCAAATCGAGGTTATAAGTTTTCAACGTGCGCTTACTGGTGGATTCGGCAGGAAATCACAAAAGCGATTGCTAACAAGTCAACCACGATCAGATTGCCAAGTCACATGAATGATCGCTTGGTAAAACTCAAAAAAGTACAACGAGACTTAGCAAGAATGTTGGGGCGGTATCCTACAATTGCAGAGATAGCCGAGTTTGCCCAACTGCGCCCAGACCAAGTAAGAGAATGCCTAATAGCGTTTCGCCAACCATTGTCATTAGATCGCCCAATGGGTCAAGAGGATGAAGTTGACTTTTGGGAGATCCTGTCTGCCGATAGCACTTCGCCAGATGAGTATCTAGACGAAGGATTTCTGAAACAAGATTTGGCAAATTGCTTGATAACGCTCAAGCCAATGCAAAGGCAAGTGCTGATGTTTCGCTTTGGGTTGGGCAATGTAGGCAAGCTGACAACGAAGCAAATTGCTCAGAGGCTCAACATTAAACAATCGAAAGTGAAGACTGTTCAGAATCGAGCGCTCAAATTGTTGCATTCTCAGCAACAGCAGATGCAAGAGTATTTGGTTTGATTTGCTGGATGTAACAGTCTTGAAATGTACATTATGATGCGTTAAAGCGTCAAGCTAATTATTGTGGTTGCGTTAAAATTTGCACAGAGGGGTAGTGGCAATTTATTAGCTCAAGATGATTACGAAGTAAGAGATGGACTTGTTTGACCAACATCTAAAGAAAATCGAAGAAACTCTTGCACCACTAGCGGCAAGGATGCGTCCTTTGACACTAGATGAATTTGTTGGTCAAGATCATATTATTGGCCCAGGCAGGCTATTACGACGTGCCATTAGTTTAGATCAACTATCGTCGATAATCTTCTACGGGCCGCCAGGGACAGGAAAAACGACACTGGCAAGAGTGATAGCGAATACAACGAGCGCTCATTTTATTGCGATCAACGCAGTATTGTCAGGAGTCAAAGAAATTCGTGCTGCCATAGAAACAGCGCAACAACAGCGAAAAATGTACTCTTCACGGACGATTTTGTTTGTGGATGAAGTTCATCGTTTTAACAAGTCCCAGCAAGATGCGCTGTTGCCTTGGGTAGAGAACGGCACAGTGATTTTAATCGGTGCTACTACAGAAAATCCGTACTTTGAAGTCAATAAAGCATTAGTGAGCCGTTCACGGATTTTCCAATTAAAGCAACTAAACGACCAAGATTTGTACAGAATTGTTCAGCAAACGCTAACTAACAGCGAACGCGGATATGGCAAATTGTCAGTAGAAATAGAAGATAAAGCTTTAGAACATTTGGTAAATGTTGCCAATGGTGATGCACGTTCATTACTGAACGCGTTGGAATTGGCTGTGGAGACAACGCCAGCTAACGCAAAAGGAATCATACATATAAGTTTGGCAGTAGCAGAGGAGTCAATTCAACAGCGTGCAGTGTTGTATGACAAAGAAGGTGATGTCCACTTTGATACAATCAGCGCGTTTATTAAGAGCTTGCGAGGTTCTGACCCGGATGCTGCCTTGTACTGGTTGGCGAAAATGGTTTATGCGGGAGAAGATCCCAGGTTTATCTTTCGCCGGATGTTGATTTTAGCAAGTGAAGATGTAGGGTTAGCTGACCCCAACGCGATTGTCGTTGTCAATGCTTGTAATGAAGCTTATGACAGAGTGGGGATGCCGGAAGGACGTTATCATCTAGCACAAGCAACCCTATATTTAGCAACTGCACCGAAGTCAAACAGTATCATGGGCTTTTTTGATGCACTAGCATCTGTAGAGCAAGAAACAGAAAAAGATGTACCTAACCATTTGAAGGATGCAAATCGAGACAAGAAAGGGTTCGGGCATGGACAAGGTTATCTTTACCCTTACGCTTATCGAGATCACTGGGTAGCACAGCAATATTTACCAACCAGCCTGCAAGGGCAAGTATTCTACCAACCATCAGCCCAAGGCAAAGAAAAAGAAATTAACACCCAAGTCTTGCGCCGCCGCGAAGCTCAACTAGCTGCCTTGATGGAAGGTAGTGCTGTTACACCATTAGAAATATTAACTTATGGAAGTAGCGACAAAGCTAGTGAGCGTTGGTTACAGCGAACACTTTCACAAGTGGGTACGCAGTTAGCAACCGTAAGAGAGCGGATTTTTGAGTTAGCCCAATTGCAGCGGCATCATTTAGTGTTAGATATTAACGCTGGCACAGGTCTACTAACTTGGGAAGCGATTCGGCAAGTGCCAGAAGGTGGGGTATATGCTTGTGTTCGTACAAATATCGATGCTAATGCACTACAAGAGCAAGCAGCCGCACTACCCCAACTGATGCGTCCGGTCATTTTGACGGAGCCAATCTCTCAATTGCCTGCGGTGTTAGCCCAGGCGGCACCAACTGTTCAGTTTGATTGCATCATGGGACGAAATGCCTTGATGTCTGAACCTGACAAATTACAGGCAGCCCAAACCTTAGCCCAAGTAATACCGTTAAGAGGAAAACTGGTACTGGCTGAGACTGTACCACGTTACACTCAACGGTTATATCGCTTACTTCCAGCAAACGCATTGGATGAAAAGTTGTATGAGCGATTAGTTGATGCAGAAGAAGCGATGTACACTAATCAATCAGATCCTATGCTCAACTGGGATGCTGATGACTTACATGATGCTTTTGCATCAACAGGGTTAACAGTAGATATGGTAGTTGAACAAAATTTAACGCAAATACACATCAGTAGTGTTTTTTTAGAGCGTTTGTTTGCCACCAAGGGGAATCGACAGAGTTATGCACAACATCTGGGAGAAAAACTTACATTAGAAGAATTAGAAAGGCTGAAAGTGACTTTCACCCACTACTTGCTCAACCAGACAATTGATTGGCAAAGTGCGATCGCTTTTTTCAAGGTTTACAAATGTTAAACCTTATTTCTGTGAAATCTGACATTTATAAAATACATATAAAACTGATAACTAGCTACAAAAAGAACCAAACCTTCGATTTTAAGTAAAAAGCAAATAGTTTAAAACATACAGCAGTTTCCTGTGTTATGAGGTACAGTAACAGCAATTAGTAAACCAGTTTCTTAAATGTTGAGGATTCATTAAGTTGAGTGCAACTGAGATAACTGT
>NZ_JACJRV010000164.1 GCF_014697475.1 Nostoc sp. FACHB-152
CATCCAAGGGAAACTACAGTACGCAACGTGTAAAATTTAACTCTTATTCTTCTGCTTAACTGTTTGTTACATACTTGTAAATTTTTCCGCCGACCTACTTATATCTTTTTTTGGGTTAGGCAATTCTGTTTTTAACTCTTTTAAAGCTTGCTTAATTTCAGGCTCAATATCTAATAACAAAATTGATGCAATAATATTAGCAGGATCAGAATTATAGTTAAATTTTAAACTAATATCTAGCCCAAGATTATTTACTCGATTGAAGCTATCAAAAAAATTACGAACTTGGCTATTATTATTTATAGTTGGATCGCAGTTACGAAGCAAACCAAAAACTAAAACACGTATAAAAGCTATGTAAAATCCTCTAATTTGCATAGGTTGATAATTAAAAGCACCCAAAGGTGACTTTTCACATATCCAGAGTAACAAATTTTGCAACTTATCATCTTGTGCTACTAAAGCATCAATTTCTTCCTTCTCTTGCCATAATTTATATGAATCCTCACCATTTATCAAGTTAAGAGCTTGTAAGCAGTCTGTTGAGGGCATTTCTTCCTTAATTTGCCCTGAGCTTCTAATTTTATTAACAGCATCTTTTATAAAAAGTTTAATTAGCCATTTCTTAGTAAGAGAAAAGTCTCTTTCATAATTCAAATATACTGCCCCTAATAAAGCTTCAAACATTTCTGCAAAAAGCTCTGTTTGCTGATTCTCACCTTTGTTCTGTTCACTTCCTCCTAACAAACATAAAGTCTTTAAATTTAACTTTTTGGCAAACGTATAACAATTTTTCCTACTTACAATATTACTTTTAATATCGGTAATTTGACTTTGGTTAAAAAATTCATATTCGTTATGTAAGTAATCAACTACAGTAGCAGCTAAAATAGTATCACCTAAAATGGACAATCTTCGATATTCTCGCGCTTGTTCATCTTGCTGTTGGCGATTTATATGACTTTCATAAATTCGTGAAGGATGAGTCAATGCAATCTCAAGTAAATTTGGATTTTTAAAATCAGAAATTTGAATTGCTTGTTGAACTGCTTGGGTATTTATTTTCATGTTTAAGTTTGATTTTGTATTAGTTTTATTTCTGCTAATATTTTAATATTTATTAATTTTTATGTTATTTATGTTGATAACTTTTAATATCAGAATATACAGATATTATACGCTGTCTAACCAAGTAATCAATTTGGTAAATAAGCGAACCTTGAATTACCCAGATAATCCCAAATATCACTATAACTTGCTTTTCAATGCCTATATAAATTTCAGGAGATTTTGCATAACTTAGCCCAAATACAGGTAAAATTATAGTGCAGACTAAACCAGCTACTAACGAAGACAACACAATTACTAGCCAACCATATAACCCTTCCCACCAACTCATTAATTTTGGTACTAATCCTTTTACAATACCTATTTCTGGTGCTTGAATTTCTGAAACAAAACGGCTGAAAATCAGATGTAAGTAGTGATGAGTAAAAGCAATAAGTAGAATAGGAGAAAGAATAGTTGTTATTAATAATATACCGAATAATTCTGGACTATTTATAATCCTCGCTACACCATATCCTACTCGGATAAAATTCTCACATACAAAAGTAATTAGTCCTAGAAACATCATTAAAATAAAAGATTTTAACCAGCAACTAGGGTATGGGAAATATGCAGGCCAATTGACTTTCGCCGTTTTTGCTCTATATTATCTACATTATTGGGTTTATTCATAGTATGAAAATAAAACAATGCTTTATGTTTAGTATTCCCTTTTTACAGATATAAATATTACCTGTAATGTGCTGCCTGTTCTGGCTGGTAGATAAGCCTATTTGGGTTTTGCCTAAAAAATAAAGTAGAAATACTCAATTGCTAGAATTCTGACGCTTAATAGGCTTTGGCTTGGGAATTGGTTTAGGCGTTGGAGTCGTATTTTCTGGAATCTCATAATTAGCTACAGCAGAGGCGATTGCCTGTATTTGCTGTTCACTCAAACACTCAGGACAGCTAACCATTGCTTGCAACAGTGCAGGTACACCTTGGAAAACTTGCACTGAACAATTATTCACTCCTAACCATTTGGCAATCGGGAAAACCACAGGAGCATAAACGCAATTATTAGGTAGATTGGGAACTACAGAAACTATCCATTGAGCAAACATCTGTTGATGGTAAGCACTTTGAGACGTTGGGCTGGTAGTTACTGCTACCCAATTACTACCTTCTCGACGTTTCCACTTATCGTTGTATGCGCTAAATGAACCCTTCCAAGTCTTGATTTCTAGTAAAAAAATGCCTTTTGTACCTATAATTAAATGGTCTATTTCAGTTAAACCACTAAATTTGTTAGTAGGGATTAAGGCATTATTGAACATCACCCAAGTATCAGGAAAGCATTGGAAGATAGCTGATACACCCCACTCACCCATGCTACCTTTGAATTGATTTTTAGCTTGCTTAAACTCATACATGAACGAAGCTAGACCACCTAATGTACTGTCACCTAAAGCTTGGTGAATTTCTTGGTGTACAGCAGACTTTTTCGCAGTTATTTTCTCTTGGAATGCCGCTCTTAACGCTGGTGACTGTTGCAGAGTTTTCATAGCCAGTTACTCAATTAACTTGAACCGGAGTTTGAGCAGACTTTGTTTGCATACTGCTGGGTGTATTTAACTTACGAGATAATGCCAGCACACCCATAGCAAACTGCTGATATACTTCAGGTGACTTATTCATGAAGATGACAATTGAGTTGCGGTGACTGTGAATTGCTAAATACCGATTTTTATTAGTAATTGCATAGATGATTAGAGCAGCCCCTAACCCGATGATAATTAAGCCTCCCAGAAAAGAATGAGCCAGTAAACCTAAAGCAAAAAAGATGCAAGAACCTCCTAAACCTAGCAGTGCATAAATAGGTGCTTCTTGAGTCTCAACTGAGTCTATATTTTGAATCCTTATCCAAGTATCTTTCTTCTCTAAGTAGGTTTTAACTGTACCTTGAAGAGTATCACCAGTTACTTTGACAGTCATTTGTCCTTTAGCAGGAATTAAGATATTACCCCACACCTGAGCAGGTTTTCCTGTAATTTCAGGAAGAGACTGGTTACTTCTGATATTTATATTACCGTTCATTGGATGCCTTACCTGATTTCTAAACCTAACTATTATTTGATATCTGCATTAGGTGTCTGTTCAATAGTTAAAGAACGAACTAACTCTCGAATAATGTCCGTTCCTGCCCGCCCTGTAGTTGAGCAATATTTTTCTAATTTTTCGGCTTCACCTGATGTTAGATTTATTGTTAGTCTTTTAACAGCCCATTTCTTACTCACAAACTAAAAAAGCAATTCCTTAAACTACTCTTTCACTATCAATCACTTAAGCTGTTATTACAATGATATAAATAAGGAGATTCAATTTAAGAAGCAGTGAAGAATACTTGATAAATCTTGAAATTATCATGAAGTACGTAACTTAACTGCTAAAGTTCTAGCATTGAACAAGTTTTGGTTTGAGAGCAATTTGAAAGCAGCGTAGTATTACTCTTGTAGCTGCTTTGTAAATTAACATAACGGATTTTTAACACTTACTAGTTAATGGCTACCGTTAATTATTTAGGTATTCAGCACTCGGTTTTTACAACTAATACTAGACCACACACAAACACAGGTGAGACAATTGACTTGCTACTGCAACAATAATTCCTAAAGTTCCCAGTAATGAATGATCTGCCTGAAATTCAAGATGAAGTTTGCCGCACAGCATTGGTAATGGCAACTAAACGTGCAATAGAAGCTGACAGGCCAGACCATCTGTTTGACGATCCGTTAGCTGCACAGTTAGCTGGAGAAACCGGGCAAACTTGGCGTAAGAAATGGGAACAGCAAGATAGCGATAACCCCCTTGGTAGTGCGGTTCGCATTCAGTTTGTTGCAGTCCGCACTCGTTTCTTCGATGACTTCATCTTGTCTGTGTTGCCCGAAATTAAACAATTTGTCTTTCTAGGAGTCGGGTTAGACACAAGAGCATTTCGTCTGTCCTTCCCACCCCAGACTAGTTTATACGAATTAGATTTACCAGAACTCATACATTACAGAGAAGCGATTTTGCAAGGTAAACCTGCTAAGTGCCATCGATGCGCGATCGCTGCTGATTTAACACAACCTTGGTCACATCTGCTTTTAGAACAGGGTTTTGATATTAACCTACCTACACTTTGGCTAATGGAAGGACTGTTGATGTACTTGAATAAAGTAGAAGTTAATGAGTTACTCCACACGATTAGCCAGTTGAGTACAGATGGTAGTTACTTGGGTGCTGATTTGGTCAGCGTCAAGTCGTGGCAGGTTGGGGCTAAACATCAAAATGGCTTGATTAGCAAGCACTGGCGTTTCGGCACAGATGAACCAGAACAGTTGTTTGCATCTCACGGTTGGAATGCTTCAGTTATTCAACCGGGAGAAATCAGAGCAAATTACGGTCGATATGCTGTCCAATTGGCTCCACGCGAAATTAAAGGTGTGCGGCGGTCTTTTTTGGTTACAGCGAAGAAAGAATCGGTAACTTTATAGGCTTTGCTCGTCCGCCCAGCCCCAACTCTCACGCGACCCCAACAGTTTTGTTGAAAGACTGTTCTTAGGAGGCTAAATCGGCATCGGTCAGTGGACAGTTGCGCTTGAGAGGAGCGATATCACTTGTACACACCTAAGAGCGATCGCCTTGTCCCCAAATCTGCAATTCAACACCAAATAATCCATATTGTTTAACAACAATGGCTCTCGCAAACCTCAAACGCGAACACTGCCAAACCAAGAGCGATTGGATTAACACTGTTTAGATCAATATATCTGTAGTGCTAAGGTGCTACTTTTTCTTTGAACTGTTTGCCAGCAGAAAATGCAGGCACTCTAGTGGCTGGAATCGTAATTTTCTCCTTGGTTTTTGGATTCAGCCCTTCACGTTCGGAGCGTTCCCTTCGCTCGAACGAGCCAAAACCAACCAATGTTACCTTCTC
>NZ_JACJRV010000165.1 GCF_014697475.1 Nostoc sp. FACHB-152
CGAACTCTAGCTAGTGCCACTGCCAAACTCAACCTCTGCTTCATCAGGCTCATGATTAAGAGGCTTGCAGGTTCTTCCTAAGATGTCAAATGGGTTCTATAGTATATCAACTCAACTTCCTTGCGCTGTCGTGCAAGAGCAAGCTGGAGTAGCTGGGGGAGGAAACGACATCAATGGCTATCTCAAAGTTCGCTATAAAGCTTCTGACGCTTCGCCATTGTTGCAAAAGGCAAAAAGCAATGGGTGCATTTACCTTGCGCCCAATCTGCGGGAATCGGGAAAGGAGTTTCACAGTTAGTGCATTTGGTTAGCAGGCGTAAATTGTGGCGATCGCATTTCATCTTGTCCTTAAATTGCCACTCAATACGATGACAAGGTATTTTTGCATAGCAAGCACCACATAACCGAATTGGTCTGGGTTTCATGGTCATACCCTTTACTGGCAGCATCTCATATAACCTTTCAACCTGCACACCAATTAGCTTACCCAAAGCTTCTAACTCCTCAAAACTCGGAAAGGGATTGAAATAAAGCTTCTCCCATCGCGTTGTGATAGCACCAAGACCAGCAATTTTACCTAATGAGTATCCAGAAGGAAGACTGTTAGCCTTGAATCGGCGTAAACGCCCCAAGTAATGACTAATGCTTTCACCTTCATATGGCTCAACATAGCCCAACCTGGGTAAATCTTCATAATGATCATGAATTCTTATTTCTGTTTTCGGGGGGAATGTATTTTCTGCCATACCGATTAGCGATTTTTTCTAAAATGCTTTGATCAACTCTGCTAAAGCCATTTTTGAGAGAATGTAAAACTGCTTTCGTTAATATCTTGATCAGCAATCCTATTCGCCCACCCGTACTTGCAGCTAGAATCTCAAATGTAGCCCCTTCATATAAATTGGAAGCTTCGGGTAGAGCTAGAATATCAAATTCAATGGTGTTTAGTGTCTTTTGAAAATCATCCTGTTCTAGACGATCAAACTCATAAAGTGTTGGAAAGCTAGTTAACAAATCAAAATCATATAAAATTTTATCTAGCTCCTGTCCTCCTACTAAGACAACAGAAACATTAGATTCGTCAAATAGTTGCTTAAGGTCTAGGAATGCTTCTTTTTGGAGATTGTCGGCATTGTCAACAATGACCTGTTCTATCCCAAATAATTCCAGACTACCAGCTAATCTTGGACGTAAATCTTCTCGCTTACCTGTTGGTGCTGCGTGGTTAATATCCTTAAGAATTTGCGAAAACAGACGTTTAGAACTCGATGCTGACCAAGCTCTGACATATGAAACTTTTTTCCTATCTTCCTCCCGATAGTGAAGAGAGGCTCGGCTTTTACCTACATCTCTTGGCCCAATTACTCGACCGCATTGTTTTAGTATCCGCAACTCATCTAGCCATCTGAAATATTCACAAGCGCGATCAGTGGGTATAAAGCAATTATTGAATATCTCTTCAATTTCAACAACTTTAGCAAGTTGAGTTTTTAAATCTAGCTGAGGAGTTAAAGCTTCAACAGAAGGCTGAATAGCTAGTTGCGATTGCGCCATATAATCACCAAATCTTCTTCAAATTTTGTTTACGTCCAGGGAGAAGCAACTTGTGTCTTTCCTGTTCTTGAGTCTCAGCTTTATTAGCTACCTCCAGTTGCGGTTCTATTTTTTGAGGCTGTAATTCTTCCCTTAAAACTCTCTCTGGTAATAGTTCAAGTTGATTATCTTTCTTAGAAGAAACTGAAACTCTACTTTTCCTTAGTTCAACAACTTTTGAATTTTTCTTAGAAGCAGAACGTAAACGCTTTTGCTCTGCCTGTTGTCTTGCTTTCTTTTCCTGTTTACACTCGTCTACAAGCTCCTTGCGCTTACCTAATGCTAATAGAGCATCATAGTTAGAATGCTCCCGACGAGCTTTGCTACGCTCTTTATTCAGGCTTTTCAATTCTTCTAAACTCAGTTCTTGGGTGTCCATGTTGACTGCATGAACGTACCCCAAGAAATCTCCCAGGTCATCATTTGTATCACAACTGTAGACATATAATGTCAGGATATGGTCTGGGTCATATCTTAAGGTCACATATTCACCTTTATATGCCCTGAGTGATTCTCCTCGATAAACCAGATTCTCGAACTGGATAGAGCCATGAGCTTGAACAACCCGTTGCGCTTCTTTCATCAAGCAGATATCTAATTCTCGCTCATCCAAAGGCTCAGGTAGTTTTCCTCCCATTGCCTTGAACCATCTTTCAAATCTCGTATCGCGCGGATCTTTGGGATAAGGTTCATGATTATAAATGTCACAAAAGAAACTAGCTAAAATCTTGTCTAGATCCTGTATGGTCAAACAAGCTTCTTTTTCTGCGTTTTTGGGGCGTTCCTGAACATTAGATCCTGTGTAACCGGGTAAGTCTTTAAGAATTTGAGTATTAATGGTTTTAAAAATCCGTTCTACAATACCACCTTGGTTTGGGCGATCGCGCAATTCGCATTGAAATCCCAGTTTTTTGCCAATGGCTTTGAGATGTTTAGAGCGAAAATCTTTTCCGCCATCAGTAAAAAAGTATTGAAAAGGAAGGCCGTATCCCCAAGGTTTGCTAAGTTTATAGTCATGCGGATATTCCTTGGGTAATATAGAATGTCTTAAGGCAATAGCCACTTCAGCAGAACCAGGTTGCTTTATCCATAAATGAAAACCCAAAACACAACTAGAGAAAGTATCAACAACGGTAGTTAACCAAGGTCGCTCAGGTAGTAACACACGATTACTATCAACTATGCGAATATCAAGTTCCGTATGGTCACATTGAATAATTTGGTTACTAAACTCAGCTTTGAGTTGCTTTCCATCACGTGTTTCAACTGTCAACCAAGACCCCGAACCTGGATTTCTCACTCGTTTCTTCCGTTTTTGCTGCTCAATTAACGGATTTAAAATTCTATAGACAGTAGCTTGATGAGGATAATCTGCTTGCTCAAGTCCAAGATCAACGATCGCGTGTCGCTTCACTTCGCGAACTACAGATGCTGGCGACATTGGATGCTTGTCTTTCAGGCTTTTTTCATAAGTTGCTTTGATAAATTCTTGCCAGTATTCGCTGACTCGATACTTTCCCCTATCTGAGCGTTGTATTCCTACTGTCTCGGATAGTGTGTCTTCATAGTATTGCTTAAGTAGACGCTCGACCTGCCGAGTAGATACACCAAGAGTATTTGCAACTGCTTGCTTCCTCTGAGACTTAATCGTGCGATTTGGTGATTCAGCAAGCCATTGGATGAGGTTAAATGTCAGCTTATGCCTATCTGAAGTGTCGAGAATAATTTGCGATGGATCTACACTGAAATTATTTTCCCCAAGAAAAATAGTTTCTGAGGTTTCGGTCAATTCTTCTGTGAATTCAAATTCTTCGTCTGCCATTGGAGCGAAAAACATTCATTAAGGTACTAATGTACCATTATTTGTTAAGAATGCGACCAATAATTTGCAAATTAACAAAACTTAAATAAACGACATTTAATTTGCGAAATTATGATTTGCGACATATAATTTGCAAACTGACAACTTGGCTTATTTTATTCATAAAAAAGCTAAAAGCTTTGTAAAATAAAGCTTAGATAGTTTTTAACCGATAGCGACATGATTTGCAAACTGCGACAAATAATCTGCGAATGTACAGTTGCTCTACATCTATAACTATAAATGTATCAATTTTGCTGAATAAGACAAAGTTTAGGGATAAGATTTCTTAACTGCTGCCCTTGTTTTATATTAGGTATATAGGTTGCGTACTCACTTTCACTGTCAGACAAAGCACTGAATCCAAGCGTTTTGCAAACGCTTCTAAGAATTGTGAGCGTTTTTAGCTCTGCTTTTCTGTAAAATAACTAGGCAGATCAGCAAGGAACAGCTTCAAGATTATGGTTCAAGCTAGGATTGGCATTATTGGTGGCAGCGGCCTATACAAAATGGAAGCCCTGAAAGATGTCGAAGAAGTGCAAATTCAAACTCCCTTTGGTTCGCCTTCTGATGCTTTGATTTTAGGAACGTTAGAAGAGACGAAAGTAGCTTTTTTGGCACGTCATGGTCGTAATCATACGCTGTTGCCGTCGGAGTTGCCATTTCGCGCAAATATCTATGCTATGAAGCAACTAGGCGTAGAGTATTTAATTTCAGCTAGTGCTGTTGGTTCTTTAAAAGCTGAAGCGAAACCATTAGATATGGTAGTGCCAGATCAGTTTATTGATCGGACAAGAAATCGGATTTCTACATTTTTTGGTGAAGGTATCGTTGCACATATAGCCTTTGGTGAGCCGATTTGTAAAAATTTAGCAGGCATATTAGCTACGGCGATCGCATCTCTAAATTTACCAGATGTTACCATACATCGCGGCGGCACTTATATCTGCATGGAAGGGCCAGCATTTTCTACCAAAGCCGAATCAAATCTCTATCGTAGTTGGGGTGCAACAGTAATTGGAATGACGAACTTACCCGAAGCCAAGTTAGCTAGAGAAGCAGAAATCGCCTATGCAACTTTGGCACTGGTTACAGATTACGATTGTTGGCACCCAGATCATGATAGTGTCACCGTTGAGATGGTCATTGGTAATTTGCAACGCAATGCAGTTAACGCGCAAAAAGTAATTCAAGAAACTGTACGTCGTTTGAGCGAAAACCCGCCATCTAGTGACGCACACTCAGCATTGAAATATGCAATTTTGACACAGTTGGATAAAGCACCAGCAGCTACGAAGGAGAAACTAAAGTTGTTGCTGCAAAAGTATTTGTAGTTTTGACTAAGCTAACGAGATACAGTTTAGCCTACATAGCAGTACTCACATAGGTTAGGACATTTGGAAGTTTGAATGCCAGGAATAGTAAGACTTTTACCTCCTGCCTTCTGCTATCTTTCCCTTAAGGGGCTACAAAAAGGGCTAGAATGCAGACAGAATAAGTCTCATAGCTCTTTGACCTTGTTGGTAGAAAGGACGCTTATTAGGACTTAATGTCAATA
>NZ_JACJRV010000166.1 GCF_014697475.1 Nostoc sp. FACHB-152
TTTTGGCGTAAATCTAGGGAATATGCTTTCACTTTTATCCTTAATTAAGATACACAGCTTTATTTGATTGAGTGTACTTCATTAGATAGGGAAACGCTATAGTTCTAGGTGGAATTGAAGGCGTTAAGCGTCGTCTTGATAGTAATTCGCTGGAAATTAAAATTGCAGCTTTATCAGATGCTCTCAAATATGGTCGAGAAGGTCAAGAGCTTTTGCAGCAGATTGTTTTAACTGAACCTGGATTATTACAGTGGAAGGCTTACGATTTAGTGTTTAATTCTTCTACAGAAGATGAAAAACAAAATTTACTACAACATATTCCTTTACAGTCAGAAGTAGGAGTAGACTATAGCAGTCTGCGTAACTTATTAGCAGCTGGAGAATGGCTGCAAGCTAACTTAGAAACTGGTGAAAAAATACAGGAAGCTGTAGGGAAAAAATCTCAAACTTATTTTGACTTTCGCGATCTTGTTAATTTATCACAAACGGATCTGCGGACAATTGATCAACTTTGGGTAAAGTTTAGCAATAATCGTTTTGGCTTTAGCGTACAAAAAAGAATATTACTGGAGGAAGGTTGTCATTTTTGTGAAAATAGTGATTATAATACCTATTTTTATCATCCTAGAGCTAGCGGTATCAGAAATAGTATTTATAATACTTACAAGAAATTAGGATGGCTTTCATTAATACTTGATAAATCGCAATTTACATTTGAGAAAGCACCTATAGGTTCTCTACCCACGATTACTGGCAAAGACATAATAGGTGGATGGAATTATGAAATTACGCTAATGTATCGTTCAGATTTATAAAAACTGTAAATAGGTTCAGATCGCCGACTTCGTGAAGAAGCCGGGGATCTTAGTTCTCACGAATATAATTACACCCAACGCCCTACAACAACCCGCACAGTTCCATCTTTTAATACTTCTTCATCCTCAACATTAAAGCCCTGTTCTTGCACTGTTGCCATCAAGGTTTTATGAGCGTATTTTTGACTGATAGAATTAACAAACTGTTGTTGATTAATTTTTGCTCCCCAAAAGTCTGCAACTATTTCGTAATTTTCACCATTGCGGCGAAAACCCAAGTCATAACCATTTTTTTGGCGAATTACATACTCAGCTTGAGTTTTATCGCCTCGATATCCGCGTACCTCTGTGTTGCATTCAACTTGATAACCTAGTTCTTGCAACACTTCATGAAGAATTTCACCGCGTTTGATTTGAACTTTGATAGTTGTGAAATGAGACATAATTGATTATGGTTTTTAGATTTCAAAAAAATTGCAGAGAACGCAGAGTTTTTCTATTTTAATCAACTTCTAATGGGCCTAGTCCTTGTTGACTTGAGTATTGCTTTAATTCCTCCACTAATTGAATATCATTGGATGCTGGCCTTGCACCTGCTTCTGCTGCCCATTGCTTTAAGGCTTCAATTTGATTGCGGGCGATCGCAGCTAAAGGCACAGTTTGCGCTACAGCTTGTAAAATATCTTCTGTATTGAAGTCTCGCCTTTGTCCCTCAACTCTTGTAGAAAATGCTTGGTGCATAGCATCAATAATTACTTGTTCAATTTCTGCACCACTGAAATTTGCAGTTTGTTTAGCTAATGAAGCTAAGTTAAATTCTCGCAGGCGGTTGGGACGTAACCTTTGCAAATGTACTTTAAAAATCTCTTGGCGTTCAGTTTCGGTGGGTAGATTCAAAAAGAAAATCTCATCAAATCGACCTTTGCGTAACAACTCGGCTGGTAAGATTTGCACATTATTTGCGGTGGCAACAATAAATACTGGGCTGGTTTTTTCTTGCATCCATGTAATTAAACTGCCAAATACCCGGCGCGATGTACCAGAATCTCCATCAATGCCACTGGTAATATTGCCAAAGGCTTTGTCAATTTCATCAATCCATAAAACGCAAGGTGCCATTGCTTCGGTTAACTGAATCATTTGGCGTACGCGGCTTTCGCTTTCACCAACAATCCCGCCAAATAAACGCCCAGAATCTAATCGAAGTAAGGGTAAACGCCATTCATGGGCAATGGTTTTAGCAGAGAGGGATTTACCCGTTCCCTGTATACCCACCAGCAACATACCTTTAGGATTAGGAATACCGTAGCGTCTGGCTTCTTCGGTAAAAGCATCTTGGCGCATCAGTACCCATTGTTTGAGTTGATCTAATCCCCCGACTCGTTTAAGTGATTCTTGCGGCGTGAAAAACTCTAAAATCCCAGTTTGGCGAACTGCTTGCTTTTTTTCTTCCAACACGCCATCAATGTCAGACTCATTTACTTGCTGTTTGGCGGCTAAGGCTTTTGCCAAAACTCTAGAAATACGAGTGCGACTTAAACCTTGGCAAGCTTTGACTAACTGTTCTCGCGCCAAGCCAGAAACATTTAACTTATCTGGTACTACTAACTGTTGGATTAAATAATCGATTTCACTGACGCTAGGTAAAGGAAAATCAACCACTGTCACCTCTTGCAGTAACTCATCAGGGAGTTCTAAAGTATGGCTAGTAGTGATGATAGTTTTACGCGATCGCTTTAACTCCCTCGTCAAGTTTCGCAACTCTCTGACAATAGGTGCATTCTTCTCTGTGGTAGGGTTTTTCACAAATGGATGCAAATCTCGCAGCACGAACATCGCTGCTGTTTGAGAGTCAGCTTTAGCAATACGTGCTAATGCAGCCATCACCGAACCTTTATCTGCACCATTGTCACTCCAACCCCGAACAATATCCCAAAATAAAACCTGTCGTTGTGGCTGTGAACGCGATGCAACTTGCAGCAGCACTTCTTCTACAGGTTCTTCTTCAACAGAGATTATATACACTAAGGGATATCGCGCCCGAATCATCAAATCAAGTTGCTCTACCAAGGAGGCGTATTGTTGATTCTCTCGGCTATGAGTTGAATCTCCTTTTCCATTCAAAGGTGCGCCTGCCATCATAAATAAGCTTTGATTACTCAGTATTTTTTTAGTCTAATTTAATACTATAACTTTTTTTTAAAGACCACTAGTACAAATTCCTCAAAAAAATATAAAACTTAAAGCTATATCTTAATTTACAGTCCATACTAAGCAGCAAATACTACTTATTGTTACATTTTTGTATTATAGTAAATTTTATTAATATAAATGTATTCTAAAATACGTTTATATGTCCTTGACTTGCTGATTCGGGGCGGTAAGCAAGGCAAACACATCTAATTTTTCTTCTAGCTAGATGATTTTGCTTCCAGAAGCGATCGCCTCGTGCAGAATTAGAGCTAAGTATTAGGCAATTTACTTAGAATATAAGTATTAAGAGAAACCTTTGAAGGTGGGCAAATGAGTAATCCAGACAAAAAGCAATTTAATTTTAATGGCGAATTACATTTATTTAATAGAATTTCTGTTCTCAATTAGTAATTTTCTATATTTATGTAAATAATATTACTACTATAGTGGGATGACAATAATTAAACTCAATGGTTAGGATGTATATCTACCTATAATGTTGCCTAATCTGCATTACTGTTGTGATTAATCAACACACTGAAAACATCCTCAGCCATCAACTAGAAACAGCATCAGATACAGGCTATCAATTTAGTTGGTTTGATTGGTTTTGCCTGTACTATCCTCCAGGGTGGCTAATTTTACTCAATCGCCACTGGCAGCACTATCACAGCGACCCGGACGGTTGGAATTGGCTGGAATATGTATTATTTCTCATACCCGGTGGGTTTTATTTAGCCTTACTAATTCGATGGTTGCGTCTTGGTTGTCGTTCACCGCGAAAAGAAATTGGGGAATTTAATCCTAAATATCAGCAAGCTTTTCGTTATGAAATATTAGCTCCTATCGTTAAATATTATTTTCGCGGAGATTTACAGCAAATGGAGAATTTGCCACAAACAGGGCCAATGATTGTGGCAATGAATCATGCAGGAATGTCCTTCCCTTGGGATTTTATTAGTTTAGGTTACTTATTAAGTGAAACACGCGGATGGTTAGTGCAACCCTTAGCGAATACATCTTTATTTGAACATCCTTGGATGATTTGGTGGCTACCGCCTCAATGGTCACAGGTTTTAGGTGGAGTCAGAGCAAAAATAGATGATTTTGAGGCGGCGATCGCCCAAGGTAAAATTCTTCTATATGCACCAGAAGGTGTACGCGGCCCGGCTAAAGGTTGGCGACAACGCTATCAACTGCAAAAATTCGATGTCAGCTTTATTCAGTTGAGCGATCGCTATCATATTCCGATTTTGCCAGTACTTTGTATAGGTAGCGAATCTCTCCATCCCTGGACTATTAATATCAAAAAATTACAAAAACTAATCAAATTACCATTCGTACCCATATCACCATTAATGTTTATGTTGCTGTTATTTCCCTCAATGGGAGTTTGGGTAATGAAAACTCGTCTGCAATACTTTATTCAACCTTTAGAAAAGGATATAAATTCAGGACAAGACCGCGCATCCACTTATCAAAAGGCACAAAAATTACGCGAAAAACTGCAAAATCAACTGAATCAAATTTTGGGTGTTGCTAATTGTAAATAATACTAATTGGAAAAATCATTGAGACAGATGGATTGGTAGAATCCAGACCTAGACAATAATTACCAATCCAAAATCCAAAATAGTATCAGCTTTGTTTGAACCTGATTTGATTTGCCTCTAGATAAATAATTTGATTTTGTAAACCTTTAGCTTCAGCCGCAGTTAAACCCTTCCATTGCTGCTGTGCTTGTTTCACACTGGGGACTGCTTTTAGCCTTAAGGGGCTACAAAAAGGGCTAGAATGCAGACAGAATAAGTCTCATAGCTCTTTGACCTTGTTGGTAGAAAGGACGCTTATTAGGACTTAATGTCAATA
>NZ_JACJRV010000167.1 GCF_014697475.1 Nostoc sp. FACHB-152
AAACCATCGGCACTGATATAAGGTACGCCTTGACGTGCAATTAGTTTGGCGCGGTTTTCGATGTTCAAATCATTCCAATGTGATTGATATTCGCAAACTGTATAAGGGCCATAAACTTCTGTCAAACCGTAAACATGAATAATTTTTGCGCCAATTTTAGTAAGTTTTTCAATCAATGTTGGCGATGGTGGTGCGCCGGCTGTAGTGATAGTTAAAGGTTTTTCTAATAATTGCGGACAGTCTGGATGATTCACCAGAGAAATTAAAATTACAGGTGCAGCATTTAAATGGGTTACTCCTTGTTGTTGAATTAACTTCCAGATATTACCAGGACTGAACTTACGTAAACAAAGATGAGTGCCGCCAATAGCAGTTACCGCCCAAGTAAAACACCAACCATTGCAGTGAAACATGGGTAAAGTCCACAGATAAACTGACTCAGAGGTTAACGTTGTCTCAATGATTTCGCCTAAACAGTTAAGATATGCGCCACGATGAGAGTACATTACGCCTTTGGGTTTACCTGAAGTTCCACTAGTGTAATTAATAGAAATCGTTTCCATTTCATCTGTAATCTTCCAAGGCATAGGAGTAGGTTTACCCGTTTGCAGAAATGCTTCATAATCTTCTCCATCTATAGGCAAAAACCCTTCAATGTCATTGACATTGATGATATATTTAACCGTTTCCAAACTACTTTGAATAGGTCGAATTATGTTAGCTAACTCTGTATCAACAAACAGGAATTTAGCACCGCAATCATTCAAGATATAAGCAACTTCTTGAGCAACTAAACGGGTATTAATAGGCACTAGAACACCACCTGCTAAAGGCACTGCAAAATGGGCTTCTAGCATTGGTGGAATATTAAAGCAAAAAAAAGCAACGCGATCTCCTTTTTCAAGTCCTGCTTGACACAGTGCAGAGGCTAAACAGTTTATTCGTTGGGCAAATTCGCTGTAGGTAAAAGATTTTTGATTATATGTAATAGCAACTTTGTGACCATAGACTTTAGCATTACGTTGAATAAAAGTTAGAGGTGTGAGAATGCTGCGCTCAACTGCTTCCGAATTCATAGCTAATAACAAGTGACTATTTACTGCATGAGCATACCATACGCTTATACGCATAATATTTATGTTTCATCAGTCTTAAAACAATCAATCAAATTTCGGCTTTCAGATTTCCAGCCAAAGTTTTGAATTAAAACAGAGCTAAGAATTCCTCGTTACAAACTAACTGGCGGATTGTTGTATTTCAACAGCAAAACTATTTAACTTAAGATGTCCGGGAGTTAATCATGAACTTGTCGCCAGCTTATCAACAGTGGGAAGAAACTACTAAACAGCAGGCAAAGCTAGAAGAACGCCGTCAAGTTATAGAAAACTTATTGAGATTTCGGTTTGGTTATGTTAATGAGGAACTATCGAGAATTGTTGATAGTTTATTACAGCTAGCACCCGAAGAATTTACTCCCTTGTGTTTGCAATTGACCCGTGAAGAACTATCGGCAAGATTTACCCAATAAAATAAATTTCCAGTTTTCGAGACAACTTATCAAGAGGGGAGGCGGTTTGTTAACAGCAGACCGCTTTTTGATTGTCAAAAAATTCAGTCCTGGCAGCAGTTAACCACAAAGTTGTTCTAAAAACTCAAGCGATCACTATTTTATTCAGCTAGCGATCGCTTAAGAAAATAAAATCGATTCATTTCTAAGATTTTTGCACAAATAGTATTGCTACGCCAAGTCTAAATCGAAAGCTAATTGTTCAGTAATCAAAGATTAAACCGCTTTGATGATTAAACCAGAAATAATCCAAAAGGAGAGATTGTATGCAAGTAACAATCACGATTCCGCGTGGCTGGGGTTATCCAAGATTTACATTTGGTCAACGCACAAAACAAGGAATAGTTGTAGGGATTGAACTTATTCCCACTGATAGCTTAATAGGAAAGGAAGGTAATGCAGGCTGGCAGTACGGTTTACTGCCTCACAAGAATAGTAAGGATATTGTTTACTTACCAGAATCCGATATACAACAGCTTTCAGCCCAACAAGCTCAAGAAGAAATCTTAACTGAAATTGACGCGCATTTAAACCAAGTTGCAATACTCCAAGCACAGTTAGAAACTCCCTTAGATATCAAAACCCCGTTTGGAAATGTGCAGCCGAAAATTACTGTATCAAAATCAAAAGATATTTCCAGACGTTCGGCTGCATAAATGTTGCTTTGCACATCTTCAATGAGAAATTCAACTAAACCTTATGAACAAGCAGCAAGAGCTTCAAGAAGCTTGGGATGCTCTAATGGGAGGCGGCAAAAAGCATTATGTTCTAACAGGTTTTTATGCCTTGGGTGATGCGTTTTTAATCAGCAATAAAGACCCTAAGTGTAAAAACCAAATTGTGCTGGTAGAGCATAGGCTCAAACAGCAAATCAACCATTGGGATTTCATTTGCCCGATGTCAGAATGCAACCGCCAAGCTACTATTACAACCAATGGTGATGATGGTAATGGTAATTTGAAACGTAAAGCAACATCGCTTAAAGTCTACAGCTAAATTCTCCCAATTCAGGAGTTCTTAATCTCATAATTCCTGAATTTCTACCTCAAACAATTTCAACCATCAAAAATATGCCAACCAAAACCAGCACTAAGAAGTCTGCTGATAATTCTAATGCCTGTCTGCTGTTTCTTAAGAACAGAGGTGGAAAGGCTAGATTGTCAGAGCTAACTTTTAGCCAAACTGTGATTCAGGATTTGATAACCAAAAATATAGCTAAGGTTACAAATACAGGGAATGGTTATTATTTGGAACTGGAGAATAAATCATGAATTTAAAACCAGTTTTTGACCCGAAAAATCTCAGCACTTCCAAAATTTACCTGATTGATTGTGTGCAATACAGATACGTGCGAACTGAGGGCAGTGGCAAGAATAGCAAGTATGTATTTGCACCACTACCAAATCAACGAAAGTCATCTGAAATATCTTTTAATTCTACAAAGTTGGCAATTAGATGTCAGGAGGTTGTGGGGATGAATTATGAACCTCCACAAGAGCAATTTGTAGTGCAGATGGGGTTGCTGTGATGTCGAAATACAAACCACGACTGGTTAAGCATCCTGTGAAAGTTACCAGGGGTGATTCCAAAAAGATAGTTTATCGGGCTATCAGAAATATTCAACAAATCAAAAATAAACAAGCAGTGGGAACAACCAGAATCAATCGGCAATGTCTGATGGTTCGGCAGGAAGGTATTTATTGGGTTGTTGTTTAGTTGTCCGATGAAACGCTTCGCTGATTACTGATGAAAATTTGAGGTACTGAAGAATGGTACAAGCAATCGCACCGTCAGAAACATTTCTCGCTGATGCAACTGTTGAAAGAATCAATTTCTCAAAACTAAATAAAACCCGTATTCGCTTTAGCATCAGAATTAAAAACAGCACCATAAGTGCAGCCCCTAAATGGGCAGATGTTTTGAAATCTGAAGATTCTGGTACAGAATCAGACTTAATTAAAGTAACGAATTCTGAAGTAGGTTTGCGTGGCATCAAAGTATTCAAAGCTCTAAATGAAGCAGCTAGTCAACTACGCTCGGAAATTGCGTCCGTGCAAGAGTGGATGACATCTGACAATGGCGATTGGATTTGTCCAATTGATTTAGCTCCTTTAGTGTGGAGTCAATTGCTCAACATTAGAGATGCGATCGCGCCAGCACTTCGCGTCAAGCTTAAGGATGAGTACGAGCAAGGCTTGGAAGATTATCAGCAGCGAATCGAAAACTTCATTTCGTTGAATACTTGGGAACTGCCACAAGATAAGCAAGCGGAAGTTAAAGCGAATCTGTTGAGAGCATTCCCGACATTGAGTGAGTTAGAAGATTGTTTGCAAGTGATTGTCGGTCGTCCCGTGATCATTCCGGCACTGTCTGAACAATTGAATGAGCAACAAGCCCAATGCTTGAACCAAATCACCCAGTTCATTCAACAGTACGACCAAAATCTAGAGCAACGTTTGAAAGAAGCGGCAATCGCTGGAGGTGAACAGTTAGCCGCACAGTTGTTGGAAGAGTTGGCTGGCTGGGAACCCGGACGCAAGCCCGTAAGATTCAAACAAAAAATGCAGAAACATCTCCAGAAGGTGCAAGTGCTGTTAGCTAATGCTAGTCCCGAAGCTGGCGGTAGTCTCCAGTCGATGATGGAGCATTTGAATTCCATTGTGGATGACCCGGCAATTGTTGATAAGAATCTGGGTGCAGATGGGCGATCGCAACTACAGCAGAAAATGGACGACATCAGAGCCAAACTGCTAGATGAGCAGCGCAATCTGCAACAGCTTGCGAGTTCTGACGTTGGGCTGACGGTGGCAACTGTGAGCGCGTTTAAGTTCCGATGAAAAAATGTGCAGTGTGGTGAGAAATGATTCATCACATTGCACTCATTAAAGTTGCTTTTCAAGTATAAATTATGTCACATTTCTCAAAAATCTCAGTCAAGTTTAAAGACCAGTCGTGTCTGGTCGAAGCATTGCAAAGGTTTGGGTTTTATCCTCAAATCCATGATCAGCCAGTAAATTTATTTGGCTATAGAGGTGACAAAAGGGAACAAACAGCCCACATAGTTGTACCCCGAAACCAAATTAGCAGTCTCAGTAATGACTTGGGGTTTTTCTGGAACGGTAATGAGTACGAATGCCTGATTAGCGAGTATGACCAAGGCGCAGGTTTAGCAAAAGCAGGTCAAGGACTAGTAGTCCACCAAGGAAATTTTGCTGGGTAATACCCTCTAATTGATAAACTAGTCAAAAAAGGGGTTGAGCATGGCGAAAAAGTATATTGTAGATTTAA
>NZ_JACJRV010000168.1 GCF_014697475.1 Nostoc sp. FACHB-152
GGCATGGGCGACTAGTGGTTTTTGAGTTGTCGTTGTGAGAGACAACAACTCTACTACGAAACGCCCTACCTCTTCATGCTCTTATTTTGGCAACGGTATTGGATATTAGACAAGTTTTTTTAAAGTATGGCTCTGTTAAAAAACTTGTAGTTTCTACTAACCAGAAAACGGGTGAAAAGAGAAGCTTTGCAGTTGTAGAGATGGAAACAGACACTCAAGAAATTGCAGCAATTCAGGGGTTAAGAGGCACTGAATGGATGGGTTATAGCCTGAAAGTTAATCGAGCTAAAACCATTGCGGATGTAAGTTAAGAGTAAAACTTTGCTAAACTAGCGGTAAAACTATTGAATACACCTAGAAAGTTAAATTGTCTAGCATTGTATTCTCTAATACAATGACAACTAACCAATCTTCTGAGTCATCACCATTGGATTCTATTGCTGTTGAACCATTGACACAGAAGCAGCAAGATCAAAGCAATGAATTATTTCCTATAGTTGGAATTGCCGCATCTGCCGGGGGATTAGAAGCATTTACGCAGTTACTGAATAGTTTGCCTATCGACACTGGAATGGCGTTTGTGCTGATTCAGCACTTAGATCCAAATCAGAAGAGCCTGCTGACTGAAATCCTGGCGAAAACAACACAGATGCCCGTCCGTGAAGTGCAAAATGGTATGTTTGTCGAACCGAACCAGGTATATGTCATTCCGCCGAACACGAAGATGACGCTGGCTCAAGGGGTGTTGCAACTCATGCCCCGTGAGAAAATTCATGGGAAATATATGCCTGCTGATGCTTTTTTTACTTCCTTGGCGGCAGAAATAGGAAGCAAAGCCATCAGTGTTGTCTTATCTGGGAGTGATGGAGACGGCGCACAAGGATCAGAAGCAATTAAGGCGGCTGGCGGTATTACCTTTGCTCAGTGTGAAGCATCGGCACAATTCAGTAGTATGCCGAATACTGCCATTGCCACAGGTGATGTGGACTTTATTCTCCCACCGCGAAAAATTGCCGAGGAACTAGCAAAGATTGCTCGTCATCCCAACGTTACCCGTCCGATTTCTTCACAAACAGTTGAGCCACTCTCTAAAAGTGAGACTGCTTTGCCGGCAATCTTTGCAATGCTGTTCACCGCCACTGGTGTTGACTTTACGCATTATAAGCAAACGACTTTAAAGCGACGAATTGCTCGGCGGATGGTGCTGTATAACCTAGAAAGTCTAGAAGATTACGTGCAATATCTGCAAAATCATCCAGATGAAGTGCAAGCGCTGTACTACGAAATTTTAATCAGTGTCACCAGTTTTTTCCGTGATCTAGACGCTTATCAAGCTTTGAAACAAAGAGTATTTCCGGTAATAACTCAGGGAAAGTCAGTTGATGAGCCGATTCGGATCTGGGTACCAGGCTGTGCAACAGGGGAGGAAGTTTATTCAATTGCTATTTCTTTAATGGAATTTTTGGAGAATGTGCTTCCCAAACCGACTATTCAAATTTTTGCGACAGACATTAATGAGACAGCAATTGAAAAAGCTCGCTTAGGTATCTATAAACCAAGCCAAATAATTGATGTCTCACCAGAACGTCTAAGACGCTTCTTTAATCAAGTAGAGAGCGGCTATCAAATCAGCAAGCCGATTCGGGAACTTTGTGTTTTTGCTAAACAAAACCTGATCAGCGAACCGCCGTTTTCCAATCTGGATCTTATTAGTTGTCGTAATGTCTTGATTTACTTTGAATCTGTTTTGCAAAAGCAGGTGATGCCAATTTTTCATTACAGCCTCAAGCCCACTGGGTTTTTGATGTTAGGTATCGCCGAAAGTGCAGGAGAATTTTCCAACTTATTTACATTAGCCGACAGAAAAAACAATATTTATACCAAAAAATTAATACCTACTCCCCTGATCTTTAACTTTGCCACCAGCAACTATCCTGTAGCGAAAATAGCTGCTGATAAGTCCATGAGCCATAAGACTTGGGATATTGCTGACTTAAATCAACAGGCTGACCAGATTCTGTTGAATCATTATGTCCCAGTTGGCGTGATGATTAACGACAATATGGACATTCTGCAATTTCGCGGGGAAACCAGTCCCTATCTAAGACCAGCCCCTGGTGTTCCTAGTTTTAATTTGTTCAAAATGGCACGGAAAGGACTGCTGGAAGAATTGCGTACTGCGATTCATCAGGCAAAAAGGCAGAATGTTTCTGTGAGAAAGGAACAGATACAGATGGAAGGGGGCGAGCCGTCCAGGAAAGTTAACGTTGAGGTGATTCCGTTTCAGCCTGATTTAGTGGAAAGTCGCTGCTTTCTTGTTTTATTTGAAGATGTACCTGCCCTATCAAATCAACAACTAAGCATCAAAACTGGAAATGTAGAACCAGCAGATACACAGGAAATACTCCGACTTCAACAAGAACTGGCAACCACCAAGCAAGAACTTGCTGCTACTCAAGAATATTTGCAATTGATTAGTCAGGAGCATGAAGCCACCACTCAACACCTGAAAGTGGCAAATGAAGAAATCCTCTCCAGCAATGAGGAACTACAAAGCACTAATGAAGAGTTGCAAACAGCCAAAGAAGAGGTACAAGCAACCAACGAAGAACTACACACAACTAATCAAGAACTGCAAAGTCGCAATCTTGAATTACATAACGTCAATAATGACCTGTTGAATTTACTCAGTAGTGTTAATATTCCCATTCTCATACTGACTAACGATTTACGGATTCGGCGTTTCACACCAACAGCGCAGCGTTTATTTAATTTGATTCCGGCAGATGTGGGAAGACTACTGAGCGATATCCGCTCTACTATTGACGTGCCTAATTTAGAGTCATTGTTCATAGAGGTGATTGACACCTTAACTGTCCAAGAACTGGAGACGCAAGACCTAGAAGGGCGTTGGTACAATCTGCGAATTCGACCTTACCGAACTACAGACAATCAAATTGATGGCGTGGTGATGGTGTTGATGGATATTGATGCCCTCAAACGCAGTACAAACCAGTTGCAAGCAGCCCTTGATTACGCCGAAGCTGTGGTGGAAACTGTGCCAGAGCCTTTAGTAGTTCTCAATGCTGACTTACGAGTTATTAAAAGCAATCGGGCTTTTTATCGAATGTTTCAGGTAACGCCCGCCCAGACAGAACAGCAACTGATTTTTGAGCTAGGAAACGGTCATTGGAATCTTCCCCAACTGCGATCGCTCCTAGAAGACATTCTCACCCATAATACTCAGATTGAAGGTTTTGAAGTACAGCAAGTCTTTGAGAAAGTTGGGCAAAAAACTTTATTGCTGAATGGTTATAAAATCTTACAAGCAGGAAATGGGCAGATGATTCTGCTGGCAGTCCATGATATCACGCAGCAAAAGCAGTTTGAGGTAGAACGCGCCCAGCTATTGACTCAAGAACAGTCAGCCCGTTTGGAAGCAGAGGCATCTAACCGAACCAAGGATGAGTTTTTATCTATACTTTCCCATGAACTCCGCAATCCACTTCATGCCATTCTGGGGTGGTCTGAGTTACTCCACGGGCAGAAGCTTGATGCCGCTAAAATGAATCATGCAATTGAGATGATCCAGCGCAGTGCCAAGGCCCAAACCCAAATGATTGAGTCGCTTCTGGATATGTCGCGCATCATGACTGGCAAACTCCGTCTAAATGTTCGGACAATTAATCTCGCCCCTGTGATTGGAATCGCCCTTGAGGTCGTCAATACGTCAGCGTTAGCAAAAAATATTCAGATTGAATCCCGACTGCAACCTGGGATTGGAACAGTACTGGGTGATCCGGATCGCTTACAGCAGATAATTTGGAATTTAGTTTCTAATGCTATCAAATTTACCCCAAATGGAGGACTGGTTGAAGTTACATTAGAGCGTGTTCGCTCCCAAGCCCAGATTCAAGTTAGCGATACGGGTATTGGTATCTCTGCTGACTTTCTCCCTCATATCTTTGATCGCTTCCGCCAGGGTGACAGCAGTAAAACTCGCACCAATCAAGGATTAGGTTTGGGACTGTCGATTGTGCGTCATTTGGTCGAACTTCATGGCGGCACAGTTTATGCAGAAAGCCCAGGTGAGGGACTAGGAACAACTCTTACAGTCAGGCTGCCGCTAAACTCTTATCTGGAAGAGCATTTGTTGCCTAGTGATGCAGAGGTGATAGATTGCTTAGATGATCCCAGACCATCTATTGATGAAATTCCGTCATTGGATGGCTTGCATATACTTGTAGTAGATGACGATGCCGATATACGTAATTTAATGATCATTGGTTTACAAGATTACGGGGCGGAAGTAACTGCTGTCACCTCTGCGGAAGAAGCGTTATCAATACTTACAAGCAAACCTGGGATGTATGATGTGCTATTGTCTGACATTGGGATGCCGAACCAAGATGGCTATACCCTCATCCAGCAAGTTCGCTCTCTTCGTGCTGAGGCTGGCGGAGAAATTCCCGCAGCAGCAATGACAGGGTATACCAATAGTATTGATATCCAAGAATCTAGGAAAGCCGGTTTTCAAATGCACATTCCTAAACCCATCAAGCTAGCAGAATTGGTATTTATGGTTGCCAACTTAGCTGGCCGAACTAAAAATGCCTGAAGATAGCGGGACTTAAACATTTGTGAGGCAGAAATAAGCCTAAAAGCCATCCAAAGATAGAACCTCAACTGATTCCCCTTGGTCTAGTCTATAGGGCAATGAGTATTAAATATAACGTGAGTTCGACGGATGTTAAAAACCCCTCTCCAAACCTCTCCCCTGCAAGGAGAGAGGCTTTCAAAACTTGTTTTTTCGTTCAAAACTAGGAAGATTTATGCCCCTCTC
>NZ_JACJRV010000169.1 GCF_014697475.1 Nostoc sp. FACHB-152
GCAAACGATGGAAATTGTGTTTGATGATTATTTGCCGCAATGGAATTACACTGCTAAACCACAGGTGACATAATTCTGGATTCTATTTAATCCGCATTCCTAAGTTATGGTGTGAAATACTTGATTTGCTCAAATATTTACTTGGAGATGCAGCTAAGTCAGGTTTTTGCTATTGGGCATCAGATCCCCTAGATAACCATCCTTGCAAATCAAACAAGTGAGTATCGATCATGCTCCCACAACTTATATGCCCAATTACTGCGATCGCACTTGATTTGGAGATGAAACCTGAGACGGTGAAAACTTAAGTGAAATTGGCTTGAAAAGCTCTTTAGGGGACTGATGAGGCTGACAGGTGTAGGTTGGCAAGTCGTCACAATCCCTTCATAGTAGAGTGATTCAGAGCCAATACGTCGAAAGTTCATTGCGCTGTCGCCGCTTGGATAGGATTTTTAGGTAATTTTAGTGATGAAATTAATTTCAAATATAAATTACAGAAATTAGAAAAATTCCGTATTTTTCGGATGCTATTTAGATACTTCATGAGTGACGATTAATAGAGAGTATTAGCAAAATCATACTGTTGGCTTAATTTCTGTTGTGTAGATTCTGGTGTCTTCATGTCCTGATATATGGGTTATTAGTATCACGAGAGCCAAAAGCACGATACCCGTGGCTGGTGGGCAAACTCTGAGTAGCAACGTCACTGAGGGCTGGACTGTAAAAGAAACTTAAAGCTTCAGTAAAGTTTTGTTAAGAAATGCGAAAAATAACCTTTTTAAAAAGGTTTATTTAAGATGAGATTTTGCTACTCACTAGGAAGTTTAACAAAGGAGTTAATTAGCGTGAAAGATTATATTTGTCAGCTTTTTGCACAGAACGTTAAATTACCATTAGCTGAAATTTTTGAGCATGACTTGACACTTTCAGAAATTATTGCTCGTTCTGAGCAACTTCAGAACAGCATTGATCTTATGGAGGCGTTTGCCAAGATTAGTAACACCATTAAAAAGCAGTATGGAGCCGACATCCGTTTACCTGCTTTCTCATTAGATACAAAAATTTCAACAGTATTAGAAGTCTTCTTACAAGAAGTAGATAATGTAGAAATTTCACCTTAATTAGCTGAAAAATCCCAAACAAGATAAAACCTAGAAAATTGAAAAATTAAATTTCAAAAACCTAACTATGGTGAATGTAATTTCTAGAGCTAATATTGTCAACGACTTGTATAAGATTCTAGCTGAACAACGCAGTTGCTTAGTGGATTTAATCTGGGAGCAACATAGTTTTCACGAAAAGCGTCGATGGAGTGCCGTGGAAATGCTCAATGCGATTGATTTAGAGAAATTAAGCGAAATTGATCAAGTAAATATTTGGAATGCTGGACGAGCAGAATTAACCACCAAACCAGGAGCAGATCGCCTTGCAAGAGTTGCAGATGCTGAATGTCGTCGCTGGCAAGAGTCTAATCCAGTTTTAGCGAGTGTTATGCAAGCTTGCAGTACTTGGAGCCGTTACTGGAACGAGGAAGAAAGTTTTCATGAAAGTACACTCAATCGCTTATCTGACCTGCTTGGTTTAGAAACAGTAAATGATCGAGTTCTAATTGAGTTTCGCAAGATTTTTCCCGATGATGATATACTCAGAACTCTAGTTTTACTGGCGATTTCTGAGATTACAGCCACAGTTAACTACTCATATTGTGCCAGCGTTGCTCAAGATCCTGGGTTGAAGAAATTGTTTAAGCAGATTGCTGCTGATGAAGCGCAACACATGACCTACTTCATTAGTTTTGCTAAGGCTCTAGTGGATAGTCAAGAGTACTCCCCCAAAGGAGCATTTGCTGTTACCCATTTGTTTGTTCGTGAAGGTGGCGAACTGTATGGTAGCAAGCGTCAGCATTTAGAACAACGTGATTCCCATGTTAATTGGTGGGACGCACTCAAGTACGATATGACAATTCCTGACAATATTGAACGCAAGCAAGGAATGATTTTTTCTGCTCTCAAACAAATTACAGGTATTGAGGTGAACTCAGCTACGGAAGTTGAACAAAAGTGGTTGGAATTGGTGGGATGTTGATTGGACTAGGACACGATATTCAACTGATAACCGAATTAGAAAAAGTGGAAGCACTCAAAATTCCGGGGATCTTCTTTACAGAAACAGAGTATTTGTACTTCAGTCAAAGTAAAAATCCATTGCAAAGTATGACAGCTCAATTTTCTGCTAAAGAAGCCTTATTTAAAGCACTGAAAATAGCCCCGCAATTCTATTGGACAGATGTAGAAATACAACACAACTCCAGCAAAGCTCCATATTTTCAGTTTTACGGCTCTCTAGCAGAGTATTTTAATCGTCAAAATTGGACTGCTCACCTTTCCATTTCCCATAGTGGGGATTATGTATCTACCGTTGTCATCATTGCACTTGGGACATAAGTGTACCAACTGTTAAGTTATTCAAGATTGTTGAAATGAAGTTTGAACCAGTTAGTCTAACATTGCAAGTACGCCCAAATGACCTTGATAGTTTAGGTCACGTCAATAATGCTACGGTCTTGGAATATTTAGAAGCAGGGCGATGGTTATGGCTTGACCACCACAACTTACGTCGTGGTCAGCGTATTCTACCTGTAGTAGCGCGGATTGAAATCAATTATCGTCGAGAAATTTTACCAGGAGAAGTTAGAGTAATTACGAAAATAGAAGATACAGAAAAAGAGTATCGCTATCAAGCAGTATTTTGCCAAACTGTGGAAATCTTCACTGATGGAACTGCCACTATAGCAGCTGATGCCCGCGTGAAAGTTGGATTCATTGATGCCGTTGAACGTACACTCAAGAGTTTGCCGGATTTTCTTGAAGAAAACAATGCAGCCAAGGCACTAGGAGGTGTGTCATGAAATTGCCTGAAGTAGCCAGAATGCCAGAATTACAACTTCCAGTGCAAGAATCGCTCACCATGCTGGATATGATACACGCACTCAAAGACACTGATGCCCATATCGGTTTGTTCCTTCAAGAAGATCGCAAAGATACTAAGTTCTTACCCTACTGCAATTTTAGGAAGCAAATTACTGCATACATGGCATATTTTTGCTCTCAAGGTGTGACAGTGGGGACAAGGATAGTGTTTCCCTTTGAAACTACAGAAGGTGTGCTGATTTCCTTTTTTGCTTTGATTGGACTAGGTGCGATTCCTTTATCAGTCAAACCTTACGGTATGGGTGTATTGAAGGATAGCTATTTAGCTTTTATCCAAAGAATTGCCAATTCATACAATACTCGCTTGATTTTAGAAGTTCCTAGTATTCAATCTCTTGATTTTAGTCTTGAGCGATTGCCATTACCAAGCACAAACTTTCAGCCCCAAGCATCACCTAATTTTGCCTCTGTTACCTCTGGTGATATAGCTTTTGTACAGTTTTCTTCTGGCTCAACTGCTTTTCCCAAAGGAATTCCTGTTACCCACGCTAAGATTATGGCACAAATACAGATCATTGCTAACTATGCTCAAAGCAGACAAAGTGATGAAGCAGCAAGTTGGTTGCCTCTGTATCATGATATGGGATTAATAGGTGGCTTTCTTGCACCGTTGTATTGCCGACTAAATCTGCACTTAAGTACACCAATGAAGTTCTTGATTAATCCTATAGGTTGGTTGCAGGAGCTTTCCGAAAAACAAATTGCTATCACTGTTATTCCTGATTTTGCTATTAGTTACTGTCTGCGTCGGCTAGAAAACAGCGAAACCACAGAAATTGCCGCTCTCAACTTAGAAAATTTACGAATAGTTTTTAATGGTAGTGAGCCAATTAATATTAAAAACCTGTATCAATTTATGGAGATGTTGGCTCCGTATGGATTACGACCTACAGCTATTAAGCCTTGCTATGGTATGGCTGAAGCTGTTTTAATGGTTTCTTGTTGTCAGTTAGAAGATGTTCTAAGAGTGCTGACACTGGCGAATGGTTGCCAAGCTATTTCATCAGGTAAACCGTTGAGTGATTTTAGTGTGCGTTTAATATCTGAAGACGGAACTGTATGTCGTGAGGGTGAAATAGGAGAAATTCAAATCAGGGGCGGTAGTTTGGTTGATGGCTATTGGGAAAACGCTCACCTTTTTTATAATCATGATGGCTTCTTTCCTACTGGTGATTTAGGTGTAATGAGCGAGGGTGAGCTTTTCATTACTGGTAGAATCAATGATCGTTTTAAAATCAACGGTCAAAGCTATTTTGCTACTGATTTTGAACACTGCTTAGAGTCATTGCCCTTTGTGCAATCAGGCAAAGTTGCTGCTATTCAAGCAGATGAAAATATTATCATTTTGATAGAAACCAAGCAAACTAGTGTGCTAAAAGGAGCAACTGAGTACAAACAGCAAGCAAGTAAAATAATTCTTAACCACGTTGGTGTGAAAGTTCCAGTAGAACAGATATTTTTTATTCGTCCAGGGCTGTTGGAAAAAACTAGTAGCGGTAAATTGCAACGAAAAAGAATCGCTGAAGCTTATATCACAGGAAAAGATAAATCAGGAACATAAAACCCTTGCGGGGGGACAAAATGGTCTAGAATGCTTATCTTACAAAGAGTGTAGCAATTTGTGGTAAAAGAAAAAGAGCATTTATTCGCAATAAGCTCTATTTAA
>NZ_JACJRV010000017.1 GCF_014697475.1 Nostoc sp. FACHB-152
GCCTATTTTATTAACCCAGATTTTTGCCAAGCTTACTTCTTTAGGACGTATTCATCCCGTTTCTACAGGCATTAAACCCTCGTAAATTGGCTAAGGTATTGATATACTTAACAGCTTACTTTTAACCTCTTATGCAAATTCCTAATATTCATATAAATAAATATTCCCAGCAGAAGCTGGGAAGTAATTAAATCAGGCACTTTATTCAATTGGATGCGGCTGTTTCTGCAACATTACCAATGAGTTCCTCTAAGGTGCGGAGTAATTCTTGCTCGTTGTAAGGTTTGGAAAAATAGGCTTTAGCACCTAGTTGCATAGCGAGTTGTCGGTGTTTATCGCTGCTGCGAGAAGTCAGCATAGCAACTGGAATATTCTTCAAATTAATATTATTCTTAACTTTTCCTAAAAATCCATAACCGTCAAGACGAGGCATTTCGATATCACAAATTATTGCTGCGATTTCCAAGCCTGCTTCTAATTTTTCTAAAGCATCTTGGCCGTCTTTGGCTTGTTCTACTTGATACCCACCTTTTTCTAGAGTTAAAGCCAAGAAACGACGGACATTAATCGAGTCATCAATGATTAAAATCTTGCCTTTTGGCTTGGGAGGTAACGCCGCTAGTTTTTCACTGTCAACAAAGAGGAACGGTGTTTTCAGCCTGACGGAGGGTAATTGATTGTTTTTTGGAGTGTTTTGATTTGTTGCAATCCAATATAGTAATTCGTTAGCACTAACTAATGCGACTACTCGACCATCACCGAGAATTGTGCAGTTACTAAAGCCTTGAGGTAGACATATATTACCTTCAACTTGGCGGATAGCAACTTCTTGTTCACCCCAACAACGGTCTACTTGGACTGCTACTGTTTGATTGTTGCCTTTAACTATTAATACGCTACTAGCGTTAATTGCTGCGGGAGTTTCCAGTTCTGGGCTATCGTAGCGCGGACAATTAAACTCAAAATATTGTCCCAGGCGAATTAACGGTAGCATTGTGCCTTGCCAATTGAGGACTTCGCTACCTCCCATTGAAATAATGCGATCGCTTTGTAGTAAAAATATTTCTGATACCACATCTGTGGGAAAAGCCAGCAATATTTTACTAGTTTCTACTAGTAGCACCCTAGCAACAGAAAGAGTAAACGGTACGGATAGGGTAAAAGTAGTTCCCACTCCTGGTTCGGTATCGACTGTGATATCACCGCGAACCAGTTTCAGGTTGTTGCGTACCACATCCATTCCCACACCACGGCCAGATAAAGCGGTTACTTTTTCAGAGGTGCTAAACCCTGGTTCAAAAATTAGTGATAGTAGTTCATCATTACTAGCACTTTCTAGTAAAGAACTATCTAAACCCATTGCCAATGCACGAGCGCGAATTTTTTCTAAAGAAATACCTCGCCCATCATCCCGCATAGTAATAATAGTGCGATTGCTGCGGTGACTGGCTTGAATTTCAATTAATCCTTGTTCTGGCTTACCTAAATTGCGGCGGGTGGCTGATTCTTCAATACCATGATCAAAAGCATTCCTTAATAGGTGCATTAAAGGGTCATTTAATGCTTCCAAAATGCTGCGTTCAATTAAAGTATTACCACCTTCAATTTTCAATTGAACATTTTTACCATACTCTACATTTAAGTCGCGGATGGCTCTAGGAAAACGCTCAACTAATTCTGAAATTGGTCGCATCCTCACTTGATTGAGTTTAGTTTGCAATTGCTTGGATGTCTTATTCAATTTGCGGGCAATTTGATCAGCATCATCCACACTTAATTGAATATCTGTGGATACCTCTTGTACCTGCACAATAGTTTCGACTATATCCTGCGATCGCAAATTAATTTCTTCTAAGGACGGCTGGTTTACAACAGCGATTTCTTCGCCTAATTTACTCTCTGCATGATCCTGATGTGACAACTGATTTTGCCGCAAATTAGATGATATTGCTCTGTTATAGGCTATGCGTAGTTCTTGATTTTCTTGGTCAAGAGTTTGCACTCTTTGGCTAAGATTACGACCGAGATTGCGTAATTTTTCTAGTTGGGAGTGTAGACCATTTCTCTGAATGATCAGTTCACTAAATAAATCATTGATTTGTTCCAATTGTTTACTTGGAACTCGGACTGTATTTTCTAAAGGTTCGCGCTCTTTAGCATTACTAATTGGTTCGATTTTGTGTTCGTTAATAATGGTGTTTATCTCAGGAATATTTACAGTATCAATATCTGTATTTAAAGAGATAAAATCATTAGTATTTATTTCTTCCAGTTCAGTTTCAAGTATATCTATTAATTCTATTTCTTGATTAACACCATTATCTGTAGCAAGAATTTGCGCGTTCGGCTTTGACGTTGCCGCAGGCATTGCTTCTTCAGTAGACAGTGACTTAGATTGTTTATAATTTGTCGAAGAAGTTGATATTTCACTCAAATCAATAGCTATAGGAAGACTATCTAACTGATTTGTTAAAACTAAAGCTTGTGATTGTCGCCATGCTTGCAATGCTGCTTGGGCAATTTGGGGGATGCGATCAGAATTTGCCGATTCTATAGAGCTTTTTATAGAATCACACAGTTGGGTAAATGCTGACAATTGCAACATTTCTCCCAAACCACCTAATTCAGCCGCCATAATCACAACTTCTTCCTGTAAACAAGGTTGTTGACTATCTGCTAATACAGATTCTAGGCGTTGCAAACAACCTTCAACTTCTGTTTCAAATAATAAAGGAATAATATTTTGTCCATCTTCTGGTGACAACATAGTTGTTGCATCTTCAGGAGTAGGATTACCTAAACGTTGATGAAGCTCTTCAAAAACTGGGTAACAAAAACTTGTTAACCATTGTTCTTCTATCGCGCTTTCTGTTGATAGCAAGTCCACAATTTGACGCATCCAGTCAATTGCAGATAGCAGTAAACTTTGTAATTGTTGGTCGATTTCTAGAGAACTTTTTCTAGTTTTTAAAACTTTAAAAGCATCTTCTAATCGGTGTGCTAAATCACTTAGCACCCGAAATCCCATCATTGCCGCACCACCTTTAATCGAGTGGGCAGCGCGGAGTGCGCCATTAATTTTTTCTAAATCTATGCGATGGCTAGTGTCGATTTCTAGCAATACTCCCTCTAAAGTATTGAGGTAATCTGTCGCTTCTTCCAGAAATTGCATCTGGATTTCCAATTCTTTATCTTTTGACATAGTTTTTATTATTTAGTCAATAGTCAATGGTCAATAGTCAATAGCCTAAATTTTGACTATTAACTTTTGACTCTGGACAATTATTCAGTTAACTTTAAAAGTTTCAACAGTCTCTTGCAACTTATGCGAAATCTCTACTGTTTGTTTGAGAGATTGGCAAATTAAGCTAGAAGAATCGCTAGTGCGTTGAGAAACGGCAGCGATATTTTTCATTAACACACTAACAGTTTGTGATGTTTGAACTTGAGATGCAGTTGCAGAGGAAATAGACTGTACTAAAGAATCAATTTGACGAGAAACATCGAAAATTTGTCCGAGATTTTGTTTGGCTTCTTCTACTACCCGCGCGCCTTCACCAACTTGGGTAGTACCAATTTCTATCGCCTGGACAACTGCACTGGTTTCTCGTTGAATTTTCTCCACAATTTGTTCAATTTCTTGGGTGGCTGCGGCACTCCGGGCTGCTAACTCACCTACTTCTTCGGCAACCACAGCAAAACCTTGTCCTTCTTCACCAGCACGGGCGGCTTCAATACCAGCGTTAATTGCCAGTAAGTTGGTTTCCATCGCTATTTGATTAATCAAAGAAACCACACGGGAAATTTGTTGAGAAGACTCTCCCAGTCGTTTGACTTTTTGGGCAGTTTCACCGACGCTTTCTCGCAAAGAGAGGATGTTCTGCACTGTTAAGTACATTGTCTCTTCACTCATAGAGGCCTTTTGCGCCGCGTTATTAGCGACAGTGGCGGCTTGTTCGGCACTGGTGGCTACGGCTTGCATGGAATTAGTCATGTTATCAACAGCATCAAGGGCGTGAGTAATTTCCCCGACTTGCACCAATGCTTCGTCGGCAAGTTGCCTAATAGCTGTTTCGTTAGAACCAATGGCAGTATTTACCTGAGTGGCTGCTTGTTTAACTTGAGTGACTATATCCCGCAAATTTTCGACAATAGAGTTAAAAAAGTCGGCTACAGTGCCAATTTCTCCGTCTGTAACTTCAGCACGTACAGTTAAATCACCTTTAGCTGCACCTTCTATATCATTTAATAGTGCTACTAGCTGGAGTTGTAGGGCTTCGTGTGTTGGCTGTTCTCCTGTGAAAACTGGGCGAATAATAGTCTTGGCTTGGGCAATTTCAGCTTGTTCTTTGACTAAAACCTGCAATTGTGCAGCCATATCATCAATATTGGCACTCAATACACCTAACTCGTCTTCTCTTTGGGATGCTAGACGAGTGTTGAGTTCACCTTTTCCTAGCTTGGCGATCGCATCTGTCGCATTCAGGATCGGCTGTATGGTAAGCTTGGCTAACTTAGCTGCGATCGCAGCTACAATTCCTCCTATTAATACCGTACCAATGGTAATCAGCCAAAATAGTTGCTGTTGAGTTCCATATAAACTTGCCGCATCTGTCGCTAATAATACTTGCCAGTTTAAATCTGGTAAACCTGCAATTTTTTGGGCTGGTACGTAACTAACTAATTGTTGTTTTTGAGAACTTTTAGGAACTGTTGTTAGAGTAGTAACATTATTTGTTGCCAAGCTTTTTGCTAAACTTGGATACTCAGTTTTTACAGCTTTTCCTAATAGTTCTTTTTGGGAACTTAAGAAAACTTTGCCAGACTGATCTAACAAAGCGTATTGATGACCATTAGCTTTGATCGCCTCTTGGAGAGATTTTGTTGGTAAGCTGGTTCTGACTACTCCAATAGTTCTGCCTGTTGCTGTGTCTATTATGGGTGCAGCCAGATAGATATGAGAATTTGTTGGCTGACTAATAACCGCAACTTCTTTTTGCAGAGTTTCTTGAATATAATTATTGTCTTTTTGATTATCTAGAGGTTGCCCAGAGGATTGCACAATCAAACTACTGTTAGTATCAAAGACAGCTATATTGTCATAAACTTTATAAGCTGTCAGAAGTTTGTCAAGTAATACTTGCTTTTCTACGGCATTTATATTGTTAGAAAAATTGCTATTTGTTAGCAATGACAAGTTAGAAAGTACCTGAAGATCCCCATATCTTTCGGACATAAAACGGTTAACTTGATCTGTTAAACCCAATGCTTCTGTTGTTTGATATTGGGTAATTTTTTTAATGAGTGATTGATTAGCCAAATTATAGGCGATCGCACCGATGAGCAAAGCTGGTATAGTACTGATAGCGATCGCTAAAACTGTTGCTTTCGTTTCTAAACTTTGCTGTTTAAAATACCTAATTAACTCATGTTTAGTGTCACTATCAAAACTATTTAATAGTTTGATTTTATTTTCAGAAATTTTTGTAGATTTAATTAACGAAGAGCGATTTTTACCATCCCTACTCTTAGCTATGCCAGTTCTATTAAACATACTATAAATTCTCCTGCATAGGTAAATAAAAAATATCCAAAGTTGTCTTTAATTAAACAACCTAATCACTGCGGAGAATGGAAGATTGCACAATTGCTTGTGCATCCAATACCAGCAATATTTCTTCTTGTTGCACCACACATCCACGCAAATAAGGAACTAAACTAGATGCTACTTGTCCAATTGGCGAATGAATTTCATCTAACATAACCTTAGTTGTACCTTTAATTTCTTGGACAACTAAACCTAAAATCAGTGAATCTACCTTAATCACGATAGCGTTATACTGCTGCCTTCTCGTATCTATAGCTTCTAAATTGAGCATTCTGGGCAAATCAATTGCCCAAATTATCCGACTTCGCCAATTCATTAATCCTAATATGCATCCAGGCATATTAGGCATAGGAGTTACATATTCAATAGGCAAAATCACCGCTTCTTGTGTGTGATTCATTGCCAACATTGCAGCAGTTTGTTGATTTATCTGAAACTTAAGATAGCCGTCTCCTGAATTATTTTGGATAGGTTTCTCTGCAACTAATACTTTGGAATTATTCATTGATTTAAATAACCACTGATTTAATAGCTCTTAATAACTGTTCCCTTGTGTATGGCTTAGTAATATAGACATCAGCACCTTGTTTCATAGCCCATAATCGGTCAATTTCTAGATTTTTTGAGCTACAAATAACTATCGGTACTTTTTGGGTTGCTGGATTTTTTTTCAAGGAACGACATAACTCAAAACCACTCATGCCAGGCATTACAACATCAGTAACAATTACATCAGGATTGTGCGAAATAGCCTGTTCTAGTGCTTCTTTAGCACCACTTGCTGTAATGACTTTGTAACCACTCTCTTGAAGATAATGGCTCATCAATTCTAATTCGCTGGGCGAATCTTCAACAATTAAAATTGTGCCAACTAAAGTTATACTCACTCCTAAATCTCCTAAAAAAATCGACTTTTTTGGTAAAATATGACATTCTTAGTCAATATGTTTAAATACTATTTTCAGTAATTCTGATTGAGTAAAAGGCTTGGTCAAATAGCCAGAAGATCTGACTATTTTGGCTTTAGCTCTATCAATAAAGCCTGTTCTGCCAGTCACCATAATGATGGGTGTATTTTTAAAAGCTGAATGCCTTCTTAATAGCGAACAAAGTTCATAACCATCTAAATTTGGCATTTCCACATCAAGTAAAATCAAGTCAGGTTTACTGCGGAGAATCTGCATTAATGCCTTGACTGGATCATTAATTGTTACTACCGAAAATGTATTTTCATCCAGAAATAGTTTGATAGAATTTAACACAGTTTGGCTATCATCAATACAGGCAATTGTATATAAGCTCTTTTTAGATAATTGCTGGGTAGGTTTGTTGTTGATATTGCCAACAGACTCAACATCTTTATGTGTTAATGATTGTTCATTGGGCAATGGTTTGATTTTTGGTAAAACCTTAGACCCTTTAGCAACATCAACTGATAACTGGAGTTGATGTCTATGTCGTAACTGTCTTTGACAATATTCAACTAATAAGCGCAAATCTAATTGGCAAAACTTTGCTAGTTCGTTCCATGAACTATCAGAGTAAAATTCGTAATTTCCTTCTTTAACAATTAAAAATGTCTCTAGCACCTCTTTAGCTAACTCATCTACTAAAGTAGCTGCTTGCATAGAACTGATATATCGTTGCTCAACCAACCAACAAATAGCTTGATAATCAGGATATGGTATGGACAAACTTTCATTTGCTGGTTCAAACATCAGCCGCATCTGCACACGAGTCGCACTGTTGAGAGTAGGAATGTTTAGACTCAAGCGACGCAACTGATTATCAAGTCGTTCAAACATCTTATCTGAAGAAGAAGCATAAGTTAGGTTACCTCCTTCTAAATGAATTGACCAAGAAGTAGAGCCAGTATATACCCTTAAGCAACCAGTAGCCCTGCGACTTGTTAGCTGTGCTAATAAAGATAGGGGATGGAGTTTCTGGATTAACCGATAGCTACTCATAGAAGTTTTATTTTGCATACATCTTCAGATAGATTTAATACACATCAGTTCAATTTTTACAACAGCTTAGTAACCATCCTTACCAAAATATTGGTTATTAACGCTGATATTTTAAGCTACAAAGAGCCACTTAGGATGTTGGGTAAAGGTAAAGTTAAGGTAGTAATTTTGATGATGTTCACCTCTTGGTTAATCAGTAGTAAAAAGTTACATTTAGTACAATATATGTAATGTTTAAACATCTTAAAAAAGTTAAGTCCCCAAAGGTAGAGTTAAAACAACCTATTTGTCTTTGAGAACCTTAAAGAATACTGCTAAACTAACAAAATTTAACTAATTTTTTCTCAGTGCTTCCACTTAAAAAGAATCAGCTTCGCCAAAACCAAACATAATGTAATGTTTGGTTAAGTAATATTACTGAATGTTTATCGAAATTGGCCATGATCAATTACCTCTAGCGTGTACTAGTGGAATTGTCTATATGATTCCCACTGAAGAGAAAAATATTAATATGCTTAACTAAACTTCAACAGTAGATTTGCTGGAAGTTAATTAATGAAAACTTAACAAATGAACGCAAAAAAGCCTATTCAGTAGCACTCAACATTTTTAAAGAAGCTTTTTCAGCATTAGTTAAGCCAGAAATGCCGTTAATATCCATACGCTCATATAGACGATCAGATTTTAGCGATCGCCATTGGCTACAATTCTGCACATCCCTAGCTGAATTGTCTCATCTTCGCTACCACTAGCCAGCAATTTGCCATCAAGGCTAAAAACCAGAGAATGAATCGCAGCTGTATGTCCACGCTTGAGGATTTCTACAGATTCACCGATGCTGACTTGCCACAACCTCACACAAGTATCAGCACCAGCAGTAGCCACCATCTTCCCACAAGGACTAAATGCCACAGAGTAGACTTGTTGATGATGTCCTACCAAAATTTGAATACATTCTCTTGTGTTCAAATTCCATAACCTCACAGTTTGGTCTTCGCTAGCACTAGCTAATATTTGTCCATCAGGACTAAATGCGATCGCCCAGACTTGGCTGTAATGATCATCTAAGGTTGTGAGACATTCACCCCGTTAAATGTGCCAAAGTTTGATGATTCTGTCTTCACCGTTACTAGCTAGAGTTTGCCCATCGGGGCTAAACCGTACAGAATAGACTTTCTTGTGATGCCCTGACTCTAGTTGGTTTTGCGATCGCTTGTGTTTTTTCTCACACTATTGGCGCAGCTCCGCTAGCCAAGACACTGCTTTCTATAGTTGTTGGGACTTGGGTTTTACGATTTGCAGCCTCGTTGTTCTGCTTATTTGCCCTCAGCATTATTTTTGAGTCTTGGCGTTAATTAATTACCAAATTTCAGGTGCAGTTTTACACATTCCCTTTGGCTAATGTCCTACCTAGCAAAAGGCTTCACACCTGAGAAGGTCATCTGATACAGGCTGGTGTTTGACCCCTACAGCACGCGGTGCTTTTATTTTTACTTTGGTGACCCAGCCATTTCCATCTGCTCATATTTCTTCCTTTATTATCTTGCTCATTTTTTGCTGCAAATGGGATGAGCAAAGATTTTGTGAATTGCTATGACATCTTTTCCTTCACAGATGGGTAATCTAAGCTTATCTGTCCATTCTATCTTCATAAATCTGCCTTCAGATACCATCTATCTCTGTGAAGTTAATGTGAAGTATCAGTGTTTTGTCCCACATCAGCAACAAATTCAATAATTCAGAAAAATCCGTATTTTCCGGAAAATCTAAAAACTTGAGCAATGATATAACTTAAAAATCATTTTCTGGTGTTTTTCTGCATTGAGGAGTTAGTTAAATAGGGCAGCTATTAAAAATTTAAAAACCTATAATTTTGCCTGTGGATTTACTCAACAGGTATGGTCGCAATTGCAAAAAATATATTCGCAACAAACCAGTTGATAGGAAATCAGCTATGTCATCTAAACGCCAGCAACTTAAGTTTATAAAAAAAATATTCAAGCTAAATCAGCGTTTTTTCTCTGCAATCAAAAAGCAATTGATTTGGCTACTGCGAAGCTTATTTATTAGTAAAAGACAGCGAAGTGCTGTCAATGCTGGTTTTGTGCTGCCTACAGTTGCAATGGTAGCTTTAGTAGTTGTTCTACTAACAACCGCAATTTTATTTAGGTCTTTTGAGCGTGCTAAAAATGCCAGTAATGTACGAGTCAATGAGGTGGTTCTAAATGCTGCTACCCCAGCACTTGATCGTGCTAGAGCTAAGATAGATGCTTTACTTGAAGACCCAACATTGCCACGGGGTACTCCCTCTGATAATGCTTTATATATTGCGCTTACAAAAGATAAGTATCTATTAGGTGATGAGACTCGTCTAAAACTAGCTTTTGATATCAATAATGATGGTGATATCGATGTCACTTCCACAACTAATAACTTATTAGAAAATGATGAAACCCTAAAAACAGCTTGGAAATATGCAGTTGATACAGACAATAATGGGTTAAAAGATACTTTAACTCTTTATGGAATCTACTTTCGTACTCCTAGCAGAGATTCTCAAGGAAAGTTTAATCGTAAAAGAAATCCATTAGAAGCCAGAACTCCACCAATGGATAATGCGTTGAACAATCAGCAGTGTAGCAGCGCATCTGGTTTTTCTAGCTTAGTAGGTAACTCCAGTTGGTATCAGCTGCAATCGGGTAATCTTGGTAAAAGCTTTTTTGTCTACACAGTTAATGTGCCGCTTACCCAAGCAACATATGACGCATTAGCTAATAAAACTGGATACGAACCATACAAAGGTAACAAAAGTGTTGTAGCTTTAGAGTTTCAGCAAGATCGTAGCCGTGTTCCTCTACCAAATAATGCCGTTTGGTTTGAAAATGATCTAGAAATTATAGTTGGTTCTACAAATTTATTACTGAATGGCAGAATTCACACCAACGGTAATTTACTAGTAGGAAGAGGTACTGGTACCATCACTCTGCGGCAAGTTAGTAGCAAAACATCCTGTTTCTACAATCAAGAGAACGGACTGATTAGTGTTGGCGGGAATGTTGGTACAGGAAATGTCAATCAGAGTGCTGATCAAAGTGGAGTAACTGTTGACCTTTATCGAGGTTTTGGGCAAGGAATTGCTACAGCTCTAATCAGTGGCTCAGGCACTACTGAAAAATCTACAGGCAGTTCTGGTGGTTCACAAATCGGATTTAATGACACTGCGTATAATCAACGCATTGCTCAAATGAAGACAGATGGGTTGGCTTTATGTACAACCTGTCAAGGTGCTGCTACTACTAGTGCTTTCCTAACTGCTGTTCAGGGTAGTTCATATCCGGATGATGTGAAAAAGAATGTGGCAGCAAAAGTTGAAAGTACAGATGATGTTATTACAGCTAAAAATGTCCTGGCAGACGAAGTAGAAATTTATTTAAAGGACAGGACAAGACGAGTACCTTTTGCTGAAGTTCCTAGTGGAAGTTCAGGGACAACTGGTTACACAGCTATTGCTATCAACTTAGAACCTCAAGCTGCATGGCGAGAACCAATAAACACTAGTAATCAGTTGACTGGTACATCTATCTCTTTAAATGCCACTAAACTCTCAGCAACATATCCCACATTTCAAAAACAAAAGGCTATTCAGATATATATAGGCGATCGCGCTTTTGTGGGCAATAATCTACCTGCTAGATGGTTATTAAATAGTAAATATGTTGGGACAGAAGGGAAACAATTCGTTAAAAATAGTTCTGGTGCTAGTGTTAACTGGACTGAACCACCTACTACTATTGGCCCTGCACAAAATCAAGCTAGATGGCGCAATACCCAAATACAAGCACTCGCAGATTTAGGTATCTCAGAACGGAGTGGCTTTTGGGAAGAAAAAGCGGCTGAGAATCCTATGAACGATTTAGATAATGTGGGTGGGGTAAGAATAGTTACGGGTGCAGGTATATATGTTGATGGTTTTGGTAGTACTGTTGACACAACAAATGGCCCATTCTACCCTCGTGGTCTACGTTCATTTTTCTCAGCCCCCTCAACAACAGATGCTACAGTCGTCTGGCCTGACACTATGCCGATGTTAAATGTCGCAGACATAAATAAAAAAGGCGACTTACTCATGCGCGCCACTGCTGTCTACCACTATAAAATAGACTATGGCACTGACCAGGAACCTATTGCTTGCGTAAGTAGCTACTACGACCCTTCACATCCAGTAGTAGCTAAAAACAAAGTCAATATTGATGGTGGATATGGTGTAGATACCACCTATGGTCGCTCAAACAACGGTATTGTTTACGATTACCCAGGCAGAAGCACATTTACATCCAACAAAAAGCTTCTGGAACTACAAAGTAATTTGAAATTCCCGAATGGGCGTTGGGTGAATAAACCTTTAAAAGATGCCTTAGCAAAAATTGGCACTGGCACTACAGTACCTAGCACAGGCTTACAAATAGCTGACTATTCAGCAATTGATACTGCACTTTGTGCTATCTCGATTTTGAATAATGAAGCTGGTTTTGCTACCTCGTTAACAAACAAACCCCCGCATGGTGCTATTAAAGAAGCAACCTTTCTAGATGCTAGAGAGGTAAAACAGATTGGTGCATCCAGTACATCAACTAACTACGATCTCGACTTAGAACAGCGTCAACCCTTAGAAATTCGAGTCACTGATATTGATGTAAGTAAATTAGCTAGCACAGCGATTGGCTCTAATGAGTACCTACTACCTTACAGTGGCATTATTTATGCCACCAGAGAAGATGCCTTACGCGATGCTAGTGACACATCTACTGAATCAGAGTTACTCAGCCCCACAGATTTCAAGCTTGACCCTACACGTCGTCCAAATGGCATTCGCTTAATCAATGGTGAAACTTTAGCCAGAAACCCTGCTACTAATAACAATGCTTACAATTCCAGAGAAAAAGGATTGATTTTTGTTACTAATTTACCTGGATATATTAAAGGTAAATTTAACGCACACCAACCAAGTCTGGGCAGCACAACAGAACTGGAAGAGTTCACAGAAAAAGAACCAGATACTAATTTCTATGAGCGTAGTACAGCAGAAACTCGATTTGCTTGTCGTCCTGGTAGACCGGGTTGTCCCTCGTTGGCTGGTGATTATTGGCGTTCAGCAACTATCATTGCTGATTCAATGACTTTACTCTCTAGCGGTTATGTAGATGGGTTCCGCAGTGATGGCGACTATCATCTCAACAATAATAGTGGCATTGCAATGGATGCCACTGATTCTGCTAGAGCAAAGCGACTCAAAAATGGCTTCTGGGAAAACTATTTTGCAACCAATGGAACTTGGTGGCAAACCAGTGGAGATAATCAAAATTTTCCTAAAACAGATGCAGGTTCTTATGTACGTAACGGCGTAACACCAATTCAACGACGGATTAATAATTTCCCAATGTATATTATGGAAATGTGCCGTAAGCCGTTAATTGAGCAATGTGAACCCGGTGATTGGGTAGTCGGGTTTGACATCAATGGTGATGGTAATTTAAGCAATACTGCACAAAATTACAGCATTGTAGTTGCAGGTACTACATTCACATTCACATTCACTGAAAGCCAAATTAAGTCTCATCAGTTGGGACAAGCTATTATTTTTGCTTACGGTTCTAATGTGATTGATAAAGATAAAAACAACATACTTATTAGGGGTGAACTCGATCCCACAACTGCATTCTCTACAGGTACTAATAGTAAAAGTATCAGAGATAGGCTTGGTGCTGGTGATACAGGCAATAAATTGGCATTAATGCCAGGTGATCAATTTTACCCACGCCGCGTTGCTTTTGCCCGCAACCCATCTAATAACCAACTAATCAAAGTCAGCACCAGTCCCGATATTTATAAACCTTTGGGTGTAGGTTGTCCTCTTGATATGACAGCTAGTGCATTTGCTAACAATGGGTGCAGTTATGGTGGTTCAAGCGAATACACTCATTTCGGTAAAAAGGGATCTAGTGCCTTGTGGTTTAGAACCATACTATCAAGTGCTACCGATCCCACTGATATTGCTAATGCACGCTACAACACTAGTCAGTCTCTATTTTATGAACCTCCTACTGACCCCGATGGCCAGCCACGTTTAATTCCAGTGTTACAAATTCACAATCCAAACGATAACAGTGGCATCAGCGGTTCTAGCGTTAGAGATGATGATACAGCAGTAGCAAATGGAGATGATTTTAGAACTCGTTGGCTACAAGTTGCTAATGGTAGCACTACATTTAACGCGACGTTTGTCATAGGAAACAGCCCTAGTAGACCAGAGGAAACCTCAGCAGGTTTACAAAACTTTGTGCGGTTTGTGGAAGACTGGAGAGATAGTACAGGAAACGAAGTACCAGCTAAAATCAGTGGCAGCTTTATTCAATTGAAACGGAGTACCTACTCCACAGCGCCTATTTCACCAATTTTTAGTAACAGAACCGCAACCACATCTTCTCTCACTGATAACTTGAGTCTATTTGACTACGCCTTAGACACTTATCCAACGCAAAACCTAAATGGTCTATTACCTTTTTACTCACCACCAGAAAGAGCTTGGGGGTTTGATTTAGGGCTGTTATCAGAACAACCAGACTTGTTTGCTCAAAGGTTTACCTTGCCTTCAACCGGTCGTCCAAGTGAGTTCTTTAGAGAAGTCGGTCGGGATGATACTTGGGTAAAAACATTGCTTTGCGCTGGTGAACCAGCTTCAGGAGGCTCTTACTCAGCAGCCGTTCCGAATGAATATCGTAGTGGATGTCCATCCATTCCAAATGATTAAATATCAAACCTTTGACAATATAGGGTAAATTGCCATGATAGGGAAACAAACTAGCAAACAACAGTTAAGAAAAACTGAAGTAGCCAAGCCAGTAATATCTTATCTACTGCGTCGTACTGAGGGTTTTACGATTGTTGAATCTTTGATAGCGATAGTTGTAGTGAGTATTTTGCTAGTGGCGATCGCTCCGGTGCTTTCCCTATCTGTAGCTACCCGTGTACAATCTCGACGAGTAGAATTAGCCACCCAAGCTGCTAAAGCTTACATCGATGCAGTCAGAACTCAAAAAGTTACAGCACCAACAGAAAGTGGAACCTACACTCCTTCTACTAATCCTGCTCCCACAGCTACAGGGACTTTGACTTGTACTGCTAACTCTTACTGCACAGCACCAGCCCCAACAACATCACAACTATATTGTGTCGATTTGGACAGTAGTAATAGTTGTGAAATTACCAGTCTCACAGATATGGTTGTGCAGGCTTTTCGCTACAACCCAAATAATAGCAATAGCAATAATGCGATTACTGGATACACTTTGGGGTTACGTGTTTACAGGGCAGATGCTTTTAAAGGCAGCACTACTTTACTAAAAAACAATCCAACAAAGACAACACAAAATCCTTTTACTGGAGGCATAGGTCAGCGTACCGCACCTTTAGTAGAAATGACAGCAGATATTAGTGACACTGTACCTAAATATAGTGATCTTTGCGCCCGCTTTACTGGTGGTTGCAGCAACTAAATTTCATTGTTAGTTATATGTCAATAACAGCAAATTTGCAAAATGATGAATGCACTTAAATTTATTTTAATTAGCCAATTAAAGCATTCCCAAAAACATCAGGCAATAAACGGCTTTACCTTAATTGAATTGCTAGTAGCTATGATCATAGCCGTCATGGTCATAACTCCTTTAATGCTATTTATGGTCAATGTTTTAAATAGCGATCGTCAAGAACAAGCAAAAGCAACTACCGAACAAGAGTTACAGTCTGCGCTTGATTATATGGCACGCGATTTACAACAAGCAGTCTATATCTATGATGCTGATGGAGTGACGAGAAACCGAAATACTACAGATCTCACTTTGTCAGGAATTCAAGATCAAATACCACCAGTCAAAACTGCACCTAATTGTACTGACGCAACTGTTTGTAAACCAATACTTGTTTTTTGGAAACGCGAATTCATCCCTAATAGTGTTGGTGTTACTTCTACTACTCAGACCCAAGAATCATCAACCGATGACAACTATGCTTATTCGCTAGTTGGATACTATTTAATCACTAATACAAACGGGTCTAATTCAACTTGGTCTAAGCAAGCAAGGATTGGTAGATTTCAAATTCGAGGTGCAGTGAATGCCCTATACGCTAATAGCAAAGGAAACACAGCAGATACTGGTTTTAATCCTCCACCACTTGATTCAAATATTACTGCTACTACCCTTAAAGAAAGAATGAATCAATGGCAGACTTCATTAGCTGCGGGAACCAACTATACTCAACAAGTTACAACTTTAGTTGATTATATTAGTACTACTGGCCCTTCAGTATCTGGTAGTTGCTCTAGCCCCAGACTTGTGGGAGATTTAACAACTGGATTTTATGCTTGTGTTGATGCTAACGAAGTCTTGGCACAAGTGTTTTTGAGAGGTAACGCACTTGCTCGCATACAAAGTAATAACTTGAACTACCAAAGTATTCAAAGTAGTTACTTTCCTAATTCAAGTATTAGAGTACAAGGACGCGGATTTCTATTTAATAAATAAACTTTGTAAATTCTTTAGATAATTAAATATTAGTATGCAAAAGATAGGTTTATTTACAATAAAAAAAAATAATTACTGGCAAGCTTTCAAAATTTCTCAGCAACGAAATATAGCAAAAAGCTACCATACATCTGCTTACATTCAAAACGACGCTGGTTTTAGCTTAGTAGAAATGGTAGCAGTGACATTGATGATTGGAATATTGGCTCTTATCGCTCTTCCTAGTTGGCAAGGTTTTATGAATAGACAACGAGTTGGTAAGGCTAACGATGCTGTTTTAGCAGCTTTACAACAAGCACAGCGAGAAGCCAAACAGAAAAAATTGAGTTACAGCGTTAGTTTTAGAACAGATAATAACATTCCGCAAATAGCAGTTGATCAGGGAACAACCCCTAGTAACTGGAGCAATTTAGGTGGAGATTTAGGAATTAAATCAGGACAAATTGTATTAGGGACAAATCTCAGCGACATTAATACTGTTAGTAGCTCTGTTACTTATAGTTCTAGCTTTAATACAACTGCGCCACAAACAATCACTTTTGATTACATGGGTATCTTAGCTCCTAAGCCTACTAATGGTAACGCTGCCGATACAGGTTTAAAAGTTGTCGTAGCTGAAGCTCAAGGAAATAGTGGAGCAGGACGTACAAAGCGATGCGTAGTAATATCGACTATAATTGGGGCAATGCAAACTTTGAAAGACAATCAGTGTAATTAAATAATTTCATCTATTTAGAAGAACACAGTATATAACATCGTAAAGATGACTAAGAACCTTGAATTTACTGTAGCTATACCAACTTACAACGGTGCTAGTCGTTTGCCTGAACTACTAGAACGACTGCGAAACCAAATTCAAACTGAAAATTTCACTTGGGAAATTATTGTTGTAGATAATAACAGCACAGATAATACTGCTCAAGTCATTCAAACTTATCAAGCAAACTGGCAATATTCTTACTCTTTAAAGTATCTATTTGAAGCTAAACAAGGAGCAGCTTATGCCAGAAAACGTGCGGTAGCAGAAGCTTCAGGCGAATTGATAGGTTTTCTAGACGATGATAACTACCCATTACCAAATTGGGTAGCCGAGGCTTATGCTTTTGCTCAACAACATCCTAAAGCTGGAGCTTATGGTAGCCAAATTCACCCAGACTGGGAAGTAGAACCGTCAGAAGATTTCCAACGGCGTATTGCCCCTTTTTTAGCAATTACAGAGCGCGGAAATGTACCTCTACTCTATGAAGTAAAAAAGAAATTGCTTCCTCCCTCTGCGGGACTGGTTGTTAGGCGACAAGCTTGGTTAGAGAGTGTACCAGAACAAACTATATTAACTGGTAGAACTCCAGGTAGTATGCTGACCAGTGAAGATTTAGAAATGTTATGCTACATCCAAAAATCAGGCTGGGAAGTTTGGTACAACCCAAAAATGGAAATTTATCACAAAATTCCAAAGTCTAGATTGCAAAAAGATTATTTATTACCATTTTTTAGGGGGATTGGACTTAGCCGTTACGTTACCAGAATGGTAAACATTAAACCTTTAAACAAACCATTACTGCTGGTAATTTATATGTTAAATGATTTACGTAAAATTATCTTCCACTTATTTAAATATGGTACAAAAATAAAAAAAGATTTAGTGCTTGCTTGTGAAATGGAATTATTTTTAAGTAGCTTTATTAGTCCTTTTTATTTAAGATATACCGGATATTTAGATAAAAAATAACCAAAATTTTTTGAGCTTTTATTATGGCGGAAGCAGAAAACTATAATTTCAATATATCGGTAGTTATTCCTACATATAATGGTGCAGAACGCCTACCTAAAGTGTTAGATAGTTTGTTAGAACAACTTGGTACTGCAAATATTAGATGTGAAATTAATATTATTGATAATAACAGTTATGACAGAACATTTGATGTAGTTCAAAGTTATCATAAAAAATTTCCTAGTGATTATCCTATAAGGTATTTTTTAGAAAAACAGCAAGGAATTACTTTTGCAAGAATGCGGGGTGTAAATGAATCTAGAGGAGAATTTATAGCTTTTTTAGATGACGATAATATACCTACGCCCGATTGGCTTTTGCAGTCTTATACCTTTGGTAAAGAACATCCCCATGCTGGTGCTTGGAGCGGTCAAATTCATGGTAATTTTGAAATAAACCCCCCAGAAAATTTTTCGAGAATCCAGGCTTTTTTGGCAATTAGAGAACATGGAGAACAAGCATATTTATTTGATGCTGCTAATCTCAGACTTCCTCCTGGTGCTGCATTAGTTGTGCGACAAACAGCCTGGTTGGAAAGCGTTCCTCAAGATCCTCGACAATTAGTTTTTAAAGGCAGATTAGGAAAGTTGATGATCGGCGGTGATGATACCGAAATACTTTTATATCTTCATAGAAGGGGTTGGCAAATTTGGTACAATCCCGCCATGCATATATATCATCAAATTCCCTGCTGGAGATTTGAAAGAGATTATTTATTGAATCTGGCACGTGGTTATGGCTTATGTATTTTTCAATTACGATTAATTAACGCTAAATCTTGGCAAAGACCTGTGATTTTTTGCAAAACGATTTTGGGAAATTTTCGCCGAATTATCCAGCATTTAATTAAATATAATTTCTACTTGAAAAGTGACCTAATTGCACTTTTTGAAATTAAGTTTTATTTTGCAAGTATGGTGAGTCCTTTTTACGCTTTAAAATGGTTTTTATTAAATAAATTTAACTTTACGGGCATTCACAATAAAATATGAGTAATATAAGTTCAAATTCTCCAATAATATCTGTTATTATTCCTGCGTATAATAGCGAAAAAACTATTAAAAGTACAATTGATTCAGTTTTAAATCAAACATTTAAAAATTTTGAATTAATTGTTATTAATGATGGTTCAACTGACTCAACTTTAAATATAATTTCCCAAATTCAAGACCACCGCCTCAAAGTGTTTTCTTTTGACAATGCTGGTGGCAATATTAGTCGTAACCGAGGACTACACCAAGCTGTTGGAGAGTTTGTCAGTTTTTTAGATGCTGATGATATTTGGACAACTGATAAGCTGGCAAGTCAATTAGAGGCTTTGCAAGCTAATACAGATGCTAAGGTTGCCTATAGTTGGACTGATTATATAGATGAGAATGGTAAATTTTTAGTCGCCGGAAATCATCTAGCTGTTAATGGTGATGTTTATGAGAGATTGTTAGTCAGTAATTTTTTGGAGAATGGCTCAAATCCATTAATTTATAGAGAAGCTTTAGTTGAATTAGGTGGATTTGATGAATCTTTGAAAGCTGCTCAAGATTGGGATATGTGGTTGAGATTAGCTGCTAAATATTCTTTTATTTGTGTACCTGAGGTGCAGATTTTATATAGAGTTAGTGCTAATTCATTATCTACTCATCTTGATAGACAAGAAAAAGCCTGTCTACAGGTCTTAAAAGGTGCATATAATACTAGACCATTAGTAAGCAAAAATATTTGGAATTTAAGTCTAGCTAATCTCTATAAATATTTGGTTTGTAAAGCTTTACAAGAGCCATTTAATCGACAAAAAGGTATAACGGCTGCTAGATTTTTATGGTTATTTATTATTAATGATGCGGCGCGATCGCAGCGAATTAATTTCACCTTAAAAATTTTATTAAAAATAATTATAATTATAGCTTTACCACCTAATTTATCTACAGCATTAGTCGCCAAAAAAAACTTCAAAAATTTCCAGTCTCAACCCTTCATCTGTATCTTAATATTTGAATATTTAAAGTAACTCCTAAGTGCATTTACTGTCTAAATTTAATTTCAAAACTTATTTACATAATGATTCTAGTAGCGGTTTTACGCTGCCAGAAATTTTAGTATCTATTTTAATAATTGGGGTTTTAGCTGGGGTGTTACTACCAAATTGGTTAGCATTCATTGAACTTAGAAAACTCAATGCTGCCCAAGATAGAGTTTATTTTGCTATGCGCCAAGCTCAAAGCCAAGCCACTAAGGATAAATTAAGCACCCAAGTAAGTTTCCGAGAGCAAAGTGGTATTGTTCAATGGGCTGTTCATCAAACAGAAGCTGGGGTATTTATCCCTAATTCTGTGGCCAGTAATCCTAATTTATGGCATAGTTTAGAACCAACTATACAGATTGATCAAGCGTTAAATTTGAAAGGTAAAACAGAAACGACTATACAAAAAAATACTTCTCAAAACATTTGGCGTGTTATTTTTAACTACCAAGGGTGTCCGGTGTATAATCCTAGCGATGAGTGTACTAGTACGTCGTTGCAAGCTTTGGGACAAATCACTTTATATAGTAATAAAGCTGGGAAAGCTAGGCGCTGTGTTTATGTTTCTACGATTTTAGGAGCAATGCGAAAAGGCAAAGAGCATTCTAAAGCTAATGAAAATGATAAGTATTGCTACTAAGATGTTTCTTAGTCTATAAAAAATTAAGGTTATTACGTGCTGAAGTTACTAGAAATACAAAAACAGCACTTGATTATTTTTACGCGCTATCCAGAACCAGGGAAGACAAAAACTAGACTTATACCAGCTTTGGGTAGTATAGGTGCTGCTAATCTGCAACAGCAGATGACTGAACATACTCTGTTGCAAGCCAGAGAGTTGCAACAAGCTACTGGTATATCTGTAGAAGTACGGTTTTCTGGTGGGAGTTCGCAATTAATGCAAGACTGGCTGGGGTCAGATTTAGTTTACCAATCTCAAGGCGAAGGTGACTTAGGTGCGCGAATGGCGCGATCGCTTGCTGATGCTTTTCAACAAAGTGCTGAACAAGTGATTATTATAGGCACTGATTGCCCTGGGCTTACTTCTCAAATTCTGGCAACAGCTTTTCAACAACTGCAAACTGTTGATTTAGTGCTTGGTCCCGCTATTGATGGTGGTTACTACTTAATTGGGTTACGTCGTCCTATTCCAGAATTATTCGCTAACATCGATTGGGGAACTTCTCAGGTATTGCAACAAACTGTGGCTATCACAGAAAGATATCAGGTATCCTATTTCTTCTTGCCCATTTTGGCTGACGTTGACCGACCAGAAGATTTGTCAATTTGGCAACAAGTTGTTCAAGAGAAAGTTGGGCTGATAGAGAATAGTGGAGTACAAGATTAAAATTACAGTTGTCTTTGCGGCTAATACAAGCTAATCTCGTATCTTCAAGCACCAAGTATTTTCTGAAGACAGCCAAGATAACTAGTGCTACCGTGGTGTAGTTTCAAACCAAGAGACAAAAATTTTCCCTTGGCTTGCATTAGCCTTTTCTAGATTAAGAAATAGTTTTATCGAATAGTGAGAGTTGCTGGAACAATATTCCAGTAACTTTAAATAGGACAATAAAGCTGATTCACCGTAAGTTTGGAACATATGACTAATCGTTTTACTTCTGGAAATGTTGCCCTCGCACTCAAAGTGATCGGGGTAGTTTTAATTTTGTCCTTTTTGTTGGACTTTCTAATTTTGTTGTTGCCCTTTCAACCGACCGATCGCACATGGCAAATTAACTTGGCAACAGCTTTAGTTGATCGCGGAATCGTGCCAATGGTGGGTTTAGGTTCGCTGTTAATTGGCTATTGGATTGATAGTGCTGGTGATGACGGCCCCAAAGGTATCGACTTGCGATTTCCCGCTTTCATCCTATCCAGCATTTTGGGATTAATATTCTTGCTGATTTTCCCTTTGCATTTAAACAATGTTAATCAAGCCAAAGCGCAAACTGTCACTCAAATTGGACAAGAGGCAGATCAGGCAGAAACTCAACTGAAAAACCAGCTAAATCAATTCCAAGCTCAACTTAATACTGATCAGGGCAAAGCTCAATTAGAACAACTCCGCACCCAAGCAAAAGCGCAGTTTTCTGAGTTGCTCAAAGACGATCAAAAGTATAAACAAGCCCTAGAAAGCCCTCAGTTGCCACAATCCCAAAAAGACTTGCTTAAGAAGTTCAAAGCCAATCCTCAAGAACTAGACAAATTTGTTGCCCAACAAACCGATCCTCAAGGGCTGGCAAATCAAAGACTCAGCCAAATTCGCCAGCGCCGAGAAGATGCTGAAAAACAAGCTAGAGACAACGCTTGGAAGTCTGGGCTGCGAATTGGGATTAGCAGTCTATTGTTATCTATCGGCTACATTATTATCGGCTGGACAGGCATAAGAGGTGGCGGTGCTTTACAAAGTAGTGGACGTAAAGCAGCTGCTCGGTAACAAAGAAGGGAGTAGGGAGTGGGGAGTGGGGAGTAGGGAAATACATTCTATTTACCGTGATTGCCTCCTGCCTCCTGCTTCTGCCTTCTGCCTTATCAAAATTAACTGTTAGTAAAATCGCTATAAAATCTGCAAATGTTCTCAATTTACATACTTACATATAACGAAGAAATAGATATTGCCGCTTGTATCGAGTCGGCCATGCTATCAGATGACATTATAGTTGTGGACTCATGCAGTAGCGATCGCACTGTAGAAATTGCCAGTCGTTATCCTATCCGCGTTGTTCAACACGCTTTTGAAAGTCACGGTCGTCAACGCACTTGGATGCTAGAGTCTATACCCCCAAAACATGAGTGGGTTTACATTCTCGAAGCCGACGAGCGCATGACACCAGAATTATTTGCTGAGTGTGAACAGGCCATGCAGAACCCAGACTATATTGGTTACTACGTGGCTGAACGGGTAATGTTTATGAATCGTTGGATTCGCTACAGTACTCAATATCCCCGCTACCAAATGCGTCTTTTCCGCCACGGTAAGGTTTGGTTTTCGGATTACGGCCACACCGAAAGAGAAGTTTGCAACGGTGCTACTAGCTTTTTAAAAGAAACATACCCTCACTACACTTGCAGCAAAGGTTTAAGCCGTTGGATTGAAAAACACAATCGTTATTCTACAGATGAAGCCAGGGAGACACTACATCAACTAGAAAATGGCAAAGTTGACTGGCGAGATTTGTTCTTTGGGAAGTCGGAAGTTGAACGCCGCCGGGCTTTAAAAGATTTGTCTTTGCGTTTACCTGCTAGGCCCGTATTACGCTTTTTTTATATGTATTTTATCTTAGGTGGCTGCTTAGATGGACACGCGGGAATGGCTTGGTGTACATTGCAGGCTTTTTATGAATACTTAATTTTGCTGAAAGTATGGGAGATGAAGCATCTGCCTACACCCAGCTTAGACCCAACATATCGTAGTGATGAAAGCAAGGCAGTAGCTACACAAGTGGCTGGGGAAGGATGAAGCCTGAAGTGTAAAATTTATTTTCATCAGATGTAGAGATGTAGCAATACTACGTCTCTAATTTTATTAAAATTTATAACAAAAGATTATCAGAAAAATTTATTTGATGAACCTACCAGCCCTAAACTAGTTAAACACCTTATTTTAGCTGCACTGTCTTGCTTTCAGAAGTATGGGCAAATTTTGATAGAGCGAGGTAGGATCGATAATAATTAAAATAATTGCAACAATCATTTACAACCTACACAAAGAAAAGTAACATCCTCCCATGTAAGTCTTCAATCTATGGGTAGCTAGCTATAGGCATACAAACGCCTATTATCAATTTAACAGGCAGTTTATTGACGATGAAAAAATCTACTTGTGGTCGGAAATGCCTAAGTAAGATGTTCAAAATTTAACAAATTTGTGGGAATGAATTCCCATTATCAGAGTTTCACTAGCCTAAAAAAGGAGAAACGGGGTTTGGTCATCGATCGCTTAAAGCAGGACTTAAAAAATGACCTGATAGCTGGATTGTTAGTGGTAATACCGCTAGCGACCACAATCTGGCTAACGATTACGATCGCCAATTGGGTAATTGACTTTCTTACCCAAATTCCCAAACAACTCAATCCCTTTGATGGATTACACCCAATACTAGTAAATATACTTAATTTAGCAGTGGGTTTAGCAGTACCACTGTTGAGTATTCTGGTGATTGGGTTGATGGCTCGGAATATTGCTGGGCGATGGTTGCTTGATTTTGGTGAGCGAGTATTGCAGGCAATTCCCTTAGCAGGACAGGTATATAAAACCCTGAAACAGCTTTTAGAAACAATACTCAAAGATTCTAATGGCAAGTTTCGCCGTGTAGTTTTAATAGAGTATCCCAGACCAGGCATATGGGCGATCGCTTTTGTTACAGGTGCAATAGGTTCAGAAATTCAAGCTAAAATGTCACGCCCGGTGTTGAGCGTTTTTATACCTACTACCCCAAACCCGACCACAGGCTGGTATGCAGTAGTACCAGAGGAAGATGTAATTAACCTGTCAATGTCGATAGAAGATGCTTTTAAGGTCATAGTTTCTGGTGGGATTGTGGCACCAAATACCCCCTTACCACCTTTGGTTTTGTCCAAAGAACAAAATTTAGAAGTTTCAACCAGACAAACAAAGCACTCAGTAATTTCCGGCGAGGAAATATAAAATTTATCCGGCAAAGGCACAAGTAAATAGATATTATGAATGTCTGGCTTTGTTTCAATTAATTATTCACCTCCTTAATCTAGTGCGTAGGCACTCACTCCCATGCAAGACAGAAAACCTCAACAAATTGCCCGTGAACTGGCACTTTTAAGTCTCAGCCAGCTACCAGTCAACCCCAAAAAATTAACCGAAGAACATCTGCCCAAATTAGTACTAGCAACAGTACGAACACTCAGAGCAGAAGTTCAAGATACCTTAGACAATGCTGCGGCTGAACTGCAACGTAGTAACGATCGCCTTTTAACTAGCCAAACTCGTGCTTCAGACATGAATACTGCGAGAACTATGCTGCAAGAAGCGATCGCTTATACTCAAACGGCAATCAATCAACTAGGTGCAGCAGTTGAATTTCCAGAATTGATTCAACTAGCCAATCAAGACAGAGAAGTAGGCAGATATGCCATTCAAATTGTCAAAATAGTCAATGAACATCGTATTGTGATCGATGAACAAATATCTGCTGCTTTAGTAGATTGGCAAGTCAACCGCTTGGCTCAAATTGACCGCGATATTTTACGCATCGCTGTGGTCGAAATGGTATTTTTAAACGTTCCCGACAGCGTGGCAATTAACGAAGCGGTGTTACTGGCTAAACGTTACAGTGGTGATGAAGGTCATCGCTTTATTAACGGAGTTCTGCGCCGAGTCACAGAACAAAAAAAATTGCCTACTGTTTTAACCTAACTTTGTAACCATTATGAATGCTAAGTTGTGAGTTGAAGGATAGGAGAAGTCAGTTGCTTGCGGGGTAGCAATTACCCCTGATAGCAATCCGACATTGAGAGGTGAGGATATCCCGGAGGTTTTCACCCTAGGGAAGAGTAACAAATTAAATTAAACTCATAACTTACTAAGTCATAACTCCTAACTTAAAAAACAACTAACACCGCTAGCGGCAATGGCTTTTAATTGGTTTCGTCGTCAATCTAACGATTCTTCTAATAATCCCTCTGAAACTCAACAGGCACAAACAACTCCTGAAACCCAAGAAGAGGTAAATGAAACATCACAGACAAACCCAACAACTGCGACAGACTCAGCAGCAGATTTGTTGGCGTTTGCTAAAGCTGCCTATAAAAATATTCAACAAAAACAACAGTCTGAAACTGGAGAAGTTGTCCCAACCCAATCAGCAACAGCAGAAACCGTAGTCTCAGAAACGCCAGCAGTTACCCAAGAGGTAGAAACACCTGTCCCAGAACCTGCTGCAATCATCGAGACACCACAACCAGAAGCAGAAACAACTGTTGACGAAGTATCTGAAATAGAAACTACAGTCAGCGAAGTAGAATCCACATCTATAGAAACACAGCCAACCGAGCCAGTTGCTTTATCTTTTTTAGAACGAGCAGCAGCAGAACGGCAAGCCAAGCAAGAGCGATTAATCGCCAATGCCATTGAAATACAAGCACCGGAATCAGTACAACCTGCTACTGTTAGCGAAGCAACTGACACAGAAACATCAGATTTGGTGTTTGATGAAGGATTTGTTTGGTCAGCAGAATTGTTGGCGGCGCAAGGTAGACGCGCCGAAGACATTTCGATTGAAGAAATTACTTGGCTGAAAAAGCTACGGCAAGGATTAGATAAAACCCGCCGTAGCATCGTCAATCAACTCAAAGCAATTGTTGGACAAGGGCCACTTAACCAAGCGGCGGTAGCAGAAATTGAATCTGTGCTTTTACAAGCTGATGTGGGTGTAGAAGCGACAGATTACATTATTAGTGCTTTACAGCAGAAACTGCGGGACGAAGTGACTCCTCCAGAAGAAGCGATCGCTTTCTTAAAACAAATTCTGCGGGATATGCTAGATGAACCAATCCGCAAATCTGACAAACCTAGCTTTGCCCCAGAAAAAGACAATCTCAATATTTGGTTAATTACTGGCGTAAATGGTGCTGGTAAAACAACAACTATCGGCAAAATTGCCCACTTAGCCCAAAAATCAGGGTATAAATGCTTGATTGGCGCAGCCGATACTTTCCGTGCGGCGGCTGTTGAACAAGTGAAAGTTTGGGGAAGCAGAAGTGGTGTAGAAGTAATTGCCAACCCTGGGAAAAACACAGACCCCGCAGCCGTGGTATTTGATGCGATCGCCGCAGCCCAATCACGAGATACAGAATTATTATTAGTAGATACTGCTGGGCGATTGCAAAATAAAAAGAACTTAATGGATGAACTTAGTAAAGTTCGCCGAATTATCGACAAAAAAGCCCCTGATGCCAAAATTGAATCTTTGTTAGTGTTAGATGCCACACTTGGTCAAAATGGTTTGCGTCAAGCAGAAGTATTTTCCCAAGCAGCCCAACTTAGTGGTGTCGTATTAACCAAACTGGATGGGACTGCGAAGGGCGGTGTGGCTCTAGCTGTTGTGCAGCAGTTAGGTTTACCAATTCGCTTTATTGGTGCAGGCGAAGGAATTGAAGACTTACGCCCCTTCTCTAGCTACGAGTTTGTCGAGGCTTTATTGAGTGGCTAAAATAACATCCTACGCTGGCGCAAGCTACCTTCACGCCAGTGTAGGCTTGTTTGATTAAGTATACGCGATGTCTGACGACAAGCCGCTTTGCGTCTACGCCTTTTTTTCGCAATATTGGTTTTTTCTGCTTAATTAGGATATTTCTCGCTACAATGCATAATTGCCTGATTAAAGATAAATACTAGAGTCTAATTATGCAAACATAAACAGGAATGTAATTTTTTTGTTAATATCTTTCGTTGAAAATTTATAACTTTTAGGGTTTATTACTCTAGACTCTCATAGAGATAAATTACAAAGTAACTTAATTTTCAGGAATCAGCTTGTAAACTAAATCGATAACTGCTATAAATACTGAAAAAAACTCAGTATTAGTTCATGTTATACAATATCTCATTTGGTGCAAGTGCATTAAAGTAGAACCCTCAATAATATTCTTAATACTTACTTTTTTAAGAATATGTGAATATTCTATGGAGGTAGATTATAAAGAAAATGACTCAACTAGTAATGAAAGATTACAATATTTAACTGAAAAGTTTGGGGGAATGATTTTTTTAATTTCAGTAATGCTAGCTTTGCAGTTAATTTTTGCTTCAGTACCCATAAATTTTCTCTAAAACAAGAAAAGCTTAGGAATTAGAAAAAATTAATTTTTAAATTCAGGAATTTTAGCTTTCATGATGTATGATTTGCTAATTAAGTTCTTGAATACTCAAGAGCCTTCCACAAGCTGATAAAATTTGCTGATTTTTACTAATCAGTTTTTCAGCAAAAACACATGGAATTGCCGTATCTATATTTGGGTAGACATAAAATAAGCAAATGTAATACTTATCTATGCCTACGTCCTACGTCTTTCTACTCTTGCTAAAAGACAAATCTTGTCTCAATATGGTTTAGCAATATTTTGCCAAGAAAGTTATTAACTAATTTAGAATCTACTACTCTTAACTGCGATAGTAACTGTGCCAGTGTCTCAAGTGCCGTTTCAACCCACTGATGGTAATAGTAGTGCCGCGACGGATGTCACACCAGTCGTGGCACTAAAAGAACTTGTGGCAAGGTTGCACCGAGAACAGAACAAAATTCAAGATTTGCTGAGTTCTTTAGGATTTGCCCTCCGAAGTTTCAATAATTTGAATCAGTTTTTAGAACTGATTCCTTTAATGGCAACTAGGGTGACAGATGCCGATGGTAGCGCCTTGTTTCTCTATAAACCAAACGGTCAAGTCAGATTAGAACAGCTACATTGGCAAGATAGTCGCCAGCGCAAAGATATTCGTAAAGCCCTAGAAACAGCTAGCAGTCAAATTACATTGCTACCTAATAGCGCGCCGCTAGCAAGTTCCACAGGAATTTTAGATGCTCAGATGCATCGCTATTTGGGGCCGGATGTACAAATATTCGGCACGGCAATTTTAGTCAAGCATACAGAACGGGGATGGCTTTATGTATTAAGCCGCGACCCTGACTATAGCTGGACAGAAACCAGACAAAAGCTAGTGCGCTTAGTTGCAGACCAAACCGCAGTAGCAATTGAAAATGATGAACTAGCTGTAGAACTGAGAAAAAAAGAACGCTTAGACCAAGAATTAGAAATTGGGGCAGAAATTCAAAGGCGACTCTTACCGCGTCAATGTCCAAATATCCCCGGTGTAGCCTTAGCCGCACGCTGTAAACCCGCCAATCGTGTGGGTGGCGACTATTATGATTTTATTGCGACCAATCACAATCAATTACAGTTAATCAGCAGAATTTCTCCAGAAGCTAGCCGTTGGGGTTTTGTAATTGGGGATGTAATGGGGAAAGGCGTACCCGCCGGATTAATTATGACGATGATGCGGGGAATGCTGAGGGGTGAAGTATTGCATGGTAATTCCCCTGCTGGGATTTTGCAAAATTTGAATCGAGTCATGTATGCGGATTTAGAAAATTCTCACCGCTTCGTGACATTGTTTTATTCTGAGTACAATCCCCAAAATCGGATTTTGTCTTATAGTAATGCTGCACATAATCCTCCTTTGTGGTGGCACGCAGCAACTAAGACAGTTAGCCGCTTAGATACTTTGGGAATGCTGATAGGTTTGGATGCTAACAGCCAATACGAAGATGCTCAGGTACAGTTAGAACCAGGGGATATAGTAATTTATTATACAGATGGACTGACTGATGCGGCGGCGGCAAGTGGCGATCGCTTCGATGAAGAAAATTTCGTAGCTGCTTTTAGTGCTGCTTGTCGTTACTGTAAAGGGCCAGAAGAAATCGTCGATTATCTATTTGACCAAGTTCAGCAGTTCATTGGCCCTGATAGGCATAACACCGATGATATGACGCTAGTGGTTTTGCAGATTGTTTAGTTACTTGTCCTTTGTCATTAGTCATTGGTTTAAGACAAAGGACAAATGACTAATGACAAGTGACCAAACTAAAACACAATTGTCCAACCTTGTTTTTGAGTATCTTTCTTGGTGTAAGAGACACCATCTATCTTGAGACCTTTGTCATCAAGTAGAGTAATTATGCCGCCATTGTTGTCTAGTTGAAAGCCATCTTTCGCCACTGGAATTCTGACAACTTCACCAGGATTGATAATTCCACTTAAACTTTGCTTGCGCTTGTTTCGATCTGCTAACGCCCATCCCCTCAGATCAACTTGGTCTGAGGAGGTATTAATTAAACTAACTGTTTCCTTACCGATATCTTCGCCAACTGGATTTACCAAAGCAGCTACAATCCGAATTGCCGCAGTTGTGGACGAAATAACGACATCGAGCCTGTTGCCAGTGGTATCGTCGGTATGGAAAGACTGAGATTGGAACGCTAAAAATATACCTACCCACTGATTTCGGGCTGGGTAGTAAATTAGTAGTCCGCCATCTTGCCAAACACCGTTGTCCTTTTGAAATTGTGCGGCGTTACCCTGGTTCATATGGATGTCATGGATGCCATTACCAGGGAGAAAACCAAAATATTTGTCCTTGACATCGGTTTCTGGCCCCCACTTTTCGCCAAAGGGAAACAAAACTGCATCGTCAGAAGCAATTGCCCGTGCAATATATAATTCCAACAACTCATTCAAATCATTGTCTGGGCCAGGCACATCATAAGGCAACGCTTTCATATTCGCTGGATCAAATAAATTACCTCGGATGTAGTCTAATGCTAATCCTCCAGGTTTTCTCGGTAACTCATGAAAACCAAAATCTAACTCTTGCAATTCCCTAGTGATGGGATGAGAGAAATTTTCGTCTACAAAATACAGTAATTCTGATGGACTTTGCTGTGATTTGACATTGATAGCGATACGATGCTTTTGTTTCTCGTCAGTCACAAGCACTTGGTAATGAGGCGAAGGGCCTTCACCAAGCTTACGATTAATAGCCCGACATTTCAGAACACCGTAATTTTTCAAAGGCATCTATTTTTCCTCAATGAGAGCGGACAATCAGACAACACTGGTCGTAAACTTATCTAGCGAAAATACTGCTTATTGATAAATTTATGCTTTAACAAACATCATGCCTCTGTATTACTGAGCATCAAAGTACCCTCCAGGATGATTTTATTGTCTCCATATACCTGAAAAACTCTCTTTTTGAGCCTCCTAACCTCTAGCCTCTAGACTCTTCTTGCACAACCACTTCTAGCCAATGGGGATAACCATAAGAATTCGCAGCTATTAATTTTGTTCCTCGATAATCTTTGAATAGATAACTCGCTATTAATCGAAGATTTTCTAGCAGATGAGTATCTTCACCAACAGCTTCAAAAGCTAGAGTCCACCAACTTTGCTGTTGAATTAGCAGTTGAGTAATTTCCACACTACAACCGTTATCGATACTATCATTGGCGTTAACAGGTTGTATTGAAGAGTCAGGTAAAATTTGATAGCTTTGCAACCGGCGAACTTTTTGAATATTGACCCAAATTGAATTAGTACTAACTGTTGCAGGCTGAAAACTTTCGCCCCTTGAATCGCTACACATCCACTTACCCCATTTTTCTGCCTTACCTTCCACCAACTCCCCAAAACGCAGGACACCCAATTCAGCTTTACGCCATTTAACTTCCAACCGTTCTTGACGCAGTTTAATGCCTAAGTAATCACACCCAGGCGCGTAAAGATACCAGTCTTCTCGCTTTTGGGGTGAACAGCTTTGCCCAAACCACCCTTCAATTTCCGGCGGTATCGTTCCAGGTAAAAACCAGCGCAATTCGTTAGTTGTGAGCATAAGAAACTAATCTCGGCATCTGCTAAGACCCAGTTGATGGGACAATAAAAACGATCAATAACGCTAGCTTGAGTTGCTTCCAGCCCTAAGGAATCTCTAACAATGTGGAAACGAATTACTTTTATTTTGCTATTAATTTTGAGCTTCAGCCTGATTAATCCTGGTGTAGCTGCTGCGGCTGGATTCAAAAGTTATGTAGATACAACTGATGGCTATCAGTTTTCATACCCCAACGGCTGGCTGCCAGTTAAAGTGGCTAATGGCCCCGATGTAGTATTCCATGATTTGATAGAAATATCTGAAAATGTGTCTGTAGTTATTAGTCCGGTTCCTGAAGGTAAAAGTTTAAAAGAACTGGGCGCACCTACAGAAGTGGGTTACAAATTAGGAAAAGCTGCACTCGCACCTTCAGATTCCGGTCGGACAGCAGAGTTAGTGGATGCGCGAGAAAAAGAAACTGAAGGGAAAGCCTACTATATATTAGAGTATCTCGTAAAACTGCCAAACAACCAACAACGGCATAACATCGCTAGTGTTGCTGTTAGTCGTGGCAAGCTGTTTACCTTTAATGCCTCAATTCCTGAAAAACGTTGGTCGAAGGTCAAACGGACTATGGAAAATGTGGTTGATTCTTTCACTGTATATTAATTAGCAATTGGGAGTGGGGAATGGGGAATGGGGAATAGAAATTCCAATACCCATTACCTAATACCCAATTAGCAAATATCATGAACATTCCTCAATTTGTCTTGGCTTCTGCTTCCCCAGCGCGTCGCCGCTTGCTGCAAACTGTTGGTATTGAACCGATAGTTAGACCGAGTGATTTTGATGAGTCGCAAATTCAAATTAATGAGCCTGCGGAATTAGTGCAAGTTTTGGCTCAACGTAAGGCGGAAACTGTAGCACCGCAGTTTGAAAAAGCTTTAATTATGGGATGCGATTCGGTTTTGGCGATTGATGGTGAGATTTATGGTAAACCAGCAGATGCAGCAGAAGCGATCGCTCGTTGGCAATTAATGCAAGGTAACATTGGCGACTTGTACACAGGTCATGTATTAATTGACATTTCGCAAAACCGTACTTTAGTCAAATGTCAGGTAACAAAAGTATACTTTGCCAAAATGAGCGATCGCGCTATCAAAGCATATGTCGCTACAGGTGAACCTCTCAAATGTGCTGGTGCTTTCGCTTTAGAAGGTTTTGGGAGTTTATTTGTAGAAAAAATTGAAGGTTGTCACAGCAATGTCATTGGCCTTAGCTTACCCCTGCTCAGGCATATGCTGGCAGAACTGGGGTATGAAGTTACCGATTATTGGCAATAAGTAGCTGTTTGTTTACTTCTAGTGTCAGCGCAAAAGCTTATCGTTTAAACAAGTGTCTCAGCCAAATTACTACTAAAATTCCCAACACTAACCAGATCAAAACAATGAAACCTGCTGCTATCCAATTGGCAGGTTTCTTATGAAACTGTGTTGCCTCAGCTTTCTCTCGGCATTCGGCTAAGACTGATGAAGGAATCAACTTCAGGACGACCCAAATCCCCAAAGGTATTAAGATCAGGTCGTCGAGATAGCCAAGGATAGGAATAGGATCTGGAATTAGGTCGATGGGACTAAAAGCATAAGCAACAATAACAACTGCTAACAATCTTGCATACAAGGGTACTTTAGGATTTTTAGTAGCAAAATATATAGCGTAAATATCCTTTTTGAGTTTTTTGGCGAGTTCCTTTAAGGAATGCATTGTTGCTTTTGCAAAATAACTACTGATTATTGTAAATATTGCCTGATATTTAATGTCACTTCTCCATGATCTGGAACCCAAGCTAACCACTCATCAGCTGACACTTGGCACAGTAACAGTGCTTCATCCGAACTGTAGGGACTAGGGAGTTCTAAAAGGCGCACCCATACAGATGGTTGGCAATGCTGCACTGAACTTTTGCTATAGGCTTTGCTTAACCAATCTAGATTCTGCCTGACTGCTGGTACAGCACAATCGGGTCTTTGAGTAGTGATTTTCATAGCTGTAAGCCTCCCTGATGGGTTAAAGCAAAATTAATTCTGTAACTAAGACTACAAAATAATTAATTACTTTGAAAAGTCAATGTCTTATAACTTTACGTAACCAGGCGTAACAGTTTGCTTAATGTTGCGTGGTTAAACAGAAGTGATGCTGCTGGCTGTAGACTAGCCATTAGATAGGATTGCTAACGAGAATATGTCATTTACTTCTACTCCCTCACTACGCGAACAACAACATCCCCTAATTCGCCAGCTAGCTGATTGTATTGAGGCAGTTTGGCACAAACATTTGGATCTTTCGCCTTATCATTTACCTGCGGAGTTGGGTTATGTAGAAGGTAGACTAGAGGGCGAGAAACTGACAATTGAAAACCGTTGCTATCAAACGCCGCAGTTTCGCAAAATGCACTTGGAACTCGCGAAAGTAGGCAATATGCTGGATATTTTGCACTGCGTGATGTTTCCGCGCCCAGAATATGACCTACCGATGTTTGGTTGCGACTTAGTTGGCGGTAGGGGTCAAATCAGTGCTGCGATCGCAGATCTATCTCCTGTTCACTTAGACCGCACCTTACCAGAATCCTATACAAATCAACTCTCAGCACTCCCTGCATTGGAATTTACTCAACCGCGAGAATTACCTGAATGGGGACATATCTTTTCAGAATTTTGTATCTTTGTGCGTCCAGGTTCCCCAGAAGAAGAAGCGATGTTTCTCTCACGCGTGCAAGACTTTTTAGAAGTGCATTGTACCCAAGCGATCGCAGCTAGCCCTGTTTCACCCGAACAAACCCAACAAATTCTCGCTGGACAACACAACTACTGCACCAAACAGCAACAAAACGACAAAACCCGCCGCGTCCTCGAAAAAGCCTTCGGCCAAGAATGGGCAGACAATTACATGACTACAGTCTTATTTGACCTACCCAGCTATAGCAATCCGATTTGATTATTGAAAAAATCTAAGTATATGTAGTGGCGTGTCTTTCATAAATCAAATATGAGTCCTATAGTTATTTGTCATTAGTCATCGGTCATTAGTCATTTGTTACCCCCTACCACCCCTGCACTCTCACCTTCTCTTCCCAAACCTGCATCTGTAGGTTCTGTTACGTTTTCCCGTGACTGATGAATGTAGAATTCAGTTAACGAGAGTTTGATGGAGTTAGATAATAGCCGCAGCGTCCCTAGAGCAAATATTCCCATAATTTAGGAGTTAACAAACCTAATAATCCGTTAACTGTAAATTTAAGGAAACAATGATGTTAAGAATGCTCTATTTGAGAAAATTGTTTAGTTAATAGTTAACTGAATAAGAGAAAACTTGCCTTTATAGTAAGTTTAGGTTCAGTAACAACAGTAGCCCAATTTCATATTTTTGCTCTCAACCACTCAAAATAAAATTGTCGAAAGTCTTGCAAGGTTTTGCTCACTAGCATTTGTTAGCAAAATGTTACTTGCTAAATTTATACCAGGTTGCAATCAAAAATAGTATCAGGGTAATGAATTTAAAATTCGTAATTACATCTTTAAAATTAGAACTTACAAGCTTTTTCTAATTACGAATTAGTAATTGAATCACTACCAGTAGCACCATACTTATCAAACTTTGGTGTTAAGTATTCATTGGAGATTGGATTTTTACGAGGTATCCAGTCAAAAGGCATCATCACGTTTGTATTGGGCATAATTCCTTTTTTACTATCAGCAAATTTTAGATAAACGGTCAACAACCATGTCAAGGGTGACTGAGAAGCCACGATCAAGGCCACAGATACTTGATCCGGAACAACCTAAGATTTGGTGGGGCATTGCTGTAGCCTTACCAATAGTAATCGCGGCTGGGCTACTAACTACAGCCAAAGTTGAGCAGTTGAGAAAGTTAAACTCATCTGTACCAGTTAAACCAGTTGGTAACAGCATTAGTGCCGTAGGACGTTTGGAACCGCGAGGCGAAGTGATCAAACTTTCTGCCCCAGCTGCGGGATTGCAGTCTGCGTCACGAGTTAGGCAGCTGTTTGTCAGAGAGGGTGAACGAGTAAGAAAAGGACAAATGATCGCAATTTTAGACAACCACGAAACTCAACTAGCAGGTGTAGAAGAAGCAAAAGCCAAACTACAAGAAGCCCGCGCTAACTTGGCGCAAGTCAGAGTTGGTTCACCAAGAGACATTCAAGCCCAACAAGCGGTAATTGCTCGGCTAGAGGCTCAGTTACGTGGCGAAAGAGATGCTCAACAAGCTGCAATTACTAGAATTGCGGCACAGTTAAGTGCTGAAAAAATGGCTCAACAGGCGACAGTAGAGCGTCTAGAAGCCGAACTGCGAGGACAAAGCGATACCTTGAGAGCAACTTTGACACGGATACAAGCTGAACAGCGCAATGCTCAAGTTGATGCAGGACGCTACGAAATGCTTTACCGCGAAGGTGCTATTTCTCAGCAAGAGCGAGATAGACGACGACTGACTGCAATCACCGCCAACCAGCAGGTAGTCGAAAGCCAAGCCACTCTCAGACAAGCAATTGCCACTTTACGCCAGCAAGTTGCAGAAGCGAGAGCGAACCAAGTCAAAACTTTAACAACGCTACAGCAGCAACTAATTGAAGCCAAAGTCACACGCGACAAAACCGTAAACACTCTACAAAGACAACTTGACGAAGAACGAGCCAGACTCAAAAGACTGCTAGAAGTTAGTCCTACTGATGTGCAGGTGGCGCAAGCACAAGTTAGTAATGCGATCGCTAATGTTCGCCGCGCTGACGCAGAACTAAGATTAAGCTACGTCCAAGCACCAACATCTGGAGAAATTTTAAAAATTCACACCAAATCTGGAGAAGCCATCACTCCTGATGGTATTGCGGAGATTGGGCAAACCGAGCAAATGATGGTAATTGCAGAAGTTCCTGAAGACAGTATTGGTAAAGTGCGGATTGGCCAAAGTGTGACTGTCAGCAGCGATAACGGTGCTTTTGAAGGCGAGTTAAAAGGAACTGTTGCTGAAATTGGCAGAAAAATTGGCAAAAAAGATGTGCTGAATACAGATCCAGCTGCTGATATAGATGCCAGAGTTGTGGAAGTTAAAATTGCTCTTTCACCAGAAGATAGCAACAAAGTTTCTGGTTTAACTTACGCCAAGGTACTGGTTGATATTAACAATCAAACCAATTCTAATTAAGTAGTAATTAAACAATTTTTTGCCGGAAAAATGAATCAAAAAATACCTCTAGCGTGGCTACAAATGACGCGAGATAAAACGCGTTTAGCCGTAGCTTTAGCTGGAATTGGCTTTGCTGATATTCTCATGTTTACCCAACTCGGATTCCGAGATGCACTGTATTACAGTAACGTTCAGTTTCATAGTAGCTTACAGGGTGACATTGTTTTAATTAACCGCCAATCCAACGCTATTTTATCAATGAAAAGCTTTTCGCAAAGGCGTTTGTATAAAGCTTTAGATTTACCTACAGTGCAATCAGTACATCCAATATACTTAGACTATACAATTTGGAAGAATCCTGATACAGGTCGAACACGTACCATTCTCATATATGGGATTAATCCAGAAGTTAATATTTTTAACTTACCAGGAGTTCAAGAAAATTTAGATAAACTCAACCTGCCTGATACAGTTTTATTTGACCGTTCTTCTCGACAGGAATATGGCCCAATTGCAGCTAACTTTGATAAAGGTCAAAATATTACAGCAGAGGTAAGAAGAAGAAAAATTAAAGTCGTAGGATTATTTACTTTAGGCACATCTTTTGGTGCAGATGGTAACTTAATTACTAGCGACGTTAACTTTTTACGGATATTTACTAACCGTCAGCGCGGATTAGTTGATATTGGTGTAATTAAGGTGAAACCAGGAGCAAATGTTAATGCTGTTGCTCAAGACTTAAGAAATTATTTACCTCAAGATATTAATGTTTTAACCAAACAAGAATTTATAGATTTTGAAAGACATTATTGGGCAAGTAGCACAGCCATCGGCTTTATTTTTAGCTTAGGTACAATCATGGGTTTCATTGTCGGAACTGTGATTGTTTATCAAATTCTTTATACTGAAGTTTCCGACCATTTATCTGAATATGCCACTTTAAAAGCCATAGGCTATACACAAAAATATTTATTAATTGTAATTCTACAAGAAGCTTTGCTATTAGCTTGTTTAGGGTATCTTCCTGGTTGGTTTTTTACTATGTTAATGTACCAAAAAGCTAAAGAAGCCACATTATTACCTATTTTTATGAGCTTTGAACGAGCAATTACTGTATTAATTTTAACAATGATTATGTGTTTTATTTCTGGAGCGATCGCAGTCCGCAAACTCCGTTCCGCAGACCCTGCTGATATCTTTTAGTTAAGTCGATAAACTCCAAAATGAATTATAAATATAGGTTTAATTAATCAGGTTAAACAAAATATACAAACAATGCTAACAAGCGAACAAAAATAATAACTTGCAGGCTCTATAGTTCATTTTTAGAACTAAAAATTTTTCCACATCCAATTTATTATGAAACAAGAACCTGTAATCGCCATTAAAAATCTCAATCATTACTATGGCAAAGGCTCACTAAAAAGACAGATATTATTTGACATTAACCTGGAAATTAACTCAGGAGAAATTGTAATTATGACTGGGCCTTCTGGCTCAGGTAAAACGACGTTACTGAGCTTGATTGGCGGTTTAAGGTCTGTTCAAGAAGGTAGTTTACAATTTTTGGGTGTAGAACTATTCGGCTCTAGCCAAAATCAATTAGTTCAGATTCGGCGCAATATTGGTTACATATTTCAAGCTCATAACCTGTTAGGATTTTTAACTGCCAGACAAAATGTGCAGATGGCAGTTGAATTGAACGATAATGTTTCTCAAAGTGAAGCGATCGCCAAAGCTGAAGAAATGCTAACTGCGGTAGGCTTAAAGAACCGAATTAATTACTATCCAGATAATCTTTCTGGTGGACAAAAACAAAGAATTGCGATCGCTCGCGCCCTAGTCAATAATCCGCCATTAGTACTGGCAGACGAACCAACAGCAGCATTAGACAAGCAATCAGGACGCGATGTTGTAGAAATTATGCAGCGTCTTGCTAAAGAACAGGGAACTTCCATTTTGCTGGTGACACACGACAACCGAATTTTAGACATAGCCGATCGCATCGTAGAAATGGAAGATGGCCTTTTAGCCCGTGACTCTCAAAGCGCAGTTATCAGCTATGATTCTGGCGCATGGAGCGAAAAATCATAACTTTTGTTAATAGTCATTTGTCATTTGCAACTTTTTCCCTGCACCCTGAAGCTGTAACTATGAAGCTTTAGGGTTGGGTGCATTTGCTTGACGGCTGGTGCGGAAAGTCACATTCACGCCATCATTCGATTGCTCTAACACCAGTAAGGGTGTAGGTTTAGCTTTTTGATCCCAATGCATAGTAGCAAGTCGCCCTTGAATGGTCGGTTGCCAAGTATCCTCATCGTCCATTGGGCTGAGATAAGTTTCAATACAATCAATAATTTGGCTAATAGTGGCAGAAGTCGCCTGTGTCGGTAACTTCATAAGCTTAATTTGAATGCGAAACAGCACTCGTTTAGCAATATTTGGTGGCGTACCACTCTCATACTCGACATCAAAAATTTCATCCACCTGTCGTCCCGCACTATTGGCAATCCCAACTGTTCCTTGTTGCGCTTGATTTGGACGTAGTGCTTGCGAAATTTTATCTTTGACCTTGATTTTAACTTGATTAAGAATTGCAAAATGAAATACCTCTTCTGACATCCGCATCCGCAGATAATCTAGGTTAAAGTCCCGTGAGTTCACCAAGTCAGGATTAGTTTCCATTTTGCGAATAGTTTCCAGAGCAAGTTTGAATTTTTTCTCCAATTCTTTAGCACGGAACTTTTCAAACTTGATTTTTTTCTCTAATTTGTCCATTTGGATTTTGGAAAACACAATCAAAGCAATTACAGCTACAGCTAGTCCTCCAGAGGTGATGAGTAAAAGAGGAGGCGCTGGCTGAGATTGGTTTACTGCTGGTTTTTGAGTTACCTTTTTTGTCTTTGGTGCTGAAGATTGAGCAAGAAGTATAGGATTTAGCATGGTTGGCCAACCAAAATAGTAATTTGAGTTCTTGTTGTTTAGAATGCCCAAATCATGAGTTGCATCTTGCTGTGTTATTGGTATTTTTAAGAGCTTTTTATAAACAGCATATGTACCGACAGCAAAATGTATCAGTTATGCAACTATCTCTAGCCGTATCCACTACGTGGAGTAACATTCGCCTGATCGCTACAGATATGGATGGTACTCTGACAAAGAATGGTAAATTTTCTGCACCCTTATTACAAGCCTTAGAAGATTTAACCACATCTGGAATTAAGGTATTGATTGTTACAGGTCGTTCTGCTGGTTGGGTAAGTGGAATCAGTAGTTTAATGCCTGTTGTCGGTGCGATCGCAGAAAATGGCGGTTTGTTCTATCCTGCCGGAAGTGAGCAACCAATAGCTTTAACACCAATTCCAGATTTAAAATTACATAGACAGCAATTAGCAATAGCTTTTGAGCAATTAAAGCTGAAGTTTCCCCAAATTCAAGAATCAGCCGATAATCTTTTTCGCATCACCGACTGGACTTTTGATGTAGCTGGTTTGAGTTCAGGTGAATTACAAATTTTAGGTGAACTTTGTCAACAAATGGGTTGGGGATTTACTTACAGTACAGTGCAGTGTCATATTAAACCCCAATCTCAAGATAAAGCCGTTGGCTTATTAAAAGTATTACGAGAATATTTACCTGAATACTCATCCCAACAAGTTGTAACTGTTGGTGATAGCCCTAATGATGAGAGTTTATTTGATCAACGTTATTTTCCTGTTTCAGTGGGCGTAGCAAATGTCATGCAATATATACATCAGTTACAACATCAACCAACTTATGTAACTAGTGCTGCCGAAGCGGAAGGATTTTGTGAATTAGCTAGTTGTATTTTGCAATTGGTTACTGATGGAAACAAATAAAGGTCAATAATAATTACTGATCCGAATTTCTACTTAATTTGGTAATATAAAGTTTATAAGTCCTGTTTCCTTGCTCACCAGCTACGCAATATTTGGGATTGTGCATCACAATTTATGAGCCTATCACCCTTGTTAATTACGTTAAGTAAGTATATAGCTGGTGAGTTTGACAATCGGGAACAAGCTTTAGCAGAACCTGCTTGGTATGTTCATCTGCGGCTTTGGCAAAGACCCGTTAACTTGTTTGCTGAAGACAGCATTACCCTGTTTGCTGAACAAGCTAATATTGTCAATTTAGACCGCCCTTATAGACAGCGAATTATGCGGTTAATGGCAGGAAAAACTTCTGATGCACCTTTACAAGTTCAGTACTATATGCCCAAAAATCCGAGTGCCTTAAGTGGTGCAGGAAGTAATCCTGCCTTACTCAAGGCACTCACAATTGAACAAATCGATTTATTACCAGGTTGCATCCTGACAGTTACCCAGCAAGAACTAGCCCCTAATAATTTCAAGTTTATTGCGACCCAACCAACCGAGACTCGTTGCTCTTTTAATTATGGTGGCAATAATATCCAAGTTTCTTTAGGGTTTGAAGCCACAGCAGCAGAATTCTACAGCTATGACAAAGGCATCGACTCAGAAACCGGGAAAGCAACTTGGGGAGCGATTTTAGGCCCTTATCGTTACACTAAACGAGAACATTACTCAGTTTTAAGTTCTGAGTACTGAGTACCCATAATAAATCGCTCTCAAGCTGAGTATAAAGATTTTTCATTTCATACTCTAGACTTTATACTTCGGTTTTTTTCTACTAGCCTGTAGCTTTAAGCTATTTTTTATGCGTTATTAGTATCTTTTGTTCATACTCAACACTTTAAATTCATAGTTAACTGGCCATACTCCGAGGAACACCTTCTAAAGCTTCCTCCTCTGTTTCAAAGATTTCAAATACTGTATCCATCATCGTGACTTCAAACACAAGTTTGGCTTCTGGATGTACATTGCAAATGCGGAAGCTGCCTTTGACTTTATCCGCATCACGCATACCAGCAACCAAAGATGTCAACCCAGAACTATCAATAAAATTTACTTGACCAAGATTTACCACTACATGGCGGCTGAGTTTGGAAATGCATTCCTGCAACTTTAGGCGAAATTGCCAAGCTGTGGTGATGTCTAGGCGGCCAGATGGCGTTAAAACTATAACGGTATTACCGTCTTGGGTGGTATAGGTGGTTTGTTCTATTTGTATCACGCAAAATCCCCGTGGCACTCGTTTTTAAATTGGCTACTGCTGGATACAGTCTGAGATTGGTGAGTCAAAAAACTTATCTGTTGGTAATTCTTGCTTTCCGGTGACTCGAAGTTCCTGAGAAAGACAGTAAATTAATTGACTCACCACTTAAAAGACTACCCAGTGCTGACACTTGAAATAGACAAGTTACAGCTAAAATAGTCACCTTTTGACTAGGTGCTTACCTTTAGTAGTGTAACTCACTAAAAAAGTGCTGAGTAGCAATAGAAATGCTGAGTTGAACGCGCTGAGTGCCAAGCAACGAATATCTAAGATTATGTATTTAACAGTAACTCACTCAACACATAACTTTTTTGTTGCTTGCTAGCAGATTGATTTAACCTAGAGGGGATGACTCAGCACTTTAGTTTATTGAACTGGTGTCCAATTTATCCAATCTTGTGGCTTGAGGAAAGTTTCGTACAATTGAGCTTCAGGGGAATTGGGTTCAGGCTGATAACCGTATTCCCAGCGCACTAAGGGCGGCAAAGACATGAGAATAGATTCTGTGCGTCCGTTGGTTTGCAGTCCAAAAATTGTGCCTCGGTCGTAAACCAGGTTAAATTCAACGTACCGACCGCGACGATAGAGTTGAAAATTGCGTTCGCGATCGCTATATTCTGTTTCATGTCGTCGTTGGACAATTGGCACGTAGGCTGGCAAAAAGGCTCGACCACCACTGTTGATAAAAGCAAATAAATCTTCCCAAGTCCGTTGTGCTACTACCCCTACTTGGTCGCTGTAATTAGCTGCGGGGCCTTTGGGATCTGGGCCGCGATATAAAGTACCTTGACCATCTTGATAATCAAAGAACAAACCGCCTACGCCGCGTGTCTCATTGCGATGTTTCAAGTAAAAATATTCATCGCACCAAAGCTTAAAGATTGGATAATACTCGGCGTGATGTTGGTCACAAGCCTGCTTCAGGGTTTTATGGAAATGGGCTGCATCTTCCGCAAAGGGATAGTAAGGTGTCAAGTCAGCACCGCCACCAAACCACCAGACTGGGCCAGCTTCAAAATAACGGTAGTTTAAGTGAACAGTCGGGACATAAGGATTGCGGGGATGTAACACTAAGGAAGTGCCTGTAGCATAAAATTGGTGTCCCTCGGCTTCTGGACGTTGCTTGAGAATCGAGGGTGGCAGATGAGAACCCCAAACTTCAGAAAAATTTACACCTGCTTGTTCAAAGATTCTACCTTCACGCAGCACACGCGATCGCCCGCCACCACCCTCTGGACGTTCCCAAGCATCTTCCTGAAACTTACCGACACCATCTAACTCGGTTAAAGCTTGGGTAATTTCGTCTTGCAGCTGCTTCATAAATTGACTCACCCTAGCCTTAGCGTCTTCTGGCGGTAAGAACTTTGATGATGATGCTTCTACTGTTGGGGTGTGCGAATTAGTCAACATAGAGATTCCCAAACCTAAATTACAATTGCCAAAAAGCTACAGAATTTTTAGCTAAAAATTTGTGGGCAGTACGAACCAGCAATTAGGCTCGCCTTGCTCAAACTAGTTTTGTCTTAATTGTCAAGCTTTTACACAATAGATTGTGTATGACTAGAGTTATTTTCCCTCAAATGCGTATAGGCTTGTATATTGACTCAGTTTTTTTGTAATTCTTGATGGAGATATTCTGGTGTTAAACCAACTTCTGGCAAAGTAGTATATGCCTTACCGATGATGGTGATGCCCTGCAAGCCTTGGTTTTCAGCCCTAACAATCTTGCTATCATCTATGCCAATCGGTGCTTGCTCTGCCGAAAGCAATATTGAGAAATGTTACATATGGGCAAAAAATAATTGCTCACCATACCAGAGTTACCAGCAAGTTTGTAGCGAGGAGGATTAGGCAAATGCGAGGTTGGTTATCTAAATTCATCCACCGCAAACGTCGTCGGTTTTGTGCTTCCCTGGTACGGACGTATCGAGAGATTAGTGACGCTTCAGTAGATGAACTGTGGCAGAAAGTAGTTGACTTAACAGATGTGTCCTGGCATCCTCTACTCAAAAGTACTAATGTCCCCTACGGATTAGTACCCAAACCAGGATTAATTTATCAAGCTGTCACACGCTTTTCGCCATTTCCCGTCCACATTTTTGTGGAGCGAGTCAATCCCAGAGAACTGCTGAGTGTGCGAGTGCTAGCAATTCCTGGTGTGGAAGAACGAATTACTTATCAAGTGGAATCGACAGTGTGTGGTACGTGTTTATCTTATTCTGTAACACTGCGCGGTTGGTTATCTCCTTTGATTTGGTCATTTTCTCGCCCTTATGCGGATCGGGTGGCACGTTCTTTAGTTGAAGCTGTAGAAAATGCCGCAGTGCAAGCGGTAGCCGGTAAGAAAAAATCCCTTAATGATAGTTGTTTTGATTTTTAGAAATTGGGGAGTGGGGAATAGGGAGTAGGGGGCTAGGGGCTAGATACTAGACGCTATAGGAAAAATGAATGGGGTGGGAAAAGTTATTTTATAACCTCTACTCACCACTCCTCACTGCCTACTCACTACTCACCACTCCCCACTCCCTAGCCCCTATCTCCCAATTCCCAAGAAAGTTAAGATTCTATTAGGTAAGAATAAGAATTTCTTAAATTTTTTACGGCGGTAATGCTGAAAACACTATGTACGATGTCCTTGATTCCCGTTCTGTCTTAGAAGTATTGCGGCCTGTGCAAGACCCAGAACTCCGTAAGAGTCTGGTAGAACTAAATATGATCCGCAACGTAAAAATTGACGGTGGCAAGGTGAGCTTGACTTTGGTTTTAACCACACCCGCCTGTCCTTTACGTGAATTTATTGTCGAAGATTGTGAAAAAGCTGTTAAAAAATTACCAGGTGTTACGGAAGTCAAAGTAGAAGTCACAGCAGAAACGCCTCAGCAAAAAAGTGTACCCGATCGCAATGGTGTTCCTGGTGTTAAAAATATTTTGGCTGTTTCCAGTGGCAAAGGTGGTGTAGGTAAAAGCACGGTAGCAGTGAATGTGGCAGTCGCTCTCGCTCAAACAGGCGCGAAAGTTGGCTTGCTGGATGCTGATATTTACGGCCCCAACGATCCTACGATGTTGGGATTGGGTGATGCTCAAATTACCGTCCGCTCTACAGAAAAAGGTGAAGTTTTAGAACCTGCTTTTAATCATGGGGTCAAATTAGTCTCAATGGGCTTTTTGATTGATAAAGATCAGCCTGTGATTTGGCGTGGCCCGATGCTGAACGGTGTAATTCGCCAATTTCTCTATCAAGTGGAATGGGGAGAGCTAGATTATTTAATTGTCGATATGCCACCAGGTACTGGTGATGCCCAGTTAACTTTAACCCAAGCTGTACCAATGGCTGGAGCCGTAATTGTTACCACACCCCAAACAGTCGCTTTGTTAGATGCCCGTAAAGGATTACGGATGTTCCAGCAAATGAACGTCCCAGTTTTGGGAATAGTAGAAAACATGAGCTACTTTATTCCCCCCGATATGCCAGATAAACAGTACGATATTTTTGGTTCTGGTGGCGGTTCTAAGACTGCCAATGAGTTGGGCGTGCCGTTGTTAGGCTGTGTACCCTTAGAGATTTCTACTAGGGTTGGTGGTGATAGTGGTGTGCCAATTGTTGTTGCTGAACCTGATTCTGCTTCTGCCAAAGCATTAAAAGCGATCGCTCTCGCTATTGCTGGTAAAGTATCAGTCGTTGCATTGACAGCATAAATTGGAATTTGGTCTGATTCCTGGGCAGTTGCCTGGGAATACAGATTATGAATATTGAGGAAAATTCCAAATCTAAAAGTTAAAATTTCCCTCAAGCAATCTAGCAAATCCTATATTAAAAGTTACTTATAGTCTTTATGAATAAATTCAATGCTTGATCGACGTGATTATTTATTTTATCTCGGAAAATTAATACTGAATTAATAGTTTAATATTCTGAGATTGTTTGTTAATCAGTAAATTCTAAATTCCATAATTAAGTATAAACATACACAATGTTATTAAAACGTTCAGTCCCCAAATTTCGTTGGAAGTCTTGGGTAAAACCTTGGCAGCAAGTAGATTGGTTGTTATTTTTCTTGCCTGTTGCTGTCAGTATGTTTGGCGGTCTCATGATTCTGAGTACAGAACTAAAACAGCCTGTCACTGACTGGTGGTGGCACTGGTTAGTAGCTGGCATCGGTACTTTCATAGCGTTGTTTTTAGCTCGTATCCGCTATGACAATCTGCTTCAGTGGCATTGGGTGACATACGGACTCACTAATATGAGCTTGATTGCGGTAATGCTGGCTGGTACTAGTGCCAAAGGCGCACAGCGATGGATTAGTGTCGCAGGTTTTAACGTCCAACCGTCAGAATTTGCCAAAATAGGCATAATCATCACCTTAGCGGCCTTACTGCATAAGCGGACAGCTTCTTCTTTAGACAATGTTTTTCGTGCCTTGGCAATTACTGCTGTTCCGTGGGGATTAGTGTTTTTGCAACCAGACTTAGCAACATCACTGGTATTTGGAGCGATCGTTTTGGGGATGCTTTACTGGGCTAATGCTAACCCTGGCTGGTTGATCCTATTGATTTCGCCTGTCATCTCCGCCATTCTGTTTAGTATTTCTTGGCCTTTATCTGAGCCAATAGACTTATTGAATGTACTAGTTTCTGCACCTGTAGGATTTAAAGAGATCGCTATTGGTCCTTTAGGATTTCTCAAAGAAATAGCTTTGAGTCCTTTAGGAGTAATTTGGGCATTTGTCATGGCAATTGTTGGTTGGCAAACACTCCCTTGGCGGCGATTTGGTTTGGGTGCTATTGGTGCTTGGACTCTCAATATTCTGGGTGGTGAATTAGGTGTTTTTGCCTGGAACCATGTTTTGAAACCGTATCAAAAAGCGAGACTCACCGTTTTTACTGACCCTGATCATGATCCTCTCGGTGCAGGTTATCACTTAATTCAATCCCGGATTGCTATTGGGGCTGGAGAAGTGTGGGGGTGGGGTTTATTTAAGGGGCCAATGACCCAACTAAACTTTGTACCTGAACAGCATACAGACTTTATTTTCTCAGCTGTAGGTGAAGAATTTGGTTTTATTGGTTGTTTAGTAGTTTTGTTGGTCTTTTGCTTAATTTGCTTGCGTCTGTTGTACGTAGCGCAAACAGCCAAAGATAACTTCGGTTCATTATTGGCTATTGGTGTTTTGTCGATGATTGTGTTTCAAGTAATTGTTAACGTGGGTATGACTGTTGGTTTAGCACCTGTGGCGGGCATTCCTCTGCCCTGGATGAGTTACGGACGTTCTGCAATGCTGACCAATTTCATCAGTTTAGGAATAGTAGAATCAGTAGCAAACTTCCGACAACGACAGAAGTATTATTTATGAGTCACATAGTCAATAGTCGATAGTGTTATTGCAAAGGACAAATGACTAATGACAAAGGACAAGTATTAAGCTATTAACAGTAAATCAGCGAGAGTAAAAATCATGATTCTGCCTGGAGCAACTGTTCGTGTCAAAAATCCCGCAGATACCTACTATCGCTTTGAAGGACTCGTTCAACGGGTGAGTGATGGCAAGGTAGCTGTCTTGTTTGAAGGTGGTAATTGGGATAAACTAATTACCTTTCGTCTTTCAGAGTTAGAACTGGTAGAGACCACTGCCGGGGCTAAAAAAGCAAAATAATTTAGTCAAAGGTCAATAGTCCAAAGCTTTTGACCTTTGACCATTGACTCTTAACTCAGCACTATCATGCGCCTTCCTTTACCACAGTTTACGACAAGCGATCGCCACCCTAACCACATTGCGGAGGTGATCGAGACTAGCACTACCGAATTTTTAGCACAGTGCTTAGAACCGGAAGACTTGAGTTTTCCGGCAATGCCACCTTTTGGTAGTTGGGTTTGTGCTGTGGATGAAGAGTCGGGCAATAAAGTGTATGCTGTGGTTTCTTATGCCACAACCATGCCCATTGATTCTATACATCGGGCTGTGGCTCTGGGGTTGTCGTTGCAAGATTTACGTGAAGAACAACCCCAGATTTTTGCCATGCTTAAAACTGAATTTCGGGCAGCGATTGTTGGCTTTACGCCACCGTCCCCAAATCCCACGGAAATTCCCAGAGTATATCAGTATCTACCGCCTCGTCCGCCGCAAATTCATCAAGCTGTTTATCGATGTGAAGGCGAAGCAATCATTAAATTTACGGAAGAACTAGATTTTCTGCGTACATTATTAAGTGTAAACGGTGCGCCAGTTGAGTCATTAACCGCAGCTGCTATTCGTGATGTCTACCAGTTACGCAAAGCTGATAGAGAATGGCTTGTCAAAGCAGGACGAATGCTAAGTGTGCTGTTAAAAGACGACTACGATCGCTTACGTTTTATTTTAAGTCAAATCCACCCATAGGTAGTTCGTTCTTAGACAATTGCCTAGTTAGTGTAAGATCAGATGTTTTCTTCTCTACCAGGGTGGCTCTTATATTTATTAATACAGATTATTGAGCGATCGCCATTAAGGTCATCGCCACTTCACCGTCGCCCCCTTAAGTTCTAACCTATGGAACCAGTATCACAAGTTCTGGCTCTAGAACTAAATTACCCTGTTCTTGGCCAAGAACCAGTTGTTCCCTTTGCAATTTTGCTCTTGGTGATTTTAGTCGTACCCATCCTGTTTGAGCGACTAAGACTACCAGGGATAGTTGGTTTGGTATTTGCTGGGTTAGTCCTGGGGCCATCAGGCTGGAATTTATTTAATGCTAAATTGCCAATGATTAATCTGCTATCTAACATTGGCTTAATTTATTTAATGTTTGTAGTAGGTTTAGAACAAGAGCTAGGACATTTACGCAAAAATATACAGCGTTCTTTGGGATTTGCAAGTTTTACCTTCTTTGTTCCCTGTGTAACAGGAATCTTGTTAGGGCGGATATTTGGCTTTGGTTGGAATACATCTATATTCATCGGCAGCTTATTTGCTTCTTATACTCTTTTGGCATACCCGATTATTAGTAGTTTGGGAGTTGTCAAAAATCCAGCTGTTAGTGCCACTATTGACGCTACGATATTTACTGATATCAGCACTCTTGTAGTATTAGCTGTTTGTCTAGTCAGTTTGCAAACAGGTGTATTCAACCTGCCTAATTTACTCACCTTGTTAGGTCATATAATCATTTATTCAGTAATTATTTTGGTAGGGTTTGATTGGGCAGGGCAGGAATTTTTTCGTCGGTCAGGAGATGATGAAGGTAAAAAGTTTTTGTTTGTGTTGCTGGCTGTATTTGTAGCCTTATTAGGTGCTGAATTTATTGATATAGAAAAAATTTTAGGTGCATTTTTAGCTGGTTTGGCAGTGAATGAAGTAGTAGATGAAGGGCCAACAAAAGATAAGGTAGTATTTGCTGGCAGTGTTCTATTTATTCCGATTTTCTTTATTAATATTGGTTTATTAATTGATTTATCTGCTTGGTTGAGAAGCATTACTACTTTAAAGTTGATGGTGCTAGTTGTAGTTGGTGTCATTGTTAGCAAATTTATAGCAGCTTTGTTAGCAAAACTTTTTTACCGCTACAATTGGCAGGAAATGTTAACTATGTGGACTCTATCAATGCCCCAGTTAGGTACAACCCTAGCGGCTACTCTAGTGGGATATCGTGCTGAGTTGATATCAACTGAAGTATTTCACAGTGTAGTTGGATTAATGTTGATTACATCGACTTTGGGGCCGTTGCTTACTAGTCGTCTAGCGGTATCTTTAACACCTACAGCTATTTTAGAAACCGTACAATCAAATTTAATTGCACAAAAAACTGAAGAAAAGCAGAGTAGTTTTACTATAGTTGTTCCTATATATAATCCTCATACACAGCAGCATTTAATTGAGATGGCGGCATTATTAGCCCGTCAAGCAAAGGGCAAAATTATCCCTTTAAATATCGCTACGACTACGGCTCATATGGATGCACCACAGCTAGAAGCATCTTTGCAACGAAGTGAGCGGTTACTAGCGAAAGCTACAGTTCAGAGTCGAAACTTAGGAGTAGAAGCAGAACCTCTGCTACGGATCGATGATGCCTTCGCACTGGGAATTAGTAGGGCGGCTCGTGAACAAAAAGCTAATTTAATTGTTATGGGTTGGGGTAAACGTACAGGCTTAAGAGCGCGTTTATTTGGCAATGTGGTTGATAGTGTGTTGTGGTCAGCGCATTGTCCTGTAGTGGTGACACGTCTGGTAGAATCACCCCACAAAATTCAGCGCATTTTAGTCCCACTCGAAAACTTAACATCCCCGACATTGCAACCTGTACAGTTTGCCCAAATGCTAGCAGAATCGAATCAAGCGCAAGTAACAGTGTTGAATGTATGCGATCGCCACACTAGTTCCAGTAAAATTGATAGCAAGCGATCGCAACTTGCTGCTTTAGTCTCCAACTTAGCTCTGCAAAACTCTCCAGAAGTTCAAATTATTGCTCATGAAAATGTTGCCCAAGCAATTTTGCAGGCAGCAAGACTATATGATTTAGTAGTGTTACCTTTTATACGCAACCGTAATAGTCCTGGTAGTTTAGCCATCAGTGATGTTAGCACTCAGTTAGCAAGACAACTTACTTGCTCTGTCGTCATGCTGGGAGAACCACAACGTACTCAAATTAGCATCAACTCTAAAAAAGTTATTAATACTAAATCTGTTGTGTAAAAAGTTTCGCCTCTTGAAGATTGAGCATCTGAGTTTTTACACGAAACTTTATTTTGTTGAAGATTTGATGAATTCTTCAGTATAAATGCTCAATGCTGATATAAGGTTTGCTATTTTGCTAGAGGAACTGTCCTGCTGTTAATTCTTGTAACAAAATTACATACATAAAGACTTGGTAAATCCGCAAATATATTCTGAATTAGCTCTGTTCGCCCTGCATTTTTGTGTATCAGCTGGGTACTCTAAAACAAGCTAAACAGCCACTAGTAGTATCTGAAAGTATTAAGAAAACTATGAGAATTTTGGTGACGGGCGGCGCTGGGTTTATTGGTTCCCATCTGATTGATCGATTAATACCCGAAGGGCATGAAGTAATTTGCTTAGATAATTTTTATACTGGTCATAAACGCAATATTCTTAAATGGATGGGTCATCCAAATTTTGAGTTGATCCGCCACGATATCACCGAGCCAATTCGCTTAGAAGTAGATCAAATATACCATTTAGCCTGTCCAGCCTCTCCCGTACATTATCAGTACAACCCAGTTAAAACAGTAAAAACTAACGTGATGGGTACGCTGAATATGCTGGGGTTAGCTAAACGTGTAAAAGCTAAATTCTTGTTAGCTTCAACGAGCGAAGTTTACGGAGACCCAGAAGTTCATCCTCAAACAGAAGAGTATAGAGGTAATGTTAATACTATTGGTCTGCGTTCATGCTACGACGAAGGCAAAAGAATAGCAGAAACTTTAGCATTTGATTACTACAGACAAAATAAAGTTGAGATTCGAGTAGCTCGCATATTTAACACCTACGGGCCACGGATGTTAGAAAACGATGGTCGGGTAGTAAGTAATTTGGTTGTGCAAGCATTGCGAGGTATTCCGTTAACTGTGTACGGAGAAGGTACTCAAACTCGTAGTTTTTGCTACGTATCAGACCTAGTAGAAGGACTGATGCGGTTGATGAATGGAGAATTCACAGGCCCGGTCAATTTAGGTAATCCTGACGAATACACTATCTTAGAATTGGCTCAAACTGTGCAGAATATGGTAAATCCAGATGCGGAAATAAAATTTGAGCCATTACCTTCTGACGATCCGCGTCGCCGTCGTCCCGATATTACAAGAGCAAAGACTTGGTTAAATTGGGAACCTACCATTCCTCTACAAGAAGGGTTAAAACTGACAATAGAAGATTTCCGCGATCGCATTAACAGCGAGAAATAGGATTTAAGCTTCACAGCAGTTGAGACTGCACTGGCTTTCAAAACAGGTCTGATTCTATCTATAGCTTGTTTTGAGGGACTGGTTAATTGATAGTTGTATTGGTGTCATATTGGCAACTTCCTTTTGAAGAGCAACCCAAGAAAGCGAGGAGTTTAAAAAATGCGTGTTTGTGTAATAGGTACTGGTTACGTTGGTTTAGTTACAGGTGCTTGCTTGGCTCACATTGGGCATGATGTGGTTTGCATAGACAATAACGAAGAGAAAGTCAAGCTCATGAAATCTGGGCAATCGCCCATTTTCGAGCCAGGTCTGTCAGAAATTATGCAGTCTGCCATTCAAAGTGGCAATATTCAGTTTTCCACAGACCTCGCCGCAGGGGTAGCCCACGGCGAAATTCTTTTTATTGCAGTTGGTACACCACCTTTACCAACTGGCGAAAGTGATACCCGTTATGTAGAAGCTGTAGCACGTGGTATCGGAGCCAATCTCAACGGTGGTTATAAAGTAATTGTCAACAAATCCACAGTACCTATCGGTTCTGGTGACTGGGTACGGATGATTGTTTTAGATGGGATTGCTGAACGTCAGAAAGTGCTTGTACCAGCAGGTGGCGCGCCTGTTGAAGATAAAGTGCCAGAAATTGCATCACATTTTGATGTCGTTAGTAACCCAGAATTTTTGCGTGAAGGTTCAGCAGTCTATGACACCTTCAACCCCGATCGCATTGTTCTAGGTGGTAACAGCCCTAGAGCAGTTGCAATGATGCAAGAACTTTATGCTCCAATTGTTGAACGCAAGTTCGCTGCTGATCAATCTTTACCACCTGTACCTGTACTAGTTACAGACCTCAGTTCGGCAGAGATGATCAAATACGCTGCTAACGCTTTCTTAGCAACCAAAATTAGTTTTATTAACGAAGTTGCTAACATCTGCGATCGCGTCGGTGCTGACGTGACTCAAGTAGCCAAAGGTATCGGTTTAGACTCCCGCATTGGTAACAAATTCTTGCAAGCTGGTATTGGTTGGGGTGGTTCTTGCTTCCCCAAAGACGTTTCCGCTTTGATTCACACTGCTGACGACTATGGTTATGAAGCTGAATTGCTCAAATCAGCAGTTAGCGTTAACGAACGTCAGCGTTTAATTGCTTTAGAAAAACTTCAACAAGTCCTGAAGATCCTCAAGGGTAAAACTGTTGGTCTACTCGGTCTCACCTTTAAACCTGATACCGATGACTTACGTGATGCTCCCGCACTCAACTTAATTGAGCAACTCAACCGCCTAGGAGCTAAAGTCAAAGCTTACGACCCAATTATTTCCCAAACAGGAATGCGTCATGGTCTTTCTGGCGTACTAGTAGAAACTGATGCTGAGAGATTAGCTGATGGCTGTGATGCTTTAGTACTCGTAACCGAATGGCAGCAATTTAGCCATTTAGACTATGCCAAGATGGCAAAATTAATGAATAACCCTGTAGTTATTGACGGTCGTAACTTCCTGGATCCTGAAACAATGGTAAGAGCAGGCTTCCAATACGTCGGTGTAGGACGGTAGAAATCTTAGAAGAGAATAGGGAACAGTTTCTCGTTTCCTCTCTTAAACAAAGGTAACTCCAATAAAAGAGACGCGGGCGATCGCGTCTCTTTTGATTTGGCAGGAATATACTAATCTCAGCCCAACTTAGAAGTTGTAGCCTACACCCAACATCAAACCGACATCAGTTTCATCCAAGAACGCTGCATTAACTGCACCATTCAAAGTAAAGCGATTGCCTAAGGGAACGTCTACACCACCAGTTAACAGCAATGCTATGTCAGCATCGTCGCTAGTTTCGATAGCCACACCAGCACCTATATAAGGAGATATTGGGAAGCGTTGATTACCTGTAGGATCGACGGAACGTGGAGCAAAGTCGAAAGTTACAGGTATTAAAACTATGGGGTCGTCTCCAAATACAGCTGAGGGACGTGCTGATATAGTCCGAGTTAAACCGATTTTGCTCATTACTGCAATGTTACCTTCGCTGAGAGCAGAATCGCCACCCAAACCAATATTACCGGCAACTCCAACATAGCTAGAGCCACCGCGAGTAGATCTACCAGGATCTACAGCAGGTGTAGTTCCACCCGGAGTGGTTTCTCCTGGTTGTTGGCTAACATTCAAGTTAGGTGGAATTAGAACTTCATTAATTACGTGGATTACACCGTTGCTAGCTTGAACATTTGGTTGAATAACTGTCGCATCGTTAACTGCGATTTGATTATTAGCACTGTCAACTTTGATATTTACAGATGCTTCTTCAACCGTTTTCAGTTCTCCAGCCGTCAGCTGACTAGCAGTTAATTGGCCAGGAACCACATGGTATGTTAAAATCCTCCGCAATAATTCTCTATTTTCTGGCTGCTGTAGTTGTTGTACAGTGCCAGCAGGTAAAGCGGCAAATGCTTGATCTGTAGGAGCAAATACTGTGTATGGGCCTCCTTGTTGCAGAGTTTCTGCTAACCCAGCCGCTTTGATTAGAGTAGTTAAAGTACTAAAAGAATTATTAGACGCAGCAATAGAAACGATATCGTTACCAGTTGTGCCAGTAGTACCAGCCGCTACTATATATTGACTTGCGGGAAGATTGGCAGCCAAAGGTTGTGCTTGTCCCTGTCTAACTAGAGCTTGATACAATAACGCTGCGGCTTCCGCACGGGTTAAAGGTGTTTGAGGATTAAGCTGTTTGACATCTGGATAGTTGACAACAATGTTAGCTTGAGTGGCTGCGGCTACACTATTTACTGCGTAGTTAGGAATTGCGGAAGCATCTGTGTAATAAGTATTCAGAATATCTGATGCTGAACCTGAATTGCTAGCAGTTAAATTTAAACCACTTGACAAAGCAGTGATTGCCTGAGCTTTTGGAATTTGCTCATTGGGACGAAACGTATTATCAGGATAACCACTCATAAAACCTGTTTCGTAAGCTTCTTTAATCGCAGAAGCCGCCCAATAATTAGCAGGTACATCTCTAAATCCACTGGCACTGAGTTGCCGAACTGCATTCTGATTAAAAGCTTTTTGAATCATTGCCGCAAATTCAGCACGAGTCACAGCTTGGTTGGGTCTAAAAGTCTGATCTGGAAATCCAGTAATTACATTTCTTGCGGCTAGTGCTTGAATAAATGGGCCACTCCAGTAATCTGTACCAACATCAGAAAAATTAGCAGCAGCAGGCGCGGCAGATGGAGTATTTGTATCAGGAGTTGTTGTACCAGGAGTGGTATTTGGATCTGTAGTAGGAGTTGTAGATGGAACAGTAGTTTGGGCTAAAGTTGGGGCGGAAACTACTATCGGACTGATCGTAGCAGTTGTTACTCCTAAAGCTAGTAAAGTTGCACGTATTAATGACCAATGAAACGAGCTGCCCATTAAAATTCCCTCCAGACAAAAATTAGGTAGAAATATTGAAAATCAAAATATTTCATGAAGATTGGCTTGTAAATCTAATACCACATATTAATTCAATTATTTAGAGTGGTATTTGGTAGCTTTATATACTCATTTAGTTAAATGAGTATATACCTTTCCTGCTTTTTCAGAAATATATGATTCTAGCTATGTTGATACATAACATTTAGTAATACTTAGAGTTTAAAACCGACAGAGTACTCATATGTAATTATTTCGATTTAATTTCAATTCAACAACTAGCTAAAGAATACTTTTTTGGCTATATAACTTCATACTTTAGATAGTTGTATATTATGTTAAAACGCCTGGAAACTCACCATAAATAGGTAATTCGGCTGAAATCGGCAGATTTATATCAATATAAATCTGCTGCGTCTGGCGAATCTTAAAATTCGGCAAGTAATTGTTGATGCTGGCACTTATTTTATTATTGATAGTCACCCAGTTATTCTATAAGAAGCAGAGTTGTTGATAGCGATCGCCATAAATCTAGACTATCTTATATGTAGATTTTTAAGTTCTAAATGACTGAGTTTGTCAAAAAATAATTTTGTTAGATTAAGGTTAAATTAGCCATCTTTAAAGCTAACTAGATAGCTTAACTTCTAATTCATTGGTTGAATATGGTATTTTTCGGCACATTCTATTCAACAATAATTTTGATTACTCAGTATCACCTTGTACCTAAACTAATTTTTTATTGAATAATTTAATTAAAAATTTTTACCGAAATTACCATTTAGTTAGCCATCCCGACATTGGCTTGTTATATTGTACTAAATAACTATGTATGTGATTGTGGGGAAAGCTGTGCGTAATGATTTACATGGTTTAGAAATTAGTCCAAAAGAACTACAACAATTAACTAATTTACCTGTTAAGTATCAACTAGTTTTAATTACCAATCCTCTTAAAGGGTTTAGTAAACAAATTTTATATAAAATGAAAGGTTCAGAAGGAGCTACTGTAATTTTTATTAGCTTCTCTATATTTGTGTTTAGCTATCTAATTTTTGATATCGTTATTAGGTTATTTGCTAATTGGGTAACAATCCCATCTTGGATATTATTATTAATCTTGGGCTTGGTTGGCAGTGCTGTAATGCAGGGAATTTTTTATGGGGTATGGCGCAATGCCTTAAAAACGTTAAAAAAGAGTATGACTTACTCTCTAGAAATTCTCTTAGATGATGTAGAGAGATATAATTCTATAATTAGAGCGATAGATATTAATGACCAAATAGAAGACGCTGGCAATCCAGATGTTACTATCAAAGAAAGAGACAGGGTAATTGCAGCACTGAAACTCACTAGAGCCGATTTAGTACGGGCTTTAAAAACAGAAAGAATTTTGCGAGAAAATCAAAATTTCATTCTTGGTAACACTGAGCTATTTGCCAATAATCTAGCAAATTTAACAGCAATGCAAGTTACAGAAAAAGCTACCGAACATGGCAAGTTATTAAATGAAGCATTGCAGATTGCTTTAGATGTACAGTATGAAATGAAAAAATTACAAAGTCACGGGGGAGATCTGTAAACAGTCCCCAATTTTAATTTTTAACCGGTCGAGATGCCCAGCATTACAATTACCGATCTAACATAAATAAGTGTAAATTAAATTAAGCGATCGCCTACAGGCATGGACTGGAAAGAAATTAGAGGTAACTGGGTACTCATTCCCCAAAATCCCATCGGGATTATACATTTTTTAGGAGGCGCGTTTGTCGCCACTGCGCCACACCTGACTTACCGTTGGTTATTAGAACAGTTAGCCAGTAAGGGATATGTTGTCATCGCTACTCCCTTTGTGAATACATTAGATCATATAGCGATCGCTCAATCTGTACTGCTGAACTTTGAACGTACTCTAGAACGCTTGCATGACTCTGCTTTACTGCGTAAGCTTTATCTCCCCACCTATGGTATTGGACACAGCATGGGTTGCAAACTCCATTTGCTTATAGGTAGCCTTTGTCCTGTAGACAGAGCCGGAAATATTTTAATATCCTTCAATAATTATGCTGCTAAAGATGCTATTCCTTTAGTAGAGCAGTTAAATTCTGCTTTGACGATTGAGTTTACGCCATCACCATTAGAAACGAACAAAATTGTGCAGGAAGGTTATAAAGTCCGTCGTAATTTATTAATTAAATTTAATAACGATACCCTCGACCAATCAGCAGTTTTAACCAAAATTTTACAACAACGCTTTCCAGAGATGGTGACGGCACAAACATTGCCTGGAAGCCATACAACCCCATTGGGACAAGACATCAAATGGCAACCAGGAACTTCATTTACTCCCTTTGATGCCTTTGGGCAATGGTTTAAGCAAGAGGTATATCGAGACTTAAATCAACTCAGACGTGCGATTCTTTTGTGGCTGAATCCTTTGTCATCACCATAAGTTGTTATTAACCTTGAATTACTAGCAAAATTATGAATAATTGGGATAGGTTATTCAAATATTAGATGACAGTTAGACAGGTTGATATTCAGACTGTTAAAAAGCAATATAATCACTAACCTATCCATCTGGGATTGTCAATAATTATTGATAATATTTTATATGTTCCAAATATTAGTAATTGATGATGATTATACTATACAAATATTTCTCAAAAGGTTGTTAGAAAAACAAGGTTATCAAGTAATTACTGCCAGCAATGGTAAAGAAGGAATTGCCAAAGCAACTACTTGCCACCCAGCACTAATTATTTGTGATTGGATTATGCCAGTACTCAATGGGCTGGAAGTATGTAAGTATATTAAATCTGACCCCGATTTATCAACCAGTTTTTTTATTTTATTAACATCTTTAGACTCAGTTGCCGATCGCGTCAAGGGATTAGATGCGGGTGCAGATGATTTTATCTCTAAACCTATAGAACAAAATGAATTAAAAGCCAGAGTCAGGGCAGGATTACGGCTGCATCAATTAAGTCGAGATTTACAAACCCAAAAACAGCTTTTAGAAACAGAATTAGCCGAAGCAGCAGACTATGTGCGATCGCTTTTACCTCTACCCATAACTGAACCATTACACATCAATTCTTATTTCATTCCTTCACGCCAACTCGGTGGTGATTGTTTTGATTATTACTGGCTAGACTCTAATTATTTAGCAGTTTATTTATTAGATACTGCTGGACATGGGCTGAAAGCGACACTCCCATCTATTTCTGTACTAAATTTGTTGCGTTCCCGCGCCCTTAAAGGTCTAAATTACTATCAACCTAGTGAAGTAATTACAGCTTTAAATGAAACCTTTCAGATGAATTACCAAAATGATAAATATTTTACTATTTGGTACGGTGTTTATAACGTGGCTAAACGGCAATTAACTTATGCCAGTGCTGGGCATCCCCCAGCAATATTAATCTCAGGCCAATCTCCAAATAAATTAGAAGTTCAACTATTAAGAACTCCTGGTATGCCTGTTGGGATGTTTCCTGAAGCAAAATACGTTGATGCTTACTGTGAAATTGAAAATTTTAGTAATCTTTATATTTTTAGCGATGGTGCTTACGAAATTACGAAGACAGATGGCACACTTTGGAGTCTGGATGGTTTAATTCAAATTCTGACGAGCATACAAAATACTATTGATTGCCCCCTCGAACAGGTATTGAATTATCTCATCGCTTTAAACTCCAAAGAGGCTTTTGAAGATGATTTATCAATCTTACAGATTAAATTCGATTAACTCTTGGAGAGTACAACTTGATGAAACTCATCTTGACTAGGGAAAATTTCAATCACTTTATCCATACCAGTCAATTCAAATAAGATTCTTACTTGTTCATTAATAGAGCAGAGAACTAATTTAGTGCCTGCTGCCCTTAATGTTTTGAAGGCTAATACTAAAGAACCCAGTGCAGAACTGTCCATAAAAGTTACATCCTGACAGTCAACTAGAACAATTTCTGCACCACTATCTTGCAGGAGAGTAATATTTTCTCTTAATTCGTGTGAATTTGCGTTATTAATAATGCCGTTCAGCTTAATAACTTTCACTTGCTGATTCATATTATTTTATCTCCGATTGTTGTAAAAAAAAACTGAGGTAATTTTGCTAGTATTATATACTAATAACCAATTTGATAAAAACTAGCAAAAAAATCTACCTATTATTAGCTAATTGCTAAAAAAACTATTGCTGATAGGTGGGTATTTAAAATACATATTTTAATTTTAGGAATAACCCAAAAAATATTAAAGGTTAATAGCAAATTAAGAAGTATCCATAGTTTTATTTACTTAATTACGTAAGAATACCATAAAGACATTACTCAACAAACTTTAAATTCACTTAGTAATTTAAAGTTTGCATTTAATTTCTGCAAAGTTTGATGGAACTATAACTTATCAATAAGCTCAGCAAGTTAGATATATAAACATAACTGAGCATGGGAAATAGTTTTTGTATCAGTTGCACCAGAACAGGGTTAAAAAAACTAATATTACGTGAAATCAACTAAAATTCTAAATTATTAGAAGGTTAACTACCGCCTGATAACACAACTCATCTATACTAAAAAGCCAAATTTTTCTATGTGGCAACTTTAGGGGATAATAGTTATTGCGTATTTTCAAGGATCACGATCAGTCTGTAATTAAAATTGAGTAATCTATAATGCACCTGTGTTGTATCCAATAATTTAATTTTTTAGTTGCTTTCTCTAGCCTAATTAATATTCATCAGCATTTCAGCCCTTAATTCCTGAAAGGTTAATCTATTAAAGTTGCTCAGTTTTTTTGAGAAAAGCACCTTCATTTTTTATTATTCCCAATATTTGTAATTTTATTAACAAAGATTTTTGCTGCTAAGGGACTTCCAACTAAAAAAATATCCACTCATTAGGGGTAGCAGAGGGAGAAAAAGATTCTTTTTCAATATCTTTGATGGTTAATGATTGAATAATTTAATTTCTGGAAGTCCCTAAAAATAAAGAGTTGAGATGCAATTTTCAACTTCGTAAATCTTTGTTATGTGGGTTGCACTTTAGCTCGGTAAAGTAGCTTATCTCCTTGCACATAGCCAGTGTAACGGACTTTGACTAATTCACCTGGCTGTGCTGTTCCTTCTAATAATTGGTGCTTTTGGGGATCGTAAGGTATTTCTGCACCTACAGGTGCGATCGCTTCTACACCCCAATTCTGTAAAAGTTTTTTCAGTGGATTCTCGACTAACGGTAGTATCTTCACCGCCTCTAGCTGCGGATTTTCTCGTGCTTTTTGGGCAGCTGCGGGGAACTGCAATAACAAAGATTCCAGCAGTTGTAAACTCGACTGCTGGAATTGTTGGAGTAGTAGCTCTCGCTGTTGTTCTATTTGTAATTGCGATCGCTGATATTCTTTTTTTAAATCTGCAATCTCTTGTAACAACTGCTGAGTAGATACTCCATTACCTTGGCTCAAATTGGCTGTTGAAAAAGTCGTTACTAATTCACTTAAAGATAACTGGAGAACTGATGACAACTTCAACAGCACATCTACTCGCATTTGCGCCACTTCTCCCCGTCGCAACCGCAAGATTTGCCGCTCTGAGACACCAGCCGCTTTACTCAAAGCTTTAAAACTCGTAATCTCAACCTTTTGGTTTAAATCTTGCAGTTTTTGGGTGTAATCAGTAGTATTTGCCATTTTTTACTAGAGAATAGGTACTTAAGGATGGGGATTGGTAATTTTCCCTATTCTCTACTCCCCACTCCCCATTCCCTAATTCTTATTCTTCCAGTAAACTTCTCAACATCCAAGCGGTCTTTTCATGAACTTGCATCCGTTGAGTTAATAAATCAGCAGTGGGTTCGTCGTTAACTTCATCTACTACAGGGAAAATAGACCGAGCGGTTCGCACTACGGCTTCTTGTCCTTCAACTAGCAATTGAATCATTTCCTTAGCTTTAGGAACTCCAGGCGTTTCAGGAATCGAACTCAGCTTGGCATACTCACTGTAAGTTCCTGGCGCGGGATAACCCAAAGCTCTAATTCGTTCAGCAATCAAATCTACTGCTAAGGCCAATTCTGTATACTGGGTTTCAAACATGAGGTGCAATGTTTGGAACATTGGGCCTGTAACATTCCAGTGGAAGTTATGGGTTTTTAGATAAAGTGTATATGTATCAGCCAGCAGGCGAGACAAACCTTCAGCAATTTTTGTCCGGCTTTCTTGATCAATGCCGATATTTACATTTTTTACGGTTGGTTGAGATGACATAATTTTCTCCTAAACTTATTATTTGAGAATTAGGACTAGCAAAGATGAAGTTGAAAGGCTGAGTTATGAAATTACCCTTCGGGATACCACCCAAAGGGTGTCTACATACTTCATAATTTACACTTCATACTTTCCCTAAGCTAAGTGCATCTTGAGAACGCTGCGAGGAGCTTTACGGACTCTGGCTAATATGGTGTCTTGGCCAAGACGCTGGCAAGCTTCATAACGGTGGCAACCAGAAAAGCCATAATACTGTCCGTCTACTTCTAGAACATCAATAGGTTCTTGCTGCCCAATTTCTGCAATTGATTCCATTAAGTCTTGGACTTTGTTGGGATCGTTGGCACGGGGCAAGGGACGTTTGATTTGATTTAGTGGGATCTCTTGGACTTTAACCATAAGGAGTTGATTTAACTAATTTTGTTTTGTGCCTCTAAATAAATCATAGTCATTATGACTTCGATTTGCAAGTGATTTGGGTAGCTAAATTGGTAATGGGACTATTGGAGCGTTCATGCGACAGAACCACTACGCTACGAAGCAAATAGAAATGCCCCGACTCAGAACGAAAGGGCAGAATCTAGTCAAGATAAAGTTTTCGTTTTGGCGTTTATCTTACAGTGTAGTAACGGCATTTTGCTTGTTGGGACTGACAGCAGCATCAGGCCCAACCAGCAATGGCAATGATGTGGAATTGAGAGTAGGGATAATACAGAGATTTGGAGAAAAATCAAAGACGAAATTACAACTAGAACCGACAAAAGGCGATCGCTTGCGGTTAAGATTTCAAGCAGGTAACAAGCTGCAAACCATAGTTACCGAAAAACCCGTCAAGCTAGAAACAGTCATGCAAGCCTTGCCAAAACCCCTGGTGGAAGAGGTAGTGGTTTTAGGCACATACCGTACCTTTGAAACAGCAGAAGATAGTGCCAAAAAATGGCGTTCTCAAGGGGTAGAAGTAGAAATATCTCAGCCAGAACGCTGGCAAGTCTGGGCGAAACGCGATGTTTACAGCACTGCTTTACTGCGACGCTTGCTATTTCAGAATGTGCAGGCTTCGGGAGCAAAAATGGCATATGTCGATACTAAAATCCAGGATAAAGTGCCACGGGTCAGTTGGGTAGTCAATGACATCCGTTACAGCCCAAAGGATTTAGCTATTAGTGCTGACAAAAACTTAATTCGGGTTAGTCAAGGTGAAAAACCTGGCACTGGTCGATTATATGCCGGAAGAATGACATTACAGCCCAATGCCTACGGCACATATACTTTAGTTAATGAAGTACAATTAGAAACTTATTTACGTGGTGTTGTACCCAACGAAATTGGAACAAACGTACCACAAGCAGCTTTAGAATCCCAAGCAATTCTAGCTCGGACTTATGCTTTGCGGAATTTGCGCCGATTTGCTGTGGATAACTACCAATTGTGTGCTGATACGCACTGCCAAGTTTATTACGGACTGAGTGGGGCAACAGCCAAAACAGACAAAGCGATCGCTGCTACCAAAGGCATGGTGCTAACTTACAACAACCAGCTAGTTGATGCCTTATATTCTTCAACAACTGGTGGTGTGACCGCCTTTTTTAGTGATGTTTGGAATGGAGAAGACCGTCCCTATTTGCGCCCAGTAGTCGATGCGCCGATTAATTTTTGGAATTTATCGCAACAAAGTTTAGCCGATGAAAAAAACTTCCAGAGATTTATCAGTATGAAGCAAGGCTTCAATGAAAGTAACTGGGATATATTTCGATGGAGAAAAGAAACTCCCATTGAAGATATCGCCAAAGATTTGCAAAAATTTTTGCGTGTGAAAAACAGTCCCTATGCCAATTTTAAAACCATTGAAGCGATCGCAGTGACAAAACGCAGCCCCAGTGGACGCATTCTCGACCTAGCTGTGAAAACCGATATCGGCATATTTACTTTACACAAAGACGAAGTACGTAGTGCCTTTGCCGCACCCGTCAGTACATTGTTTTACTTACAACCTTTAAATAAAGGTAAACCAGAATTATGGGGATATGCTTTTATTGGAGGTGGACTAGGACATGGAGTTGGTTTGAGTCAGACAGGCGCACAAAATTTAGCCAAGCTTGGTTGGTCAACTCCCAAAATTCTTCAGTTCTATTATCCTGGTACGAAAGTTCAAATTTTCAACGATAAAATTAAGCTATGAACTCAGATTAATTAAGCAGTAACACATAAATTTTGTGTTACTGCTTGAGCGTGAATATACTAGAATTTTTGCCAAACAATTTGAAAAAGCACATTTAGGAAGAACCCAATTCTCCCTAGATGTGCAGCTACCATTTTTTCAAATTCAAGAACGTTAGCAACCGATTTTTGTGGAGATACCTAACTTTTAGTAAAGGTCTTCTTCTTGGTGGGTGAGGATTGTACAGTCAGAGGTTGGATAAGCAACACAGGTCAACACATATCCAGCTTCGATTTGATCGTCATCCAAGAAAGATTGGTCAGACTGGTCAACAGTACCACTTTGAATTTTACCTGCACAGGTAGAGCAAGCACCAGCGCGGCAGGAGGAAGGCAAATCTATGCCTTGGTCTTCAGCAGCGTCTAGAATATATTCATCATCTGGCACCTCTATTGTTTTATTTAAGCCTTCAGCTTCGTTAATCAGTGTAACTTTGTAAGTTGCCATTTCAGTATTCCTCTGCTTGATAAACGGCAGTATAAGTTATGCTAAAGCCTGTAAAATCAGGACAATAAAGCAGAAGCAAAAAATTTACTTGTGTTTCTACTCAGGGTGGAAATACTCAAGTAGATTTTTCGTCATACCAAGTTGAAAAAGCACATATACAAAGGAGGGAATTTTGATGAATATGTGCTGCTAACATTTTTCAACTTTTAGAACTCTTGCAAGAGATTTTTTGTGGAGATACCTAACTCTTAGTAAAGTGCTTCTTCTTGGTGGGTCAAGATTGTACAGTCAGAGGTTGGATAAGCAACACAGGTCAACACATATCCAGCTTCGATTTGATCGTCGTCCAAGAAAGATTGGTCAGACTGGTCAATGGTACCACTTTGAATTTTACCTGCACAGGTGGAGCAAGCACCAGCGCGGCAGGAGAAGGGCAAGTCTATGCCTTGTTCTTCAGCAGCGTCTAGAATATATTCATCATCTGGCACTTCTATTGTGGTGTCTAAACCTTCAGCTTCGTTAATCAGTCTAACTTTGTAAGATGGCATTTCCGTATTCCTCTCTTTTGTAAACGGCAGTATAAGTTATGCTAAAGCAGTACCTACGGCTTAACTTATAGGATGAGCCGCTCATGAATATTTACTTCAATTCTGATACTACGGGAAAAATTAAACCATGTAACTCGAAATCGACCACGATTAGTAATGAAATTTAGTTACTAGGGAATAATAAGTTTAGTTTATACGTTAAGTCGTTGAGTAGGAACTTCAAGAACAAGGGTGTATGAGTATATGGGTATATGGGTGTAGGGGTATATGTATTGAAAACCTTTACACACAAACTCAACAACTAATATAAGTGCGTAAGTCCTGCCCTAATGTCTATGTGATTGAGGGATCATGTATAATTCAGAGGCAGTTTTGGGGCAAGCACAAGTGCGTGTCGGCATGGTAGGTACTGGGTATGCAGCAAAATTAAGAGCAGAAGCACTGCTGCAAGATGAGCGAACGCATCTTACCGCAGTTGTCGGCCATACCCCAGAAACAACAGAAATTTTCGCTAAAGAATATCAAATCTCAGCTATCAATTCTTGGCAAGAGCTAGTAGCACGAGAAGATATAGATCTAGTAGTAATATCCACAGTTAATCGAGATCATGGAGCGATCGCCAAGGCTGCCCTGTTGCACGGAAAGCACGTAGTTGTAGAATATCCTCTATCAGTGGATTTAGCCCAGGCAGAAGAACTCATCGCCTTAGCCAAAGCCCAAAATAAATTACTCCATGTCGAACATATAGAACTTTTGGGTGGCTTGCACCAAGCTTTAAAACAAAATATAGACAAAGTTGGCAAGGTGTTTTATGTCCGCTACAGCACCATCAACTCCCAAAATCCTGCACCGCGTAAGTGGACTTATAACCATGAACTATTTGGGTTTCCTTTAATTGGGGCAATTTCTCGATTGCATCGTCTGGTTGATTTATTTGGAAAAGTCTCTACAGTCAACTGTCATCAGCGATATTGGGCAGTAGAATCGGAGTACTATCAAACCTGTCTTTGTATGAGTCAATTGTGCTTCAGCAGTGGGCTGTTAGCACAGGTAATTTACGGCAAAGGCGAAACAATTTGGCAACCAGAGCGGAAATTTGAAGTTCACGGCGAAAAAGGCGGTTTAATTTTTGATGGCAATACGGGATACTTGATCCAGGCGGGAGAAACTATACCAATTGATGTTGGCACGCGCCGGGGTTTGTTTGCCAAAGACACAAGTATGGTGTTAGATCATCTGTTTGATGGCACTCCTTTGTATGTCACCCCAGAACAAAGTTTGTATACCCTGAAGGTGGCTGATGCCGCCCAAAGAGCAGCACAAACAGGGTTAACTATATTTTTGAATGATGCTTTAGATTAAAGTCCATGAAAACCGAAACAATCGTTATTTTATCTTCACGAGAAATTGAAAAAATGCGCCGGGCAGGACGCTTGGCGGCTAAACTTCTAGAGCATCTAGAACCACTAGTGAAACCAGGGGTGAGTACGCTAGAACTCAATGATGAAGCTGAACGCTGGACACAAGCTCATGGGGCTAAAAGCGCGCCTCTTGGTTATAAAGGTTTTCCTCGGTCAATTTGCACCAGCGTCAATGAAGTAATCTGTCATGGCATTCCCAACGCTAAACAAATCCTCAAAGAAGGTGACATTATTAATATTGATGTTACGCCGATTGTTGATGGATACCACGGTGATACATCTAAAACATTTATTGTGGGTAACACCTCTCCAAAGACGCAACAGTTGGTAGAAGTCACCCAAGAGTGCCTTTATCGTGGTATTGCTGAAGTCAAACCAGGGGCAAAAATTGGTGATATTGGGGCAGCAATTCAGGAGTATGCTGAATCTCAGGGTTTTTCTGTGGTACGGGATTTTGTCGGACATGGCATCAGTAATATATTCCACACTGCACCAGACATTCCCCACTACGGCACACGTGGTAAAGGTAAGCGAATCAGACCAGGAATGGTATTTACCATCGAGCCAATGATTAACGAAGGTACTTGGGAAGTAGAAATGTTGGGCGATGGGTGGACGGCTGTGACACGCGATCGCAAATTGTCGGCGCAATTCGAGCATACAATAGCAGTCACAGAAGATGGTGTAGAAATATTAACTCTACCTGAAGATATAGCAGGGGATAGGTGACAGGTTACAGGGGACAGGTGACAGGATACAGGGGACAGAGATAAAAGCCTTTTGGTGTCTAAGTTTTATTATCTGTTGATGTCCTAAGCTATGCTTTAATTATGATAAATAATTTTAGGCACGCAAGCTTTTGCGTCCCTAGCTAAATAATCAGCAGAAACTCTATAATCAAGGGATGAAAATCCTACTTCCTACTCCCTACTCCCCACTCCCTATTTGAGTGATAATTGAGATAGAACTCAATTTACTACTTATGTCCACAGTGTCTTGTACTGGTTGTGTTGTAATTCTCAATCAACAAAACGAACAAAATCTTGCTCACCAACAGCAGTGCCAAGATACACCAATCAATCACAGCAAAAGTAAGGGTAAAAATTGTACTGTGGTTGAGAACGGTCGAGTGGTGGTAATTCCTTCTCAACCTGATGAGACTGCCAAAGAGTAAGTTACTCTCTAAGAGCGCATTTTAGGTTGGGAGAGGGAAGTAAAAAATATGTTTGAACGCAACATGGTTTTATAAAACCTAGACACAGAAAGCAATCCAAAATCTAATACCAATTCGTAATTCGTAATTCGTAATTAAGATGCGTCAGATATGACATGGTTTTCGGGGTTTGAATGTGTTACCTCATTTTAGTGAATTGGTAGAAAATCCGATTACCGCCATTTTTCACTCCAAGCACCTGTGACATTAAACGCACCAGGAACAGGAGTAAACTTCAAGGAACCCCAACCGAAAGTATTACAAATTGGGCCAAAACCTGTACCGCAAACATCACTGGCACCATAGCCATTAAAAGAACGAGTTCCAATGTGAGAATAGGTGGAACCTCCCCAATTACCGTTACCAAACCAAGTGGTGTTATTTGGCCCGACACGGAGAACACAACGCAAGCCAGAACCGCGACGGCTACCTGCGAGGTCAGACACTCTATATTCATCAAAGTAACCACCACAAGTATTTGGTCTGGACAAAGGCTGGTAATTAGTGGATCTAACTAAGTGCCATTCTTCATTCCATGCGCCGGTGACACGAATTGTGGAACCAATAACTTCTACCTTCAAATTTCCTGGAAAGTTATTATGAATATCTTCCCCATTGCCATGAATGTCGGAAGCAAAACCAACAAGATTGGAACTTCTATAAATTGCTTGTCCTACGTGGCGATAGGTTGCACCACCCCAATTACCTTCACCATACCAAGCTAGTTTGGGAATTGTGGTTCCTGGTCTGCCTTCACTAAATTTAACGCAGCGAATACCAAACCCTTGGCGGTTATCTAGGGGTTTGACAATATATGTACTAAGATGAGGGCCGCAGCTAAAGTTTGCTGTTTTTACTAAGTCCAAATTTCTGATTAAAGGTACTTGGGCAAAAACACTGCTGGCGGTAGATATGGCAACTAAACTACCAATAGTAAAAGATTTTATTGCGAGCCGAAACATAATTCAATTCCTTGTAGTAAAGTTTGTGCAGGCTTCGTTGAATGCCTGTACTTTTCCTTTAGGTCGGCTTCTAGTTTTTTATGCAGCCTCGACAAAGCATTATTGAAATTTTTTCAACTTTCGTGCAGTTTGAAGCCGATCGCTTCAGTTGTTGGGCGACGGAATCACGCTTGCGTCGCAGCATTCAAAGTTGTCTTCAACAAATACCAAAAGAAAATTTAGAAGATTTTTGGGTATTGTATTGGTATAAGTTATGGCAAGATTTAACAGCCTCATCCTTAGCAAAACAGCATCTCACGGCTTATTTACAAGAACCTTGTTATTGGATATCCCAAAAAACTTGCGCTGGTTTCGCCAGTAGCCAATTCAAATTATCTGATTGTTTTCAAATTGCGATCGCCCAAGTTGAACGTGTCCTCAAAGGTTTTAATCCTCATCAAAGCAGTACTTTTAAAAACTATGCCAGTCTGATTTTTGGCAGTGCTATCCGCGAAACTCTGCGTCAGCGTCAAGAAGTCGATATCTGTAGCGATTGGGGTTTGTTACGCAAAACCAGTCAAAAGCGTTTGGCAGAATCTTTGCAAAATGCTGGTTTATCTCTTGATACAATTCGCGCCTACACTTTGGCTTGGAATGCTTTCAAAACTCTCTATGTTCCCACAAAAGCCAGTAACTCTCGGCAATTATCTCGACCTGATGATAGCACTTGGGAAGCGATCGCTCAATCTTACAATTCCCAAAGCACGCAATCTACAAACCCTCAAACTCTGGAAAAGTGGCTATTAAGTGCGGCGAAAGCTGTCCGCAAATATCTTTATCCTTCTCCGGACTCTCTCAATGTCTCCAAAGGTGGTGATGATGGGTTTGAGTTACTGGATAATTTACCAGGGGTGCAAGAATCTTTAATTAATGAAATTGTTGCCCTAGAAGAAGAACAAGCTAGGAATTCCCAACGAGGTGAAATTAACCAAGTATTAACGACTGCGATCGCTCAATTAGAAGTGCAAATCCAACAAATATTGCAACTATACTATGCACAGCAACTTAATCAAGATGCGATCGCTAAACAACTAGACATCAAACAGTACACTGTTTCGCGGCGACTGACAAAAGCGAAAGAGGTTTTGCTGCGGTCTTTAGCTAACTGGTGCAAAGATAGCTTGCATATTTCTGTGACATCAGACTTACTCAAAAGTATGAGTGCTGTAATGGAAGAGTGGCTGCAAAATTACTATATGGCAGGAGGCAGGAGGTAAAAGTTTTACTATTCTTGGTATTCAAGCTTTCAAAATATTTTAACTTATGCGACTACTGCGATACATCTTCTCGCTAACCAGGTTCAGACCAATTTTGCAGACTGTTCGGGGAAGAGAATGTTTCCCTGGTAGTGCCAAAACAAGCCAAACCTTTCCCCGGAGTAACCACCATGACTTTTACTTTTGCTAATTCTCCAGATCTAATTTTAGAGATTCCCGAAACTACGCAACACCATCAAGGTTTTTCGCATCCCAGTTCTGATTATCAAGCTTATTTAAACCAACTTTGTCTGAATGCTGTCTTACCTTGGTTACAGGAGGAATTTACACCACAGGCAAAGGTGTGGCCGAATACCACTGCTTTAGCTAGTTTTTGGGAACTGGTGAATGGAACCGCTATTACAGTAGATGCAACGAGATTTATCTTGGTTCCCAGCGAAAGTATTGATTGCAGTGAGTTGCGCGTACCGCAAGAATGGGTGGATTTACTGAGTTGGCTAGGTGACTATTATTTAGCTGTGCAAGTCGAACCAGATGCGGGCTATGTGAGAGTTTGGGGTTATGGTACTCATGCCCAACTTAAGAATAAAGGAAGTTATGATGCAGGCGATCGCACTTATTCTCTAGATATTGCTGAGTTAATTACCGATATCAGCATCTTAGCGGTAGCGCGAGAATTTTGTACAGCCGAACCGACACGAATTGCTGTTGCAGCAATTCCGACCCTACCACAAGCCCAAGCGCAAAATTTAATTGACCGCCTGGGAAAGCCAGAAGTCATCACACCTCGGTTAGCGGTTCCTTTTCAACTGTGGGGTGGGTTAATTGAACATGGCGGTTGGCGGCAAAATTTATATGAAAAACGCATCGGACTACCCCAACAGCGTGCAGTTTTGCAATGGTTGCAAAGCGGTGTATCTCAACTTGCACAAAATATCGGTTGGGAACGCTGGAATTTAGAATTGAGTGCAGCTGCGGCGCGGAGTGTAGAAGATAGACAAACTGAGGTGAATATATCACGACGGCTGGCGATCGCTGGACAATTATATGAACTGACAATTACACCCCAAGGTGAACCAAATACACCTTACTGGCGATTCCAGTTGCGTAACGCCACTGTTGGTGCGGACATTCCTGGCGGTTTTAAACTTAGGCTTCTTACAGAAGATTTACAGCCTTTTCCTAATAACGAAGATATTGCTACAACTGCTGTTGAACAACTTTATGTAGAAGTTGCTTTAGAACCAGGCGAAGGCATAGTTTGGGAAATAGAACCTCTACCGGAAAATTATGAGCGAGAAATACTCAAATTTTAAACTTTTGTCTGATTGATTTCCGGGTAATGTAGTAAATAGGAATTTCATTTATCCTTATGCCACTAACAAGCCATGAAAACCAAAGGCAAACAACAAATGCGGATCTGGGCAATGTTGTGTCATTTTTCAGCTTTATTCTCGTGGCTAATTTTATTTGCTTTAGTATTTCTTGGTATTCCTTTATATTTGCCCCTAAATATTTTATTACCTTTAAGTATTTGGCAACTTAAAAAGAATCAATATCCCTGGATTGATTTTCAAGGTAGAGAATCTTTAAACTTTCAAATTTCCTTGACTTTGTATACCTTAGTGTTCATTATTATTTCTTTATTACTAGTATTCGGTAGCTGTAGCATTGCTATTACCAATCATGGTGCAGTCAATGAATTTACGACTGTTTTAGACGCATTACTTTTAATGTGGATGTTTTTAATTATCGGATTACTGTTATTACAATCATTCTTGGTCAGCTTTGCAGCAATGAAAGCTTATCATGGCGAACATTACCGCTATCCTTTCACTATGCGAATTCTCAGATAATATTTAGCGTCTAAAATCTAAAATTGTATTATCTTGTCTGCTTGATAGGAATTTCTATTACAAATTCTGTGGATTTTCCAAGTACAGAATTACATTCAATTTTTCCCTTATGCTTATTTACTATAGTCTGATAACTTATAGATAATCCTAAACCAGTACCTTTACCTATAGGTTTAGTCGTAAAAAACGGATCAAACAATCTAGGTTTAACTTCTTCAATTATTCCTATGCCATTGTCTTTAATACTGATGATGACATTCTCTTGATTTTTAACTTTAGTAGAAATAATAATAGAATTATAAGGGTGTTTGGTATTTGCTTTTAAAGCCTCAAATTCTTTTTGACGTATAGCATCAATAGCATTGCTAAGAATATTCATAAATACCTGATTTAATGCTCCTGCATAACATTCAACAAGCGGCAAATCGCCATAATCTTTAATAATAACAATTTCTGTTTGCTCATGTTTACCTTGGAAACGATGCTGTAAAATTAACAAAGTACTATCAATTCCTTCATGAATATCAACAGGTTTCATTTCTGCTTCATCAAGACGGGAGAAATTTCGCAAAGTTAGCACAATCTCACGAATACGATTAGTACCAATTGTCATAGAACCTAAAACTTTAGCTAAATCATTAATAATAAAATTTAAATCTATCTCATCAATTAAACTAGTTATTGCTGAATTAGGATGAGAATATTCTTGCTGATATAAATTAATTAAAGTTAGTAATTTATGAGTATATTCTCTAACATAACTTAAATTGCCATAAACAAAATTAACAGGGTTATTAATTTCATGGGCGACACCAGCAACTAACTGACCTAAAGAAGACATCTTTTCAGTTTGAATTAATTGAACTTGAGTGTGTTGCAATTCTTGCAATGTTTGTTGTAATTGAAGATTTTTCTGGTTTAATTTTTCTGTTCTGGACGCAACTTGCATTTCTAATATAGAATTAGCCTCTTCTAAAGCAGTTTGAGCATTTTTTTTAGCTTTTAAGTAACCATGTAACAAATTCAGTACCAGTAACCATGCCGGAATCAATAATATTAAACTTATGATAGAAGCCAAAATTGCCCAAAATATTTTTTGGCGATATTCTGCAACTTGTTGCTGCAACTGAATTGATATATTATGTTTTCTTTTAGTTACACCATCAGCATAAATCTGTTTTTGAGTTTCATATTCAGGGCTAGACAATAGTATTTGTGCTGCAATTTTTTCATTTTTTCTTACTAAATTAAAAGATTGATATTCCATTTTAATTAATTGCTGATTAGCAATATCAGTTTTTTTTGCATCTTCACTTTTATATGCTTGAGGCGCAAGTTTAATAGATTCTTGAATTGCAATATCAAGTTTATGTTCAAATTGCCGATAGCGTTGTTCCCACATTAGGTTGCCTGTAGCCGCATTCATACGTGCTGACATGGTTAACACTTCATCAAAATAGATAATTTCATCACTCAATTTTTGTAATCTAAATTCATTCTTAGTCAGATTATTAAAATTATAGTAGCCTTGGCAATTAAGCCAGATTTGAGGAATAAATAAAAGTAATGTAAGTAATACTGTTACAGTTATTAGTTGCGAGGGAGGAATTTTTGTTTTGTTAGTTATATACATTTTCATATTATTTTTTATTTAGATAATTGCTGAAATTATTGAAAATATAATATTGCTTACAGCTTTTAAGTTGGCTGGATAACTTTCTCAGGTAAATAATTTTCATCAGTGAAATTTGACTAATAATAAACTAATATATGTATTTTTGTCTATGGTGATTCAAAAGTCCATATGTTTTTACATATAAAATCAAAATATATTTTTTATAAAGGTTCAGTATTTTTACTAAAAAAATTTATATGTGTTAAAAATATTAAGAAAAAATTTACCAAATACTTGTGTATTATATTGTGGCAATTATTTAAAATTATCAAGGTAAATAATATCGCTATTCTCTCATTTAATTTAGGGGTGCGTAGTTAACCATGAATCAAAATGTAATTAGTGTTGCTGTAGTCGGCACTGGATTTGGTCAAAAAGTCCATATACCTGGATTTAAAGCCCATCCCCATACTGATGTGATTGCGGTTTATCATCGGGATATTAATAAAGCCAAAGCAATTGCGGATGCTAATAATATCCCCCACGCTTGTAATAGTGTGGCAGACATTGTCAAACTACCAGAATTAGACGCAGTTAGTATTTCTACACCACCATTTCTGCACTATGAAATGGCAAAAACTGTGCTAGAAGCAGGCAAACATTTATTATTAGAAAAACCTACAACTTTAAATGTATCTGAAGCAAAAGAGCTATATCAGTTAGCAATAGCAAATGGTGTAACTGCTGTGGTTGATTTTGAATTTCGCTTTGTTCCAGGATGGCAATTATTTGCTGAACTTTTATCTTCAGGTTATGTAGGAAACAAACGCTTAATTAAAATTGATTGGTTGGGTTCTTCTCGCGCTGATACTTCCCGCCCTTGGAACTGGTATTCTTCTCAAGAAAAAGGGGGTGGTGCATTGGGATCGTTGGGTTCTCACGCCTTTGATTACATTTATTGGTTATTTGGCCCAGTATCTAGACTTAGTGCTTATTTAAATACAGCTATTCCTAACCGCATTGACCCTAGCAATGATGTATTAAAACCAGTAGAGACAGATGATAATTGTTTGCTGTCTTTGGAATTAGCGGATGGAACACCATGCCAACTTAATATCAGTGCTGTGGTTAATGCACCGAGAACTCATTGGGTAGAAGTGTATGGCGATCGCGGTACATTAGTTTTAGGCAGCGAAAATCAAAAAGATTACATCCACGGTTTTCGAGTTTGGGGTTCTCAAGCCGGACAACCTTTAGCAGAAATTGAAATACCACAGCAGTTAATGTTTACCCAAAACTTCACTGATGGCCGTATTTCTGCATTCATCCGTGTAGTTGACCAATGGCTGCAAGGAATTAACCAAAAACAGTCAATAGTTCCATCTTTGCGCGAAGGAGTGTATTCTCAATTGTTGATGGATTTATCTCATAAATCCCACGAAAGAAGGAGTTGGGTAGATGTTCCCAGCTTGGATGCTTATCTGGAAAACGTTCAGTAATAAAACTAACTCCACAGACGAAAAATCAAGGGTTTAGGCCAGGGTGTAGGGTTTGAGTAAGCCTCACCCTACACCTTTAAAGGATGTTTGAAAAGTGATTAAGTAAGTCGGTGGGAAAAGACAAAACTATGTTAAGAAAGGTTAATTAAGCTCAAACTCTCTTCCCTCCTGACTTCTGCCTCCTGCCTTATCCCAACTACAAATATTTGCACCGCTCCACTTAGCTGTGATTTTAAGCACTTCTAATCCCCCCAACCCCCCTTAAAAAGGGGCTGAAAGACTCTTAAAGTCCCCTTTTTAAGAGGGATTTAGGGGGATCTAAAATGTTTTGCTACCAACAAAAGGACTTTTTAAACATCCTGTTACACCCACTCTCAACAATCAATCCCAGTGCGTAAGTTTTACTATTGTTTTACGCTGAATAAAGTCTTAAAAAGTTAAAGCTTTTGCTGTACCTAATAAAGGTGTAATTGTGGTGTATATCTGTCTCTGTCCTTCATTCAATAAAGGTATTGTTGACAAACGGTTTATAGTTTTAATACCCTGAGTCACAATTTTAGCTTCGCTGCTGTTCTTCAAGTTAACATCAGGTAAGAGCAAGCTAAATGTCTCATAGCCAGTATCTACAGTTTTTTTGACAGTCACTGTCACCAATTTACCAATTGCTGTGTCTTCAGTTTGTATTTCTGTTCCAGAAAAAAGCAATTTTTGTTCTGAGTCTTCATACTTAAAAACAGCCTCACCAGTAATGCTACTTGTTGAATAAGTGACCTTGACCTGCTGATTTTGCAATTCATAAAAGGTTTGTATTTTTGCTTCTTGGGCATAAGATGGCATTACAGGTATGCTCGTTAGTGCTATACCTAGCGTTAACAATGAAGCTAGATGTATGGGTTGCATATTTTCAGATAGGAATTGTAGTCTGGAAAACAATGTAATTTTTGGAACTCAGTTGTCCACGAGGATTATAACTTGATAGTATTTGGTTAAAGTAGAAATTTTTTGATTGTGTAGAGTCTAGCGATCGCACCCAATAAGCGATTAAACACCTAAGAGAGCAGTTGAGACCGTAGGGGAGCAAGGGAGAGGGTTTAAATCTTTTATTCACAATTTCAATAGTGCAAGTTGTAGGCGCAATAGCTAAGAAATTCATGAGAATTTTTCAGGCAGAGCCAGTAGCATAGAAATATGTTGCTGCAAATTGCTCAATCTATTTTTCGACGAAGGTTAACTAGTACGATCGCACTTCCTAGCGTTCTCTTATTGCTGTTTTCGGGAGTTTCGCTTTGGCAAGTTAATCGCCTACTGGCAGCCTTAGAATGGGTAGATCATACAGACCAAGTAATTGCTCAGGCTTACCAAACTCATAAACTACTGCTAGATATCCAAACAGGCTCACGCGGCTACATCATTACAGGTAAGCCAGAATTTCTCGAACCTTACCAAGAAGCAACACCCACCACAAATACTGCTTTTAGAAAATTAAAAGATTTAGTTTCCGATAACCCGATACAAGTTCAACGCGTGCAGCAACTCCAATTGCAATATCAAGAGTGGAGTCGTTTGATTTCTCAAGGTGTGGAACTCCGGCAAGAAGGCAAGGTTGAACCGTTGTCGGCTTTTGAAGTACGTAAGCAAAAGATGGATGCAATACGCCAACAAATGGCAGATTTTGTTGCTACGGAAGTAAAACTACGTGACCAACGCAGCCAAACAGCCCGTGACACAGCACAGCAAGTAAGTGTAACTAGTATAATTTTGGCACTAGTCATCGGGATAACTCTTACTTACTACATCCGGCGACAAATATTTAAGGTGTCGCAAACTTATGAAAATGCTCTAAAAACTGCAACTGAGAAAACTGAAAATGCTCAACTTGCTGCCCAACGCCTAACTGATTTGCACAAAATTGACCGAGCAATTTTAGCGGCTGAACCGGATGTGACAATCATTAGGAATGGTTTGGGAAGGTTGCGCCAACTAATCAATTGTCAACAAGCATTTTCGGTGTTGTTCAATTTTGAAACTAACACGGCTGAAGTACTCGCTGCTCATGCTGATGGTGAATTACAACTAGCAGAAGGTACAACACTACCAATTACCGATTTTGTTCTTGGAGAAGTTCGACAAACACCGCAAATTTTTGCAGCTACCAATGACAATCCGCCGATTATAAAAAGATTGTTGGCTGGAGGTTTAAATAGTTGCATAACAATTCCTATGCAGGTGGAAGATGCTGTAATTGGTGAAATAATTCTGGTAAAATCTCCAGCTAAAAATTTTAGTACAGAAGTTTTAGAAATAGCGCAGGAAGTATCAGCACAATTAGCGATCGCAATTAAACAATCTCAACTCCGCCAGGAACTAAAAGATTATGCCTCAAAATTAGAACATCGAGTATCAGAACGCACAGCCCAACTCCAAGCAATCAACCAGGATTTAGAAGCCTTTAACTATTCTGTTTCTCACGACTTGCGCGCTCCTCTCCGCACCATGCAAGGCTTTGCCCAAGCCTTATTAGAAGACTATAATGACCAGCTAGACTCTTTTGGGCAAGACTGCCTCAACTATATTGCTGAGGGGGCGATGCAAATGGATACTTTAATTACTGACTTGCTAAGTTACAGTCGCCTGAGTCGCAGCCAAATTTTAATTCAACCTGTTGACTTGAATGTTGTTATTAAAGAAGCACTCAAGCAATTAGACGCACAAATTAAACAACAGCAAGCTCAAATTCAAATTAACTATTCTCTACCACAAGTATTGGCACATCGTCCTACTCTAGTACAAGTAGTCACAAATTTATTAAATAACGCCATCAAATTTGTTCAGCCAGATAGACAACCTATTGTGCAAATATATTCCCAGGAGTACAACCAACAATCCACAACTTGGGTTAAGTTGTGGATTGTTGATAATGGTATTGGCATCGCTCCAGAACATCAAGAGCGGATTTTTCGAGTTTTTGAACGACTGCACGGTATAGAAGCTTATCCTGGTACAGGTATTGGGCTAGCGATCGTCCGCAAAAGCTTAGAAAAGATGGGCGGTTTCTGTGGCGTAGAATCACAGTTAGGTACAGGTAGCCGCTTTTGGATTGCTTTACCAAAAGTTGTATTTGACCGCTAAGACTCTACAGACAGTTAACTATAACCTAAGTATAGGTTTTTATAATGTAATTTCGGTAACTCCTACGGTAGAAGACAGAAACCAGGAATTTGCTCAGGATAGTAAGAAGAGGTTTTTACGTGTTCTGTAATCTAATCAAACAGTTTACAGGATTAAGGAGTGGGTGAGGATGAATAACCAACTAAATGTAAAGTTGCAATTGCTACAAAAAGATGGCTTTTTGATGGAGTTCTTAAAAGCTATAGAAAGCCAATGAATAATGTATCCATAGGGGAGACAATTCTATTAGTAGAAGACGATGCTCGTGATATTCTCCTAATTAAAAGAGCTTTTCGTAGGGCTGGGATTACGAACCCACTACAAGTAGTTCGTGATGGCGATACTGCCGTGCTTTACTTGGCGGGAGAAGCACCTTATAGCGATCGCAGTATTTATCCATTGCCAGCTTTAATTTTACTCGATTTAAAACTGCCTCGTCGTTCTGGTGCGGAGGTTTTGAAGTGGTTAAGACAACAACCAGGAATTAAGCGTTTACCAGTCGTAATTTTAACTGCTTCTCAAGAACATACTGATGTTAATTATCTGTATGACCTGGGAGCAAATGCCTATATGGTCAAACCTGTAGCTTTTGATAATTTAGTGGAAATTGTCGCCATTGTTAACAAACATTGGCTAATTTTTAACCAAAAGCCAGAACTTGGTACACCTTAAAAAAATTATTAAATAGATTATTTATACTGACAATGCTACGCATTCTCCTGATTGATGACAATCCCCATGATCGCTTGCTGGCGACTCATGCCTTAGAACGAGAATTTGTCGATCTGCAAATTCAACAAGTTGCTCTTCCAAAAGAGTTTGAGCAGGCATTTTCATCTGGAGAATTTGACTTAGTTGTCACTGACTACGAACTGCGTTGGAGCGATGGCTTAACAGTTCTCCGAAAAATGAAAAGCCGCTACCCAGAAATACCCGTTGTGATGTTCACTAATAGCGGTTCACAAGAAATTGCTGTAGAAGCAATGAAATCAGGTTTGGATGACTACGTAATTAAGTCACCGAGTAACTATATGCGTTTACCTGTGGCAGTACGTTTGGCACTAAAACAAGCACACACTCAACGTCAGGTAACAGGTTTAGAAATGCGCTTTCAAACTTTGCTCAATCAACTTAAAGTCGGAGTTTACCGCATTACATCTGATGGTTTGGTACTAGAAACTAACGCGGCATTTCGGCAACTGCTGGGTTTAGATTCATTGGAAGAAATTCCTGTAAATCAAACCTTGGAGCCTTATTTTCAATCAGAAGATTATGCCCAACTCTTACAAGAACTAAGAACAACTAGCGATGTTAGAGAGCGTGAAGCACTTTTGCATCGCACCGATGGTAATAAAATTTGGGTGCGGATTAGTCAGACTTTGACTACCGACAATGGCACAACTGTCATTAATGGCATTATTGAAGACATTACTGAGCGCAAACAAGCCCAAAAAGGCTTGCAAGAAAGTGAAGCTCGATTTAGATGGCTATATGAATCAAATGTCATCGGCATCGCTTTTTGGAATATGAATGGCAATATTACAGCAGCCAATGATGCCTACCTACAGCTATTGGGCTATACAAAGGCAGATATGGAAGCAGGCAGTTTAAGTTGGCACAACCTTGCTGCGCCGGAATGCCAAGACGTAGTTATTAAAATAATTCAGGAACTCAAGCAATGTGGTATTTCTACTCCTGTAGAACAAGATTACATCCACAAAGCAGGTCATCGAATTCCCATTCTGATGGGTTGTGCTTTTCGGGAAGGTTCTCAAACTGATGGTTTTGCTTTTGTGGTTGACCTTTCAGAACGCAAACAAGCAGAAAAAGAACGAGAAAAATTACTCAAACGGGAACAAGCAGCCAGGGCGCAAGCGGAAGCTGCTAACCGAATTAAAGATGAATTTTTGGCTATTTTATCCCATGAGTTGCGATCGCCACTTAATCCAATTTTAGGCTGGTCTAAATTACTCAGTAGCCACAAATTGCCCCAGGCAAAAGCATCCGAAGCGTTGGCAACTATTGAGCGCAACGCCAAGTTACAAGCTCAACTTATAGAAGATTTGTTAGATCTCTCGCAAATCCTCCGGGGTAAACTCAGCCTCAATATTGCTGCTGTCGATTTAGAACCAATTATTGTAGCCGCCTTAGATACTGTGCGTTTAGCAGCCAAAGCAAAATCAATTCAACTGCAAACTACCATATCCCCCAACGTGGGTAAAATTTTGGGCGATCCTGTCCGCTTGCAGCAAGTAGTGTGGAATTTGCTTTCTAATGCAGTTAAATTTACCAACTCTGGTGGTCGTGTAGAAGTTCGTTTAGAACAAGTTGGCAGACAAGCGCAAATTCAAGTCATCGATACAGGCCAGGGAATTAGCCCCGATTTTCTCCCCTACGTCTTTGAATATTTCCGGCAAGCCGATAGTCAAACTACGAGAAAATTTGGTGGGTTAGGACTGGGACTAGCAATTGTCAAACATTTGATAGAATTGCACGGTGGTACAGTCTGGGCAGCTAGTCCGGGAGAAGGACAGGGAGCAATTTTTACTGTCAGAGTGCCATTAATCTCAAGTCAGAGCCAACTATCTCAAAGTACTGTAGAGTCTGATAATTATCAAGATTTAGATGGTATTCGTATCTTAGTAGTAGATGATGAAGATGATTCGCGGGAAGTAGTGGCTTTCATGCTCGAAGAATGTGGTGCAGAGGTAATTGCTGTAGCTTCTGCGGCTGAAGCACTCCCAGCTTTTAACCAATTACAACCTGATGTTCTAGTGTGTGATATTGGAATGCCAGAGGTAGATGGTTATATGCTATTACGTCAAATCAGAAGTTTGCCACCTGAAAAAGGCGGACAAGTACCAGCGATCGCACTCACCGCTTATGCTGGAGAATCAGATAGACGACAAGCACTTGTAGCTGGTTTTCAAAACCATACCTCTAAGCCAGTAGAGCCAACCGAATTAGTGAAGTTGATTGCTAGTTTGGTAGATTAGGGGGTAGGCAATACGGTTGGGATAAGCATTTTAAACTAATAATTGGTTTGGGAAAAAGGTTAAAGGGTAAGGGTTAAAGGTTTTTTCTTCCCCTTTCCCCTTCGCCTTTCCTCTTTAACCGAACCGTATTTAAAGGCTAGGAGCTAGTAATTTTACTCATACTAAGTTGCGCTCAGAAATAGTATTCCTACTCCCTACTCCCAGCCCAATTTACTATCTTTGATTGCAACTTGGTATCAGTAGTTTGTTATAAATTAACGCTGATGAAATTCTACTGCTGTTGCCGAAATTTTGATGTCATAATCGCCAAAAAAATCATGACCAAGTAGGCCAATGCCTGCTTTAGGTGCGATCGCTATTTCCAAATTATTTGCGATTAATCCCCCCGCAGCTATAGAATTGACCTTGACTGTGGGGAATTTTATCTGAGTGCCATCTGCAACTTGAGCTTGCATGATACCTGTCGCTTTGATTTGCAGAGTATTTGCCATTCCTTGAGTAATTAAAGTACTGTTAGCACCTGTATCCAGAATCATCTCAAAGGTTTTTTGGTTATTGAAGGTGACATCAATCACCGGAGTTCTACCAAAGCGACGTTTAATAGGAACTCGAAAAACTTTCTGGCTAGAAGTTGCTTGTGTTTGGGTTGTATGATGACAAAGTTTTGTCAACTCAACAGTTCTACCAGAGGGAGTAACCATAAAACAGAATCCTGCATCTTCAGCTATTGCTTTATGGGTCAATAGTGAGGATGTTAATGTTGGCATTACTGCAATCAAAGCTATGTTAATGTTAGTAATCCAACATTTAACAGAAAGATTCATCTTATTTTCCTCTTCAGTTTTTTAGTACCCTGAAAGACGAAATTTTATGAAAAAATTTAGAGTTAATTTGAACTAAAACTTTAATTTATGTACTATAAACATCAAGTTTTTATGATTAAAGAAATACGCAAAAAAATGCGATTTTTATTTAAAAAAATTAAATCAGAATAAATTTATATTACCGAGATTTACTAAGAGATATTTTAAAGATTAAGTAAAGAATCGATGAAAGTACGTAAGTAGTAGTGAGGTTGGGGACAATATTACAGCAGATTGCAGGTAAATGAACTACAGATGTTAAGAACAAAGCCATATACTAGAAGACTTCTGACCCTATTGCCTGTTGCCTAGTACCTGCTGTAAGTTAATTCTAAGTTAGTAACTGCATTGATAGCAGTTGCGATCGCACAATCAACAGCCATAGCTTTTTGCTCTAAAATTACCTGTTCATCCACGGTACGCTGTGCGACTACGCCACACACAGCCGCAGCTGCAAACTTATATACTCCTGCCATTTTAAATAACGTGCCGCATTCCATTTCGTAGTTCAAAATATTTAACTGGCGGTATTCTTCTGTAATACCACGTAGCGATCGCATTAAGTGAGGATTAGCCGAATCAGTTCGTTCCTGACCTTCATAAAAAGTATCCACAGAAGCTGTAATCCCTAAATAATGCTCAAACCCCAATGCTTGCGCTGCCTTTACCAAAGCCACCGTCAAAAATGGGTCAGCCGCAGCCGGATACTCCACAGGCGCAATATCATTAGCTGCTCCTTGACGACACAACGCTGCACTAGAAATCACAATGCTACCAACTGGTACATCAGGTTGGATTGAACCACAAGTCCCAATGCGAATAATTTGCCGAATTCCCACCTGTACCAACTCATTCACCACAATACTTAAAGAAGGCGCACCCATCCCACTAGTAGCTGATAAGATAGGGCGACCATTAGGTAAATATCCAAGGTAACTATCCAGCCCTCGATTTTGTGACAATAAACGCACATCTAGCAAATGAGTTTGAGCAATCAGATGCGCTCTTTCAGGATCGCCAGATAATAAAGCAATACTGGGAGGCGTTGCACCAAAATCATCATGCCCAAAGCCAATGTGATAGAAGCGTTTGTTTAGCATAAATTAGGTTTAAAAAGAGATTAGGGGCTAGAGGTTAGAGGCTACAGCAATCAATCCTATTTAATTTCTAAAGTACTGGTTGAGGTAGGGAGTGGGGAGTAGAAATACTATTTCTGAACGCAACTTAGTACGAGTAAAAATACTAGCCCCTAGCCTCCTTATTTTAATATCCTCCAAACCTCACCCGCCCTTCTAAAGGAGAAGGTGGCGCAGAAAGCACGACAATATTTCTAATATTGCTAACGTAACGTCCGCCTGCTTTATCACCAGGCACTACAAGACGCGCAAATCCTTCATCTGTGAGCAATTCAACTTTGCCGTCGCTACCTTTTTTGGCAAATGCAACTAACACTGTTTTATTTTCAAAGTTTGGGTGAATTTCGCCAACAGCTACAACTGCTCCATAACAATCAGTCGCTTCAACCAGAATGTACTGTCGCAGAAAAGCATTTTTTGGATTTTGCCCAGGATTAGCGGGTTTAAGTCCGCCACCAGCTTTCTCATTATTAATCAGATCCCACAGAGGAACGCCATAGTATGTTTCCGTTCTCTTACCTGAGCTTGTTTGAAAGCTAACAGTGAGTTCTGTAACTACTGAAGGGTTTTGGGCTTTTAAAGAATCTCGTAACTGTGTCAATTTTTGTAGAGTGAAAGTGGTTTGCTTCTCCAGTTCACCACTTAAACGAAATTTTTCTACAAACCCACCAGGACATCTGTTTTTTTCCCAAGGAGCAGGTATTTCTTGTTTCTTCCAAGGTGTATCTAGTGGTTGAGCTAAGGATGGTTGCCAGAATCCTAATATAGACAGCACTAAAGAGGCACTAGCTATATGGCGAGTGACATTCATAAAATATTCCTTGATTAACAGTTTGTATTTCTTGTCAGAAAACTATGGCTGCGATCGCCAAATTGACTTAGTTTTTTATTAACCTTTCTTTAAAAACTAAGTATATATTCGGACGAGGTAGTCATACCAACTTAGTTGGTTTTAATCAAGATGGTTGGTAAGTAAGTAGCAATAAAATCAATTTTTCTTAAAATTAATATGTTAATTGCTGGACATTTAAAGCCTATTGCACAGTACAAAAATGATAACGAAGCAACTTTTTACTGCGACTAACGCCATTTTCCTCAAACACTATCGAATGTTTGATTAGCTCTAAAAAGCGTCGTTTATCAAAGATGCCTTGAATTAGCACATCTATTTCTGTTTCTTGTGAATGGGGAAAGTCTTCACCATCTATTGTGTGCCAAGGTAAAAAATCTTTTGAGTTAGAGGTTAATGTACCAATGCCTGCTCGCTTGCCATAAGTAATTAATAAAAAGGCATTATAAAAAAACAATTTTGGAATATTTTGAATATATTGTTGCCAACTCGCTTGAGCCTTTTTAAAAGTAGTTGTTTTAGCCTCAAGCTGATTATACAATAATGCTAAAGGTAAGCCATTAATGAAGATAACTGCATCCAAATGGTGAGTATGATTATCCGTATTAATAGTAAATGGATGAATTACTAACCAATCGTTATTCAGCAAATTAGACGAATCTATCAGCCATACTTTCTCGATAATTATTTGATTATCAATTATGTATGTAATATCAATCCCTTGAGTTAATAATCTGTGAAAATAAAGGTTATTTTCAATCAGGCTACTATTTGGTAAAACAGTTAACTGACGGATAGCTTCTTGGAGTGCCTCTGATGATATCGTAGGATTAATACGTTGCAAAGCATGACGTAGCCTACTGCTTAAAATAACTTCAGTTTGATTGTTGCGTTCTGTCTGATGTCTACCAGAGGCGATATCTGTTTCCAATTCTACAGTGTAGCCAATAACTTCAAACCACGTAAGTACAGAGTCTACTGTATTTGATGGTTTCCAATTCCAGTTGGGACGAAGTTTTTTAGCGAAGTTACCGACTTTCTTCCTTGTCCTTGTTGACTTGATAGGATTACTCCGAGTCAAAGACTTGATTTTGAGTTTATGCCCAGCTTTCACATTGCTTACTAGTATTGGTTGGTATAGTCCGAACAGTTTTAAATAAATGCCTAGTAAGCATCAAAGCCCAAAGTAACCACCAAAATTGTATCAATTGTATCTGTTTACCAAATAAGTTGGTAAAAGTTTGTTACGCAGGCTTGAAAGTCTTTTGATATCCTCAACTATGCTTCAACGGCTATGTATGATTTAGCGGCTGAAAAATAAGTTGCCAATATCCAGTAACATCTGCATAGTACCTTGATAGCCAACTTTAGTAGACAGAGCATTACCTAAACGGTCAAAAATTGGGATTCCTTGACGATAAAGGGGAATATTGAGTCGTTGAGCGATCGCACCTGCATAAGAATTGGCAATCAGCAAGTCAGAACCAACCGCCATCTGTTCAAAATCTTCTAAGTCACCGATAGTCACACAAGGAATTGCTAACTTTTCCAGTACAGGAGAACGTGTAGTGGTCACGGCTGCATGAATTTGCACTCCCATTGACTGTAAAAAAGCAACTATTGACCAGAGTAAGTCAGGTTCGAGTGCCACAGAAACGCGCTTACCACCAAAGTAACTATGAGTATGCAGCATCAAATCTTGTAATTGACGGCGTTGACGGCGATATTTTTCTGGTACAGTATTACCGCTAATATCTGCTAATGCTTGTAAAAATCTATCTGTGGCATCTAACCCGGTTAATTCACTAAACACTTCGTAAGGTATGCCAAAGCGTTGTTCTAGAATTTTGGCTGCACCGCGCATACTTTCACCCAAAGCCAAGGTGAAAACAGAATGACCAATTTGCTGTAATTGTACCAAAGTTGTACCACTGGCTGTGACTGGGCTGTAGTCATGATTCCACTGACTATCTAATAAACCAGAAAGGTCAGGGAGTGCGATCGCCTGCAAGTCAAAAGCAGAGATAATTTCTTTTAGCTGTTCTATATCTCCTGGTGTAAACGCAGAACTCGCCAACAAGACAACTTGCCCAAGACAACAACCGCGACCCTTTTGGGGAATTTCCTTCACTACGCTTTCTACTACTGCGGCAAAGCCATCTTGCAAAGTACCTTTAAAATCTGGCGTAGAAACTAATACAATCGGCAAATTATCCAATTCTGGGTAACGTTGGCGAATATCTTTAGTCAAACGCCGCAAATCATCGCCTTTAGTTTCCGTCAATCCAGTAGTACATAAACCGATAATTTCTGGTTGATATCTCTGCACCATCTGTAAAATTGCCTCTTCAACCTTATCCTCACCACCCAAAACAGTCGAGACTTCTGTCATTGCTGTACTAGAAAGCGGAATCGCCGTACACAAATGCTGTACTAGAGGAGATTTAGTAAAAGCACTACAACCAGGAGAACCATGTAATAAAGGCAACATTCCTTTCAAGCCTAAGAATGCTAAAGTTGCGCCAATTGCTTGACTTTGTTTCAGAGGATTAACTGTAACTGATGTACTCGTAACGCTAACAATTGCCATAAGTAGAACAGCTTAAATATTTGTAGTTGGGGTAAGGCAAGAGGCAGAGGGCAGGAGGGAAGAGGGTTTTAATCTATTTAATCTTTCTTAAGATAGTTTTGTTTTTTCCCACCGACTTACTTAATTCAACTTTGGTGCAAATTTATTGATGAGGATTCACGCCAACAGGTAATATCATTCAACCTCTTCCCACGGTGCAGATTTGCGTACTTGTGACCAAACGGGGCTGTAGATAGTTGCGTATAATTCTTGTGCGGCGGCTAACACCCCTGCATAACCAGCGTAAACATGATGCCGTTCGGGATTAATGTTGAGGAAAGGAATGTGGAATTGGCAGGCGAGAGAATTTAGGCTATTGCTTGCTATGAATAAATCAGCTTGATTTTCATTAATTATCAACGTAATCTCTGGATTTTTGTCATTTACTAAAACTATGTCATCTCTATCAAGCAATTGTTTCAGTCTATTTCTATCTTCTTGATTCAATCTTCCACTACTAATCGGAATCACATTCATCCCTAAAGACTTAGCAGATGAAATCATTTCCCACGCTGGGGAATCAGTAATATCAATAATTACAGTTTTACCTTCTAGTTGGGATTTATAGAATGTGAGTTTTGCCGATAAATTATCAACCTCTTCGCTAATTAAATTTTCTGTAAGTTCTCTAAGTTCATTATTGCCCAGTTTGGCAGCAACACTTCTCAAAAGCTGATTAATATCTTCCACATCATACAATGATGCTTCTATGTATGGTATGTCAAATTTATCCTGCATTTTTCTGGCAAACTTTAACATCACTTTTGCAGAAATTAGCACATTAAGTTTAGCACGATGGGCATAACAAATTTCTTTGTAATGAGTATTACATATAATTTTTGCTAAAACTCTGATACCTAATTTTTCTAGCAACGGCAAAATATTATTAACTGCACTTGCAATATCATATTCACTAATAATGTTGATATCGTAAGGTGTAATAAATTCTGGTTCGGCTGTGCCAATTACCTGTTCTATTAAAGTTTCCCCAGCCAGACGAATACCTAAATTTTTGCGACCAGCAAAACCAGGAGAATCTACAGGGATAATTGGTATTCCTGTTTGTTCATGAGCATCGTTACAAGCTCCATGAATATCGTCACCAATCAGAGCAGAAACACAAGTAGAATAGACAAATACAGCACTAGGTTGGTAACGTCTCACTAACTGCAAAATAGCTTTTTGTAATTTATTAGCACCACCAAAAATAATGTCGCTTTCTTCCATATCAGTTGTAAAGCGAACCTTGTTGAGTTTAGAATCAGATGAAAGATTGCTGTGATTTCCCCAATAATTACTCATGCACCCACTTGGCCCATGAATTAAATGTGCAGCATCAACAATAGGTACAAGAGTTAACATTGCCCCATCAAAAGCACAATCTTCATGAACATCTAAAGCTGAAGGTACTTCCATCCCAAATCTATCTTCATTGTCTGGCATTGAATTATGAGGATGTCTGTTGGTGTTTCCTTGATTAGTTTTCATAGCTCGTGATTAGCAGGTAATATTTTGGAATTGAATCTCAAAAACTCATTTCATCTATAGAAATCTGGTTTGATTACTGAACTACTTGTGTAGTCAGGCAATAGGGAATACGCAATAGGCAATAAATAGCAAAGAAGGCAGGTAACGATGTACTGATTTTTTTCAAAAATCAAATATGAGTCCTATATGTGCCTGGAAGCAAGATAAAAAAGAATGGGAAAAATAACCTTCCCATTCCCTCAGAAATAAACAACCAACCATGTAGAGAAAGAGAAAAACTAAAATACTAATTTCGCATTAAAAATCTGAAAATGTTGCGGTAAGAATGGTAAAGCGAAAACATCCAAAACAATAGATCAGCTATGAGAATACCTCCAAATGTTGATAGACTCTTGAGGATAGAGTGGGCGAAAATAGCCCACCTAATGCTGATGAAGAGGTAACTAACAAACTTTAGTTTTTGTCGCTACCAGAAACAACTTCAACATTGCCTTTTTTCAGTGCTTCTAGTGCCTCGCCTTCAGCATCTTTCTGCTTTTTGGCAGATTCTTCTTGAGCATTGCTGACACCAGCTAATTTTGCCGCGTTTTCTTCACTTTCGAGAATACCGTATTCAATCAATAAATCTTCTAGCTCATCCATTTCGATGGGTGTAGGAATGGCTAGATTTTTATTGTTGATAATCTTGTCAGCTAATTTTCGGTATTCATGAGCTTGATTGCTGTCAGGTGCGTACTCATTCACAGTCATCCGGCGCAATTCTGCGTGTTGCACGATGTTGTCACGGGGAACGAAGTGAATCATCTGAGTGCTTAACCTAGCAGCTAATGTGCTAATCAGTTCATCTTCTCTGTCTGTTTTGCGGCTGTTACAAATTAGACCACCCAAGCGCACACCGCCAGTGTGTGCATATTTCAAAACACCACGAGCGATGTTGTTAGCTGCAAACATCGCCATCATTTCACCAGAGGTAACAATGTAGATTTCTTGTGCTTTCCCCTCCCGAATTGGCATGGCGAAACCACCACATACAACGTCACCGAGTACGTCATAAGATACGAAATCTACATTACTGTAAGCGCCGTTTTCTTCTAGAAAGTTAATAGCGGTGATAATACCGCGTCCAGCACAACCAACGCCAGGTTCAGGGCCACCAGATTCTACGCATCTAATCCCGCGAAAGCCTTCAATTACGACTTCTTCAAGTTCTAGGTCTTCGACTGCACCACGTTCAGCGGCCAAGTGCAGAACGGTTGTTTGAGCTTTAGTATGGAGAATCAAGCGAGTAGAGTCAGCTTTGGGGTCACATCCGACAATTAAGATGCGTTGACCAACTTCTGCCATTGCAGCGAGGGTGTTTTGGGAGGTAGTAGATTTACCAATACCACCTTTACCGTAAAAGGCTATCTGTCTAATTCTTTCGTCGGACATGATGATGTAGTCTCCTAGTAATTGGTGAATTTTTGTGGGTCTGCGATGTGAAGTGTTCGCATGGTTAGTAGAACGTCGTTGGAGGCGATCGCTCTACGCCCACAACTGTTAAAATCCAATACATATTGAATGAAATCTGAAGACTAAAATTTTACTCTTTAATATCGTGTCAATCAGTTAGATAGGTGTGCATCTTCGTGCGGAAACCGTACAATTCTCTCCTCTGCTCCTCCGTACCCCTGCACCCCTACCTACTCCCCATTCCATAATCTAAACAGTTGCTACGACTTCCCCAATTTTGCTAATGTCGTAGCCACCGAGAACTTCTAATTGTGAGTGAACTATGCGATGTCCCAAGGTACTCAACAACTGTTGTATTGGTGCTTCTTCTAGATATTCCTTGAGAATCACTAAGTCGTATCGTGATTGATGCAGTGGGATAAATCCTAACCCAAAGGTTGTAGCAACCGATGCTGTACTAATACCTGCGTCAACTGAACCTAATGCGACTGCTTGGGCAACATCTTGATGACTGGTAACGATATGCTCAAATCCTTTAACTGCATCAAACGGTATTTGCGCTTCTTGCAGTTTGCGTTCTAATAGCATCCTACTCCCAGCACCAGTTTCACGATTAATAATCGTTGCTTTGGCTGCGACTAAATCAGACAGTGTTTTCAAACCTTTGGGATTACCAGATGGTATTAATAATCCTTCTTCCCATAAACCAAGGGTAATCACAACTGCTGATTTTCCCGCTAAAGCTTCTCGCACAAAAGGAACATTATGTTCGCCTGTTTTGGGATCATATAGGTGCATCCCTGCAATGTGCGCTTCACCTGAGCATAAACTATGCAATGCAGCCATGCTGTTAGCAAAGGTAAAATGTACTCGCAACTGCGGATGCCAGCGTTCAGTAGCCCTTGCCCAGAGCGAGATTACAGGGGAACAACCAGCAATTACAACTGTATTGTGCAGTGCTTCCAGGTTATCGTCTAATAGCTTGACTTTGACTTTATCTGCACCTATTTGCCTTTCTGCCTCTCCGTCGGCAGGTATCATATCTTGGCGGAATGCTTCTTTTCCTACTAAAGGATAAGCTATCCATTGGCCGCCAACTCTCGCTAGACTAACCCGCAGAGGTTGATTAATTGTGACAGGTTTGGCAAGAACGGCTTCAATTTCAGGTAAATCCTGCTCTAACCAGAATAGATCCTCAACTTGACAGCCAAGTGCCTTCGCTAATTTTAGGGTGATTGCTACAGAAGGAGCATATTGCCCTGACTCGACACCACTAATAGTTTGACGAGTTACACCAGCGATGTTTGCTAAATCTTGCTGGCTCATTCCTAAGCGGGTTCTGATTGACTTCAAATTATTGCGGAGGTCGCTATCCTGCTTCATTGGCTTCCTTTTTTCTCAAATTTACAAAGCCGGAGCGGATTTACCTGTATCTGTGCTTGCAAAAGGCTGACTTTGGTTTTTGCCTTGCCCTTTTATTTTCCTCTACAGAAAGAATAACATACATCTTGCTGGTTTTCTTGCGAAAAGGGAAAAAATTTTGGCCTTGGGTTAGTTTTACCTGCTTTAGCTGGAAAGCAGAAGACCATAAACGCATATATGGCAAGCTTTTGAGCTTTTTTTGATAGGATAAGAATTTCCAAAAATTTTCAGTTTGTCTCCCAAAATATTACCAACTAAATTGGTAAAAAGCGGCGATCGCTACAGTTTTTATTTCTAGTTTCGGTTTTGATGCTTTTTAGGCAGGTAATCTCGCTAGTGAAGAATATACCAACCGATATTGTCAGGAGATAAAAGCGATCGCGCGCGCCTTTGGCTAATAAATATCCCTGGCAATTAGGGCTTTTCCTGCAAGATTTAGAGGCAATATGATTACCGAAGAAGATTTGGCACAGCAATTTACGACAATTCTCGAACACACTCATCCTAGTGCATGGGAAGTAATTCGCCACTGTTATGTGAAAGTTGTTAACCCGCAGTTCACATATCTGTATCCTACTCAATTCCATAAACGATATGTCAGCATTTACTGCCCTGATAAACTTATGGCTGCTGTACTCATACAAAAAAATCTCCTTAGAGAAGTAGCCCAGTACTTAGGGCTAATTGAAGTTGTCTGCTTAAATGCCAGCAATTTGGTGCGCGATCCCATGTCTAAACTCAAGCGGACTCATCCTCAATTATGGTTAGACCTATTGTGGATTCTGTCAACAAAACATGACAGCTAACTCTGTAATAGAAATCCGGTTTGATTTTTGAATTTAGTTGTGTAGACAGGGAGTAGGGAATAGGTAGGGGCGTGTTGAGTGAATGAATCTGTAGTTAAACGAAATTCTTCATTAACCCGCCCGTACAGGAGTAGAAAAGAAGCCTTGTCTGAGCGTACTGATTTTTTCCCAAATCAAATATTAGTCCTAAATGTGTCCTGAAAAATTTCGGAAATTCACTCAACAGAATTTTTTTCAGCAGGCGATCGCAAATTTGAGATTCAGGATATTAGCGTAGTAGAGGTGTACAGATGTACGCCTCTACTTTTGGAAGATTCTTGAGATATTTTGATATAACTTAAGACCTATACATATAGGTTATGAATACAGGGAAATTCCTTCATATTTTAATAAATATAAACTATAAATATCTCAATTGAATTCAGTCGCCAGCCAGAGGACTTTTTACACAAGAATTTTTATGCTGAAAATATAAATAGAAGTCCTCAAAAATTTAAAATCTATGCCTCTGTATAAACTCGAAGAATTCGATCCGCAATACCGAGAAACATTTAGCGGTGATGATGTTAAAAGTTTGGATCTATATACTGAGGGAGGAGTAAAAGTAGGTTCAGTTGCAGATGCTCTAGTTGACCAAGATGGGCGTTTTCGCTATCTGGTGATTGAAACAGACTTTGAGACTTTTGGTAAAAAAATATTACTACCAATCGGTCTGGCACGGATCAATTATGCAGTACAACGTGTATATGTTGATGGATTAAGTAAACAGCAAGTAGAAATGTTACCTGAGTACAACGAAAACCTCATAGTTAATGCAGACTATGAAGAAAGTGTACGCGGTGTATTTCGTCCGGCTAACAGCGATTTAATTTATGATCGCAACACATATACTTACCAACAAGAACCTAATTTATACGATTTGAATGAGCAAAATCATCAAACTCTGAAATTGTATGAAGAACGGCTGATTGCGAATAAACGCCGTGTAAAAACCGGAGAAGTTGCTGTTGGTAAGCATATTGAAACTGAAACTGCAACAGTTACAGTCCCAGTAACAAAAGAACGTGTTGTTATTGAGCGAGTTCCAGCGACAGAAACAAGCACAGTTGTAGATGCTAACGAACTTCAGTTCCAAGAAGGTGAAGTAGCACGCATCGAAGTATACGAAGAAACACCAGAAATTCGCAAGGAAACATTTGTCCGCGAAGAAGTCCGAGTTACAAAATTAGTAGAGCGGGATACAGTAGAAGCTGAAGAGACAATTCGCCGAGAAGAGTTAGACATTAACACCACAGGTGAATTGCATATAGATAATGCTGATACTACTAGAAATGAGTCTATTTAAGTAAAGAATAGTAATCAACTCTATTCAATACTCAGATCATAAATAAAACTTGGAAAAACGTGTAGGTAGCTCCTAAATATCTACTTACACGTAATTTTTGCGTTATTAATAGAGGGTTATTAAACCCATAGCTAATATCTAAATTTGCGTCAACAGAAAAATCTATCACTTTTGACAATATTTAATTAAGCTAATTATTTCGAGAGAAAGATGTATATTAATGAATAAATTTTTACATTAAATAACAAGAGGGATTATAAAAGTTTCAGAGGTAAAATATAATGGCTCTTTACAAATTGCATGATTTTGATCCAAGCTACCAAGATTCTTTTGAAGGTAATGATATTAAAGGTCTTGGTGTGTATACCGAAGGAAGCGATGAAAAAATCGGTACTGTTAATGATGTTTTAGTAGATGATGAAGGTCACTTCCGCTATTTAGTTGTTGATTTAGGCTTCTGGATTTTTGGTAAAAAGGTTTTATTGCCTGTAGGACGTACCCGCATTGATTACGGACGCGATCGCGTTTATGCAGTTGGTATGACCAGAGAACAAGCAGAAGACTTACCAGAATTTGATGAACGTCGCCTTGAGTACGATTATGAAGAAAGCGTACGTAATGTTTATCGCAATCCTAAATACAGCACCACACCTCTAGACACAGCCACACCTTTAGAAGCATCTGCACCACTCGGTACAGCAGGTTATACAGCTGCATCATCTACACCAGCTACACCAAGCTTCAGCCGCGACACCTATAACTATGACCAAGAGCCTTCTTTGTATGGGTTAAATGACCGCGATCATCAAACCTTGAAACTTTATGAAGAACGCTTAGTTGCTAACAAGAGACGACAAAAAACTGGTGAAGTAGCAGTTGGTAAGCATATTGAAACCGAAACTGCACGGGTAGCAGTACCAGTAGAAAGAGAACACGTCGTTATAGAACGTATTACCCCAGAAGATGCTGGTAGAGCGGTTGCTCCTGGTGAAGCTAACTTCCGTGAAGGTGAAGTTGCACGTGTAGAAATCCATGAAGAGACTGCTGACATCCGTAAAGAAGCTTTTGTCCGCGAAGAAGTTAGAGTCAAAAAAGTAGTAGAACAAGATACTGTTGAAGCTCAAGAAACCATCCGCAGAGAAGAGCTAGATGTAAATGCTCCTGGTTTACCAATTGAAGAACGCTAATTAAATTAATTAGCTATTAGCTGATTAGGTAAAGTACAGGTGAGGCTTTTTTATCAGCTTTACCTGTACTTATAATAAACACCTTTGCTTACAAAGCCATTTGGTTAATCATTATGATTACGAATAGCCAACCGACAGCCAATAACCTGAAACAAGTCAATACAAAATCTCGCATTCACAACTTATTAACAACCTTAAAAAGCAAGGTAGAAAATTTTGATGTTCTAGATAATCAAGGTCAACTGGTTGGCAAAGTTAGAGATTTAATTTCAGATAATCACCAGAGGCTAAATTTAGTAATATCTCAACCAAAAAAATCAATACAAGCAGGTGAAAAAACCGTAGGTAAACCTGACTATGCCCTTGTATGGAGTAAAAAAATTCAAAGAGTAGATAATATAAAAAAATCAATATTTTTAAATGTAAACATATCACAAATTAAATATATGTCTGAAGAGTCTAAATCACCAATCGCAGGGTATGGTATGTTACCAAATAACTCACCGGAACATGAGCAATTGAATCATTCCGAGGTCGTAAAAGGCATTTCAGAAGAGACTTCTGAAGAAAAAATTGTTCGTCTTTTAGAAGAAAAGTTAGTAGTTAACAGCAGTATTCACAAAATTGGTGAGGTTATTGTTCGCAAAGAAATTGAAACGCGGATGGTACAAGTTCCTGTCCGGCGTGAAAAATTAATTGTGGAACAAGTTAGCCCGTCTCACAAACAACTTGCCGAAATTAATTTATCCTCAGAAGAACTTTCTAATATTACATTAACGGAAGTCGATGGTATAACAGTTAGCAATTTTGCTGGTGATTTAACCGTGACGGGAGACTTTGATTCCCCTAAAATAGCCAGCTTACTTTTGAATGCGATCGCTCTTGAAAACAATCATGGATGTCAACGAGTGCGAGTTTCTATTATGTGCGATGATGACTCATACAAACAAAAATATCAGGAGTGGTTTGACCGTTGCTCTAAAGGTCAAACACCTGATTTTATACAATAAGTTTCTAGCAGACGATTGAATAGTAGGGTGATTAATTTTACCCTACTTTTTTGTATCCTCATAACTGTTAAGGTTCCAACTCTTAACGAAGTAGTTTGTCAATTAAAGAGGATTACTAAGTTGCTGTGCAATATAGCGTTTTTTAGTCTAGTGAGGTACAGTAAAGCAATTTTGAATGTCATTTAAGGAGACTTTAGTAAAAGCAGTTTCAATCGATGAAAGCTAAGTCGGGGTAACTTTTAGCACTGATAGAGCGTAGTAGATTTTTAATTTTTGACCACAGTTAGAGCATTCTTGGCTTGTACCCTTTGGGTTGACAGTTATCACTTTTAAACCAGCATTTTCGGCTTTGTGTGAAAGTATTGTTACAAACTGTCCCCATCCAGCGTGTTTTAGATATAAATAAGTCCGCGCTGCTTTTAATGATGCACGACGTAAGTTTGGTTTGTAAGCTTCAAAAGCTGGAAGCATAAGCTTGCCATCGGGGCAAAATTATGAGTAAAGTTAAAAAACCCGCCACGTGGACGGGTTTTATAAAAATGGGCAGTACCAGACTCGAACTGATGACATCCTGCTTGTAAGGCAGGCGCTCTACCAACTGAGCTAACCGCCCGTCAATTTCACTAACAATCAATATAGCAAAATATTTTGAATCGCGCTAGTATTTTTGAGAAAAAATTTTTAAGTATTTTTGAGAACCTCTAAATGCCCTCTGGTCGGACGCACGATCGCATTACTATTTGGGCTTTGCCGTTGGTGGCGGGTGTGACTTTCTGGCAGTCACGCAGTAGCAGTGTGACTTTGCTGGTCGCAGGCGGGTTTATGTTTGGCGGTCTGATGTTTGGCCCTGACCTGGATATTTACTCTCGCCAATACCAACGCTGGGGCTTCTTGCGTTGGATTTGGCTACCTTATCAAAAAAGCCTACGTCATCGTTCTTTTTTATCTCACGGGCCGATTATTGGCACAACGCTGCGGGTGCTGTATCTTTCATGCTTGCTGGCTGTTACCGCCTTTGTCGCCTTGGTAGTGGTCGAAAAGCTAGGAAATATCGCATTTAATTGGCAAGTTTTGGGCAAAAATGTTGAGCGATCGCTTGTTAGTTATGGTACAGAATTTCTCGCCTTGTTTCTGGGGTTAGAACTTGGGGCCATGAGCCATTCTCTCAGTGATTGGAGCGGTTCAGCATACAAGCGAATGCAAAAGCAGGGGGTTCGGGGTTTATTTCCCACTAGCAAAGCCAAAAAACGTAAGGTATCAAGCCGCAGCCGTCGAACTAAACCCAAACCCAGCAGCCGAAAACCAAAGTTGTAATAATGTCCTATCAATTAATGTAAATTACCTATGCCTCTATATTGCATTTGTCTTTTATGGACTACCTTGCTAACAACAAATTTGCTCTTTCCTCAATTAGCGTTAGCAGAAATTAAACATGATATATTACCTTTAGCTCAAGTCCAGTCCGTATCTAAATCTATATCACCTAAACAGGCTATAGCGAGATTATTTACAAGCGAACAAATACAGACAGAGTGGTTTGCTTCCGAGTTTTTAACGCAAATTCCTATAGAACGAATACGGCAAGTAGTTAATAGTTTAAAAAGCCAATTAGGAAATTATGTAGAAGTAGAAAATAATGGACAAGATTACTTGGTTGTTTTTAGTCAAGCTTCAGTACCAACTAAAATCGTGCTGAATAACAAAGGACAGATTGCAGGTTTGCTATTTCAGCCACCACAAGCTAAAGTCATTGATTTAAAAGCTGCGATCGCCGGATTTCAAGCTTTACCTGGAAATGTCAGTTTTTTAGTTCAAGAAGGCACAGCAGTAAAAGCAGCATTAAATACTCAAACACCCTTAGCAGTTGGTTCAGCATTTAAACTAGCCGTTCTGAAAGCACTACAATCAGAAATTAACTCTGGTAAGCGAATGTGGCAGGATGTAGTACAACTAGAACCTAGCCAGAAAAGTTTACCATCAGGAATGCTGCAAACCTGGCCAGATGGAGCATATTTGACAGTACAAACTCTTGCAGCTTTAATGATTTCTCTCAGCGATAATACAGCAACAGATATATTAATTAACTTGCTTGGCAGAGAGCCAATTGAAGTTATTTCACCTCGTAATCGTCCCTTCTTAACTACTCGTGAATTATTTATTTTGAAAGGTTCGCGTAATCGAAAATTGCTGAAGCGTTATCAGACAAGTAATGAAGCTCAACGTCGCACCATCCTGAAAGAATTGATAAAAAAACCGCTTCCTGATGTACGTGAATTTGAGGGGACTAATCCAGTTGCTCTTGATGTGGAATGGTTTTTTACAGCCGAGGAACTTTGTGGATTAATGAAAGAAGTTGCTGACTTACCATTAATGAGTATCAATCCGGGAGTTGCTAATCCTAATGATTGGCGGCGGGTGGCTTTTAAAGGTGGTTCTGAACCTGGGGTTCTTAATCTCACAACTTGGTTAGAAGCCAAGAATGGTAAAAATTATTGTGTAGCTGCAACTTGGAATAACAGCAATGCCCCTGTAGAAGAATCAAAATTTATGGCATTGTATAGTGGCGTAATTACTAATCTTGCATCGAAGGTAGAGGCTAGAGACTAGAGACTAGAGACTAGGAGCTAGATTAAGAGAGCTTTTGATGTTTGGTTTTTGGTTTTTGCTATGAGTGACTGTCTTGAGAAAGTTCTGAGTTCTGATAAATCACGAGTAAATAAGACTACTCTCTAGCCCTTATTCCTCAGCCCCTAGCCTCTTTTCAATAAAACAATTTAAACCTAGCTAACTGAGCTTCTATTGCTTTCGTCAGAATTTTATTCAGTTCGGTACTATTTTTAAATTGCAGAATTTGTTGTGTAGGTAAATCAAAAGAAACTTGCCCCTCTAAATCTGGGCGTTGCATATGTGCTAGCAAAATTTGTTCGGAGCGTTTACTTTGAATTGCATAACCAATTTCTACGCAGACATTAGGGCTAGGAATTAATTTTTGAGTTTCTTTACCATCGATGCTAGCAATAGGTGTAGTATCTGCAATAAATAATAGACTCTTACGGATTTTTCGCATCATGGTGCGATTTAATCTCAGAGGCCCTTCACTAGGCCGATAAGATTCTACTAATGTTAAAGGAAGGCGCGATCGCGTATTCAATTTTTCTAAACTGTTTTGCAACCCTTCTCGCAAAGCATCACTAGCTGTGGGATATTCAGTTTGATAGCAGAAAAAAATTGTTGGGTCTAATTGTGCTAAAAGTGATTGTTTAGTGAAATAAATTTCATGACTAATTAAATCGATATTGGCTACACAATAACCGCCGCTACCTTCAACATAAAACTCAATATTTTCGCCTTCTAGATAACGCCCAAACCAAACTGATCTTTTTACTTCGTCACTGTCTTCTAAAAAGTCAGCCCGCAGTGCCGATCTCAGCAAGCTTTTTTTACTGAGACGAATATCTGGTGGACGTTTTTCCAATTCTGCAATTGGCTCATAATCTTGAAGATACCATGCTCTGAGCGCAATAATTGACATAAGGCGCTATTTTATCTGTCTGTATTATTTAACTGTCTATTTAACTTTATATAAGCTTACACCGATTACCCTGAACACAACAACACCCAAGCATCTACTAGCTTTATTTATTTCCTCCTCTTGTTTCTTCTAGGTAGGGATGTAATCTATTTCACCACTCAAAACAAGCAATGAAAACCAGTTACAGCGCCCCCTGATTTTCAATAATTTGAGGAAATATCAGCGTTCGCGTTGGGTGTTGTTGGTTTTGAACGAGACAGATGTGAATTCAACAGCGTTTTACCTCTTTTTTAACTTGTACATCTAGCTGTTTTATCTGCCAGGGAAGCTCAGTGGCTTCATTTATTAAATTAGCATCACTATATTCCTAGAATTTCTTTTGCAATCAAACTTTACTTTTAATATTAGAATTACAGAAATTAAGAGCGAAACAATTGGGCTGGGCCTCATAACGAAACGCCAAGTTGGGAAATTTTAGCTTGGCAATTTCTCAGCTATATTTACTTTTTTAAACATTATTGAATAACTGTAAAAATATAAGGCATCTACCGCTATAGCCGTCCTTGTAGGAGATTCAAAAAAATCTATTGCCTATTGCCTCTTCCCTATTGCCTGCCTCCATAAGCAGTTTGTAAATCAAATAGGATAGCTATATTACTAACGTCTCTGCGCCTGCCTACTTTTCTAGAGTATTTCCTTTAGCTAACAGTTTAATAGGAATTTCGATCCAAAATTCTGTACCTTTGCCTGGCTCTGAGATACATTCCATTATGCCACCATGTTTTTCCACAATAATTTGGTAACTAATCGCTAATCCTAACCCTGTACCCTTGCCAACAGGCTTAGTAGTAAAAAACGGTTCAAAGATGTGCTTTCTGACTTCTTCTGTCATTCCTGGGCCGTTGTCAGCTATGCGAATCAACATACGTGATGAATCTGTTGCAAGTTGAGTAGAAATAAAAATTTGGGGTGCAGACAACTCCTGACGTTTTTTCTCTAACTTTCCTTGCTCTTCCAAGGCATCAATCGCATTATTAATAATATTCATAAACACTTGATTGATTTGCCCGGCATAACATTCTATCAATGGTAAATCACCATAATCTTTAATGATCTCAATGCCTGCAAATTGAGAACTTGCCTTAAGACGGTGTTGCAAAATTAGGAGAGTATTCTCTAGCCCTTCATGTAAGTCAACAGGTTTATTTTCTGCCTCATCTAAACGCGAAAAGTTCCGTAAAGACAGGACGATGGAGCGGATGCGATCGGCTCCGATTTCCATTGAGGAGATAATTTTGGGTAAATCTTCGGCTAAAAATTCTAAGTCAACCGCTTTGGCGAGAGAGTAAATTTCATCATGAGGTTGCGGATAGTGCAATTGATAAAGACGGATAATCTTTAACATATCTTGAGTATATTTATCCGCATAGTGCAGGTTGCCATAAATAAAGTTCACAGGATTATTGATTTCGTGGGCGACACCTGCAACTAACTGTCCTAAACTGGACATTTTTTCTGTTTGAATTAATTGTGTCTGTGCTTGTTTAAGTTCTAACAAAGCTTGCTCTAACTCTGTAGCTTTGGCTCTTGCTTCAGTTTCAGCAAGACAGCTTTGTTCATACAGTTGAGCTTGTTGAATGGCGATCGCAGCTTGATCTGCTAGCTGTTGTAATAAATTAATTTCTCCCTCTTGCCAGTCTCTAGGAAATTCACATTGATGAGCAATCAGTAACCCCCATAGTTCCATACCAATATTGATGGGAACAGTTAAGTTGGCTTGTACTTGCAGATTCTGCAAAAATTCTTGGTGACAAGGGCTTAAACAATCTGTCAATACATTGTTGATGACTCTAACTTGACGTTGCCAAAAAAAACGAGCAGATTCATCAGGTAAACATCCTGGTGGTGTCGTAATTCCTAGTGTTGATATCCAGTTACCATTGATTTCTTCAACTATTACTTGCCCATGAAATTCATTAGTTATTTTGTAAATCACTACTCTATCGGAATTGAGCAGCAAGCGGACTTCATGGACAATTGTTTGTAAAGTAGTTTGTAAATCTAATGAACGGCGGATTTGCTCTGTTACTTGCTTGATGACATTAGTAAATAATAATGATTTCTCTATTTCTGCTGTTTGCTCTTTGACTCGCTGTTCTAAGTTGGCGTTGAGCATTTGTACTTCTTGGTACATTTGTTGCTGTTCAATAGCTATAGAAAAGCTATAAGATAAAGCTTGAGCTAAGGAAATTTCTTCTTGTGTCCACTGAATAGCTTGCCCTTTTTTTTCCTCTCGCCAGACTTCAAAGGAAATTTGGGGTAACTGTTGTTGCGGATTTTGCTCACGTCGCCCAGCCCACAAAATTTCGGTATTGAATTCTGGGCGAAAAATACTTAACACACCAATAAATTGTTGACGGTAGTGTAGGGGCATAATTAAAAGTCCCCGAATTGGTGTTACCTGAAATGCAAATGCCAAAACTCGCAAATGGGGTTCTTGATATAAATTTGTGGTAGTCCAAATTTGCCCTTGTTTGCATTCATCCATCCATTTTTTCCAGACAGGATGCTGTTCGATGATGCCAGTTTCTAACTCATAAGGAATTTTCGGTTGGTCGCCAGAGTAAAAAATTTCTCCTGTCTGCTCAATGTAAAGTCTGCCACCTATGCCATGCAACGCGGTGATAGTTTCTTCTAAAGCTGTCTGTAATTCTAGTTTTGGTAATTTATGTAATAAGGTAGTGATGCGATTAATTGTCTCTTCTCGTCTTTGTCTGGCAAGACTTTGAGTATACAGATTACTTTGAGCGATGGCGATCGCTACTTGATCAACAACTTGCTGAACTAATGTTAGTTCTTCTAGCAAAATCTCTCGTGATTGACTGTGGTGAGATACTAACAAGCCCCAAAGTACAGGTTGCAGAGATTCTCCTTGTACTTCGCTATTTAAAATTGGTACTACTAGCGAAGACTGCACTCCCATTGCTTTCAAGTATTGAATATGGCATGGATCTACTTCTCGATAGTAGATATTTTCGGTTTCTAAAAGTTGTTGAGTATCTTGCGACTCTAGAGGCGATAAACCTATCTGCCCACTATTAACATCCACAATGGCACGTTGCCGCGCTAACAAAAGCATTCTTTTTGTTTCTGGTGGAATATCTGTGGCCGGAAAGTGCAATCCTTGTAAGGATGGTAGATTCTGCTCATGAATAGATTCTGCAATCACTTCACCGCTACCATCAGCATCAAATCGATACACCATTACTCTGTCTGTAGCCAAAAACAAACGGATTTCGGCAACAGTAGCAGTTAAAATCTCTTGCAGTTCGAGCGATCGCCTAATTCGATTTGTTATGCGATGCAATAATCCTTCTTTGTCAAAGACTGGCTGCGAACCGCTTGGTTTATCACTATATTCCATTACTTAGTCAACTACAAAAATAATTTCAACTTTTTGAAAATCCCCTTAAATACGAGCCGCCAATTTTAACCCAAAATTTTAATTAGAGAAATAAGATTTTATTAAACTAATCTTAATATGCCTAGCTTTTGATGTATTCGGTAAAATTATGCAGTTACTCAATATTCAAGGTTTTTGCTGTAATTGTTGAATAATTTATAAATTTTTAGATATTAGTTAAATAGTTTGTGTAAATACTACTAAATGATTGGTTAAAGTTGATAAATTTAGGGAATGTGACCATTCCCTGCTCAGTATTAATATTTCTTAATAAGTAACTATTCTGTTACACAATCAGTGGTAATTACTGAGTAAAGATATAATCGACCAATCTCTTCTCGCACACTCATCAGAATCTTGCCGAGATGATTTTGTCCAGTTTTATCTGTGCCGCAACCCCAAAAATAATCAGTAGGAGAGTTCTCGACAATCATTTCATCACCTGTAGCTAGGAGAATTTCTCTAATATCAGCATGAGTGAGAAATTTTTTGAGTACAGCTTCACGCATAACATGAGTTTTTACCAAATCCCAGTCTGAACGGAGTCTACGTGTGCTACAGCGTCCTAAAGCGGCTGCTTCTTCTGGAGTAGCGGCGGCATGAATGACAGGTATAATTGCGGAATCTACACTATTCACAAACTTTTGTGCTTGGTAATAATGCTCAACCGTTTGCCAATAAGTACCGTAGATTTGGATTGGATGAGGAGAAAAGTTAGAAAAACAACCGTAAGGCTGCCAAACTTTGTAAAAGTAAATAGCCATTTCAAAATTTCTCTTTTATATATAATTCACTCTAGCCGAGTATCTACAGTCTTCACCATTTCCCTGAGGAGTAATACTATTAACTGTTGATAAAGCCTGGTTGGGGCGGGGTGTGAGGGAAGAGACAGCCCTAACAACCCCGACAGGATAAGCCCCGTATTTCAAGATGTAGCACTATGTAGGGAAGCCCCACCAATGCCGTCCTCTCTACACCCTTTTTCTTGACTATTGCCAACGCTGTTAAGTGTTTCGTGCTACGGATAAACAGGTTTGCCGCCTTGATTCAGAGATGCTGTTAAAGCCGTTAAAATTTGGACTAATTCGGTTCCTACCCAGCCTGATGAAACTACTGGGGGTTTATTGTGAAGTATACAGTTAATAAAGCGATCGCACACTCGCTGTAATGGTTCGCCTGGTTGCAATTCCAGCACTTCTCGGCTTTGATTAATAGGTAAAAAATGGTTTCCCTGACGTTCAAACTCACCATGTAGTAAGGTCAAGGGTGATGCAGCTAACATTTCATCAAAAATTAAGCTACCGAGACTACCCACAACTGCTAATCGTCGTTGTTTATCAGTATTAAGCCAGCACAGATGGATATATGCTTGAAAGTTATTTGGGTATGTCAGCGTTACCCAGACTAAATCTGCTAAACCCGATGGTGAATGGGGCTGTTGTTGACTTTCTTCACCTTGCAACCAAACTGTTCCTGTTGCTTGAACTTTTACAGGTACTTGACCCAACCAGTTATTAAAAATAGCAATATCATGAATCGCTAGATCCCAAAGCGCATCAACATCTTGCCGAACTGGCCCTAAATGAGTGCGAGAGGCATAACCATAGCGTAACTCACCTAATTTGCCCGCTTGAACTGCTGCTTGCCCGGCTTCAACTGCTGGGTGAAATAAATAGGTGTGGTCAACCATTAAAATTAAATGCTGTAACTGAGCTAATTGGCAAAGTTCGTGGCATTCTTTTGGGTCGAGAGTTAAAGGCTTTTCTGCTAAAACATGATATCCCTGGTTAAGGGCATCTTTGATTAAAGTATAGTGGGTTATAGCTGGTGTGGCGATCGCTACTGCTGTTAAATCTGGTATTTGCTGTAGCTCTGACCACTGCGTTGTTAATATTACATTTTCATCTAAGTTAAATTGCTGCTTAACTGCTGTCAATCTTTCCCAGTGAGGGTCTACTACTGCTACTACACTCACTTGGGGATGTACTAAAAAATTCCGCAGTAAATGTACGCCCCAACGCCCAACTCCAATAACGGCGATTTTCATCATTAGTAAATAGTTAATAATTAATAGTTGATCGTCAGCCCTAAATGAGCGATCGTCAATAGGTTATCGTAATTTTTGTTACATTTAGCTACAGCATAAAACTATAGGAATCCGGTTTGATTACTGAATATACTTGTGTAGTCAGGCAAGAGGCAACCCAAAAGAAGGTAAGTAACAATGTACTGATTTTTTGCAAAAATCAAATACTAATCCTATATAACAATTTAGGAGTAGAAGTGTGCGATCGCTATTTGGCTAGCGATATTAACAATACTCGTAAAAGCTCTAATTTCGGAAAATTCAGTACTGTATTTCTGACTTGGTTTGTTTTAGCCAAGCCATATCAATGGTTGTGAGATTCATTATCACGTATCTCTATTTCACGGTCGGGCTTAAGGCTTTTTTAAATACATATATATATAGTAATCCGTGTAAGAGATTTAAACAAATTTATTACCTATTGCCTACCTCCACAAGTAGTTTGTAAATTAAAGTTGGAGGTGCGCTAGGGTCTTTAGCAGAAGACTTTATTAATCGTTTATCCCGCCGGGGGAGAGTTGTATTCACCAATAATACGGCCTATTATGACGATTATTAATAAGCAGAAAATATTATTAAGAGAATACTAACAAGTGGCAGAGAAAACCTTTCAGACTATGGACGCTGAAAAAATTAAAAGCAAACAACAAGGTTTTTGATTCATCAGTCCTGGAAACCCATTTTTTGGACTAAAGTAAGGCATAGCTTTAGATTTATGCTTTGCTTCAGTGTGATTTAGTGTTAATGAAATGATACAAGCGATCGCCTGTATTATTTCATTAAAGACTTGCATTACTTTTCTAAGAACACTAAATCTTCCGGCTGAGTAGTTAACAGAATATTTTGACCATCAACTTTAACTACATAATCGAATCCAGTAACATGGCCTTCTGGCAAAATAATTAAACGGTCTTTAGTTGATTTTAAGTAAGCCAAAAATCCATCAAGTGAGACACTACCATCGTTAATTGCTAAATAGCTTAGAAGCCGACGGTACAGCTTGGGTAAAATAACAACGTTATCAGTTATAGTTTCTAATTCTTCTAAAATAAAACCCTCATTTGTTTTATCTAATGGCCATAAACCCTTATTTTCTTTACGCGCTTTGTCTGCAACAGTAGCTAACTCTTGACGAATATCAGGGTATAACTTGGAATAAAAGGTAGGATAAGCTAACCCCTTTGCCAACATATGATAGTTAGCACTCTTTTTAAGTAACGGTTTATCGAAATAAACATCACTACCATCTTCTACATCAGCATTACCTTTAAACGCAAAAGCTACACTTCTACCGTACACATCAGCAAATCGAGTCAGGATAAAACCAGGTACTTCTTCTGGCTGTGAAGCAGTCACGACTTCATTATCGTTGCGTGTAATCTTCTTAAATCCTAAAAACTTGAGCAACTCGCTAGCAGCACCATGAGCAAATTCTAATGGCTGGTGCTGTGTACTGATGCTGTCTCCTTTGGGGTTATAGTGGGTTTCTAATGTATCAACGCTGTCTAAGCGTAGTTGTACGCCTCCAGCGCGGTTCGTGCTAACTCGCGTTGGTAACTTTTCCCATAGGTTAGGGTTATTAGGATAGAAACGGATAGAATCTCCATCAGGAGCAGCTTTGATGACTTTGAATTTACCTTCAATCAAGGTCATTGCCATTTGTGTAGTTCCTTTGCTTGAATCAAAATGATTAGATTATGCCAAGAAGATAGAATTGCGATTGGCTTTTAGTAAAGATCAACACAACATCTTGGTGCTTTTACCAAAATTTTTGATTCTTTTTATAGCGTTACTCTATCTAATGAAGTACACTTCATCAAATAAAGGTATGTATCTTAGTGAAAGGTAAAAATGAAAGCATATTCCCTCGATTTACGCCAAAAAATTCTTGATACATATTTACAAAGGCGAAGATCACAACGTCAATTAGCCAAAAGATTTTGTGTAACTTTAAGCTTTATTGAGAAATAGTTAAAATCGTAACATATCTGTTGATATACCTTGTTTTAAAAGAAATTTTCTGACTTAATAAAAGTTAAGTTTTGAGATGCAACCATCAGACAAACTCAATATTACAGAATTTGTTACATCAGAACCGATTGATTTAACTAACTGCGATCGCGAACCGATTCACATTCCTGGACTAATTCAGCCACATGGAATATTGCTGACATTAAGTGAGCCACAACTGGAAATTTTACAAGTTAGTGAGAATATCGCACAATTATTAGGAATTACTGCGGAAAGCTTGCTTGGGCAACCACTCACTCGGCTATTGTCTCCAGCCAAAGTTAAAGAAATAGCTCAATCTCTGAAACACAGTAATTTGGAAGTATTTAGTCCTTTGGAGTTAAGAATTCATTCTGTCTCGACTTCAACAACGCAGCAAAAAATGCACTCGCAAAATTTTAAAGGCATTTTGCACCGCAGTGACGGAGTGTTAGTTCTAGAGTTAGAACCCAGTACAGTAACTAAAAGTAAGCAGCTTCTCAAGTTTTATCATCTTTTGAAACAGGCGATCGCTCAAATTCGCCAAACCGAAACATTCAATGATTTAGTCGAAACTTTAGTCAAGCAAGTAAGACAAATTACCGGATTTGATCGCGTCATGGTTTATCAGTTTGCCACTGACAATAGCGGAATTGTAGTTGCAGAAGATAAAGCTGAACATCTAGAAACTTATCTTGACTTACATTATCCAGCATCGGATATTCCCCAACAAGCTCGGCAGCTTTATTACGAAAATTGGCTACGCCTGATTCCTAATGCCAACTATCAGCCAGCAAAGCTAATTCCCACTGATAATCCCGTTAGCGGCACACCACTCAATCTAGGTAATGCTCATTTACGCAGCGTTTCACCTCTGCATATAGAATATCTGCAACATATGGGGGTGACTGCTTCCATGTCGATTTCCTTAATTAACGAGAAACGACTTTGGGGGCTGATAGCTTGCCACCATTACACTCCCAAGTATGTTGATTATGAAACGCGCAAAGCCTGTGAATTTCTTGGACAGTTTGCCTCAGTCGAATTAGTTTATCAGCAAGAACAAGATTTGAACCGCTATCGCTCCCAAGTTAAAGCGATTCAGGAGCAATTGCGACAGGCTTTTGGCCAAGAAGTTAGCTTTATTGAACCAGTACTACGGCGGAATGAAGTTGAACTATTAAATTTAGTTCACGCCCAAGGAGCCGCAATTATCTTAGATAACGAAGTTTCATTACTCGGTCAAACACCATCTAGCGATGAAGTTCAAGCATTGATGAGTTGGCTGTCCCAGCAAGAGCGTCAAGATTGGTTTGTGACTGATTCTCTTTCGCAACTCTACCCGCAGGCAAAAAAATTTGCAGCGATCGCCAGTGGGATTTTAGCGATTTCGATTATTCCACGGCAAAAATCTTATCATATTGTCTGGTTTAGACCAGAACAAATTCAAACGGTTAACTGGGCTGGCGATCCGCATAAACCTGTGTCTGTCTCGAACAATGGAGAAATGCGCCTGACACCGCGTAAATCTTTTCAACTTTGGAAACAAACAGTCCAAGCCACATCATTACCTTGGCAACCAGTAGAGATAGAAGCAGCTTTAGAAATGCGAAACACGTTTATGTTAGCAGTATTAGAATTTTCGCAGGTTGCCCTAGAACAAGCCGCAGAAAGAGCCGCGATTGCTAATCGTGCTAAAAGTCAGTTCCTCGCTAAAATGAGCCATGAACTGCGTACCCCGTTAAACGCCATTCTGGGATTTACTCAGTTAATGGCACGTACTGATGATACACCGAGCGAATTTCGTGAACATTTAAGCATTATTAGCCGTAGTGGAGAACATTTACTAACACTAATTAATGATGTGTTAGAAATGTCCAGGATAGAGGCAGGGCAATTAATTCTCACCGAAAGCTATTTTAATTTACATCGCTTACTAAGCTCTATCAAAGATATGTTTGCCCTCAGAGCTTCGGAGAAAGGATTAAATCTCACAACCCAATGGGATACTAATCTGCCCTGCTATGTCTACGGTGATGAAGCAAAACTTCGCCAAATCTTGATCAATTTGTTAGGCAACGCGATTAAGTTTACGACGAAAGGGACTATCACCTTACGAGTCCGAACTGTTTTATTAAGCGATTCTGCCACATCTCAAATACCAATCATCCTACATTTAGAAGTCGAAGACACAGGCTGCGGCATTGCCCCTACTGACATAGAATCCGTTTTTGAAGCTTTTATGCAAACACAACGGGGTCGCCATGCCCAAGGTACAGGTTTAGGTTTATCTATCAGTCGTCAGTTCGCGCGGTTGATGGGTGGTGATATTACAGTGCAAAGCACTTTGAACCAAGGCTCTACCTTTAAGAGTCAGGTATTACTGCATTTAGCCGACTTGGGAGATTTGCTAGAGCCAGAAGTAATCCACCATGTCATTGGTTTGGAACCCGGTCAACCCACTTACCGCATTCTTGTAGCAGAAGATGTTCTAGAAAATCGTCAATTGCTCATCAAGTTACTGCAATCAGTAGGGTTTGAGGTTTGTGCGGTAGAAAATGGGAAAGAAGCGATCGCTAAATGGTTAGAATGGCAACCGCACCTGATTTGGATGGATATTCAAATGCCTGTCATGGATGGTTACACAGCCACTCAACAAATCCGTGCTAACCAGGCAGGCAAAGATGTCGTAATTATTGCTCTGACGGCTTCTGCATTTAAAGAAGACCGGATTGCTAGTTTGCAAGCAGGTTGCAACGACCACTTGGCTAAACCTTTTACCGAAACGGCACTATTTGAGAAAATGGCACGTTACTTAGGAGTGCGCTATCTCTACGCGGAAGAAACCATATCAGAATTAAACAGCATAACTTCACAGCCAAAAGCTTTGACTTTCCAAGATTTACAGGTAATGCCATCAGAGTGGATTTGCCAGATGCATGAAGCAGCCCTGGATTTGAATGATATTAAACTTTACGAACTAATTGCCCAAATTTCTCCCCAGTCACAGCCCCTTGCAGATACGCTGAAATCTTTAGTCGATAACTTCCAGCTAGAAGCGATCGCTACGCTTACCCAATGTTAACTAAAACTTTTATGACTAGCTTACTTAAACCTGCATCTCAAACCAATATTTTGCTGGTAGATGACACTCCTGATAATCTACGTTTGTTAGCCAAAATTTTAGAATTACAAGGTTATGTTGTTCGCAAATCGCTCAATGGCAAAATGGCATTACAAGCTGCAAGTCGAGAACCACCAGATTTAATTTTACTCGACATTAATATGCCAGATATGAGTGGCTATGAAGTTTGCCAGCAGTTGAAAATTTTAGAAAAAACAAGTAATATTCCTATTATTTTTATTAGTGCGCTTGATTCAGTCAGCGATAAAATTCGAGCTTTTGAGATGGGAGGGCAAGATTACATTACTAAACCATTTCAAGAGTTAGAAGTACTAGCACGAATTAGACATCAATTGCTAATTCAACAACAACATCAAAGATTAGAACAGGAAATTCAAGAACGCCTACGTGCCGAAGCTCAAGTTAAGCTACTAAATCAAAATTTAGAGCTAACAGTAGAACTTCGCACTCAACAACTACAACAATCATTAAATTTTGAAGCCACACTTAAACGGATTTCTGATAAAGTTCGAGATACTCTTAACCCTTGCGGGGGGACAAAATGGTCTAGAATGCTTATCTTACAAAGAGTGTAGCAATTTGTGGTAAAAGAAAAAGAGCATTTATTCGCAATAAGCTCTATTTAA
>NZ_JACJRV010000170.1 GCF_014697475.1 Nostoc sp. FACHB-152
CAGCATGGGATGGCAGCAGCGAATTTAGCAGTTGAACTTGATGATCAACATCTCCTACTGTTTGGTACACCCGATACGGGTCAATTTGCATCCCCAAAGGTGTGGGAACGATTTTTAAGTAGTCGTTGAGCGTTTGGATATAGCTGCTATTAAAATTGTGATTAGCTACAAAAGAACGTAGACTATTGAGTAATTGCAATGCTCTCCTAATATCCGCAACAGAACAACTAGAATCCATCTGCGGCTGACTCTCTTGATAGCCTTTAGCTTTCTTTTCGGCTATGAGATTATGATATTTGTAATTAGCTTGTTGATGGCTGTTGAAAGAGTGAATTTTAGTTTGGGCATTGTAGCCGACTCGACCCCATTGCACTGTTACTTTATTATCTTCAACCTTAGCTAACCAGAATTTGTTGCTGTTGTTAGCAGCATCGACATAAACTAAATATGTTTCCATGATTTTTAGTCCTTAATTAGTAATGAGGTGAATATTTCATCATTTAAAATATTCACCATAATCAAACTATTGATTCTGCAAATAAGGCAGAGCTTCTTGAATTACTTTTTGGTCTTCTTTAGTACGTCCCAAATCAGGTTTTGTTGCGTCATCATTAGCAACGACTTTTGCGGCTTGTTTCGCTAATTCTTCGGGACAACCTCTATCGGTGAGTGATTGAACAGTAGCATCATGCAACCCTTGATTTTGCATAATTATCTCCTGAATATTTCTAATGCTTTCAATTGTTGATTGCGGAGCGTTTAGTAAGCTATTGATGTAAGTATTTAGGAGTCAGGAGTCAGAAGTCAGAATTATCCATAAATTAAGAGTCTGCTAGGTTAAATTTTGATAGTTTCATAGTATTGGTTGTTAAACTCTTATTAATTCTGACTTCTGGATTCTGGATTCTGACTCCTTACCTATTGATTTACAAGCAACCGCGCATTACCCCAACGGATTTGATGTTGTAGAGCTTCTAAAATTGTTTCGGCTTCATCAACTGTTAGCCCCTCAAGTTGCGAACAAATATCGTACAAATCTTGAGGAATACTGTCGGGGAGAACCAACTCGCACAACGCATCTTGTAATGCTGCTGATGTTGAATATTCAGAAGAAGAGTATTCTTGTTGCATCAATACATAAGTTGACAAGGTGATGCGAAGTAAAAGTTTTGTTTCTCTGTCCAATTGCTCTAGGTGTGGCCCATATTTCTCAACTAAGGAATCAATGCGGTCGGTTTGACCGTAGTAAGTTACTAAATCTGCTGACATTCTCTTAATCCTTATAAAACACTGTGTTCAAGCGATTACCTTCACAAATAGCGAAAGCAATCGCCTGTTTCTTAGTTCAGATTCCGGAATCTCGCAGTCTTCAACGACTGGGTAGGTTTATCCGCGATCGGACTTGATGCGGCCCTTGCAGTTTTCGCCCAGTCACGCATACGCTCGACTGCCGCCGCATCTTGCACAGCCAGTGGTGTAATCGTCTGCCGAATTGCCTCCAGATCACCCAAAGTCACCTGTTGAGGTCTACCTTCGTCAAATGCCAGCAATGCCGCCTCAGCAGCCAGCGTCTCCAACTCCGCGCCGGAGAATTGGGCGGTGTTAGCAGCTACAGCCTCTAGATATTCGTCCTCAATTGCAATCCCAAAGCGATGTAGATGAATGCTGAGGATTTGCGCTCGTTCTGGTTCAGATGGCAGGTCTACAAAGAAATTTTCATCAAATCTGCCTTTCCTTTTGAGTTCCGTTGGTAGTGCGGAGGGGTCATTGCAGGTGGCGACGACAAACACACCACTCTGACATTCAGACATGAATGTGAGGATGTTCCCCAGGATTCGCTGTGAAACGCCGCTAGTGTCGCCTTGTCCAGACAAAGCTTTTTCGATTTCGTCCAACCATAGGACACATGGAGCGATCGCTTGGGCTGTCTTCAAAGCCCTACGGATATTGCCTTCCGACTCACCAACCAGACTACCCAGCATTGATGAAATGTCGAGTTGAAGTAGTGGTAGATTAAGTATATTGGCGATGTTCTTAGCAACACTGGTTTTTCCTGTACCCGGAGGCCCTGCCAACAGCACACCTTTGGGTTGAGGCAGATGCAGCAGCCGCGCCTCTTGCGTAAACAACCGCCGCCGACGATTCAACCACTCGCGTAACAAGTCGAGTCCACCGAAAGGAATTGTAGCTGGTTTGCCCAACTCAATACCCATCTGTGAGAGCAACCGAGTTTTGTACGCAACAGCTAATGGCGTAATGCTGGCATCAATAGTAATACCATTGGGATTCAAACGCTCTTTAACAGTTAGGCGTAAGAAGTCGCTAATTTCTTCGAGAGTCAGACCTAAAGCCGCTCGTGCAAGTGCTTCGGTTTCAGCAGCCGTCAAGGAAACTGTGAACTTGACTTGTTGTTCTTGTGCCGACTCCCCTAAATACTGCAAGTAAGAATCAAGATGCTCTTGAATCTGCGGAGCGGTGGGCAGTGGCACTTCTGCAAACGGAATCAGCCTTACTAAAGATTCGTGCAGTTGGATGTTTTGACCGAGGAAGATGATGCGTTTATCGGTGGGTTTTAACCTGTGGTACAAGTTCTTAACCCGTGTGAGGATTTCCCAGGATAACTGCGGTGAGTTCTTTGAAACAAAGGGATGCACGTCACTAAGGATGAATACGCCGTTGCCTGTGAAGTTATTGATGTACTCGAAAATATATATTAGCGGGTCTGCCTGGGGTGGTCGTTTGTACTCCGGTACTGGCTTAAACACCAATCCACCATCGTCGGCAATCAAGCATTGTTCCAGGGTGGAGACTCCCAGGTTCCAGAAGTAAGTCGGGCATTCGAGTTTCTCTTGCGCTTGAGAGGTGAGCCACTGAATGATTGTGGCTTCTTCTGGAGCGAGTACCTCTAACGCAGCAATAGGAATTTGTGAATCCAGGGTACTGAATAAGTTATTTAGGTTCATTGTGGTAGTTCTTTATACGGTAATGGAGCAAGTTCATCGTGAGTATTCACAACTTGAACAATTGCCTGATAACATTCGGCATCGCCGCAGAAAACCTCTGCTGTACTGTTGTTTTGCGGATAAGCAAGTGCGTTGACGATGGCATTAAGTAAGACGCACAAGCCTTCAGTATTCGCCTTGATGATCACAGGCTGACATGGTTTTTGCTGTGCGTAGATGTGGATGACAGGATATTCTTTTGGTAAATCCATAAATGCTTTGGGGGATTAGTAGCGTACCAACCCAAAATTGCCGTGTAGACCTAGCTCTTGTGCAGGGGAGCAGGGGAGCAGGGGGGGAATGAAGGTAGTTTCTCCCCTGCCCCTTAAGCCCTCTGCCCCTCTGCTGTCCACCACGCAAAGTTGTCTTGGCAGACTATTAGCCCTATCCCCCATTTTTTATTATTGTCTGAGTCTGGTTTGATGATTTAAAGTTGTCCGCAGTTGTTGGGTTTGAGCTTCGTCCTTAAACTCCCGTTCGCTCACAACCCCTAATGCTTCTTCAAATGGCTGTGTGGCTTCCAGGCAACTCAAACCTTCAAATCCTTCTGCTTCTACCTTTACTTCACCCGTGAGTTGGTCAAAATGAATTAATACTGAGCGCATGATTTATCTCCGTGCGAATTGTTGAACTTCCTGATGTCCGGCAAAAGTCAGGCGTAGGGTTTGCACTTGCCCGTTGGTTTCTTGTGCAATCGTGCATTCGCCAAACCTTTCTTGTAATTGGGCAGCTTTGGCAAGAACCATCCGTTTGCCGTAAGCTTGCATCAACTGAGTAGCGTAGAATTTGCCTCCAAGTTGCCTGATGATTTCGTACTCGTCCTGGATCATCTCGTACTCAGTCCCAGTCCACTTAAAACCCATGTCTGCACGAGCATTGAAGGTGTAGCCAGGGACAATAATCTCTGCACTCTGCCCTTGCGAATCCCCGTAATAACCAGTTAATGGCTGTGGTATTTCATAGACCTTGGGTTGAAGCTTCAGATCCTCCAAAGCTTGCACGAGACATTCACGATTGACTAAACGAGTTTTGACTGTTGAGAAATGAGACATTTGTTATCTCCTTTGAGTTTGAGTTGGTAAAACGACGCGAACAGTAGTGATAGAATCATGAGTTTTCGTTTCCACTACTTCGCCGCCCATCTGCAAAGCAAGCTTTGGTAGGTATAGATTGATGTATTCTTGTTGCATCTTGGGCAGGAAATTCCGTCCTAGTAGTCCACCAAGGCAATTTTGCTGGGTTAAATGCTTGGATATAAACGCTGCATTTTTTTACGTGCATCCTTGGTTTTAAAACCCCAATAAACACTGG
>NZ_JACJRV010000171.1 GCF_014697475.1 Nostoc sp. FACHB-152
TATTGACATTAAGTCCTAATAAGCGTCCTTTCTACCAACAAGGTCAAAGAGCTATGAGACTTATTCTGTCTGCATTCTAGCCCTTTTTGTAGCCCCTTAAGCTTGCAGATTTACCACTAATCAACCGATATGCTCTCTCAAAGGCAAACAGCACAATTGCTCTGCCTGAACCCCTGGCAGGTTTGCAATGCACTTCATTATTTGAGGAAGAAGAGAATCTGCGGCTCATCAATTTTTTGTAGTATTTGTAATTTTGAGTCATATTCATATACTACAACTGTAATATATATCTGTCCACTACCAGTGTTAGAGAATATAGGCAGGCAACGAATTTTCCGAAATAGTTAAGCTAGGCGGTGTAGTCCTTATTAGTAAAGCAACTTATAAATAACTTCTATAAATAACCAGGGGAAAATTACCCCACTTAAGTCCAGTCATCCCGACTGGGCTTTTGGTTTAAGGCGATGTCTGACGAAAAGCCGCTTGCCTTTTGTAATTATTTTAATACATTTGTATTGTTAAACTTGATTAAGGCGATGTTTGCGGAACTAATTAGTTTATTCAGGTTGAGTTTCTCCAGACTCTGGATTATCCGAAGCGGCTGCGCTATCACTTTGCACGGTTTTAAGTGCTGATTCCAGACTATAACCAGTTTCCCGAAGATAATACCCAGCCGCGCCCAGGTCTTCAAATACGTTGTCAAATTGGGGATGCGTTTGCCCAAAAATCTTGCTGAGGCGTGAGCTAATTCGCTCCAGTTCTTCTTTGATAACCTCAGTTCGGGTTAAGACGATTTTGCTGCTAGTTATACGAAGGAATAGGAGTTTCAGCCAACGATAGAATCATGGTGACAGCTTATCCCGAACTCATGTTTGATAGCAATTAGTTCTTGAGTATCATCCATCGTCCATACCTGGATGCCTAAGCCAGAAAGTCACCTCCCTGACTCGGCTACAAAACCGTGCATGAAACGTTAATTTCACACGGCTCCTCGGTAATTTAGTGCTTGTCATGCAAGCCTCTAAGTTCAGAGTTAAAAGGGATTAAGGTTGAGATAATCCTCATCTATTTCTGGAACTGTAACAGCAAATTTATCAGAGGAAGCTGTTTTAGCATCATGGCAATGTCCATGAAGTAATTGAAGGTTGTCATAACTGTCCTTACCACCTTGGGAGCGGGGGATTTTATGGTCGATTTCCATCAAATCTTCATGGTGAAAAAACAGTCCACAGTGAGTACACTTTCCTTTCTGCATCTTCAGGAGTGTTGCCACCCTGATTGGAGCTTCGGGATGTTTACCCATTCTGGAACTCCAGTACACCCAGTCACCATCAAACGGACTCCGGCTTCCTTGCACCTGTATGTGTCTCACAATGCGAGTTTCACGGTGCTTGAGTAAGCGAATTTTCTGGTTATGGGGTTTAAATACCCAATTATCAGACCCTACGGTTTGCCAATACTTTTGACAACTCCATCGGGAAGATTTATTAGGGTGACGATGTTCTGCCCATGCTTTTAGCTGACTAAATAATGTTGTATCAGCCTGGTTAAATATGCGTTTACTGACGACACATGAGTAGTAGTTTGTCCATCCACGGATGACGGGATTCAAATGAGCGATTAAATCAGATTGTGGTACTGCCTTATGCTCATCAATCAATTTACCTATCTTCTGCGCGTGTATCTTCAGCTTTGCTTTACTTGGGGTAATCAGAGTTTTGTAACCAAGTAATTTTCCGCTTGAGCTTTTACCACTGTGATATTTTCCAACAGGAAATTGTCGAACAGTGAAACCCAAAAAATCAAAACCAACCTTACCTTCATACATATTAAGTGTATGGGATATTCGGGTTTTACTTGGCTTCAATTCCAGTCCCATTTCGCTTAACCATTCACTAATAATCTGCTGACATCTTTGGATAACGGCGAGGTCTTTGTGCAGAATCAAAAAATCATCTGCAAATCGAATTAAGCTTATTGCTGTATAGTTCGCCGCTTTACAACCGGGTAAACTTAAAGCAACTTGTTTAATTCTATTCTCCATACCGTGGAGGGCTATATTCGCTAATAACGGCGAAATTGTACCCCCTTGTGGAACACCCATCGATGTTGTGTAGTCAGATTTCTCCCTCAAAGCATATTCGGAGAAATCAATCACTCCCGCTTTTAACCATGCACGAATTTGTCGGCGAATGGTGGGGAATGTATTTAATTTTGGCAGCAGAACATTATGATCAATTTTGTCAAAACATTTTGCAATATCAGCATCCAAAACATATTTAGGTTTGAACTTAATAGTGTTGAATATTGCCTTCATTGCATCATGGGCATTTCTTCCAGGTCGAAAACCAAACGAGTTTGGCTCGAAGCGAGCTTCCCATTCGGGTTCTAAGGCTAGTTTTACTAGCGATTGCAAGGCGCGGTCGTATAGAGTGGGTATAGAAAGGGGTCTTTTTTCGCCTGATGAGCCAGGTTTTGGAATCCACACCCTGCGGGTGGGAGAGGCTTTATCACCTAGCTTCAGGGATTGTACTAAGATGAGACGTGCTTTTGGGGACAGGTTTTTCTGCCCATCCACTCCTGCCGTCTTCTTACCTCGGTTGTCCTGTGTTACCCTACGAGCCGCTAAACACTTTGCTGACCAGGAGTGCAACAACGTTTTTTGGAGTTGACGAACTGCTTTGACATCGCCACGCTGCGAGGCTTTGTAGATGCGCTTTTGCAACTTGAACACTTTCCTCTCTAGTTTTCGCCAGGGGATAGCATTCCATTCCACCGTAGTCTTGAAACTCGTTTTAGCCATGTAAATTGCTACTAGTACCTCTACAATCCAAGTCACCGTGCCTCCGTCTGCATATCCTCTGGCTTTCCCAAAGGCTTTGGCTTCTGAGGCAATCCTTCCCCTTGAAGGCTTGCGGCTGGCTACCTACTCAGGAAATCGACCATTTCCAAAAGAACACGTCAGGGGGTTATTTCGTTCCCAATTTTCGTTTGTTGCTGGTTTTAGGGTTCTCTCTCTTCACCGGGTTTATTGTGAGTGCTTGTTGGTCTGTCACTAATCAGCCAACCACTTATCCTTTCCCTTTTGGGACAAGCCCAAGAGCCTTTTGGCTTGTTTTGCATAACGATGATTCAGTCAAGAGATTCGTCTGACTACCCATGACCAGCTATGCTAGGCGGGATTCCACATTAGGCTTGCAGTTACCGCCATGATTCCCCGCTTCACCTCAGCAAAGAACCACTTTGTTGAAGTGGGGGACTTGCTGTCACTCCTGCACTTGGAGGGATGGAATTACACCATCACGAAAAATTGAGTTATCAAGGTTCAGTGGAGATTTCTCTCTTCTATCTTCCTTGTCTGTCATCCCCGAATATTTCTATTCGTTTCGACAGAACGAATCACACTAGCGACCTGCAATTATAAATCCCCCGACCTGCAATCATCGTTGTTTTCAGCCAATTGTATGATCTTTACGGTGCAACGCACACTTTATAAATGCGAAACTGGAAAGACTCTGAGCCAAGGTTTTAGTAAATTAAAGAATACCCAAGGTTGAATAACTAAGCGTAAATTGTTGAGTAAATTCTTCCACCCTTTACCAAAGTCCCACCAATCATGTTCGCAGAACTTTGCTACAACTGGATCTGTGGGTTTAGTTTCCCCCAAGTTGGGGTTGATTGTTCAAAACTTGAGAGTGAAGACTAACCATGAGATAAGCACTCATGATGATTTCCCACCATTTCTGGATTTGGGAATAGTCAGTTACTCGAAAATCAGCCCAACCTAATTTTCTAAATCAAAAGTCCTGGTGTTTTACAACTTTTGTAAAGCTTGGTACTAATCTAGCAAAAGTTATAAATATGGCTTTTTCAAATGATAGTGCTGTGACAAGGCACTGATATCTATATACGACTAAGTAGGTGGGTGGAATTAATTATAAGATAGAAAAACTGCTAAATTAGGTTGTTATGCCTGCCCCATTACGCATCATTCTGACCCCAGAGGAAGACAGAA
>NZ_JACJRV010000172.1 GCF_014697475.1 Nostoc sp. FACHB-152
TTAAATCTACAATATACTTTTTCGCCATGCTCAACCCCTTTTTTGACTAGTTTATCAATTAGAGGGTATTACCCAGCAAAATTTCCTTGGTGGACTACTAGTAACCGAGAAATTGCCCAAGTGCTCTTCCTTTCTGAAGGAACAGTCAGAAACCATATTTCGCACATTTTGACTCGCTTAAATTTGCGCGATCGCACTCAAGCAGCGATCGTTGCCAATACGTATCTCTCTTTTCTGGAGAATCAGTAAGCGGTTCTTCATTGCGATCGCATAACTAAATCCAGTATTTCATAAATCTGTTAGAAGTTATCTCCTGTACAAATAGACAGTAGTATGCATCAGCGCTGCTTGTAGAATTAAAAAGTTTTCCCTCGCTCGTATTTCTCTAATTAAAAGTGTAGTTTCCAAAATTGGAAATGCAGTTTCCGCTCATGACGTAGACCTTGCTAGCTGGCTCAACTTATTCTTTTAATTGTGAGGCAAGGAAATATCGCAGTCACACAAGGATGTGAAACAAATTATAGCTGATACACATAATTATCTTAATTTCAAAATGTATAAATTCGCTCCTGTGAGTTTTTAATTAGATTACGACACTTAGCTAAAAAGCTACTTTGACCGCGCCACAAGCAAACTTATTTTGTAATGTATCAAGAGGCAAAAAAATGAAACTTTACTATCGCGGCACTAGTTATGAATACGACACTAAGAAAGTTGAAAACAGAAAAATAGAACAGCCATTCCAGCCAGTTTATCAATTTGGGCCAGCTTATAATGTGATTTACCGTGGGATTACTTATCGTGTTGATCCCGATGTTAAGCCTGCGGAAGTTACTTTACCACTAGCAATTTATAAATTGAGCTATCGAGGAACTAACTACTTGGTAAATAGAAATACACAGGGAGAAGTTACCCTAATGACTCAATCAGTAAATTCATTAGAAGTCGTCACACTGCCACAGTTGACAACATCACCTTAGTAAGACTTAAGCAACATATATTCAGTCTGGTATTTAAGAAATAGGGTCTAGTTTTCATAAAGTTTTAGCAGCTTAAGTGAGAAGCAGAGTGAATCTGATTTGCAATAGCTGCTTGCAATCAAAATTATTAGCCAGGCATAGACACGAAGCGGTGAGAGGATCGCAGTCTGATCTACGAGACGTTCACTCTGCCTCAATTTATTTAAGCGAGTTTGACGATCACTAGTTTTCAAGGGGTACAATTCACTATCTGTAAAGTTTTGAAGTGATTAGTGATATCATGTCCGGCTAATTAGTTATAATTCCTAAATCTATGCAGAAAGCCTAAAAAGCCCTCCCCTCTGCCCCTCTGCGGTCTTAATGATAAGTCTTTAACCGGACATGATATGACAGGCGATCGCCGGAAATATTTTTATTAATCTTAAATTTCCCCAATATTGCTTTACGCAAAGAGGAATTTGTTTTAGCAGCGTGAAACTTTGTCAATAAATTGCAACCACCATTTTTATATCGGAGAAACATCATGTCTAACAACTTGAACACAGTATCAACTTCTTTAGATAACCAATCACATCACCATTATGATGTATTGCGACAGCAGATAAATGACAGTCTTAAAAAGGCAGAAACACAAAAAAATAAGCTTAAAACTATTGAGCGTCGCTACAGTATAATTAACATTTGTCTTGGTGCATTAGCAACATTCATTACTGGACAATCTGCCGTTTCCAACGATCCTTTGATTGGCAACTGGAGAATAAATACAACAGTTGCTTCTGTGTTAACACTTGGTGTAACCATTGTGGGTAGTATGCAAAAACAACTTGCGGCTCCTGATTTACTAAGTGAGGCAAGCGAATGTGTTGCTAAACTTAAGGCGCTAAAAGTTGAGACCATTGTATCAACTTATGATACAGAGCAAGTCAGTGAAGAATACCAGCAAATCCTCTCTGATTTTTCAAAGATTGACTGTTAAACGTAAAAGGAAGGAGTTATTTAATGATTCATACCTTTCTATTTCTACTGAAAATCTTCAACACGTTGTCTAAGTTGTCAAGGAAAATGTAATGCGTCAATATGACTATATTGTAATTGGTGCAGGTTCAGCAGGTTGTGTTGTTGCCAATCGTCTGACTGAGGACAGTAAAACGACCGTATTATTACTCGAAGCGGGCAACCCAGATACCAAACCAGAGATTCCTATCCCTGTAGAGTTTCCTAAACTATTTAACTCAGAGGTGGACTGGGCATATTTTACCGAACCAGAGCCATACTTAAATGGGCGTAAAATCTATTGTCCACGCGGTAAAGTCCTTGGTGGTAGCAGTTCGATCAACGTCATGATTTATATGCGAGGCAACCGTCACGATTACGATCGCTGGCAGGATTTAGGTAATACTGGTTGGAGCTACCAAGATGTATTACCTTACTTCAAAAAATCTGAAAACCAGCAGCGTGGAGCATCCCAATTTCATGCTGTCGATGGTCTGCTGAGTGTAAGTGACCCAATTGCACCCAACCCAATATCACAATACTTTCTTGAAGCAGCCACAGCAATTGGCTATAAGCTTAATCCTGATTTCAACGGTGCAAATCAAGAAGGTGCGGGGCTTTACCAGTTGACTATCAAAGATGGTAAGCGGCACAGCACCGCAGGGGCATTCCTAGTGCCAATTTTAAATCGTCCGAATTTGACGATTACTACAGGAGCGTCAGTCACCCGTTTACTGTTTGAAGGGAAGCGTACAGTTGGAGTCGAGTATCTGCAAAATGGGAAAATCCACCAATCTTTTGTCAACCAGGAAGTGATTCTTTCTGCTGGCGTGTTCGATTCGCCTAAACTGCTGATGCTTTCTGGAATTGGTTCAGCAGAACACCTACAGACATTAGGAATTCCTGCGATCGTTGATTTACCGGGTGTCGGGCAGAATCTCCAAGATCATGTATATGTGCAAGTGGGTTATCAAGCCACTCAGGAGTTGCAACCTGCTGCCACCAGCAATATTGCAGAAGCTGGTTTATTCGTGCATACCGAAGCTAATACAGATGTTACACCAGATTTACAGCTTTCCTGCGGCCCAGTTTTGTGGATGCAACTTGAGTCTCCTCGCTCTAGTTGGGGATTCACGTTTGCAGTGGGTACAACACATTGTTACAGCTGTGGTAGTGTCAGCTTGCGTTCTTGTGACCCCAAAGATCCACCGTTAATCTGCATGAACTATCTCCAGAATGAAAAAGATATGCAAGTTCTTGTGGAGGGAATTAAAATCTCTCGTCAACTTGCTTATTCAGGAGCATTTGATAAATTAGTAAGCGAGGAAGTCGCTCCTGGTGCCGACGTAACAAGCGACGAAGCAATTCGAGCTTACATCCTTAAAAGTGGCGAAACAGCACATCATCCTGTCGGGACTTGTAAAATGGGCGTTGAGAAAAGCGCAGTTGTAGACCCCGAACTACGGGTACATGGTGTTGAAGGTTTACGTGTCGTAGATGCTTCAATTATGCCAACTATTATTACGGGAAACACTAATGCACCCACAATTATGATTGGCGAAAAGGCAGCCGATTTGATTAAAGCTAGCGATCGCGTTTCAAAGCAATTAGCTTTAACAAATGTATGAACGCTTCCTCGGCTTGTCGTCAGACATTGCAGAGAGGCGATCATCTGAAATATTTTTATTAATGTTAAATAGATAAGCTAATCGGCACGTAAGTTGCATAATAAGAAGATGAAGCCGTTCAAAAGCAACTATGCCGCCACCAGCCAAGAACTTTTTAACGACGGAACAACTCAGCAAGCTACAGCAAGCACTCAAGGAGAGCGACCAACCACACGTCAGGGTAAAGAATTCTCATTATTCTGCTACAGAATGATGGGAAAGCACAACACGAAATTGCTAAATTTTTAGGCTTGCGGGGGGACAAAATGGTCTAGAATGCTTATCTTACAAAGAGTGTAGCAATTTGTGGTAAAAGAAAAAGAGCATTTATTCGCAATAAGCTCTATTTAA
>NZ_JACJRV010000173.1 GCF_014697475.1 Nostoc sp. FACHB-152
ACATTGTGATATTTCAACGAAAGATAAGGGTTTCAAAGCCTCTCCCCCTGTGGGGGAGAGGTTTGGAGAGGGGTTTTTTAGCTCCGTCGAACTCACGTTAAAACAGGGTTAATCGGTAAGTGCCGCGTTGTTTAGAGCTACTGGAAGTCACAACTATATAGTAAACACCATCTTCAGGTAATCTGGCTCGGTCGATCAGTGCGCTGTATTTGCCATCGCGATCGCTATTTGCCGCAATCCTCTGGCCTTTGGAATTGAGCAAAACTATATAAGGTGAAAACTCTTCATTAATACTATCTACGCGAATACTTACCAACTGATTTTTTGTACCTTGGAACGGAGAAACATTGTAGGGACTACCATTTTGTTTCAGAATAGAATTTTGTTCTGTCAGTTGGCCTGATTCGTCTAGGATGTAGCTAGCTCTGTCATTTCTCAAAGCCAGACTATAGCGGCCTGTATCACCAGGATTTTGGCTAGTTACGGCAATTGTATATGTACCTTCAACAGGTAATCGCGCAAAGATAAAAGCATCTCTATCTGTTTCGCCGCCGCTTCTTTTGAGGATGACGTTATTATTTGGGTCGAGTAGCAGCATATAAGGACGTAAACTCAAATTGTTAGAACGTCTTTGATCTGTACTACCCAATAGTCTGAGTTGGACAAGTTGATTTTCTCTACCCTCAAACTGGTAGAAATGATATGGTCTGCCTTGGGATTGAAAATCTTTTTTATCGAGGATACCAAAGGCAATATCGACAAAGTTTAGTTTTCTGTAAGCAGGTGTTCCAGATGAGACAGCAGCTATACCTCTGTTAGAACTTGGTTTTTGTCTTCGCCCTAGAGTTGGAGATACAGCAGGTTTTTGTGATGGTTGTGGAGTCGGGTTAGATTGTCTTGGTGTTGTTCTGGCTGGTGCAGGTTGTGGAGTCGGGTTAGATTGTCTGGGTGGTGCAGGTTGTGGAGTCGAGTTAGATTTTCTCGGTGTTGTTCTAACTGGTGCAGCTTGCGGAGTCGGGTTAGATTGTCTTGGTGTTGTTCTGGCTGGTGCAGGCTGTGGAGCCGGGTTAGTATCTACTGTTTCTGAAGGTTGAGGCGTAGAACTAGGTTGTGTAGGCTGTGTAGTTGTATTGTTATCTGTTGACGGGACACGAGGCGGTAGAGGTGAATCGATAGGTTGACGCTGTGTAGTAGGTGCAGGTGGTTCTACAGCCGGAATTTGCTCAATGCCTTGTTGGACTGCTTCTGGCTGTCGCTCATCTGGGGTTTTAGCAATTTGAAATTGTTTAGAAAGTGTAGGTATTTCTAATGCACTGATTGGCAGGACAGGAAAGGCGATCGCTAAACTAGAAGCGACAGAACACATCAACGCTAGCTGCAATTTCAAGCTATATTTTAGATTGTTTTGTCCTACCATATTTACCCCTTTTTTTGATAGCTTCAAATATTTCTATTACTATAGATAGATACTTTTATTTAAATTATAATTATTACCATATTGGTAAAGTTCTCTCCATTTTATTTAGTTCTTAGTAAACATTATCTATCGCTGTGATAGTTAGTTATTAAAAATATCTAGTTAAATCATAAAAAAACATGATAAGCAGATATTAAGACTATTTAAGACCGATAAATCAGAATCTCATCAATATTAAATTACTGAGTTGACTGTATATTAATTATTTAGTTGCTAGTATTTTATTAACAAATTCATAGCAAAATTATACGTCATCAACTACTATATACACAAACAGCAAATGGCTTGCCAGTATGGTCTGCTGCTTGAATCCCGATTGCCCCGAACCTCTAAACCCAGATGAAAACCTGTATTGCCAAAGCTGCAATACACAATTAATAAGATTATTAAGAGGGCATTATCGTGTTATTAGAGTGCTATCAGATGAAGGTGGATTCGGTAGAACCTATCTTGCGGAAGATATAGATAAACTGAACGAATGGTGCGTCGTGAAACAATTTGCGCCAAAAGTTCAGGAACCTACTGCTATCAAAAAAGCAGTTAAATTATTTCAAGAAGAAGCTCAAAGGTTACAACAGTTGGGAGAACATCACCAAATCCCTGCATTATTAGCTTACTTTGAGCAAGATAATTATTTATTTTTAGTCCAACAATTTATTGATGGACAGAATTTATTACAAGAATTACGCAAAGGATTAACTTATAGCGAAACTCAAGTCATCAAACTTTTGTTAGATTTATTGCCTGTCCTCAAATTTATTCACGATCGCGGCGTAATTCATCGAGATATTAAGCCACAAAATATCATTCGTCGTCGGAGTGATGGAAAATTAGTATTAATTGATTTTGGCGCATCAAAGCAATTAACAGCAACAGTGCATACTAAAATTGGGACAAGCATTGGCTCACATGGTTATACTCCTATTGAACAAATGCAAGAGGGTAAAGCATACCCAGCTAGTGATTTATATAGTTTGGGTGCGACTTGCTTTTATTTGCTAAGTGGAACTTCCCCATCAAGAGTGTGGATGCAACAAGGCTATAGCTGGGTTAAGTCTTGGCGGCAATATTTACGGGGAACAGATAGAGGCAGAATAAGTGTCAGTGCCAAATTGGGAAAAGTTCTGGATAAACTATTAACTACAGATATTGGGCAACGTTATCAATCAGCTGATCAAGTCATCAATGATTTGCAAAAACAGCCCTTACTATCATTGACATCTACAACCTTACCCACAGCCTTATATACAGCACCTTCAACTTTACTAACAGTCCCATCCGGACATCAGAAGTTATTTGGACTCAGATTAAATGACAACTTCCGCAAATTACTGCTAGTCAATGCGGCCGTTTTCCTACTGCTAGGATTAGCAGGAGTTGGGTATTTCCAGTCTTTCCCTAGGGTAAATACAACTGAGACATCAGAAAGGGCTGAACAACCCAGAACCTTGAGAGGACACGCTAGTGATGTTAATTCTGTGGCTTTCTCGCCTAATGGACAAATTTTAGCTAGCGGTAGCGATGACAAAACAATTAAACTGTGGGATGTAGCTACAGGCAAAGAAACCTCTACTTTTAAAGGACACTTTGGCTGGATTTGGGCGATCGCATTCAATCCTGATGGTAAAACTTTAGCTAGTGGTAGTGCCGACAAAACCATCAAACTCTGGAATCTAGCAACCACAGAAGAAATTCGCACCCTAAAAGGACATACTGACGGGGTGACTACTGTGGCTTTTAGTCCTAATGGTAAAACACTCGCTAGTGGTAGCTTAGATAAAACAATCAAACTCTGGAATTTAGAAACAGGTAAACAAATCCGCACTCTCTCAGGACATAGCCAAGCAGTTGCGGCTTTAGCCTTTAGTCCCGATGGTAAAACCCTAGCTAGTGGGAGTTGGGATAAAACAATTAAACTGTGGAATGTAGAAACAGGTAAACAAATCCTTACCCTAGAAGGCCATTCGGGATTGATTCTGTCTGTGGCTTTCAGTCCCGACGCTACAGCTTTAGCTAGCGGTAGTAAAGATAAAACAGTGAAACTTTGGAATTTAGCGACAGGTGAGACAATTCGGACTCTGAGACAGCATTCCGATAAGGTTAATTCTGTTGTTTATGGCAAAACTGCCGGTAGTATTATTCTGGCTACTGGCAGTAGTGACAATACAATTAAATTGTGGAATCCGACGACTGGTAAGGAGATTCGCACTTTAAAACGAGATTCTGGCTACATTTATTCTGTCGCTATTAGTGCTGATGGTAAAGCGATCGCTAGTGGTGGTAGTGCAGACAACATTATCAAAATTTGGCCAATACAGCAGTTTCCTGTGTTATGAGGTACAGTAACAGCAATTAGTAAACCAGTTTCTTAAATGTTGAGGATTCATTAAGTTGAGTGCAACTGAGATAACTGT
>NZ_JACJRV010000174.1 GCF_014697475.1 Nostoc sp. FACHB-152
GGGGAAAAGCTCAAGCCCCAGACTAAAGAAAAACAGTTACGTCAACAGATGCAGTCCGCGTGGGTTGCTTGCCAGGGAACTGAAGTAATCATCTACACGCCATTAGCAAACTGGGGATATCACATTGCGGAGAAGTTAGGCGTACCCTGTTTCATGGCATCAGTTGTGCCGTTGACTCCCACCGGAACGTTTGGATTTTTGAGATTCGCTCGAACAACAAAAAATCCACTCAAGAAAATCATCAACTACGCCAGCTACTTTATTGCGGAGTTCTTGTACTGGCAGCGATACCGCAAACTAATCAACTCCTTCCGAACCGAAACATTAAAATTGCCCCCACTGCCATATTTGGGTAGTCGGTTTAGGAGAAAAACTCCAGCTAATGTTTCCCGAATCCCTGTTTTGTATGGGTTTAGTTCGCACGTTATCCCAAAACCTCGTGATTGGCCAGCGTGGGCTTACGTAACTGGGTTTTGGTTTATTGATCGTGCCGAGGAGTACGAAGACGAAGCCCCTGACGAACTGTTCGATTTCCTGGGATTCAAGCAAGCTCCACTATGCTTCGGATTCGGCAGTATGACAATGCCTAACCCAGAATACCTGACCTATTATATTGTGGAGGCTCTGAAGAAAACGCATCAAGGCGGCATCATACTATCAGGCTGGGGTCGGGTTGGAAGAACAGTCAATCCCAAAGATTCGTTGCGTGTGTTTGTAATTCCTGATGTTCCGCATGACTGGCTTTTACCTCAAGTGAGGGCAATGGTACATCATGGTGGCGCAGGTACAACGGCGGCGGTGTTACGTGCAGGGATACCCTCATTAACAGTACCCTTTTTCGCGGATCAGCCAGTTTGGGGGCAAAAGTTAGTTCAATTAGGAGTCAGCCCCAAACCAATACCGTATAAGAAAGTAACAGAAGAAACTCTAGCGGCAGCGATTGAAGTTGTACTGGGTAATGAGGAGATGCAGAGGAAAGCCCAGGAGTTGGGGGAGAAGATTCAGGGTGAGGATGGTGTAGCGAATGCGGTTGAAGCGTTCCATCGGCATCTGGGGTTGATGGGGTAGTTTACTATTTTGATGTATGCGCTCACGCATACTGCTGCCAAAAAGTCTTTTATATTAAACTCCACAAGAGCAAAGCTGCCCTGGTAAAAGTCCAGAACAGCTATAGCATTGTTAATGCTAAACTAGCTCGGCTTTTTAATTGTGAGAAATCCGAATCAGACAGCTAGATATGACTCTGGGTTAGAGAATAGCTAGGAAATTAATTTAAGCAGGAATAATTTGAGCAGTAAGTGAACGTTTATCAAGTGATTGTACTTTACCTACTTCGCTTAAGGCAGTGGCTATCCGTTCTAACAATTCGCCAGCTTGTTCACGATATTGATTTTCTCGACCACGTAAGCGAATAGCAAATTTAACCGAATCACCTTTACTTAACCACTTAACAGCTTGCTCAATACGTAAGTTATAATCAGCAGCACCAATATTAGGACGTAGGCGAACTTCTTTCACAGTTGGTCTAGCACTTTGTCCCTGACGTTTTTTCTTTTGATACTGAAGCTTACCATAGTTAAGAATCTTGGCGATTGGAGCGTCTTGGCCTTCAGAGACTACAACTAAATCAAGCTCTAAGCTCTCGGCTAATTCTAAAGCTGTGGAAGTATCTATTAAACCACGATTGTTATTTTCGTGATCAATCAAGAAAACTTGGGGTGACTTGATTTGTGAGTTAATTAGTTGCTTTTGGATGGCGATGAGGCTTTCCTCCGGATTTTGCAATACTTACTAAATTCAAGTAACATTTTGCTCAACAAATGCTCTTGTGAATATATCGTAACTTAATTCTTGTCTAAGCCGATTCGTAAAACCCGTCAACTCAGATTCGGTAATGAGTTAACAAAAGTTTAAATAAGATATGTAGGAGCAAAAACTTTAATAGTCGCTGACTCGAATATCATATTGTCCTAGCTGTACACATCATTAAACCTAGTGGAAAGCCATAAAGAAAAAATCTTGGTGGTAGATGACGAAGCAAGCATTCGCCGGATTTTGGAGACGCGTCTTTCCATGATTGGTTACGATGTGGTCACGGCAGGTGATGGTGTTGAAGCATTAGAATTATTTGGTTCTGGCTGCTGTGACTTAATTGTTCTGGATGTGATGATGCTGAGAATGGATGGTTACTGTGTATGCCAGGAAATACGCAACCAATCAGATGTGCCAATTATCATGCTCACAGCCTTGGCAGATGTCGCAGACAGAATAACTGGCTTGGAATTAGGTGCAGATGATTACATCTCGAAACCGTTTTCCCCGAAAGAGTTAGAGTCGAGAATCCGTTGTATATTGCGGCGAAGGGCTAGTAAAACAAGCGCGAATGGAGTTCCTAGTTCAGGAATCATGTATGTCGGCAATATCAAAATTGATACTAACAAACGACAAGTTTACAAAGATGATGAACGGATTCGGTTAACTGGCGTAGAGTACAGTCTGCTGGAGTTGCTGGTGATTAACTCAGGGCAAGCGATATCTCGCGGAGAAATGCTACAGCAGGTCTGGGGGTATACTTCAGAACAGCACGTAGATACTCGTGTTATAGATGTGCATATCTCACGACTGAGGGGAAAACTAGAAGATGACCTGGAAAATCCAGAGTTAATTTTGACAGCTAGGGGTTCAGGCTATATATTTCAAAAAATTACTGAACCAGGGCATTGATGATCAAAAGGGCAATTTGTACGCCTACCCCGCAGTACTGTTGGCGATCGCCTTAAGACTGAATGCGAGTCAACTGTGATTGCCTGTAGAACAACGTAATTCTGTGCGTTGGCGTTCATGAGAGCCGCGTCATTCCAGTAGTACAATCAACCGCGATCAAGTAGAGCGATCGCTTAATTATAGGTTTCGACAGGGCGCAGCAAGTGTAGAGAAAAAAGAAGTCCAATCGACAAAACCAATGACTAGCCTTGTTTGTAGACATTGCTAATATTTTGATAAGTAATCCACAGCCAAATAAACAAAACACCCACACTCTCCCGTTCCTGGCAATGCTTGAGAAGTTGGGGTAATGAGCGCAAGAAGCAAGCTACAAGATGAACTTAAAATTTGTGTGACTTCTTTGCTTTCATCGAGGACAATTGCAGATAACTCAGCTTCACACTTACAAATGCCCCAAATCAAAGTTGATACAGTTGTTTGCATCAACGGCAATATCTTAATCGTCTATTACACGCCCGGCCAGTGCTGGCAGTTTCGGGTCATTAGCCGTAGAGGTGAAGTATTTGGGGAGCAAAAGCTATATTACACTGCAAGAGCAGCATTGAAGATGGGGTTGAGTTGGTTAAAAGATGAAGTGTGAAGCGTAACACTTGCTTCAAGAGCGATTGAGCGTTAACTGCACCAAGATAGCCTCAAGGCTCTGTAGAGCAGCGTTTGTAGTGCGTTGGTGTTCTTCAAAGTTGCGTTGATGTGTCTCGTGAGAGTCGCGTAATTCAAGAAGTACATCGTCTAATATTGCGCTACGGGCTAGTACGCGGTCAACGTTATTAGTAAGTCCTCGCACTTCTTGTCTTAGCTCATCAAGTTGTGCTTGGGTTCTATCGAGCTGCGCTTGAGTATGGGCTTGTCGCTCGGCAAGTCCTAGCATAATTTGTTCAATCCGGTCTAGTCTGCTGGGGAAATACTCAGGCGTGTCAGTCATACTACTTTTATTAGTCCCTACTAAAGATTACAGCAGTTTCCTGTGTTATGAGGTACAGTAACAGCAATTAGTAAACCAGTTTCTTAAATGTTGAGGATTCATTAAGTTGAGTGCAACTGAGATAACTGT
>NZ_JACJRV010000175.1 GCF_014697475.1 Nostoc sp. FACHB-152
CGGTGATTTAGCAGTTATGCACCCTGATGGTTATATTGAGGTGCGCGATCGCATGAAAGATATTATTATTACCAATGGCGAGAATGTCTCCAGTATTGAAGTTGAACAATGTCTTTATCGCCATCAAGCGGTGTTAGAGTGTGCAGTTATTGCTGTGCCTCATGCCAAGCGTGGAGAAGTGCCAAAAGCCTTTGTCACCCTTAAAGAAAACGCACAAGTTACAGAATTAGAATTAATTCAATTTTGTCGCCAGCAAATTGCTGCTTTTAAATGCCCGACAACGATTGAGTTTACTACCCTACCAAAAACTAGCACTGGGAAAATTCAAAAGTATCTGTTACGCGAGAAAGAATGGGTAGGTTATGAGAAAAGAATTTACGGTGGTTAGTTACAATTTTGAACAATTATCAGTGAACCATTGCTAAACCTGAAAACTAAGTCTGGGAATCACTACCACCACGTAGTAATCGCAAAATTTCTTCGACACCTGCGTTTAAATTCCGAATCTCAGCTTTCATTTCTCGAATATCTGCTTTGACTTCCCGCATATCAGATGCTAGTCCCGTAGCCAAGCTCAAGGTTCGAGCAACGGCTACTTGTGATGTCCCAATCGTTCCCGCTTGTATTTTTAGATTAGCTACGTCCTCTGTTAGTTCATTCAGGCGCAGGTAAATATCATCAAATCTGCTGTCGTCAGTCATCTGCTTACCTTCTTGAATTGCTTGGTCAATCACTTACGGTTTTTTTGCGTCTACTGAATATTTTAAGCTGCCAAAGATTGCCTTTAAGCATTGCTCGTCGCACTGGTAAAGAAGAATTTCACACCGCAATTGCCTCATAATTCTGTAACCGATTCTGATTGCGAGAATTTCGAGTGTAAGGTAATGTGTACTAATTCAGTAGTTGAAGTTGTATTTATGACATTCTCTGAACTGCAAACAGGCGACTACTTTCGTATTCCAGGCATGAGTATTGGTTACGTCTACCGAAAAACTAGTGATAACTCTTGCAGCTTAAACGATACTTTACAGCCAATTCGCTCACACACAAGAGTCAAAAAGCTGACTGGGGTAGAACTTATTGAATATTTTGCACAACAGACGACTGCTGCTGAACGTAAGCCCAAACCCGTAGTTCGATTAAAATCCCGGCCCGTTCCTAGCCGAGAAAAAGCTGGCATCACAAAGTATGGCATTATCAACTAGACAGTAATCTCGTGTTGGGGGCAAGCATTTTTTCATGTGCCTGCCCTTTCTACACGAGAATGCTTGTTTCTTTAAATGGAACTGAGCCAACACTCCCACATCTATCAACCAAAGCCTCACACAAATCAGCCGACTTCACCCCAACAATCCCCGGCTGAATCTCACTAGCTAATCCATTGAGCAACGATTGAAAATCGGGATGGTTGTCGTTGATTTCTAGCTCTACCAAGTTTGGAGTTTGTGATGTGAGAGTTGCCCACGGGGGGAGATTCGGAGAAACATTTGTCAGGTAAAATTTCACGTTCTTTGCTCCTGGTTAGCTTTGACATCAACAAACGGCTCAATGCAGTCCATCGCTCCGTCCAGATAATGCACGACATCGCTAGGGTGTGTTTTCCTGAAGAAAATCAAACACAGATGTGAATAACCAATCTTGTCATCAGGGAAGGGATAGATATTTGAATACTGCCCATCACTGGCGACAAATTAATAACCATCCATTAACTTGATACCAAGGAAACACACTTACGTCAGGGTAATTACAAATTCTTAGCTGTCTCCTACCTTATATTTGATATTTGGTTACAAGTCAGGAAGATTGAGCAGCATAGCTAAAGAAACAGAAAACCTAGACACGCTACATCACCATCAAGTAAGCTGCGAATAAATAACTCTAGGCGAAAGGGTAATGCTCTCAAAATCGCCCTTGTTCGGTAGTAGTTAACAAGCTCAGATTTAGTAACCAGCAGGCGAGTGCTACTGTTTTTTCGAGTGCAATCACCTGAGAATTAGTAGATCTGAGCCTTCCCTAAGCCACAGCCCCCAGTTGCTCCTCCTTTGCTTTCCTGATGACTCCAGCAGCTTGCATAAACTCGTCCAAAGCAAGTGCCGCAGTCAACGGCTGTTCGTAGCGGATGTTGTCAACACAGTTAGACCAGTGCGTAAGATGCTCGAAAACCAAACCCAGCATTGAATCGCCTTTGTAAGCTCGATAGTTCCTGGGGAAAACCTCGTTGCAGTAGACCAGTCTGTACCCAGGGATATCTAATATCTCTGCATTTAGTGTTCTGGGGACAGCAGAATCTTGTACGTTGGCTTTTTGGATAAGCAGGTTAAACCCTTTGTTGCTATTTGTGGCATGATAACTATTTCTGATTCCACTTTTAGTGTTAAGGCGATTGCTGGTAGGTCAGGTCAGTGATCGCCTTTTTCCTTCTGTCTAAGCCGCCACCAAATCTTGCACTAGCTCATATTCTCCTAAAATCAGCCATTCCTTTCGTGTGATGAGATCAAACGGCTTATCCATCAAATCCTCAAAGAACCTCGGCTGTACTCCAGACAATGCAACTACTGCATTTCTGGCTGAAGCAACATTCTGCCGATGATTTGAAGAAGCCCTAATGTACCACAATTGACCATTTGTACAGCCGACTTGACCTAACTGTTGGCCGTCGCGGTAAATGCTGTCGTCGTCCGAGATTTCTAAACCAAAAATCTCGCAGTAACGGGCGACTTCGCACATGATTTCGTTGCCTGTTGTAGCAGCTGGGGTTTCTTCTTGTTGTACTGGCACAAAGCCTCTGCTGTAGTGCCAAGAAATATCGTCAAAACACTTCTGATACCAGCTTCTACGGAATACTTCTTGGTTGTTCACCTCGACTACCCAAGGTTGCGTTAGATCATTGTGATCATAAGTGATTCGGGCGATTAGCTTTTGTCCGCAGTAGATTTCGTGGTTGTAGAAGTCGATTTCTACTGAGGTCAGTTGCTCTGTTGTTGTAATCTGTGGCATGATAGTAATTCCTTTGATGGATAGAAAGGCGATCGCAGACTTTCCAAGGTGCGGCGATTGCCTTTTGATTTACAAACGATTTCGCTGTGGGGAGCCACAGTACATCTCATTGGTTGTTGGCGAAGCTTATCCTTTTTTGCCAAGATGAAGCTTTACTTCGATGCGCTTAGTTTGTTCAAAAACATCAAAATATTCTTCAATGGATTCGTTCTTAATTTGGTCAAATGACCGGATGGGATGATGAAATGTATTAGTGTGAGAAGCGTTATAATCTGCTTTGTAGCCAGCAACTACACTGTATTTTGCCATTTGCGTCACCTTGTGTATTTGATATGTTGTGGAGAGCCACAGCGCACTCATCGAAACTTAGCGAAGCGTTAAATACGAACTATCTTTGTCCTGCCTAGCCGATAATCTCGCTCGACCGAGGCACTAGCAGAACCATTCCAGTAAGCCTCTAGAGAATTAGAGGTTTTGCCTTGGGCAACTATTATGCTGTCTTGAACTTTTCTAATTTCCTCAATGAGTGTGCGCCTTTCAGCCCACAAATCGCATCGCTCTACCTCTTCTGGGGTTAGCTCTAATTGGGCGAATTCTGCATCATCTGTGTCATTGAACTCAAATTCCATTGCGATTTAGCCTCTCGCTTGGTGAATTTTGATAACTGCAATCGCCAAGGGCGAACGCAGTTTTAGCTGTGGGTCAACCACAGTCGGTCTGTAGGGTATACCCCTTGCGGGGGGACAAAATGGTCTAGAATGCTTATCTTACAAAGAGTGTAGCAATTTGTGGTAAAAGAAAAAGAGCATTTATTCGCAATAAGCTCTATTTAA
>NZ_JACJRV010000176.1 GCF_014697475.1 Nostoc sp. FACHB-152
CTGCATCAGTGAAGTCGCTGGAATACGCCATTAGCATTGGATTTTAGATGCTGAGGAGTACCTTAATTCAAAACCTCATAAGATGTCAAATGGGTTCTATAGAAAATTATCCTAATTTGGGTTTGGGTGTTGCTATTGTTTATGTTCCTACTCGCCGTATGGCAGAAAAATATGCAGAGTATCTTAATCAAGCTGACTTTAAAACAACCTATTTCCACTCCCGCATTTCTAATAAACAGCAAGTCTTGAAAGATTTTAAAGACGGAAAAATAGAAGTAGTAGTCGCAACTAACGCTTTTGGTATGGGTATTGACAGAGAAGGTATCCATACTGTTATTCATGTTGCACCACCTGCTACCCCAGAGGCTTACTTACAAGAAATTGGCCGCCTTGCCCGTAACGATGGGGAACGAGGTTCAGCTTATCTGTTTTGGCATCAAGATGATTTTAACTGGATATTTGAGCAACAAGGGCGATCGCAAATTAGTTTTCAGGCTCTCAAAAGTTGCTGGCGTTTAATTCGACCCCGACTAAAAACTCAAGACGCTTGGATAAGTACTTTGGATTTAGCGAAACCTTTATCTTTAGAAGAGCCAGAAGATTTAGAAATATTAGAGACTCAAGCACGGGTTGCTATCTTCTATTTGGAAAAAGCTGGATTGATACGGGAAGGAGAATCTTGTCCTTGCTACCTGAATATTTACTTGAAACGGGAACTTAACTTAGAAGAAATTGGTAAATTAACCGGTGATGCTAATAAATTAGCTTTGTTCTTATTTGATATTGGTTTTAGAAAAAATCAAACTAGTATTAAACTAGATGTACGCGAGGTATCTTTAGTAACGGGAATTTTGCCTCCATCTGTGATTAAGACTGTGCGTGAATTGGTTAATATTGGTTTAGTAAATTGGGAATATAAAATCGCTTTTAAATTTGAAAAGCAATCTAATAGAACGCTGGAACAGTTTAAATTAAGCACTCAAGCTTTTTTGAATTGGCTCCAGTCCGAATCACCAGAAATAGATGAAGAAAAATCTATATTGCTTCACGTAGAAGCTTTAGAAGAAAAATTAGGTAAAAAAGCACGTATTGCAGATAGTTTGAGAATTTTAACTCAACTAAAATTAGCTAATTACACTAAAGAAAGTCGTGATACAACTCGCCTATTTCTGAAACAAGAGGAAACACTAACTCAGTGGTTAGAGAGCGCAAACAAAATTTGGGAGAAACAATGGCAAGAAATTGACTATATTGAGAATATTTTAGATCAGTTATTTAAGGACAAAAACTGGAAGCGGGAAGATAGCCAACTTCTTGATTTAGCAGAATTAGAAACACGCATCAATATTCAAGAATATCCAAAATTAGACCTTTTAAAAGTTTTAGCTTTCATGCAACGTCTAGGAGTAGTTGTTTTAGGGAGAGGAGATTTAGGTAATTTAATGCTTTATCATTTGCTTCCAGGAAAAGACCGAAAAAACTGGTATGAGGGAGTGTACCCACCTCTGGATGAACACTACAGACAACGGCGTAAACGCATTGATATTATGCGCCAAGTTTTAGAAGCTGGAATGCAAGATAAAGAAGAACCAATAAAACTCATTCAAATATTAGAAGATTACTTTACTCTTTCTTTGGATGAATTTTCTCAACATTGCGGAGAAATACATGGTAATCCAGCAATTGTGGAAGAGATTTTAAAAAATCTCAATCCAACCCAAGAGCGGATTGTTACAGACGATCAAAGTCGTGCATTATTGGTATTGGCGGGACCCGGTTCGGGTAAAACCCATACAATTGTAAGCCGTGTAGCTTATTTGGTATCAGCAAGAGGTGTTCCACCGGAACGTATTCTAGTTTTAGCTTACAATCGCAAAGCTGCTGCCGAGGTGCGGAAACGGCTGCATCAACTTTTAGGTAAGCGTGGAACGCTGGTAGATGCTTTAACTTTTCATGCGCTTGCAGCTAAACTGACAGGACTTAGAAGTAAAGGTGAGGGGGGTTTTAAATGGTTGTTACAGCAAGCTATTATCCATCTTCAGGAAAATCATCCTGGATACCAATATATTTTGGTGGACGAGTACCAAGATATTGATAAATTACAATACGACATAATTACCCGATTAGCTGGATTTGACCATCTGGATGAAGACGAAAGCCAAAAAAGCTTCTTAATGGCTGTGGGTGATGATGACCAAAATTTGTACGAATGGAAGGGTGCAAGAGTTGAGTTTATTCGGCGTTTTCGTCAAGATTTCGATATACCAGAAGAAGATGTAATTCCTTTAGTACAAAATTATCGCTCTCGCCCAACTATTGTTGAGTTTGCTAATAGTTTTATCGAAAGGGCGATCGCTCCAGAAAAACGACTCAAGGGAATCAACGAAAGAATACAGGCTGTTAACACTCAGCAGCCCGGAAAAGTGTTTTGGGGAGAGTATGGACATTTGTACGATGCGGCTGAGTGGATTACTGAAAAAATAGCCGAAATTTTGACTCGACCTGGTGAAATTCAAAAAGAAAAAATAGCGGTTTTGGCACATCGCTGGGAAGACCTGCGTTTTTTACAGCATGTTTTGCGAGATAGTTGGGGAAACGACCAAGACATTGCTTACCAGTTATACAACACACAAGATAATTTACGTCCTATCAAGAGTTGTGTCGGTCAAGCAGTCCTACACCGATTACGGGAAAAACCTAATCTGCATGTTTCTAACCCCCAAGCCCATCTTGAAGAATTACGCCAAGAATTGGGTTATAGCGATCGCGATGCTGCTTGGTCATCATTGCTACAGGCTTTATCAGGTTGTTTACAGATGACACAGGAGGATATGGCATACCTCTTAGAAGAAGCTCGTCCTGTACGACCTGGGCAAGTAATTCTATCTACCTTTCATAGTGCCAAAGGTTCAGAATTTAGTCACGTTTTTGTTTTGGAAGATGGTTTTCTAGATAAGAACAATCTAGAAAGTCGTGCTAGGGAGTTGTACGTAGGATTCACAAGAGCCAAGGAGGAATTATATATACTCTTTAGCAAGAATAAGGATTCAACACACCCAATATTATTGGATGTTTTCAAGAGTATGAACTCTCCTCAACCTAATCAATATATTCAGAATGTTCAAGTGGCTCAAGTTAATTTACCTCCCAATATTCGCTATCAATGGTTTCTAGATCCAAGAGACTTATATTTAAGTCAGCAGCTGGTCACAAACCAATGTGGACGTGAACTGATAAAAGCTTATGCTCGTGAATGGGGACAACTTTACTTAATGCCTCAAAATAATGGTTCTACTCCCTATGAAGTTTGCTGGAAAGATTTGAAAGATAATAATGTTAGAAATGTTGTAGCTGTTCTCTCTAAAAGAGGAAAGGAGCAGCTACAAAAACATCTTAATGTCAATAAACATTTAGCTGTAAGCGGTCATACTATCTTTCGTGTTGAGCGAGATGATAAGGAATGCGGATTAAATAGAATCCAGAATTATGTCACCTGTGGTTTAGCAGTGTAATTCCATTGCGGCAAATAATCATCAAACACAATTTCCATCGTTTGC
>NZ_JACJRV010000177.1 GCF_014697475.1 Nostoc sp. FACHB-152
TTGCAAGACTTCGAGAGTGCCAACACTAAACTTGATGAGGCTTTAGAAAGTAAAAAACAAACGGCAGGAATACAAAGATAAATAAATTGAAGAGAAAAAATAAGCTACTTTAGACGAGAAATGGTACTTGATATTCTTCTATATAAGCTTGAATAACTTCTGGCGGCTCAGACATCACAGCGACAATTTCTGAAAAGCCGTTTTTTGTTGAATGAAACAAAGTTGACTGTAGGTAAAAAATGATGCACTCGACAGATTCAGTGGAAGAATTAGTATTGCAACTAGAAGACATTGAGCGTGAGATGTCATTAATAAAAAAGGCGATCGTGACAGCGCAAGAATCAGGAGCAGATTGGAGTAATGAGCGCACAAAGCTATGGCAATTGCATAACCATCAATACAATGAAACTTTGGACGAAATAAAACACTTGATAGCGAAAAGAGAAAAGCGAAATGTAGAAAAATCAGAAGGTAAGATCTGTGTTTTTGCGCGTGGAAACATAGATGCAGATCATAACGATGTGATTTTAGAATACGAACACGATGCCGCCGAAGTAGGGTTGAAAGGAGAAAAGCACGTTAGCTTTATCAGCAAGACTTATAGTTATGCTCCTGGCAGAGAAACGGAAATCGGATTTGTTTTGATTTCAAAACAGTTAAATGCTTACATAGAAAAGCAATAGACTTGTCCGAAATATTAACTTAGGAAAAGAAAAGTGGTAAAACGTTAAATTGGGTGTTTACCATTTTTCTGAATCAGTAAGTCGAGCAAGTAAACCAGTTAAGACTACTGATACTGTATCTATTACCCCTGCCACAAATTGGGTATTTAACAATAAGGGAGAAGTAACATTAGTTAGCACTGTCACTCAAACAGATGCTTACTCTGCCAATGCTCATCAAGCCGCTTGCCTTAAACCTAAATAAGTTCGAGTTTGGGTCTAAAATTTATATTCGCATAGCAGATGCAACACTTGAAATATCTCCAAGTTCTTTTTAATTTTTGACTAACCCACCAAATGGCTCACAACCTGTGGATCTAAGTCTGCAATCCGCTTCCTAATTGGTTTCGAAGGATTATTAAAAAACTGCTTTAAATCTCGGCTTTTCACAAAGCAGAATCAAAAAGTTGTTGTATTCTCAATTTGAGATGGGCAAATAAAGGCGATACAATCACATCATCTCCTCTAAATACAGCCATTTGATAATCTCCATCAACAAAATTAAAAATGGTAATAGTTGGCTGTTTAGGATTACCAGTAAATCTTTTACCACCGAGTGCAGCTTTTAAGTTAAAAAATGTTTAGGATGCGAAGTTTCTCTGAAGCCCTGATAAAATTCAATAGCTAAAAATTTGAGTCTCAGATGAACCAGGGGGCGAGGTGTGCAAGCAAAAAGTGAAGTCATAATTAAATTCAGCGGTTCACTACCTGAAGCAAAACCAGCAGCTAACAAAAAAGTGGAAGTCTCACTGACTGACCAGAATGGCATAGTCTTCACCGCTTTGATTAATGCAAAAAGCTGGCGCAAGGCTGAAACCAACACGTCTGAGTTTGCTGACTGGGCTGGGGCTATATCTGGCAAGCTTGGTCAACGAACAGAAAACGGTTTTGAAGTGGTTGATGCCGGGTTGCAGATCTTTGAAAAGAAAGCGAAAGAGCCTAAACCAGATGCAGAGGTTGCCGTAGCTGAAGCTGGTGCAAGTTAATAAGCTTGTTTCAAGCATTCATGAACAAATTTCTACCTCTGCAATTAGATATTTGCAGAGGTAGAAGTACTGTTAATTGCAAATTCAACTACATCCTATGAAAAGTACAAAATATCACTTAGTTGAATAATGCTGCAAGTGACCTCATGAATAATTTAGGACTGCTATATGTGTTTTTTTCAGCACATAACAGCGTACTTTACTCAATTCATAGCACTATAATCATTGTGGAACTAGACAAAGGTAAACTGTGTACTACTAGCTAAATTCAGAGTTGTAGGCGCATCTTGAACGATGCCAATCAACTCATTCGGTAAGTCGCGCTTGAAGATGCCGATATCTGGTGCAGAGCTTCCGCCGATCAGGGAATTATTGATCGTTCTTAGTTCATAGCTACTGCGAGAGCCACCTAGTTGAATGACATCCTCACTGGCTCTGAAGTCGATGATGCGAGCAAAATCGCCAGTACCATCGATGCCCTGGAAAAAGTTGATCGCATCGCCATCAGTCAAGCCATTGCCATCATCGTAGAAGGTTTGTCCATTCTCGCCCAGGACAAATTTATCTCGACCGACACCGCCGACTAGCACATCAATTTCACCCTGTCCCCTGTTGAGGCTGGTGGCACCAGTCAGCTTATCATCCCCAGCACCGCCTAATAGGATATCACTGCCCTGTCCCCCGGTGAGGGTATCGTTGAAGTTAGCGCCAACCAGCGAATCATTTCCATTTCCACCATTCACATCGAATGCTACCGATGTGAACGTGACTTCCATGCGATCGTTGCCATCTCCACCGTTAAACCCAATAGACTGTACCCCACTTGCCAGCCCCAGATCTTTGACAATGAACACATCATCCCCTTCGACACCACTAATCTGAAAGGTTTCGATGCCCTGCGTTCTGATGTTGATCGGCGTGGGAGCAGTGCGCTGCAATAGGACTTCGGAACCGACTGGGTTCAATGTAATGTGATCGCCCTCTTTAGTTGACGTTGACCCAGTGAAATCCAGGTGATCATCACCAGCGTCGCCACGAATCACATCACTGCCGTCACCATCGAACCAAGCAAACGAATCATCACCATTACCGCCAATCATGGTGTCGTTGCCCTTGTCGCCTCGAATGGCATCATGACCATCGCCGCCGTCTAGCACGTCTATTCCATCGCCCCCTTGTAGTCCATCAAACCCAGAGCCACCGAAGATTTGATCGCCGCCAGCCCCTCCTTCAAGTTTGTTATTGAGAAGATTACCTGTTAAGACATCAGCATTTTCACTGCCGATTAAGTTCTCAATGCTAATGAAGGTATCACTACCACCAAAAAAGGTGGCATTTCCGGTTTCTAATGAAGCAATAACATTATTAAGTGAACCGGCATAACTAGCTGTATCTATCTGTGATCCACCATCGAGAATATTATTACCAAAGCCACCGAAGAGCGTATCGTCGCCAGCAAAACCTCTGATCACATCGTCTCCCGCAAAACCTTTAATAACATCACCTGCTGAACCACCAGCCAAAGTCTCGTTTCTGTCAGTTCCGTTAATTAGTACCATGTTCATTTCCGCTTGATTTAAGTGTGTCATGCAGCGAAACCAGTTCAATATTGTTTTCGTTTCGCTTATGTCTAAATCGTATGAAATTACCCTTGCGGGGGGACAAAATGGTCTAGAATGCTTATCTTACAAAGAGTGTAGCAATTTGTGGTAAAAGAAAAAGAGCATTTATTCGCAATAAGCTCTATTTAA
>NZ_JACJRV010000178.1 GCF_014697475.1 Nostoc sp. FACHB-152
ATACCCTTAAACGGCTACCCATACCTTTGTTACCGTGCTTGATACATCGACTTTATTTACTTATCTTCACACAGTTTGGTTTTTTTATGTCGTTCTACTTATGGCTGGAAAATGTAGTCAATTGACACTTTTTATCCTATTGGTAGGACAGATAGGTGCGCTAGGTTTTTTAGTAGTCAAGTTTTAACGAACTGTTGGTTGCAACCTGTGTACACTCAGCAGTAGTGAAGATCGGCGATCGCACTTCTAGATAAATTCTGGCTATCACTTGAGGAAAATGAAGCATAATGCAATGGCTGAACGAACCTGCCCAATGGTCACAAACTGCTCATCAAGTCTCTTTGACAACTAACTCAAAAACTGATTTCTGGAGAAAAACTCATTATGGCTTCATTCGAGATAATGGTCACTTCTTTTACCAAACACTCAGCGGTGATTTTACAGCAGAAATAAAAATTACTGGGCAGTATCAGGTGTTGTATGACCAAGCTGGACTCATGGTACGCGAAGATGAAACTACTTGGCTCAAGTGTGGAATTGAGTATGTGGATGGGGTTCAAAATGTCAGTGCTGTCGTGACGCGAGATTTTTCAGACTGGTCTGTAATTGGTCTTTTGCAGTCTCCAGAATCTCTGTGGTTGCGAGTACAACGTCGAAAAGAAACAATTGAGGTGCAGTATTCCTTAGATGGTCAACACTACCACTTGTTGCGCCTAGCATACCTGACTGGATCTGACACGTTACAAGTTAGTTTAATGGCAGCATCTCCACAAGGAGACAGGTGTAGAATTGTTTTTGAAGATTTCACAAAATTACTCAATCTTAGAAACGGTTGATGCAGTCAAAGAGTTTCTCTCAGCCCTCACTTCGGATGAGAGATGGGGGGTGATGGTGCAAATGGAACAGACTCAACCCCAGATGTTGGGTCAATTGGTGGCACAGGCTCCCGATTGGGTAAAATGGTTGGGGTGAGTTGCACCTGTTGAGGAGCGAGCGCACGAGAGTCAGCTACTTTAGACTCATTTCCCTGAATATCAGCTGATTTTGTCAATAATTTTTAAGAACTTAACTAATTTCAGAAATACAAAAGAATCAGCCTGAAGTAATTTTCAAAATTTCTCAATCAATAGATTTTGTATTTAGTTCATGAGTGACTCTGCATCACGATATCTCCGGTTGGATAACGGCTAGTTTCAGACGATTCCAACGTCACGAATAACGCAGAGATACCTGTGTCATAAAAGTCGGCAGGCATCCAAAACTTATTTAGCACCTTTCCCTGGGGGTTAATTTTCACAGTACCACAGGGAATCTTTTCGCCATCAGCGATCGCCCAAAGTCGATATACCTTACCTGTGGGTGGAGCCATCAGATTTTGCACGACTAGAATTCCTTGCCGTTGTCCTAAATTCACAACAAAGCTACCCGCCGCAGTATTTGACGCATCCACAGCCTTGAGAGAGAAAAGTTGCGTCTTCTCCTGTTGCAGTAAGGTATTGATGTCACCAGCTATGCTCAAACCTTGTCGCAAGCGATAGTTATCTATTCCTAAACACAGAATCAGGAGTGCCGCGACACTACCCATAACGGCATACCAGAAGAGTCGAGGCTGTTTGTGTCGGGAGGTCAGTGGAGTGGTAGTAGCTTTTGCCAGGATGGCATTCCGGAGATGGGGAGGGGGTTCAACGCTGTTTAAGTCACGAGCCACCTGATCTAAGACCTCTTGCAACTGATTCACTTGTGCCACCAATGCCGGATTTTCGATCAGCAGTTGCTCGAAAGCTGCGACTTCAGCGCGATCAAGGTCGCCCACTACATAGCCTGCTGCTAAGGTTTCGATTGCTTGAGGGGTGAGAGGTTCAGTCATAACCTTAGTCAATTGAGTCCCGTAAAAGTTGCTTCAGTTTCAGGAGTCCCTGGCGAGTCCAGCTTTTGACGCTTCCCAGGGGTTTATGCAGTTGTTGGGCAATTTCTGATTGGCTTAGTCCGGCATCATACGCCAGTTCGATCACCTGCCGTTGCTGATCACTAAGCTGGGTCAATGCCTGCCGCACTTGCTGCGATCGCTCATTGAAAACAGCCTGCTCAATCGGAGTATGGGCTGCTGGTGCAGCAGTGACGTTCTGCCCCCAACGTTGCACCAAATTAAGGGTGCGACTGCGCGATCGCAGTTTGTCAATCGCCCGCGATCGAGTCATGACAATCAGGTAGCGCATCAAATGACCGTGTTTAGCAGAGTCAACTGGGCGCTGCCATAAGGATAGAAAAATCTCCTGAGTCAGGTCTTCTGCTTCCGGCTGGCTTTGCAACACTTTCAGCGCCACTCCATACACCACGCTGCCATAGCGATCATAGAGGCACCCTAAGGCTGCTGGAAGATGTGCCTTCAAGTCATCCAAGAGTGCGGCATCACTCTTGGATGACAGTTCTGATGAACGGTGATCAGGAGAACTTAGATCCATAGATTCAGGTGAATAGACCAAGGCTAATTTAGGAGCAAAAATGCCTAATGCATCTTGCAACGTGAGTGCCAATCCTGATTTCACAACTTGTTTTGAGTATAGAGCAAACTTACTTTCATCTTTAAAACGATTGGTGAAGCTAATTGGATGAGCGTAGCCTCAAAATTTTGTAGAAGTGGATTATTTTGTTTTAATTTCTCAAGATTAGCTCGCACCTCAAACCAAACGAGCCGTGAACATCAGCCAGTGAGGGCATTTGAAGAATTTAAATCCAAAATTGATTCCCAATCGTCTTAAAGGTAGAGAGAAGTAAGTAACCCAATTAGCATTCTTTTCAGGCATAAGTTGCAACTAAATTTCTGAAATCACGCTAATTGCTTACCTGCCCACTCCTACAGCTTTTAAAACTGGGCATTACACTGCAATGTCCCAACGAAATTTATATCGTCAAGGGAGCAAAATTCTTCTTTAGCTGGTCATAATTTTGCACCTTTGGCAGTTTGGATTCAACCAATTTGCCTGAAAGTTTGTGCTGCATCCAAGCATTGAAGGTCTGTAAAACCGCTGTAGCTAAACAACTAATCAAAGAGGTAATTCTATGCGAGGCTCTATTTCTACGATGTTAACAACACTGCTTGTGTGCGCTGCCATTTTACCTGCTGCGGCGCACACACAAACCGCACCAACCAGTTTCAATCCCTACGTGGCAAAGCAACTTTCTACAAACCAGCTTAATTCGTTTAATCTGGCTTCTTTAGGAATGCGGATTAAATAGAATCCAGAATTATGTCACCTGTGGTTTAGCAGTGTAATTCCATTGCGGCAAATAATCATCAAACACAATTTCCATCGTTTGC
>NZ_JACJRV010000179.1 GCF_014697475.1 Nostoc sp. FACHB-152
CTGCAACTATTTTTTCGCGCAGATCGATTGAATATGCTTTCATAAAAAGATAATATTTTTATTCTTATTAACTGTACCCCATAACAGCAGGAAGTGCTGTATATAGAGTTACAACCCTTGATTGCACGTCATTTTAGCAACAACACTCGACCTAATGAGCCTTTTCTAGTAGCCTTCCATGTGAAATCATCCGAAAAAGCATAAAAGTGATCTCTCCTATTGAGCCATCTTCGTCCCAAATTAAAGTTGACACAGTTGGGGAGCATCAACAACAGTATCCTAATCGTCTATTACACTCCTGCACACTGCTGGCAATTTAGGATCATCAGCAGTACAGGTGGAGTATTTGGTCAAACCAAAATCTATTACACGGCTGAAGCGGCACGGAGGTCTGGGCGCTTTGTGGTTGAGAGATGAGGGGTGAACGGTGCGATCGCTGCTTGTTGTCAGACATCGCTTCTCAACAGGTTAGACTAACGTGGGATAGGTTCGCATTGCTAATTAAAGATTTTAGCTATTTTGAGCAGCGAGTTGCGGGGATTATGTTTTAGTGCGATATATTTTACCACTTCGCAACAGTGAATGAAAACTAAATTCTGGTAATTCTACACCGCCGCCACCTGCGAATAACACAACAGCGATCGGTGCATTGATTGTTAGTACAGGTTTGGTAGAAAGTGGTTTTTTGGCTTTGGCTCGTTTGATGAAGGCGATTATGTCATCTTTACTAGCCCCTCCCTTTTGCATTTCTCGAATGAGAGTAACTGCACCACAAGGGATAGAGCCAATAGATCGACCTTTCCAAACACCATTAACTTTTTGCTCCCAGTTATACCCCCAACGCCAATGATGTGGATCATTAGGGTCACGTTCGCCAATGACACGAGGGTAATACACCGTTAAACCACCTTGTAGCTTTTTGGTTTCAGTGTACTGATAGAGGCATCCTTGACTACGAAGTGATGAACTCTTAAGGTCGTCATCTAAGAATTTTTCGGGTGTCGCAACAGACATAGTGAGCATCCCCGTATGAGTGAACATGAGGTAAGTAATGCGAAGCGATCAGCTTTGTAACTTTGGCATTGCCACAGATATTGCTTCTAATTGATGCTCGTGAAAATCAACTTCAACGTTGATTTTTTGTTAACGGATCTATTAACAAAACTCTTTGAATAGGCTGGTTGAGTATGGTTGAGTAAATGACATTTTTGAGCCTTCCATTACCGTGTTTTGTGAAAACTCTATACTCAATCTTCACTGGATATACAGGGAAGAACTTGATGATTCTACAGAGTCTTCTTTGCAGAACAACTAGTGAATTTGGTAAGAGTTTTTGTTTGTGTTCTAATTCAAAAACTGCGCTCCAGAATGCGTTAACCAAACAGCAGCGATCGCAAACTAATCTCTTGTTGCGTAAGTCTTCACAAATAGCTGAGAATTCATCGTTTAAAAAATCTGGATCAGGGTTAGTAAAGCCACCAGGACAAAGTGCCGTTACTTCTTGAAGATGTCGCAAACATTTGTCCCGGAGTTCATCAAATGTGAGTAATGTTTGGGTTGTAATCATAATCATCCCCACAACGCCAAAACCTGCTGAGACAACCGCGTAGCAGCAATATCACAGTATTGTTCGTTAATTTCAATGCCCACAGCCCGACGATTGAGGTCTTTAGCACACTTGAGCGTAGTTCCAGTGCCACAAAAAGGGTCAAGTATGTCCATATTTGGGTTCGCCAAATTACTGAGAACGTGATTCGTTAAATCCTCACTCGTATAGCCAGGATGTCCAAAAGACTGTTCATGAAAAAACCAGCCGAGTCCTGGCATTTGTAGATTGTGCCAAACGTCTTTTGTGCGCTGTTTGGGTTTGGCGTTGGTTAAAAGACTAGAGTGTTGACTAACAAAGCCGTTTCTAATAGCCCCTTCTGGAGTCCAAGTCAGGATTATTTGTTTGTACTGCCGTCCTAGCATTGACCAATAATCAAGGAAGTATTTGCGAGGAGTGAATATGCAATTTTCCGGGCAGAGATTTTGAAATTGTGCAATCCACTCGCTACAAAAGCTCAAATACTCATCATCAGATAAACTATCGTTCCACACGCCATAGTTTTTTCCAACGTTATACGGGGGATCTGTCCAGCCGAAGTATTGTCCTTCTAGTAAGGGGAGAATATCACGGCAGTCGGCGTTGTACAAGGTAATGTATTGGTCGGTGTAATATGGTTTGATCACGTCTAAAATTCCAGTAGTTGAATGTATGCGTCCAACGCAGCGTAGACGCTTTGCGGCTTGTCGCTAGACATCGCAGCATGAGGATGTGGTTGAGATTTCAAACCATTGCAGATAACCGCAGTAATCCCAAGTTCAGTAAAAGTAAACCCGATGCTGGCTTGTCGAGTAGTGCAGTGATTAATGATGGTTAACAGCACGAAGTTCAGTTGTTCTAAAGCTTGCCCTTCGTGGGTGGACAAACGCCACTCGATATTTTCAGAACTAACCACACGCGAAGCATTGTTTGAATTGCGCTTTTCGACTGTGGGCAGGATTTTGACCTTGAACTTGTAGTCACGGTCTGTAAAAGAGCATTCGTCAGGTGCAAGATTAGCCCACTGGTTGAGGAGTTCTTGGTAGATCGTACTCATATTTATTAAAACCCCCGACCACGAGACAAATTCTTGAAGGAGATAAACTGATGGTCAAACAAAAGCTTGACAGTGCCAGTAGGGCCATTGCGCTGCTTGCGAACGATTAACTCAGCAATGCCCCGATCTGGGGTATTTTCGTTGTACATTTCTTCGCGGTAGAGCATGATGACAACATCGCTGTCTTGCTCAACAGCACCACTGGAACGCAAATCGCTGAGTATGGGGCGTTTATCGTTGCGGTGTTCAACTTCACGGCTTAACTGGGAGAGAGCCAGAACTGGAACATCCAAATCTTTAGCGAGTTTCTTCAATCCTCGGCTGATTTCGGCAACACGTTCAGTCATATTTGCCTTGGAGTCAGCAGCTTCAGCCATTAGTTGCAGATAATCAACAATCACAAGCCCAACGCCACCGTAATGGGATGAAGTTCGGCGGACTTGACTACGGATTTCATTGAGAGAAGGGCAAGATTCGTCGTTGATGAAAATCTGTTGTTCACTCAGGAATGCGGATTAAATAGAATCCAGAATTATGTCACCTGTGGTTTAGCAGTGTAATTCCATTGCGGCAAATAATCATCAAACACAATTTCCATCGTTTGC